>ONND01000020.1 GCA_900319105.1 uncultured Bacteroidales bacterium | reverse complement strand
TCGAAGAAACTTTATTAACCTAAACCCCCTCACGGCGTAGGGATTCGAGCAGACAAGATGGTCTTTCAGCGAATGACAATGAGCGGTCTTTCAGTGAGCACCGCGAACGGTCTTTCAGCGAAGCGGTCTTTCAGCAAGCAAAGCTTGCGGTCTGTTCGGCAAACGCCGAACAATCATGGCAAAAGTAGGATGGAGTGCCGGTATTGACTATGTATCCGGCGCACTCAGCAAACCCAGTAAGAACGGACAGCACAGCTGTCAAAAGATGCTGCTTGGTACGCACCGTACGGCAGCGACCACGAGTAATAACTGTAACCGCCTTTACCTGCGGCCGAAGATCGAGCGTTCGACGCCTCCGACGGTCAACGAGCTCTTCATGCGTCAGCGTTTCGCTGCAGTCAAGGCAGCCGTCAAGGCTCGTTCGGAGGACCTGACCAAGGTCGATGCCGATCAGGCAGCGTTCATCGCCCAGAAGGATCAGGCAGGTGGCAAGCGCACCATGAAGGCCTATCTCTGGAGCCTCGAGTGCGCTACGTACGACGCAGCCCACCCGCGTGGCTAATCGTACCTCCGCGAAAGGTCAATCTCCCTATCCGCGTTCCCCCCTTAATACAGGAGGGAGCGCTTTTTTTTGTCCTTTTTCTTGCATATATCAAAAAAAAGTACTACCTTTGCAGTCGCAAAGGTTTTTAATCATTTACTACCATGAAAATACAGTTCTTAGGCGCAACGCGCGAAGTGACGGGAAGCAAACATCTGATCACGACCGATTCGGGTCACACAATCCTCCTGGATTGCGGAATGTATCAAGGAAAAGGCATGGAGACGGACGCAGAAAACCGCGACCTCGGTTTCGATCCGGCGACACTCGATTGTATCGTGCTCTCCCATGCGCATATAGACCACTCGGGGCTCATCCCTTATGTGGTTAAGAAGGGTTTCAAGGGCGATATCTACTGCACACCGGCGACGAGAGACCTGTGTGCGCTCATGCTCGCCGACACGGCCTTCATCCAGGAGCAGGACGTGCGTACCTATAATAAGAAAATAGACAAGCAGCACCCCCATAAAGAAAAAGGCAAGACCTATAAGATCGAGCCGCTCTATAACACGCAGGATGTCGATCGGGCGATGAAACATTTTGTGACCTACAGCTACGACCGCCGATTCCGGCTGTTCGACGATGTGCTGCTGACCTTCACTAACTCCGGTCACATGCTCGGCGGAGCGATCTGCAGTTTGGAGGTGTATGAAGAAGATAAATCTGTCAGCGAAGCGGTCTGTCAGCAAAGCGGTCTGTCAGGCGAAGCCGGTCTGTCAGCAAAGCGGTCTGCCAAGCGGTGGAAGCGCGTGACGTACACCGGCGATATCGGACGGAAACATTGCCATATCCTGCCCGAACCGCAACTCTTCCCGCAATGCGACTACCTGATCTGCGAATCGACCTACGGCGACCGGCTGCACGAGGCGGAGGAGGTGACCGAAGAGCAACTGCTCGGCGTTGTGGAGGACACCTGCGTCTATCGCAAGGGCCAACTGCTCATCCCTTCTTTCTCCGTCGGTCGTACCCAGGAGATCGTCTATGTGCTGAACCAACTCTATAACGACGGACGACTGCCGCATATACCCGTCTATGTCGATTCGCCGATGTCCACCAATGCCACGCATATCTTCCGGATGTACCTGGACGAATTGAGCGAAGAGGTGCGCGATACGGTGCAGTACGACTCCGATCCTTTCGGTTTCAATACACTCCGTTACATCACCGACATCCGCGAATCCAAGGCGCTGAACCATAAGGACGAACCCTGTATCATCATCTCCGCCTCGGGCATGTTGGAGGCAGGCCGTATCAAGCATCATGTGGCGAACCATATATCCGACCCGCGATGCACCATTCTCATCGTCGGTTACTGCGCTCCGACAACCCTCGGCGCACGTATCCAGGAACCCGGCTTGCAGTGGATATCCATCTTCGGTCTCGACCGGAAGATCAAAGCGCAGATCACCAAGATTGAAGGATTCTCGGGTCATGGCGACTACAAGGAGATGATCGACTACCTGACCCGCAGCCTGCAGGTCAAGGATGTAAAACGTGTGTTCGTCGTTCACGGAGAAGAGCAAGCCGCCGAAACCTACAAAAATCACCTCCATGACGCCGGATTCAAGCATGTAGAGGTGCCAGAAAAAGGCCAAACGGTCGAATTGTAACAAATAAATGCAAATAAATTTGCACAATTCAAAAAAAAGTTGTAAATTTGCACGCTTTTTGTCGAGGAGTCGCCCGAAAGAGACTTTTTCGGCTGTAGTGAAAACAATTAAACAACAATAAAAATGGCAAAAAAGAAAGACGAGTTCGTTAAACAGGACGAACAATTACAAGAAGTAAATGAGGCGCTGACCGGCGCCGGTAAATGGATCGAGGACAACGCAAACCTCATCAGTTGGATTGTATGCGGCATCGCCGTCCTCGTATGTGCGTGCATCGCGCTCAACAATTATGTATTCAAGCCCAAAGCCTTGGAGGCAAGCAACGAGAATGCGAAAGCCGTTGTTTATTTCATGGCGGGCAATTATGACAAGGCCCTCAACGGCGACGATGCTGAGTGCATCGGATTCCAGGCTATCGCAGACGAGTACAGCTGGTATCAGCAGGGTAAGTTAGCGGCTTTGTATGCCGGCATCTGCTACTATGAGCTGGGTCAGTACGAGGATGCAGCCAAGTACCTCAAGGAGTTCTCTGCAGAGGATCTGAATATCGATCCGGCGGCTCATCAGCTGCTCGGCGACGCGTATGTAGAGCTGCAGGAGTACGGCAAGGCGGCTAAGGCTTTCGAGGTTGCAGCAGCTTCCGGCAACGAGGTGATTGCTCCGATGAGCCTCAAGAAAGCAGGTATCGTTTATCTGCACGAGGGCGAGAAGGGCAAAGCACTCAAGGCGTTCAAGACCATCAAGGACGAATATCCTGCTTCCTCTGAGGCTCAGGATATCGACAAATATATCGCCATAGCTGAGTGATTGATAATTGATGATTGATAATTGATGATTGATAATTGATAATTGATTATTGATGATTGATAATTGATTATGACAACTGATTTATCGCAATATGATGCTACTCAACTGCCTAGCGCTGAGGTCCTCGGACGTCAGCGCTATGCAATTATAGTAGCGGACTGGAACAGCGACATCACTTATCCGATGACGCTCGGAGCCGTTGAGACACTGACCAAACACGGGGTATCGGTGGATAATATCGATGTAGTCCACGTGCCGGGTGCCGTGGAACTGACTTACGGAGCCGCCCGTCTGATGCGTGAGGCACACGTGGATGCTATTATCGTCATCGGATGTGTTATCCAGGGTGACACGCCGCATTTCGAGTATGTGTGTCAGTCGGCTACGCAGGGAGTGGCTATGCTGAATGCGCAGGGTAAGGTGCCGGTCATCTTCTCCGTGCTCACGGTGCTCGACAAACAGCAGGCGCTCGACCGAGCCGGAGGCAAGTTAGGCAACAAAGGTGTCGAAGGCGCTATTACTGCTATCCGAATGGCAAACCTCTAACATTAGCTGTTAGCTGTTAGCCATTAGCTAATAGCCAATAGCCAAAAGCTAAAGTTCACGCAGTGAAAGTCTATAAGTTCGGCGGAGCATCGGTGAAGGACGCATCAGGCGTCCGGAACGTGGAACGCATCGTGCGTATGGCCATCAATGACCCAATGGTACATGGCTTGATGGTCGTTGTATCGGCGATGGGTAAGACGACGAATGCCCTCGAACGAGTGGTGGACTATCTGGCGGAAGGACACGAGGACAAGGCCTTGGCGCAGTGGGTCGATGTGTTTGACTATCACGTCGCTATCATGCGCGAGTTAGGCCTCCAACCCGGCGTGGATATCCGTCTGCAGGGCGAGATCCCTTACGACCCGACACTCCCGTACGACGAGAACTACGACCAGGTGGTCTCTACGGGCGAACTGCTTTCAAGCCAGATTATCGCCGTCTATCTGCTCAAGCAGGGTCTCTCCGTCGAATGGTGGAATATCCCCAAACTGCTGCGCACGGACGCTACATGGCGCGAGGCCAAGGTGGACGACGAGACGAGTAGGGCAGTTATCACCGCCGGATGGAACCGCCCCAATAGACCGCAAGTGGTGGTCACACAGGGTTTTATCGGCGGTACCAAGGACGGCAAACGTACGACCCTCGGTCGCGAAGGATCGGACTATACCGCTGCGCTCCTGGGAAACTACCTCGATGCCGAATCCGTTACTATCTGGAAAGATGTGCCGGGCATCCTCAATGCCGACCCGCGTATTGAGCCGAACACGATCCTGATCCCTTCCTTGCGGTATATGGACGCTGTGGAGCTGGCTAACTCCGGCGCGCAGGTCATGCACCCCAAGAGCATCCGCCCCCTGGAGAACAAGCATATACCGCTCCTCGTCAAGCCTTTCGGCGACCCGCAAGCAGCAGGATCCCGGATCGCTGATGACGGTGTTGGACCGATCGGAGTGCCTGTCTATATATGGCGTAAGAACCAGATCCTGATCACCATGCGGGCAAAAGATTTTGCTTTTGTGCTCGAGGAGAGCCTGAGTGAGATCTTCGATATCATCCATCGCCACCGGCTCAAAGTGTCGCTCATTCAATCCTCGGCAGTCACGATCTCCGTCTGCGTCGATAACACGCGCTTTGTACCCGCGGCGATAGAGGAGTTACAGGAACATTTTAACGTGTCGTACAATGACCATTTGTCGCTGCTCACCATCCGCGGCACAACGCCCGAGATCCTGGAGAACGCGAAAGCCGGACGTACGATCATGCTGAGCCAGACAACCCGTCGCACCGCGCGACTCGTCGTAAAAGAATCTGATATCTGAATTCAAACTTCTTAACATGGGAAACCTGAAACAATATCTTACCAAGGAATACTGGTGCGAACTCTTGAGCACCTTCTGGACCGCGCTTGGAACACCTAAGTTCTGGCGTGAACTGGTTATGATGACCGCCGGCATGAGTTTCGGTGCGATCGCAGTCTATTATTTCTTGATGCCGAGCCACCTGATTGTGGGTTCGATCTCGGGTCTTTCCATCGTGCTGAATACGCTCATGGGTGGTACGCCGGATACCTTCTCCTATTGGGTGATGGGTATCAATGCGTTCCTGCTCCTTCTGGCGTTTATCCTGATCGGCAATGAGTTCGGCGCGAAGACTGTCTATACGGCAATGATCCTGGGGCCGCTGACCCAGTTCTGGGATCGCGTCTATCCGTACACCAATTTTACGCATAAGGTCATTGAGAACCCCGATATCCTGGCGCAGCTGCAGGCGGGACAAACGGTGCTTGATGCCAACGGCAATCCCTATCTGCTGAGCCGTACAGGCGAAGTGCTCGAACAAGTCCGTGAAAGCGTCATGAGCGGAGGACTGGGCGTGGGCGATGTATGGTTTGACCTCATCTGCTTTGTGCTGCTCCTCAGCGCCTGCCAGGCCGTCATGTTCCGCATCAATGCTTCTACCGGCGGACTGGATATCCTCGGTAAGATTGTCAATAAGTACCTGCATTTCGACATCGGTTCGTCGGTCGCTATCGGTGGAATTATCATCTGTTGTACCGCATTCCTGATCAATGACTTCCGCATGGTGGTGATCGGTATTATCGGTACGTGGATCAACGGTCTGGCGATTGATTATTTCACCGCTTCGCTCAATAAACGCAAGCGCGTATGCATTATTGCAGAAGAACACGAGCGCGTGCGCAAGTATATAGTAGAAACGCTCGTCCGCGGGTGTTCGCTCTACAAAGTACAGGGCGGCTATAGCGGCGAGGAACATACGGAGATTCAGGCCCTGCTCACGCAGGATGAGTTCTCATCCGTCATGGCTTTTATTCGGAATAATAAGATTAAAGCCTTTATTACAGCCGGAAACTGCTCCGAGGTCTATGGCCTCTGGTTCCGGCATAAGAAGAAAGACGGAAAAACGATTATCGTCAACGAATAAAAAATAATATAATCAACTAATGAAACCAACATTATTTATCTTAGCGGCAGGTATGGGTAGCCGCTACGGAGGACTTAAACAATTGGATGGCCTCGGTCCTAACGGCGAGACCATCATGGACTACAGTGTGTTTGATGCCCTGCGCGCAGGGTTTGGCAAGATCGTCTTTGTCATCCGTAAGGATTTTGAGGCGGATTTCCGGGAGAAAGTGCTGTCCAAGTATGCAGACAAAGTACAATGCGAAGTGTGCTTCCAGGCGATTGACAAAGTGCCGGCAGGTTGCACATACAACCCTGAGCGATCCAAGCCTTGGGGTACCAATCACGCCGTGCTTATGGGAAAAGATTTGATCAAAGAGCCTTTTGCCGTCATCAATGCCGATGATTTCTACGGCAAGGAGTCGTTCCAGGTGCTGGCGGACTACCTGCGTTCCGTAGAGGGTACAGAGGGCAAATACTGCATGGTAGGCTACCGTGTATGCAACACGCTCAGCGAGAACGGAGCGGTCAGCCGAGGCGTTTGTACAACCGATGCAGCCGGTCATCTGACCGACGTTGTCGAGCGCACGAAGATCGAAGAGAAGAACGGACAGATCGTCTTTACCGAAGAGGGCGTCGATACGCCGCTTGATCCTCATACCCCGGTGTCAATGAATATGTGGGGCTTTACGCCGGAGTATTTCGCTTATAGCGAGGCCGGCTTCCGTGCTTTCCTCGCCGAGAAAGGACAGGAACTCAAATCCGAGTTCTATATCCCGACGCTTGTGAACCAGCTCATCGGTGAGGGCAAGGCTACATGCACCGTGCTCGATACCCCTTCTAAATGGTTTGGCGTCACTTATGCGGAGGATCGCCCGCAGGTAGTGATGAAGATCAATCAGCTCATCGCCAAAGGGGAGTATCCCGCTAAGTTGTTTTAAATAGCAAGAATCATTATGTCAAGAATACTTGTTACAGGCGGAACCGGATATATCGGTTCGCACACGACGGTAGAGCTGATGCAGCAAGGCTATGATGTGACTATCGTTGATAATCTGAGTAACTCGTCCATTGATGTGTTGGACGGCATTGAAGCGATCGTAGGAAAGAAACCCGATTTCGCCAATATCGATTGCGGCAATCATGTGGACCTCGATAATGTGTTCAAACAATACCCCGATATCGTGGGTGTGATCCATTTTGCGGCATCCAAGGCCGTAGGCGAATCGGTGGAGAAACCGCTGCTCTACTACCGTAATAACCTCGGCAGCCTTATCACCTTACTCGAGGTGATGAAGGTACACCAGGTACAGAACCTCGTTTTCTCGTCCTCCTGCACCGTTTATGGTCAGCCGGACGCTGCGCACCTGCCGGTAGATGAGACCGCGCCGATTCAGAAAGCCCTCTCGCCCTACGGCAATACCAAGCAGATCAACGAAGAGATCATATGTGACGAGGCGCACACGGATAAGGATTTGCATGCAACGATCCTGCGTTACTTCAACCCGATCGGCGCTCATCCGTCCGCACAGATAGGCGAACTGCCGAATGGCGTACCGCAGAACCTGCTGCCCTTCATTACGCAGACCGCAGCCGGCATGCGTCCCGAACTGAAAGTGTTCGGCAATGACTATAATACGCCCGACGGATCCTGCATCCGCGACTATATCTATGTCGTTGATCTGGCCAAGGCGCACGTCAAAGCGATCGACCGGATGCTTCACGCCAAGAAACGCGACCAGGTGGAGGTCTTCAACCTCGGTACCGGAACCGGCCTCTCCGTCCTCACGCTCATCCATGAGTTCGAAGCAGCAACCGGCGTGAAGATCCCTTATACCATCGTCGGCCGCCGCGAAGGCGATATCGAGCAAGTATGGGCTGCGCCCAAGAAAGCCAACGAAGTGTTGGGATGGAAAGCCGACACCCCTATTCGTGAGGTACTCGCGTCCGCATGGAACTGGGAAAAGAAAATACGAAATATTAAATGACACTCTATCCTTTAAAATTCAAGGCGCAACTCTTCCATAAGATCTGGGGAGGACACACGATCGCCGAATGGTACGACCATGTGCCGGCTGAATATGAGAATGTAGGAGAGGCATGGGTTATGTCCGATGTGGAGAATTATCCCACAGAGGTCGTTAACGGCGCACATGCCGGAGACTCGCTGCAGGATCTGCTGGAGGTCTATATGGATGAACTGGTAGGCGGGAAAGTATATGAGATCTTCGGAAACCATTTCCCCTTGCTGCTCAAGTTCATCGATGCTACTGACGACCTCTCTATTCAGGTGCATCCGGACGATGATTATGCTTTGGAGAATGAGGAGTCGCTTGGTAAGACCGAGATGTGGTATGTGCTGCCGTCACATGAGGAGGCGTCTATCTATCTCGGTTGGAAAGAGACGATGAACTCGTCCCGCATCCATGCAGCAATCACCGATGGTACCCTCGCGCGCTACCTGCGCGATTATAAGGTACGCGCGGGCGATGTAGCGTATATCCCTGCCGGAACAGTGCACGCCATGCGCCGCAATACGATCGTCGCGGAGATCCAGGAGAACTCGGATATCACCTATCGGCTCTATGACTACAATCGTGTGGGTAACGACGGAAAACAGCGTCCGCTGCACCTCGAAAAAGCATTGCGCGTCATGGATTTTGAAACGAAAGAGGAGGTCACACTGACCCATCCGGAGCCTGTTTCCAACGGGGCGGTTAATATCTCCAAGAATCCCTATTTCACGGCGAATATACTGAGTCCGACGCAAGCGATCCAGCGGGATTATGCTCCGCTTGATTCGTTCGTGGCATATATGTGCGTAGAAGGATCCTGTGCAATCAAGGCGCTCGATGCCGACGCTGACCATCAGGTGGTACCAATGCGCCAAGGCGAAGCGGTGCTCATTCCGGCGTCCGTGAATGATATCCTCATTGAGCCGGACGGTCAATGCCAGCTCTTAGAGATATACATGGAGGTCTGATCTTCGTAAATACCGAATAAAAAAAAGAGGCGCGAGCCTCTTTTTTATTGGAAAAAACTGAAATGTACACTCCCGTACGTGCGTGTCTCTACGTGCCGCGGGTGACTCGTGAAATCCGTGTCCTTGCCATGCTCCACGACCACCCATCCGTCTTCTTTGAGTATCTCCTGCTTGAGAATGAGGTCGGGTAGGGCGGCTAATTCCTCCAAGGCATAAGGCGGGTCCGCGAAGATGAGGTCGTACTTCGTACGGCATGCACTGAGGAACTTAAAGACATCGCCTCGAATGACGCTGAGGTTCCGGATGCCGAGTTGCTTGCAGCAGCTGATGATCCAGTTCTGCTGCACGTGTGCGATCTCCACCGCCGTCACTTCGCGTGCGCCTCTACTGACGCACTCAATACCAATACCTCCGGTGCCCGCAAAGAGATCCAAGACGTCTATCCCCTCCAGATCCATCCGGTTGTTGAGCAGGTTAAACAAACTCTCTTTCGCAAAGTCCGTCGTAGGCCTCGCGGTGATATTTTTAGGGGGCGACAATCGCCGCCCCCCATATATGCCAGAGATAATTCTCATTACTCCCAGTTACCGGCATTGTTATTCGGCGAATAGATATCACCGACTTTCAAGCCTGCGTAGTGCTCTAATTTCTCCTCGCGGTCGATGAGATTCACCAACTCCTGCTCGTTGAGGTCCGCCAGATAAGCGGTAAACGGAGCGCGAGCCTCGAACAGCGGAACACGGATGCCCTGGCTGGTCTTGTAGTCGTTGTTAACCTCTACCTCAAAGCGCAGATTCTCGCTGAACGGGATGAGTACTATCTTATCTATCGTCGTAGCGTCATACTCACCTTTGTACAGCGATTGAATCATGTTCGACTCAATGGTATCACGGCGGAAACCCTGCAGGCCATTCTTCTTCACCTCGGCGTCATTCTCCCAGATATAAGCGTAGAGCGCATCATTGTTATCAAACGTCAGGTTCTTGTTCTTCAGCGCTTTCTTCTTCGCCTCATTCAGGATCTTCACTGCCTTGTTCTCCGTCAGACCCGCCTCTAACTGCTTGTCGGTCAGACTTCCCTCCTTCAGCACCTCTTTCTTCGGAGCCGTTTTCAGGAATAACAGGAGGCTGTCCAAATTAGCGGTGAACACACCTTTCTGATGGTGGTACTCAACCTCTGCCGTACGCAGATCAACCAGATTCTTAATCACTGCAACCTCACGCTGAACGCGGGTCTCTTCAAACTTAATAGGAGTTGTTACGCTCTGCACACAGAAGATAGCCATCACTACGGCGGCTACCGCTAAGGTGCATACTACAAATGCTCTTGTTGCTTTCATTATGGTATATTTTTATTTAATTTTCGCAAATTCGGTGCAAAGGTACTAATTATTTTGCATATATGCAAGGAAAATCGTAAATTTTTTAGCAATTACTTGTGTAAATAGAAATTTTTCACTAACTTTGCAGCGTTTTTTGAGAATAGAAAGATGGAAGACAGCAATAAAGTACTATATACGATCCTCAACGAGCGTCTGGAACTGCTGCGTGAGTTGGACAAGGAGGGCGATTCGGATCGCCGCCGGCATATAGCAAAAGAGACTCAGACGCTCCATGCGCCTATGGCGCACCGTTTGGGTCTATACCAGATCAAGACGGAAATGGAGGACCTCGCCCTTAAATTTCTGGACTACGATACCTATAAGTATATCGCCCATGAGTTGAACGCCAAGAAAGCGGAGCGGGAAGCGTATATCGCTTCTTTCATTGCGCCGTTAGAGGAGAAACTCAAAGCCGAAGGGTTCACGTTCACGATCAAGGGACGTCCCAAATCCATCCACTCGATTTACCATAAGATGCAGGCGCAGCATTGCGGCGTGGATAAGATATACGACCTCTTTGCCATCCGTATCATCCTCGATTCGCCTCTGGAGAAAGAGAAATCGGATTGCTGGCAGGTCTATTCGCTCATCACGGATATCTTCCCGCCGAATCCCAAACGTCTGCGCGATTGGCTTTCCGTGCCGAAGGAGAACGGCTACGAGTCGCTTCATACTACGGTGCTCGGTCCCGGGAAACGATGGGTGGAGGTGCAGATTCGTACCAAGCGGATGGACGAGGTGGCAGAGCAGGGCGTAGCGGCACACTGGTCGTACAAAGGCGTCAAGGGTTCGCTCATGCAGCGCACCGGAGATGTGTATGTCTTCACGCCAACGGGCGATCTTCGTCGTCTGCCCGCCGGCGCTACGGTGCTGGATTTTGCATACTCGATCCATACCGAGGTAGGTGCGCACTGTGTGGGCGGTACGATCCGCAATCAGAACGTCTCCATACGCCAGAAACTTGAGAACGGCGACCAAGTATCTATCCTCACATCTCCGAACCAACACCCGAACGCCGACTGGCTTAACATTGTAGCGTCCACCAAAGCGAAGAATAAGATCCGCCAGGCGCTCAAGGAAGTGGAATACAAGCAGGCAGCCGAAGGCAAGGAGATGATCGAGCGGCGGTTTAAGAACTGGAAACTCGAATACACCGAAGGGGATATAACCCGCATGGCCATTAAGTTAGGCTACAAAGAGGTGTCGGATATGTACCAATCTGTGGCGACCGGCAAGGAAGATCTGCAGCGGCTTCGTGACGTGCTCTTGACGCCCGAAGAAACACCTACTACACCGCGCGAACATACGGAGTATGTCGATAAGAGTGATCTCAAAGGTCTGGCTATCGAGGTGGATATGAATGTGAAGAATGTGGATTTCAATCTCTCCAAGTGCTGCAATCCGCAGCCCGGCGACCCGATTTTCGCTTTCATCTCCGTGACGAAGGGTATCCGTATTCACCGAATTGATTGCCCTAACGCGACCGATATCCGCGAGCGCTATCCTTATCGTGTCTTACCTGCCCGCTGGGCGAAGAAATCGTAAATCGTAAATCGTCAAATTGTAAATTGTCCGACTATCCTTCCATAGTATTAGAGCAGGCAGTGAACCAGATGGCGTCGCTGCCGGGCGTAGGACGCAGAACAGCCCTGCGGCTGGTGTTGCACCTGTTGCGGCAGAGCGATTCGGATGTGCAGGCGTTCGCGAATGCTTTTGCGCGCTTGAAAACAGAAATCGTTTATTGCCGCGAATGTCATAATATTTCCGATTCGGAGCTGTGTCCTATATGCGGTTCGCCGCGTCGCGACCATTCGACCATCTGCGTGGTGGAGAATGTGCAGGACGTTATGTCTATAGAGAACACAGGGCAGTACACCGGCGTTTATCATGTGCTGGGCGGCGTCATTTCACCGATGGAGGGAATCGGACCGAAAGATATAGAAATCGACTCCCTCATAGAACGTATTGCGAAAGGAGACGTGCAGGAGATCATTCTTGCGTTGCCGACCACCATGGAAGGCGATACCACCAATTTCTATATCTATCGCCGCATACAGAATGCCGAACTGCCCGAGATGCCGAAACTATCCCAGATAGCCCGCGGTGTGGCGGTAGGCAACCAGATCGAATATACGGATGAGATCACCCTCGGACGCTCTATTGTGAACCGAACGCTATTTGCCGTAAACTGACAACTGAATACTTAACCAATATGGAAGAAAAAATTATTAGAAAACTTAACTGGTACTATTATGGTGTAATGGTCTTTACGCTCATCATTTTGTCGGCGATGTATTATCTTACATCGCAGCCGGATTTTGAGCCCTATAGTCCTAACGGGACGCTTGGTATGACCATCCAATATACCGTGATCTTGTTAGCGCTGATAGGTATTCCCGCCGGCCTGTATGCCGTTAAGTTCTTCAAACCCGACACGTATGAGAAATACGAGAGTGCAGCTGCGTTCCGTATTATGGTAGTCGGATTGATTATGCCCTTGGCTATTTGTGCTTTCTACCTCTTCGGCGGCTATAAGCCCATGATGTGGATCGCTGCCATGGCTGCTGTCTCTTGGCTATTCACCAAACCGACGCTCGGTAAGATGGAGCAGGAGATGAAACCCCAAGATCCTAATGAAGAGACCTACTAAATGTATAAATGTGAAATGTGTAAATGTCTTTATGATAATAGCTTGTGATTTTGACGGGACGATAGTCACCCACGAATACCCGAAGATAGGCAAACCCATTCCTTTTGCAATCCAGACGCTGAAGAAACTGCAGGAGGAAGACCACCATCAACTTATCCTTTGGACCGTACGTGAGGGCGCACTTTTGCAGGAGGCATTAGATTATTGTAAATCCAAAGGCCTGGAGTTCTATGCGGTGAACAGTAATTATCCGGAGGAGGAACCCGAGCATGGAACAGCGCGCAAACTGGTGGCAGACCTCTGGATAGACGATCGTAACCTCGGCGGACTGCCGGACTGGGGGGTGATCTATAATATGATTCATACCGGCCATCCGTATGAACCGGCTCCGCAGGGCAACCTCGAAGACCTTCGTCCGAAGAAAAAGGGCTTCTTCGCGCGTCTCTTCGGTTAAAACCTACACTGTACACCCTACACTGTACACCCTACACCGTACACCATGAATATTTTACTTCGTAAAATAGAACCCTCGGACCTGCCGTTTCTCTATCAATGGGAGAACGACGCCGCGTCATGGGCAGACGGGGCAAACCATAATCCGCTTTCTCAGCAGGATCTGCGTGACTATATCGAATCGACTACCGGCGACATCTACAAAGACGGTCAGTTGCGCTTAGTCATTCACTCTGTCAGCGAAGCGGTCTGTCAGCGAAGCGGTCTGTCTTCTGTCAGTCCGCAGGACGGTCTAACTCTCGGTTGCATTGATCTCTTCGATTTTGATCCGCGTAACAGACGTGCTGCGATCGGCATGTATATCGCTCCGGAGTTCCGCGGCAAAGGGGTGGGGAAGGAGGCTTTGCGTCTGTTGGAAGAATATGCTTTTGGTTTTCTGAATCTGCGTGTCCTCTACGCCGTCATTTCAACAAAAAATACAGCCTGCACTACGCTTTATCGTAATGCAGGCTATACCGAATCTTCTGTCTTACCGAATTGGACGTTGGAGTCCGATGCGGTGATTTTTACATCATTCCGCCCATGCCGGGATTAGCCATCGGGGCTGCCGGATGTTCTTCCGGATGGTCCACGATAACTGCCTCTGTGGTAAGGAACATACCAGCTACGGAAGCAGCGTTCTCCAATGCCACGCGGGCTACCTTTGCAGGATCAATCACACCTGCTTCAAACAGGTTCTGGTACTCGTCCGTACGGGCGTTGTAACCGAAGTCACCCTTACCGGCACGTACTTTATCAACCACAACGGCGCCTTCCTTGCCGGCGTTCGCTACGATCTGACGAAGCGGCTCTTCAATCGCACGGCGTACGATCTCAATACCCGTCTGCTCGTCCTCGTTCTCGCCCTTGAGGCCTTCGAGAGCCACTTGTGCACGGATGTACATCACACCGCCGCCGGGAACAACACCCTCTTCGATAGCGGCACGCGTTGCACTTAACGCATCGTCCACGCGGTCTTTCTTCTCTTTCATCTCAACCTCCGAAGCTGCTCCGACATTGAGTTGTGCTACTCCGCCTGCCAGTTTGGCGAGACGTTCTTGCAGTTTCTCTTTGTCGTACGTGCTCTTGGTAGCAGCGATCTGTGCCTTGATCTGAGCCACACGGTTAGCGATCGCCTCTTTATTGCCGGCGCCGTTCACGATGGTGGTGTTATCTTTGGTTACAGTAATGGTCTCTGCGGTACCGAGCATCTCAATCGTTGCTTGCTCCAACTTGATACCCTTCTCTTCGCTGATGACCGTTCCACCGGTGAGGATAGCGATATCTTCGAGCATCTCTTTGCGGCGGTCGCCGAAGCCCGGAGCTTTAACCGCACAGATCTTCAGTTGTGCACGCAGACGGTTGACTACCAGTGCGGTGAGTGCCTCGCTATCTACATCCTCAGCGATGATCAGCAAGGGACGTCCGCTCTGTACAGCCGGCTCGAGAACAGGCAGCAACTCTTTGAGGTTTGAGATCTTCTTGTCGTAAATAAGGATATACGGCTTGTCCATCTCTACTTGCATCGTCTCGGTGTTAGTCACGAAATACGGGCTGATGTAACCGCGGTCAAACTGCATACCTTGTACCACGTCGATGGTCGTGTCCATGCCTTTGGCTTCGCCGATGGTGATCACACCGTCTTTGCTGACCTTGCGCATTGCGTCAGCAATCAGTTTGCCTATCTCTGCGTCGTTGTTAGCGGATACAGTTGCTACTTGCTCGATCTTATCGAAGTCGTTACCAACAACGACAGCGTTCTTCTTGATCTCTGCCACAACGGCTGCGACAGCTTTGTCGATACCGCGTTTGAGGTCGAGCGGGTTAGCACCGGCCGTCACGTTCTTCAGACCAACGCCTACGATCGCTTGTGCCAGTACAGTTGCGGTGGTCGTACCGTCACCTGCCTGATCGCCTGTCTTCGAGGCAACCTCTTTGACGAGTTGTGCACCGAGGTTCTCTGCCGCGTCTGCCAGTTCTACTTCTTTAGCTACCGTCACACCGTCTTTGGTGATATGCGGTGCTCCGTATTTCTTATCAATGATCACGTTACGACCCTTCGGACCCAGGGTCACTTTAACTGCGTCAGCCAATTGGTCAACGCCACGTTTCAAAGCCTCACGGGCTTCTACGTTATAGGTAATATCTTTTGCCATAATTTTTTATAGATTAAAGATTAAAGACCGTTCACTTAGTTCACTGAAAGACAATGGACTTGTTACTATCGGTCGAATGATTTTTGTCTTTATTCCTTATTCCTTTAGCGAAGCGGTTCTTATTCTACTTTAGCCAAAACGTCGCTCTGACGCATGATCAGGTATTTCTCTCCGTCGAGTTCCAACTCTGTTCCGGCATATTTGCCGTACAGCACTTGGTCTCCGGCTTTAAGAACCATCGCCTCGTCTTTTGTTCCTTCGCCTACAGCGAGCACTTCGCCGCGCAGCGGTTTCTCTTTGGCACTGTCCGGAATAATAATTCCGCCAACTGTTTTTTCTTCTGCAGCCGCCGGCTTAATGAGCACGCGGTCTGCTAAGGGTTGAATCTTACTCATAATATATATTTGTTTTATAAATCATAATTATCAATCATCAACTATCAATTATCAATCATCGTGCCACGGGCATTCCAACTGCCATTTTGGCAGATTAAGCAGGATAGATGAACCGAATTATCGGCTGACACAAAAAAGAGCACTCGCTCGGGAGTGCTCCGATTTTGCAAGACATGCCTCGTTATGAGATGGCGATTTGGCGTCCGGTCTTGCCTTCTTCGCGTTTGATCTTCGGCAAATCGATAGTCAAAATACCATCTTCGACCTTAGCGCTGATCTTGGCCTCATCCACATTGTCCGGCAGCGTGTACTTCTGCTCGAAGTTCGTGTATGCGAACTCGCGTCTCAGATAGTGCGCATGTTTGTCTTCTTCCTTGTGCTCGAACTTGTTCTCGATAGCTACACACAGGTTGTGGTCTTCATCGACGTGTACCCGGCAGTACTCTTTCTTAACGCCCGGAGCGGCTAACTCCACTTCGTAAGCGTGCTCGTTCTCCTTGACGTTAACCGAAGGCGCTACATTACTTGCCGTGTTCAGCATGTCATTGTTCAAAAACTCATCAAATACGGTCGGGAACCATCCGTTTGTCGGCAGCCAACTGTTTCTACGATACATTGCAGGTTTCATAATTTAATCTCCTAAATTAAGTTTAACAATTTGTAGCGTAGTGTGCGTTGCTTTTGCGTACCTTGCGTTTACACCCTAATAGAGGCAATAAACGTGCCAAGGCCTAAATCTCTGCCAATTTGTCCATTTTTGTGCCAAATTGTCCACTTTTCGTGCCAAATTGTCCATTCTACGAGGGTGTTACAGAGGTGTTACATAAGCCTTGACTGTCGTTCGACCGTCGTTCGACCGTCGTTATTCAATCATCTTAATCGGTCTGGCAGGATTGCCGGCAACGACCACATCATCAGGAATGTCATGCGTAACGACCGAACCGGCTCCTACAATCACGCGGTTTCCTATAGTAACACCCGGACACACAATCACTCCGCCGCCCAGCCAGCAGTCATCGCCGATGCGTATCGGCAGACCTGTTTCTATGGTCTGGCGGCGAGCCATATAATCATGCGGATGATCGGGCGTCAGCAGTTGGCAGTTGGGCCCGATAAGCGTGTGGGCGCCGATGGTAATACCTCCACCATCCAGGAATACGCCGTTGAAATTGACAAGCGAACCTTCGCCGATGGAGATTCGGTTACCGTGGTCGCAGTGGAATGGCGGACAAATAATCACCGAAGGATGGGCATCAGGGATGAGGGCCTTGATACAACGGTGCAACTCGTCCATATCCCATGCGCCGCATTGATTGAGGTCTCGCATCGCATAATACGCCCGCAGGATGTTCGCCTGAATTTCTTTGTCCGTATAGTCATACGGCAAGTTATGAAGCATTTTTTCGTATTCTGTCATCATTTTTTCTTGGTGTATTTGGCTTTGACGATTTCGTATGAATTGCGGATGAGGTCTTTTGTGAGTATATCCGGCGCGGAATGCGGATCAAGCCCTATCCAATGTTTGGGCGATTCGTTATAGGGGTTGCCGATGCAGTCGTATTGGGCTTTCAGTTCATCTATCCGTTCGGGCTGGCACTTGAGCGAGATAACCTGAAAATCATTCAGATCGAAGAAACAGAACATATGCCCGCAGACATAGAAGACCAGCACTCCTTCGCCGTTTTTGAACATGGTAAAGGGCAGTTTCTCCTCTACGTCTGAACCTAAAGAAAGGCAGTAATCCCGAATCTCTTCGACGTTCATAAACTCGACTTTAATGTTTGCGCTTGCAAAGGTACAACAAAAATTGCACATGTGCAAACTTTCAGGTGTTTTTCCAAAATAAAATGAAATTTTATGTATTAAATGGGCATATGAGGCATTTATGCTCGCATAAAATGACTTATGGGCATATTTAATACAAAGCCATTAGGCTTGGCGAAAAACACCTGCCTTTGTATATGCCCCGCAACACGCGACCGTAGCTTCGGAGTGGATACCCTTTA
>ONND01000003.1 GCA_900319105.1 uncultured Bacteroidales bacterium | reverse complement strand
CAAGTCCAAGTATGCCGCACAATCCTCGAAAATTCCTACTCGTACGGACGTTCATCTGCTCCTTCGGGCTACCCTTTAGTATATTCTATTCTGCCGATTTGGAAGGATGAAAAATATTCTATATGTCGGTAAGAATGTGCTTTTTGCTTAGTAGAATAGGCAATTTTAAAAAAAATGCTTTATATCTTGCATATGTCAAAAAATTGTTGTACCTTTGTAGCGCTTTTTTGAAAACAGAAGTACCAACGGTTAAGACACTACTTTTGCGCATGACTAAAGCAAATGCATATCATTTCACTACTATGTCTCACATTGCTCAAAACAGCAATGTCGTAGGTGTGGCTGCGTTGAAGAAGAGGTAATACTAGAAATAGGTTTACCTTGGAGATCCTGAGTTATTGTATGCGTCGCGGATGTCAGGTGTGGACGATTAAAGATGCTTACAAAACGATCTTTGAAATAGTGAAATGACTGAAAAAACAATTATTTTCGTTCAAAAGGTTGCACATGTCAAAAAAATGTAGTACCTTTGCAGCGAAAATCAAATTACGCAAGTTGCGTAACGCAAAACGCGTAATATAAAAAATACTATATATGATTGAAAATCCTTTTCTTTTGTATGGCTATGAGGGACCGGAGTATTTCTGCGATCGCGAGGAAGAAACGCAGCAGTTAATGGAATCCATGCGCAATGGTGCCAATATAACGTTGGTTAGCCCTCGTCGAATGGGTAAATCGGGATTGATTCACCATACGTTCCATTATATAAAGGAACATAATAATGAATTCCGATGTTTCTACATTGACTTGTATCCTACGCGCTCATTAACTGATTTTGTCACATTGTTAGGCAAGGCGGTTATCGGGCAACTGGACACTCCTGTTCAAAAAGCGGAAGGTTTTGTAACGAAGTTCTTCCGCAGTACTCAATTGACTTTCGGGGTGGATCCTTACACCAACCTGCCTCAGATGAGTTTGTCCTTTGTTCCGCAAAATGCGCAACATACGTTGGAAGAGATTTTTGCCTATATAGCTCAATCCAAAGTGGAATGCTATATTGCGATGGATGAGTTCCAGCAAATAGGAGAGTATCCGGAGGATAATGTAGAAGCCGTCTTACGATCGTTATTGGAACGAATTCATAATGTGCATATTATCTTTTCGGGAAGCAAACAACATGTAATGGATGTGATGTTCTCTTCTCCAAAGCATCCTTTCTACCGTAGCACGGAACGAATGCATCTCGGTTCATTAGATGAAGATAAATATTATGCCTTTGCTTGCCGCTTTCTGGATCAGAAAAAGGTACGGCTTTCAAAGGAAATATTTCATCAGATCTATGAATTAGCAGATGGTGTTACGTGGTATATACAAGCCATTTTGCATCGTCTATTCCGGTTATCGGATGTGGAGGTGACAGAAGCAGTAGTACAGCAGACTCTCGTCACTATCATCCGTTCCGAGGAGGATGATTACAAGAAGCAATACCACCATTTGACACAAGTGCAGGCTATCTTACTACGGGCGGTTGCGTCAGAGGGAGGGGTTAAACAACCGACCTCCGGTGAGTTTGTCAAAAAACACCATCTTCGGTCTGCGAGCAGTGTGCAACGGGCATTAGCCAGTTTGGTAGAAGATGAATATCTCTATCCCACTGATGGAGGTTACATTGTTTACGACCGCTTTATGGCAATTTGGCTGCGCAGTTTAGAGTAGTACTCTATACATTCTCGCATTTTTCAGTCTGGCATGGAACAAAAGTTCCGTGTCAGTTTTTTATTCAGTCATTTCATTATGTCAACATAAAAAACGGGTATAGGCTATTGGGTTAGCATATACCCACAAACATGAAACGCAAGCGTACGGGCTCGGCGGCAGGGCGTACCTGTGTCTCAGATGGCAGATCATCAAGCAGCTGGCGCTCCAAGTCCAAGTATGCCGCACAATCCTCGAAAATTCCTACTCGTACGGACGTTCATCTGCTCCTTCGGGCTACCCTTTAGTATATTCTATTCTGCCGATTGGAAGGATGAAAAATATTCTATATATCGGTATGAATGTGTTTTTTGCTCAATAGAATAGACAATTTAAAAAAAAATGCTTTATATCTTGCATATGTCAAAAAATTGTTGTACCTTTGTAGCGCTTTTTGAAGAGGTAATACTAGAAATAGGTTTACCTTTTTCTTTTTTTTCTGATGAAATACGGTTATATTCGCGTAAGTAGCGACAAGCAAACAGTAGAGAACCAACGGTTTGAAATTCAGCAGTTTTGCCTTCGTGAGGGGGTGCAGATAGATGGATGGATAGAAGAGACGGTATCGGGAACTAAACCTTATTCGAAACGTCAATTGGGAAAACTGCTGCGGCATGTAAAGAAAGGGGATTTGATCATTTGTAGTGAGTTAAGTCGTTTGGGACGAAGCCTCTACATGATCATGGAGATCCTGAGTTATTGTATGCGTCGCGGATGTCAAGTGTGGACGATCAAAGATGCTTACCGTTTGGGCGATGACATACAATCCAAAGTGTTAGCGTTCGCTTTTGGTATATCGGCGGAGATTGAGCGCAATCTGATCAGCCAGCGCACCCGCGAGGCCTTGGCGAGACTCAAAGCCGAAGGAAAACGCATCGGGCGTCCGAAAGGAAGCCGCACAAAGAAAGAATTAAATCAGTTATATCGGAAAGAAGAATATATCCGCAAAGCGTTGCAATCCGGTCGCTCCAAGCGAAGCATCGCCGACAGCCTCCATTGCAGCCGCAACACATTAAGAAGATATATTCTCCAAAACGATCTTTGATGTAGCGAAAAACTTAAATTGGTTGTGCCAAAATTAATGGTTGGACCGCAATTTGAGTTTTTTACTAAGTAAAAGTAATCAAAAACGGAATAGGCCGGAAGAAGAAAAATGAGAGAAATAAACAACAACAAAGATATGAGAAACATTAACTTTTTGTTTGGTAATCCCTTGCATCTGTTTCGAAAGGTGCTTGTTTTGTGCATGTTGCTGATGATTGTCGGAATTGGGAATGTTTTAGGAACGACGGTTACTTTGAAAGTATGGAATCATAGTACGAGTGCATACTACACGTATGGCACTTTTGAAACAGGGAACAAGCCTGGAGATGGGCCGATGTTGGGAGATGGCTATGCCTTTTATTCCGTTGTGGCATGGGCGCCTGGAGAGCAAACAGACATTGTTCATCCAAATAATTCCGGTGCAGACTACTATGGACAATATGCTTGGCCTAATGCCACATATAGCGGAGCAGCGACCACGTTGTATGCCGTATATTACTGTCAGGCGGATGATGCCGGAGACTACGATGTGTATTGGACAACAAAGCCGTCATATAATGTGTATGGATGCGAGAATACGCTTGTCGCTCCTTCGGGCTTAAGTGTAAACACAAATTACGAAAGTGCAGGAAATATCTATGTCCGTTTCTCATGGACTCCCGGTTCTGGAACTACGACGAATGCAACGAATCAAGAAATATGTTATGGTTTGGTAGGCGATGCAGGAACGTGCGTTTCTAACCTATCGAAGTCAGCTACTTACACCGGTGGCTTGCGTTCGAATTTATCCAATGGTGAATATTGGTGGAAGGTGCGTGCTATAGGTGATGGTGAAGATTATTGCAATAGTGATTATACTAATGGCGGAAATTTTTGTATTGATGATATTAAGTCAGCTACGCCGGGGAATATCAATGCGGCAGTCACTTCCAATACTACTGCTACAATCACATGGGATGCGGTAAGCGATGCATCGTACTATGCAATAGATGTAAAAAACAATTCTACAGGTGTCACTATCTGCAGCGACTACGTAATGAGTGGGACGACCTATAATGCAACTGGTTTGACGACCAATGCAGAGTACCGAGTTGAGTTGCAGGCATTCAACGCGTGTGATGAGGCGAGCGTAAAGAGTACATCGTATACGTTTACTATTGCTGAATATACTGTACATTGGTATGTGAACGGTGAGTTATGGGAAGGTGCAGAGCATGGAAGCCCTGCGACATCTGTATTGGCGGGCAATCGCCCTTCTCCTCTTCCTACTGCGCCGACAGTATCAGATGCTTGTGGAGATGCGTTTATGGGATGGACTGATCATGAGATAATCGGTAGTAGTGGTCAACCCTCTCCGTTATTTAAAGTAACAGCGCCCATAACAAATGAGAATAAGACTTTCTATGCGGTGTTTGCGGATGAACAGCCGTAAAGAGAACAGATGAAATGACATAGGGCTTTCGGGTAGTTGGCTCTACCTGAAGGCACAAAGCCCGAAAGGGCAAACGATCTTTGAAATACTGATATAATAACTAAATGAAGGTTCTAAAGAGCGACTTTCCCTTGCTCCATAAAAACGTTCCATTTGTTTGACCAGCTGTGGAAAGGGATACGGATGTACCAGATGAAACATATGTTACAGTCGCCCCCCAGATTCGTGCAGCATTCTGAGTTTTCAGATAAAGTACATTGTTTGTACCTGATGCGGATATAGATGCTGTGTTGCTTGAGATTTCTTCTGTGTAACCGACACCGGTCATGGAGGCAGAACCTGCGGCATCAGCTGTTAATAACGCGATTCTGCCACTATAGGCTGTGTGCATAGGAATATCTTGTGCACCTCCTTTAGAGTTCGAAGCAGATGTAATTGTTAAAGAAAGTTCCGTGATTTTAGTTCCTGTAGGCGAAGTGATTTTAAGATAACAACCGGCATCTTTTTTTATTTGGAACCATTTACTACTTGCTGTACAGGTAAAATCGCCTAAATACCATGTAACCGTGCCATCCTCAAAAGACTTTGCTCCAGCGCCATAGGCATGTGCATCTTTTGTGAGATTTGCCTTGATTTCTGACTCTGTTAATGTAACATCCGTTCCACACACATTCCCAACTCCAACGGTTAGCAGGAGTGCCAAAACGGTAACGATTTTTAGCAGTTTAGAACGACAGTCGAACGACGGTCGAACGATGGTCGAACGATGGTCATGGCTCATGTTACTACTCTGTAAGTATGACGCACACATTGATTTTGATAACGAATTATTGCTTATCATATCGCTTGTTATTATATCAGTTTCATCCTATAGTTACCGGCTCTTAACGGAGCCTGTGATTGCAAATTGAAAATACGAATATAAATAACTAAATGATATGAGAAACTTAAACTTCTTATTGAGTAATTCGGTACAGGGCGAGAGCGATTTAACCCGCTATTGCCCTCGGGATGCCTTCGAGATGCCCCTTACTTGCCCTCGACATCTATTTCATAAAGTGCTCATTTTGAGTATGTTATTGATGTCCATCGGAGTGGGGAATGCATGGGGAGTTGCTCCCACATTATCCGATTTGTCCTTCTCTACTGAAAGTTCAGTAAGAATTGTCAATGAGAATTTCAATGGTCTTAGTACAACCGATCAACATGCGACTAAAGCGGCAGGATCTACGTTGTCTGGTTTTGGAACATTCGATAAAGTTTATAACGGAAATGCGAACAACCATTATGCGATAGAGAGTTCAACGTTTGGATCCAATGCTCTAAAAATTACCATGGGAGCCACTAATAACTGTGGCGTGGCAATATCAGGAAAAACATATGGAACCACAGGTGCATGGAGAGCAAGAATTACAAAAGCATCAAAGATGTACATTGGTATAGCCTCCATCGGAGCAACGGCAGATCCCTACACAAAAGCGAGTGGTAGTGTTTATATCCAAAACAATGATGGTGCTATCAAAATATCTAAAAACACCTCATCTGGCAACTGGCAAAGCGTAGGCTCATATACATCCAATACGTACATAGATATTTGCGTCATATACAACAACACCACCTCGCCCGCAACTTATGGCAACAGCATAAGTTTAGCGGCTAAAACTGCTCATGTATACATTGATGGCACTTGCGTAATGAATGGCGAGAACCCTAAAGCATTTACGCTTTCTGGTATTGCTTTATCATATTTCCGAGTTTATGCGATGAATACAAGCGGTTATGTGGCCTGTGTTGATGACGTGCAAGTATGGAATGCTTTACCCGGAGCGGCAGGTACAAAAGTTGAACTTACCAAAGCTGGTCAAACAAATGGAACGTTTACTTTGACCCAGAGTGAAACTACTGTGACAAAGGTAACAACAACAAGTGCTGCACAGGCTGTTACCGTGACAGCTTCACCTACTGCAGGATATTACTTGAGTAACCTCACTGCAACTAATCCGACGACGGGTACAGCCACTGTGACCGGTTCTGGAAACACTCGAACGGTTACTTATTCAAAAGGCGCTAATGGTTCGTCTACTATTACCTCCACCTTCTCTTGTTTGACGCCGACGATATCTGTTCAACCGGCGGCAAGCACAACTTGTGTAGTTGGGGCGAGTCCTTCGTTAAGCGTGACAGCATCGGCAGGCGGTGCGAGTCTGAGTTATCAATGGAAGCAATGCGCGACGATAGACGGTGCATACTCCAATGTGGCGAGTGGAGGTACGTCAAGCACTTATTCTCCATCCACAGCATCAGCCGGTACCACTTATTACAAGTGTGTCATAACCAATGCTGCGTCAGGGTGTAGCACCACTGTGACTTCGGATCCCGCTCAAGTAACGGTTAATGCGGGTTCAACATGGAAATTTAAGTATAGCGGAGATAGCTATACGGAACATACCATGACCGAAGATGCCGGTGTGGCTTCCTATAGTATTTCTCTGGCAGCAGATTCGCGTTTTAACTTCTGTATTGATGATAACGGAACGGCTTATAAAAATAACGGAACCATCGTTACTACCACAAGCGGATGGGTATTCAATACTTCCGACGGCAACTGTAATATTCACACCGGTCCTGCCGGAACTTATACATTTGCCATCAATACAACTACCAAATCCGTAACGGTAACCTATCCTACAGTTACTCACCCGAATGTGCACTATGTGTATTTTAAAAATTCAGATGTATGGGGAACTGTTTATGGACACCTATATAACACAGGCAACGATAATAAAGCCGCCAATTGGCCGGGATCGGTTATGCAGGCAACTACAACTATTTGCGGCGAGACGTACCACTATGCGGCATTGAATGCCATGGGCGGTACATATAATGCCATTAAGTTTAATGATGGTGGTAGCGGTTATGGCCATGAGACAAGCGCCTTGTCAACGACAAGTAGTTTGGGTAAATTTAATGCCAATAGAGATGCAAATTGGCACGCATTCAAGTACACCATTTCGTTTAACGGAAATGGGAATACCAGCGGTTCAATGAGCGATATCAACAATATCTGTATCGGCAGCAACCAAGCTCTGACATCTAACGCGTTCTCGAAAACGCATTATTTCTTCAATTGTTGGCATGCAGATGTGGCGGTGAAAGTGGGAGAGAGTACTATTCCCGTAGGAGGTGATATCTCCGATGGAGCAACTATAAAGGACATCCAGAGCAATATCAATCTGACAGCTCAATGGACCCCCAACACCTATACGATTACCAAGACGTTCAGCAATGTAGCTAATGCGGGATTGCCTGCTTCGTTTACTTACACAGGATCGACTACTACGGCATTGAACAGTACATTCACGGTAGATGGGGAGAATTTCTTTTTGCCGAGCAGTATTACTGTCACGATGGCAGGTACAGGAACACTAACCCAAGGTACACATTATACCTATAATAGTTCTACGGGTGCCTTTACGTTCCTTGCGGTTATCACCGGTAATATTGAGATTACAGCAACGGCGACAGCTAAACTGAAGAGTATTGCTATTACGTCTCAACCGACGACGCGCGCTTACTTGGCAGGCGAGAGTTTCAGCAGTACCGGCGCAGTAGTGACCGCGACGATGGGTGACGGAAGCACAAAACCAGTGACAGCATCGACTCTATGGAGTCCCTCTGTTGGTTTAACTGCGGAAACAGGCAAGGTTATTACCGCCAGCTATACGGAGAACGGAATAACCAAGACCGCTTCCACAACGATTAACGTTTACAGCGTGACTGTTCAGAAATACGACGAGACTCCGGCAGAGATTACCAACGCGAGTGTAACAGTTGGTGCAAGCGGTAGAACACTATCACAAAGTGTCGGCTCAACGAATTATGTGTTTAACAACTGGACTCTCATTACTGCCAGCGGAATGGGATTATCAGGAAGCAACCTGACAGGAACGCCGACAGACGATGTAGTAGTTCGCGGTAATTTCTATAAGCCGATTACTATTACATGGCTGAAAGGCGGTATGAGTTATGCGACAGGCGGACCGACCACAGAGGTGGCACGCGGTGCTCAATGGAAAGATCTTACGATCCCGACAGCACCGGGCAATGCAACATTAGGTGCTTGCGCAACCAAGTTTATGGGTTGGAGTAACTCTATGGATGCTGAATGGGTAAAAGAAGACCATCATTCTGCTCCCGGTACGTTGTTTACGAGTGTTAGCGGGAATACAACAGCTATCACCGGAGATATTACTTTCCGCGCCGTGTTTGCGACAGCAGAGGAAGGCGATAACTTTGAAATAGTAACAAGTCTTTCGGGAATAAAAGAGGGAGATGCATATTTGGGCTCTTATCATAGTTATTCTGGTACTCGTTATTATGCAGGAACGAGTAATAGTGCTACTAAAAATGTTACGGTATCTGGCACTCCATTAGCACTGTCTTCAACTACTGGACTAAAACTGGTATCTATAGTTGCTACTGCAACAGCCAATCAGTATTATATCAAAGATGGCACTAAGTACCTATATGCTAATTCTGCAGGTTCGGCACCTACATTCTCGGATTATACATGCGCCTGGACATTTAGTGATATTAATGCAAATTATTTATTTAAAGTTAAAAGTTCTTTGGGTACATTTTATCTTCGCGCATATGCCACAAGTACGACAGCAGGTGCATTTAAAATGTATGGAGATCAAACGAATAATGGTATTTGCCTCTTCCAAAAGGGCGTGGCTTACTCAGACTATGTGACTGTTTGCTGTACTCAGTATGATATCACGTTGCAAAATAGTGGTACAGTCACAGGTGGAACGTTTGCAACGAGTGTGGCAAGTGCATGTGAAGATGCCGCGGTGACGTTAACGGCAACACCAAGCGATGGTTATGCTTTTGCCGGTTGGACAGTAACGAACACCTCTGGCGGAGCCGATGTAACCGATGCGGTACTTGGAGCAGGCCACGCGGGAGATAATCCGGCTACGATGACCATGCCGGGACAAGCCGTGACGGTAAATGCTACCTTCGCTACGCTGACAGGCATTACCGTAAAAACAGCGCCTACGAAGACAACTTATTGTGAAGGTGACTATTTTGATCCAACCGGATTGGTTATTACTGCCAGTTTCTCGAATAGTACATCGTTGGATATTCCCTATGCCGGCAATGAGGCGAAGTTCACATTCTCGCCAACTACCAGCACATCTCTGACGACAGGCAATACTTCGGTAAGTATTAGTTATGGTGGTCAGAGTACGAGTCAGGCGATTACCGTTAATGCGCATCGTACTATTTCCTTGACGGGAAGCGGTACAGTAACGGGTGGTACATTTACGGCAGATGAGTCATCGGCATGTGTAGGAGCGACTATTACTATTGAGGCCTCGGCAGCAGATCATTATTCGTTCAACAGTTGGACGATAGAGAAAGCGGGAGGAGGAACGGTAACGCCTGTTTCCGCCACCTCGGCAAGCACAACATTTATAATGCCGGATGCTAATGTAACGGTAACTGCCTCTTTTAATGAGAGTGCATTCCACTACGCAACGTTCAAGAACGATGGTGTGGCAGTGAGCGGATATGACCAAGTGAAAGTATATGATGGCACCAAGCCAGTTCCTCCGACATTGACGGATGTGACGGATGCTTGCGATAAGACAGAGTGTAATCTATTCTACGGCTGGATTGCCGATGGAGACGAATGGGATGAAACGACGGATGATATCAGCGCAAAGACTATCTATCGTCGCGCAAGTGATCTGCCGAATGTGTCAGGTTCGGATGTTACCTATCATGCTGTTTGGGCAGCAGGTAGCGGCTCGCCGGCGATAAGTCCGACCCTGATTGCCAAATGGGATAAACAATCCATTGCAGCAAGCACAGCGATAAAAGCGCTGGATAAAGATGGGAGTACGTTGAATAGCGTCACTTTGACATCCAACATAGCAATGACTAACAGCCAAATATATGGTTATTCTAATAATAGTATTAGTTCTTATCCAAACATAACCATAGCTGGATTGGATTTTAGTAGTTACGATGGCGGTATGATAACGTTCTTTCTTCGTGGATCTGCACAAGAAAAAGTTCACGTAGAATACTCTACGGATAATGGAAGTAATTATTCCTCAGACCACTTTACGGATGGTTCTGAAAAAAATGAACTCAGTTATATTGTTGAGGTTCCCAAGAATACGACAAATGTTAAAATTACCTATGACGGAAATTCAGGAAACTTCTATTTTGGAACTGTTCGAGCATATGGTATAAAGACTACGTCATATAATTTTACTGAGTTAACGAGTTCTAATACGAGTGGCTGGAGTGGCGCAGATTGGGACGGCTACTATTTGATTACAGCTACAAAAGACACTAAGACATATGCTCTCCGAAGCGATGTGATGGAAGGATTATATGGATTGTCAGAAGTATCTCCAAGTGAGAGTGTTATTTCTAATTCTGACTTAGGATTGATATTTAAAGCTACCTATAATTCCAGTACAACCGGATACGCGATACAAAGTGTTGCAACGCAAGACTATCTTACTGATAATGGAGGGGGTTTCTCGCAGAAGTATCATTTATTGGAGACTTCTGCCACAGAGGCTGTTTCCATTGCGTATAACCAAATTACTAATGCGACTGGTTATTATGTGCAATGGAATAGCGACCGATTCGGTTCCTATAGCAGCAGTACAGCACCCACGCTATATAAGATACTCTCTTCTTACACCAAATGGCGTGTAAGCTGTTGCGAGAAACATGACATCGCCAAAGACGGTGATCCGGCAGGAACGGTGACAGGAGGTTCGTTTACTGTGGATAAGACATCGGCTTGTGCGGATGCAACGGTTACGTTAAGTGTGACGAGTACTTCGAGCGGTTATAACTTCGACCACTGGACGGTTGTTCCTACCGGTGGAGGCGATGAGATAACCGTTACTGATAATCACTTCACTATGCCGGATGAGGCAGTAACCGTAACGGCTGTGTTTGTAGCTGCTCATACGACAACAGTGACTCTGAACGCGCAAGGTGGTGTCGGCGGAACGAGTAGCGTGACGGCAACGGTGAACTTACCGATGCCGGATGCCACGATGCCGACTAAGTCCGGTTATGAATTCGGAGGTTATTACTTGGCGACCAATGGTAGCGGTACACAATATTATGCTGCCGACGGAAGTAGTGCGCACGACTGGGATAACGGTGAAGATGATACCGAAGTCCTGTATGCCAACTGGTTAGCCAGCGGTTATACCGTGACGCTGAACAAAGAGGGCGCGACCACGCAAGGAACGGCTTCTGTAAGTGTATCCTATGGCTCCAACACGAACTTGACCAGCGCGATTACTTGTCCGACCTATACGAACAAAGTGTTTGGCGGCTACTGGACAACCGCCAGCGGCGAGGGTACACAACTCATTGACGGTGATGGAAACTGGATTCCGAACGTGACGAGTTATACGGGCTCCAACAAACAATGGTTGTACGCGGATAATATTGAATTACACGCGCGTTGGAGCAATGTAAGCTACACGAACTACCGTACAACTTGCGGACCGGAGATTGAAGTAACTGTTTCCGGAACGGTTCGTTTGACGACCTATGCCGGTTGCGAGGTATTGACACCTTCGACATCGCTGATTACGGTTAGCAGCGATGACTGGAAATCGACAGTAGGAAACCTGAAGTATTTGAATTTCCGATTCAAGGATAAAGTGAGTGGTGTAACTTACACGCACACGAGTAGTAGTGTCGAAGGGTCAACTCAGAAAATAGCTAATAGTGAGTTCCGTATCTATAATGCTTCCGATAATGGAGGTAGTTATGCAGACGGTGGTTACATCGAGATTCCTGCCGGAACGACCAGCGCTACCTACAGTTTCCGCATCGCTTATAAACCGACAGCGGGTGTGTACAATACGCAGGATCACTATCTCTTAGAGGTAGAGGCGATGGATAACTCAGCGACAAAGAAGACTATTACATTGGAGTTGTTGGATCTGTACGGCCGTACATTGCCGGAGGAGTTTGCAATGGCAATAAAGAAAGATAATCAATGGTATGCCTTGCCCAATAACTTACCGGGCACAGCTGCTGCGGCAAAAGCAACAGTGGCTATACCTATCGTTGTGGACAATGCAACGACACCGACTTGCGCTATGTTTGCCCCGGAGAATGTATTATATAAGGGCGCTCAGTATTACGATGGTCCGGCAGTGGCTAATCGTAACCGAAGTGGTGTCCGCTTTACACGTGATGGCAGTCAGTGGTTGCAAGTATCTACTACCCCTGCTAATAACAATATGTGGTTGTCCACTACCGGAGGAACAGACGTACAAGATTGGTATCTGAATAGCGAAACCTTCAATGCTTATACTGTTAAACTTGACCCGAGAGTCGGAACAGGCGGATACAAAGACAAGACAATGGGTATGTACGGAAGTAACATCGGCTTCTACTCCAGTCCGACGGTAAGCGAGATCTATTTCCTGCCGGTTGAGACCGTTCTGGAAGATGCGAGTGTAGTAGAGTGGGGTAAGAATAGTCTTGTCATGGAAGTGGATGCCGGCAGCTACAGCGAAGTGATAGCCCGTGTGGGTGACGCGGCAACAGGTGCGTTGTCGTACTCGCAGACACGGACAAGTGTGAATAACAGTAGTACGACGAAGGCATTTACGATCAACGTGGGCAATGCGATTAACTTCGACGAGAAGGCAGATCAGTTGTTGTACCTCGATTGGTTGAATGAATCAGGTGCAGTAGCGGGTGTAAGTATGGTACCAATCCCATGGATCATCGAAGGCACGAAGACGATGTCTTCTGTGGATGCCGTGAAGGCCCATTGGGAGAAAGCAGAGGTACACGTGTTGCCGGGTGCTACGTTGACAGCCGATGCCGGTACGTTCTCCGATGTAACCATCAAACAGTTGGAGATTTACCCGGGCGCGACAGTGAACGTAACAACGGGTATATTAACTACGACAAACCTTATGTTGCGTAACGGATGGACACGCGCTGGAGAGAAAGCCTATGGCGCAGCGCGGCTGTATATCACGCCTTCGGCAGGTTCGCTGACGGCGACGAACGTATATGCGGATTGGTACATCGATTATGACCAGTACTATCCGGTATCTGTGCCTTGGAAAGTGGCTACATCAGGTATTACTTATCTGAATACATCCAATGCCGCCAGCAGCAGTGTCATCAAATTGCGTTACTACGACGGAGAAGGTCGTGCGAATGGGACGAACGGAAGTGCAGCCGAAGGTGCTAACTGGAAAGAATTCACTCCGTGGCCGGAAACGATGGAACCGGGTGTGGGTTATGCAATGACAGCCCGCCGTCCGACAGGAAAAGCGTTCTCTATCGTGCGTATGCCATTGACTTTACCGAGTGGGGCATGGACATCCGGTACCTGGACAACAAACGGCGAGTCGGGCTATGTGGGAGAAGAACCGTCGAGAATTCACAAAGACGAGGTGGCAGTTACTGCATGGGGTGTGGAGGATATGACAAAACCTCGATATGCAGTAGGTTGGAACTTCATTGCTCAACCGTACATGTCGATCTATCAAGGTTTGATAACACATAGCGCAGGCAGTACTTATGATGTCGAGGTCGTAAATATCCCGGATATCCGCTTCAAGGAATATGATCAATATGCGGTAGGTGCTCTCGGACAAAAACTGTTACCGGCCGGAGGATTCTTTATCCAGACAGAGAAAACAGGTACGTTAACCTTTGGTACGACAAATCGTAAGGCATCGGCACCGAGTTACCACAATGAGTTACAGAACCTTACGACGAAACAGAAAGCGTATATCATTCTGAATGGCGATGAAGATGAGGATATGATGGGTCTGTTGGTTAGCGATCATTATACGGCAGATTATGATATTAATGGCGACCTTGAGAAGTTGCTCAGCGACGGAAACACCTTACGTACATACATGCGCTACGGCGATATGAACATGGCATACGTGGCGATTAACGAGACGCTGGCGAAGGAATGGATTCCGGTGAGCGTGCGTATTCCGGCTGACGGAGAATATACGTTCTCGCTGCACGAGGCAAGTATAGCCGGTGAGTTGGAGGGTGTTTACCTGATCGACTACCAGAACGGCGATAAGATAACCAACCTGATTGAGCAGAGTTATACCTTCTCGTCCACCGCCGGTACGATCAACGGACGCTTCGCTATCAATGCCAAGGTGGGTGAGCGTCAGACACCGACCGGAATAGATGCTATCAACGCTGGCGGAGACATCAACAGCGACAAGCCGTTTAAGTTCATCTACCATGACAAGGTATATATCTGGCTGAACGGAGTAATTTACGATACCACAGGAAAACGCGTGAAATAAATGTTTAATGTTTAGTGTTTAATGTTTAAAGAAATTGAGAATATGAAAGCATTGAGATATTTATTGATCGTGATGGCCGTGCTGAGTGTGGTGAGCGTACAGGCTGCCACGTTAGGCGCGCCGTACCAGCCGCAGACACGGGGGATCCGGTACACGACTTATCATTCGCAGATGCCGACAGTGGCGATGAACTCCACGACGGCGTCTAAGATGATGAGTTCCGGTTCGTCCCTTCCGATGGCCGCTGTGAGTGGGGTGTATGTAACCGGCGCAACGCCGGAGTCATCTTCACCAGTGACTAAGCATCCGGGGCATGTACGCAGAGAAGATGGCAATGGTGACGGATGGGAAGATGAGAAAGAGCCGGACAAACCCGGTGAGATGTTTCCTCTCGGCGATGTCCTCTGGCCGCTATTGCTGATGGCGGTGGGGTATGTGGTGTATCTTACGAGTCGGAAAAAGAAAGAAAATATATAACTAGCAAATCTACATGAAAAAGATTTTCATTTTGTTTGCGGCAATGGTATGCTACATGGGTGCGTATGCCGCATCTATCACTGCTTCGGACGTGGATTTCGGTACAGTGAGTATCAAAGGACAGAGTACCGTAACGGCTACCGAGGTCATCCCTGTTTCGTGGAGCGGACTGAGCGACCTAGGCTATTCTATCTACGCGGAAATTACTTCCGGAGGTGATAATTTCTTCATCAGCGGAGAGAGTTCCTATTACATGGGTTATGGAGCAAGCATGACCTATTCCACCACCTTCACGATCGGCTACAAAGCTGAGACTGCGGGTACCTATACCGGCACCCTCCGTTTCTATAGTTACGATACCGGTTATAATGAGGTGGAGAAAGTAATCAACCTCAAGGTCGTTGTCAGCGCGGATGCCATCGTGGCAAACACAACTCCGTATGTACGTATCAACTCTACCAGTGAGTTACACGAAGGAGATACGGTGGTGTTTGTGAACGAGGCAGCCGGAGCCGTCAGCGGTCCGCTGAACGGTACCTATCTGACGGCTGTTACGGAAGGACTCACCCTCAACAGCGCAGAAGGGACAGCAGAAGTGCCGGAAGGCGTACAGACATTTGTGCTGAACAAATACAGCGGAAACTGGCAGTTCCTTTATCCGGACGACAACGACAAAGCTTTACTTCTGGACTATAGTTCGAATAGCGGAAAGGGTGCCTTCTCTACTACGTATGAAGCCGGCAAAACGGTAAAGAGTTGGGAGATCAGCATCAGCAACGGTGTGGCATCCGTCATTCGTCCGAATGATGCCGATCCTGCTTATCCGGTTAGGTTCAATAGCGACCGTTTCAAACCATACAAAACCGAGGCTACCGGTACTTCTATCGCTATCTACAAGAAAGTAGGTTCCGCTCAGCCAATTGAGAGCAAGCTGGAGGTGGGAGACGTGGTATTCGGCGATGTAGAGCAAGACGAACAGAAATCCGTGACGGTCAACTATACTGCCGAGAACCTGACGGACGATATCATCTGGGAGGTAGAAGGAACGGACGCTGCGTTGTTCAGCGTAGCGGATCAGGGCGACCGCACCGGCGGCACAGTGACCATTACGTATTTAGGTACAAGTAGCAAAAAGGGTGCATTGGATGCCCGTCTGAGTTACCTGACGCAGGATGCGGCGCTGGATCCGATGGAGGGCACGAAAGCCATCAGCATCACCCTCATTCCGACGACTACCAAACTGACGCAGTTGGCCTTCTCGGGTGCTCCGGAGACTATCGACCAAGGCCAGTCCATCGACTTGAGTCAGTATATCGTATATACGCCGAATGATGCGGCGGATAAGTCTTTGGTATGGAGCGTTGATCATACGTATCAAGGTGAAGTAAGTGAAGCAGGTGTGCTGACCGCCAAGCATGTAGGCGGTACCGTAACGGTAACGGCTACTTCGGAGCGCGTGCCGAGCGTGAGTGCCAGCCATACCCTGACCATCACCGTTCCGACCATTACGGATTTCACGCTTTCACACAGCGAAATGACGATACATAAAGGCGATACGCAGACGTTGTATGTGACGGCTATAGTGCCGGATTACGCCAGCGTCAGTCCTGCCTTCTCCAGCAATAACACCGCTGTAGCGACCATCAGTAACAAAGGTCTGGTGACTGCGAAAGGAATTGGTGAAGCGGTCATCACCGCTACTATCGGCAGTATTGAGCGGATCTGTACGGTACATGTGCAGCCGGTAGAGGTGACTAGCGTCAGCTTCGATCCTGCTACCGTGAGTCTGACGGTGGGCTCGAATATGCAACTGAATCCTGATGTGCTGCCCGCGCAAGCCAAAGACGAGTATGCCATGACCTATGTTTCCGACAACGAGGCTGCGGCTACTGTGAGCGAGAGCGGTCTGGTTACCGGCATCGCGGAAGGCCAAGCAGTCATCACCGCTACCATCGGCGGCGTGAGCGGACAGATAACGATAAACGTAGTTGCGGCATCGATGTTCACCAAAGTGACGGACGCTTCTACGCTGGCGGCGAAAGATACGATCGTTCTGGCATTGCATAGCGTTCCAGTGATTGCCGGCGCACGAGACGGAAAGAAACTGACCGTCCTAACATCAGGCATTACCGTCACCGAGAGCGAGGCATACGCTGATGCGGCATGCCGTTTGGTACTGGGAACGGAGAAGAACCAAGAGGGTTTCACGCTGACAATCGTAGGCGGAAAGACGATAGCCGTAACCTCTACCGGCAACGATATCGTTGATGCAAACACGCAGAATTGCATGTTCTGGGAGTTCGTAGAGGATGGCAACAACGGCTATTTCGTGCGTAACCTCGGTAACACGAACGCGATGTTCAAATACAATGCGGGTAATGCGGCTATCAAGCCATACAAGCTCAATACCGCCGGTGCTGTATATGTCTATGCGTATGTGCGCAAGTACGTATCTCCGTCACCCGCAACCGGTGTAGAGAGTGTTCAGCAATCTGAAAATGGTAGCCGGAAAGTGCTGCATAACGGTCAGTTATTCATTATCCGCGGCGGTGCGGTTTATACAATAACTGGCGTAAAAGTTGAGTAAACGCGCGGAGAGGGTAAATCAAAAACACGCGAGCTCACGAAAACGGAACAAAAAATGACAAAAACGAGTATAGAAAAAAACGTAAAAGAGTTTTTTATTTATCGAGGTGTAGAAATGAGAGAGACAGGGCATTGGTTGCCCTGTTTTTTGTGTAGAGATGCTCAAAATTCATGTAAATAGTGAGCAAAACTCACGAATTACATAAAATTATTACTAAAATATTTGGCTGTTTCAAAAAAAAATTGTACTTTTGTAGCGGATTTTAAACTCAACACTATGGCGACTAATCCTATTTATATTCCTCGCAAGATGGAGGAACTGCTCAAAGAGGCAGCGCAGTACTTCTCTGTGTTATCCGTTACCGGGCCACGTCAGTCCGGTAAGTCCACCATACTGAAGCATCTCTTCCCTGAGTATAAGCAGTATAGCATGAAAGATTTGCACGTGCGCAGTTTCGCGGAGAATGATCCAGTGGCATTTCTCAATCAGCATCCAGAAGGTATGTTTATTGATGAGGTACAGAAAGTGCCAGTGCTGTTGGACTACATACAGGGTATCGTAGATAATCATCCGGAGCGTAAGTTTCTGTTGACGGGAAGCAGTAATCTGGAATTGCTGAAAGGCTTGACCGAGTCATTACCCGGTCGTGCCGGTGTATATGAGTTATTGCCAATGTCGCTGGAGGAGACAACAGATAGCGCAAAAGAGGCGAATCAGCAGATGTATGACGGTTTATACCCTGCCGTTTGTGCAAATAAGAATATCGCTCGCTTGTTCTATCCAAGTTATGTAAAGACCTATTTAGAGAAAGACGTGCGCGACTTGCTGAAGATAAAAGACCAGATGCAATTCATGAAATTTATGAAACTTTGTGCCGCAAGAATAGGTTCGTTATTCAATGCTACAGAGATAGGCGCAGAGGTTGGAGTGGATAAAAACACTATCAATCATTGGTTATCCGTTATGCAAGCTTCGTATCTGGTCACATTGTTGCCGCCGTATTACGAGAATATATCCAAGCGAATCGTTAAGACACCTAAACTCTATTTTAATGATCCGGGCTTGGCTTGCTATTTATTGGATATTGAGTCCCCGCGGCAATTAGAGATAGATAAGATGCGGGGGGCTATTTTCGAGAATATGATAGTTATGGAGTGCATCAAACACCGCACGAACCAGGGTAAGGAGGGGAATGTGTTCTTCTATCGAGATAGCAATCAAAATGAGGTAGATATTCTGGTCAAAGAGGAAGGCAAATTATACGCTATAGAGGTGAAGTCGGCCATGACGTATCAGCAGGCGTTTGAGAAGACCTTGCGCAAACTGCCGGAGTGGACGGGTACTCCAATTGCTCGCAGGGCAGTAGTTTACACCGGCGATTTTGAGAATACGGCCGGCGATATATGGCTGCTAAACTACCGACATTTGGCACAATTGTGGTGCCAATAGGGAATCTCGCTTGCATCATCTTCGTAAGCGCGTCAAAACTGCGTTTTAACGGTAGTTACTCAGATGAGCTGCGCTCTCCCCAAGGATTAAAATCTGCGGGGGCCCCATTAAAGGTGGTCCGATACCGGGACACGCACAAAAAAACGACCCCACATGGAGTCGTTTTTTGTGGTGCCAACGGGAATCGAACCAGTGACACAAGGATTTTCAGTCCTTTGCTCTACCAACTGAGCTATGGCACCGCGCTTGCATCAGAACTCCGCGTGACTCGCGACCTCGTCGCTCGATTACGCCTATGTTCTGTACTACGCTTTTCGGTCTGCAAACGCTTCGCTGGTTTACATCCCGAGGAAACCATGCGGATTGTTGTTTTTTCGAAAAGCGGGTGCAAAAGTACTGCTTTTTTTTGATATGACCAAATTTTTTTGCATTTTTTTTGCAAATATGCGTATTTTTTTGTAATTTTGCACGTTTTTTTATCGCCCAAGTTTGGTCGATACGTCAAAATCATGGAATTAAAAGTGATTGCATACGCCCGAAACGGGCATACCGACAAATTCGGAATCCCGAGGCAGAGTAGAGACGAGAGTCCTATTCTGACCCGCATCGTTTTTGAGCCGGAATACAGCATCCCGGAAGCGCTGCGGGGGATAGAGGGCTATAGCCATCTGTGGATTTTATGGGGATTTGACAAGGTACAAAGTGACAAAGTACAAAGTACAAAGGAGTGGAGTCCGACGGTGCGGCCGCCGAGGTTGGGAGGAAATACGCGGATGGGAGTATTCGCCACCAGAAGTCCGTTCCGGCCGAACCCCATCGGGCTGAGTAGCGTGAGACTTGTAAAAGCCTACTCCCGTCCCCTCCCTGAAGGGAAGGGGGTAAGTTGCGAATTATTAGTGAGTGGGGCGGATGTGTTGGACGGGACACCGATATACGATATAAAACCCTATTTGAGTTTTTCCGATAGCCATCCGGATGCCATAAATGGTTTTGCGGAAGAGACGAAAAACAGAACATTAAAGGTAGATTGGAAGGCAGTACAAAACCTCGACATTACCTCTACAAAACCTCGGCAAGACCTCGAGCGGGAAATATCCTACATTTTGAGTCAAGATCCGCGGCCGGGTTATCAAGACGATCCGGAACGGGAGTACAAGATGGATTATGCGGGATGGTGCGTCACTTTCCGTGTACAAAACGGTACAGTTTTGGTAGAAAAGATAGAAAAAACGCAAAAATAACAATTTTCCCGCAAAAATACTTGTATATTCCAAATATTTGTTGTACCTTTGCAGTCGTTTTAACAAAGTTAAACTATTTTATTAGTTTCAGAACCATGAAAAAAATCATTCTTAATATCCTTTCTCTGCTTCTTCTCGCCGGCGCGAGCGCGCTCAATGCGAAAAATATAGGTGTTCCCTCGGAGTGCGAGGACGTGATGCTTCAGGCTTTTTATTGGGATAGCTATAATAGCAATGCTTCTACGACGAAATACGGCAGTACGAGGTGGATCGAACTGCTCAAGGATACCGCTGCCATCAATGCGAACTTCGATGTAGTATGGTTTCCGCCGAGTGCAGGTCCGAAGGGTTGCGGTGTAGGTTATTCCGCCAAGCAATATAGCAACCAGGAAAGCGACTGGGGTGCCCCCACCGAGTTGAGCAATTTGATTAACGCCCTGCACAAAGGCAATACGAAAGTGCTGGCTGACGTCGTGGTGAACCACCGCGGCAATCTGACGAACTGGTGCAATTTCTGGACCGATTATTTCGGCAGTTATGGCTCCTATACACTCACGCAGAAACAGATATGCCGGAATGACGAGTGCTTCACGGACTCGAAATCCAGTTGCTATAACGCGTCAACGTCGGACCGCGGAGCAAGCGATACGGGTACCAATTTCGACGGTGCGCGCGATCTGGACCATACGAGCGAGTATGTGCAGAACTGGGCAAAGGCCTACACGCAATGGCTGCTGAATACAATGAACTACGACGGTTTCCGTTATGATATGACGCTCGGATTCCATGGTCGCTATCTGAAGATGTATAACGAGGCGGCGAATCCGTATATGTCTGTTTCGGAGTTGTGGGACAGTATGGACCGCCAGAAACGGCATCTGCAGGAGTGCGACTCCAATACGATGATTTTTGATTTTCAGGCGAAGTACTCGCTGAAAGGCATTGTAGAGGGTTCGTATGGCAAACTGAATGCCGGCAAAACATATGAGGGTTTCCGCAAGTATGGGTTGGAGCGTTATGCAGTGACGTTCATCGATAACCATGATACTTTCGACCGCGGTACGACGTATGGCGACAACCAGTTTACCAAGACCACTAATCTGACGGATGCTACCAATAAGAACCATGTTTTGCAAGCGACGGCGTATATTCTGATGATGCCGGGTGTGCCGTGTATATTCTGGCCGCACTGGAAGAGTTATCAGAGTGAGACCAATGAGTTGATCGCTGTGCGCAAGCGCGTAGGTATCCATAGCGAGTCGAAGGTATTGGAAGAGGAAAGCGGTCTGTATAAATACAGCGCAACGATCCAAGGTCACCGCGGCAAAGTTATCGTACGCTTAGGCAAGAACCGCTCTACCGAAGTGCCGGCGGGATTTGAGTTGGCAGTAGAGGGCGGCACCCGCGGCGCTTATACGGTGTATGTCCAAATGGGTGAACAGGGGATGGAGAAAGTACAAGGGGACAAAGTACAATGTACAAAGGTCATTAAGGACGGAAAACTCTATTTGATGTACGAAGGACAAATGTACGACGTACAAGGGAAGAGAGTAAAGTAAAGCCCCCTCCGGCTCCCCCATGAAGGGGAAGGGAAAGATGCGAACAAAAGGTGATAATAAGAATATCTAATATAATGAAAAAGACGAGTTTATTTCTGATGATGGTGATGTGTGCAGCGATGTCGTTTGCACAACATTACGGAATCCTTGTGAACGGCAAGACGTATTTTGCGGCGGAGTACAAGGGTAAAGACAGTATGACAGGCCAGTATGACGAATATCTGGCGCATGTGAAGGTGAAGAGCGGCGACACGTTCACGCTCTATAACGCTGAGGCGAAAGAGGCATGGGTGGTTGATCTGGACCAATACACGGTAGCCGGTTTCTCACGCAGCGGCAATAAGTACACGACGACCAATACGGGTTGTTATGACTGCTACATTAAACTCAAATACGGCGAGGATCAGTTGTATATCGGTAATGGCAGCAATTGCGGCGACGGAGAGGATGTCGATGATATCTACCTCGGAGCCGTGCCGGCTCAGTGCGAGGGCGTGCTGATGCAGGCTTTCTACAACGAGTCGTATGACTCGAAATCGCCGGGTGTAAGCGAGTACGGCGATACCAAATGGAAGACTCTGACCCCTCAGGCAGCTGAGATAGGTGCTTATTTTGACTATGTATGGTTGCCACCGAGTGCGAATGGCGACGGAGCGGGGTATCACCCGAAGCAATACAGCAATCAGAACTCGAACTGGGGTACGCGTGCCGAACTGGAAGCGTTGATAGCTGCGTTGCATGCGAATAACTGCAAGGTGGTGGCAGATATCGTGATTAACCACTGCGCAGGCTGGACCAGTTGGTGCGACTTCCCGGAGATGGATTTCGGCGAGTACGGTAAGTTCTATCCGGACGCTTCGTATATCTGCAAGAACGACGAGGTGAACGCGGAATGGAACAAGCCTACGGCTGACAACCCGGGTTCGGGTGCCTGCTGGGGAACGGCTACCGGCAATTTCGATGACGGCGAGAACTGGGACGGCGCACGCGACTGGGCACACGACATGCCGAAAGTGCAGGAGATGTTCATCGCTTACCTCAAATGGATGCGGAATGTGATGAAATACGACGGATTCCGTTATGACAAAGGAGACGGTTTTAACAACTGGCATCATCATAATTACAATAAGAACGCAAGACCGGAGATTGCCTTCATGGAGTGCTATGCCGGCACGGATGAGATACAGAACCGTATCAATGGCGCACAAGGTGATCTGATGGGTTTGGATTTTGACCTCAAATGGCACGTGTTCAATTCGTTTGCGGGTTGGGACTACAGCCGCGGTCGCGGCGATTGTTTGATGAGTCGGGGTAACGGCAAGCACTCGGTGACGTTTATCGAGAGCCATGACTGGTTCCTTCGTCCGGATAACGAGAATGAGTTCGGCGGACGTGGTAACTCGATGAAACCGGAGTTGAAGGCGCGTCTGATGCAAGCGAATGCGTTCCTGCTGTCGATGCCGGGTGTGCCGTGTGTGTTCTATCCGCATTGGAAGAAATACAAAGAGGATCTAAAGCCGATGATTATTGCCCGCAAATGGGCAGGTGTACACAGCGAGAGCGAAGTGAAAGACGAGTACTCGACGGCGACGGGTTATCAGGCTACGGTGGTAGGTAAATACGGATGGCTGATCCTCTGTCTGGGCGACAAGGCGAACAAGCAGGGCTTCCAGGGCTTTACGCTGGCGGCCAGCAACTATAGCACGAGAGAAGGTCATAACGAGAGTTTTGAGATCTGGGTGAACAGTACCAAGGAGAAACCGGTTCCGACAGGGATAGACAAGGTACCAAGTGACCAAGTACCAAGTACCAAGGTGCTCCGGGACGGAAAACTCTATATCATGTACAATGGGACAATGTACAATGTACAAGGGAATAGGGTGAAGTAAAAGGTGTATGGTGTATAGTGTACAGTGTACGGTGTATGGTGTACGGTGAAAGGATTGTTCGCGCAAATATGTACGAAGATATAATAAACAAATAAAAATTTACATACTATGAGGAAAACATTTTTGATGATGGCGGCCATGATGGTCAGTGTGTTGATGCAAGCCGCCGAATGCCAGGATGGCCCTTATGGGCTTCAGATTAATGGAACAAAAGTAGTAGATGCGCCCAAGTACGGCGATCCGGATTATCAGGGTCGTGTTCAGTACAAGGCTTCCTGCGTGGAACTCGCGGCAGGCGATGTAGTCAAACTGATTAACCAGAGTTGTGGCGACACATGGATGGTGGATCTGGATCCTTATGGCGAGTACCAGAGTTTCGAGGGCGGCAAAACAGCCGGTCAACTGACCTGTAAGAAAGCCGGTCAATATGATTTCTATATCAAGCTGAGCATGGAGGTGGGTGATATCCTGTATGTCGGTCCTGCGGAAAGTTGCGGTGATCCGGGATATGACGGAGCCGCTCCGGCGCAATGTCCGGACGTAATGCTGCAGGCGTTCTACTGGAATAGCACGGCAAACCCTACCGGTAACGGTTACGGTCGTACCAAATGGATTGATCTCATGAACGGAAACAGTGGTTCGTCGGCAGAAGAGATAGGTCAGTGGTTTGACCTCGTCTGGATTCCTTCGGTAAGTGCGGGGGATGGTTTGGGTTACCATCCTACCAATTATGGCAATCTGGACAGCGGTCGCGGTACGAAGCAGAAACTAACACAAGTGATTAACACCCTTCATCAGAACGGAGCACGCGTGGTGGCCGATATCGTCATTAACCATGCGGATGCGCAAGAAGGATGGTGCAATTTCAAGAGTTATACCTTTGGTAGTTACGGTACGTTTACGCCGGATGGCTCGTATATATGTAATACGGACGAGATGAACACGAGTGCTCCTACGACGGCCTGTCGTGGTTATGCAGTAGGTAATGCGGACGATGGTTATGGCGACGAGGCAAACTATGCCGCTTCGCGCGACTGGGATCATAAGAATCCGGAAGTACAAGCGATGTTCAAGGCATACCTGAAATGGCTGCGCAACGAGGTGAAAGTGGATGGTTTCCGCTATGATTACTGCAAAGGCTATCATAACTCGCATATCAATGACTATAACACTGCCTCAGCGCCGTATTTCTCTGTAATGGAGATGTGGGACGGAAATGTAAACAATCTCCAGTCGCACCTGAACGATGCCGGTTGGAACACGACGACGTTTGACTTCGCTACCAAATATACGGCGTTCAATAACGGAATAGCGTCGGATAACTACGTAGCATTAAAAGGGGCAGGTCTGCCGGGCGCCGGTAAGGCTCGTTATGCGGTTACATTCCTGGATAGCCATGACAGCTTCCAGCGCGATGATAATGAGTTCTGCGGTGCGGGTAACTCGATGACGGTATGCAAAGATAAGATCCTGCAATGCTATGCTTATCTGCTTTCGATGCCGGGTGTTCCGTGTGTGTTCTGGCCGCACTGGGTGACGTTCAAAGATGCAATCAAGGCAATGATCAATGCGCGTTATAAAGCAGGCGTTCACAGCGAGAGCAGTGTGAGTGACGAGGCCGGTAATGGTTACTATAAGGCGACGATCACCGGAACGAATGGTTCGATCCGTCTGCTGGTGGGACCGAACTCGGGCTACGATAGCACTCCGCAGGGATATACCTTAGCGTCGAAGGGCGTTAACTACGGCGTATATTATAAGATGAATAGCGCGCGCGGGGACAAGAACACCGAGCGTAAGCCTATTCCTGAGGGCGTGGAAGAAATAACCTCCTTCAACTCCTCCACGGGCGAGAAAATGCTCCGCGACGGACAGTTGCTGATCAAAGTGGGCGAGCAAGTGTTTGACGCACGAGGAATGAGAGTGAAGTAAACGGAAAAGATGAACAGTGAAAGAAAAACTAACTTTAAAAAACAAAATACAATGAAAAAGATTTTTATGTTGATGGCTGCAGCGCTTTTCGCAGCCGGTGTGATGGCAGAATGTCAGGACGGCCCTTACGGTCTCCAAATTAACGGAAGTAAAGTAGTAGATGCGCCAAAGTTTGGTGACCCGGATGCACAGGGACGTGTGCAGTACAAGGCTTCCTGTGTAGAACTTGCAGCAGGCGACGTGATCAAACTGATTAACCGGAGTTGTGATGCGACGTGGATGGTGGATATAGATCCTTACGGCTCATACCAGAGTTTTGAAGGAGGAGCATCTGCAGGCCAACTGACTTGCAAAACGGCAGGCTCCTATGATTTTTATATCAAACTGAGTGCTACTGCCGGAGACCTCGTCTATATCGGCCCCGGTGAGAACTGTTCCGGCGGCGGTCAAGGCGGCCAAGGCGGCGGTCAAGGCGGCGATGAAGATGTAAACTACTATGCCATGGGCTGGATTAACGGCGCAGACCACGGAGAGGGAGCGTATGATACGTACGAGGATGAGTACCTGTTTGTGGACGGTAAGTTAACAATCGACTGCAAGATGGGTAGCTATATCGCTATCAAAGACCATCTTGGTAATTTCTATTACTCCAAGACGGAGACGACAATTGCCAACGAGTCGGTGACGATGGAGTGGGCAAACGGTTGGCAGGGATGCCAGAAATGGGCTATTCCTGAGGGCGTGAACTATATCATCATCCGCAGTGCTGCTTGCAAAGGACAGATCAAGCTGGAGCGTGTGGATAAGGCAACCTATGACGCTTATCACTATAGCGGCGCACAGGGCATCGAGAATACAACGGTGAATAAAAAAGCCCGCAAAGTGATTATCGACGGTCAGCTCCGCATCGTCCGCGGCGACAAGGTCTATGACGCAACCGGCCGCGAAATGTGATGTACAAAGTGACAAAGGATAAAGTACGGCATATGCGAAAATCTATTTCTCTCTTATTCCTTATCCTGTCTGTATGGGCAGGACAGGCTGCTAATTGGAATGATGTAAAAAATGTCACGCCCGTTGTGAAACAGCGTCCGTCAGGAGTAACTAATGGTATCTACTATGGGGAAGATGGTACGTCTGTCACCCTCTGTACGTATGCCGCCAGCAAGACGGCGTCTGCCAAGCGGGTGTTCCTCTTGGGCGACATGACCGATTGGAAGCTCAAGGAGGAGTACCAGTTATACAAGGATGGTAACTATTTCTGGATTACGCTAACCGGTCTGGAGTCGGGTAAGGAATATCGCTTCCAGTATGCTGTAGAGCGTGCGGACGGTCTGAAGAAGCAGATATCAGACCTGTATTCGGAGAAAGTGCTGCACCCGGATGACCAGTACGAGCCGAGAACTATCGACCCGAACCTGCTGGCTTATCCGGCAGGCGGAGACGGTTACGTGACGGTTATCCAGCCCGGCAAGCCGCAGTACCAGTGGTCGGACGCTACGCTCAATTTCAAACGCCCGAACAAAAACAACCTGGTGATCTATGAGTTATGGATATATGACTACACTTCCAACCGTTCGTTGAAAGGTCTGATGAAGCGTTTGGATTATATCCAGAACCTTGGAGTGAACGCTGTCGAGCTGATGCCGGTTTGCGAGTTCGACGGAAACTATAACTGGGGCTATTCACCGAACCACTATTTCGCGCCGGATAAAGCATACGGCTCGGAGACGATGTACAAGGAGTTCATCGACGAGTGCCATAAACGAGGCATGGCGGTGATTATCGATATGGTGTTTAACCATGCGACGGGATTGAACCCGATGAACAAGCTCTATCCGTACGGTACGGACCTGGCAAGCAATCCCTGGTTTAATGTGACCGCGCCGCACAGCGACAATGTGTATGAGGACTGGAATCATGGTTTTGAACCGGCGCATGAGATGTTCATCCGTGCCCTCAAATACTGGTTGACGGAGTATAAAGTGGATGGTTTCCGTCTGGATCTCAGTCATGGCCTGTGTTCGGACAAGCCGAATACGTCTGTGGGTAATTTGAAGGATTACTATGAGAAAGGCGTCAAAGCCGTTTCTCCCGATGCGTATATGATTTGCGAGCACTGGGGCGGAAATATGGGCACAGAGCGCCCGCAACTCATCAGTGCAGGTATGCAATGCTGGAACAACACATCGAATGCCTATTGCCAGACGGCGATGGGTTGGCTCAAGGACGGCGACGGTTTCGGAGAAGCGAACAAAGACGGCTATGTGTCTTATTGCGAGAGCCATGACGAGGAGCGCATGCAGTATAAATGTAAGAAATACGGTAATGGCGATCTTCAGACCAACACCGCTGCGCGTTTGGCGCGTGTGCCGGAGAACGTAGCCTTCAACGTGCTGCTCAACGGCTCACATATGCTGTGGATGTGGGAAGAGGTTGGCTATGACTTCTCTATCAATAGCGATATTGACAATCCGAACGCCTATAACGAGAGCTACCGTTGCAACAAGAAACCCCGTCCCGATGCCATCGGCCGAGACTATTTTACGAATGCGGACCGCGTGGCAGCGTTCACCAAATGTGCGCAGGTCATTACGCTGCGTACGCAACTGATGCCTTCTGTCTTTGAGGGCAACCCGACCAGTCAGAGCATCAATTCCGGGAGCAAACTTCGCAAGGTTCAGTGGGGAAGTAATGTGTTCGTAGCTGCAAATTTCGACGTCACAAGCAATCAGGCGGTAACCTTACCTTCCGGTACGTGGTATGACTATCTGAACGGAGCGAGCGTCGCATTAGGTACCTATACATTGGCTCCGGGTGAGTTGAAGGTATTCACCGGCACGCCGGTGATCGCTCCTACGTTTGCCAACATCAGCAAACGCGATCATACGGGCATAGAGGAAGTAACCTCCTCCGACTCCTCCTTAAAGGGAGAGAAATTCCTCCGTAATGGTCAGCTCCTCATCCGTCGTGGCGATAAAACATACACTATTACCGGACAATTAGTAAACGGTAAATGACCCAATGGTAAATGGTTAGATGTATATCGCGATAGCAGGAAATATCGGTGCAGGCAAGACGACGCTGACGAAGATGTTGGCGCGGTACTATGGTTGGGAACCACGCTTTGAGAGTGTGAGTTTCAATCCCTATTTGGAGGACTACTACGGTGATATCCAGCGTTGGGCGTTCTGTTTGGAGACCTATTTCCTGAAAGAGCGATTCAAGGATATGATGGTAGTGCAGAAGGCTTCTCATACTATTGTGCAGGACCGCTCGATCTTTGAAGGCGTGTACGTGTTCGTGCGGAATAACTACGAGCGCGGAGACCTCTCCGAACGGGATTATACTACTTTCATGGAGTTGTTTGACCTCATGAAAGCGCAGATGAAAATGCCGGATATGATGATTTACCTCCGTAAGTCGGTACCGGCACTGATCGCCCAGATACAGAAACGCGGACGGGAGTATGAGCAGGCCATGCAGATTGATTACCTCAAGGACCTCAATGAAAAATACGAAGATTTCATCTTCCATAAATACGAGGGGCGCGTCCTGGTAATCGAATCCGACGGAATGGATTTTGAGAACAATCCCGTGGATTTCCGCAAGGTGATTGACAAAGTGGATGCCGAACTCTTCGGACTCTTTAGCGAGCAGAACTGGAATCGATAAGCAACTCACCTCAAACGGAAGAGGAAGAACCAAAGAAGAACTAAATAAGAACTAAATAAGAACTAAAGATTATATCGGAAAAATAACATCTAATTATGCATATAGCAGTAGCCGGAAACATCGGGTGCGGAAAGACCACCCTGACAAACATGTTAGCCAAACATTATGGCTGGGAACCACGATTTGAGAGCGTGGAGTATAATCCTTATTTGGCGGATTTCTACGGAGATATGGCCCGCTGGTCGTTTAACCTGCAGGTCTATTTTCTCAACAAGCGTTTTAAGGACGTAGTGGAGATCGGCAAGTCGGACAAGTACGTCATCCAGGATCGTACGATCTATGAGGATGCCCGTATTTTTGCGCCGAACCTGCACGACCAAGGATTCATGTCCGACCGCGATTTTGACAACTACCGCGATCTTTTTGATCTGATGATGTCGCTCGTGAAAATGCCCGACCTGCTGATTTATGTCCGTGCGTCGATCCCGACACTCGTAGCACAGATCCAGAAACGAGCGAGAGGGTATGAGCAGTCGATGAAGATCGACTACCTCCAGGGCTTAAACGACAAGTACGAAAGCTGGATCAAGGATTACAAGGGCAAACTGCTGATTGTAGAAGGCGATAAGATCAAGTTCGGCGAGAATCCCGAAGATTTCCGTTGGGTGACCGACCGTATCGATGCCGAGCTGTTCGGTCTCTTCCCGTTTGAGTCGGAGGCTACTACCGGTAAAGAAATCTGATGATCAAGGTATTTAGTCCGGATATTAACTGGCGTCATCTCTGGCTGGATTATCGGTCTGAGTTTTTCTTTGGCGCCGTGCTCGGTGTACTGGTCGTTTTTAGTTATTGGGCGGCCTCGTATATACCGGAATCTATCTTTGAAACCTTGATTAATCCCGTTCAGTGTGTTGTATTGACAACGGTATGTCTCTACGGGGCGTTCTTGATGTTTCGTCATCAAGGAGGGAATCAGATGCGGCATTCTTGGGGCTGGGTGCTCCTTTCTTGGGCGGCGATGAATATCGTTATGTTGATTTTGCGGTACGGGTTTGGATATATGGCGGTAGGTGGTACACCTGACGATCCGCTTTATAACACTTCGCTTACGATAGGAAATATGTTAGCATGGCTCCTTTTTATCCACCCCTCACAGGTCTTGCGACCGGGATGGCTCAATTGGAAAAAAGCGCTTATTGTTGTTCTGCCCATGATTATAACCGGGGTGATTGATTGTTTTGTGCCGGCGAATCTGATATATATCATCATGCTTTATCCGATAGCTATCTTCTATCTCTTATGCCGTCATATCCGTGAGTATCGCCGCTGGTGCGAGGATAACTTCTCTTCTATGGATAATATCGACGTGCAATGGATCGTGCGGTATCTGATCATGCTGGCGTTATTGGGGCTGTCCTTCTATTTCATTGTGTTCTGGTATGTGCCGAACCGGATGTTCACCCAGCAATGGGTGTTTCTGCTCATTCTTGGGTATAGTACGGAGCAGATACTCTTCCGTAAGGATCCATGGGAGGAGTTGTTGAAAGAGGATGAAAAATTTGACAATACCTCTTCCTCTGATGAGGCGTCTCCGGCAAACAGACAGTTGTTCGAGCAATGGATGGACGAGAAAAAGCCTTACCTCAATCCCGATTTTCAACTCAATGACTTGCGTGCTGTGCTGCCGATGAACAGGACCTACCTCTCGCAGTTCGTCAATAGCGAGTATGGATGCTCGTTCTATATGCTGGTTAACCGCTATCGTATCGCCGAAGCAATGCGCCTTATGACCGAGCAGCCGGATCTCAAGATTCAAGACATCGCCGACCGTTGCGGCTTCTCATCCCGTCGCGTCTTCTCCCAAATCTTCACTCGCGAAACAGGTACCACACCTACCGAGTGGAAGTAACATATGTGTAAAAATTGACACCCTTAGGGTAGTTTGCGTAAATAAATGACCTAAAAAAGGTAGTTTGCGTAAATTTTTGCACGTGCGTATTGCGTACGTGCTTGTTTTTTTATAATTTTGTGCCGATTTTTTAACATGACAAAATCAAATCAACAAGATAACCTTAAACAATATAATGAAAAAACTTTTTATCTATCTGCTGCCGGTTCTGGCATTGGTGGCTTGCCGAAACAACGAACCGGTCGTTAACACGCCGAAGAGCATTGTCATCCTCTATGAGAACGATGTGCATTGCGCGATTGACGGTTATACCAAGATGCGCGGTTTGGCGGATGCGATTGTAGCAGCCGACACAGCGTATGTGGGCTTGGTCAGCAGTGGTGATTTCCTGCAAGGATCACTTGCCGGAGCCATCTCGAGAGGTGGTTACATCGTAGATATCATGAGCGAGATGCATTATGATGCGGTGGCATTAGGTAACCATGAGTTCGATTATGGTATGCCGCGTCAGCTGGAGCTGTTGCCGATTATCGGTTCGCCCGTGTCGTGTACCAACCTGTATGAATACGTCAGCGCGGCATCGGTGTACGCCCCGTATGTCATCAAACAATACGGAAACAAGCGGATTGCTTTCGTCGGTGTTTTGACCACTGAGACAATGAAAGCGGAGCATTATTCGTTCTATGACAGGGACGGTAATCAACTCTATGACCTGCGTGCGGAGGAGTTGTATAGTCTTGTTCAACAGTCGGTGGATAATGCCCGCCGGGAAGGGGCGGACTATGTGGTCGCTTTGTCGCATTTAGGGGAATGGGCGTATGAAGGCTGCGGTTCCCATGAGATGATAGCCGCTACGCGCGGTATCAATGTCGTACTTGACGGACATACCCATTCGGTCATCCCGTGCGATTCGGTGAAAAACCTCGACGGCGTGTATGTGCCGATTACCCAGACCGGTACGCAGTTTGCGAATGTAGGTCACCTGCTCATCGATACGGCAGGTCATTTCCATACCTCCCTTATTCCGACCAAGGATATCATCTACACCAACGCACGTGTGTCTGCCGTGACCGATAGTATCCATACCTTGCTTAACGGCATCACGGAGCACAAGATAGCCCGTCTCGATTTCGACATGCCTATTACGGACGAGACCGGTATGTGGCTCATCCGCAAACAAGAGACATCGCTCGGAAATCTAGTAGTCGAGTCGTTCCGTCACGATGTACAAGCTCAGATCGGTCTAACGAATGCCGGTGGCGTGCGTAACGGCCTCAAAGCCGGCGATGTGACCTATGCCGATGCCATCTCCGTCGTGCCCTATGATAATGCCGTTTGTCTGATTGAGGCAACAGGTCTGCAGATACAGAATATGCTTGAGGCCTGCACGGCTTCTTATCCGCAGTTGGATGGTGATTTCCCTCAGCTATCGGGATTGAAGTTCACGCTCCACGTTTCGGACCACTCTGTCTCCGATGTCATGGTTTATGACGAGCAGAGCAACACCTTCGTGCCCGTAACAGCTGACGGCATCTATACGATTGGCACTTTGGATTACTTCGCAACCGGCGGCTTCTATGGCACGCTCAAGGATTGCCCTTTGCTCAATGAGCCGTCGAAAATATGCTATGATGTCTTGGCGGATTATATGGAGCATACACTCCATGGCGTTATCCCCGAAGCATACCGCCAACCCGCCGGGCTGATCACCATCGTTGAATAATTATAATAATATACTGTATGAAACGCAATTTTTATTGGATCATTGCACTGTTCTGTGTCACATTCTGCGCGTCCTGCAAGAAGCAGCAGAACGTACCGGAGCAGCCGCATGGGTTTTTCTCTACGGAGATAAACCGGCTCATTGATGCCAACTATCCCGAAGTGGAGAAAGTCGGCTATGCCGAGTTACGTATTCCGGCTAATCTGTTCGACCAAAAAGCCTTTGCGATGCCGGCTGATGCGGCCGGTGACATGGACTACGTGGTCAATGCCGGCTACGCGGCCTATGTGAACGGCGGCTCTGTACGCGATGCGATCATGGGAAAAGTGCCTAACGATGTGGATTTTACGACCGATGCTACACCCGATCAGCTGGTAGAGATAGTGCCGAACACCACGATCTTTACCGCGCCGAGCGGCTTTATTGTGGCGCAGGCATGGCATGGCGACGATTGTACCGATATGGGCACGATGCGCTCTATCTATGAGTACCTGCGTGGCAAACCCCGTATTCCCGAGTCGCAGTACGAAGGCATCTTCAGCAAGTCCCTGCTGGAGGACTCTTATTCGCGTGATCTGACTATCAACGCCATCTATTACGATTATGTCACGGGCGATCTTCTGGACTACCACGGAGGTCTGCACGATTTACGCGAAGGCATCATCCGCTCCTTCATTGACCCGGATCTGGTGTACCCGCAGAACCCGTCCAGCCTGCTTAGAACGGTGCGTTTTGCAGCACGGTTTAACTTCACTATTGAACCTGTCACTGAGGCCGGTATTTACAAACATCTGCCCGAATGCGATGCCCTCGGAGCAAGCGGTATAGCGTACAATGTCAGCAGCGGATTCCATGATGGTAATATGACGCTTACCTATAGCTTGTACAAGAAATATGGCATCCTCGGCCGTTATTTCCTAACCCTCTCCGATACGCTTGATACGGAGGACTATAACGCCTATGCAGGCAAAGTATATGCCTATCTGGACGCACAAAAATGCAATACCGTTGTGGTCAATGAGGCGGCTCTCTTTGCGCCCGTTGTGCAGACTGCACTTGCCGGTAAGACGGTCACGGCGGATGAGGTAACCGCTACATGGACTCGTCTGGAACAAGAGTCCGGACAAGACCAATGGTATGAGATAGACGAAGAGGACAAAGCCGATATGTGCCAATTATGGTATCTGCTGAGCCAAATGAGTTCGGATGATGTCATCAACGATAGTGCCAAGGCGGCACAAGTACGCGCCGCTGAGCAGTTCGGTAATGCGGTCATCTTACTCAACGCAATGGCGCAGGCCGATAGCCGGTTGAGCAAATATACAGCCGTTTGGAACTGATGATGAAATAAAGCATGAATAGTAACCACAATCCAAAATAAATATAGTATGAAAAAAGCAATTTTTTATTTCATAGCTGTGCTGATGCTGGCAAGCATCCCGGCTATGGACCTCATGGCCGGTAGAGCCCACCACGGAGACTGGTATTTCCGTGAAGAATGGGGTGGTACCCAGTATTCGGCTTACGTAGCCGGTAACGGGAAAGTGCATTACAAAGTTCTCATTTACGCCACTGGATCGACTCGAAATTTCTGGGCGTATTCGGATGAGAGCAACATCACCCAAGGTTCCCGTTGTTGGACGCAATTGCAAGGATCTGCCGATCAACCGGTCTTCCTGATATACGAAGCGGACAACAAAGGGCATAACAGACCTATAGGAGATGACTGCGATGGCTGCAACCCCAACGACCGAGGTTGGGTGAAGTTGAAAGTGCTGTCGGACGCTATCATCGTGACCAATACCTACGACGGTGTGCCTGTACATGTAGCTCCTGACGGACAATGGCATGAATTTTATCTCAAGCGCATGAGTACAGCGGACTGGTTGACCTATCTGGAGTTCGACTATATCGAACCTGCTGCATACGCTAACAAGACGTATTTGGTGGGCAATACGGTGCATTACCGTCGTGAGGGTGAAAAACCGAAAGACCAAGCCAGAGGAGAACAAACCCGCGTATTGGCGGAAGTGGAGGGCGGCAACCCCGATCCGGCGCCGCAATTGCAAAATCCCTTCCTCTATGTAGTAAACGAAAACGGAGCTACCGGTTTCGGTAAGATCGGGGTCCTGTATTTTTCCGTTCAAAAACCCTACAGGTATTGGATAAACGGTACGGGAGATCCTATTACTTGTGATCAAAACGCGGACATGATGTATCTAAATAGCGACGATGTGGTGCGCAGTCTTTACATCACGATGGAAGTTCAGCGCTCCATGGATACCACGCAAACGATCATATTGAAATCCAATACGCTTAATATTCCCGCCTATCACAAGATACACGATTTCGCGATAAGAGGTTATCGGTATCAAGAGAACTCCAACCAGACGTTTTCCAACGACCGATATAAAGAGATCTCCTGGAATATCTATCATCCGAGGGAGCAGGATATTATAGAAGGTGATATGTTCGAGATCCAGCGAGCGTACCATTCCGATTTCTCGGATGCGCAGACCATAAGCGTCATCCCTATGGAGTATGATTCGACAAAATTCGACTCCATTGGGAACGTGGAAGTACAGACCTATACCTACGTGGACTCGGTGCCTGAGGCATGGTGGAACCCCGTGGATAACAACAGGTATCAGCTATACTATCGTATCCGTCGTGCTTCCTCCGCGCAGTGGGGATGGAAAGAACATGACTTTACGGCAAGCCTTACGCACTATCCGACAAATGAGTTCTCGCCCTTCATCTATACCAACAGCCTCACCTATAGTCTGGCAGATGATTTCGAGACGAGCCATAAGGTGAACTTCTCGCTGGGTCTGCCCAATAAGAATATGAATCCTGAGCGCAGCGCAGAGAAGCCGGGCTTCAGCTACTATTATCTGGATCCGAAGCAGCGTTTCATCCTGCGTAAGATACTCTCGGAGCTGCAGGACACGGTAGAGATTGTTATCCCGACCGACTCCGTTCAGAAGGCCATTGATGAAGTTCGATTCAATACGAATGACAGTATTTATTCGCGCGGCGCCATTACCATCCGCTATACCGATGTGGCTTCTACGCCGTGTGTCCACTATAAATACGAGGTCTATATTGATACCACCGGAGTGACAGTCTCTCGTCCCGATAAAGACTATCCTCGACATCGGCCGGTAAACCCCGCTTCGAGCAAAGACCAAAACGTCTATTTCACCGAGGCGGCGAATATCAATACGCTCAGTGCGACGAAGTTGACCTATTCGGACGGCGTGCTGCTGACGTGGGAACTGACTGAGGGCAACGTCGGCTACTATACGATAGAGACCCGTCCGGCAGGCACAGATTCCGCATGGACGCTGGTGGTAGATAGCCTGTATACCGGTTGGTACAAAGACATTACCGCCAACCCGTATGTATCTCCCGAATGGGAATATCGCCTGACGATGACCTATGAGTGCAACGGCAATACGAAGAGCGTATCGGACTCTGTAGTCGGTAGCCGCAACCCGTACGGTAAGGTAAGCGGATACGTCCGTTACGAAGACGGTACGGCGTGCCCGAATATCGAAGTGAATGCGTACCGCACGAGCAGCCCCGATGCTCCGGTACAGTCGGTACTGACAGACGAGAACGGCTATTACATGCTGGACAGCCTGCTATACGGCAGCGGCTATGCATACGCCATCACGCCGACGAGCCAGACCGCGCAGTTCGAATACAACCATACCAGCAGCGGAACGGCTACCATCACACTCGACCTCGACGATTGTATCGCAGAGAATATCAACTTCATCAATATATCCTCGGTGCTTCTGTCGGGTAGAGTGCTCTATGAGAACACGACGATTCCTGCCCGCGATGTCAATTTCCTGCTTAACGGAATAATGGTGAAGAACGGTACTGCGCCGTACAAGACCGACGCATCGGGTAACTTTGAGTTCCGCGTACCGAAGAATTCGGCCTTTACCATTCAGGCGGTCAAGGACGGTCACTGGTTCGCAAGAGACGGCTACGTATTTACGCTGAACCGCGTGACGCAGCAGGAGGACAGTCTTCTGACCTTGAGCGAAGGACTACCGGGTGTACGTATCTGGGATCAGACGAAGGTTCGCCTCATCGGCCGTCTCGCCGGAGGTAGGATACAGGCAGAGAAGACGCTTGGTTTCGGTCTGAGTCAGAATAACTTAGGCGATGACCTACAGATGGTATTTGAGCTCGAGGGCGACAATATCTCGCATATCGTCAGCATAGCGCAGGACAAGACGATCGATCATATCGACACCGTGGTACGTCATGACGTACGCAACGGCGGAGTGCTTGACTCGGTGGGAGTGACGGCGGTAGAGTACCAGAAGAAACGCATCATTATCCATCCGGATGCGACCACGGGCGAATACGAGGTGGATCTCTTCCCTGTCAAGTACAAGATCACCCAAGCGACCGCGAGGGGCTATGCGACCCTATTCTCGGAGGGCAAGACCAGCGAGACGCTCGATCTGACCAACGCTCCGCTGCATCAGTTTACGAACACGGAAGGCGGCAAAGAGGTGGACTATAACGAGACCTACTCGATCACCTATCATAGCCCGATCGCCATCACTTGCACCCAGATGCGGTACGGTATGGAAGTCGGCTACTACGGCGAAGAGACCATCAACCGCAAGAATATCCTCAACCAAAATATCAACGTACCGATTGCCCAAAAGCAGGCAGACGGCAGTTATACCTACCTCTTCGGCGCGCCGGTGTTCAATTCGGATACCTATCAGTTCCGCGTAACGGCGCATGAGGACTATTATTATAACAACGATCCGACTTCGCCGCAGCATGAGGAAGTGCGTCTCAAAGGCGGTACGCTGAAAGTATATAACGGTATGTATGACGCCGTCAATACCGATATCCAGACCACAGAACTGAATGCCAACGGTCAGGCGGATATCACGGTGCCGATCAACTATGTCTCCTTCCTCAAGACCGGAGAGAGTGCGCTGCGCGTACTGGATCTCTCCGTGGAGTACGAAGGTGCTTATGTCCAGAGCCAGGCCATCCGGGCGTACGTAACGGGCGACAAAGCCAAAGGTCAGGAGTTCACCGCTTCCACGCACGGTAAGGTAGTGCTGCTGGATATCCTGCGTGATCCTCCCGGATCCGGTAGTTCTGCATTTATCGAAGCAGGTACAACGTATAAATATGCGTATAATCTGAATTTGGCTCTTACATTCGGATTTAATGTGGAGATCGGATACGGTACCAGCGCTTCGTATACGATGGGTACGTTTGCCGGTCTCGGTGGTGGTGCGTTTGTCGGCATGAAGACGGATATCAATACCATCAAGACAGTAGGTCTCCCCATCCAAGGCAAATATGTCTATAAGCACAATGCAGTATATACCTTCGCTACGTCGGAGCGAATAGAGACCGGTAGTGATCCGTTCTCGGTGGGTTCGTCTGCAGATGTCTATATCGGTGCGGTGCAGAATGTGTATTACGGTTTGATGGACGCGGTGCAGCCGCTCGACTCGCTGACGTATGTCACCTTGGCGGCGCGTTCGGCGAACGGCACGATGCGTTCTGTGGCGGAGGGTACGGATGCCGACGGACAGAAATACTACCTCGCTATCGGTACGGAGTTCGGCGCAGAGAGTTATATAGACGCCACCTTCATCTATACGCAGGATTATATTGAGAATACCTTGCTCGAGCAACTCAAACAGCGCCGCGACGCATTGTTGATGACGGGCGACAGCGCTACCGTGGCAGCGATAGCTCAGGCTACGCAAAAACCGGCTTACTGGAGCAAGGTGATGCCGAGTGATGAGAACTTCGCACAGGAGGGATACTACGTGATGATCCGGCCGAATAACGACAGAATGTACGATGACGAAGTGGCATCCTACAACCGTCAGATCTTCGACTGGTTCCGCTTGATGATAGATAACGAAACGGAGAAGATCAATGCGCTCCGCGGCACCAAAGGAAAACTCGTCGGAACCTGGTCGCTCGGCGGATCTACCCGGATTAATCATACCGAGAGTTACGAGTACTCCAATGCCTACACCTCTCAAATATTCTGGCCGGGTTCATCCGGCAACCTCCCGGGGGCGGATGCGATCGCTATATTCAAATACTTCGGTAAGACCGTAGGCGATAAATTGACCAAATCGTACAATAAGTTGGTAAGCGGTACCAATGAAGACGGTGATCCTACCTATGCGTCTCCGTTGGATTTGAAGGGTCAGACACCGGGCGCAAGCTGGTCATTGAAATTTAAGCCGATCCTTAATTTCGATATGGCCGTAGATCCGTCCCACGGTGATTCGCATAAGAAAAATACCGGCTTCACGCTGAAGGCGGATGACAGTTCGTACGGTCATTTGGATGTCAGCGTTTACCGCGTGGAAGACAAGCGCAGCGGATTCAATGATGATCCGGATGATACGATGGATGAGACGGACGCCGATGACGATTATGTATATGGTTCGTATGTCTATTATCTCAACGGCGGTGCATCGCGTTGCCCGTGGGAGGGACCGGACTCGACCCGTTTCTATACGCCGAAAGTACCGCTCTCGGCCGGAACACTCAAGTTAGAGAACCCCCGACTGGATATCGATGTCCACGAGCGCAGCAATGTGCCGGTAGATCAGGCGGCAGTCTTCACTATCCGCCTGTCCAACGAAGGTGAAATGGGTTACGGATCCGGTAATTACGCCCTTCCGTTCTCGCTGAGACTGACAGAGGGTTCGAACCCGAAGGGTGCACGTATCCTGATTGACGGTGCGCCGTTGCTGGAGGAAGGCCGTGTGATCCGTCTCACCCGCGGCGAGGTTGTCACCAAGCTTGTGCAGGTGTATGCCGGCGAGGGATATGACTTTGAGGATTTGTCGCTCTCCCTCGTATCGTCCTGTATCGGAAGGACCAAAGGACAATGTACCTTCTCCGTACACTATATGCCGGTGGCTTGTCCGGTGAATATATCCGTGCCGCACGACAAATGGATCATGAATACCCTCTCGCCGCAAGACTCGACAGGATGGTATCTGCCGGTTGTAATCGATGGTTTTGATGTCAACTACAAGAACTTTGACCATATCGAGTTCCAGTACAAACTCGCCACGCAGTCGGACGATGCATGGGTGAACCTCTGCTCGTATTATGCGAACGACAGCCTCTATGAGATGGCTTCGGGAACCAAGGCCATGATTAGCGGCGGCCGTATCGAGAACATCCGTTTCTACGGCGAACGTGACCCGATGGAGCAGAAATACGACCTGCGTGCCGTAGCCTTCTGCCGTCACGGCAACAGCTTTATCACTCGCACTTCGACCGTGCTCTCCGGTATCAAGGATACCCGTCCGCCACGCGTGTTCGGCGAACCCGAACCGGCCAACGCGATCCTTGGCATAGGCGATCACCTCAAATTGCACTTCAACGAAGCTATTGCCGGTAACTACCTCGATGAGGACAATAACTTCCAGGTCATCGGTTATACCAACGAGACGGGAATCACCACCGGTATATCGCTCCATTTCGACGAGACAGAGGCTTCGTACGCCGAATCGAAAGTGCTGCGCTCGATATCCGATAAGTCCTTTACGATCGATATGCTCGTCAAGCCGACCGATCCGAATGCAGCGGCTACCTTCTTCAATTACGATACGAAGGGCGCAAGAGCCTTTGCGTTTGGTAAGACGGCGGATAACCGCCTGGTGGCTACGCTGGGCGACCATTCCATCTATTCCGATACCCTACCCGAGCCGATGACGGCCTTCACCCGCATCGCGGTTGTATATGATCGTTCCCTCCGTATGGTCCGCTTCTATGCAGGTACGAAAGATGTAACCGATCCGTCGGTTACCCCCTTCTCGTCGGATATCCATTTCGAAGGCAGTGCACCGCTCTGTATCGGTAAGGGCTTCCAGGGTAATATGAAGGAGGTGCGTTTGTGGACCAAGGCGCTCGGCGGAGACGAGATCACGGAGACCTATCTCAAGCGACTCACCGGCTACGAGCGTGAACTGATCGCTTACTATCCGATGGACGAGGGAACAGGAACCGTGCTCAAGGATAAAGCCAACGGCGCGAACCTCTATACCTACGGTGCTACCTGGGAGTTCCAGGAGGGTATTTCACTCCATATCAATGCCAATCAAAAGGCGAAGATGGACGCCGACCTGCTCTCGCGTTCCAACAAGCAGGACGAGACGCTGATGTTCTGGTTCAAGACCGAAGCCGCTACCGGAGATATCTTCTCCGCCGGAAGGATGAATGATACCCTCGGTACGCAGATCGGCTTCGACAACGGCGTGCTGACCTTCAAGAACTACGAGAACACGTGGAATCTCGCCGGCAACTATGCAGATAATGCCTGGCACCATTTCGTACTCACCGTCAATCGCGCCTACAATAGCGTAGCCATCTATATGGACGATGAGATGAAGCAGACATTCGCGGCTACTAAATTGGGCGAAGTGAGCGGCACGATGTACCTCGGCGGCAACGGCTTTGAGGGTAACATTGATGAGTTCGTTATCTTCGAGCAGGCATTGCCCAAAACGATGATGCAGTCTTACGGTACCACCTCGCCTGTAGGCGATGAGATGGGTCTTATCGCCTATCTGCCGTTCTCGGAGATGAAGGAGAACAGCAACGGCATATTGGAACAAGTCTTCTCCGTCAACGACCAGCGTATCATCAAGGTCAACGGAGAAGCGGTGAAGGCCATGACGCCGCTTATCATTAGCGTCAACGAAGGTAAGGTGATGGATCTGGGCGATATGAACCAGTCTGCCCCGGTGGAGGATATTGGCAAACTGACGAAGATGAACTTCGACTGGTCGTTCAATAACGACGAGTTGCTCATCAACCTCAATATGCAGGATCGCGAAATCAACAAACAGACGATCTATATCACCGTACGTGATGTGGAGGATCTGAACGGTAACCCGATGGTTTCGCCTGTGACATGGACCACCTTCGTTGATAAGAATGCACTTAAATGGACGCAAAAAGAGATAACCGCAAGAGCTATCTTTGGAGAAAACATGACTGTTACACGTAGCATTCGTATCATCAACAACTCCGGTAAACGTCACCAATATACCATCGAGTCTATGCCGGAGTGGCTCTCTATCGATGCTCCTAGCGGTTCTATAAGCCCGGCGGATGAGATAACGCTGGCGCTTACCTTTGATACCGATATAGCCGTAGGTCTTTATTCGGATATGATCTATCTGACCGATGAAGACGGACTGAGCGAACCGCTTCGTATCGAATACAAGATACAGGCAAGAACGCCCTACGACGCTGTGGATAAAGGTAAGTACCCGCTCAATATGTCTATCTGCGCACAGGTATTGCTCGACGAATCGGTTTATGATACCGATCCGAGTGATATCGTCTATGCGCTCTATCACAATGAGTGTGTCGGTAAAGAAAATGTCACCTTTGACAATATCACCAATACATCCAAGGTCTTCATGACCGTCTATGGTAATGATGGTATGAACCGTCAGCCGGTTCGCTTCCAACTCTGGCAGGCTTCTACCGGAAAAGTCTTTGATCTCCATGCCAACCGTAACGTCCTCTTCTCGGATGGCTTCGTTTATGGCTGCGATGAAGAGCAACCGCTTATCCTCGTAACCAGCGGTAGCGAGATGCAGAATATCGCTGTCGAGAAAGGCTGGAACTGGATATCTCTGAATCTGGATCTAGCCAAGACCAACGGCGCAATGGCTACCTGTATGACGGCGAATGATCCGTGGGTGGATCAAGACGAGATTAAGAATACCAACCTCGGTCTGTTCAGCAGGTATGATGCGGCTACAGGAAACTTTGCGGGAACACTTGAAACCTTGCATTTCTCGCAGGTATATATGGTTCGCAGCTCTGCCGGCAATACCATCCGTATCGCGGGTGATAAACTGCCGGAGGATTCAATGAAGATTTCCGTCCTCGGTAACGGCAAATGGAGTGCGATGCCGTGTCTGTTCGACCAAACAACACCGCTCGCCGAAGCATTGACCGGCTACTACGACAACGCTACCCCGGGTGACCTCATCAAAGCACATGACCGCTTCGCTACCTTCACAGCGAACAAACGTTGGGAAGGTAACCTCACCGCGCTCCGTCCGGGAGAAGGATACCTCTTCCGCCGAATGGAACTCGGTACGGTCACCATTCCGTTCTATCGTCAGTCAGCATCTAACGCTCCGCGTAAAGCCAATGCGCATGTCGACGCCGATCTCGTCTTCTCCAACCCGAATGCGGCTACCAACATGACCATGATAGCAGAGCTACAAAGTGACGATGTACAATGTACAAAGGATATCCGCGTCTATGTAGGTGATGAACTGGCAGCCGTGGCAACCCCGATTGACTCGTTGTACTTCATCACGATCCAATCCGACCAAGTTGGTGAACTGCGATTCGAGATGGACGGTGAGATCCTGATGCCTGTCTGCGGTACGATTCACTACGTTGCGGACAGCCACTACGGTACGCTCAAAGCACCGATTACGCTTCGTCCTGCCGATGAGACCGGTGTTTATAAGATCATCGAAAATGACCACGTAGTAATCATTCGAAACAATGAAAGATATGATGTTACAGGAAAGAAATTGTAAAATCCTTGCTCTTTGTGCCCTGCTGCTTTCGGCAGCGGGCACAGTAGGAGCAACCGCACCGAAAGGAGTATTCTCCGTAGGACCGGGCGTCTATGCGACCCTGGGGGACGAGAACTACTCGGTAGGGTCGAAGTGCTTCTTTACGTTCGATGAGGCGCAAGCTATCAGCGTGACAGAATGGCATGTCTTGACCAAGAGCGAATGGACCTACCTGTTGGTTACACGCGATGAAGGACGCGCAGCTGCCGACCAGCGTAACGGCATCGGTACGGTAGCCGGTAAACACGGCTTGATCATCATTCCGGATAATTGGATACAACCATCCGGAGTTCCGGCGTTGACCGGAGGCTCTTCGGGAGGATGGAATACCAATAGTTACGATGCTACCCAGTGGGCCGCTATGGAAGCTGCCGGTGCAGCCTTCCTTCCTGCCGCCGGATATTCGACGGACGGAATAAATGCCGTGAATCCGGGGTTAGACGGTACGTATTGGAGTAATACCGAAGATGAGAGCAATACGGCCAATGGATACGCTATTCAGTTTGAGCATACAGTCATTCATGACCGCCAGCCGAAAGACAAAGGAAACTACTACAGCGTTCGTATGGCGAAGACGGTAACCGTACTGGACGAGAACGATGATGTCTCGACCTTCGCCACGAAGTTCGCCACGGCAAGCACGCAAGACTATGCGCTCATGAACCGTTCGCTCTACAAGGATGGCTATTTCAACACCATCTGTCTGCCCTTTGATGTGAACAGCATCGCCGCTTCGCCTTTAGCCGGCGCGGAGATCTACACCTTCGATGGCGGCAATGTCGTGGAGACCGGTACCGGCAAGGAGCTGCAACTGCAACTGTCTCCGCTGGTAGGCGATAAGTTAACCAAAGGCGTACCGTACATGATCCGTTGGACCTCCGGCGATGACCTGTCGTTTCTGAAATTCGATGATATCGCTTGGGGAGCTGGTAGCGATGCCGGTCAGACGGGCGATGCGAAGGTGACTTTCCATGGCTTCTATCCGATGACAACGATTACATACGAGGACCATTACAACCTCTTCCTCGGAGCAGACGATGTCCTCTACTGGCCTACCTCGGACGGCACGAGTATGAGAGGCTTCCGCGCCTATTGGTTGGTGAACCATAGTCAACCGAGTCCGGCTCCGATTTACCGCGGCATGCCCGCTTCGCTGTATATCCGACAGAAAACGGGTGTCACTACGGGAATAGAGAATGACGAACTGAAAACGAAGAGCGATAAGATACTGCGTGAAGGACGTGTGGTCTTGATCATCAATGGTGAACAATATAGCATAGGAGGGCAGAAATTATGAGAAAGCAATATTCACAACCTTCCATGTCCGTGCAGACATTCGTTATCGTTGGTCAGACCCTTTGCACGAGCACAATGCCGATAGGCGGAGGCGGTTCGCAAGGTACCGCACGTATGCCGGGACGAATAATCGAAAACTAAATGTAGAATAATTCAAAACAATGAACAATATGTTACAGGTAAAAAAATGTAATTTGGCAAGAGCACTATCGTTTTGTGTTCTATGCTCTGTGTTCTGTATTCTAACAGGCTGTAAGGGCAAAGAGGAACCGGTCAATCCTTATGTGGATCCGGGTACCACCGAAAACCCCAATTGGGTCACCGGCGAAAACAACATGGCCGCTTCCATGACCGCCATCGTCAAAGTGTCCTTTGCACAAAACGAAGGTACGTTGGCTGCTTTCATGGGAGACAAGTGTTGCGGTATCGCTACCTACAAAGCGGACTACGGCTTCTATTGGCTCTATATCTCACCCGCTACGGAAGCAGGCGGTGACGTGCAACTGCGTTTCTACTCTCCGGACTTGAAGCGTATCTTTGTCGCCAAAGAGGTTTTCCCCTTCCGCAACGATACCCAGCTCGGTTCTATCACCGAACCCTACACTCCCGAATGGACCGTATCTGAATAGCATCCCTGCAATGGCAACGTTTCTGATTATAGCGCAACTGCTGGTCGTGCTGGTGATGATCTTCATCGGCGCGAAAGTAGGGTCTATCGGCCTGGGTATCTACGGCATGGTAGGCGTGTTCATCCTTGTCTTCTGCTTCGGTCTCGAACCCGGTATCATCCCCGTGGATGTGATGCTGATCATCGTGTCCGTCATCACCGCCTCCGCGGCACTGCAGGCGGCCGGAGGTCTCGATTACATGGTGCAGATCGCGGCGAAGATACTTCGGCGTCACCCGACGCATATCACTTTCTACGCACCGTTTGTGACCTGGCTGTTCTGTTTCCTGGCAGGCACGGCGCATACCTGCTATGCGCTGCTGCCGATCATCTCGGAGATAGCCTACAAGGAGAAAGTGCGACCGGAGCGACCGCTCGCCGTCTCCACGATTGCGGCGTCCTTGGGTATCACCGGCTCACCGGTGTCGGCGGCTACGGCAGCTATCTTGTCCCAGACCATGCTCGGTGGGGCGGGAATCGGTATTAAGGAGATCATGATCATCACCGTGCCGGCATCGCTCATCGCGATCTTCGTCGCGGCACTCGTGCAGAACTTCGTCGGCAAACCGCTGGAGCAAGACCCCGAGTACCAACGCCGTGTGCGTGAGGGACTGATTGCCCCCGAGGCAGAAGCCGTTCAGGAAGAAAAGGCGGAACATAACCCGCGTGCTATGTGGGCGGTATTGGCGTTCCTGCTGGGCGTAGTGCTGGTGGTACTCTTCGGCTCTATACCTGCTATGCGACCGAGTTTCCGAGGCGAACCGATGAACATGAACTATATCATCGAGATCATCATGATGTCCATCGCCGCCTTGATCCTGTTAGTGGGCAAGGCGGACGTGCGCGATGCGGTGAAAGGCAATGTGTTCGCGTCGGGTATGAACGCCATGGTGTCGATCTTCGGTGTGGCGTGGATGGGTAGCACCTTCTTCCTTGGTAACCAAGAGGTCATCATGGGCTCCGTGGCAGGTATCTTCACGTCATGGCCGATCCTGTTCGCGATACCGCTGTTCCTGTTCAGCATCATGCTCTTCTCGCAGGCTGCTACGGCAAAGACCTTGTACCCTGTCGGCTTGGCGCTTGGCGTGCCGCCGCATATACTGCTCGCCCTCTTCCCGGCTGTCAACGGATATTTCTTCCTGCCGAACTACCCGACGGAGGTAGCCGCTATCGGTTTTGACCGGACAGGTACCACGCATATCGGTAAGTTTGTCATCAACCATTCCTTCCAACTGGCGGGCTTCATCACCACCTTTGTCTCCATCGGCATCGGTTACCTGATCGCCAGCCTGCTGTATGGATAAATAGCGATCCTTTTTCTTCTTCATTTGTGGCTCCCATAGCAGCGATGCTGTGGGAGTTTTTTGCGTAAGTATGCCAGAGGCACACTCGCAGTAGTAAATCTCATCAATGCTATCGATGACCCGGTTGTTTATATAAACGAGTGCCACCAGGAAATACTGGACGCACGTTTGTGCGAATAACAAGTCTTTTCCGCTAAAAATCTAAATAAATTTAATTTTTATCGGCAAATCCTTGCATATATGCAATATTTGTTGTACCTTTGCACCGTGATTCAGCATTTCTTGGATTATATTGCGATTGAGCGGAAATACTCGCAGCGCACCGTGGAAGCATACCACGATGATCTGCGGGATTTCTGTCGTTTTATGGGATGGGAGATCGCAGAGTTCAATCCGGAGGAGGTGGATGAAAGCGATGTGAAGAGTTGGATGTTAGATATGATCGAGCAGCAACACCAGTCGCCAAGATCTGTCAAGCGGAAGTTATCGGCATTACGGAGTTTCTACAAGTTTCTCCTGCGCCAGAAAATCGTGAAGCGGGATATCACGGCCCGTATCATCCCTCCCAAGGCAGACAAACCATTACCTGTCTTCTTCCGTGAAGAAGAGATGGAGGCGGCGTTAGCCCCCAAGGTTTCCTCCGGCTCCCCCGTAGAGGAGGAGAGTTATGAGAACCTCCGGGATAATCTCATCATCGCATTGTTATACCAAACCGGCATGCGACAGGCAGAGTTGTTAGGGCTGAGAGACGGGGATTTTGATCTGAGTCAAGGTCAGGTTCGCATCTTCGGTAAGCGGCGCAAGGAACGGATAGTGCCGATCGGCGACTCACTCATTGCGCAGATCAAGGAGTACATGGCGGCTCGCGGGAACGAGATAAATGACCGCTTCTTCCCCAAACTGACGAAATATACCTTATATAGAATAGTGCGCGCGCGTATGGGGGAGGTCTCGACGCTCAAGAAACACTCGCCGCACGTACTGCGTCATACTTTTGCTACTACGATGCTGGATAACGGGGCGGATATCCGTGCTATCCAGACCCTTCTCGGACATGCTTCATTGAGTACGACCCAGGTCTATACGCACACCACCTTCGAGCAGATCAAAAAAGTGTATATGCAGACTCATCCGAGGGCGAAAAGTGCAAATTTAAGTGACAAAATCAAGAAAAATGACTAAAAATGCAATTTTTTTGCAAAAAGATTTGGTCATATCAAAAAAAAGCAGTACTTTTGCACGCTTTTTCGTCGGAAGTGTATTGACGAACGCCTCTATAGCTCAGTTGGTAGAGCACTAGATTTGTAATCCAGCGGTCGTTGGTTCGAGTCCGACTAGAGGCTCTCGCGTTCGGCAACGGACGAGACGTTCTTTGATAAACGGGTGTGTTCCAGAGTGGCCAAATGGGGCAGACTGTAAATCTGCTGTCTTTCGACTTCGGTGGTTCGAATCCATCCGCACCCACACAATTGCGCGACAGGCTGCAATTCTTCGCGAAAGTAGCTCAGTCGATAGTTTGAGTCCCGTCTTTCGCTCTTATGCTGCTTTAGCTCAGTGGTAGAGCGCATCCTTGGTAAGGATGAGGTCCCGAGTTCAACTCTCGGAAGCAGCTCATGAATATAGGTTGGTCAACGGTCAAACATTGACCGACCTTTTTTAAGTACAAAGGGACAAAGTACAGAGTACACGAGTCCGGAAAAATGACAATAATTAAACAATTTTTGTTTATTAACGTTAATAAAAAATTTAAAGAATTATTATGGCAAAAGAAAAATTTGACCGTTCGAAACCGCACGTAAACATCGGTACCATCGGTCACGTTGACCACGGAAAAACGACTCTGACCGCAGCTATTACAACTGTATTGGCAAAGAAAGGTCTTTCAGAGCAGCGTTCGTTCGATTCTATCGATAACGCTCCTGAGGAGAAAGAGCGTGGTATTACTATCAACACCGCTCACGTAGAGTATCAAACAGCTAACCGTCACTACGCACACGTAGACTGCCCCCACGCTGACTATGTAAAGAACATGGTTACCGGTGCCGCTCAGATGGATGGTGCAATCATCGTAGTTGCTGCAACTGATGGTCCTATGCCTCAGACCCGCGAGCACATTCTGTTGGCTCGCCAAGTAAACGTACCGCGCCTGGTTGTATTTATGAACAAGTGCGATATGGTTGACGATCCTGAGATGTTGGATCTCGTTGAGATGGAGATGCGTGAGCTGTTGAACTTCTATGATTTCGATGGTGACAACACTCCTGTTATCCGCGGTTCCGCACTGGGTGCACTGAACGGTGTTCCTGAGTGGGAGGAGAAGATAATGGAGTTGATGGATGCTTGCGACAACTGGATCCAGCTGCCTGTACGTGCCGTTGATAAACCGTTCCTGATGCCGGTTGAGGATGTATTCTCCATCACCGGTCGTGGTACTGTAGCAACAGGTCGTATCGAGACCGGTGTCATCAAAGTTGGTGACGAGGTTCAGCTCATCGGTCTTGGCGCTGATGGCAAGAAGAGCGTTGTAACCGGCGTTGAGATGTTCCGCAAACTGTTGGATCAGGGTGAGGCTGGTGATAACGTAGGTCTGCTCCTCCGTGGTATCGACAAAGATGAGGTTAAGCGTGGTATGGTATTGACTCACCCGGGTATGGTTAAACCGTACAGCGAGTTCAAGGCTTCGGTTTATATCCTGAAGAAAGAAGAGGGTGGCCGTCATACTCCGTTCCACAACCACTATCGTCCGCAGTTCTACATCCGTACAATGGACGTTACCGGTGAGATCACTCTGCCGGAAGGAACTGAGATGGTAATGCCGGGTGATAACCTCGAGATTCAGGTTAAGCTGATCTATCCGGTAGCTTGCTCTGAGGGTCTGCGTTTCGCAATCCGTGAGGGTGGCCGTACCGTAGGTTCGGGTCAGATCACCAAACTCATCGACTAATTCGTCGGCAATAGGATCGCATAGGTCCGTACCGCTCCGCTAAATGGACGGGCGACCTATGCCTCCGAATTCCCCCACAAATTAAAATTTGCGGGGACCCCGAAAGGGAAAACACTTAGGGCTTCGGCCCTAAGTTATACGGAAGTCCTCCAATGGTAGGAGAGCGGTCTCCAAAACCGTTAATGTGGGTTCGATTCCTGCCTTCCGTGCAAAACTCCTCGAAGCCAACCAAGTGTTACAGGTTAGCTTCGTCCCCACAAGGGGAACGGAGTTATTGTTACAAGACATAGCTTCCGATTCGACTTTAACACATGTTAGAGCCGGATTATGTTGCGGAATTAGGTTGATGACCTAAAGACGGAAACAGAAAAGATATTATATAAAGAATAGTAAAGATAACAAATAAAAATTCTACTGATATGGCTTTTGTAGAAAACGTAAAAGAATCGTACAACGAACTGGTCCACAAGACAAGTTGGCCGACCCGCAAAGAGTTGGCGCAAAGTGCAGTGATAGTATTGATCGCTTCCATAATACTGGCACTGATCGTATGGCTTATGGATTGGTGCTTTGAGTCCATCATGACGTTTGTTTACGGCCTTTTTTAAAAGTTGAAAGTTTAAAGTTGAAAGTTGAGAGAAGTTTCCAAGTTTCAAAGTTAAAAGTTTTAAGTTTCGAATTATGGCTGAGAACAAAAAACAATGGTATGTGTTGCGTGCTATCTCCGGCAAGGAGAACAAGGTAGAGGAGTACATTAACAGTGCGCTCGTTACTTCGTCTCTTTTCCGCGAGTATGTGTCGCAAGTGCTGATCCCTCGGGAGAAAGTAGTGACTCTCAAAAACGGCAAGCGTACCGAGAAAGAGCGTAATCTGCTCCCCGGTTACCTGCTGGTAGAGTGCTACCTGTGCGATGAGAGTTTCCCTCTCTTGCGCAACATCCCGAACGTCCTGGGGTTCCTGAGCGGTGGTAAGACATCGGCTAAGCCCGAACCGGTTTCGCAGGCAGAGGTGAACAAACTCGTTGGCCTCGTAAGCGAATCGGAGACCCGCGCAGCAAGTGAGATTACTTTCCTTGTGGGCGAGAGTGTGAAGGTGGTCGATGGTCCGTTCAACGGCTTCAAGGGTACTATCCAGGAGGTTAGTGCGGACAAGCACAAACTGAAAGTAGTTGTTACGATCTTTGATCGTCAGACTCCTCTGGAGTTGGGCTACAACCAAGTAGAAAAAGAGTAGGAGACCCCGTTACAGGTCGTTAGTTACTACTCGGTAGTTTCAAACATTATTAACCGACTGAGGATGTAATAAAGTTTAGAGTTGAGAGTTTAGAGATGAAAGAAGTTCTAAAGTTGAGAGTTTAAAGTTTAGATAAATCCGTTACTAAGTCAAAAACTATTAACAAAGTAAAACTATGGCTAAAGAAATTGCTGGTTTTATCAAGCTCCAAATCAAAGGTGGCGCAGCCAACCCTGCTCCTCCCGTAGGCCCAGCTCTGGGTTCGAAGGGTGTGAACATCATGGAGTTCTGCAAACAGTTCAATGCCAGAACGCAAGACAAGGCAGGTAAAGTGCTGCCTGTAATCATTACCGTTTATGCGGACAAGTCGTTTGATTTCATCGTTAAGACTCCTCCTGTAGCTATCCAGCTTCTCGAGGCAGCTAAGGTGAAGAGCGGTAGCGACCAGCCGAACCGTACCAAAGTAGCAACGATTACTGAGGAGCAGGCAAAGCAAATCGCTACGGACAAAATGGCGGACCTCAACTGCTTCACCGTTGAGTCTGCGCTCAAGATGGTCAAAGGTACTGCGCGCAGTATGGGTATTACCATTAAGTAATTAATCTTCAATCAACATCAACAATTATGGCAAAACTGACAAAAAAACAGAAGCTTGCTGCTGAGAAGATTGAAGCAGGTAAGCTCTATACGATCGAAGAGGCAGCTGCTCTCGTAAAGGAGATCACTACCACCAAATTCGATGCAAGCGTAGATATCGACGTACGTCTGGGTGTAGACCCGCGTAAAGCCAACCAGATGGTTCGCGGCGTTGTCGCACTTCCTAACGGAACGGGTAAAGTGGTTCGCGTTCTCGCACTCTGTACTCCGGATCAGGAGGCAGCTGCCAAAGAGGCAGGTGCTGACTATGTAGGTCTGGATGAATATATTGAAAAGATCAAAGGTGGATGGACGGACATTGACGTCATCATCACCATGCCTCAGATCATGGGTAAGATCGGTGCTCTGGGTCGTGTGCTGGGTCCTCGCGGCCTGATGCCGAACCCCAAGAGCGGTACCGTTACCATGGATGTAGCGAAAGCTGTCAAGGAGGTAAAAGGTGGTAAGATCGACTTCAAGGTTGACAAGTTCGGTATTGTACACACCTCTATCGGTAAGGTTAGTTTCACGGCAGACAAGATCGCAGAGAACGCACTTGCGTTCATCGATATGATCAAGCACCTCAAGCCGGCTGTATCCAAAGGTGAGTACATCAAGAGCGTTTATCTTTCCAGCACTATGAGTCAGGGTATTAAGATCGATACCAAATCGCTTTAATCTCTTAAAAATTACAGACAAGTATGAAAAAGGAAGATAAAAATCTCGTCATTGAAGCCCTTGGCGCCCAACTCGCTGAGTATTCGCATTTCTACCTCGTTAATATTGAGGGTTTGGATGCGGCTAAGACAAGCGAACTGCGTCGTGCATGCTTCAAGCAGGACATCAAACTCTTGGTCGCTAAGAATACTTTGCTCCAAAAAGCGCTTGAGAAAAAAGGCGTGGACGCAACTATTTTTGACGCACTCAAGGGTAGCACCGCCCTCATGCTTAGCAATACCGGTAACGTACCGGCTAAACTCATCAAGGAGTTTACCAAAGGTGACAAGACCGGAGAGGCTAAGCCCCAACTCAAAGCTGCGTACGTAGAAGAGACCGTTTACGTAGGCAAGCAGAATCTCGAGTTCCTCAGCGCTATCAAGTCCAAGAACGAACTCATCGCCGAATTGGTTGCTTTGCTCCAGTCGCCGGCAAAGAATGTCGTTTCTGCACTTCAGAGCGGACAAAACACCATTCATGGCGTACTCCAGACTTTGGAGAAGCGTGGATAATCATTTTATTAACTGAATTTAAAAACATTTAAAATTTATACGATCATGGCAGATCTTAAAGTTATTGCTGAAACATTAGTTAACCTTACTGTTAAGGAAGTAAATGAACTCGCTACTATCCTCAAAGAGGAGTACGGAATCGAGCCGGCTGCTGCAGCTGTAGCAGTTGCTGCCGGTCCTGCTGCAGCTGGTGCTGCTGCAGAGGCTGCAGAGGAGAAGACCTCGTTCGATGTAGTTCTCAAGAGCGCAGGTGCAAACAAGCTCCAGGTAGTAAAGGCCGTTAAGGAGCAAACCGGTCTTGGTCTGAAAGAGGCTAAGGACATCGTAGATGCAGCTCCTGCAACTGTAAAAGAGGGTGTTGACAAAGCTACCGCAGAGGCTCTGAAGAAAGCTCTCGAAGAGGTAGGTGCTGAGGTAGAACTCAAGTAATACCCATTTGACCAACCACTCTAATCGGGTGGAACAGGTTTAGATCCTCACGTCAAAATGAGGGTCTAAACCTTTTCTGCTCAATAGGACAGAATGATTAAAAAACTGCAAGAATTGGTAATTATTATAGGGTGAAAGTTAAAATACTATAAAATATATCACCGGCGATTTAGATTTAAATTATTCATTACCAACAGTTTAATTCTGTTAAACAATTATCAACCATCCAAAATAATGGCTACAACAAAAAAACAGCAAAGAGTCAATTTCAGTCGTATGCAGAAGCATATGCCTTATCCTGACTTTTTGGAAATTCAGTTGAAGTCCTTCGCCGATTTCGTTCAGATGGATTCGACCCCTGAGCAGCGTCGTAAAGAGGGACTCTTTAAGGTATTCTCGGAGAACTTCCCGATTCAGGATACCCGCAACAGTTTTACGCTGGCTTTCTTGGATTATTCGGTGGACCGTCCCCGCTACTCGATTGAGGAGTGTATCAAGCGCGGTCTTACCTATTCTGTGCCTTTGAAAGCCAAGTTGCGCCTGAGCTGCGAGGATCCGGATCATGAGGATTTCGACACCGTCGTTTCCGATGTTTACTTAGGTACTATTCCGTACATGACGCCGAAGGGCACCTTTGTTATCAATGGTGCAGAGCGCGTTATCGTTAGTCAGTTGCACCGCTCGCCGGGTGTTTTCTTCGGCACATCGATGCACTCCAACGGCACCAAACTCTACTCGGCTCGTATCATCCCCTTCCGCGGATCGTGGATTGAGTTCGCTACGGATATCAACAAGGTCATGTATGCTTACATCGACCGTAAGAAGAAATTGCCGGTTACGACGCTTCTCCGTGCCATCGGTTTCGAGTCCGACAAGGACATCCTGAACTGCTTTGATCTGGCAGAAGAAGTCAAAGTGAACCGTGAGGCCCTTGAGGCTTGCATCGGTCGCCGTCTGGCGGGATACGTGATGAAGCCGACGATTGAAGATTTCGTGGATGAGGACACCGGTGAGGTATCGTCCATCGAGCGTAACCAGATCGTTGTAGAGCGTGAGACCGAGCTGACTCCTGAGGTGATTGATATCATCATGGAGTCCGGATCCAAGTCCGTGCTGCTGCATAAGGACCAGGAGCGTGAAAACGATTTCTCCATCATCTTCAACACCCTGCAGAAAGACCCGGCTAAGACGGAGAAAGAGGCAGTCCTCTATATCTACCGTCAGTTGCGTAATGCCGAGCCGGCCGATGATGCTACGGCGCGCGAGATGATCCAGAACCTCTTCTTCTCGCAGAAGCGCTATGACCTCGGTGAGGTAGGCCGTTACCGTATCAACCGCAAGCTCAACATGTCTATTCCGGACGACACCCGTGTGTTGACCAAGGAGGATATGATCGAGATTATCAAGTACCTCGTCATGCTCATCAACAGCAACGCGGAGGTAGATGATATCGACCACCTCTCCAACCGTCGTGTACGTACCGTAGGTGAGCAGTTGTTCAACCAGTTCGGTATCGGTTTGGCCCGTATGGCTCGTACCGTTCGTGAGCGTATGAACGTGCGCGACAACGAGGTCTTCACTCCGACCGACCTGATCAACGCGAAGTCAATCTCGTCGATCATCAATTCGTATTTCGGAACCAACGCCCTGAGCCAGTTCATGGATCAGCAGAACCCGCTGGCAGAGATCACGCACAAGCGTCGTATGTCAGCTCTCGGTCCCGGTGGTTTGAGCCGTGACCGTGCCGGATTCGAGGTTCGAGATGTACACTATACGCACTATGGCCGTCTCTGTCCGATTGAGAGTCCGGAAGGTCCGAACATCGGTCTGATCTCGTCCATGTGTATCTATGCGAAGATCAACAACCTCGGTTTCATTGAGACTCCGTATCGTCCGGTTAAGGACAGCGTTGTGGATCTCGACAACGATCATGTTATCTATCTCTCTGCGGAGGATGAGGAAGATAAGGTAGTTGCACAGGGTAACGCACCTTTGACTCCGGAAGGACACTTCATCCGTACCAAGGTTAAGACCCGTTTGGGTGCCGACTTCCCAGTTGTTGCGCCTTCCGAGGTTAACCTGATGGATGTGGCTCCTTGCCAGATCGCTTCCGTAGCTGCTTCGCTCATTCCGTTCCTTGAGCACGATGATGCGCACCGTGCGTTGATGGGATCGAACATGATGCGTCAGGCCGTTCCGTTGATCACTTCCGAAGCGCCTATTGTAGGTACCGGTATCGAGGAGCAACTCGTCACCGACAGCCGCACACAGGTAGTCGCAGAAGGCACAGGTGTCGTTACGTATGTCGATGCAGATGTCATCCGCATCAAGTACGAGCGTACCGAGGAGGAAGAGGCTGTCAGCTTCGATGCTCCGGAGAAAGAGTACAAACTGCCTAAGTTCGAGAAGACGAACCAGAATACCACCATCGACCTCCATCCGCTTGTTCGCAAGGGCGACAAGGTGGAGAAAGGTCAGATCCTTACCGAGGGTTATGCAACCCAAGGCGGAGAATTGGCTCTGGGTAAGAACCTGAAGGTAGCTTATATTCCTTGGAAGGGTTATAACTACGAGGATGCTATCGTTCTGTCCGAGCGTATCGTACGCGAGGATATGTACACCTCCGTTCACGTAGTAGAGCAGTTGCTCGAGGTACGTGATACGAAGCGCGGTATGGAAGAGTTCACGGCAGATATCCCCAATGTATCCGAGGATGCGACCAAAGACCTCGACGAGAACGGTATCATCCGTATCGGTGCTTACATCCAGCCGGGTGATATCCTGATCGGTAAGATCACGCCGAAGGGAGAGACCGATCCTTCGCCGGAAGAGAAACTGCTCAAGGCTATCTTCGGTGACAAAGCCGGAGACGTCAAGGACGCTTCTCTCAAGGCCAGCCCGTCGCTTGATGGTGTAATCATCGACAAGAAACTCTATGCGCGTGCCAATAAAGACCGCAAGCAGAAGATGGATGATAAGGAGACTATCCAGAAGATGGATCTCAAGTTCCGCGAGCAGGCAGAGGCATTGCGTGAGTTGCTGATTAACAAGCTCTATGCAATCCTGAATGGCCGCCAGGCTGTATCCGTCAAGGATATCCTCGGTACCGAGATTATCAGCAAGGGCCAGCATTTCTCCAAAGAGCGTCTGGATGCTATCGATTATTTCTCCGTTCTGCTCGAAGGATGGACTGCAGACGAGCACAAGAACGAGCTTGTGGCACAGTGTGTCATCAACTATATCGCGAAATATAAGGAGATGGACGCAGCGCTCAAGCGCGAGAAATTCAATCTTACCATCGGTGATGAACTGCCGAACGGTATTATCCAGATGGCGAAAGTTTATATCGCTAAGCGTCGTAAGATCCGCGTAGGTGATAAGATGGCAGGTCGTCACGGAAACAAGGGTATTGTATCCAAGATCGTACGTGTAGAAGATATGCCGTTCCTCGCCGATGGTAAGCCGGTGGATATCGTATTGAACCCGATGGGTGTGCCTTCGCGTATGAACATCGGTCAGATCTTCGAGGCTGTCCTCGGTTGGGCAGGTCAGGAACTGGGTGTTAAGTTCTCTACGCCTATCTTCGACGGTTGTACGATGGAGCAACTGGACGAGTGGACCGACAAAGCAGGTCTGCCCCGTGCCGGTAAGACCCAGCTCTACGACGGTGAGACGGGTGAACCGTTTGACCAGATGGCTACGGTCGGTGTGACCTACTTCATGAAACTCGGTCACATGGTCGATGATAAGATGCACGCCCGTTCGATTGGTCCGTACAGCCTCATTACGCAGCAGCCGTTGGGCGGTAAGGCACAATTCGGTGGTCAGCGTTTCGGTGAGATGGAGGTTTGGGCACTTGAGGCACACGGTGCTGCTCACGTGCTGCAAGAGATCCTTACCATCAAGTCGGATGACGTGACAGGTCGTGCGCGTACATACGAGGCTATCGTCAAAGGCGAACCTTTCCCTACTCCGGGTCTTCCCGAGTCGCTTAACGTGCTCCTGCACGAGCTTCAGGGTCTCGCACTCAGTATCAACATGGAATAAGATTGGAGGACAACTATGGCTTTTAAACAAGAAAATAAGAAAACCGGTTTCACCAAGATCTCTATTGGTCTGGCATCTCCGGATGAGATCATGCAGATCTCTTCGGGTGAGGTGCTCAAACCGGAAACGATTAACTATCGTACATACAAGCCGGAGCGCGATGGCTTATTCTGCGAGCGCATTTTTGGTCCTACCAAGGATTTTGAGTGCCACTGCGGTAAGTACAAGCGTATCCGTTATAAAGGTATCGTCTGCGAGCGTTGCGGCGTAGAGGTTACCGAAAAGAAAGTGCGTCGTGAGCGTATGGGTCATATCAAGCTCGTCGTTCCTGTAGCGCATATATGGTACCTGCGTTCGCTGCCTTCGAAGATGGCGGCGCTGCTCGGTATCCCGACCAAGAAGCTTGACTCTGTCATCTATTACGAGAAATATCTCGTAGTACGTGCCGGTGCTCTCGAGGGTCAGGAGATCGGCGAGAAGCATGAGACCGATAAGAATAGAATTCCTATTGAGAACTGCATGCTGCTCGATGAGGATCAATATCAGCAGGTAGTCAATATCATTCCGGAAGGCAATGAATTGCTGGAGGACACCGATCCCAACAAGGTTATTGTGAAGATGGGTGCCGAGGCTGTTTATGACCTTCTCGCGGCAATTGATCTGGATGCTCTCTCGTATGAGTTGCGTGCCACGGCGGACAAGTCTTCGTCGGTACAGCGTCGTCAGGAAGCGCTCAAGCGTCTTCAAGTCGTAGAGGCTTTCCGTGCGTCGAACGGCAAGAACCGTCCTGAGTGGATGATTCTGCAGGCTATTCCTGTGACTCCTCCGGAGCTCCGTCCGCTCGTACCGCTGGATGGTGGTCGTTTCGCCACCTCCGACCTCAACGATCTCTATCGTCGTGTTATTATCCGTAATAACCGACTCAAACGACTCGTTGAGATCAAGGCACCGGATGTCATCCTCCGTAACGAGAAGCGTATGCTTCAGGAGGCGGTGGACTCCCTCTTCGATAACAGCCGTAAGACCACGGCGATGAAGTCGGATGCCAACCGTCCGCTCAAGTCCCTTTCGGACTCTCTGAAAGGTAAACAAGGCCGTTTCCGTCAGAACCTGCTCGGTAAACGTGTGGACTACTCTGCGCGTTCGGTTATCGTCGTAGGTCCGGAGCTCAAGATGCACGAGTGCGGTCTGCCTAAGGAGATGGCGGCAGAGCTCTACAAACCGTTTATTATCCGTAAGCTCATCGAGCGCGGTATCGTCAAGACCGTTAAATCGGCGAAGAAGATCATCGACCGCCGTGAGCCGGTTATTTACGAGATCCTTGAGCACGTAATGGAGGGCCACCCTGTTCTGCTGAACCGTGCGCCGACGCTGCACCGTCATGGTATCTTGGCCTTCCAGCCGAAGATGATCGAGGGTAAGGCTATCCAGTTGCACCCGCTGGCCTGTGCCGGCTTCAACGCCGACTTCGATGGTGACCAGATGGCTGTTCACTTGCCGTTGAGCAACGAGGCTATCCTGGAGGCACAGCTCCTCATGCTCGGATCGCACAACATCCTTGACCCGGCTAACGGAAACCCGATCACTGTTCCTTCGCAGGATATGATTCTGGGTCTGTATTATATTACTAAGGAACGCGCAGGCGTGAAGGGCGAGGGTCTCGCTTTCTATTCCGAAGAGGAGGCTATTATTGCTCTTAACGAAGGCCGTGTAGATATCCACGCGAAGGTGAAGGTACGTGTCAATGGCGAACTCATTGAGACCACTCCGGGTCGTGTAATCGTCAACCAGTACGTGCCGAAGGAGCTTGGGTTCCAGAACGTACTGATGAAGAAGGGTGCTGTCAAGTCCATCATCTCCAAGGTTATCAAGACCTGCGGTGTGGCACGTGCAGCTCAGTTCCTTGACGATATCAAGGACCTCGGTTACTACCGTGCATTCCGCGGCGGTCTGTCCTTCAACCTCAATGATATCATTATTCCTGAGGAGAAGCAATCGCTCATCCAAAAGGGTAACGACATCGTAGATCAGATCACCGACCTCTATAACGAGGGTGAGGTATCCGATGATCAGCGTTACCGCCAGGTCGTAGATACCTGGAAACAGATCGACGGCGAGATGACGACTATCCTTATGGATCATATGAAGAGTGCCGACCAAGGCTTCAACTCTGTTTACATGATGATGGATTCGGGTGCGCGTGGTAACCAACAGCAGATCAAGCAGCTTGCCGGTATCCGTGGTATTATGGCGAAGCCTATGAAGGCAGGAGCCGTAGATACCCGTCCTGATATCGAGAACCCTGTCCTCGCTAACTTCAAAGAGGGTATGTCCGTGTTGGAGTACTTCATCTCCACGCACGGTGCACGTAAGGGTCTTGCCGATACGGCTTTGAAGACCGCCGATGCCGGTTACCTGACCCGTCGTCTGGTCGATGTATCGCACGATGTGATCATCAATGAGGAGGACTGCGGTACGCTTCGTGGATTGACCGCGCGTGCTATCAAGGATGCGAATGGTCATACCATCGCTTCGCTTACGCTGCGTATCCTCGGTCGTGTATCCGTACATGATATTCTGGATAATGAGGGTAACCTCATCGTTGCAGCCGGCGAAGAGATCCGTGAGGCGCAATGCGAGGCTATCGAGGCTGCAGGTATCGAGGAAGTGGAGATCCGTTCCGTACTCACCTGCGAGAGCAAACATGGCGTTTGTGCGAAGTGCTACGGCCGTAACCTTGCATCGCGTAAGATGGTTCAGAAAGGTGAGGCAGTCGGCGTGATTGCAGCCCAGGCTATCGGTGAGCCGGGTACCCAGTTGACCCTCCGTACCTTCCACTCGGGAGGTTTGGCAGGTGGTGCAGCAGCACAAGGTACTTATGCTCTGACGCGCGAAGGAATCGTCGAGATCGAAGATCTGCGTACGATCACTACCGCTGCCGGCGATACTATCATCGTCAGCCGTCAGAACGCGATGTCGCTCAAGGATGAAAAGACCGGTGTTGTACTCTCGAACTTCGATATCCCGTACGCAGCCAAGTTGTTCGTTACTCCGGGTCAGAAATACGACAAGGGTACCGTTATCTGCGAGTGGGATCCGTATAAGACTCCGTTGATTATCGAGATTGATGGTTTCATCAAATACGAAGATGTCATCGAGGGTGTTACCTCGAAGACTGAAGTCGATGAGCAAACCGGTAAACGCGAGGTATCCATTACCGATACGAAGGACAAGACCAAGATGCCGCAGGCACATATTGTGGACAAGGATGGTAATATCCTCCGTACGTACAACCTGCCGGTGAAGGCATCTCTTATCTTCACCGAAGGCGCAGAGGTACATATCGGAGATACCCTCTTCTCGATGGCACGTGCTACCAACAGCGGCGGTGATATCACCTCGGGTCTTCCCCGTATCACCGAGCTTTTTGAGGCTCGTAACCCGTCCAACCCGGCAGTTGTGGCTGAGATCGACGGTGAGGTATCGTTCGGTAAGATCAAACGTGGTAACCGTGAGCTGTTTGTAACCTCCAAGTTAGGCGAGCAGAAAGCATACCTCATTCCTCTGTCCAAGCAGATTCTTGTGCAGGAAGGCGACTACGTACGCGCCGGACACGCGCTCTCCGATGGTGCTATCACTCCGGAGGACATCCTGGCTATTCAGGGTCCGACAGCGGTACAGGATTATATCGTCAACGAAGCACAGGCCGTATATCGTATGCAGGGTGTGGAGATCAACGACAAGCACTTTGAGATCATTGTGCGTCAGATGATGCGCAAGGTAGAGATTCTCGATCCGGGTGACACCCGTTATCTGGAGGGCGATGTGGTTGACAAGATGGACTTCCTTGAGGAGAACGACCGTATCTGGGGTCGCAAGGTGGTTACCGATGCCGGTGAATCCGAGAACCTCAAAGAGGGTCAGATCGTGACTGCCCGTCGTCTCCACGACGAGAACTCTTCGCTGCGTCGCCGCGACAAGAAACTGGTTAAGGCACGTGACGCAGAGTGCGCTACCGCAAAGCAGATACTCCAGGGTATCACCCGTGCGGCACTCGGTACGAAATCCTTCATGTCTGCAGCTTCCTTCCAGGAGACCACGAAGGTGCTCAACGAAGCGGCTATCCGCGGTAAGGTTGATTACCTCGAGGGAATGAAGGAGAACGTGATCTGCGGTAACCTCATCCCGGCCGGTACAGGTCTGCGTGAGTTCTCGAAGATCACCGTCCATAACGCAGAAGAGTACGCAGCTATCCAGGCTGCCCGTGAGGCTGCGGAAGCTGCCCTCAACGGCGAGGATGAGTAATCCATACGAATCCTAACGCTGTAGAAAAACCGTCACACCTTTCCCCGGTGTGGCGGTTTTGGGTGTTTATAAAGAGCTCATTTATAGTTGATTGTAAAATACTTATCGGGGGCAAGTCGGGTTAATCTCGAGGTAATCTCGAGGGCAAGTCGGGGTCAAGTCATTCCCTGAATGTAGAAAAATTGACGAAAATCACTTTTTTTGTGTAATTATTCGCGCCCTTGCGCCCTCGCGCTTGCGTATATGAAAAACTTTTCGTATCTTTGCAGCGTGAAATTAATTAGAATATCCATAGAACTATTAAAATAGTCAAGAAAAGAGATTTTGAGAAAACAAAAGGAAATGCGGGAAATGGCCGCTGAGTACACCGCAAGAACAGGTAAGCCTGTTAGCTAGACTTGGCTTGCATAAATAGAAACGACAAACTATAAAAGCTATGTGTGTATTAGAGAGAAATACGAGGAGCATAACTGTTCGAATGTCTCCGAGACGTTGGAATCGCTTTCTGGAGTTGGAACAGGCTTATCGCGTGGCTAATGCGGTGGTAAGAGCTAAGCGAGAATGTGAAACAGCCCCTTCAATGAGTGTTGACGAGGCGCTGCAATTCATTCGTGAATTATGATAGAGCAAGTTCGCTTCTCGACCGATTTTCAACGCGCGTTTAAGCAGTTGAAGAAAAGATATCGTTCTTTGCCGAACGACTTTAATCGTTTGCTGTTGTCGCTGAAAGAGAATCCTCTGCAAGGAGATGAGTTGCATGACGGGATGCGCAAGGTGCGCATAGCGTTTACGTCTAAAGGACGTGGCAAACGAGGTGGCGGGCGCGTTATTATCCGTCTGACGATAGAAGATACATGCTTGTCGTTCTTGTATATTTATGACAAGGCAGATATGGCAAATGTGTCTGATGCCTTTTTGGACGAGATAATCATTGAGTTGGATGAATCTCAAGGCAACCCCAAAACAAAATATTGAAAAGCTTACAAACAAATACTCAAAAATAAATTATTCATTTAACTAAATATTTTTACAAATTTCAAAAATATAATGCTTATGAAAAACAATTTTCTAAGTTTGGTAACGAAGATGCCCCAAAACACAGGGGGAGGTAATTCGCAAACTAAACGCGCTACCCTTGCGCTACCCTTGCGCTACCTTTGCGCTATGCTTCTTGCACTCTTTGTGGGCGTTGGAAATGTTTTGGGAGCAGAAAATACACCTAAATCGACTAAAAATCCAGTAATTGTACTAGAAAAAGATTCATCAAAAGAAGGTACAAAAATAGATATAGTTAATGATAGTGTGGATGCAAAAAAGGAGGGGGAAAATATTGGTTTGAAATTATCAGGAGATTATTCTCTGCGGTTAATAGAAGAAAATAAGGAAACAAATTGGACTGTTATTATTGCCATTATATCAATAATTGCTAACGTTTTAGTCGTGATACTCACATATGTATTGCAAACAAGACTTAAACATTTGGAGACAAAAGAAATACGCACTCAAAATATACAAGAGGTAGAAGTTAAGAAGCAGGCTGATATGTATCAGAAGTTGAAAGACATTGATAATTTCATGTCGGCGCATGAAAACTCTCTTTGGCCGGATGGAGGAGAAGGGGATGCAGAACTTAAAAGGCAATTGAATGACAAGATTATTGAAGCAGAGGATTTCCATCAACAAAATACGCTGTACATTCGGGGAAAGATCGGGAGAGTCACAGCGAATCTATTAGCACAGTTTAAGAAAAAGAAAGATGGAGACCAAAGTGCGGAAGTAATGAATAATATTCAAAAATTTCTAAAAGATTATGTAGATGTGTATCATAATCATCCGGAGTTAATCCAAGAAAAATCGAATAATTAAAACTTAATCAATATGGCAAAGACAATTTTAGAATCAAAAAATTACTCTGGCGGAACTGACACTCTAACCGTAGAGCAGTCCCGGCGGTTGGCAAAAGAGGTTGCTGAAACCGTAAAGAAGAGTAACGGTGAAATGGTGACGTTGTCCATGAAGGGCATTTCTTCTATGACGACCGATGCTTCTGCTGCTTTGTTCGGACCAATTGTATCCGATAGAGAACTAGCTCGCAAAGTGGCAATTCGTGGTGTGTCTCCGTACATGCATGAAGTGATGTACATTGGCATGAGAAAAGGAGCAAAAGTTTAATCAAAAATAAATTATTCATTTAACTAAAAAAATTAATGCTTATGAAAAACAATTTTCTAAGAAAGGTAACGAAGATGCCCCAAAACACAGGGGGAGGTAATTCGCAAACTAAACGCGCTACCCTTGCGCTACCCTTGCGCTACCTTTGCGCTATGCTCCTTGCACTCGTCCTCGGCATCGGACAGATGTGGGGAGATCCGACAATCCCGAGCACAACTCTTACATTGCCGGCAACCGGTCTTCAACCTTTCCAATGTGCAAATCTGACGTGGACGGGGACCCCTGATACACTCTTTATAAGTGAAGCTGCTTCGTCGGGATATGTTATTTTCTCGCCGTATGCGATTCGTCAAAGCGCTCAAACATGGGCGACCAAGGTTAGCAGCAACGTTGGCTCCGCAAATGGAACATGGGACGGAACAGACATATTTAAAGGAACAAGTTTTTGGAAAGTTTGGTCCAGCGGTGATGATACTTCAAGTAAAAAACAACGCTATGATGCATTCAAAAAGAATACATCAGATGCATATGAATATTTTCGTGTAACAAATTGTACTGGTGTAAAAATATTTTTCGCGACCAAACATGAATCCTCCAAAAAGGCTACAATGTCTTTGAAGGTGTTTGAAATTACAGGGGAGCCTGGAGCGGAAGTAGCCGAAGAAGTAACTGCTGCTGCTAATAGCGGGGAGTATGGTGATTCGGGCACAAAAACATTAGCAACTAATGCAACACTTGATAAAACTAAGAACTACGTTATTGAGATTCATGCCACAGATGCAAAAAATAAAAATAATATTAGTTTCTATGAAATAGCATTCTATTATCCGCTTTATACCGTTACCTATGATTTGAATGGCGGTGATGGTACAACTCCGACGGAAGATGCCCATCCGTTGGGCGCTAAGTTTGATTTGCATGATGGCGTAACGGGTATTACGCCTCCTACGAGTCAAGCTTTCTTGAAATGGAAAGACCAAGATGATGATGAGTATGATGGCGGTGATGAGTACACTATGCCGGCAAAGAACGTAACTTTGACAGCACAGTGGGGAACACCTGCCGCTACTTATGATATTACATTCAACAATGGCGGTCATGGAACAGCTCCGAGCGCTATTAACGCTTCGAAAGTAACCTTGGAGGAACTCTCTGCAAGTGGTTGGGCTCATACTGGTTGGGTTGCTAACCAAACTGTTACAGTTGATGAGGCGGAAGTAACAGCAGGAACGAAGATTGCTAATGGCAAAACGGCTCACTTGAGTGCTAACACAGAGTTTACTGCACAATGGTCTCAATTGTATGAAATTGCCAAAGGTACGCACACTAATGGCGACATTACCATAGATTTGGCAGAGGCTGTGGCTGGTGCAACGGTAACCTTAACGGCTACTCCAGATGAGGATTATGTATTCAGCGCGTGGGACGTTTATAAGACGGGTGAGTCGTCAACGAAGGTAGCTGTAACGGACAATACGTTTACCATGCCGGCCTATGCGGTTACCGTCAATGCTACCTTTGCGGCAGATGCACGAACAAAAGTACTATATGTAACTGCAAATTCGGCTGATGCAACTAAGGCAAATGATAAACTCTATGCTGCTTTAAAAGACACTTACAATGTAAAGATTGTAGGTCCGACATCGGATGTTGACCAATCGGGTTATGCTTTGGTTGTATTGCACGAGTCGATCGGCGGTGGTAGCTATAGTGCAACTGCTGTTGCTGCAGCAAAGGCAGGCGATGTCCCGGTGTTGAATACAAAGAGTTATTTCTACAATAGTGACCGTTGGGGTTGGGGTACTCCGAATGCAGGCCAATCTGTTAAAGGAGCTACTTTGAATAGTGCTTATTGCAATATTGCAAGTCACCCGTTGTTTAGCGGTGTAACTGTAACAGACGGCTTCTTTGAAATAACCGACGATGCTGCTGCAAAATGTATGCAGCCTATTGGTGAATTTACTTCCGGCAAGGAAGGCTATACGTTGGCAACCACTCCGAATAGCGGCGAAGGCAACGGATGCGCTATTCATGAACTGACTCCTGCACAGCGTGGTGCAAGTGCAGGTAAATATCTGATGATTAGTGTGTCAAACGCTAAATTAAATGCACTGAATGCTAATGGTCAGAAGTTGTTCCAGAACGCAGCGGCTTATCTGACGGGTTCGACGACTTGGGATCCTATTTCCGTTCCGACTTCTCCTGTTGTTGCAGCAACTCCAACAGAGAACTATACAGAAGGCGGTACTATCACACTGACGGCTTCGGCAGAAGGAACTTCGGCTTCGACAGTATATACATGGTATAAGGGCGCAGACTGGGCAACCGCTTCTGCAACCACTCCGGTACAGGCTGCCTCGACTTCTGGCGCAACATTCTCTAAGACAGCAGCTGTAGAAGATGCTGGAACCTACTGGTGTAATATTTCTAATGGAATAAGTTGCGACGCACAAGCGAGTGTAACGATTACTGTTTCCTCTGCTTCTACGCCGACGCACACTATTTCTTATGACAATGTCAAGGGCGCAGATATGACTGCGTATCCAACGGAATACACAGAAGGTATTGGTGTTGCCTCGTTCGATCCACTGGCAGATATTACGGGTTGGCACTTCGTTGAGTGGAGTCCTGCTTCGATCGCTACTGACGCTACTACCGATCAGACGATTACCGCTGTCTGGGCACAAGTATTTGAGGTTACCTTCAATCTCCAAGGACATGGCGCAGAAATTGCAAAACAAGATATTATCTCTGGTGAGAAGGCAACCGAACCAACCGCTCCAAGTGCAATCGGTTATGACTTCGGCGGTTGGTATACCGATGAAGAGTGCACCGCAGGTAATGAGTTTGATTTCAATACTTCGATTACTGCTGCTACTCCGTTGTATGCTAAGTGGACAGCGTTCGACGGCTGTACATTGTTAGTTCCGGCATTGAGCGGTGATGCACTTACGGTTGGTGCAACTGTAGATTTGCAAACAGGTTCGACCGGCGGAAGCATTAAGGTTGCTAACCTTGGTGCTGAAGGCTCTATTGCTTACAACGCAAATGGTCTCTCGTTCAGCAATGGCGGCAAAGATAGTGTCCGCGTGACTTTGAATAATGAGTTGAAGAACGGCTCTGTTATCAAACTTAGAATAATGGCAAACGGAGCGACTCATAATAAAGGTCGTGGATTGAACTTGTATAATGCAGTTAATGCAAAGAAAGCTTTGCTTGGCTGGCAGGCTGATGAAACAGTTGCTTCCGGTGATGTGGATGAGTTTACATATACTGTAGAAGAAGGTGACGGATTTGCAGGCACGAATATATTTATTTTGCAACGCCAGAATTCTGTATTCCTCCAATCCATCAAAGTAACCAACTGCGGTGATCCTATTATCTTCCACAACTTGACGAGCGCAATTACTCCGGATAATGATCCTGCTTACGCAACCGTAACCCTTGGCGCAAGTTCTGTTCGTGAGGGTCATACCACAACGGCAACCTATAGCGCAATTGATGCAGCTTATGAGTTTGATGAGTGGCAGATTAGTGGTACTGGCGCAAGTATTGCAGACGCTTCTGCTAACCCGGCAGTTATTACGATGGGTACGGCTGATGCAGTAGTTACGCTGAAACTGAAAGTGGCTACTCCGAAACATACCGTTACCTTCAATAAGATGGGTAAAGGCGCAGATATCGCTTCGCAATTAGTTGCAGAAGGTGCGCTCGTTTCTGAGCCGTCTGTAACCGAGCCGGAAGGTTGGTTGCTTGAAGGTTGGTACAAAGAGAGCACATTCGAGAACAAGTGGGACTTCGCTTCTGACGTAATGAGCACAAGCGATATTGAGTTGTTTGCTAACTGGGTTGCAGATACATCGATTAAGCTGATCAATAAGTCCACAGGCGCTATCAACACGACGAACTTTACAACAGCGGTTGCTGCTGAAGCTGATGTAGATGGTGAGAAGGGAGCCTCCTTCAGCTCAGCAAGATCAGCTTTGACTGCTGTTAGCGCTTTGGGTGAAATGGTTCAGTACAATGCTACAACCAATCAAGCAAAGATCCAGTTGACAATGTATAACACGAGTTCCGCTGCAAAGACGATTTATCTGTTCAAGTTAACAGAGGGTGATGATGCTGCGGTTGTGACTGAAATTCCTATAGAAGGTAGTTCTCGTATGACCACCGAATACTATACCTTTAATAGTGACAAGAATCGCTCGTTCTACGTAACTGTAAGTGATGCGAAAGTGAAGATTCTGCAAGTAAAAGTTGTTGACGATGGAGCAACTCCGATGAAACAATTTGGTCAAGCAGGTTACTCGCTGAATTTCAATAAGGGTCGTATGTTCGCTAAGAACGGTGGTTCGGCTTATCCGTTCGAAGGCGGATCCATTAAGGTTAGTTCGGATTATAAGGTTCTCAATAATAGCAACCTCGCTACGAAGTCTTATATTCAATTCAACAACGCGGTTGCTAATACGGTTTTGAAAGTAACGCGTGCAGGTGGTACTTATTATGTATCGCAAGATCCGGAAAATAAGGGTACTACTTACAACAAGGATGAGGAAATTGTTCTGTCTGCTACTGGAACATGGTATCTTGGTTCAACGAGCAGTGGTTCGTCTGCTTCGTTCACGAAGATCGAGTTCCTCGCTCCGAAGTGCCAGAAGCCGACGGTGGTTGATATGGAGAATATCGGTCTCTGCGAGGGTGATGCATTCACGGCTCTGACGGTTAGCGCAAGCGTAACGGATGATGGTTCGCTCCATTATCAGTGGTACAAACATCCGGCAGCGGGTGACGATGAGGCTGTAGGTACAGACGCAGCAACCTATACTCCGACGGCTGATGGTCAGTACTACGTAGTAGTAACTAACCAGTTGGCAGGCTACAGCGACAACTCCAAGGCATCGAACATGGTTACTGTAGAGCATTTCGCTTCCGCAGTAATCACTACCGCTCCGCTGAACCAGCGCGGTCTGAAAGATGCAGAAGTAACGCTGAGTGTAGCTGCTACGGGTAAGAACCTGAGCTATGCGTGGTTCACTTGCGATAACGAAGCAGGAGACAATCCTGTAGCCGTTGTTCCGGCTGCTACCGGCACATCGCTCAACGTAACGATTACCGAAGGCATGAGCCAGTGGTATAAGGTTGTTGTAACAAGTGACTGCGGTAACGCTTCCGCTACCGCAAAGGTAGAAGAGTTCGTTCCGGCAACTCCGGCAAACGTAACCGAGTCCATCGTTTGGGATTGGAATAGTAGTGCTTGGCCGGCATCAGGACAAGCTGCATTTACGGATCAAGTAGAAGATGGCACGGATCTGACACCTGCATACGAGTTGTTGGCTGACGCTGATGCTATCGTTCCGAATAACGCAGCCTTCCGTTCGGATATGCTTTACGGTAAGGGACAATGGGTATGGCGTTCCGGCAATAAGTTCTTCCAAGGTACAGCGATTAAGTTTACCACGGAAGTAGCAGGTCTTGTACGCGTTAACTACAGAAGTACAGGAAACAACAAAGAGGTTCAAGTAACTATCGCTGGAACTCCGGCAGGAAAGAACAAGACCTCTAACTTCCAATGGTCGGAATATGTAGAAGTTCCGGCAGGTGACGTAGAGATCCTCTGCTTATCGACAGACGCAAACAAATCGTTGACTCGTGTTCAGAAGATCGAGTTCTTGGCATTGGCTCATCGTCGTACGGCTGCATACAGCGTAGGCGAGCTTGGAACAATCTGCCTTGAGGACGACGCGAAAGCAGTAGGCGCAAATGTTTACGAGCTCCAAGGTCACGATGAGAACGGAAAGATGGTATTCGATCAGATCCTGAGTGGAGAGATTGAAGCCGGCAAACCGTATCTCTTCCAGGCAACCAACGCAAGTCAGGTAAGCTTCTACAAGAAAGTAAACGCAACCCACGCAGATGACGCAGGCAGCCTGAAGGGCATGTATGGTACTTTCGTTGACAAGCCGCTGTACCCGACGACCGATGTAGATATGTTCTACTTCTCCGGCACGCATATCTGGGCTGTGAAGGACTTCACGGTAGCGTCCATCACCATACCTGCTTATCGCTGCTACGTGAACTATGCTGAGTTCATGGAGAACCCGGTTGGCTCGTCGACGTCGCTGCCTGGTCGCAAACGTATGCTAATTGGCGTGAACGGTGCTCCGGCAGTTGCTACAGGCGTTGAGAACGCTGCGGCAACGGATAAGCCGGCTAAAATGCTGATCAACGGCCAGCTCTTCATCCTCCGCGGAGAGAAGATGTATGACGCTAAGGGTCAGTTGGTAAAGTGAAAACTAGAATAACTAGATAAACTAGATAAACTAGAACTTATGATAACCCTCAACCCAAATGGTTTCCTGCGGTACCCCGGTACATACCGAGAACTCGATTGCTACAAGAAGAGTGTGGTGCTGTATGACATGACCTATTGGTATATTACTCGCTATCTGCAGGCATCTGACCGTACTTTTGGTCAGATGCAGCAGGCGGCAAGGTCCGGCAAGCAGAATATAGTGGAGGGATTGGAGGATTATATTACCTCTCGCGATACAGGGCTGCATCTGGTGAACGTAGCGCGCGGTAGTTTACAGGAACTACGCGAAGACTATGAGGACCAGTTACGCATCAGAAGCCTTGTCCGCTGGACGAAGGGACACGAGCGCTATGACGGCATGTTAGCCTATTGCCGTAAACATGATCAATCGGAAGACTATGCCCGCTATTACGAACAGTGGGATGTAGAAACGATGTGTAACACGGCGCTGACGCTCATTCATCAGGTGGACAGAGGACTGATGAAAATCCTAGCCGCTATGGAGGAGGATTTTCTCGCCAACGGCGGCGTGCGTGAGCAGATGACCGCCGCCCGCAAGCAACAAAGAGGCTTCTAGAGAAATAGAAGAACTAGTCAAACTAGATTAACTAGATTAACTAGACTAACTAGAAAAAACAATTAGTTATGAAAAAGAATATGTATATTGAACCAAAAACAGAAGTGCTGAGTGTGAACACGGAGCACTTGATGGAGGGAATTACGGTATCACCAGGTGGAGGTGCGGATCCGCTGAATCCACCTGTTCCCGGAATGCCGGGCCGTAAAGGGGAAATCATTCCTTAGCAAACCGTACTTACACCCCGCGAGGGATGCACAGATCATCAAAGGCAGCTTCAGGGCTGCCTTTGATGTGTATTAGGGCTCGCTGAGTGGGTAGAAAATAAACAGACAAAATACTTTTGAAGGCTGTGGCGTTAAGAACGCCATGAGTGCCCGCCCTGTCAATCTGCCGGTAAGTAAACTTCCCGTAGCTCGCCAGAGCGAACCCTCACCGCGAAGCGGTAAACAGCCCTTCAAAAGCAATAAACATAAATAAAGGTGTACGGTGTACGGTGTATGGTGTATGGTGTATGGTGTACAGTGTAGGGGAGGAAAAAAGATAAAAAGGATTTTCGAAATGGTGGATCGGGGGCGGAAATGCTATGATTGATGAACAAAATAAATTTATTTGCAAAAAGACTTGCATATGTCAGAAAATTGTAGTATCTTTGCACTGGATTTTGAAAAAGACGAAAGTACCAACGGTTAAGACACTACTATCGTAATGAAAAAACAATTCTTCCATAGCATCTATTCAACAACGTCCCTGACGGAGAAGAAGAATTGTGCCCCCATACACACGTGCGCGCTATCTATATAAGGTGGTGCGCACTGCGTTTAGTGTAGGGTGTAGGGTGTATGGTGTACGGTGTATAGTGTAGGATGTAATCAAAAAAAGAAGAGAAAAATGCGGAATCGACAGTTACAGATGTAACTTAGTGGAATTGCTAATAAATCTACTTGTGAGCAAGCTCCCAGATAGCTTTCTTATCAACTCCACTTATCAGTACCAATAAATTGTCACTGATAGATTCCTTACAAAAAAATCGCTTCGCTTACAAAAAATGACGAAAATCCATGCGGGGTGATTAGAAAATAAACATAAATAAAACATTGATGATTGATGATTGATGATTGATAATTGGCACTAATACAAGCGTTAAGGAGTTATATGTCCAATTTTAATGGGACAGAAATGAGCAAACAACAATATTTATTAACTTTAAAATATAATAATTATGAAAAATTTAAACTTATTTAGAAAGTCAGCGAGGGGGAGCGAAGGCTCAACGTTGGCTTCGGCAGTCGTTCGACCGTCGTTTGACCGTCGTTCGACCGTCGTAAAACACCTTGCTTTTATGCTGCTGTTTTTGCTGGGCAGTCTGAATGTGTGGGGAACGGAGGAAGTCTATAAGACTGCCTTGTTTGGATCTAGTTACAATTCAAAAAAAGTAAGCGGTTACACTAATGTTTCTTTTTCTAGTACGAATGGCGACTTTACTGTAAATGTGGCGAATGCCAATAACAACAACAATGGTTGGGCGTTTATTAAAATCGGTGGAAAGAATGGCGCATATACCGGAACTATTACTACAAGCGCTGCAATTGATAAAGCTATCACAAAAGTTGCTTTAACTATTGATGCTATAACTGCAAGTAATGTAACTAGCATTACACTCAAGACATCTACTGATGGCTCATCTTGGGTGGATGCCGGGACATTTGATAAGTCGACAGGAGCAAAACAGGTTACAATAACAAGTCCAATGGAAAATCTATACTACCAAATAGAGGCTGTATGTACAAAAGGTTCTTCTAATGGATTATTAACAATAAGCAAAGTTGAATTTTATGCAGAAAAAGAAGAAACATCAGATCCGACCGTTTTTGCTGACCCAGAAGAGGTGACAGATGTTGTGGCAGAAGGCGTGGAGAATCAGACCATTTCTTTGACATATGAAAATATTGAGAATTATGTGACAGAAGTATCGGTTCATCCGAATGCAGACGGAACAGGAAGTCTTTCTCCGGCATGGTTAAGCGCAAGCGTAAGCGATGCGGATGATTATGCTACGGTTACTTATTCTGTAACTGCTAATGACGATGCAGCTCGTACCGCTTACATCAAGGTATATACGACTGGTGGCGACAAAGAAGCAACAACTATTATCCCGGTTTCGCAGGTGAAATATGTTGCGCCGTTTACTGGTAGCATTTTAGAGATAACCAAGGATAATTTCTTATCGGGAGGATATGCCAAAAATGATGCAGGAATTACCGTATCCGGATTCGATTTTGCAGTCAAGGATGTTTACCAAAATTCATCAACGATACAGGCTAAGGCATCATCCGGTTATATATATAGCAAATCGGTATTTGGTGAAATTGCTAAGATAGAAATCACTAAAAATGGTCAAGGCAATAACAACTTCACCGTATATCAAGGAACGGAAGAACACCCACAGACAAACTCTGTAACCGGAGAGATTGATGGTACAACGACTACATATACTTTCTCTAGCGGGATGACTTATTTCACGTTGAAGAATGGTGGTACTTATTCTACCGTTAATCCTATTAAGATTTACTATTATCCAGTAAAATCAAAAGTAACGATAGACGATGCTATTGAGAATGGTAGTGTAAATGTAACGGGTGCCGCAGATTTAACATCAGTGTCAGTAGGAACTGAACTTACGCTTTCAAATACTCCAGTTTCCGGATATAAGTTCGGCTCGTATACCGTGTATAAAACTGGTGATACAGAAACGACAATTACGGTTACTAATAACAAATTCATAATGCCAGCATTTGATGTTACCGTATCTGCAACATTCGAAGAGACCAAAACGCTCACAGGTATTACTATTACGGGTGAATATCCAACAGTATTCTTGACCGGAGACGTTTTCTCGCATGAAGGAATGACGGTTACAGCCAACTATGACGATGAGACTTCGGCAGACGTAACGGACGATGCTACCTTTACCGGCTATGATATGAATACTGCCGGAGCGCAGACCGTTACCGTTTCTTACACGGAAGGAGCAACAGTAACGAAAACATATGACATCACCGTTAAGGAAGCATATACAGTAACTGAGATTCTTCCGTTGGTACCTGCACAAAATGCTGGATCGTTAGCAACCAAAGTAAAAGGTTACATCAGTCAGATTGACCAGTATAATAGCACATATCATTCTATCACTTATTGGATTTCCGATGATGGAAAGACGACTTCTGACCAATTGGAGGTTTACAGCGGAAAGAATGTGGGTAATACCGATTTCTCCAGCATAGACGATTTGGAGGTCGGCGATTTCGTTATAGTTTCAGGTAATGTGAAAACATTTGGAGAGGTAAAAGAGTTCGACAAGAATAACTTTATTATTGCAGGTGGTAGAATTCCGAAAGGTGCAGTAACCTCAGTTGCTGTTTCGGGTACTGCTACCAAAACGACCTATTCTGCAAATGAGACTTTTGAGACCGCCGGTTTGGTGGTAACCGCTACATATGCCAACGGCTTCTCTGAAGTTGTAACCGAAGGTATTGAATGGAACGACGACCTGACAGGCCACAAAGTGGCTGCTACGGGTACGGTTCATGTAACTGCAACTGTAGACGGTGTAATCAGTGCTGCTTATGATGTAGCTATTGAGGTTTCGACTAAGACGCTTTCATCTATCGCAGTAGGAACGGATTCTTATACCGTCTATAAAGGTCAGGCGTTGCCGAAACCTGTAATTACAGCTACCTATACCGAAGGTGAGCCTGCCGATGTATCTGCTGAGGCTGTTTATGATAAAGAAAACGTATTTGACAATACTACGGTTGGTACTTATAACATTACCGTATCTTACATTTTCGGCGGCGCAACGAAGACTACGACTTACACGGTGACGGTTAAGGATTACGCCAATGATGCAGCACATCCTTACACAGTAGCGGACGCAAAGCAACTAATTGAGACTATATTTGCGGACGAATCAACAGATGATATTTATGTACACGGAATCGTAAGTGAGATAGTAGAAGCATATCAAGCAAAATTTGGTAATGTAACATATAATATTTCTGATGATGGGACAACATCGGGAGCGCAGATAAAAGTATTCCGTTGTACTGCAAGTTCCGCAGATGATATTAAAGAAGGTGACGAAGTGATTGTGAAAGGTCATGCCATCTATTATCAGAGCAGCACTCCTGAATTACTTAACACTCCTACAGTAGTATCTCTCGCTCGTACGCCGAACTTTGAGATAGAGAATGTAATTGGCTTCGAGGTTGGTTCGGCTGATCTGGCTGTAACTGATTTGGCTATTACTCAGGACGGCGAAGGTGCAATCACACTTTCTATCGATGATCCTGCTGACGCAGAAAAAGCAACTATTGTTAGCAATGCTATTCATGCAGTTGGTGCTGGTACAGTTACTGTAACGGCAAACCTTAAAGCTGACGGCATTTACAAAGCAGCTACTACTACATTTAGTGTGACGGTTATTGCTGCGCAAGTGAAATATGCAATCACGTTTGACGGCAACGGCGCAGATGGCGGTGAGGCTCCGGAGGATATCGCTGACAAGGCAGCCGGTGCAGAAGTGACACTGCCTGCAAATGCTTGGACCAAGACAGGTTATACCTTCAGTGGTTGGAAAGTAATCAATAAAACGACTTCTGAGGAAGTTGAGGTTGTAGCAGGTGCATTTACAATGCCTGCATCCGCAGTTACCATCCAAGCACAATGGGCAGAAGTTTCTAAATGGGCTACTACCTACACAAGTAATGTAGGGATGGAGTGGAAGACTTCCGGAGCAAAAGGAACAATCACTATTGGTACTGCCGATCCTTTTGATTTGATAAAAGCAGGAGCTAGTAAGAATGTGGGAACTATTGAAGTTACAATACCTGCTAAAACCCACACATTGCATTTCCATGCATTCGCATGGGGTGGTAAGACTGCCCAAATTCAAATAACTGGAGTAGAGAATCCTTCCGTTACTGAGTTTAATCTGGCTGGTGAAGAAGGTGCAGCGGGTAACGGTAATGACTTTACTTTGCAAGGTAATCCTGTTGACCAATACTTCTCTGTGACATTTGACGCAGTAGAGACTGAAAAAGTAGTTACATTCTCAAAAACCACAGGTTCGGCAGATAACCGTTTCTTCTTATACGGTGTGAACCAAGAAGGTGGTTCAGTTCCTGTACTCGATAGAATAGAGATTAGCGGCGACTTGACCACTAAGTCTGGCTACAAAGCTGGTGGCGCACTTGACATGGCAGGTCTATCCGTAAACGCCATATATAAACTTGCAGGTGAAGACCAAACTCCGGTAGATGTGACAGAGGATGTTGAGTGGTCGTATGACGCACTTGTTGAAGGTCAGACTTCTGTAACTATTACGGCTACATATGAAGGACAAACAGATGATATTGAGATTGCTCTTGACGAAGCAGTAGCTTCTGCTGATCCGAAGATTTATGTAGATAAACTGAGTGTGGACTTTGGTACGGTTGCGCCCAATGCAAGTGTTGAAGACAAGACAATTACCGTAACGCTCACCAACGTAGCAAATGCAACTGCAACGCTCGGAGGTACAAATCCGGAGGCATTCGATATTGACAAAACCGCTCTCGTAGGCGGAGATGTAATTACAATTTCAGTTGTAAGCACCGCGGCAATTGGCAACTATTCAGCAACCATCACCATCAGCGATGATGCAGAGGCCGCAACTTCTAAAGTTGTAAATCTCTCTCTGGTAGTCGAAGATGTAGAGACTGCTGTCAGCACGACTTCGGAATGGGTTGCAGCAACTGAGGCAGACCTTGTAGATGGCGCAGAAGTGCTCATCACTGGTGCGAAAGACGGAGTTGTTTATGCAATGGGTGCAGATAGAGGTAATAACCGCTTTGCTGTAGCAGGTATTCTTAATGAAGGTGTCTTTACTCCGGGTGAGAACACAATGTCCTTCACACTTGTTGCACAAAGTGATGGTAAATTTGCTCTCCGTACTTCGAATGGCAAGTATCTCTATGCAGGAGGAACTGGTAATTCTAACTATTTGAACACTAAAGCATACGCCGGAGAGTTAGATGCAAATGCCAAGTGGAATATCACCATTAGTTCGATTATTGCGACAAGCACAAACCGTAACGATATGCGCTTCAATTACAACAACAATAATCCTGCGCTCATATCATGCTATCAGAGTACTTCAACCAATCCCGCAATCACTCTCTACGTACCGAAACCTGCTCCGGAACCGGTATATGAGGAAGTGCGTTCGGAATTGACGGTAGGTCGTCACTATACCGTTTGTCTGACGAAGAACATTACCCACATCAAGGGTGCGACATTCTGGAACCTCCAATATAAGAATGAAGGCAATACAGAGGTATATCTGGTAGAGGAGACCGCTCCTGAAGCCGGTAAACCGTATATCATTCAGGCTACCGATACAAAATTAGAGGTTGTTTATGGCGAAGAAATAGCAGAAGACCCAGTAGCAAACGGTGCACTCCGTGGTACATTTACAGGTATAAATGAAACGAATTTTGCGGCACTTGAAGGCACTGTTTATCTGCTAATCAACAACGCAATTCGTCCGAGAACAGCCGGCAACTATCTGGACGCCAACCGCGCTTATGTTCGCTATGATTTATTGACAGTGCCACAGACGCAGAACTTCGCTCCGGGCAAGCGCGTACGCGCTATGCCGATGGCTCCGCAAGTAGCGACAGGCGTTGACCAAGTACCAAGTGACCAAGTACCAAATACCAAGGTGCTGATTAACGGTCAACTCTTCATCCTCCGCGGCGAGAAGATGTACGACGCTAAGGGTCAGTTGGTAAAATAATAAGCCCCACCGTTTTGTTCTACGACCGTCCACTGGACGCTCGATCGGGCAAAGCCCTTCACCCCATGAAGGGGAGGGTGTTGGGGAGGTTTAGAGAATGAACGAATGAACGAATGAACGAATGAAAGGAAACGCAATTATGAAAAAGAAAGTATATATTCAACCTAGTGTAGAGAACACGTTGTTAATGATGGGTTCAGTTGTAATGGTAGGAAGCCCGGGATCAACATTACCGGTTAGTACGAATCCTATTCCAGGCGGAGGCGATTAATCCGCTTCCGACTTATGCGAAAACATCCAGCCCTGTCAGAAATGGCAGGGCTGTGTGTTGGTTTATTGACAAACTTAAAATACCTAAAAGTGCAAAAAAATAAAGAAAGTATTCACAAAATTTGTGAATGTCAAAAAAAAGTAGTACCTTTGCGCAGAATTTGCATAAAGAATGGATATCATATTTCAAAAAAACTACCTAAGCGAACTCTATTACAAGGGTAAAAGTAGCGACAAACAACATCGCTACCAACCAGAAGTAGTACGCAAGTACGTGCGGGTAGTAGGCATTTTGGAGGCTGTAAATCGTATAGAGGATTTATATCGCTTCAATTCGCTGCATTTTGAGGCACTGAATGATACATACTATTCTGTGCGTATAGACTATCACTTTCGCCTGATATTCCAAATGGAAGCCAAAACAGGCGAGATAGCGCTTACTATTTGTAAATTAGAGGATATTACAAATCATTATCAGTAAAACTATGGCTACGTTAGGTTATGGATTTTATCCGGTTCATCCGGGCGAGGTGCTGAAAGACGAAATGGAAGCACGTCATATTTCGCAACGAGAGTTTGCGCGGCAAGTCAATATATCTTATACCGCGTTGAATGAGTTGTTGAACGGCAAACGCTCATTATCTCCGACAACGGCTCTGATGTTTGAAGCTGCATTGGATATTCCAGCGGATGCATTGATGAGTATTCAAACTAAATATACAATGCAGACGGCACGTCAAGATGCAACAATTTTATCATGGCTTTCTCGCATTCCTCATGTGGCGGCGATGCTGTAAGAAAGCGGAACAAATACAAGAAACAGATCAGACACTATATGGAAAAGAAATTCATTGTGACGATCGGCCGTGAGTTCGGAACCGGCGGCCGTCAGATTGCTACCGAGTTGGCACAGTTATTGGGCGTACAGCTCTACGACAAACAGTTATTGGACCCCATCAAAGAGCGCTATAACTTATCGCAGGAAGAGGTGGATAAGATCAAAGCGACCAAGCCTAGTTGGTGGTATGAGAACGTATCGGAGGATATGTACAAAGACGAGGAGTTTTTGGTACGTTCGTTAGCACACAAAGAGTCGTGCGTGATTCTCGGCCGTACCGGATTTCATATCTTCCGCGACGAGCCGAACGCGTTTAAGGTGTTCCTGATGGCAGACAAGGCTTATCGCCGCGACAAAGTAGCCCGCCGTCTCAATATCAACGAGGGTTCTGCCGACGCGCTGATCGACAAAGTAGATGAGGCACGAGAGAACTTCACGAAGACCTTCAGCGGCAAGACCCGCTACGACGCACGTAACTATGATCTCGTGCTGAACGTAGCAGGCCTTGAACCCAAAGAAGTAGCGCGCTTCATCGCCGATTGCGTGCATCGCAAGATAGGCGGATAAATACAAAAAAAGCTGCAATCGCAGCTTTTTTTGTGTGGAGCACAGGGGACTCGAACCCCTTACCTTAACATTGCGAACGTTACGCTCTACCAGATGAGCTAGTGCCCCGCGCTTGCATTAGCACTACGTGTGACTCGCGGTACAACCGCTCAATTACGCCTGCGTGCTATGCTACGCTTTTCGGGCTTCAAAACAAGTTTTAAATCCCGAGGATTTTTCACAAGGATAGCCATGCTACCATTTTGTGGAGCTAACGGGAGTCGAACCCGTGTCCAAACAAGGAATACTTGTGCTTTCTACACGTTTATCTTGGCCTTTATTTTCGTCCGGCAGCAAGACCCAAGCCACCAACTACCGGCTTATCTGCTTAATTTTCGGTGTCGTATCGCAGCCTGCGACACCTATTCTGTGAATTTCCGCACCGCTATATCCTTTCAGCCCACAGACTCGGCTTGGAGCGATGTCTCGTTCAGGCGCCTTGCACCCGAATAAACTAATCTACTATACTTCGATTAAGCAGCGAGAGCATAACCATAGTTGTTGCCAGTTATGTTTCGAAGCGAGATTAACGAGCGTTGCCTCATTGCTCGGCGTGCTTACCCAACCATTCTACCTGCTGTCAAAACCAAATAGCCCCGTTGAGAGCGGAAAGAGAGGGATTCGAACCCCCGGTACGTTTCCGTACTTCGGTTTTCAAGACCGACGCAATAGACCACTCTGCCATCTTTCCAGCGAAAAAGCGTGCAAAGGTACTGCTTTTTTTTTATATACGCAAATTTTTGCGCATTTTTTTGCACATATCATATTTTTTTTGTACCTTTGCAGCGTGAAAGAAGAGAAGAGTGAATTTTTGATGCTGGCGAAGACGTTTAAGGGTCTGGAAGAGGTGCTGGCACAGGAGTTGATTGAGTTGGGAGCGAACGATGTACAGATTGAGCGTCGGGCTGTTTCTTTCAAGGGCGATAAGTCCTTACTTTATCGTGCGAACCTGTGTCTGCGCACGGCTTCGCGCGTGCTGGTGCCGCTGTTGAAGGAAAACCGGAAGACGAAAGACAAGAGAAAACCGGAGGATTGGTTGTACGAGACAGTGAAAGGGATAGATTGGAGCCGGTACATGACAGAAAATACCACCTTCGCCATCGATGCGACGACCTATAGCGAGACCTTCCGTAACAGCCGTTTCGTGACGTACCGCGTGAAGGATGCGATTGCGGACTACTGGCAGGAGAAGGCGGGCAAGCGGCCGAGCGTCAAGATCACCGAGCCGGATATGTATATCAATGTGCATATAGCCGCCGAGCAAGTGACGATCAGTCTGGATAGCAGCGGCGAGAGCTTGCATAAACGCGGGTATCGCGTGGCGACAACCGAGGCGCCGATCAACGAGGCCTTGGCGGCAGGAATGTTACTTCTCGCCGGATGGAAAGGGCAGAGCGATTTCTATGATCCTATGTGCGGTTCGGGCACGCTGCTGATCGAGGCGGCACTCATCGCGCGCAACATTGCGCCGGGTGTCTTCCGGCAGTCTTTTGCTTTTGAGAAATGGAAAGATTTTGATGCGGATCTATGGAGCGATATCTATAATGACGACAGCAATGAGCGCGAGTTTAGCCATACGATATATGGTTCGGACGCTTCGTTCTACGCCATCCAGCAGGCCACGAAGAACGTGAAATCGGCGGGAGTGGCTTCCAATGTATCGCTGCGGCAGATACGATTGGAGGAGATAAAGAATTCAGATGTCAGAAGTCAGATGTCAGATGGCTGCTTAGTGATGATGAATCCGCCGTACGGCGAGCGATTGGCGAGCAATAAAGATATGGAGGATCTATACGGCAAGATAGGTACGGCCCTGAAACATCAGTTTGCCGGTGCGACCGCTTGGATCATATCGTCCAACGAGGCGGCGATGAAATGTATCGGGCTGCGGCCGAGTAAGAAGATCAGGCTGCTGAACGGAGAGTTGGATTGCCAGTTCAACCGATATGATCTGTTTGCCGGAAGCCGGAATGAGCATAAACGTAGATAGATGAAATGATGGAACCGATATATATAGCTGATTATAATTATCCGTTGCCGGATGAGCGGATTGCGAAATATCCGCTGGCGGAACGAGACCAGAGCAAGTTGCTGGTTTACAGGCAAGGGACTATTACGGAGGACCATTTTTACAATGTGGGGAAGTACATATTACCCGATGCATTGCTGGTCTATAATAACACCCGCGTCATTCAGGCGCGTCTCGAATTTCATAAACGGATAGCATCCGCCGACGGAAATGCGCCGGCACAGGGCGCCCGTATCGAGGTGTTCTGTCTGGAACCGTTGCAGCCCAATGACTACCAGTTATCGCTTTCTTCTACGCGCGGGTGCGTGTGGAAATGTATGGTAGGCAACGCGAAAAAATGGAAGGGGGAGGAGCCTCTCCCCGGCCCTCCCCTAAAGGGAAGGGAGTTGAATTGGCGTGCCTATAAAGAGCAGGTGTTAGGCAATACCTACGCGGTGCGGTTCGAGTGGGACGACGAGACGATATCGTTTGCGGAGATACTGGATGCGGTAGGCGAATTGCCGATCCCTCCGTACCTGAACCGCAAGACGGAGGAAAGCGACAAGATCACTTATCAGACCGTTTATTCGCGTATCAAGGGCAGTGTGGCAGCTCCGACCGCCGGTTTGCATTTCACGCAGCGGGTGCTGGACGATATCCACGCACGTGGTATCGAGACCGATGAGGTGACGCTGCATGTGGGTGCGGGCACCTTCCTGCCGGTGAAGACTGCCGACGCGAATGAGCACACCATGCACTCGGAGATCATCGCTGTGCCTAAAACGACGATCGAGCATATCATCGCCAAATTAGGCAAGATAGTAGCCGTCGGAACGACCAGTATGCGGACGCTGGAGAGCCTGTATTTCATAGGAAGGCAGATAGCAGAAATAAGAGGTCAGAAATCAGAAATCAGAAATCAGAGATCAGAAATCAGCGAGATCCACGTGGGGCAGTTTGAACCCTATGAAGCACCGGTTAGCGGTGAGTGGTTAGGGGTCAAAGAGGCATTGCAGGCGATAGTGGACTATCTGGATGCAACGGGGCAGCAGACCTTGCACGCCGCTACGCAAATCATGATCAAGCCCGGCTACCAGTTCCGCGTCGTTGATCAGCTGATTACCAATTTTCATCAGCCTCAATCGACGCTCTTGCTGCTCGTCAGTGCGTTCGTCGGCGGAGACTGGAAAACGATATACGACTATGCGCTGGGGCATGATTTCCGCTTTTTGAGTTATGGCGATAGTAGTATTTTGACGAGAGCTAAACAGGATGATTGATACGCATTGTCATATAGACGAAGAAGCTTACGCGGCGGACAGGGAGGAAGTGATAGCCCGGCAGCGGGAGGCAGGTGTGGAGGCGATGATCGTGCCGGGCGTGAACAGCGAGTCTGTCCGGACGGTGATGGAGGTGTGTCATGCCCATCCGGGGTATTGCTATCCGGCGTTAGGATTGCACCCGGAGGACGTGAAAGCGGATTGGCAAGAGCGGTTAGAGGAGATAAAACAAGCCATCCGGAAGTACCAAAACGAACTGGTGGCAGTAGGCGAGATAGGGCTGGACTACTATTGGGACAAGACTTATAAAACAGAGCAGCAAGAGGTGTTGCGTCAGCAAATAGCGTTAGCGCGGGAACTTAATCTGCCTGTGATCCTCCACAACCGCGAAGCGACGGAAGACCTGCTGCGCATTTTGGAAGAAGTACAAAGGGACAATGTACAAAGTACAAAGTTGCGCGGAGTGTTCCATTGCTTCAACGGCAGCAAGGAAACGGCGCAACGGATATTGAAAATGGGCCTGTATTTAGGTATCGGCGGCGTGTTGACATTTAAGAACTGCAAGCTGTACGAGACCCTGGAGGTTGTTCCTCTGGAGCGCATCCTATTAGAGACAGACGCTCCGTACATGGCTCCCACGCCTCACCGCGGCGAACGCAATGAGAGCCGGCTGATGATCCACGTCGTGGATTTTCTGGCGAGACTCTATCATACGACGCCGGAGCAGATCATTGCCCAGACGAGCGCGAATGCAAGGGCGTTGTTCGGATTGAAGGAAGAACAAAAACATAGATAAACACTTTTGAAGGCTTTTGCGCTTCGCGCTATGCGTACTTAGTTGCTAAAACCCACTTGTGTGCAAGCCCCCAGATGGCTTTTAACACCTAAGCCCGCACTCTGACGAGTAAAAGCCTTCAAAAGCGATAAACATAAATAAATTTTTATTTCAAGTCCGATTACTCAAAATATTAATTAATATTTAATGAGTTAGAGAATTAGAGAGTGAAGGGATTGATGAATTAGAGAATTAGAAAAATATATGAAAGAAGTAAGTACAAAAAAACTGATGGATACCATTATTGAAGGTATCCGGAACCGTAAAGGGCAACGAATTGTAACGATCGACCTGCGCAAGATCAAAGAGGCGCCGGTGGAGTACATGCTGATCTGCGAGGGTCAGAGCAACACCCAGGTAGCGGCTATTGCTGACGAGATCGATGATTTTGTGCGTACCACGACGCATGTTCACCCGCTGAGTGTGTCCGGTCAGGAGAACGCAGAATGGATCGCGATGGACTATGGTACGATTTTTGTTCATGTGATGCAGCGTGAGCCCCGTGCCTTCTATGACATCGAGCATCTCTGGGCAGACGGAAAGGTAACGGAGTTGCCGGAGATCGTTTAACGGTTAGGGGATTAGTGGTTAGTGGTTAGTGGATTAGTGGTTAGAAATAAGAATATGGCAGAAAGAAAAAATAACAGACCGAGAGGCAATATGCCTCCTCAGGGTCAGCCGAGTGGTCCGCGCCGATGGCTGAACATCCTGTTTTACGCAGTGGCTTTCTCTATCCTGGGCTTCTATTTCTTTGGTGACAAACAGGGAGTAGGAGCAAGCAAGGAGTTGAGTTATACCAAGCTTACGGCATACATCGAGGCGGGCGCCATTGAAAAGATCGAAGTGACGGATGATCTGCAAGCGAACGCTTTTGTTCGTCCGCAGAGTTATACTCTGGTGTTTGGTACCCAGGGTGAGGGCGAGCGCGCGAAAGGAACGCTGCATACCCAAGTGCCGTCCATCGATGAGTTTTCCAAATATATCGACGGCGTGAACGCAACGCGCAAGGCGAACGGACAAGCGGCGATAGACGTGAAGTACGATAAATCGCGGGATTACTGGTATCTGATACTGGTGAATATCCTGCCGTTCGCGCTGATGATCCTTTTCTTCGTTTATCTGAGTCGCGGAATAGGCGGAGCAGGTGGCGTAGGCGGTATCTTCGGTGTCGGTAAAGCGCAGGCGCAACTCTTCGACAAGGACAAGAAAGACAAGGTGACGTTCCAGGACGTAGCGGGTCTGTATGGCGCCAAGCAAGAGGTGCAAGAAATCGTGGAGTTTCTCAAGAACCCCAAGAAATATACAGAGATCGGAGCGAAGATCCCCAAGGGCGCTTTGTTAGTAGGCCCTCCGGGTACGGGTAAGACCTTGCTCGCCAAGGCGGTTGCCGGAGAGGCAGACGTGCCGTTCTTCTCGATGAGCGGTTCCGATTTCGTAGAGATGTTCGTGGGTGTGGGTGCGAGCCGTGTGCGTGACCTCTTCCGCCAAGCGAAAGAGAAAGCGCCGGCCATCATCTTCATCGATGAGATAGACGCTATTGGTCGTGCGCGTGGCAAGAGCGTGATGACGGGCGGTAACGACGAGCGTGAGAGTACGCTTAACCAGTTATTGACCGAGATGGACGGTTTCGGAACCAACTCGGGTGTGATCATCCTGGCGGCGACTAACCGCGCTGACGTATTGGACGCTGCGCTGCTGCGTGCCGGACGTTTTGACCGACAGATCCACGTCGAGTTGCCGGATCTGCAGGAGCGTAAGGAGATCTTTCAGGTACACCTCCGTCCGATCAAGTTAGACGAGAGTGTGGACGTCGATTTCCTGAGCAAGCAGACCCCGGGTTTCTCGGGCGCCGATATCGCCAATGTATGTAACGAGGCGGCATTGATCGCAGCGCGTGGCGGACGGAAGAAAGTGACGAAGCAGGATTTCATGGATGCGGTGGATCGTATCGTAGGCGGTCTGGAACGCAAGAACAAGATCATGACCGATGAGGAGAAGAAATCGATTGCATACCATGAGGCAGGTCATGCGACCATCAGTTGGATGCTCCGCTGGGCGAATCCGTTAGTCAAAGTGACGATCGTTCCTCGCGGAATGGCGTTAGGCGCTGCGTGGTACCTGCCGGAAGAACGCCAGCTGACCAACGAGGATCATATACTCGATGAGTTATGCTCGTTACTCGGCGGCCGTGCGGCAGAGCAGCTCTTCCTGAACCAGACCTCAACCGGGGCACTGAACGACTTGGAACGCGCTACCAAACAGGCGTACGCGATGGTGGCATACTACGGCATGAGCGACAAACTGAAAGATATCAGTTTCTACGACTCCACCGGCCGATATGACTACGGACTCGTGAAACCTTATTCGGATGACACGGCGAACCTGATTGACGAAGAGACCAAGCGTATCATTGCCGAGCAGATGAAACGCGCCAAAGAGATCCTGACCCAGTACGCCGACGGGCATCATCAGATCGCCCAACTGCTGATCGAGCATGAGGTGATCACCAGCGAGGATGTAGAGCGTATCTTAGGTCCGCGTCCGTGGAAGAGCCGCGGCGACGAGTTGCTGGAGGTGAACGCCGCGATCGCGGAGGCAGAGAAAGCGGCGACGAAGAAAAAACGTGCGCCGCGTAAGAAGAAAGAAGAAACACAAAATACACATACAAATGAAAAAACTACTGCTTAGCATTACGCTGCTTTGCGCAGCGATGGTGTCGGCGCAAGAAGCGCCGGAGAAACTGCCGATGGACCCGGAGGTTCGTTACGGCCGATTGGATAACGGATTGACGTATTACATCCGTCATAACGAGCAGCCCAAACAACGTGCGGAGTTTCATATCGCGCAGGCTGTAGGTGCCATCCTCGAGGAGGACAACCAGAACGGTCTGGCGCACTTCCTGGAGCACATGGCCTTCAACGGTACGCAACATTTCCCGGGTAAGGGCATCATCAATTATTTTGAGTCGATTGGTGTCAATTTCGGCGGTAATATCAATGCCTACACCTCGATCGACGAGACCGTTTACCGCCTGTCAGACGTGCCGACCTATCGCGCAGGCATTGTGGACAGTGCGCTACTCGTGATGCACGACTGGAGTTGCGGCTTGTTGCTCTTGGACGAAGAGATCGATGCCGAGCGCGGCGTGATCTTAGAGGAATGGCGCACGGGTCGTACTGCGCAGCGCCGTATGTGGAAGGAGATGCGTGCCCTCATGTATCCCGGCACCCAGTACGCCAAGCGCGACGTGATCGGCGATACGGCGGTGATCAATAATTTTGAGTACCAGGCCCTGCGTGACTACTACCATAAATGGTACGGTCCGGACAATCAGGCTATCATCGTGGTCGGCGATATCAATGTTGATACGATCGAGGCGAAGATCAAGGCTCTCTGGGCAGACGTACCGCGCCGTACCAACTATGGCGAGCGCCCGATCTATACGGTGAACCATAACGACAAACCGTTGGTGGCGATAGTGACCGATCCGGAGGCGCAGGGTACACGTATCACGTTGGAGTACAAGTTTGACCAGCTGCCCGAGGCGCTGCAACAGACGGCGAAAGAATATACGCTCAACATGGTACGCGGTCTGGCTTGCGATATGTTCAACAACCGTATGTCGGATCTCTCGCATGATCCCAACGCTTCGTTCTCCGGTGCCGGCTGTTACTACGGCGAGGTAGTGAAGAAGATGGACGCCTTCATGGCGGTCATCATCCCGAAAGAGGGGCGCGAGACAGAGGCCTATAACGACCTCGTTTACCAGTTGGAGAAAATGCATCGCTACGGATTCACGAATGCCGAGCTGGAGCGCGTGAAGAACGACAAGATGACAGCGATGGAGACTTACTACAACGAGCGTAATACCCGTAAGAACATCACCTTGGCGCGCGAGTGCATCCGCCATTTCGAGAACGGAGAGACCATGCCGGGCGCGCAATGGGAATATGAGATGACCCAGGCTTTCCTGCCGTTGATCCCGCTGGAGAAAGTGAACCAGTTGGCGCAGTCGCTCACCCATGCCAACCCGACCATCGCCATCTCTGCGCCGGCGAAAGAAGGGGTACACATCCCTTCGCCGGAGGCTATCGTAGCCACTATCGCCGCTCAGGGCGAACTGGCTATCGAAGCGCCGCAAGAGGAGAAGATTGACACTGAGCTGGTGAAGAAAGCTCCGCACAAAGGCAAGATCAAATCAACCAAGCAGAACGAGGAGCTCGGATATACCGAATGGACGCTGAATAACGGCATCAAGGTAGTGATCAAACCAACCACCTTCAAGGCCGACGAGATCCTGATGCAGGGCTTCTCGAAAGGCGGAATGACGCAGGTGAAGACCGAAGATCTGCCGTCTGCCAAACTGGCTACCACGATCGTCGGGATGTCCGGTATCGGCACGTTTACCATGCCGCAGTTGGAGAAAGCGCTGGCAGGTAAGACTGTTTCCGTATCGCCGGAGATCGCAGAGAACATGGAGCGCATGAACGGTTCTTCAACCGTCAAGGATCTTGAGACCATGCTGCAACTGACCTACCTCTATTTCACGGCACCGCGTCGCGACGAGGAGGCTTATCAGACGACGATGAACCTGCTTCATAACCAACTAGTTAACCGCGACAAGAACCCCAAGACCATCTTCTCGGATTCCGTACAGATGATGGCTTCGAACCATTCCGACCGTACGCCGATCGTGAACCTGCAACTTATGGAGAAAGTGTCGCTCGACAAAGCGCTTGAGATCTACAAAGAGCGCTTCGCCAATCCGGGTGATTTTACCTTCATCTTCGTAGGTAATATCGACCCGACGGACGCCAAAGTGCAGGAACTGATCTGCCAGTGGTTAGGCGGTCTGAAAACCAAGAAAGCCCGCGAGGAGGTTATTGACCATCATGTACGCATTACACCGGGTATGCAGAAGAACTATTTCACCCGCAAGATGGAGACTACCACGGCGTCGAACCGTATCCAATATACCTCCTACGATATGCCTTATTCGCTCGCTAATGACCTGAATATGGAGATGATCGGACGTATCCTCTCGACCCGTTACTTGGAGTCCATCCGTGAGCGCGAAGGCGGTTCGTACGGCGTAGCTACCTACGGCGATATGTCCATCCTTCCGGTACCCCGCGCGAGCCTGATCATGCAGTTTGATACCGACCCGAAGAAGCAGGAACGACTGATGGAGATCATCCACGAGGAGGTGCAGACCATCATCAAGGATGGCCCGCTGGCTACCGACCTGCAGAAGGAAAAAGAGTCGATGCTCAAGGACTATCAGGAGGATCTGGAGAACAACAAGTACTGGCGTTCGGCGCTGTACCTGTATTACATGTACGGCATCAATAACATCCGTGACTACAAGCCGGCAGTCGAGGCTATCACCGCTCAGACGGTTCAGCAGACTCTGAAACAACTCGTCTCGGCCGGCAATGTATTCGAGGTAGTCATGTTTCCGGAGCATTAAAGGAGATTGAGTAAGTATTTCATCATAGCAGGAGAGGCGTCGGGGGATCTGCATGGGGCGGCATTGATAGAGCAGTTGAAGCACCGCGATCCCCAGGCACAATGTACAGGACTCGGCGGCGACCGGATGGAAGCCGCCGGGTGCCTCCTGCACCAGCATATCCGGAAGATGGCCTTCATGGGCTTTGCTGCGGTACTGAAGAACTTAGGTCAGATACGCCGTAATTTCCGTATCGCCGAAGAGGCCTTGCTGACGGATCGGCCGGACGTACTGATCCTCATTGACTATCCCTCTTTCAACCTCCAAATGGCGGCTTTCTGCCGCAAGCATCTTCCACAAACGAAGATCTACTACTACATCCCGCCCAAGGTGTGGGCATGGAAGCGCCGACGCATCCATCGCATCGCCCGTCTATGCGACGAGGTGTTGGGTATCTTTCCTTTCGAGCCGGCTTTCTATGCCCGGTACGGGTACCGCTGCACCTACGTCGGCAACCCGACGGCGGAGGAGATCCTACAGCGCAGCGATCTTACAGCGCAGCGATCCGGCAGCGCAGCGGTCTTACAGGCAACGCCGGTCATTGCTATTCTCCCGGGATCCCGTCCAACGGAGATCTCGAACTGTTTAGGCCGTATGTTAGAGGCTGCGCGGCAGTACCCGGAGTATAAGCGTGTCGTATGTGCCGCACCCGGTATCGAGGATACTTTCTACGCTCCCTATCTGCAGGAGGACGAGACTCTGACGCGGGATACTTATACAGCGGTGCAGCAGGCAAAAGCGGCGATTGTCAACTCCGGTACCGCCACACTCGAGACCGCGCTCTTGGGGTGTCCGCAAGTGGCGGTTTATCATCTGGCACTGTCATGGGCGATCGCACTCATTCGATGGGCACGCCCGCTGCTGTTCACCATTCCGTATTTTACCTTAGTCAATATCATTGCGGGCAAGCTGGTCATCCGCGAGTGTATCGCCAATGAGTTTACTGTGGCGAACGTAACACGGGAGTTAGACCGGCTCTTGCACGACGAGGAATATACAAAAAATATGCTCGCGTCATACGAGCATATCCGTTCTTTATTAGGTACGCGTCCGGCAGCCGAACGCGCAGCCGAAATCATCACATCGACACCCATAGCGAAGCCAGGACATACGGCATAGCGCCGACTAACAAGCCCTTGCTTAGACGCCACGTATCTGTGGTATAGAAGACGAAGATCAGCGCCAGGTCCGGAAAGACGCTGACGAGTAGCAGTTTGCTCAGTACGCCTCCGGCCTCGAACTGCAAGGTGCGCAGCGGATACCAGAGGTTCATCACCTCGATATACGTCAATCCGAAAGCGGCCGGCAGGAGCAAGCCGATCAGTATTCCTATCCAATAACGGTCAAAGCGATCCATAAGCGGTCCAGTCTATTGTGAGGGGTGTGATAGCGAGCAGTTGGTGCTCCATCGCCCAGATGTCCGTATCGGTCGAGGCCGGTTCGTCATTCACGAACTCACCCGCCAGTTTGAAGCTACTGATCACGCCGTCCGGCTTGGGATCGGCACTCGGCACCAGTTCATGCGCCCAGTGTCCCAGACACTCACGCGTCCAGCGGATTCCTTCTATCTCACCCACCGGCGCATTGATATTAAACACCGTACGGGGCGCGATACCCTCTTCGTATATATGCTGTGTCACATCGGCGAGGAAGGGTTGGAGCCAATGCAGATCCACGTCCATCTCATGGCTGTTGATAGACCATCCGATAGCGGGAATCCCTTTCTCTGCCGCCACGAAGCAGGCTCCGATCGTACCGGAATACATCGCATTGACGGACGCATTACTGCCATGATTGATGCCGGAGACGAGCAGGTCGATTGCCGTATCGGGGAAGAGTACCTCTCTGGCGATCTTGACGCAGTCTGCCGGAGTGCCGTTGGTCGTATAAACCTCGGCGCCATTGAGATCATGCTCCTCGATATGACGCAGGTAGATCGGGTCGGTCACACTGATAGACGCTCCTTTGCCACTTCGCGGACCGTCGGGCGCTATGACCGTTACCTTACCCAGCTTGGTCATCTCTTTAGCTAACAGACGAATCCCTGCCGTCCCCCAGCCATCATCGTTGACTACTACTATATTCAAGCCATTTACCATTTCTTTATTCACTTCGTTCATACGATCTGCTTTGCCGTATGGGTCATTTGACCATTTGGATGACCTGCTGCGCCAAAGCGTTCGCCTCGTCCATCGTGGCAGCCTCCGAATAGACGCGGATGATCGGCTCCGTATTGGATTTGCGCAGATGTACCCATCCGTCCGCGAAATCAATCTTCACGCCGTCGCGGTCGTTGACGCGTTCGTTCTTGTAGTGCTCTTTCACGTTTGCCAGAATAGCGTCCACGTCCGTTTCGGGAGTGAGGTCGATGCGGTTCTTGGAGATGCAATAGTCGGGTAGGGTTTTGCGCAGTTCGCTCACTTTCATATCCAGATGGGCGAGATGGCTGAGGAAGAGCGCAATCCCGACGAGTGCATCACGGCCATAGTGGCACTCGGGGTAGATCACACCGCCGTTTCCTTCTCCGCCGATGACGGCACCTGTGCGCTTCATCTCGGCTACCACGTTCACTTCGCCTACCGCGCTGGCGCTATACTCGCCGCCGTGTGCCTTGGTCACATCGCTCAGCGCGCGGGTGGAAGACATGTTGCTCACCGTGTTGCCCGGCGTATGACGCAGGATATAGTCGGCTACGCTGACGAGCGTATATTCCTCCCCGAACATCTCGCCGTTCTCACAAATGATCGCCAAGCGGTCCACATCCGGATCAACGACGAAACCCACATCCGCTTTACCGGATTTGAGCAGGTCGCTGATCTCGGTCAGATGTTGCGGCAGGGGTTCCGGATTATGGGGAAACTGACCGTTCGGTGTGCAGTTGAGTTCGATGATATTCTCCACTCCTACTGCCCGCAGGATAGCCGGAATAGCCAGACCACCGACTGAATTGACGCAGTCGATAGCTACGGTGAAGCCGCGTTTCTTAATCGCCTCTACATCGACGAGTTTCAGTTTCAGCACTTGCTCTATGTGGTAGGGCAGGTAGTCTTTGGTGGTCATATGGCCCAAAGCATCCACCTCGGCGAACGTGAAATCTTCCGCCTCGGCGATGGACAGTACACCTTTGCCTTCGGCGTCATTGAGGAATTCGCCTTTTTCGTTGAGCAGCTTGAGGGCGTTCCACTGCTTGGGGTTATGGCTGGCGGTGAGGATAATACCTCCGGCTGCTTTTTCTCCGGTCACGGCTAACTCGGTTGTCGGCGTGGATGCCAACCCGATATTCACCACGTCGTACCCCATTCCCATGAGGGTGCCGCACACGATGGACTCTACCATGTGTCCGCTCAGACGGGCGTCCCGTCCCACTACAATCACATTGTTATCCGGCATCGCCGCACGGCGCTGTGTAGCGTATGCAGCGGTAAAACGAACGATATCCACGGGGTTCAATCCTTCACCAACGCGACCACCGATCGTGCCGCGGATACCGGAAATAGATTTAACTAAACTCATATTATTGCTTTACTTTGATATTCATGATATATACGTACGGGGTGACGGACATCTGTTCCGCATCGAACCCCAGCTTACTGGGCACGATCACCTCACATTCAGAATTCGTGTTCTTCATCAGCTTGACCGCCATGTGCCATCCTTGCGCCTCGCAGCTGCTCAGGTTGCCGTACTGGAACTCATACGGATGGGCTTGGTCCAGGGTCGTCCAATAGCTGAGCGTGTCCGCTCCCTCGGTGAGCTCGAATTTCTTATAGCGCGTCACGATCAGATCGTTCGCTACAACCTCGCCGGAGTCGCCGCGATGACGCAGATGGAAATAGAGGTCGTCATAGCCCTCTACCTTGTAGTAGTCCTTCTCACCCCATACATAGTCCTCGTCCGGTTCTTCCGTGAGGATATTGAGGTTATTACGACTGATATAGTTCTTAATCAGTTTCTTTTCTTTATTGCGCAGGTTCGAATAGGTATTGCCTTGACATCCGGCACCTATCAGCGCTATTCCTATCAGAAGGAAAAAAACAGTTCTTTTCATCTATTGTATTGTTAATTCGATTCGTATATTCTCGTAGGGCGGTATATGATCTGTTCCTTTGATGCCATATGCGGCGTACCATGGAGCGAGCAGTACCATTTTGGCGCCATGCTGCCATTCGGTGATATTCTCCTCAATCGCCGCCGGCAGTTCCTGTGCGCCTATCCGGGCGGTGAGTTGGCTATCGGTGTAGAGCGTTCCGCTGAGGCTATAGACGCGTATATGGATGGTACAGTTCTCTTTGGTTTGGACCGTCTCTCCTTGGCCGGGTGTGAGTACAGCCGCCCATGTGCCGTGTTCGTATAGCGCGAAAGGCAAGGTGTCCTCGCGGGCGATGTAAGCCAACTGTGCGTCGGCAGATTCCGTCAGCTGCTGGTTAAGCGCCAATAGTGCCAACTGGGTGCTGTCCGGTTTGGGCGCTTCACGCTTGCGCTGACTCGGCCGCTGAGGGGCAGTCTGACTGCATGCCGCCAGCAGCATTATCGCCACAATATAGACAATTCTCCTAACCACTAATCCACTAACCGCTAACCATTAGCTTTTCGTCTCTTCCCCCAAACGCTGCTTGCGATAATCGCTCGGCGTGACACCATAGGTGTTTTTGAAGCATTTGGAGAAATAGCGGCTGTCATTCATACCGACCATATAGGTCACCTCGGTAATGTTGTAGCGGCGGTCTTCTAACAGTTGTGCCGCACGTTTGATACGCATCTCGCGGATGAACTCCACAGGACTCATGCCGGTCATCGTCTTTAACTTGTTAAAGAAGACCGTCCGTCCCATTCCCATCTCTTCGACCAACTCATCTACCGTCAGCGTGTTGTTATCCATCTGCTTGTCCATCACGTCGAGCAGTTTGGCGAGGAAAGAGTCGCCAGGAATCGTCTCATCGCCTTTCTGCGTCTCCAGACGCATCAGTCGCTGACGGTAACTCTGCTCGAGTTGGGATCGTTGCTTGAGGATATTATGCACGCGGGCACGAATATACTCGGGCTCGAAGGGTTTGGTCATATAGTCGTCGGCGCCGAACTGCAGGGCTTGCAGACGGCTCTCGATCGCGGCTTTGGCGGTCAGCAGGATTACCGGAATATGGTCGGTCTCGGGGTTCTGCTTGATGAATTGGGTCAGTTCCAGGCCGTCCACGTTCGGCATCATGAGATCGGTGATGACGATATCGATCTGCTTGCTGCGGATAATCTCTTCGGCTTTCTCGCCGTCCTCGGCGGTCTCAACGGTGTACTCGCGACTGAAAATACCGCTGAGGAACTGCCGCATATCGGCGTTGTCATCCACGATGAGGATGGTATTGCGGTTGTCCTGCTGCTCTTGCGCCAATTGGTCTAACTTGTCCTCCAGACTATTGTCCACCGGCGGCGTCTCCGTTGTTTCGTCGTCCGTGATGAAGTCCACTTCTGCGCCGAAATGCTCCTTGCCGGTATGCAGCATGACGGTGATGGATGTGCCGGCACCGACAGCGCTCACCACTTCGATATGTCCGTGGTGCAGATCGACCAGCTCTTTGGTTAGGTTCAGACCGATACCCGTGCCGGTAGTGTTATTGTTATTGAGTTCGTTATTGCTGCTAAAACGCTCGAAGAGCATACTGCGTTTCTCCGGCGGGATGCCGATACCCTCGTCCTGGACGGTGAGGGTCACAAAGCCGGGCTTCGAATCGATGATGACGCGGATACTCTTGCCGGCGGGCGTGAACTTGAACGCATTGCTCAGCAGGTTCCACAGGATGGTGTCCATCCTTCCGCGGTCAGCCCAGACGGTAGAGTCTTCGGCTTTGTTCTCAATGGTAAAATGAATATGTTTGTCGTATGCCTCTTTCTGGAAATTGGAGCAGGTCTCGTTCACCAGGTCGCTGAGTAGCATTTTCTGCACTTTGAGTTTCATCTTCTGGTTCTGCACCTTGCGGAACTCCAGGAGCTGGTTCACCATGCGCAGCATACGCTGGCCGTTGCTCTGAACGATCTCCAACTGGCTGCGGACGCTCGGACTGATACGTTCTGTATGTAGGATATTCTCTATCGGGCTGACGATGAGCGTGAGCGGCGTACGCAACTCATGGCTGATATTGGTGAAGAAGCGCAGTTTGATATCCGTCACTTCCTGCTCTACCTGCACTTTGCGGCGGAGCTTATTGTAGATATTCATGATATAGACGGTCAGCGCCAGAATCAGCAACACCCCTAATCCGTAGAGCACCCATGCCCACCATTGCATCCACCATGGTCTGGAGACGAAGATTGTCACGCTCTGTTCGTTATCGACCTCGGTACCTTCCCTGTTAGTCGAGCGCACATGGAAAACATATGTGCCGTACCGCAGGTTGTTATACGTCACGCGACGCACATTCTGCGCCGCTTTCCAATCGGTGTCGATGCCGTCCATCTTGTAGAAATAGACGATCTTATCCACCCCTACGTAGTCCATCGCTGCATATTCGATGGCGATGTTACTGCCGTTGGTGACGGTGATCGTGTTTCCTTCCACATCGCTGTCCTCCGCCTCGATACGCGTGATACGCATGGGCGGCACGGAGGTCGAGCGATGGATACGGGCGGGAGAGAAAGCGCAGTAGCCGTTGGAGTAGCCGAAGAGGATGGTGCCGTCCGGCGTACGCAGGGCTTCTGCCTCTGTGAAATAGGTGTTATGCTCGCCATCCAAGGCGTCGTAGTAGTGCAAAAAGCCCGTCTCTAAGTTCAGCTGCGCGATATCGCTCTCGGAGGTGAACCATAGGTTCTTGCCGTCTCCGACCATGCTGAGGATGATATCGTGGTAGGTCTCGATACGGTTGATCTCCATCTTCGGGTCTTTCGGATCCAGGCTCATCAGTCCGCCGCCGAACGATCCTAACCATAACTTGTCGTGGCTGTAGTAGATAGCACGGATATCGAAACTCGGCAGCACTAACACATCGTTGTTCTCCAAGTTCACCCGCAGCACACCGGTCGTCGTACCGCACCACAGTGTCTCATCGACGATCTCTATGTCGCGCACTTTCATACCGTTACCAACTACGACCGGCTCGTCCCAGGTATGCTTTGCCTCGTTCCAACGGAGGATGTTCACGCCTCCACCGTACGTAGCGACATACAAGGTCCCGTCGCGACCTTCCTCGATATCATAGATATCCGGATGGGTTGTCGGGATCTTCTCTCCTTTCGCCACTTGCCCGTCGCCTTTCGCCTTTACCAACCCCATTCCTTTCGTACCATAGAGCATCCCATGCTGGGTCTCGAGGGCGCAATAGACGTTGGTTTCCGATTTGACGAGCGTCAGCACCTCGCCGTTCTTGCGGCGCGCGAAGGCACGTACTTCGCCGTTATCCTTCGCCGAATGCCGCATGTCGTATAGTTTGTACGGCGTTGGCTCCATGTTCACGCAATCGACACCGCCGTCGTAGGACGATATCCACATCTGTCCGTCGCGGTCGATATATGCTGTATGGATCATGTTGGTCAGGCCGTCTATCGGATAGACCAACTCATCCTTGTCGTAGTCGTAGTAACTCCATCCGCCGCCCGTCGGGTTCACCCATGTACGACCTTGTGCGTCCTCAATGAGGAAGAAGTTCTCCCGCAACCGGCCCGCATAACGGCTGTCCAAATCCGGTGTGAAACGTTTCCATTGGCCGAACCGGTACCGCATGATACCATATTGCTCGTCGGCCTGCCATACCACTCCTCGGGAGTCCACTTTCGTATTGGAACTGCCTTCCGTCATCTTCGCCAGCATACCGTCCGGCAGACTATCGTAGGGCTGTTCCACCGTGTTGGTGCGCGAAGCGTCCAGACGGTAGTAATGGCCGTCGTACGTGCCCCACCAGATACACTCGTTTGCATCCTCGTAGATCAGATCCACACGGTTGTTTACCCGTGCTTCCACGCCATTGTTCATGGCTTTGAAGACCTGGAACGTATATCCGTCAAACCGGTTCAGACCATCCCAGGTACCGAACCACATATATCCCTGTTTGTCCTGCAGGATAGACATGACGGTGTTCTGACTCAATCCGTCTTTGATCGAGTAGTGCTGAACGATGTAATGCTCATGACTCCATGCGCTACATGCGCACGCGATAACGATAAGTAAGGAACAGAGACGTTTCATGCCATTTACTATTTAATTTACTATTAATTCCCTTTTGCGGCGATGCGCTCCAAGTAGCGGCCGTAGGCTGTCTTCATCTCTTTGCCTAACGCGACGAGTTGGTCTGTGCTGATCCAGCCATTCCGCCAAGCGATCTCCTCGATGCAGCTGACGTAGAAACCCTGACGGTTCTGGATGGTAGCGATAAAATTACCGGCATCGAGGAGGCTGTCGCAGTTACCGGTATCGAGCCATGCGAAGCCGCGGCTGAAGAGTTTCACCTTGAGCGTACCTTCCTGTAGATAGAGTTTGTTGAGGTCCGTGATCTCATATTCGCCACGCGCACTGGGTTGCAGCCCGGCGGCTTTCTCGCAAACGGTCTTGTCGTAGAAATACAAACCGGGTACGGCATAGTTGCTCTTCGGTTCAGCCGGCTTCTCCTCGAGGCTCAGCACTTTGCCCTCTGCGTCAAACTCCACCACGCCGTACGCGCGCGGGTCTGCTACTTCGTATCCGAAGATACAAGCTCCGCCTTGCTCTGCACTCTCTACCGCCTCCTTGAGCATATGGCCGAAATGCTGGCCGTAGAACATGTTATCGCCTAATATCAAGCACCCCGGCTCGCCGTTGAGGAACTCGCGGCCTAACACGAAGGCCTGCGCCAAGCCATTGGGCACCAACTGCACTTTGTAACTCAGTTTCATTCCGATGCGGCTGCCGTCGCCTAACAGCTCCTCGAACATCGGCAGGTCACGCGGCGTACTGATTACCAGCACCTCGCGGATGCCCGCTAACATCAATGCACTCAAGGGATAATAAATCATCGGCTTGTCATAAACCGGCATGATCTGCTTGCTGATCGCTTTGCTCAATGGGTATAGGCGCGTCGCGCTTCCGCCCGCTAAAATGATACCTTTCATAATAATGGACTATATTTCGGCTGCAAAGATACAACAATTTTTCCACATATGCAAATTTTTTTCCACATTTTGTTGTGTATGTCGAAAAAAAGCAGTACCTTTGCAGCCGCAAAGGTTATAAACATGTATTTGAATATATTAAAATCCAAGATTCATCGCGTTCAGGTGACTGAGGCGAATCTCGAGTATATCGGCTCCATCACGATAGACGAGGCCCTTATGGAGGCGGCTAATATCTACGCCGGCGAACGCGTTCAGGTGGTCGATAATAACAACGGCGCACGATTAGAGACGTATGTCATTCCCGGTAAACGCAATAGCGGATGCATTTGCATGAACGGCGCGGCCGCTCATCTGATCCACGTGGGCGATACTATTATCATCATGGCGTATGCCCTCATGACGCCGGACGAGGCCAAAGTTTTCAAGCCTGCAATAGTGTTTCCCGGAGCGGGAAACAAACTAGTAGACTAGACAAACTAGTAATTATGGCATTTTTTGAACTACATAGCGAGGCCAAGGGTGTCGGCCCGAGAGCCGGTGTTATTCATACCGATCACGGGGATATCCTCACACCTATCTTCATGCCCGTCGGTACCGTTGGTACCGTCAAGGGCGTACAGCGCAAGGAACTCGAGGATGATATCAAGGCGCAGATCATCTTGGGCAACACGTACCACCTCTTCCTCCGCCCCGGCACGCAGATCCTCCGCCAAGCCGGCGGACTCCATCGTTTCGAGGGGTGGACGAGACCTATCCTGACCGATTCGGGCGGATTCCAGGTCTTCAGCCTGACTGATATCCGTAAGATGACCGAAGAAGGGGTACGTTTCTCTTCGCATATAGACGGCCGCAAGCTGCTCTTCACGCCGGAGAGCGTGATGGATATAGAGCGCGAGATCGGCGCCGATATCATGATGGCGTTCGATGAGTGCTGTCCCGGAACGGCTGATAAGAAATATGCCAAGGATTCGATGGATCGCACCCACCGCTGGCTCGACCGCTGTATTGCGCGCTTCGACAGCACGGACGATCTGTACGGCTACAAGCAACATCTGTTCCCCATCGTGCAGGGTTGTACCTATACCGACCTGCGTCAGGAGGCCTCCAAACGGCTGCGTGACCTGGACCGGGACGGCTACGCGATAGGCGGTCTCGCCGTAGGCGAACCCACCGAGGTGATGTACGAGATGATCGAGGTATGCAATGATATCCTGCCTACCGCCAAGCCCCGCTACCTCATGGGCGTCGGTACGCCGTGGAATATCCTGGAGGCGATCGAGCGCGGCGTGGATATGTTTGACTGCGTCATGCCCACCCGCAACGGACGAAACGGCATGATCTTCACCTGGAACGGCGTGATGAACCTGCGTAACAAGAAATGGGAGGATGATTTTACGGAGCTTGACCCGTCCGGTACTTCGTATGTCGATCATGCCTATACCCGCGCGTATGCCAGACATCTTATTCACGCGCAGGAGATGCTGGGTTTGGAGATTCTCTCCATTCATAACCTCGCTTTTTATCTCGATCTCGTCACGCAGGCCCGCCAACACATCCTCGCAGGCGATTTCAGCGCATGGAAAGCCTTCGTGATGCCGGGAATAACGGCGAGGCTGTAAGAATTGATAATTGAAAATTGAAGAAGCTTGATTGGTATATAGTTCGGAAGTTTCTGGGGACATTCTTTTTCTCCATTGTGCTGGTATTGTCCATCGCCATCGTCTTTGACCTGACCGAGAAGATGGACGATTTCTTCGAGAACCAGATTCCGCTCTCGGAGATCATCCTCGATTATTACCTGCCGTTCATCCCCTATTACATGAATATGTTCAGTTCGCTGTTCATCTTCATCTCCGTCATTTTCTTTACGAGCAAGCTGGCGGGCAACTCGGAGATCATTGCGATGCAGGCGGCCGGCATGAGTTATCACCGTCTGATGGTGCCTTATGCTTTCTCCGCTACGCTGCTATGCGTGCTCAGTATTGTATTAGGCGGATGGATCATCCCTCGCAGTAGTGAGCGCATGCTCAATTTCACCGACAAATACATCGATCATTTCACGAGCGAACATGCCCGTAATATGCAGTTGGAGGTTGAACCCGGTACGATCCTGTATATCGAGTCATTCCAACGGCGCAGTAATATCGGCTATCGCTGCTCCATCGAGCATTTTGAAGGCAAATCGCTCATTGAACGAATCACGGCGGACCGTATTTATTACGATTCGCTCTATAACTGGCATCTGGACACCTATACCCGCCGTATTTTCTCCGGCATGCGTGAGAGCCTCACTCGCGGCGATACGCTCAATATCACCCTGTCCATCACGCCCTATGAGATGTTCATCACCAGCGAACAGGCCCAGCAAATGACGACCCCTGAACTGAGGCGCTACATGGAACGTCAGCGCGAACGAGGCAGCGGAAACGTCAAGGCTTTTGAGGTAGAGTACCATAAGCGCTGGGCATCCTCCGTAGGTGCATTCATCATGACGCTGCTCGGCGTCACTATGTCCAGCCGCAAGGTACGGGGCGGAATGGGTAAGAACCTCGGTATCGGCATCGTTCTTACCGCAGGATATATCCTTTTTTCTACCGTAAGTACCACATTCTCAGTCAATAATGTCATGTCCTCTTTCAGTGCGGCATGGCTTCCTAATTTTGTCTTCCTCGCTATTTCCATCCCGCTATACATCCGAGCAAGTAAATAGGGGTTAGTGGTTAGTGGTTAGGGGTTAGTGGTTTGGGCGATTAGGGCTGATTGCAAACCGCAAATAGCAAAATATCAGCAAATACAGTCACTTGCTGACATTTTGTCAAATCGACTGCTCATTTTGAAGAAATTCTTCACTTTTTGCCAAAATTATTTGGTTAGTCCCTAAAAAGGCTGTACCTTTGCACCGTTTTTCGATGACACCTGATACGAAGTACAAAGGACAAGGTACAATGTACAAAGTATTATTGATGTGAACGAGAAATTAGTATTAGACTGTTTAAAAGAAAGGACTAACTATGAGAACGTATTTGAGAAAAGTTAGTTATCTGTTGACATTTTGCTGCCTCTTGGCAGGTTTTACATTTGCGAACGCTGCGCATAACAAAGAAGAACTGAGCGTGCGTTTCCGCGAAAACACGCTGGTCGTGACATCCACTAAGATGGAGGAGGCACGAATCTACTCGATGCAGGGTAAACTGCTGCAGAAAGAGCGTGGTAAATTAGCAGAATTTGAATTAAATCGCGGTACATACCGCCTGTATGCCAAAGTCAACGGAGAGACCGTAGCTCGCCGAATCGAGCTTCGGTAAAAGGCACAAGAAAAACCAAACGAAAGAGGGCTTCCTGCTGGAAGTCCTCTTTTTTTTGTATCATCCATCCGCTGCCTTTAGAATATGGACTGCTGACCGTCGGCGGCAAGCGGTGTTTTGCCGAGGTGCTTGTACGCCAGTTCGGTTGCCTCACGGCCGCGCGGAGTGCGTTTGATGAATCCTTCCTTGATGAGGTAGGGCTCATAGACATCTTCAATCGTGCCGGCATCTTCGCCCATCGCCGTGGCAATCGTATTCAGACCTACCGGTCCGCCGCGGAACTTATCAATAATGGTGGTCAGCAGTTTGTTGTCTATCTGGTCGAGACCGAAAGTATCGATATTCAGCGCCTCGAGGGCGTACTGGGCGATGTCGAGGTCTATCGTGCCGTCGCCTTTCACTTGCGCAAAATCGCGTACTCGGCGTAGCAGCGCGTTCGCTATACGGGGCGTACCGCGGCTGCGGCGTGCTATCTCGCCTGCCGCTTTATCGTTGATCTCCACGCCTAAGAGTCGTGCCGAGCGCTTTACGATGCCGGCGAGGATGTCGGCGTCGTAGTACTCGAGATGGCAGTTGATACCGAACCGTGCGCGGAGAGGCGAGGTTAGCAGACCCGAACGCGTCGTCGCGCCGATGAGCGTGAAATGGTTGAGGTCAATCTGTATCGTGCGCGCGGACGGACCTTTATCTATCATGATATCAATGCGGTAGTCCTCCATCGCCGAATAGAGATACTCCTCCACGATCGGACTGAGACGATGGATCTCATCGATGAAGAGCACGTCGTTCGGTTCGAGGGAGGTCAGTAGTCCCGCGAGGTCGCCGGGTTTGTCGAGCACCGGGCCCGAGGTGACCTTGAAGCCCACCCCTAACTCGTTGGCAATGATATTGCTGAGGGTGGTCTTTCCGAGTCCCGGAGGACCGAAGAGCAGGACGTGATCCAGGCTCTCGCCGCGCAGTTTGGCTGCCTCGACGAAGATCTTGAGGTTGGACGTCACCTTGCTCTGTCCCGCGAAATCCGCGAAGCACAAAGGCCGCAGGGCATTGTCCTGCTCCTTCTCGCTCATCTGTTGTCGTATATCAAAATCCATAGGTCGTAATTTATTTATAAATCGAAAATGCGGCGGAACGGCGTCCAATGCGCCTTAGTCTAATCGTTTTAAGTCGTTCTTTCGTGCAAGCCCGACGATCGCCTTCAACCGCTTATCCGTTGTCCGGCTTGATAGCCGTACTACCGCCTTCCGAAAATGCGCTAATGCTTACAAAAATATCAAAAATCCATGCGGGGTGTTTTATGATTAGTCAAAAAGTACCAAAAATTATTTAAAAGACTTTAATTATTCCATTTTCGTAATAGTATCGCTCAATTTGTGCTTTAGGACTTGCCCCGAAGTTTACTAAAATGGCTATCGGCCACCCTGTTCCTCGTAAATATCCAAATGTCTGGTAATGTTCCTTTTCTGTCAACGAGTTGAGCGCCTTACATTCAATAATGATGTTTCCTATTGCATTTTCTACCACTAAATCCATCTTTAGGTAGGATTTCATTTGCTGGCCTCTATACTGCGGGTGGTACTCTAATTCTTTATGGACATTAAACCCATTAGCATTTAGTTCTGTAGTCAATGCTTCTTGGTAGATGTATTCCGGCAGACCGGGGCCTAATTGCTTATGCACTTCTTGCATGCAACCGATAAGCCCATAGCAGGTTTGTATCAGTTCTTGCCTTTTCGGCTCTTCCACGATATGAATACTCTCCCGTTCTTTCGTCTGCATAGTATATTTTCTTTATTTTTGTGAGGGATGAAATCCCGTATTTTTGGAAGCAGCCATGTTGAGCCCTACCAAGGGTCTCAACGGCGGAAAGGAATATTAAGGCGCGTGTTGAGCTCGCTCCAAAACGCGAATTAGTAGTCATTTACGCTCAGGCCGCGTAGGCCAAAATGGCTGCGCATTTTCGATTTAAAAATTCAAAGGTCATTTGGCCATTTGGGTCGAATCATGGAATAAAGTTTCCAGATTATCTATTTCGTTGATGTTTCGGTCGGCTTTGATCTCGCCGTGATCGAAGATGACGACGCGGTCGCACATCTCCCGCACCTCCTGCATGATATGCGTGGAGAGGATGATAGAGGGACCGCTTCGCTGACAGAGCACAGACCGGTCTTCGGCCTGACAGACCGTTTCACTGACAGACCGGCTTTGCCTGTTAGATGTTAGATTTTTAATCAGGGCACGGATCTCGACGAGTTGGTTGGGGTCGAGACCGGTGGTGGGCTCATCGAGGATGAGTAACTGCGGGTCGCCCAGCAGCGCTTGCGCCAGCCCTACGCGTTGGCGGTAGCCCTTGCTCAGCTCGCGGATGTGCTTGTGCTTCTCCGGCGTCAAACCCACGAGCTCGATGAGCGCTGACAGACCGTCTTTCGAACCGGCAGACGTAAGACCCGCCATGAACTCGAGGTACTCGGTGACGTACATCTCCTCATAGAGAGGGTTGTTCTCCGGCAGGTAACCGATCCGTTCCGGCACCTCCACGGTGCCGCTGTCGGCACGCCAGAGACCGATCAGGATCTTCATCAGCGTGGATTTGCCCGCACCGTTAGGTCCCAGCAGACCGATCACCTGCCCTTGCGGTATCTCCAGACAAACATCGCGCAACACCTGCTGCGAGCCGAACGATTTGTTGATATGTGCTATTTTAACTAATGCGCACATTAGTCATTCGGCTCTTTGAGCTCCAGGGTGAGCGGCTTGTTTTTCTCACCGGTCTTGACCTTCAGTGGTTCAAAAGCGAGACATTCCTCTTGTGCGTTGAAGACCGCGAAATAGACGGTGATCATATCGTCTGCGCCTACGCTACTCGGGGCAAAATCATCCGGCGATTTGAGTTTGAAATGAGCCACACCGGCTTCATTGGTCTTCACCGGAGCGTCCTTGTAATTAGCCTTGTAATACGAAGGGATTACATCGCCTTTTGCCACCGCCTTATAGACCTCTATTCCAGCCTGGGGCTTACCGTTCTTCATCACTGTGACATCCACGGTTGCTTCTGTCTTGCTGCGACAACTACACATCAATACGGCTACTAAAACCGCCAAAAGAATCTGAATCTTTTTCATAGGATTTATTGTTTTTTTATGAGTTCTTGCTTTTTCGGTTTATCCAATTTGGCTGCAAAGGTAGTACTTTTTTTTGAGATATGCAAGAAAAATTGTAAAATTAATCGTTCGAACGAATGTGAGATAAGAAAAAGCGCATTTTCGTGCGCTTTTTCTGGAAGATGGTAGTTGGGCGATGGTGTATGGTCTTAGCCGTTATTCGTGAGTTATTTGGCTGTTAATCGTGGGTCATTTACGTGACCATTTCGTGACCATTACGGACGTCACCGTCCGGTTGGGGTCCCGATTTGACCTTTTTTACTCCACGCGAGCCTTAGCGTAAGCGAGCGCCGCGGGCATCGAAGATCTTACCGTCCTTGACGATGTAGAGAATGCCGTCGATCATGACTTTGTGTACCTTTGTACTTTGTACATTGCCCTCTTGTACATCCTCTATTCCTGTCGGTGTCGTCTTGATCGGCGAGATCTCGAGGAAGAAGCGGTTGGTGATGTTGCCCGGTTGGAGCGTCACGGTGTAACTCAGCGCGCTGAGGGATGTCCGTACGCCTGTCTCGTTATCCACGAGCGTGACGCCGATACCCTCCGTTCCTTCTGGGATAGCAAAGGTGTAATCGCCTGCGTTCCTGATTGATACGCCCACTGGTACTACTGTTGTCTGAGTCGTCGAGAGCGGGAGACTGTTTCCGCCCAGACTCGTGTTGCCAGCGATGGTGAAGATATTCGCCTTGCGCGAGTTGAACTGCTTGGTCATGTCTTCGCCGAACTCAAAGCCGGTGGTGACGTTCTCGTCGTCCGAGAGGCGAACAAAAGTACGGTCGATCATCTGCTCGTCTTGTTGTACCTCAAGGCAGAACTCATATTCGCCGCGGTACTCGGTGTTGCGTTGCGGCGCTGCAGCCGGGGAGACGCTGGTTGTCCAGGTCACGTTGCCGTAATACTGAACGGTATAAGCGTGCATCGCGTGATATACAAAGCCGGTTCCCGAAGTCGCGGTCAGGGTGTTGTCATCCGGGTTCCAGGTATAGAGGAATTTCGGACAGCTGTCATTGGACAACCAGGTGGTAGTAACCAGACTTGGGTTTTCCGCGTTGAGGTATGTCGGTACGCTCATGATGTTCCAGTGACTATCAAAGATCGTACGGTTGTACGATGTACTCGGGTCGGGAGTGTCAGGCAGACCTTCTGTCGCAGCTCTATTGATGGTGCATTTGTGAGCCGGCAGAGTCTGCGTGATGCTTGTGTTAGTAATAGTCGGCATGGTACCATACGACGGGAAGAACAACTCGATCTGGTTGGAACGACTATCCGGCCCCCAGACAGCCGATGTTTCGCCCAAAAGATCGGTCTCCAATGTCAGGATATATCCCTCGTTCGGCTCCAGATAAACCTCTCCGTTTCGATTCCAGATGAACTCCCAGAAGCCATCAGACTCTGCCCAGTAACCCTGTTGTGCACGGAGGTCTCCGCGGTAACGCTGGATAATCCAGTGTTGTCCGTAGGTGCCGAAACCGAACACTTCGCTCAGTTTGACGCGGAACGGGAAGGATACGTAGTACAGCGAGCGCTCGTAAATCGACTTCGGTGAAGCCAGAGGACTGTGAGAACCTGTCTTCTCTTTGTTATTGAGCGTCCACTTGTTGAATCGCATTACGGCGTACGCGGTTTCGATATTGGTGATAGAACCGTCATTCGTGAAGGTCAGCTGGTCGATATCGCCCTGATGCTCACGGATAAACATCACATCGGCATGGATAGGCGTGGTGGCATCGATGTTTCCGGTCGGTACCATCGCGGCTACCAGACGGTTGGTCTTGAAATCGTAGAGCAGACGGATATTATACCAATTAGATCCGCTACCATCAATCAGGTCTTCCGTTGTGGTAGCGGAACCCTTGAAGTATTGAGTAATCGTGTTGCTTGTACCCCAGTTGGAGAGAAGCTTGATGGCTGCTTTCGGTTGTGCTTGGATATTAGCCTCGTAGATCCAGTTTTCGTTATCGCTAAAGAAAACTTTGTGATCATCCAATGCAGATTCGTCCGTTTTCCGAATCTTATTATCTTCACTCAGCATGTAGAGGAAGTTATTCGAGCCTGTTCCTTGTGCACCATCCACGTATGCGCGGCTGATTTTATTGGTGCTCTGGTTCCACATGAAGCGTACGTTTGCATTGCGCAGAATATTTCCCTTCTCATCGATGTAATTGTTTATATTTGTCCACGCCGGGTCACTATTATTTTCGCGAATCAAAGTATCAGATATTGCAGAACTATAGTCATTGGCTATACAGAACTGAATATTCTTCTTATCATCTGTTTGAACCCAATGAGTATAATAGTGGCTATAACCACCATGAGTAATTGAATACTCCGAGTAGGTTATTAAATGATCTGGCGAACGGAAGTTATTCCATTTCGTCTCACCGGCGCAGTCGGTACGGATGTAATAATTTCCGGTGTAGGGTTCTGCTTTTACCAAAGAGATAGATGCGCCTCCAGCCGGTTGCGTAACAATAAAGTTATATACACCCGAGGCTGTTATTGACGTAGGAATGGTAATCGATCCGCTTGGTACATCTTCCCATGTGATTTGACCGTACGATCCTGCCGATTCGCTGATAGCGCTAATGCGTTGGAATTTCATAGATGGCGATGACCCGTGGGAGATAAAGAACGAAACGATGTCTTCTTTTGCATCTGTTTCGCTGGTATTCTTACCGATAATATCAGAGGGGTGATACCAACCGGAGCTATGTGCTCCGTTCGACCAAGTAGCATTATCGGAATATACAATGCGATAATCACCTACAGCGGCCGGGAAATCCACATTGAGATAATAGTCGTAATTCTCAGGTGAACCTCCATCGCCACGGAAAGTAAGCGTAAAGGTATATATTCCGCTACCGTCAGAGATCAGTCGCATTTTGCTCGCTTTACTTGCATCAGCAGTGCTTGTAATCTTCTTGTCTCCATGATCTGTCTGCTTGAAAGTATGCGATCCTTCCAGGTATTTGCCATCATTGCGATAGATGATGAACCAAGATTCGCCGGAGAAGTTCACTTCTACCTCTTGCTTCAAAGGCATTTTGACATCTTCGCTAAATGGAATCAAGAATTCTCTTGATGCGCCTGTAGCATTATTAGCACTAGGAGTGTCATAAATTCTCAGCGTGTAACCGCTATTTGCCGGGTAGTTCATCCAGTAACCTTCGCAATAATAGTTGGCAGTACCGCCATTTTTGCTAACAGCCGGTTGGTCGCTTAACGGAACGAACAACGGCATTGTTGTTGACTGATAATCTGAGCGTCTGACGACTTTGTTGTTCTCATAGAAATACCAACAGTTATCTTGCTGTTTCTCTGTAAATGCCACATTGGTATAACCAGCCGGAATGGACGCTTCTTCTGCATCAAAGTAATAAATTTTCGAACCTTCGGTTACCGGTAACATTTGTCCCTTATGAGCGCTATTATGACTTCCACTATAATAACTTGGATCCGTTCCTGTACCGTTACTATTATTCCAATAATTACCATCCTTATAGAAGTAAACATATACATTCTCCCAATTCAGCGTATTGTAGAAATATATCATTCGCTTCTGGGTGTAAACAGCGGTCAGTTTGCCATCGTAGATAGCTTTGAAGTTGATGGTCTCTTCTGCTTTCTCACCCTCTGTTGCACCATCAATGGTAATACCATCTCCTTCTACCCATTTTGAGAAGGAGTAGCCTACAATTTCCGGAGCAGTTATCTCTGTCCACTGTAAAGGCTTTCCGGTGACGGTCGTAGATGGAGCAATGACTTCACTTCCGCACTTATACTGCACGGTTACAGTGTGGTCGCCGGCTACTTGGAACGGTGCGGTGAATGTATGAATCTCCTCTCCGCCACAACCTGTACCTTTGCGTAAGGTGGCTTCTACTTTGTACGAGCCGCTTGCCGAATGGGCGGGGAAGGAAACTGTAGCTCCTGAAGCCTCCGGTGTAAAGGTCGGTTGGGGATCCAACGGGTTATCATTGCTATACAGTACGCGCCAGCAGATAATTGTCGGTCCTACAGGCGTCGGCTCTATAGTCGCTGTCACACTGACAGTTGCGCCTGGCGCAACAATATTTCCCGGTGTGAACGCAATATTCGTGATTTCTGCTTTCTTGAAATAGGCGAATAATTCTGCGCCGCCGTTGCGAATCCATTTGCCACCTGAAGTATAACCGGTAACATTTTGCCATGTGCCATTGGCTGCTACAAGTTGCGAACCTTCACCGTCTGCCGCTGTGTAATAGCCCATGAATGCATAGCCTTGTGCCGCTGTAGGCAGTGTGGCGATAGTCGGAGCGTCTGCATTATACGATGCCGTTACACTAGCCGTTCCTGCAGATGCAGCGCCCGTTTGGGTCAGCGTGACGGTGTAGGTCTTGGGTACAAATTTCGCATAAACGGTTTGGTTGGCTCTAATGCTGCTAATTGTCTTGGGGTTAGTTGCATCCCTGCCTTCGGTGCAAGCCTCGTTGGTGTACCAACCATCAAAAGTATATCCGGTATTCGGTGTCGCGGTAAAAATAACGGAGGCATTATTGGTAACGAACTTACCGCCCGTAACATCTCGGCTATCATTGTCCTCCGCCGTAAACGAACCTCCGGCGTTATCGTCCTGACCTTCCGTCTTCTGTCCGGAAGTAATGAACCATGAGGTGGGGTACTGAATAGCGATTTTCTTATCGGTTAGATTCCATTCTAATTGGTATGTTCCACCTGCGGCTGTATGTATGTAGAGATTCTTTCCTGTTGATTGTGTCGCTAATGTATATGGGTTCTCGAAACCGCTTGTGTTATAATATACATCTTGAACTGCGGTACCTCCATATAATTTGCTTGCTTGGCGATCATATGCTTGGATCTCATAAGTTGTATTTGCAGAAAGAGTTATACTGTAGTATCCTTTGTCTTTTCCACCTTCCGTAATATAGCCGGTGAATAGGTTAGAACCGTATGCTGTCCAGCCTCCAAACTCCCCATTTCCAAGAACCTGCCATTTAGGATTGAAATTAGCCTGAATAGTTGACGCGGCAGTTGCTTTAGTGGTAGTAGGTGATACGTTGGCGTTGGTGATAGTTACGGAACCACTTGTTTTGGTCCAATTATTAAAGTAATAGCCCGTGTTGGCTGTCGCACTGAAGGACCCGGAAAGAGTGTTCTTACCTGCCGTAACCGAAGCTGGCGAAGTAGTACCATTACCATCATTGGTAATCGTTACGGTGTAGGTTGTTTCAGTTATCCATGCTTGTTTGTCTTTGTAGCTAAACCAAATACGGATTGTAGAACCGCTGAGACCCGTGAATTTGAGCGAGGGTTTGTTCGTCCAGTCTCCTATTTCGTGTATAGAGCAAGATGCCTTGTCTCCATTAGCTGTGACAGCATTCACATCAGGGTATGCATTCCAATCTCCAGAATATTGATCCGTACCATTGTTGAAATCAAAACGGAAATAGTACGGAGAGGCAGTCGTAGTGACATCTACATAGTATGCCTTCTTTGTGGCATCATAGGTCATGGCGGTATTGGATGGACTGTTTAGCGGAGTAGATATGCCATAAAGCAGTTTTACCGGAGCAATGTCGTAATTTACAGTTAGTTCGTAAGATCCAGTAGACTTTGTGACAAAACGACAAGGGTTAGTATTTGTTGAAGCAGTTTTTCTGGTTAGACCGCTACCAAATGTATATGAGTAGAAGTTGTATCCATCAATAACAGGGGCTGTAAACGTACGTTCTGTAGTTACACCAACTGCGCTTTCTATAGTTTCTGTTTTTACTGTGGTAGAACCATATTTGTAATATACGGTAACATCATGTGTCTCTTCGGCAACCCATTTCGCGTAGAGGTTAAGGTCGGAACTTGTTACTGTAACATTTGCCCCATCTGCGTATGCAACAGATCCTTCAGCGGTGGTTGCCCAACCATTAAATCTATAGCCGTCACGTGTAAACGTGTTCGCCTTCAGCGCTGTTGCCGTATTGTATGGCATGGTCTGGTCGGTCATTTCACCAGAACCGCCATTCGCATTGAATATTACTTTGTGGTCGTATGCATAAGAGATCCAACTACCACTATTATACATCTTACCTGCATTAGTGGAACCAAGTGTCAGGTCGGAAGTTTGAGAAGAACCATTATTGCTGAAGATGATATTTTCAAAACGCTTGTTGAAACTAATAGAGTAAATGTCTTTTCCTTTATAGGTCTTTCCTGTAGATGTCATTGCTTGTCCACTCCATGCAGCATTGTTCGTACATCCGCTCCAAGCGAAAGCTTTAGGTGTTGTCCAGCTGTTAGTGTTAACAAAATAAACGGTAATAGCAGCGTCCGTTGTTTTAGTGCTCCATGAACTGCCACCATGAATCCACATTTTTCCGTTATAGGTGCTGGCACTTGTCCATGTTTTTGTACCGAATGGCTGCACTTGACTTACAAAGTCACTTCCGTTGTACAATTGAAATTGGATACACCCTAATCCGTTATATAGATCGGTAAATGAGGCTTTATAAATGAGTTTGCCATCTTTAGTGTTATCCTCTAACGTCATGGTGTACGTTGCCCAATCATCTCCATCGCCTTTACGATTGACGTTACATTTGACTGTGTAACAGTCATTGCCGGATTTCAGATTTGAAGCAGGTATGGCATAGTACAACGTTGTCGATGTTGCACCCCACGCCTGTCCGACACCGAGGGTGAGGAAGGCAAGAATTAAAATCGGGATCAGTCGTTTACCAGTGCTTAACCAGTCGTTTATCTCTTCTTTCACTCTGCTAGCAAGTATAGTTTTCATAGCATTATTATTTTTCATTGTTGTTGCTTTTTTTTTAATAGGTAGTCCTAAGTAGTCATAGGTAGTCCTAAGTAGTCCTAAGTAGACCTAAGTAGTCCTAAGTAGTCATAGGTAGTCCTAAGTAGCTAAGTAGTCCTAAGTAGCTAAGTAGTCCTAAGTAGTCATAGGTAGTCCTAAGTAGTCCTTGGGAGTCCTATGACTCCGGGTGGGTGTTGCGGTACTGGAGGCGTGCGCGTGTCATCGCTTCGCGGATGCCTCCATTCTCAACAAAAACCTGCTCCTTTACTCCTATATATTTATTCATCATTACATCTACCTGGTGGCACATTGTGATTGCCATATTTGCTATCTCCTCATCGTTCATCTTCGCCACTTGCGCCATGAATGGTTCACTGTCATTCGTCTCGCGGCAGAACTTGCGAAGCGCTTCGTACCTTGGGTGTTTCTCGTTCCATGTTGCCATTTTTCTTGCCCGCAGATAGTCTTCGAAATCCGCTTGTAACTCTTTGAGACTTGCGCGCGCTACGTTCAGGAGTTTGATTTCCGTCTCGCTAGACGTAGCTGCGGCTTCTGAGCCTTCAATAATATTTTGTTTGCCGCTTCTCGCAGCCTGTATCATCTGGTCTATCGTTCGGTCACCTTTTGTTAAAAACCTCTCACAAAAATCAAACGTCACATCGTATAAAGCCACCGACTTGCGATAAAATAATAGTTCTTTATAGTTCGGCACACTCTGCACAAAATAGTGTGTGGTGTTCTTACTCATGGTAGTTGGTGTTTTAGAGTTTTGGGGTTGTTATAGGTAGTCCTATGTTGACCTATGTTGACCTAGGTAGTCCTAGGTAGACCTATGATTTCTTAGTTTTCCTAATGGCTACTACTCCGGCGAAGGCTGCGGCGAAGAGGGTTAGGATCCAGGGCTCGCCGATGGGGGACGGACCTTGACCGGTCTCACTACCGCCGATAAAGGTCCGGACGTGACCATGAGGGCGGTTGGACGTCTCACTGCCTGCGCCGGTTGAGTTCAACTCTGAGGGTAGGGAAGAGGTGAACGGCGTATAGACAACACCACGATATCCGGTGCTGCTTGTCATGATCTGCTGACTCTGGAAATTCTGTATCGCCGGCATTTCATACCTGTTCGGCGATATAGCGTGCGCATAGGAACAACCTATGGTGAGTAAGAAATATAATATTGTGCGTTTCATGGCTTAATCTATTATGCGCTACAAAATTACAACATTTATTCCGAACATGCAAATTTTTCTACAAGAAAAGTATAATTTTTTACATTTTTACGTAAAATGCGCAAAAAAGAGAGATTTTCGGTTGGGAAAATCTCTCTCTTGTGGCATTGACCAATGATGGTCAGTGCAAGAATCGGTTAACGGATCTGAAGACCGATCACGTTGTAAACCTTACCGTCTTTCTCGATCATGAGGATGCCGTTCTTCAGGCTCTTAACAGCCTTAGCATCGGCATTGACATTGGTGATAGCGGTCGGCTCATTCGGCGCGATATAGATGCAGCCTGCGAACCAGCCTTCGCCACCTAGTCCGTCAGCGCGGAAGTAAATGGTCTTCACGCCGGCATGGTTGGTGTCAACGCCGTAGTTAGCGCCTTCCGGATACCAAGTCTTGATTTCATCGTTCTCTACCCAAACGACCTTGAGCGAGTCGCCAGCAGCGAGCGTTACGTTCTCCAGCATGTATTCGCCTTCAGCGGAAGGATTAGAGGTGAAGATCTTGTTTTTGTCGATATTCCAAGCGTCCACGCCACCGAACTTGCCCACGAGATAGAAGCCGTCCTTGAATGCAGGTTCGGGTTTCTCAGGATAAATGATAGCCAGTGAGTCGTTAGCGAAGTACCATTTGAAGGTATAAGCACCCTCTACGTCGATTACAACAGTCATGTTTGCCTCCGTATTGCCGGTAATACCTGCACAACCCGGGAAGCCACGATGGAACTCATAGCCGTTCGAACGCCAATTACCATTGATAATCATCTTGAAGGCATAGGTACCTTTCTTGATATTGTCGTTGTAGAGCGTAGCAAACGTACTATCCTCAGAGAGTTCAAACGGAATAGGCTCACCCCACTCTGTCATGTCACCTGTAACAGCAGCCGTCGGAACAACCGGCGTCGGATCTACGTAGAAGTTACCGATGAGTTTGAAGATCGGTGTCTCACCTGCGATGTAGATCACCTTAACAGCACCAGCTTCGGTCAGTTTGAAACCGATGTTATGGTTGTCGCCATCCAGATCCTTCAGGCCCTCTGTTTTCTCAGTCAGTTTGTCATAACCGAGCCAATTCTCGCCAACAACGACTTTGAGAACATAATCCTGATTAGCCTTGAGGTTGAGAGTAAAGGTATCTGTCTCAGACTTAATAGCATCAGCACTCCAAGCCTTGCCTGCGAAACCTGCGTCAGTAACGAGCGCGGAGTCACCGGTAATATAGAACTTAGCCGGCTCCTCTACCTTCGGAGTGAAGGTAACATTATACACAACGATTGCGGACGAACCGGTGATGGTTACATCTCCAGCAGGAACTGCAATCTCGCCGGAAGTTACATTGAGTCGAGCCTCGTATGGCTCCTCACCATTGTTCTCGCGAGAGGTCCAGTACTCTGTCTGCTCGCCGTTTACAACGAGGTAGCGCTTAACAGCAGTTGCGCTTGCGGACGAACCGGTATCGGAGAACTTAACGGTAATCGTACCGGCAACAGTGGTCTTGAAATGGAGTGTACCAGCCTGGCAGTACTGATTCTTGCGGATTGGATACTCACCCTTGAACGCCATAGTAGCTGCATCAAAGCCCTCAGCGAAAGTCATGAAGTCAGCAGAGTAATTCGCATAGACCATTTCGTCATTCTTGCTCGGCGTTGATTCATCGGTCAGTTGAATACCTTCTTTGTTATAGAGTGCATTTCCGGTATTGGCAGTGATCTTGGAGAAGTCCCAAGCAGTAGCAGCACTAACTGCTTGCAGCTCTGCCGGTTTCTCGGGGAAGATGACACCGAGGGAGTCGTTAGCGAAGGTCCAAACGAAGGTATATTTGCCATCTACATCAGCCGTGAGTTTTAGGTTCTCGGTAGCCTCGTCTTTTACATTGGCTACACCAGTCCACTCGCGATGCAGACCGTAAGCGTTACCCTCATTTGCCTTGGTCAGCCAAGCACCATCTTTGATAACTTTGAACTCATAGTCGCCCGCCTTCAGCTCTACTTCGTAAGAAGCTGTTTTCTTGTCCTCGGCGGCGGTCATATCGTTCTTAACCCATGCCTCGTCTTTTACATCCCAAGCACCAGCAATCTGCATTACCGGCAGGGTCTCAACGTACTCGGGGAATTCGATTGCGAGGGTGTTGGTAGCATAGGTCCAAGTGAAGGTATAGTCACCCTTGGTGTCAGCTGCTAACGTGAGGTTGCCTGTGCCAGCAGCAACAGCAGCCGATTTGTTTTCACGGGTGAATGCCACGCCGTTGGAAGTCCAGTTGTCGTCAGCGCCGATACGCATACCGAACTCATAGTTGCCCTTATTGAGGGTCAGTTTGAGAGTAGCGGTTTTCTTGTCCTCAGAGAGGGTGAAAGCAGCGGTATTAGCCCAGTCGCCGGTGAAGTTACCGTGGAGCTTGATTACAGCGGGTTCATCTACAACAGGATCGTCGCCTGCTTTATAAACGGACCAAGTGCCGGTAACTTTGTTACCCTCGCCGCTCCATTGAGCAGAAGTAGAAGTAATGGTGTAGAGATCTTTGTCTGCGGGAACAGCCAAGTCTTCGGTCTGAGCGCCCCAGTCTGCGATGTCGCCGGTACCGTTCACGCGCACAAAGATGATTTTCTCATACTTCGCGGTATCGATGTCTGCTTTCCAGAGATTGGTTTCGCCTTCAACTGCGGTCATACGAACGCCCGGCCAAGCTGCATTTTTCACATCGCCATCAGCAAAAGCGTATACGCCTACTGTAGCGCCATCAGCGAGCCACCAAGCTTGCTCGTTCTTGCAATAGATGGTTTTGGTAGTAGAAGGAGTTTCGCCGCCTGCTGCATAGGAATAGAACTCAATCTTATTTAACACCCAAGCATAGTTGGTACTATTGGGATTTGTAATATTGAAATCAAACTTATAATACGAATCTTTTGCCCAAAAGTCATTTGCCGGGGTTAACGTAATCGTACCGCTTGTGTTTTTGGCAATGGTAAAATCCGTGCCGGAAGCAAGCGTTACGGTCTCCACATCCGCAGAGAAAGCAGCGTCCGAAGCAACTGTTACTTTAACAGAATTCAGTTGCAACTTATCCGCAGTTACTCCTGCGTGAGTAATAACGATTTGCGAAATAGCATCGCCCATTGCGGTTTTACCGGTAATGGTACGATCTACTGCATCGAGAGATTTGCCACCGAGACGAAGCTCTCCTGTTCCATACTGGTTGCCCGGTACAGTCCAAGTCATGTCATCGATGGTCTGGTCGCCTGTTTTGGTGTAGTCCGAAATGGCTCCCTTAGGCTTTTGCGGAACAAAGGTATAGAATACCTCTCCGACCTCTGCCATCATGGAGCCTGCAAACAGAATTGCAGTCAAAAAAGAAAAAATCTTTCTCATGATACTTTGATTTTAGTTAATAATGTTAGTTATATAGTTGATCGTCCAAGTTTGGCCGATACTATTTTTCACAAATTCGGGTGCAAAGGTAGTAAAAAAAAATGACACGCGCAAGAAGTCGTGTCATTTTTTTTACATTTTTTTTATTTAATTAAGAATATAAACAAATTAAGAATATAAACATAGATAAACACTTTTGAATGCTTTTGAGCTTCGCTCTATGCGTACCTTGGTGCTTAAAACCCACTTGTGAGTAAACTCCCAGATGGCTTCAATCACCAAACTCCGCACTCTGACGAGTAAAAGCCTTCAAAAGCAATAAACATAAATAAAGTGTACGGTGTACATTCTTTCAAAATCGAGTGCAAAGGTGGTAAAAAAAATGACACGCGCAAGTGCGCATGCCATTTTTTTTATAAAATTCGTGTTATTAACGAATCAGAGTACCGTTAACATTGTAGGTCTTGCCGGCCTTCTCAATGGTAAGGATGCCGTTTTGGAGAGACTTGAAAGCATTGGTAGCCGCCTCAACAGCGTCGATGCCTTGCGCTACAGGCACCGTCATCTGAATCTGATAGAGGGTGTTGTTATAGCAAAGGACATTTGCATTGACAGTATAAGAACCGTCATTATTGGCAATTACGTCAATGGAAGCGGTATAGATTTCCTGATCTTCTCCATCATCGATAAAGGTACCAAAGATACTATAATCCAGATTCGCCTCGGTGTAATGTCCTGCGATGGATTCCGCCTCTTCCGACATCCACATAGCGAGTTGTACACACGCCGTGTTTTCTGCATTGCAACCGGCGACCGCGAAGACGCCATAATCGAGGTAGGTATCATCCAACTCTGCATCCGCGATCGTTACCTGAACCGTTGTATCTGCTTTCGGTTGCACGAAGAGCAAGCGGATCTGATAGAGATTACCGTCGTCACCAAAGAACGAACCGACTGCCTCTACGTTACCGGTAGCGGCATCTTGGGTTACTACCACCGATCCGGAAACGAAGGAGACGCTGGTGGTATCGGTACCAGAATAGATATCCAGCCCGGTGTAGTCCGGATCCAGATTTGCCATGGTATAGGTACCCGCCACAGCGGTAGCTGTTTCATCGCTGCAGATATATACGCTGTACTTATCGTTTTGAGCGATTATCTGCCACCAGTTAGCCGACTGAACCTCATCTAAGAGCACCACGCCGGTGGTGATTTCAATGGAAACGGTGTCCGCCGGTTCAATAGGGGCTTTCTTGAGGGAGACGAAATGAGGATACGCTGCCTCGGGTTCTCCCTGATAGAGCGTATAAACAGCTTTGACGGTTAGCGAGTCTCCGTTAGCGATACCAAACTCCGAGAAGTTCGCCTGGTTGCCATTCGCATCCTTGAGGCCATAGATTTTGACCTTCTTATTTCCATCATTGAGGTAGAAATTAGCAAAGGTCTCCGTAGCGCTCTTGACTCCCGACACCTTGCCGGTGATGACGCAGGTGTCCTTGGTGTTGGCGAGATCGATAAACTCAGCGATGGTTTTAGTGCCCAGGTTCACGGGATCCGCCTCTGGCGTTACCTCTTTGTCCACCTCAACCGTCAGTTTAGACAGACGTATCTGCTTGGTGGCATTTATGCTCCAGGAAGTAGCATTGGGTTGCGCGGGATCAAACGTCATTTTGTTGTTCGGCGCGAACTCCGGCGTGATTTTCAGGATATTCACGTCTGCGGTTACGGTAAGCGTACTTCCGGCAAAAACGCGGATGTCGGTACCGGAACCGAGGCCAAGATTGACCGCGACAGTAACGCCCTGTTTGGTCACTTCCATAGCGGCACCCGGGGATGCAGCGCCTTTACCGGAGAAATCAGCGGCGGTGAAGACCAGTTCACCTGCCATGATGCTACCTGCGAGAAGCAGAGCAGCGAGAAGGGAGAAAATTTTCTTCATAAGCGTTAATTATTTGATTGAGAACATAAACATAAATAAAGTGTACGGGGTACAGTGTATGGTGTACGGTGTACGGTGTATGGTGTGTTTTAGTAAATCAAAAACGCGGCGGTACGACCTGGCGGTCTAATGTTTATCGTCTATTGGTTCCTCGTGAGCAAGCTCCCAGAGCCCAATACCCGCTAACCATTACGTCCAACTCAAGAGTTGCCCGCCCGCCTTACAAAAATGCGCTTTGCTTACAAAAATACCGAAAATCCATGCGGGTGGTGGATCTTTTTCAAAATCGGGTGCAAAGGTAGTAAAAAAAAATGACACGCGCAAGTGCGCATGCCATTTTTTTTATAAAATTCGTTGGATTAACGAATCAGAGTACCGTTAACATTGTAGGTCTTGCCGGCCTTCTCAATGGTAAGGATACCGTTTTGGAGAGACTTGATAGCCTTTGTAGCCGCCTCAACAGCGTCGATACCTTGAGCAGCGCTGATGGTCATTGTAACCTTGTACAAGGTATTGTTGTAGCAGAGGAGATCAGCGGTGATGCTATACTCACCCTCGAGGTTGCCCGGAGTAACCGTGATAGCAGCTGTGTAGATCTTCGGGGCTGTCAGACCCTCTACGATACCAGAACCCACATACTTGAAGTCCAGATCCTTCTCCGTGAAGTTACCCTGGAAGCCATCCTCTGCCCAGATAGCGAGTTGAACAAATACGTTAGCCGTTGTGTCCGTACCATAAACGCCGTACAGGCCATAGCCTGCATATACGTCATTCATCTTACCTTCAGCAATGTTTACGTTAACCGTCGTCTCAGCCTTCGGTTCAACATAAGTGAGGTTGAACTTATATACGTTACCATCATTGCCGAGGAGTGCGCCTACAACAGTTACTACGCCAACCTCGTCAACAGCAACAGTAATAGAACCGTCAACGAAAGCGACTTCGATGGTATCGTTAGCTTTCACTATGGTTAAATAGGAGTACTTAGCGTCGAGATCATCAACGGTGTAGGTACCGGCAGCTGTAGTAATTTGGTTACCATTCGAGAGCGAGAATGCGCAGGTGTCATTACCACCCATGATCTGCCACCAACCTTCAGTTGTTACTTCGTCGTCCCAAATCAGTGAACCCGGAGCGGTGAGAGAACTCATTGTAACATCGATCGTGTCAGGAACGATGATCGGTTCCGGATAAGTAACCACTACTCCTTGCGTTTCATATGTATAAGTAAATACATAGTTGCCCGGAACGTCAGCAGTGATGTGCATGTTGCCCTCGCCGGTAGAGAGGTTAGCTGTGTTATCCTCACGGGTGAGGTTAGCGCCATTAGCTTTCCATGTACCATCGAACTTGAAGCCGAACTCATAGTTACCGGCAGCCAAAGCGAGCGTCAGGGAAGCGGTCAGCGAATCCTGAGCAGCTACGAACGGATCGGTGTCAGCCCAAGTGCCGGTGAAGTTACCATGGAGAATGATATTCGGGAGCACTTTAGCCTCGCCCTTCTTCTCAGCCATAGCATAAACTGCAGAATCACCAAACTCAGGATTGAAGAAGATAGATACTTTGTAGAGACCAGCCTCGGCAATGTTGAGTTTGTAGTTCTGTGCGGGCCAAGCTTTTGTCCAAGCGTGATCCTCGCAAACCTTGAACTCAATGTCACCAGCAGTGAGTGCAACGGAATCTTTTTCCCATGCATAGAGGTACTTAGAACCGGTGATCGGCTTCATGTCGTTAGCTTCGTTAGCCGGAGCCCAAGCGGTACCAAAGAGCGTAGCTGGAGCACCAGCAACAGTGTAAGTATGCTCAGGTGTCGGCGGAACGACATCAGCCTTGAATGCAAAGGAGTAGAAGTTAACGCCGTTAACCGGATAGGAAACAGCTACTTTACCTGCTTTTACATTTACATATGCGAAGTTGAAGATTCTCGGATCGGAAGCACCCTTAACAGTGTCTTTATCCACAGCAACTTTGTTGTAGATAGTATCTGTGCCTTGAACGAGGACAACCGTACGAGTCTCGTCAGAAGCAGTAGCAGTACGAACAGCGAAACGGAGTTGACCGTCAGCCGGGATATTCAGCTCCATGTTGTTCTTGGAAGAAGACTTACCGCCTGTCTGGAGACGGAACGCATAATCGTGACGATCCTCTACGGTGCCGAAGGATGCGTTGTTAGCTGTCGTTTTGAGTTTACCGTCTGTATCCACGCACTTGAGCGAGAACTCGCTGCCTTCTACAGTGAATACTGTGTCATTGAAAACACCGGCAGCAGTAGCCTTGGTAAACGTAATCTCAGCCCACTCAGCAACCGGCTCGTCACCCGGGTCAACAGGAGTATCGCCACCTTCGGCAAGAGTAACTACGATAGAAGTAGCACGTACCTGTGCGGAAGAAGCGGTAAAGGAAACAGAAGTAGCACTTCCTTCCCAAGTACCAACTTTGGCATCATAGGAGTAACCTTCTTGCGCACCAAAGCAACCCGGACCGTATTTGGTCGTGTTGTTAGCTACACAATTAAACACAATCTTCGTAATGTTCGAAGCAGACGAAATGGTCAGCGTTGCATCTTTGTAGATACGCATTGTTGCTCCTTCGGCAGTCGTCGATCCTGTAACGCCGTTAGTAACGGCAACAGTAACGCCCTCTACCGTTCCGGTTTGTGCGCCAGCAGTTGACGTCCAACTGGAATTTTCAGGAGTGATTGTTACCTGAGCCATCATGCTGCCTGCGAAAAGCACGGCAGCCAACAAAGAAAAGATTTTTCTCATGTTTTAATGATTTTAGTTAAACAAAAAGTTAATTAATAAAAAATTTTTATAGTGGAACTAGTGAACTAGTAAACTAGCCAAACTAGTAGAACCATGTCTTTCCTATTTTCACAAAAATCCGGCGCAAAGTTACAACTTTTTTTTGATATACGCAAATAAAAAAAATACAAAAAAAGTATATATATACTATGTATATATATAGTAAACGTATGTTTTACAGCATTTTTGTGGAGTTATCCTTGGGTAATCCTTGGGTAATGATTGGGTGATCCTTCGGTTTTATAAGCACCGAGGCTTATAAATAAAAGAACATAAACATAAAAAACATCCGAAGCTAATTAAAAATATCATTTCTTATGGGCGACGACGAAGAGTTGGACGGAATTGAAGATGTTCTGCCAGATTATATAGGCTGCGGCACCAAGAGCAGCCAAGGGAGAGAGGTAGGTCTGCGCCATCCATACACCGAGGGAGGTGTTCTTTTGTCCGAAGGCTTGTCCGGCGGTAATGGAAGAGACCTCGGCCATCGTTGTAGGTGCCGCAGCGGGATTGATGAGTACATCCTGATAGTCGGTGCCCTTCGAGGGAGCCGGCATAAGGTAGCCGATGAGTTTGCCGAGGGCGAACTGGATGAGGCAAGCGAGGAAAGAGAATACTAATAGAATTAGTATATTTGAGATTTGAAATTTGAAATTTGAGATGGTTGTTTCCGTGACAACGGCTGTTAGGACGACTATGGAAGCGACCCACAAATAAAAGGGCGTTTGTGCCCAGCTTTGGGGCAGCACAAACTCCTTTTGACCGCCCTGCGGGCTGTTAGACCGCTGCGCTGTAGGACCGCTTGCGCTGTAGGACCGCTTCGCTGATAGATATTGGCGGCGATAGTAGTAGTTATAGCCTATACGGAGGAGCCAAGCGGAGAAGAAAGGACCCAAGAGGAGAGGTGCGACGCGGGAGAGGATGAGCAAGAAAGCAGGGAGGAAAGTCATGTCAGCTGCCGGATTGATGAGCGGGAAAGTAGCCGGAACGATGATAGCCGTCGCAAAATTAGAGAGGAGGGTGAAGGTGGTGAGGTTTTGGATAGAACCACCCATCTTACCTGCTATGATCGGTGCCGCGGTGGCTGTAGGCATGATGAAACACATGAGTAGTCCTTGCGCGAGGATCGGATTGCCGGTGAAATACAGGACCAGGGTATAGGTGAGGAAACTAAGGACAAGTTGGGTGATCAGTACTGCCCAATGCCAGCGATGAAGGCGTAAGTCGAGGGGATTCACCTTGCAGAAGGTGAAGAAAAGCATAAAGAAAATGAGCCAAGGGAGCGTTGGCTTGAGGGGAAGGAAGAGTTGGTATCCCAGAGCTCCGATAAGCATCGAGAGCCAGAGGGCGTTGGAGTCAAAGAATTTTCTCATTGTTGTTATCTAGTAGATCTAGTTTAACTAGTATAACTAGTTTATCTAGTTGTCACCCCATTTGGCGACGATGTCATCCATGATGGCGAAGACCTCGGCGAGGGTGTCGGCACGAAGGAGGGCTATGCGTGTTTGCTTGAAGTTATCGAGACCTTTGAAGACCGGCGAGGCGGCAAAATGGCGGCGCGAATGGACGATGCCTTTTCGCTCGTCATTGCCACACCATTGTATGGCGGAAAGTACGTGTTCTTTCAGAACGGCGACCTTTTCCGCCATAGACCGCGGCGGAGCCGCTGACAGACCGCGTTGCTGACAGACCGCGTTGCTGACAGACCGTCCTTCGGACTGACAGACCGAATTACCAGATAGATATTCTTTCATTTCGGCGAAGAGCCAAGGGGCACCAAAGGTGGCACGTCCGATCATGATGGCATCCACGCCGTAACGATCGAAACACTCGCGTGCGCGTTCGGGCGTACACACGTCCCCGTTACCTATAATAGGTATGCGCATGCGCGGGTTGTTCTTGACCTCACCGATGAGCGTCCAGTCGGCTTCTCCGCGGTACATCTGGCTGCGGGTGCGTCCATGTATGGCGAGTTCGGCGATGCCGCAGTCCTGAAGCCGCTCGGCGAGATCGACGATGAACGGCGTGCCGTCACTCAGGTATAACGACGGTTCATCCCAGCCGAGGCGGGTCTTGGCGGTGACGGGAGTGTGAACGGCGTTCACGACGGCTTTGGTGATCTCGAGCATCTTAGGTACGTCTCGAAGGAGTCCTGCGCCGGCCCCTTTGCCCGCTACTTTCTTCACGGGGCAGCCAAAATTGATGTCGATGAAGTCGGGTTTGGCTTGTTCGACGATGATCGCCGCGTCCCGCATGGCTTCCGGTTCGCGTCCGTAGATCTGTATAGCGACAGGTCGTTCTTCGTCATGGATGGTCAGTTTGCGTGTAGTGGAGGAGACGTCCCGTACAAGCGCGTCGGCATTGACGAACTCGGTATAGACTCGGTCGGCTCCGTAGCGTTTGCAGAGCATGCGGAAGGCGGGGTCTGTGACGTCCTCCATGGGAGCTAAATAGAGCGCGTTGCGCTCTGACCGCTTCGCTGTAAGATATTCTTGCATTACTTATTCAGGGTGGGGTAGGATATACGATGATGGTTCATGGCGGTGAGGCGGGAGGTGAAGACACGACGGATATCCTCTACATCCTTGAAAGAGAGCTTCGTTTCTGCGAATTGGTTATCGGCTATCTGGCTGTCAATCATCTGATTAACGGCTTCAGCGATGGAGGCCTCCGAGTAGTCCGTGAGGCTACGCGAACGCGCTTCGATAGCATCTGCCATCATGAGAACGGCTCCTTCCACGGTAGTAGGCCGGCTGCCCGGATAGCGGAAGAGCGATTCGTCCACTTTCTCTCCCGGGTGCGCGTTACAATACGTATTATAGAAATAGCGCACGAGCGAGGTTCCATGGTGGGTGGTAATGAACTGTATGAGGGCTTCGGGTAGGTGATGGCGCCGTGCAATCTTTTCGCCTTCCGTCACATGCGAGATAATCACTTGCGCTGCATCACGCGGGTCCATTGCGAGTAACGGGTTCTCCGTACCCTGCTGATTCTCAATAAAATAAATCGGGTTCGCCATCTTTCCTATATCATGATAGAGGGCTCCTGTGCGCACGAGTAGCGCGTTGGCTCCGATCGTTTTCGCAGCCTCAGACGCCAGATTGGAGACTTGGATCGAATGCTGGAAGGTTCCCGGTGCTTTTTCCGCGAGTGTATGGAGCAGCTCAGAGTTGAGGTCGGTCAGTTCGATCAGTGTGATCGACGAGACGAAGCGGAAGAGTTTCTCGAAGGTATAAATCAGACCGTAGCAAGCGACGGTGAGCAGCGCGCAGATGAGAAAATAGAAATACATCCACGGGTCAATCGAGTTCCACTCGCCCGTCTGTGCAAACGAGATGGCGGCATACGAGACGGATTGCGCGAGCAGGATCCATCCGGCGGTCTGGAAGAGTTGTGCGCGTCGTGTCATGTCCCCGAGTGAGGAGACCGCAATCATACCAGCGGCAATCTGGATGAAGAAGAACTCCACCGGCGTCGGTACAATGATGGAGACGATGAGGATCGTCGTGAAATGCAGGAAGAGGGCGGTACGCGAATCGAAGAAGACGCGCGTCATGATAGGTACCCATGCGAAGGGGATGAGATAGACCGAGAGTCCGAACCGCAAAGCGAGACACGCCAAGGCGATGACGATGAACATGACCAGACAGAAGAAGAGGTCGGTCGATAGCGAACGTAGATAATTGAGCCGGAAGACGTACAGATAAACGACTAATAAACAGAGGAATAGCAGTACTAATATCGTTTGTCCGATAATCGAGAGGGTGCGTTGCCTCGTGCCGAGCGATTCGTCGTCATAGGCTCGTCGCAGGGATTGGAGGATCTGGTAGCTCCGCTCGGTGACTATATCTCCGTAATCAATAATTTTCTCATCTTTCTGGACGAGCCCCTGCGTGGGTGTCATTGTAGCCAGGAGTTTCTCGCGGTCGGCCTGCGTGAGGGCTGTGTCGCGCACGAGGTTGACCGCACAGTCGTAGCCGTAGCGTTCGAAAGCGGTTTTGGGCGTGTATATCTCGGAGAGCATATAGGATTTGGCGACTCTTCCCTGCAAGACCGAAACGCGTCCGTAGTTCTCCGATTCCGCCCATTCGAGTTCGGAAAGGGGCATGACCAGCACCTGTCGCTGGGTGCCTTTAATATACCGGTAAGTCGGCATGAAGGTGGAGAGAAGTTTGGCCTGCTCGCTCGCCATCTGTTCGTCGGTTTTATAAATCGGGAAGTCAAAATCGGCGGTCAGCTTGGCGTAGCCCCAAGGTTTGCCCACCTCGAAATGATAGCGGAAAGTGTTGTTATAGCGCGGAAAAAGCAGCACGACAAATACCGCCAGCACGACAAAAATGCCGAGGCGCCAAACGATGCCTCCGTTTTTCGAGGAAAGCGAGGAAAAGAAAGATGAGAAAAGATTTTTCATTACCGTTTCGTTTTAAAAAATTCTTGCATGAGTTCGCGACATTCCGCTTCGAGTACCCCCGATGTAACCGTCGCTTTGGGATGGAAGGCGCGCGGTGCGTAGGTGGCATAGCCACGTTTGGGATCGGGTGCGCCATAGACGATGCGGCTTATCTGCGCCCATCCTATGGCACCTGCACACATCGTGCAGGGTTCGACGGTGACGTATAGGGTAGCGTCGGGGAGGTATTTGCCTCCGACCGTTTGCGTAGCGGCGGTAATCGCCTGTATCTCTGCATGCGCCGTGACGTCTGCCAGGGTCTCGGTGAGGTTATGTCCGCGACCGATGATCCGGTTTTGAGAGACGATGACACATCCGATGGGGATCTCGTTGGCGGAGAGCGCTTTTTGCGCCTCTGCGAGGGCGAGGCGCATGAAGCGCTCGTCGGCTGACTGCTGCGCTGTAAGACCGCTCTGCTGTAGGACCGCTTCGCTGTAAGACCGCTTCGCTGTAAGAAAACTATTCAGGTCCTCGGGATGGGACTCGAAATGATTGCCGATGACGACGATGTCAGCTCCGGCGGAATAAGCGGCTTGCATCGCTTCGGGAGTGCGTATTCCGCCACCGACGATGAGGGTGACGGAGGTGTTTTTCCGTACCTCGCGTATGATCTCCGGCGAGACGGGAGTCTTGGCACCCGATCCGGCTTCGAGATAGATCGCTTTCTTGCCCATCAATTCCGCTGCTATACAGGTGTCGATGATGGTAGGGAGATCTGAGGGAGAGAGGGGGGGGGTACCCGTCACGCGCATGGTGGAAGTCTCTACTCCACCGTCGATGAGGATGTAGGCGGTAGGGATGACGGTTACGGACGAGTCATGTATGGCTCTTGCCGATCTAACCTGCTGATCTACAAGATATTCTGGGTTTCGTCCTGAGAGCAACGAGAGGTACAGGATGGCGTCTGCTTCGGGTGTAAACTGGTCGGCAGAGCCGGGGAAGAGGATGATGGGAAGGCCCCCCTCGATCCCCCCGTGAAGGGGGGAAGAGGTGGATGACAGTTTCTCTCTGAGGGCACGGACGAAAGCGGTGGGATCACCGCCGGTGGAACCGCCGACGAAAATATAATCGGGAAGGCAGTCTTCGGAGAAAGGCAATGCGGAGAGGTCCGCTTTCTCAGGATCGAGAAGAAGCGCTAATCCCTTTGGGATATTTGATATTTGATATTTGTTATTTGACATTTAATCAATTCCAGCGGAAGGTTTCTACCATTTTGATGACGTCTGTGCGGAGGTAGTTATATACCGGGGCGAGTGAGTCTGCGTTCGGCTGGCAGTTACAATAGACCGAAGCACGGAAGAAATGATGCGTGGAATCGGTAATAAAGAACTGGCATGACGAAGCCGTATTTCCCTCCAAATCAAAGAGTACGCCATAAACCTTCGCCTCCGGGTGATTATATTCCCGCTCAGGAATCGCATTGGCAAACGAGGCATTGCGATAGACAAACTCGAGTGCGTCGTTGGTCAGCTCGCGGAGGTTTGAACGAACGGGTTTGTAGGAGCAATGGATTGTGGCATCCAGCGCGGGATAATAGAGGTCGATCCAGTAAGGTTCTTCTGCCCGCGGTTTGACGACGGCATTACGCGAAAGGGCGAAGGTATAGGGGTAGGCCCCCTCCGGCTCCCCTATGGAGGGGGAGAGGCGGGATGTCGCAAAATCGATGTAGGAAGTGTCGGGTACGGCGATGCGGTAATAGCCGTAGGGTTTGGGCGTTGAAACATTGTTGCAGGCAACACATGTTATCAACACTATGGTGTATAGTGTAAGGTGTACGGTGTACAGTGTACGGTGTACGGTGTGTAGTGTATTTTTTTGCCAAAAGTCCATTTTACTCCAAATTACGGCACAAAGGTACGAAAAATAATTGATAATTGATAATTGATAATTGATATTTTTTTCTTTTTTGCACAAAAAAGCACTTTTTTATAAAAAAAGTACGTGCGCGCTTGCGTATATTAAAAAAATGTTGTATCTTTGTGCACTTTTTAGATATTCAACTATGACAGACAAGAAAAATAACTATTGCGTAATAATGGCCGGCGGCGTAGGAAGTCGCTTTTGGCCGTTCAGTAGAGAGAGCAAGCCGAAGCAGTTTCTGGATTTCTTCGGCACGGGTAGAAGTTTACTGCAGATGACGGTGGACCGTTTTCGTCCTATAGTTCCGATAGAGAATGTATTTATTGTGACGAACGTAGCGTACAAACAGATGATCTTGGAGCAGATTCCGGATTTGGGCGAAGGTCAGATTCTTTGCGAGCCGGCGCGGAGAAACACAGCGCCGTGTATCGCGTATGCGACCGCTCATATCCGTGCATTGTGTCTGCAACGGGCCTACGGGCTGACCAAGGACGAATGTACGAAGTATGAGGGCTACACGAAGGAAGGAAGTATGAAGGGGAACACAGATCTGCCCAAATACCAGGACATTGACTGGACCAAGCCGGAGATGCAGGCGAATATCGTAGTAGCGGCGAGTGACCATTTGATTTTGGAGGAGGACAAGTTCCGCGAGACGATCAGCAAGGCGTTTGATTTTGTGAGTACGCATGATGCGATTGCTACCTTGGGAATGCAGCCAACGCGGCCGGAGACGGGGTATGGGTATATTCAGTATTTGAAAGACCGCTACGCTGACAGAGCACAGATTAATGATGGGATTTATCCGGTGAAGACATTTACGGAGAAGCCGAATCTGGAGATGGCGAAGGTGTTCCTGGAGAGCGGTGATTTCCTTTGGAACAGCGGTATTTTCATCTGGAATCTGAAGACCATCAGCGAGGCTTTCCGTTATTTGCTGCCGGAAGTGGCAGACCATTTCCGCGAAGGAGAGCTGCTGATGGGTACCGAGAAAGAGGAAGCGTTCATTGAGGAGATCTTCCCGAAATGCCCGAGCATATCCGTGGATTACGGCATCATGGAGAAGGCGGAGAATGTATTCGTTCTGCCGTCGAGTTTCGGCTGGAGCGATTTAGGCACCTGGGGCAGCCTGTACGAATTGAGCGAGAAGGACCAACAGGGCAATGTAAGTCTGCATAGCAGTGCGCTTTTCTACGAGGCGGAGAAGAATATCGTGACCTTGGAGCCGGGTAAATTAGCGGTGGTACAAGGCGTAGAGGATATGATCATAGCCGAGCAGGGCAATGTGCTGCTGGTTTGCAAGAAAAGCGAGGAGCAACGGATCAAGCAATTCGTAGCCGATGCCCAGAGCCGGTTTGAGGGGCGGTATAACTAATCCGCCCAACATGGCGGTAACGCAACGACAATAAATAACATTACTTAATATTAAATCACACATCATGAGTTATCTGAATTTTGACAAGACGGTGCTTGTTAATCTGGAGCGTTCGCTTCAGAAAGAGATGATTCGAACCAACCGTGCAGGTGTGTACAACTCGACGACACTCGTCGATTGTAATACACGTAAGTACCACGGTCAGTTGGTGATGCCGATTCCGGAGCTGGGGGATGACAACTATGTGCTGCTCAGTTCTCTGGACGAGACGGTGATTCAACACGGTGCAGAGTTCAATTTGGGTCTGCACGAATACAGCGAGAATCATTTCAGTCCCAACGGACACAAGTACATCCGCGAGTTTGATTGCGAGTTGATTTCCAAGACCGTTTACCGCGTAGGTGCAATGGTACTGGAGAAAGAGCGTATGCTGGTGAGCTTCGAGCCCCGCGTGCTGATTCGCTACACGCTACTGGAGAGTGGCAGTCCGACGACATTACGTTTCCGTCCGTTCCTGGCTTTTAGAAGCGTGAATGAGTTGACGCACGAGAACCCGTTGGCCAATCCGAACATGGACGACTGCGAGAACGGTCGGTTCAACCGGATGTATCCGGGTTTCCCGAATCTGTACATGCAGTTCAGCAAGGCGGTGGAATACCACCACGACCCGCAATGGTACAAAGATATCGAGTACCGTAAGGAGCGTGAGCGCGGCTATGCGTATAAGGAAGATCTGCTGGTACCGGGTTATTTCGAGTTGCCGATGCGAAAAGGCGAGAGTGTTATATTCGCAGCCGGAGTGACGGAGGTGAAGACCTCGACGCTGAAGGCGACCTGGAAGAAAGAACTGGAGCGCCGCAACAAACGGCTGGATATGTTCTCCACGCTGAAGAACAGCGCAAGCCAGTTCTACAAACGTGAAGGTGACAAATGCTATCTTTTGGCCGGTTTCCCGTGGTTCCACGCAGATGCCCGTAATGCGTTCTTTGCAACGCCGAGTTGTACGCTGGATATAGACCGTCCGGAATACTGGGATGCCATCATCAACAAGACGGCTATCGAAGAGATTCTGAATTTCATGAGTGGTCATATTTATGATATCAAGATGACCGGGATGGATGAGCCGGACGCGTTGCTATGGTTCATCCGTGCGACACAAAAATACGCCCATAAATACACCGTTCGCGAAGCTGCAGAGCTGTACGGCGAATTATGCAAGGATATTATCCAATATTACCGCAAGCAGAATCATCCTCGTGCCAAGCTGCATCAAAACGGTCTGCTGTGGGTCGATGGAACCCAGCGTCCGGCGACCTGGATGAACGCGACGGAGAACGGATGGCCGATCACCCCGCGTACCGGGTATGTAGTGGAGATCAATGCGCTTTGGTATAACGCGATGCGATTTACGGCAGAGATGTTACGCGAGATGGGTAAAGAGACGAGTGCCGACCTGATGGAATACCAAGCAGAGATCACCAAAGACGCATTTGTGAAGACTTTCTGGAACGGCGTTTATCTGAATGACTACGTCCTGGACGGCTATGAGAACCGCGAGGTACGACCCAACCAGATATGGGCGGCTGGTCTGCCGTACAGCCCGCTGGATAAGAAACAGCAGAAGGCAGTGGTGGATATCTGTACCAAGGAGTTGTTGACGCCGAAGGGTTTGCGTACGCTGAGCCCGAAGAGCGGCGACTACCGTCCGAACTACCGCGGCGGTCAGCAAGAGCGCGACCGTAACTTCCATAACGGTCCTGTATGGCCGTTCACCATCGCAGCTTATGCGCGTGCTTACATGAACGTCTATAAGTATAGCGGTATCAGTTTCATGGAGCGTCTGTTGGTCGGATTTGAGGCCGAGATGGACGAGTTGACGATTGGTACCCTCAATGAGATGTACGACGGAAACCCGCCCTATAAAGGCCACGGCGGTATGAGTTTCGCTCCAAGCGTGGCAGCCGTGATCAGCGTAATGGACACCCTCAAGAAATATCAATTAGAAGAAAGCGAAAAGTCGAAAGCTGAAAGCGAAGGAAAGGAGGCAGACAAATGAAAGCGTTAATGTTTGGATGGGAGTTTCCTCCTCATATCTTAGGAGGTTTAGGAACCGCCAGTTACGGTCTGACCCGCGGTATGGCGCAACAGCCGGACATGGAGATTACGTTCGTCATCCCGAAGCCGTGGGGTGATGAAGATCAGTCATTCTTGCGTATCATCGGCGCCAACAGTGTACCTATTGTCTGGAAAGACGCGGACTATAACTACGTCAAGCAACGGATGGAAGGTAAGATGAGTCCGGAGGAGTACTATCACTTGCGCGATGGTATTCGTTATGACTACCGCCGAATCGGAACGGATGACCTGGGTTGCGTAGGATTCTCGGGTCGCTATCCGGACAACCTGATTGAAGAGATTGGTAACTACGAAGCCGTAGCGAGTGTGCTGGCGCATAGTCTGGATTTCGATATTATCCACAGCCACGACTGGTTGACTTATCCGGCGGGTGTGTTTGCGAAGCAGATCAGCGGCAAACCGCTCGTGATCCATGTGCATGCAACGGATTTCGACCGCAGCCGCGGCAATGTGAATCCGACGGTATATGCGATTGAGAAACGCGGTATGGACATAGCTGATCATATCATATGTGTTAGTAACCTGACGCGTAACACGGTGATTGAGAAATACGGTATAGACCCGCGCAAAGTGAGCACCGTACACAACGCCGTAGAGCCTTTGGCTCATCCGGAGGAGTTCAAGAAACCGGAGCGCAAGGACAAGTTGGTTACTTTCCTTGGTCGTATCACGATGCAGAAAGGTCCGGAGTATTTCGTTGAAGCAGCAGCGCGCGTACTGAGCAAGACGGACGGTGTCCGTTTCGTCATGGCCGGTTCGGGCGACAAGATGACGGAGATGATAGACCTCGTAGCCAAACGCGGTATCGCCGACAAGTTCCACTTCCCGGGTTTCATGCGCGGCAAACAGGTACAGGAGATGTTAGCGATGAGCGACGTCTATATCATGCCGAGTGTGAGTGAGCCGTTCGGAATCAGTCCGTTGGAGGCGATGCAGGTAGGATGTCCGTCGATCATCAGCCATCAGTCCGGCTGCGCGGAAATCCTGCAACACGCCATCAAAACCGACTACTGGGATATTGACGCAATGGCGGACGCTATCTACGCGATCGTCAAGTATCCGGCGATGTACAAGAGTCTGCATGAGTTAGGCCGCGAAGAGGTGAATAACATCAAATGGTCTGACGCAGGACTCAAGGTCCGCCGCATTTATGACGGAGTGATTAATCATACCTTGTAGACCGCTTCGCTTAAAGACAAAAGACCGCTCGCATGGCGCGAGCTCAAAGACAAAAGATTATTAAGAATTAAAAATTAATAGTATGAAAAATATATGTTTTTGCTTCCAGATGCATGTGCCGTATCGTCTGAAGCGCTATCGTTTCTTTGAAATCGGTCATGATCATTACTACTATGACGACATGACCACTGAGGAACATGTAAACTGGCTGGTTAATACCTCTTATCTGCCGTTGTGCAACACGATCAAGGACATGATCAACCTGAGTAAGGGTAAGTTCCATTGCGCCCTTAGCGTCAGTGGTACGATGATTGAGATGTTCGAGCAGTTCAATCCTGAGATGATTGATATCCTCAAGGAACTGGCGGCTACCAAATGCGTTGAGTTCACCGCTACGCCGTACAGCTATTCATTAGCTTCAGAGTACAACTGGGATGAATTCAAGAGCCAGCTCAAGAAACAAGGCGAGTTATTGGAGTCTATCCTTGGAGTGAAGGCACAGACGGTATGGAATACCGAGTTGCTGTACACGGACGAGACGGCTTATAACTTGAACAAGATGGGTTACAAGACGATCATGACCGAAGGCGCTAAGCATGTGCTGAGTTGGAAGACCTCGAACAAGGTTTATCAGTCTGCGGGTGCTCCGAAGATGAAAGTGCTGTTGCGCAATGCGAACCTTAGCGATGAGTTGAGTTTCCATTTCTCGGATCCGAACTGGGGCAATTTCCCGATGGATGCAGAGAAATATGCGAACCAGCTGCAGGCTCTTCCGGAAGGCGAGGACATCATCAATATATGGGTAGGTGCCGAGACGTTCGGTGTTCGCCAGAATGCCGGTACCGGTATCTTCGATTTCCTCAAGGCATTGCCGTACTATGTATTGGAGCGCGAGATGGGCTTCATGACGCCGGCTGAGGCTGCCAAGAAACTGGCTGCGGAGGATGTGCTGTCCAGTCCGTATCCGCTGACCTGGAGCGGCGAGGCAAAAGACCTGAGCGTTTATGCCGGCAATGACTTGCAGCAAGAGGCTATCCATAAACTGTATGCCGTGGCAGAGCGTGTGCATCTTTGCCAAGACAAGAACCTGAAGACCAACTGGCTTCGCCTGCAAGATGTGAACTATCTGCATAACATGAATCATATCGACCAAGGCGAGACGCAGTATGAATCGGCTTACGACGCATTCATCAACTATATGAATGTGCTGTCCGATTTCCTGCAGAGTGTAGAGGAGCAATACCCGACGACGATTGAGAATGAGGAGTTGAACGAGTTGCTCAAGACGATCCGTAACCAGGAAGAAGAGATTCAGGAGCTGCAGGCTAAGCTGAAGAAGAAAAAATAAAAGCCTACCCCTAACCCCTCCCTAAAAGGAGGGGGATAGGGATGAGTAGTAAAATTGAATAGACGGATATTCATAGTATTAGTGCTGTTGGCAGCGACCATTATGGCCGCTGCCAAGCCGCCCCGTACGCGAACGGTAGTGAAGACGTGGACCATGCCTACGTCTGCTGCTGTGGCCGATACAGTTCCGTTTGGCCGGGATACGGTGATGCTCAATTATTACGACTTGGATATCGAGTCCCGCTACTCGATGAGCAACGCCATGAACAGCAATGTGCTGGTGTCTCCGATCGAGTCCCGTATCGTTCAGGAGCGGCAATATACGATTGACGATCCGTTCGCATGGTGTTGGACCCCTTACGTCGTGACGCCACAGCAACAGCGCTATTTCAATACGACTACACCGTATTCGTCTATTGCGTACAAGCGCAGTTTTATCAACGGTCATGATGAGAACGACGTCAGTTTCCTTTTTACCGGCAACTTGAACCGCCAGATCAACTTAGGCGTGGAGATGGAATATCTTCATTCGGCAGGTCATTATGCCAATACATCGGGTAAGGATTTCCGCGGAACCGTGTGGGGCAGTTACGACGGCAAGCACTATAGCATGCACGGAGCTTTCAGTTGGACCCGCCTCAAATCGTTCAGTAACGGAGGAATCAAGGACCTGGCGGACCTGGAGGGTAAGTTACATGCAGAGGATATACCGGTTCGGATGAAAGGTATGACCGCTTACCGGTATCTGAGCGGGTATCTGCACAACCAATATGCCATCACCAAGGAACGCGAGTATATTGACTCCATCGAGGTAGTGGAGGACGGACGACGCGTCAAGAAAGATACCGTCAAGATCCAGCACATCCCGCTGATCACGTTCTCGCACGTCTTCGAGGTGAACAACTCCAACCGCGCATATATCGAACAAAACGCCGAGCGGGAGTTCTACGAGCATACTTATTTCGACACCATCAGCACCAGAGACACGACGGATGTACTGACAATCCGGAATAGTCTGGCGGTGACGCTGACCGAGGCGTTCAATACCAAACTGAAGTTCGGCGTATCGGTCTTCGCGATGAATGAGTGTCAGCGTTTTCTGCGCGATTCTCTATGTTACGACATCGACAAACCGTATGCCTATAAATGGTATAACAGCACATTTGTTGGCGGAGCCATCCACAAGCACAGCGGCGCGCATGTGTTGTATCATGTAGAAGGTCAGGTATGCGTAGTGGGACGTAAAATCGGAGAGTTTGATGTACATGGTAAGATTGATACCAAGTTCAAAGTGGGCGGTAACGAACTGCAGATCAGTGCACGGGCGGTAGCCAAGAGTATTACTCCGAATCCGTATCTGGAGAATTTCAGTTCCAACCACCTCCAATGGCAGAATGATTTCGGATTCACGTACCGTTTCTTAGGCGGCGCGGCTATCGCGTATCCGACCAAGTGGTTCAAGCCTCGTATTGATTTCAGTTTTGAGAACCGAACCCATCCTATTTATGTCTCTGCCGCGGACTGGAAGCCGTATCAGTACGGCGGCAGTGTCCAGATCATCACGGGCGATATCACCGCCGACATCACAACGCCGTGGATCAATCTGGAGAACCGCGTGGTCATCCAGCATACCACCAACAGCGAGGTGCTACCTGTGCCGCTGGTGATCCTGCAACACCGGTTGTATTACCACGGCTCCTGGTTCAAGCGTGCAATGGATGCGCAGATCGGTGTGGACCTGCGTTATTTCACACGCTATCAAGCGCCGGTTTTGTGTCCGGCAACGGGTCTGTTTGCCACCCAGCAGGACGCTACTATCGGCAATTATCCATGGATGAGTGCGTACGCCAGTTTCTATGTACGCTCTATCCGTCTGCGCTTCTTTGCGCACTACCAACACCTGAACCGACTATTCATGCAAAAGAACACAAACTACCTGGCTATGCCGGACTATCCGACGAACCGCGATATCTTCCGCGCCGGCGTGGCATGGCATTTTTATAATTAGAAGAAAGATAACAGAGGAAAGATATATGGTTATTACACAAAATTTGAATCGAATCATCGTTTATGCGCAAGAGGAAGCAGAACGTCTGCAGAGCAACAAAACGGATATTGCGCATTTTATGCTGGCCATTCTACGGTTAGTGGAATGCTCGGCATATGACCTGCTGCTCCGTACTTCCTTCCGACCGGAGGAAGGTAAGGCTTATTTTGAGCAGCAATTACGCAACCTATCAGTTATCTCCGGCACACCGCAGCAACGTACCATCCAGGCGGATCGTATCCTGCATATCGCAGAGGGAATCAGCCGTGAGTATCAGTCGGACGCTGTTAACTCGGTTCACCTGCTGTTAGCGATCATGCGCGAGCAGATCAATCCGGTGGCTTCGTATCTGGAAGAGGCATGGGGAATCAGTTTTGACCAATTAGTGGAACTATACGGCCAGCCGCATTACAGCGGAGAGGTACCGACTAACGGCAATAACCAGTTAGGCGATGTGAACGAACCGAACTGGCAAGCCGAAGCACCGCAGAAGAAAGGCAAAAAAAGCAATACGTCTGCTTTGGATAAGTTTGGTCGCGACCTGACCAAACTGGCGGAAAGCGGTCAGTTGGATCCGGTAGTAGGACGCGAGGTGGAGATAGAGCGTGTGGTGCAGATCCTGAGCCGCCGCAAGAAGAACAATCCTATCCTGATTGGTGAGCCGGGGGTAGGTAAGTCCGCTATCGTAGAGGGGCTGGCACTGCGTATCATGAACGATCAAACGGGTGCGCTGCACGGCAAGCGTATCGTGACCTTGGATATCGCATCGATGGTAGCCGGTACGACATACCGCGGCCAGTTCGAAGAGCGCATGAAGAACGTCATCACCGAACTGCGCGAACACCCGGAGATCATCCTTTTTATCGACGAGATCCATACGATCATCGGCGCCGGCAATGCTTCGGGATCACTGGATGCCGCGAATATCCTAAAGCCGGCATTGGCGCGCGGCGAGGTACAATGTATCGGTGCTACCACAACGGCGGAGTTCGCCAAGTCGATTGAGAAAGATGGTGCATTGGAGCGTCGTTTCCAGAAAGTGCAGGTCCGTCCGACGACGGGCGATGAGACCTTTGATATATTGACGCACCTGAGCGAGCATTATGCACATTATCATCACGTCATCTATACACGCGAAGTGTTGAAAGCGTGTGTGGGGCTGAGCGAACGATACCTCACGGACCGTGCTTTCCCGGACAAGGCGATAGATGTCATGGACGAGGTAGGCGCACGGAGCCATGCGCGGCAGCAAGGAGCCGAGGAACCGAAAGATGCCTATACAATCACGACCGAAGATGTCGCGGGAGTAGTCAGCATGATGAGCGGTGTTCCCGTTCAGCGCGTAGCTACGGCAGAGAACGAAAGGCTGCGTACCTTAGGGGAGACCCTGCGTCATAAGATCATCGGTCAGGACAAAGCCGTTGACACGGTAGTTAAGGCTATCCAGCGCAGCCGCTTGGGTCTGCGCGACCCGAAGCGACCAATCGGTACGTTCTTCTTCCTGGGGCAGACGGGCGTCGGCAAGACCTATCTTGCGCAATGTCTGGCGGAGGAGATGTTCGGCAGCAAAGAGGCGCTGATACGATTCGATATGTCGGAATATATGGAGAAGCACACGGTGAGTCTGCTGGTAGGAGCTCCTCCGGGATATGTGGCACATGAGGACGGCGGCAAGCTGACAGAGGCCGTGCGCCGCAAACCATACTCAATCATCCTTTTTGACGAGATTGAGAAAGCCCATCCGGATATCTTCAATATCCTGTTACAGGTATTGGACGAAGGCCGTTTGACCGACCGTCAGGGACATAATGTCGATTTTCGCAACACGATCATCGTGCTCACGAGTAACGTAGGAACGCGTCAGTTGCAGGAGTTCGGTAGCGGCGTTGGTTTCAGTGCCGGACAGATGGATCAGAAAGAGACCAACAAGATGCTCCTCAAAGCGTTGCAGAAGCAGTTCCCGCCTGAGTTCGTCAATCGTATCGATAATGTAGTTACTTTTGAACCACTGAGCAAAGACACAATCGGTCAGATTGTACGTATCGAGATCGGTTTGCTCCAGCAGCGTCTTAAGACGCAAGGACATAAGCTGAGTGTAGCGCCGGAGATGATCGATCAACTGGTGGACAAGAGTTACGATACCAAGAACGGAGCGAGACCTGTCAAGCGCGCGGTGCAGACCTATCTGGAGGACCCGCTGACGGAGATCTTATTGCGTAAACCCAACCAAAAACGAATCACATTAAAAACAATAAAACAACAAGTATGACAGTAGAAATCACGGACGCTAACATCAAGGATGTGATTGCGTCAGGCAAACCGGTAGTAGTAGATTTCTGGGCAGCGTGGTGCGGCCCATGTAAGATGATGCTTCCTATTCTGGAGGAGTTGTCGAACGAATACGAAGGCAAAGTGGTAGTAGGCAAACTGAATGTGGATGACAATCCTGATACGTGTGAAGAGTACGGTATCATGAATATCCCGACTATGCTTTTCTTCCAGAATGGAGAGTTGGTAAATCGTCATGTCGGTGCATGTCGCAAGCAAGATTTGGCGCAACTTTTCGACACTCTGCTCTAAAAATGCGGGTAAAAAGGCATAAAAATCACTTTTTTCTTGCATAATTCAAAAAAAAGCAGTACCTTTGCGCCCTAATTTGCCCTAATGGGCACGCTTTTGTGCGCCATTAGGCGCGGTCCGGTAGCTCAGCTGGATAGAGCAACAGCCTTCTAAGCTGTGGGTCTCGGGTTCGAATCCCGACCGGATCACAAACCATATTATAGTATATGCGTCAATTAAAAATTACAAAATCTATCACGAACCGTGAGTCTGCGAGTCTTGACAAGTATCTCCAGGAGATCGGACGAGAGGAGCTGATTACAGTGGATCGTGAAGTAGAATTGGCCGGTCGTATTCGCAATGGTGACCGTACCGCATTGGAGGAGTTGGTTCGTAGTAACCTGCGCTTCGTCGTCTCTGTCGCAAAACAGTATCAGAATCAGGGTTTGAGTTTACCGGACCTGATTAACGAAGGCAACTTAGGCTTAATTAAGGCAGCAGAGAAATTCGATGAGACGCGTGGTTTCAAGTTCATCTCCTATGCTGTTTGGTGGATTCGTCAATCGATTCTGCAGGCGTTGGCTGAACAGGCTCGTATTGTACGTTTGCCGCTGAACCAGGTAGGATCGATGAATAAGATCAACAAAGCTTTCCAACGTTTTGAGCAAGAGAACGAGCGTAAGCCGAGTGCTGAGGAGTTGGCAGAGATGCTGGACATCCCGGTAGATAAGATTGCCGAGACGCTGAAGATGTCGGGTCGTCATGTGAGCGTGGATGCTCCGTTCGTAGAAGGAGAGGATAACAGTTTGATCGATGTGATGGTCAACGAAGATTCGCCGAATGCGGACAGAGGTCTGATTAACGAATCGCTCTCCACGGAGGTTAGTCGTGCATTAGCTACGCTGACACCGCGTGAGGCAGATATCCTTCGTAAGTTCTTCGGTATCGGTACTCCCGAGAAGACCTTGGAGGAGATTGGCGATGAGTTACATCTTACGCGCGAGCGTGTGCGCCAAATCAAGGAAAAAGCTATTAAGAAGCTGAATACCGGCCAGCGGAGTCACATACTCCAGACATATCTCGGATAACGAGTGAATGATAACGCCTCCCTTCCAGGAGGCGTTTTTTATGTGTTATGTATGATTTAGTCGAAGAGGGTGGGTTGGTCGTTATCCATCCGCTTGAGGATGGCTCGCATGAGCGTCTCGCGAATGAGACGACTGCGGTTAGCGACACCGTATTGCTCGCAATAACGCTCTAATGTTTTGCGTTCGCTCTCATTGAGCAAGATGGATATTCTATGTTCACGGGATGACTTTTTCGCCATAAAAGAATTAGAAATAGAGCGATAACTTGATGCCTGACGTCAAGAAATTGCGACCGGTTTTATTGGTAAATTCGATGCCGTCAATCGTCTCTACGACGTTCACTTTCGCTTGCTGGAATTGTGCAAAAGCCACGACTGCCAAGGCTGTTTTAGCGTTAATCTGGTAGCGATACCCGAATTCGATCCCGGCATACAGACCGCCGGTATAGTCCTTACTTAGAGCAATGCCGTATCCGAGTGCGACACCGAAGACCGGCGCGTGGGTGGCTTCGATGAATGGCATACGCAGGGTAGCCTGGATAGGCAGAAAATTCAATTTCTCGCCTTTGAAGAATAAACCGTGATATCCCAATCCGCCGCCGATAAATATATGACGCTCTCCAATATGGTGCGATCCGATAATAAGGTTGGCACTCACTGCTCCTCCGGTAGCTTCGTTCGGGTTAATTGCTGCACCTCCTCCGATCTCCAATATGACAGACACGCGCTTTGTTGTCGAACTCTCCTGCTCTTCGGATTCTTGCGTTTTTTCGTCCACAGCGGGGACATCCTCTTTGAGAATCTCCTGTACATCTGCGCGCGGATATTGGAACCGGGCACCTTCGGCATTGCGGATGATGACTACATCGTCATTCTGCATAATGATCGTTCCTATCAGGCGCGCGCCCGTACGCAGTATTATTGTTTCCGCGTGCGCGCATAGAGATGCAAGGCAAAGAACGGTTAAAAAGAGAATTTTTTTCATACCGGTGAGTATATTCTTGGGTTTTCGGGTGCAAATTTACTGCTTTTTTTGCATATATGCAAATAATCTGTCATTTTTATGCAAACTCGAAGTCAATTTGGCTCTTGTCAACATCAGCACGTACCACTTTGACGGTCACTGCATCGCCTAAACTGTACTTTTTGATATCTCCGATCTTGGAGATATGAATGAGCCCCTCGCAGCGGCTTTCGTCCAGTTGGATAAAGAGGCCAAAATCGGTGATGCCGGATACATAGCCGGTGTGAATTTCACCGATATGATCATTCATCCACATGGCCTGGAAGAGTTTGACGGACTCACGCTCCGCCTGCGCAGCCTCTTGCTCGCATGCCGAGCAATGCTCACACATCATCTCCAGTTCCTCGCGGGTAAGGCTGACCTTTTTGCCGGTCAGAATGTATTTCTCCACCAATCGGTGAACCATCAGGTCGGGGTACCGGCGTATGGGCGATGTGAAATGCGTATAATGGGAGAAAGCCAGCCCGTAATGGCCTATGTTATAGGTCGAATATACGGCTTTTGCCTGTGCCCGGATGGTGAGGATATCGATGGCGCGCTTAAATCCCTCGGATGATTTGGCGGAATAGCGGGAGGTCTTATGTGCTTTGAACTGTCGCTTGAACTGCTCCACTTCGGCCAGTTTGTCGGCATCGGGCAGGTCGTGTACGCGATAGACGAAGGGCTTGCCGGATCCGACGGAGGTGGCAACGGTACGGTTGGCGAGAAGCATGAACTCCTCAATCAGATGGTGTGCTTCGTTAGGCGACTCGAAATAGATATCCGTCGGATGACCTTTTTCGTCCAGTTTAAAACGCATTTCGTCCTGCTCGATGGTGAGTGCGCCTTTAGATATACGTTCGGCCCGAAGTTTCTGAGCGAGGGTGTTGAGAACCTGTATCGCCTTTGTACATCGTTCATCGCTCTTTCGTACATTCTCAATGATCTCCTGTGCCTCGTCGTAATTGAGGCGCGCGTTGGAACAAATGACCGTACGGCAAATCTTATGTTTCAGTACATGCGCGTCGCTATCCATGGTAAAGATGACGGACATACAGAGCTTGTCTTCGTTGGGACGGAGGGAACATTTATCGTTGCATAACTCCTCGGGCAGCATCGGCAGGACACGGTCTACCAGATAGACCGATGTTCCGCGTTGGTAGGCCTCATCATCGACCTTCGTGCCCGGACGGACATAATAACTCACATCCGCAATATGGACACCGATCCGATAGTTTACCACAGTGCTATCGTCGCATTTGACTACCTCAAATGAAAGGGCATCATCGAAGTCCTTGGCATCCGCCGGATCAATCGTGAACGTGAACACATCGCGCATGTCGCGACGGCGAACTATCTCGTTCTGTATTTCGTTTTGCATGAACATGGATTGCTAAATTCAGTACAAAAATTTGTAAAAACCGGTGCAAAATTACAAAAAATCTTGCATATATCAAAAAAAAGCAGTAATTTTGTGCGCTTTTTCAGTAAGAAAGCGCAATTCCGGCGTTCCGTCTTTTCGGAATACCGCTTTATTTTGGTGACAAAAATAAAACAATACTATATAATATGAAAATTAAAGTAAGTAATGTAAATCAACCGAGTTGGAAGGAATGTAACGTTCATGCTACCCTTCCTGCCGAGTTGAGCAAACTGCAAGAGCTTGCCTACAATTTGTGGTGGAGCTGGAATGGCGAGGCAAAAGACCTGTTCCGTTTCATTGACACCGAGGCATGGCATCGCGCAGACTCGAACCCGATCCTGCTGCTCAATATCATCAGCTACGACCGGATGGTGGAATTATCCAAGGATGCCGCTTTCATGGCTAACTTGAACAAAGTCTATGATGAGTTCCGCGCATACATGGATACTCCGAAAGACAAGAAAAAACCGACTATCGCTTATTTCTCGATGGAGTACGGTCTGACCCATGTTCTGAAGATTTATTCGGGCGGTCTGGGTATCCTCGCCGGCGACTATATCAAGGAGGCTTCGGATTGCAACGTCGATATGACGGCTATCGGTTTCCTCTATCGCTACGGCTATTTCACCCAAACACTCTCTCCGGAAGGTCAGCAGATTGCCAACTATGAGGCGCAGAACTTCGCGAACCTGCCTATCACCCAGATGAAGGAGAAGGACGGCTCGAACATGATTGTTGAGGTGCCCTACCCGGGTCGTATCGTGAAGGCTTACCTCTGGAAAGTGGCAGTAGGCCGTATGAACCTCTATCTCCTGGACACCGATAACGAGCTCAATAGCGAGTGGGATCGCCAGATCACCCACCAGCTCTATGGCGGCGACTGGGAGAACCGTATCAAGCAGGAGATATTGCTCGGTATCGGTGGTATGCTTGCCCTCAAGAAACTCGGCATCAAGAAGGATGTTTACCATTGCAACGAGGGTCACGCAGCACTCATGGGACTCCAGCGTCTGGTGGATCTCGTGCAGGAAGAAGGCCTTACTTTCAACCAGGCGAAGGAGATCGTTCGTGCTTCGGGTCTCTATACCTGCCATACGCCGGTACCCGCAGGACACGACTATTTCGAGGAAGGCCTGTTCCATAAATACATGAGCGAGTATGCCGGAAAACTCGGTATCGAGTGGCATGACCTCATCGGTATGGGTCGTACCAACCCCGACGACAACGCAGAGAAATTCTCGATGTCCGTCTTCGCCCTCAACACCTGCCAGGAGGCTAACGGTGTATCGTGGCTGCACGGCGAGGTATCGAAGAAGATGTTCAGCCCCGTTTGGCCCGGCTATTTCCCCGAGGAGCTGCACGTGGACTATGTCACCAACGGTGTACACATGCCTACTTGGGCTGCCTCCGACTGGAAAAAAGTGTACAACAAATACCTGCCGAAGGGATGGAAGAACGACCAATCCAACCTCGATATGTGGAAGCCGTACGCAGAGATTCCGGATGCAGAGATCTGGGCTACGCGTATCGGTCTGAAGCGCAAGATGATGGATTTTATCAAGGAGAAATTCCGCGAGGACTGGATGAAGAGCCAGGGTGACCCGGGTCGTATCGTTCAGGCGCTGAGCGAGATGAACCCCAATAACCTCATTATCGGTTTCGGTCGTCGTTTCGCCACCTATAAGCGTGCGCACCTCCTCTTCACCGATCTCGACCGTCTGGACAAACTGGTGAACAACCCGAACTATCCCGTTCAGTTCCTCTTCTCCGGTAAGGCACACCCTGCTGACGGTGGCGGACAGGGATTGATCAAGCGTATCATCGAGATCAGCCGTATGCCGCAGTTCCTCGGTAAGATCATCTTCCTCGAGAACTATGATATGCGTCTTGCTAAGCGTCTCGTCTCCGGTGTGGATATCTGGCTCAACACGCCTACCCGTCCGCTCGAGGCTTCCGGTACATCCGGAGAGAAAGCGCAGATGAACGGCGTGCTCAACTTCTCCGTCAAGGATGGTTGGTGGTACGAGGGCTATGTAGAGGGCGCAGGATGGGCACTGACCGAGAAACGCACCTACGAGAACCAAGCGCACCAGGATCAACTCGATGCGGCTACGATATACACCATGCTTGAGCATGAGATTATTCCGCTCTACTATGCGAAGAACTCCAAGGGCTATAGCCCCGAGTGGATTCAGTATATCAAGAACTCGGTAACGAAGATCACTCCGCGTTTCACCATGAAACGTATGATGGATGACTACTTCACCAAGTTCTACAACAAACTCGCGAAGCGTCACGGCCTCCTCATGGCGGATAACTACAAGGTAGCCAAGGAGATTGCCGCTTGGAAAGAGAATATCGCAGCGCACTGGGATGAGATTGAGGTTGTCAGCAAGTCTAATGTAGATATGACCAACTTCAACGTGGGTGACAAGTTCAAAGTGGCGGTAGAGCTGGATACCAAGGGTCTGAACGACAAGGGTATCGGCGTAGAACTCGTAGCGGTTCGTACCTCTATCCACAATAACGATAAGCTCTATGAAGTAGAACCGCTTCTGTTGAAGCGTTCAGAGGGCAGCCACCTTTTCTTTGAGAACACCTATCAGCTCGATTATGCCGGCGGCATGAAGTTCGCTTTGCGTATGTATCCGCATAATGAACTCCTGCCCCACCGCATGGACTTCTGCTATGTACGCTGGCTTTAATCCCGGTTCGGTCTGTCCGATCCGGATCAGTTAAAACAAGAGACGCCTCGCATAGGGGCGTCTCTTGTTTTTGTCTTGTTATTGGATGCGGTAGAATCCTCCGGGTATCGCGCGTATCAGACCCTGCATCTCCAGCATCATCAGATCGGATGACACATCGCCGTACGGCATCTCCGTCTCCATGACAAGATGATTGATGTGCATACCCTCTTCGGCTTCCTGTATCTTGCCGAGCAGCAGTTGCTGCGAAGGGCTCAGGTTGTCCAATAACCCCACTATCTTTGTTTGAACGGGTGTCTTGTGCGTCGCGCGAGTGGTCCACTCCATGGCGTTGATCAGATCTGCGGCATTGTTGATGAGTTGTGCGTGACGGCTCTGTATCAACCGGTTGCATCCTCGCGATGACTCATCGTTGGGGCGGCCCGGGAAAGCGAACAAGGCACGGTTATAATCCACTGCCATGCGGGCGGTGATCAGACTGCCTCCGCGTTCGCGACTCTCCACCACTACCGTGGCTTCCGACAACCCCGCAACGATCCGGTTGCGTTGTACGAAATTCGGTGCGATAGGTTCTGTACCGGACATGAACTCCGTCAGTAATCCGCCATGCTCCAAGGCCTTGATGGCATCTTGGCGATGCACGTACGGGTAGATCCTGTCTAATCCGTGTGCCGGCACTATAATCGTCGGAATACCACATTCGATAGCCGCTCGATGCGCCGCTATGTCAATGCCGTACGCTCCGCCGCTGACGATAGTCAGTTGCTCCAACTGCTCGTGTAACTCGCGCACGAAAAGGCTTGTCAACTCTTTGCCCCGTTCGGTCGGGCGACGCGTTCCGACGATACTTACGAAATGGCCTTTCCCTAAATCGACGTGACCTTTGCTATAGAGCACTGTCGGCCGGTCGGTGCATTGCTTCAAGCGAATAGGGTAGTCCTCGTCTTCAATCGTCCATACGCGGATACCATGCTCCGCGATCCATTCGCATTCCTGCTTCGCCCGCTCCATCGCTTCGTCCATGCCCGGTTCGTCCACATGACGCCAAACTTCAGTTGCTGAACCGTATTGGTCCAGCAACATCAGTTGTTTTCTCAATCGAGTGCGGTAAAGAAAACTCAGTGCGATGTTATGAAGCGGAGCGATCGGACAGATGTATTTTGGTTCCGTAGCATAAATCGCCGGCATCACCCAACCCCGGAACAATATATTTCTTTTCGTTCAGAATCGGATCAATCGCTCCACACCATAGCGTCACGTCCGGGCTGTCCTTCAGCTGCTCGCGCACAGAATCAATCGCTTGCGGAGTGGCAATCGTGCAGCATAAATGCGTGTGGCTCGGTTTGCCGTGTTTGAGTAGCGCCAGATAACCCACCTCCATCGACATGCCTGTCGCTAACATGGGATCCACAACGATCAGAGTCTTGCCTTCGATAGCCGGCGCAGCCATGTACTCCGCGATGATTTCTAATTCGCCTTTGGCATTCACGCGGCGATAGGCACTCAAAAAGGCATTCTCCGCATGGTCGAACACATCCAAAAATCCCTGATGCATCGACAATCCAGCACGTAAGATAGTAGCTAAAACGAGATGGTCGGAGATGGTATTTACCTTCGCCACACCCAGCGGAGTCTGTACGTCCGTAACCTCGTAGTTCAGCGTTTTACTCATCTCCATGGCCATCACCATACCGATGCGCTCGATATTACGGCGGAAACGAAGAGGGTCCTTCTGAATATTCACGTCGCGGATCTCGCGAAGAAACTGATTGAGCACACTGTTCTGCTCGGAAAGGTTAATTACTTTCATAAATCAATAATTTTTCGTAAATTTGGCACAAAGGTACAAAAAAAATTGCATATATGCAAAATTTTTACTAACTTTGCACGATTTTTTAGAAAAATATACATGGAAAGCTTTGTTTATCAGGAATCGACCATCGCTTTTGTGACGGCAGCGGCGCAGACTTGTCTGCTGGTGGAGAAGGCCTCGGAGCACGATCGCGCCGAGTGGATTGAGCAAGCATTGCGTTTATTGCCGGTTCTGTATCTCCGTACGCGGCTGGTTGCCCGCGAAGAGACGATGATGGAGGACGAGCCCCAGCGGTTTGTTACCGAGACGGATTATAACTACGTGCTCGTGGGCGTACGCGAATTATTAGGAGCGGACGATGCGTATCTCGACGTCTTCGTCGATCAGGGTGTTTATACCGACGAGGTCCAGACTGCCTATATATCCGAAGGAATCGCCGATATCTATCAGGAACTCAAGGACCTGGCTGCGGCTTTCCAGACGGGCGAGCAACCCATCATGCACGATGCCGTGGTACTATGCCGCGAAGCGTTCGATGCGCATTGGGGACAAAAACTATTAGCTGTTTTACGCGCATTACATGCCATACCCAATACATCATATTAACAAGGACCTCCTCCAATGGATGCCGGTGGCCGCTTTTGAGGGCGAAGTGATCGTCGTCGATAAGGAGGAACAGATACAGGAGGCGGTGGCTTATCTGAGCGCACAGCCGGTGTTGGGCGTGGATACGGAGTCGCGGCCGAGTTTTCAGCGCGGTATTCATTACCCGACGGCGTTGGTCCAGATAGCCACCCACGAGCGTTGTTATCTCTTCCGCCTCACGCATATCGGTATGCCGCAAGCCCTTGCGGATATTTTTGCCAACCCGGCTATTTGCAAAGTGGGGCTCGCCTTCAAGGATGATATCAATGGTCTTCGCCGCCGCCGTAATTTCACGCCGGCCAATTGTATTGACATCCAGTCCATGGTGGCGCGGTATGGCATCCTCGATCTGGGGTTGCAGAAGATTTTCGCTATCTGTTTCGGAAAGAAGATCTCCAAATCGCAGCAGTTGACCAACTGGGAGAACTCGCACCTCACGCCAGAACAAGCGCGGTACGCTTCAACGGATGCTTGGGCGACGCTTCTTATCTACGAGGATCTGTTGGCGCACGAGCCCTTGGCAAATGCCGAGGTGGAATCGCTCAAGCGCGAGGAGAAAGAACGGATGATTGAGCATCAGCAGGAGATCCAGGACCAGCGTCTGCGTGAGCAGGGTATCGAACCGCCGCCTCATATGACGCTGGAAGAGCGGGAAGCGCATCAGGCGCAAAAACGCCGTGAAGCCCGCAAACGCAAACGTCAGCGTCAATCTGCTAAAAAACAAAAAAAACAATAATAGTATGAAACGACTTGTCTTTTGTCTTTTATCTTTAGTCTTTTATTTATCCGTATCTGCGGAACTGAAGTATGTCTTCTATTTCATCGGTGATGGAATGGGGGATAATCAGGTCCTCTCGGCTGAGATGTACCGCTCGGCTCTCCAGGGTGTTCCCCTGGGGCGCGTCCAGACGCTCATGACCACTTTCCCGTATAGCGGCCATGCTTCGACCTTCTCTAAATCCAACGGTATCACCGATTCGGCGGCGGCAGGTACATGTCTGGCGACTGGCACGAAGACCAAAAACGGAATGTTGGGGCTCGATCAGGACAGTGCCCGACTCACTACCATCGCCGAGGAACTGAAGGCGCAAGGATGGGGGGTCGGCATCATGACGACCGTTGCGATTGACCATGCTACGCCGGGTGCTTTCTACGGCCATGTGCCCGAACGCGGAATGTACTACGAGATAGGTCAGCAGTTGGCGGAGAGTAATTTTGATTTCTTTGGCGGAGCCGGTTTCCATTACCCGCAGGGTAAAAAGGACGACAAGTCCGTCAATCTATACCGCCTTGCCGAGCAAGCAGACTATACCATCGCACATGGCTACGCGGAAGCACAGGCAAATATGGATTGCAAAAAAATGATTCTCGTTCAGTCAACCGATGATCAGGGACCTAAGCATGGCGATAACCTGCCTTATGCGATTGATCGCAAGGAGGGAGATCTGACTCTTACGCAGATCGTGAGCACCGCTATTCCTTTCTTGAGCGCCCGCTATGACCGTTTCTTCATGATGGTGGAGGGCGGTATGATCGATTATGCCTGCCATAGCGATGATGCGGCTACCTCCATCGGCGAGGTCTGGGATATGGATGAGGCGATGCGGGTAGCGTATGAGTTCTACCTCGCTCATCCCGACGAGACGCTCATCCTTGTCACCGCCGATCATGAGACAGGCGGTATGGCGCTCGGCAATAGCGATTATACGCTCTATCTGGACCAACTCAAGAACCAGCAATGCTCCGCATGGGTGCTCTCGGATCTCTTCCAGAACCTGTTCAAAGAGAATAAGAAACCGACGTGGAAACAAGTGCAGACTATCTATCGCGAGCAACTCGGATTTTGGAATACAGTCAAAATAACGGCGGAGGAAGAGTGCGAACTCAAAGCGGCTTATAAAGCGGCGTGCAAGCATAAGTCCAAAGACGTCAAAACCATGTATAAAACCATCAACAGCTTAGGCGATGCCGGAATAGCGCTGCTCGATAAGAAAGCACATGTCGGCTGGACGACTCGTGCACACTCGGCGCACGCAGTGCCTGTTTTTGCGATCGGCGCAGGGGCCCCGAGTTTCTCCGGATGGCATGATAATACCGAATTAGTGCCCTTAATCAAGACTGCTATTCAAGAAAATGCTGCAAAATAACAATTAAATTTGCATATATCCAATTTTTTTCGTAACTTTGCAGCCGGTTTCAAAAAACGGAATACTGATAACTGAAAACTGATAACTGAAAATGGACGGATTTAAGAAGTATTTGGGCGTTGTGCTCATTTTGCTGGGCGTTCTCTGCCTCGTGATGTATAAGTTTGCTGTTCCTGAGAACTGGCTGCTCGTCAGCGCTATGGTACTCGAAGTGGCAGGTATCTTCGCTTATATCTTTATCAACAAGAAAGCGTAACTGAGGCATGGCGGGCCAAGGGGGATTTAATGATGCTGTAAAGTATCATCTTACCGGCATGTACCAGGACTGGTTCCTGGATTATGCTTCGTATGTGATATTGGAACGTGCTGTACCGGCGATTGAGGATGGTCTCAAGCCGGTACAGCGCCGCATTTTACATGCCATGAAGACGGTCGATGACGGCAAGTACAACAAGGTTGCCAATATCGTCGGTCAGACCATGCAATACCATCCTCACGGCGATGCCTCTATCGGCGATGCCCTCGTTCAGCTCGGGCAGAAAGATCTGCTCATCGATTGTCAGGGTAACTGGGGAAATATTCTTACCGGCGATGGAGCTGCGGCTCCCCGTTATATAGAGGCGCGGCTTTCCAAGTTCGCCCTCGAGACGGTTTTCAATCCCAAGACGACCGAGTGGATGAAGTCCTATGACGGACGTAAGAACGAGCCGATTCATCTGCCGGTTAAGTTCCCGCTCCTTCTGGCGCAAGGCGTAGAAGGTATTGCGGTGGGTCTGAATTCCAAGATCCTGCCGCATAATTTCAATGAACTCTGTGATGCTTCGTTGGCGTATCTGCGTAACCAGGATTTCTCTCTCTTCCCGGATTTCCCCACGGGCGGCGTCATTGATGTCACCCGCTATAACGACGGAGAGCGAGGCGGCTCGGTGAAAATCCGGGCGCGTATCACCAAGGCGGATGACAACAAAACCCTTGTCATCACCGAGATCCCGTATGGGACCACGACCTCCAAGATCATAGAGACGATCCTCAAGGCGAACCAGAAAGGCAAAATCAAAATCAAGAAGATTGACGATTTTACGGCGGATACGGCGCGCATCGTAGTGCAGCTGGCTCCGGGCTCGTCGTCCGACAAAGCCATCGATGCCCTCTATGCCTTCACGGATTGCGAGGTCAATATATCTCCTAACTGCTGTGTCGTGGAGAATAAAAAACCGATCTTCACCACCGTCAGCAATCTGCTTAAGCTTTCGTGCGATAATACCAAATCGCTGCTCAAATGGGAGCTGGAGATCGAGAAAGCCGAGTTGGAGGAGAAGTATTTCTATACCTCGCTGGAGAAAATCTTTATTGAGAATCGCATCTATAAGCAGGAAGGCTATGAGACTGCGCCGGACAAGGAGAAACTCATCGAGTTCGTGGATCAAGCCCTCACGCCCTTCAAACCGCAACTCATCCGAGAGGTACGCACCGAGGATATCGAGAAGCTATTCGACATCCGCATGATTCGTATCACCAAGTTCGACTCCAAGAAAGCGGACGAACTGATGAAGGAACTGGAGAAGAAGATCAAGGCTTGTATCAAGAATCTCAATCATCTTACGGATTATACGATCGCTTGGTTTGAGATGCTCAAAGCCAAGTACGGCGAGGCGTACCCGCGTCGCACCGAGGTGCGCAATTTTGGCGCGATCAACGTTAAGGCGGTGGTGGAGAATAACGAAAAACTCTATATCAATCGCGAGGAAGGCTTCGTGGGAACGGGACTCAAGAAAGATGAGTACCTCTTCGATTGCTCCGATATCGATGATATCATCGTCTTCCATAAGGACGGACGGTATAAGGTCATGAAGGTCGCGGATAAACTCTTCGTCGGAACGGACATCCTTCATATAGCGGTCTTTCAGCGTGGCGACGAACGCACTGTCTATAATGTCGTCTATCGCGATGGCAAGAAGGGCACCTATTTCATGAAGCGCTTCAACGTCACCGGGGTGGCGAAAGATAAGGAATACGATTTGACCCAAGGCAAACCCGGATCGAAAATCGTCTATTTCACGGCGAACCCTAACGGCGAGGCGGAGGTGATCAAGGTGACGCTCAAACCGCAGTTGCATCTCAAAAAACTCGAGGTCTGCAAGGATCTCTCCGAACTGGCGGTAAAGTCCCGTACGGCACGGGGAAATGTGCTGACTAAGTTTGAAGTCAAATCTATTACGCTTAAGCAGAAAGGCCATTCGACCCTCGGCGGACGCAAGGTGTGGTTCGATGCCGACGTGTTGCGCGTCAACTACGACGAACACGGAATCTATCTCGGCGAGTTCTGGGACGAGGACCGCATCCTCGTCATCACCACCGACGGCGATTATTACACCACGACCTTTGATCTTACGGCGCATTTTGAGGATAATATCCTTCGTATTGAGAAACTCGATGCCGATAAGGTATGGTCGCTCATCCAATGGAACGGCGAACTCAAGTATTACTACGGCAAGCGTTTCAAACTGGATGACGCGAATGCGAAGATCCAGTCAATGTTAGGCGAAGACAAGGACTCCCGTATCGTCCTTCTCTCTGATCAAGCGGAAGCTACTTTCCGGGTACATTTCGCGGATGAAAACAAACCCGACCTCGATATCGTCATGGAGGATTTCATTGACGAGAAATCCGCCAAGGCGAAAGGCAAACGTATATCCACCCTCGAGATTGCCTCTTTCGAAGACATCACACCCGAGCCAGTAATTGAAGAACCGGAGTTGGAAGAACAAGAGCCGGAGGAGAATGACACAATGTCCAATGATCCAATAAATGATCAAATGGTAAATGGACAAATAGTAAATGACTCCATTGAGGTCGAAGGCGTCAAGATGACCTTCGAAAAGCCCGCCGACACCCAATTGGATCTCTTCTAAATCTCAAATCTCAAATGTCAAATATAAAATATGATATACTGCTGGGCAGCGCATCGCCAAGAAGGCGTGCGCTGCTCGAAGGTTTAGATATACCCTTTACGGCAATCACGATTGATGCCGATGAGTCTTATCCTGCTGATCTCAAGGCCGGCGATATTCCTTATTATATCTCGCGCGCGAAAGCGCAGGCGTACGCGCCTAACCTTACCGAAAACCAACTCCTCATTACCGCCGATACCATCGTCTGGCTCGACGGACACATGCTTGGCAAACCACATGACGAAGCCGAAGCTTTCGCTATGCTTCGTGCCCTGAGCGGCAAAACGCATCAGGTCTTCACGGCTGTCACCTTTGCTGAAAAGGGGAGAGAGATGGAGACAATAGTGGACAAGACCGACGTTACTTTTGCTGAACTCTCCGACGAAGAGATCCGCTATTACGTCGCCAAATACCGCCCGTTTGATAAAGCCGGCTCCTATGGCGTACAGGAGTGGATCGGATATGTGGCATGTACATCCATGCACGGTTCTTACTTCAATGTAATGGGATTTCCGGTACATAAAGTGTACGAAATATTGAAAAAACGCATAAAAATGTAAAATTTTTGCTAAAATATTTGCGTATATCAAATATTAGTTGTACCTTTGCCGCCGATTTTGTTTACGAACAATTATTTTTTTTATTAACAATAAATTTTTACTACAATGAAAAAGGTATTATTCCTGGCTGCAGTTCTCGTAGCTGCTTGCACTTTTACTTCTTGTAAAAAGAAATGTAAATGTACTGACCAAGTAACTAAAGAGACTACGAAAGTTGAGTTGAACAAGAGCGCTGGTCTTGATGATTGTGACGCTGTAGAGGATGCATTGGAGGCAACTATGGCAGCAATGGGTTATGACCATGAAGTTAAATGCAAGTAATTGCTGGATCTCTGACAATAGGTCACTCGCACGAGTGGCCTATTTTTTTTGTCCATTGTCCATTGTCCTCTGTCCTCTGTCCAAAAAATCTTTGATTTTTCTTGCATATGTCGTTTTTTTTTAGTACCTTTGCGGCGAAAATGGAAAAATAGGTTTAAAATGAAGAAATCGTTATTAGTCTTACTGGCGTTAGGTGCCATGATTGCCGTGCAAGCACAGCAGTTGCCGGACCCGCATTTTGAGAACTGGTCGGATAAATTCAAGGATGATCCGCAACTCAAGGACTGGCATGGCAGCAATGTGAATCAGGTAGGACAGAAATTTACATTTATGTATCGGAAACCCGGACGCACCGGGTATTGTGCCTATGTGGTGGATCGGTTTGTGGGCATCCCCAAACTCAAGATAGGCGCCACCGGACCGGGTTATATGTCCCTTGGCTATCCCTGGCAGTTCCTCAAGGGCTTGAATGTCAATGGAGCTACCGCGGGCACTGAAGGAGGCATTGTGTGGAAGCATCGTCCGGATACCATGGCCGTTTGGGTCAAGCGCGTGGGGCCGCATACCGACAAAGAGGATTTTCATCTGCTCTACTATTCGTGGGTGGGTACCGCAAAAGGTAGCGAATATAAGAATAAGAAAGGCGGATGTACTTATACCGAGCGTACGAACGAGGAGTCCGATATCCGTCTGGCTACCGATGGCAATGAGTGTACCACCGATCAGGCAGGCAAGCAGGTGGCTGAAGGATGGCTGCGGACCCGCGCCAAATACGACGAATGGACGCTGCTCAAAGTGCCTGTTTTCTACAAGTCGGACGCCAAACCGACGATGTGTAATGTCATCTTCTCTGCCGGTAACTATCCCGCTTTCCGTGCGAACGACGGACTCTACGATGGCAACGCCCTCTATGTCGATGATGTAGAGCTGATCTATTCCTCCAAAATCGACAAAATCGTCATCAACGGTGAAGAATGGAAAGCGTTCAACCCCAATACGGAGAAGGTGCAAACGTTTAAGCTAAAGGCTAATAGCAAAGAGTCAATAGCTATCCAAGCCTTCCGTGGCATCGGTACGCTTACGAATATCAAGGGCTACAAGGCGAAGTTCAACGGCCGCAAACTGGATAACTCCGAAATGACCGTCGTCCCCGGCGAGATCAACGGTAAGCCTTGGATCATTACCGTCAAGGCGGAAGATGGTTCTTCTACCCATACTTACAAGATCAAAATCGTTTCGTAATAGAGGATGCTCGTTCTGGATTTAAATACCACCGATTATGTATTGCTGGGTGCACTGGGATTGCTCTTTTTAGCGCAACTCTATTTCTATGCCCGCTACATGGCCGCCCCCGCTCGCCTCATCCGCAGAGATAAAAAAGCTAATAGCCAAAAGCAAACGGCTAACAACTCTGCGGAAAAACCGGGTGTTTCCGTAATAATTGCCGCCCATAACGAGAGATACAATCTCTCCCAATACCTCCAGGCGCTCCTTTCTCAGGACTGGCCTACCTACGAGGTGATCGTCGTGGACGATGGCTCCGAAGATGAGACACGCGCTATCGTGGAGAGTTATATGGTCAATGACCCGCGTTTGCGCATGACCTTTGTGCCTTACGGCGCAAGGGTGCGTTCTACGAAGAAACTGGCCCTTACGCTGGGAGCAAAAGCAGCGAAGTACGACTACCTCCTGCTGACCGACGCCGATTGTGTGCCCGAAAGCAATCATTGGATTCATGAGATGATGGCAGGATTTGAAGGCCAACAGCCAATGGCTAATGGCGAACAGCCCGCCCAAATCGTCCTTGGCTTCAGCCCCTATTTCTGTACGAAAGGACATATCAACCGCCTTGTGCGTTTTGATACCCTCTTTAACGGACTCCATTATTTGGGAGCAGCCCTCTGCGGACATCCCTATATGGGCGTCGGGCGGAACTTGGCGTACCGCAAAGAACTCTTCTTTGAGTCGGGTGGCTTCACCCATCTGATGACCAACATAGCCGGAGACGATGATCTCTTCGTCAATCGTGTAGCGACGCCTCAGAACACCGCCGTCGTCCTGTCCCGCAATAGTTATGTATGGTCGCTCGCAAAAACGAATCTCCGCGAATGGCTGCAACAGAAACGCCGCCATCTCTCCGTCTCGCCTTCCTATAGACCGGAGACCAAAGCCCGCTTGGCGTTCGAACCCATCACACGTGGCCTCTTCTACGCCACAGTATTAGGAGCAATTATATATTATCTTTACTCCCTCCCTTGTGGGGAGGGGCAGGGAGGGGTTTTTGTCCTTCTCCTCGCTTTGGGGCTATTTGCCCTCCGCTGGATCATCCAGACGGCGGTGATCAATATATCTGCCCGCCGGATGGGACTGAAAGGATTTAATATGTTCAGCATCCTTTGGTTCGATATCGTCCTGCCCCTCATCAACCTCTGGATGCTTATTCTCCCCAAAAGAAGCAACAAATGGTAACTGTATAACGTTTTCTTGGAGAGAAAACCATTTTAACTTTTTAACTCTTTAACGATAAATAATATGGAAAAGCAAGAATTGAAAATCAACATCGCCCCCGATAAAGCACAGGGCGTGTTTGCAAACCTCGCGCTCATAGCGCATACTCCTACGGAGTTCGTTCTCGATTTCGCGCAACTCATGCCCGGTATTCAGCAGGCGAATGTAGTCGCACGCGTTGTGGTAACGCCGGATCAGGCAAAGAAAATCCTCGGCGCACTGCAGAATAACATTGGCCAGTATGAGCAGAAATTCGGTACGATCAACCCGATCGGAGCTCCCACTCATGGCTCCACCCTTCCCCTCACCTTCACCGGCGGAGAAGCCTAAAATAATTTGATTAATCGTACATTAAAATTTAATACTATGAGTAAAGTTTTTCCAGCATCGCAGTTAATCATCAATGCCGATGGTTCTGCGTTCCATCTGCACTTGAAACCCGAGTTCTTGGCAGATAAAGTGATCCTCGTCGGTGACCAGGACCGTGTAAACATGGTAGCTTCTTTCTTTGATGAAGGATCTATCGAGTGTAACGTTCAATCCCGTGAGTTCCATACTATCACCGGTAAGTTCCAGGGCAAACGTATATCCTGTATCTCTACCGGTATCGGAACCGACAACTGCGACATCGTCATGAATGAGATTGACGCCCTCGCGAATATCGATTTCGCTACCCGTACGGAGAAACAGACCAAGCGTTGCCTCGACATCGTACGGATCGGTACGTGTGGCGGCATGCAGGAGGATATCCCTCTGGGTACCTTCCTCGTTTCGCAAAAATCCATCGGTTTCGACGGTGTGCTCGCTTTCTATCATGACCGCGATAAGATTGCTGACCTCGGTTTTGAGAAGGCGTTTGTGGAGTTCACTGGTTATCCCAAGAAAGCAGCCGTTCCCTATGTCGTAGCCGCTAATCCCGAACTCGTGGATCGTATAGCGCGCGACGATATGATGCGCGGATGTACCATCGCTGCGAATGGTTTTTACGGCCCGCAAGGACGTGTCCTCCGTGTTGATCTCGCCGTGCCGGACATCAATGAGAAGATCACCGCTTTCCGTTATGAGGGACAGCGGATCACGAACTACGAGATGGAAGGTTCGTGTATCGCCGGCCTCGCCCTTCATATGGGACACCGCGCTATGACTGTCTGCTGCGTCATCGCACAGCGGAAGATCGAAGCTGCCAATACCGACTACAAACCCCGCATCAAAGAATTGGTCAAGACCGTACTTGAGAGAATATAAATTCCCATTATCAAATGTCAAATATCAAATATCAAATATTGCTGCTTTGGGCTGCGGTGCTTTGTGCTTGCCAGCCAAAGCAGCAATCTGCTTTCCAATACAACGTGGATAAGTTTTATGACCTGGAAATCCTTCGGTACGATGTGCCGGAGTTCGATTCATTAACCCTGCAGCAGAAGCAGCTCGTGTATTGTCTCTCAGAGGCTGCCCTCTGGGGGCGCGACATCCTTTTTGACCAGAACGGACGTTACAACCTCCGTATCCGTCGTACGCTGGAAGCGCTCTATGAGCAAATGAGAAAACCCGAAAACGAGCAAATGCGAAACTCTGTAGAGTTTCTATTCTTCGAGAAATACCTTAAACGTGTCTGGTTCTCCAACGGCATTCACCATCACTATTCCGAGGATAAGTTCATGCCGGAGTTCAGTCAGGAGTGGTTCGTAAACGCTTGTGCTGAAGCAGGTGTGACCTACGACCCGGCTATCCTCCCTGTCATGTTTGATCCGACGGTTATGCCGAAGCGTACGACCGCCCAGGATGGCGTCGATCTCGTGGCTAACTCTGCCGGCAATTACTACGGTGAAGGAGTAACCCAAGCCGAGGCGGAGGCATGGTATGCAGCGCACAAAGATGACAGCCCTGAACCCATGTGGATCGGTCTCAACTCGCAACTCGTCAAGAACGAAAACGGCGAGATTGTGGAGCGTGTCTATAAGGTGGGTGGCCTTTATGGAGAAGCCCTCGAACACGTCGTTTATTGGCTCAAGCAAGCTCTCCAATATGCGGAAAACGATGCCCAGAAACTGGCTATCGAGAAGATGATATCTTTCAACGAAACGGGTGACCTCAAGACTTTCAACGAGTACTGCATCGCCTGGGTCAAGGATCTCGACAGCCGCGTGGACTACGTCAACGGCTTCACCGAGACCTATTCTGACCCGCTCGGCATCACCGGTACATGGGAGTCTATGGTCAACTTCAAAGACCTCGCTGCTACCAAGCGCACCCAACTCATCTCTTCCAACGCACAGTGGTTTGAGGACCACTCGACGACCGATCCCAAATACAAGAAAGAGGAGGTTAAAGGAGTTACCGCCAAAGTTATCACCGCAGCTATCCTTGCCGGTGATTGTTATCCTGCGACGCCTATCGGCATCAACCTGCCGAACGCCAACTGGATTCGCAAAGAGTACGGCTCCAAATCCGTTACTATCGATAACCTCATGCACGCCTATAACGAGGCGGCGAAGGGTAACGGCTTCAACGAGGAGTTCATGATAGACGATGAGATCCGCAGCCTCTATGAGAAATACGGTGCCCTCTGCGGCGACCTCCATACCGACCTCCATGAGTGTGTCGGTCATGGTTCCGGCAAACTCCTGCCGGGAGTGACCAAGGATGCCCTCAAGGAGCACGCCTCCACCATCGAAGAAGCCCGTGCAGATCTCTTCGGTCTTTATTTCCTCGGTGATCCGAAACTGGTTGAACTGGGTCTTCTTCCCAACGCAGAGGCATACAAAGCCGGCTATTACCAGCAGCAGATGAACGGCCTCATGACCCAACTCGTACGTATCGAACCGGGAAAAGACATCGAGGAGGCGCATATGCGTAACCGCCAACTCATTGCCAACTGGGTCTATGAGCACGCCACCAATAAAGAGGTGGAGATCATCGTCCGCAATGGTAAACACTACTTGCAGATCAATGACTACGAAGGGCTGCGTCGTCTATACGGCGAACTCCTCGCGGAGATCCAGCGCATCACTTCCGAAGGCGACTACGCGGCCGCCAAAGAGATGGTGGAGAAATACGCGGTCAAGGTCAACAAAGACCTCCATAAAGAAGTCTTGGAGCGCTATAAGAAACTCAACCTCGCGCCCTACAAAGGTTTCGTGAACCCCGTCTATACCGCCGTTCGTGACGCGGAAGGCAACATCACCGACGTCAAGATTGACTTCACGGAAGGCTACGTTGAGCAACATCTCCGTTACTCCCGCGACTACTCGCCGCTACCCGATGTCAATTAAAATGGCTAAATGATTCAATAAATGGTACATGGTAAATGACCAAATGGTACATATTCATTTGCCAATTTCTAAATCTATAGCCAATAGAATCCTTCTATTGCAGGCTATCCATGGAGATCCGCTTATGCGGGTCTCTTCGGATATGCCGGACGATGTCATCGTCCTTCATGACGCCCTTCAACAAATCCGTGACATCTTCGGCACGCCTGAAGCATATGCATCTTCTCCTTCTTCCCCCCTTCATGGGGGGACCGAGGGGGGCTTGGGGCTCTCTTTGAAAAACTGCGGTACCGCCCTCCGCTTCTTGCAAGTCCATATCGCCAAATGTTACCCGGGCGCACCAATCACCCTCACCGGTGACCCGCGTCTTATGGAGCGTAATGGGGCACCCACGACCCAAACCACCTCTGCTCTCATTCTCCACGGAGAACCCATCCCCGTCTCTCCCGACGAATCTCCCTATATCACCATGAGCCGCCGCATAAGGGAATCTTACAGCGAACTACGTGAGCGGTCTTACAGTGAAACGGTCTTACAGCGAAGCGGTCTTACAGGCGTAGCCGGTCTGTTAGAACCCGACTGGTCTTCCGCTGCCTTCTGGTACGAGTACATCGCTATTCATGGCGGCGAGTTACTCCTCGAAGGCCTCAAACCCGACTCCCTCCAAGGCGACCGCATCGTCGCAGACCTCTACGCCACCCACTTCGGCGTCCAAACGGAGTTTGTAGAAAATGGGGCAGTAATTCGGTCTGTCAGCGAAGCGGTCTGTCAGCCCGCAGGGCGGTCTTTAATCCGTCAGCCGAAGGCGGTCTCTCTCAATTTTGAGAGAATTCCCGACCTCTATCCGGCAATCGCCCTCACCTGTGAACGCCTCGGCATCACCCTCCGCGCCACAGGTACCGACCGTCTCCGTTTTAAAGAATCCGACCGTCTCGAAGCCGTCCGGCTCCACGAAGTCCGTAACGACCACCGAATGGCGATGGCGCTGATGTGTGCGGATTTTCCCGTTTCTGAACAGGAACAGGGATGTATTGCGAAGAGTTTTCCTGAGTTTGTAGAGGTTCACACGGTAACGACACGGCAACGACACGGCAACGACAGACAGTGTCAGTACGAGAAACAGATGCCGTCGGTTACCCATATCACCCCCAAAAAGGGCATCAATGATGACAATATGGGCAAAAAACACGCCCTCTCCAAACTCATTCACGCCGCCACTACCGAATACGTCTGGCTCCACGATGACGACGTCCTTTGGCCGCCTATCCTACAGGCGCATCGCGCCGGTCTTACAGCGCAGCGGTCTTACAGTGAAACGGTCTTACAGCAAGGCGGTCTAATACCAAACGCCGACCTCATCATCCTTCCCCTCCGCATGGTTTCTCTCCCCCTTCAGGGGGGAGTCGGAGGGGGCTTACAGATTGCCGAATACGCCGCTATCCAGGAGTTAACCATGCGCACGGCTAAAGCAGGTCATGCCGTCATGTGTTCCGGTGCGAACCTCATCGTCCGTCGCGAAGCATGGCTTGCCTGTGAACCAGACCTCCATCCGGAAATCCCATCCGGCGATGATATGTTTCTCTTGGAAGCCATGAAAAAACGCGGCTACAAGATCTCCGTCATCGACGAACCCGACTTCACCGCCGTCGTCCGTCCTGCCTCCACGTGGCGTGCGTTCTTCCGCCAACGAATGCGATGGGCGGGTAAAGCACCCAAATACACCGACCCGGACATCATCCGTTGCGGCGCTTTGGTCGTAGCAGTCAACCTCCTTCAAATCCTCTGTCCCTTGATCATACTGATCAAGTTCCCGATAGAGTACTCCCTCATCCGCCAGCGGCAAATGAGGGAGCAAAAATCTCGAATCTCAAATCTCGAATCTCAAATCTCAAATCTCTCCATAGCTTTGCTATTGGAGTTCCTCTATCCTTTCTATATTATTGCCGTTTGCTTAGGCGGACTCGTACGCACCAAGCAATGGTAAGTAGTAGCATCCATCCCCATGCTACATCGCCCACCGGGTCCAAGAATGGATCCTTCGGGTCACCGTTTACTGTCTTTATGCGACCCGGTCTCTCTAGGCTTCCGGATACCGCGGTCGTAGAAGCAAGGCTGCTAGCCTCTTTGGCTCCGGGTGAAGTGATAGCCGTCGAAGCAGAGAGTGCAACCAAGTTTCCTCCGAAACTGATAGACGAAGAAGTAGTACGAATACCTTTCCCGCTGTTACCGCCTCCGCTGGTGGTATAAAGTGCGCCTCCACCACCTCCACCGCCGATGGAGTGCACTGTTGCGCTGCTCGTCAGATGGATACGTATGGACGTACTTCCCATCGTTGCTTTGGGCGCACTCTGAACGTACGACCATGATGGTGTTGCCGCACTGTGATGGATCAGCGGAGCTACTCTGCGCGAACTGCGGAAGGTCGCCGCAGGCGTACTTCCCGTCGCTACAGGCGAAGGTGCATGAACGGTTACCTGTGCAGCAGGAACGGACGGAATAGTTTGTTTATTGCCGGTTAACCAATAGAAAACCAACAGCAACCATAGGCCGCCAAAGACGACTCCCAAACCGATAATGAGTTTCTTCCGCTGTTTATATTTAACTATTTGTACGGGGTTCATAGTGCTCTTCCTCCTGTATTAAAAGTTAAACACTTCTTTGCCCGTTACATCGTAGATCGCACCGCCACGCTGGATATAGACGTGGTCGTTAAGAAGTACTTTTCTCGGTTTGTCACCCTTATACGCGCCGATATCGTCCAGTCCTGTAGCGATTTGTTTCTGTTTGCGCTCAACGCGAACAGACAGAACGAAACGATCAGTATTGTTCACACGGTCGGAAGTGAACTCATATGGTGCGCTCATCAGGTCATACCATTTATTGGTTTTCGCATCGAGCAACTTCACTTCCTTTACCTCATTGTCGCGATCAAACTTATTGTTGTATGCGATAGTGTAAGAGCCGGAATAAGCGGAGAAGAAATTCAACGGAACACCCGCTACCGCACTGGAGTCGGGGAGTGCATTGAATGCCATCTCTCCTTCATTGTTTCGGCTTGCCAAAACCGGTTTGGTGGTGATTTGTGCGTATTGGTAATAATCGCCACGCATCTTCACCAAGTCGTTCATGATGTCGTAATCATCCGTGAAATCATTGGAGATCAGCAGCGTCGTCTCATCTTGTTCGCCTTTCGAGTTCGTCAGATCAACTGCACACCAAACGGGGTGAGTGTCTTCTACGTCTTCATATTCCTCCGGCGCGCGGCGTACAGGACTGCGGTTAACTTTAGCCAGGTTGAAATGCACTCCCTGTTCATCACTCGGATTGCCTCCTACTTGCACAAAATAGCAGGTGAACGGCTTCATAGAATAATCAATAATAGCCTTTTGTTTATATTCTGACCATCCATTATCCTGAGGTTCAACGATATAACGTAAAGTAGAACGCGAGTCTTCTGCAAACTTATAATGACCATCCCAAGGATCGGTACTATGGTCTTCCACAATATAGCCGGTCATTATCGGGTCTGCGATATCGGATGTGTAAGAAAGCAAGTAAGGATTACCCAATAAGTTCCAGCCTCTGTGGTTGGCACGTACTTCGGTCATACTCTTATCTCCACCGTACGCATAGATGCCGGAAACATCTTTACCTGCAGGATCCTTCTCTTGGTTGATAATGGTATTGGACATCGGGAAGCGGAATTCTTTCTTCACCTTTCCATCTCCTGGAAGCGCAAAGATATATCCCAGACCCTTCTTGAGAGTAGCCCCGGCAGGTACCATCTCCCAGCAACCACCGGCCTGCGTTGCGGCACGTTTCGCACCATCATACCATTTGATTAAGTAGTCTGTACCAAGGGTTGCCGGGTCACCGGTAGAGAAGGTGATATCGCTTACATTGCAATCATATGGCAACGAGAAATAGTGCCAATTTGTCGGATCAACACGCATGTCAAAATAAACACCATCCGTCTCATTAACCGTTATGTTGCCTTGAATATTTGCAGAAGAAACAGCATCTTCTTGACGACGGAATGCAAGGGTATTAACTGTATAATTCGTCTCGCTTGGTACAATCAATTTACCACCCTGATATATCTTTAGATCACGTACTTCGTCAATATCATTCGTTGTTCCGTCTGCAGCTTTTGTTAATGTACCTCCACTCAGGACTACCACATCACAAGCGCGACAAATAGTAGCATCTTTGTAGTGAGTATGGAATATGTCGTCAGTGGTATTCTTATCACCCGTAATCATAATAGGAACTTTGACATCTTTGCGGATAACCAAGTTGTCACTGCCATCCTTGAGCTCGATGCGTACCATAGTACATGCTTTGTCGTACAACTCGGCGACAGGAATGACATACGTGCCATCAAACGGGCTGCTCTTGAGGTCGTCAAAAGTAGTAGAACCGCCTACTGGTTCAAAATCGATATAGTAGTCGTTGTAGTTATATCCACCTACGACTGCAAATCCTGTACATGAATTTGACATAGCGGCATATGGGTAAACCGTAGTAGATCCGGGAATTTGTACGCCCTTCCATTCGCCTTCATAATCCTCCGGCGTACCATCCTCATCAGCATCATAGGAGTATGCGCTTAATGTGACGAAATCGGTGGCGTTTAGTGCTACAGCAGCATGGCCAGACTTAACAAACTTTCGGCGGATTAGCAGACAGCGGTTGGTAGAAAGCGCATAGGGGAATGTCTCTGTATTGTCCGTGTTGGCCTGATATCCCTCGGTGGTGTACCATCCGCCCGGCTGATCCATAAAGCCATTATGATCATATCCGCTTGAGAAGGACTCAAAACTAGCACCTAAACGAGTTAAACCTCCAGCTTTGGTTCCTGCGCCGATTAAGTCAATCGGGTCTCCATCGGGATTTAATAACATGATGCCATCATCTCCGTTGAATTTGAGTTCCGGAGAAGAAATACGGATGTATGTGCTGAATTTAGAATGTTCTTCATCGTCGCGTGCGCAGGCTATGATTTCATCATCCTCACTAGCAGCTGTGTATGTAATAAGGATTAACTCCTCATTAGATTGAAGCTCTAACTCATCCGCAGTTAAGTGCTCTCCTGATTTTTTTGTAATGTCAGAGAATTTCGTGAATGAAAAGGCGGGTGTTTCAGAGGTACCTTTACCGGCTTGCGCCTGACCTAATTTGTAGTTGGAGAGGTCAACGGTATTTAAGGTACCATTAAATATTGCTAATAACTTTACGCTTGCTGCCGCCTCGAAATACTTGCTAAAGAAGATATCGTCAGCTACGTTAGCATGCGGGTCACCATGCGTCTCTTCGGTAAAGGTCGTGAGCGTTAAATCAGCATCACCATTGAAACTAACGACTACAGCATCTGTCTGCCATTCTGCAATATCCAACTTGATCTCTTCTGTTGTGAATGAACCTAATGCGGATACACACGTACCTCCAGCCCATACTTTATAATAGTAGGTAGTATTACTCGTCAAAGCATTAACCGTATAAGGTGAAGTACAAGATGTGTGGTCTGAACCAACTTGCGTGTTGCATTCCGCATCTTCATATACGCGGATGGTTGCAGTGGCGGCCTCGCACGTCCAAGTAATGGTAGCAGTCGTCGTAGTAACAGTAACGATACCTAATACTGGCGAATCTTCACAAGGCGTTGTGGTAAACGAGCCATGGTATGCAGGGAAGCAAGAATAGGGATCGCTACCTTGGGACCGAATCGTGAAATCATAACTTGTTTCGCTTGCTAAACCGGTAATGGTAGCGGTTGTGCCATCTACACTAGTAACTCCTCCGGTGCATGTCACCGTATAACCTGTTGCGTCAGGAACAGCTGTCCAAGTAATAGTTGCTCTATCCGATTTTGGAGTAACCGTTGGAGATGTAGGTGCAGGAAGACATGTTCCGCAAACGGTAGAGTAGTCGGAATAGGTGGTTCCTCCGCCATCTTTCTTGTACAAGTAAACAGCTTCTTGTCCACTATTTTTATAGAATCTAAAATATCCGCTTGGATTGTAATGGAATACAGGACCTGCAGGTACTGATATTTCAATATCACTGGCACTCTGAAATTCTATGGTTAGTGGGTAGTCATCTGCCGTTGTGGCATTTGCCGAACAATCCAGACCATTATTATTTGCGGTTCGATAATTATATTTTCCGTCTTTCGTTTGTAACAGATACGTGTTGGTACTACCGATTTTCGAGATAGTAACGTTATATGTGTCTCCCCATGTACCATCCACGGTGGTACCACTTAAGTTTGTGCCAGGGTTAACGCTCACATCTTGTGCTCCTATACCACCTGCATCCGTGCCTCCAATTCGACCATCCGCGAAAGTCTCGTCGTCATAGGCAATCAGATAATCACCAGCCCAGTTTGCTTCACCGGGATCGGAAGCTACCAACAAGTAGTTGCCACTTCCTGCAGCAGCGCTTGCAGAAGCGAATACCGCGTAGAATTCCTTATTACTATTGATGTATACACTCGACATGTCGCTAACTTTCTTATACATCGGTGTTGGGACAACATCTACCGGATCAATCACTGCGTGGTCTGTCCAACCGATAAACACTTTGCCTCCACAAACAGACGCACCATCCGGATTGCTCGGCAACTGTGTGATTTGCCCGCCCTGCAATGTCCGTGTAGTAGGAGCAGGTGAACCGGCCGTATGTTCTTCGTCATTCACCAGCCAAGTCACTTTATTGTAGATAGTTAACGTGTAAGAAGTTGTTACTTCATTTTGGCATGCTACACCTGTATTTATAGCTGCTAAGGTTGCCGTGATAGTAACCGGCGAACCACTACCGGTAGCTTGAACTAGAGTTACTTCACCGGTATTTTCATCAATAGTTGCTTTGTCTGTATTACTACTGCTATAAGAGATTGTAGCGCCTAATGTGTTGCCTGTAGCCGAAGCTGCAATTGTAAATTTACCGCTACCTAACACTTTATCCACAGAAGAAACACTTCCTTCAAACGCAAGAGTAGGAGTGGTACACTCGATGGTTACAGAACCACTAACGGCTACATTCTTATCGGTTGCACCTCCTCCGGATATAGTGATGTTACCATTGTAGGTATTGACAGAGAGGCCCGCAACGAGGTGCACATAGATAGTTGTGCTATTAACTTTACCTGCGGTAGCGGTTAATGTTTGCGAACCCGCCCAAGAACTACCATCCAGGCTAACTTGATAGTTTGCCGGAGCCGTAACAGTAAGATTACCGGTTAGGTTACTTCCTCTAACAGTGAAGGTTTGTGAAGCACTCGGCCCCTCTCCTAAGTTATAGTTGAAGGTAGTGAGTGTTCCTGATGTGGAAATCGTCGGACCTGTGGATTTTTGGAAAATCTTTACAGCTTGTTGTCCTGAACCATAGCAAGAGAAAATGAAATTACTACCATTATATTTCAATAGGTTATTGGTATTTGTACCCTGAGCTTCAATAGTAGCCACATCATCGGTAATACTAATTTCCCATTCTCCATTCGCATCGTTCGAACTTTGTGTCCTTAGGTAGTTACTACTGCTACTTGCAGCGTATAGGTAGCCATCTAAATTGCTATCATAGAAAGTCCAATGGTCATTGGACTTGCCTAAAGTCAATATTTGAACATCGCTACCTTCCTCTACAGTAACCGTCGTACTTGTCCCGTTTTTTGTAAAATCATCTGTTGTACTACGGTTGTTAGAAGTTTGAGCCCCCATGGCATATGTTACACCATTATTCGTCATGACGATTTCAGCGCCTTCTTCTAAGTCACTTGCGTTAGTAACAAGTTCAAATGTTTTGCTAACGACTTCCGAGAATACAGCAGTGATAGAAGAAGTACCGGTAACATCTGCTGCATAGGTAACGGTTTTTGCTGCATTATTAATAGTTACATTGCCTGCAGCAACTCCGCTCTGTTCTATATGATCAAATTTATAACCATCATCAGGATCAATATCGGTAACGGTGACAACTAAGCCGCTACAGGTCTTTTGCGCTCCAGTTTTATTCAAATCAAATGTACCATGGGAAGTACTACCAGCAGAAATAGTTAATTCCTTGGCACAAGAAGCAGAAGCACCTTCTGTTAAACGAACGTTAGTGACATAAAAAGTGCCATGGCCGGAGCCATTTCCCGTTAAATTGGTAAAATTTATTTGAACTGCGCCGGTAGCATTTCCAGTAAATGTTTTAGTACTATTAAAATTGTTACCTACGTTTTGAGTGGTTGCATAGGATGCACCTCCAACTAGAACTTCAATTGTCACAGCCGGATCAATATCTTTATTATATCTGCAAGTAATCTCTATTGACTTGATAGGATATCCCTGATCTGCAATATTGATGCTCGAAATGGAATTGTTGTTGTTGAGCAATTGTGATATACTTTGACTAAAGTCATGCGTATCATTCTCTGCACTCCACACCTGCACACTGAACGCACTAATCGTGGCGATTAGAAATAAAGTTAAAAAACGTTTAATGGTTGTCATGACTGTTTGTTGTTTTTTGTGGAGTATAGCGGACTCGTAAATTGCTTCAGGCAATAATCGTACCCTTTAAGGTTAAGAACCCGTAGCGGGAGAGTACGCGATACGTAATCTTGTGGAGTATAGCGGACTCGAACCGCTCACCTCAACACTGCCAGTGTTGCGCTCTAGCCAGATGAGCTAATACCCCAATTTTGCAGCTTTTAAGCTGCCGGTGACATTCCTCCTGTTATCATTTACTTCTGTTCCAACGTAGAGTGGAAAAGAAAATTCGATGCAAAATTACACAAAAAAAATGACACTTGCAAATTTAAGTGCCATTTTCTTGTATTTTTGTACTTTTCTTTGTCCATTGTCTCCTTTTCCTTACTTGAGTCCTTCGATTAGTTTGTCGAGGGAGTGGATGAGTGAGGTGAGTTCCTCTATGGACACATGCTTGGTGACTTCGGCGCCTAATCGGTTCGGGATGTCTTTGGCTTGTTCCTCCATCGCTTTGCCGGCGTTGGTCAAGCAAACGATGCGTTGCCGCGTATCCACTTCTCCTTTGACACGCGTCACTAATCCCTGACGCTCCATCCGTTGCAGGAGCGGCGTGACAGTATTCGTCTCCAGATGAAGACGCTTGGCGATGTCGTTCACCGGCTGACGGTCTTTTTCCCAAAGGACAAGCAGAACCAAGTACTGCGGGTACGTGATCCCCAAGGTCTCGAAACAGGGACCGTACGCACCGGCAATCAACCGCGCCGCCGTATAGAGGCGGAAGCAGAGTTGGTTATCTAATTTCAGTTGTTCGTACATATTGTTATCCTAATACTACATCGAGAACCATCATCAGCACGAAGCCGAGAGCGGCGGTCTATTTACCCGATTATCAACAATAGTACATACCGCTCCGTCGCAGAGGACATTCATAGCCGTAAGCGGAGCGTCCAGCAACACGCCCAATGAGAGGCACAATGCCTGCATCTCCGGCGTGAAGCCGAGCATACTTGCCATAACCGGCAAGACCGCCACTACGCCTCCGGGTACGCCCGGCACAGCGACACAAGTCATCGTCAGCATAATCATATAGGGGATGAACGATCCCAGTTCTACAGGTTGCCCGACCATCATCATCACCGCGATAGCGCAGATGACAAAATGTATGCTGACAGAAGGGATATGCAGGTTGGCGCACAGCGGAATGACGAACGAAGCGGTGTTCTCATCGCGTGTCAGGTGTTTGGCTCTTTCGAGCGAAACAGGAATGGTAGCCGCCGAAGAACAGGTGGCAAAAGCGACCATACCGGCAGGCATCATCGCCCATAACAACTTGAACGGATTGCGGTGCGCGAGAAGGCCGGCTATGCCGTACAGGAACAATGTCCATACCACCAACATGGCAATCACCAACAGAATTACCCAAAGAAAATCACTAGCCAACTCTATTATACCGCCAGAAGCAGACATCTTCAGAAAAACGCCGAAGATATATACCGGCAGCAAGGGAATAATCGCTTTCTCGATAGAAAGCATCACCAGTTTCTGGAGTTCGGATATACCTTTGCGCAGCGAATCAGCCTTGACAGCACGCATACCTAATCCCAGCATCAGCGCCATCATCAACGCACTCATGACATCCAAGGCAGGAGGCAACTGGAGGGAGAAGAAGGGTGTCAACTCTTCGCCTCCCCGGGGCGCCAGCACGACCTCTTCTCCGGAGGTGACAAACATCGGAATAATCCATTCGCTAACGCCCATAGAGGCGACTCCCGCCAGAAAAGTACTCAGCAGCACAACTGCCATAGTGACGCGCAGCATTCTGCCGGCACCATGTTGCGAGTTGGCGATAGAGGCTGTTACCAACGCCAAGATAATCAGCGGTACAAGGAATCCTATAAATTGTCCGAAGAAATCATTCAAAGATGCGGATAAACCAAGCCGGCATAAACCAGCCTTGTGACATGCCCAAAAACATCGCGAGGAAAACCTGCACGATAATAGGGAGTTGCGATATACTTCGCCGTCGATCCATTTTAAAAGTTAATTACAATAGTTTCAGGATCTCTGCCTCAATGTCCTCGGGTTTGGTGGTCGGCGCATAGCGTCCCACTACGTTACCCTCGCGATCGACAAGGAACTTGGTGAAGTTCCACGGATGTCGTTCTCTTTCTTAAAGGTCTTGCTGATGCCTTTGAGCATCGTAGCGGTAGCTTTGGCTTTCAGGCCTTCGTATTTCTCCTCGGGACCATTCTCCTTGAGGTATGTGAAGAGCGGACTCTCGTTCTCTCCGTTGACCTCGATTTTCGAGAACTGCGGGAAGGATACTTTGTATTTGAGTTGGCAGAAAGAAACGATCTCTTCGTCCGTACCCGGAGCCTGCTGACCGAACTGGTTGCAAGGAAAGTCAAGGATCACCAGACCCTTGTCCGCGTATTTCTTATAGAGGTTTTCGAGCGCCTCGTACTGCGGCGTAAATCCGCAACCGGTGGCGGTATTAACTACTAAAAGGACTTTGCCTTTGTACTCGTCTAATTTGACTTCATTCTTCTTGGTGTCCAGCACCGTAAAATCATAGATATTCATAATTTTATCTGTTTTAGAGTTATTTTCTGTTTGTGCGCAGACGGGGAGGTATGATTTGTGTCGCTCGCGACTGAAATCGAGAGCAAAAGTACAACAAATATTTTAATATCGCAAGCGACATATCTAAAAATAGTGCATTTTCTTAATGAGAGGAAGTAAATTATTAAATACATGAGTAATGCCGACCGTAATTCTGCCAGAAAAGAAGGATAGATAACAACATACGCGCGTACCTTAAATAAGTACGCGCGCATGTATGCCTAAAGGGGACTAGGAAACTAGGATACCAGGTTACTAGGATCCTAGGGCTATTATACTACGCCGCTGAAGCCCATGAACGCCATGGCGAGCAGACCGGCGGTCAGCAATGCAATAGGCGTGCCTTTCATTGCCTCCGGCACTTTCGCCAAAGCGAGTTGCTCGCGGATACCGGCGAAAAGGATCAGTGCGAGAGCGAAACCTACTGCGGTTGCAAAGGCGTAAATAGTACCGGACAGCAGACCGTAGTCAGCGCCGAGCGGCAGTTTAGCCAGCAGTTTCTGTTGGTCTGCTACGATAAGAGCTACACCCAGAATACAGCAGTTGGTGGTAATCAACGGCAGGAACACACCCAGTGCCTGATAGAGTGCCGGCGACACTTTCTTCAGCATGATCTCAATCATCTGCACAAGAGCGGCGATGACGAGGATGAAGAGGATCGTCTGTAGGAACTCTATGCCCCAGAGGACTAACAGTTTCTGCAGAAGGTAGGTAACTACCGTAGCGAGCGTGAGCACGAACGTAACGGCTGCACCCATACCCAGAGCGGTGTCAATCTTCTTACTTACACCCAGGAACGGACAGATGCCCAAGAACTGGCTCAATACAATATTGTTTACGAATATTGCAGAGATAAATATCAGAAAATATACCATAAAGCTATTTACAATTTAGTCATTTACCATTTGTTCATTTCTTCTGCAGTTTGTTGACAGCTGCCATGAGGTAAGCGAGGCAGATGAACGCACCCGGAGCGAGTACGAAAATCAGCGCAGCAAACTGGCTGCTATAGATAGTCAAACCGAAGATAGTACCTGCTCCCAGGAACTCACGGATTATACCCAGTACGGTCAGCGAGAGGGTAAATCCGAGCCCCATTCCCAGTCCGTCGAGAGCGGAGAGACCTACGGTGTTCTTCGCTGCAAACGCTTCGGCACGGCCGAGCACAATACAGTTCACTACAATCAGCGGGATAAAGAGACCCAGCACGTCGTAGATTGCCGGCAGGTAAGCCTGCATCGCCAGCTGTACCATCGTCACGAAAGTAGCAATCACAACGATGAACGCCGGGATACGTACTTTATCGGGGATGAGATTTTTCAGAAGCGAGATCACCACGTTCGAGCAAACGAGCACGAACAGGGTAGCCAAGCCCATGGACATACCGTTAACGGCACTGGTGGTAGTAGCCAGCGTAGGGCACATACCAAGAACCAACGCAAAAGTAGGATTCTCCTTGAGAATACCGTTGGTCAATGTTTTCATTGCGTTATTCATAATTATTCCTCCTTTTCTGCGGGTTGTACTTCATTTGCTTCAGCCGGTTGCTCTGCGGCTTGCAGTTGGCTTGCGCCGGTAGCGGCCTCCACCTCCTGTGCGGCGATAGCTGCATAGGCTTTGTTGATCGCCTTGAGGAACGCGCGGGAAGAGATAGTAGCGGCCGTGATAGCATCTACGTCTCCGCCGTCCTTGTTAACGGTCAGTGCGCCGGCTTTCTTGCCGATGATGGAGCGGTTGCCTACTGCATCTTTGAACCAGTGGTCGATATGTGCACCCAGACCCGGAGTCTCGGTTTGCTTGAGCACCACGTAGTCCAATACCTGACCTTCGGCATCTAAGCCTACCATGATCACTTGCGGACCGTCGAAACCTACCTCGGAGGTCTCTACTGCGGTTGCTACCCACTCGTTGTTGATATAGGCTTTGTAGATGGTTACACCCTCCGCCTGCTCGGGTTCTGCAATAGTGCAGCCTTCCGGCAGTACGGCGAGGATAGCGGCCTGTTGTTTCTGTGCCTCTTGTTTGGCAATAGTAGCCTCTGTAAGGGTATAGACGCCTGCCAAAGCTCCTGCGGCTACCATCGAAATGATAACCAGGCTAAGCACCATGTTTTTGAATGTACTTTCTAATTTTGCCATGATCGTACCTCCTTATGCTTTTTTAGGCTCGCCGAAACGTTGCGGACGAATCTTGTTCAACAATGGAACGCAAGCGTTCATGATCAGAATAGCGAAGGACATACCTTCCGGATAGTTACCCCATGTACGGATGACCATCATGATGAAGCCGATACCGATACCGAAGATGATCTTACCCCAAGCGCTCATCGGGCTGGTAACATAATCCGTCGCCATGAAGAACGCACCGAGCATCAGACCACCGGTCAGGAGCTCGTATCCGACATAACTGCAGGTAGTCATTCCTTCGGGCAGTGCGCCAACCCATCCTGTGCAAGCAGCGAAGAGCGCCACCGTAGCGATGATGCTAACCGGTATATGCCATGTGATCACTTTTGTGCAGATCAGGAACAGACCGCCGATGATGAGTGCCAATGCGCAAACCTCAGCGAGCGAACCGCCCATCGCACCTAAGAAAGCATCCTTGAGGGCAGGCAGCTGGTCGATGACAGAGCTGTCGCCGGCTTTGAGCATGTGCTTCAGATAATAGAGCGGGGTAGCGCCGGTCTCTGCATCGACATAACTCGTTGCAAAACCTTTGGCTACCGGCCATGTTGTCATCTGAGCCGGGAAAGAGATCAAGAGGAATACACGACCTACCAAAGCGGGGTTGAAGGGGTTCTGTCCCAAGCCGCCGAAAGTCATTTTACCAACGCCGATGGCTACAACTGCGCCGATGATTACAATCCACCAGTCGATGCTCGACGGCAGGTTGAAGGCTAACAGCAGACCGGTCAGCACAGCCGAGAGGTCGCCTATGGTCTGACGCTGCTCTTTGAGCAGGTAACGGCTGATGACCCACTCGGTGCAAACGCAAGCGATGACCGAGATAGCAGCCGTAATCAGTGCTCCGCAGCCGAATTCCAACACCGATACCACGTAAGCAGGCAGCAGCGCGAGAATGACCAAGAGCATATTCCGGCGTACACTGTCACCGCTGTGGGCGTGAGGAGCCGGAGCTACAATTAATTGTTTCATATCTTTCAAATTTTCAAATATTCAAATCATCAAATCACTTCTTTGCCGCTGCGGCGCGCTCGCGGAGGATGGCACCGACTTTCGCTTTAGCGGGACGAATACCATCGAGCAGACGGCGATGCGCAGGACAGGTAAAGACACAGCAACCGCAGTCGATACAATCCATTACATCGTGCTTCTCGCATTCCTCCCACATCTCGAGTTGGCTCAATCGTTGGAGCAGGTAAGGCTCGAGACCCATCGGACAAGCCTGAACACATTTGCCGCAACGGATACAGTTGTCTTCCTCCGGACGGATAGATTCCGCTTCGGGGAGGAACAGCAGACCCGACAGACGTTTGTTAGCCGGCATACCTTCGATATGATCCATCGCGCGACCCATCATCGGACCGCCGCCGATGATCTTACCGGTATCCACAGGAACACCGCCGGCAAGGGCAATCACTTCCTCAATCGGTGTACCGAAACGAACGAGGTAGTTACCCGGTTTAGCTACGTTTTTACCGGTTACGGTCATGACGCGGCTGACGAGCGGTTTGTTCTTTTGAACGGCTTCATATACCGCATAGATGGTAGCTACGTTATCTACTACCGCTCCCACCTCGATAGGTAGTGCGCCGCTCGGTACCTGACGACCGATACATGCGTCGATGAGCTGTTTCTCACCGCCCTGCGGGTAACGCAGTTTGAGCGGCATTACCTCAATACCGAGCTGTTTCTCTGCCAGCTCGCGCATGTGAGCGATAGCATCTGGTTTGTTGTTCTCAATACCGATGATGGCGCGCTCTACGCCGAGAGCTTTCTTCAGAATCTGAATACCGACGATAATCTCCTCGCCGTGCTCCATCATCAATTGATGGTCGCAAGTCAAGTACGGCTCGCACTCAACACCGTTGACAATCAGCACTTCGGCTTTCTTGCCGGGAGGGGGCATCAGTTTGACATGCGTCGGGAAGCACGCACCACCGAGACCTACGATACCTGCAGCGGCAATCTTGTCGATGATGGCTTTCGGCTCCAGCGTGCACTGACGGTTAATCTCCGGCGTGCGGTCAATCTCCGGCATCCACTCGTCGCCCTCTACATCAATGTAGATAGCCTGTCCCGGTGCGCCCCAAGCGTCTGTCCAATCACCGATCTTTGTTACGGTTCCACTTACCGGCGAGCAGATGTTCGCACTCACGAATCCACCGGCTTTCGCCAGCAGTTCGCCTACTTTTACTTTCGCTCCGACTTCTACTACCGCCTGTGCCGGTGCACCGATATGCTGAACCAGCGGAATAATTGCTTGTTTCGGCAGCGGGCACGCCGTGATAGGCTGGTGTGCGGAGAATTGTTTGTTGTCATGCGGATGAACTCCGCCTATTTTAAATGTTCTCATAATTCCATTTACCATTTGGTCATTTACCATTTACCATTTATCGGACCATTTGGTCATTTTATTCCCAACGCGAGCGGGAATATAGCTCTCGGCGTAGCGAGCGCTTTGATCTTCGCTGCGATAGCAGGGTCAAAGCCTTTCTTTTCACCACCTTCGGCAGCCGGTGCTTCCGTTGCCTCATCCGTCGGAACGAGAATGAGTTTGACTTGTTCCATGGTTGGTTCACCGCCTACAGGGCAGGCCAAACCGTCGATACCGCCAGCTTTCACACATGCTTCCGCAAAGTTACGGCATCCGGCGAATCCACATCCGCCGCAGTTAGCGCCCGGTAACACAGCGGTCACAAGGTCAATGCGCGGATCTTCTTCCACTTTGAAGTACAGGCTGACGACATACAGCAGGCAGGCTGCCAAGAATGCAATCACACCCAGAACTCCCATTGAAATCAGAATTAAATTCATGTTTGGATTGTTTTTAAATGTTTGTTATTGTTAATTATAGAATCTTAAAAATAGTACTTTTTTTGCATAGCTGATAACCAGCTATTGCCCCCGACAAGACCTCGAGATGCCCCCGTGCCTCCTCTGAAGGCAAAAATCTTAATAATCGTACATTTTTTATACCTTTCTTGCCGTGAAGGTGAACTGCTTTTGCAGCCGGCCCTTGAAAAAACTCAGTACGATGTAATACAGCGCAATGCCGCAGAGGGAAAGGGTTCCGACGACCGCCTCCGGCCATGGCGTTAAAAAATCTAGCGCGACGATGATACCGAGCATCACAAAGAAAGGCATGATATAGGCTAATAACACCGCTTTCCATGCCAGCCGCTCGCGTACCTCTACCTCCACTTGATCGCCCGCTTTCATCGGCTCAAGCATGATGGCATCCATCTCTTTCGCCTGACTCTCACTCGACATACACATGCTACGAGCCTTGCAGGCAGAACAAGCGCTGGTCTGCGTGATCATGACGTGTGCCAACTCGCCGTTGACACCCGTTACAACTCCCATATGTCTAATCAATTCATCCATAATCACAAAAAGCGGGTGCAAAGATACGAAAAAAAAACTATATACGCAAGGGCGCGCGCGTTTTTTTTAGAAAAAGTGTCATTTTTGCTACAAAAGAGCAATTTTTTAATTTTTCATTTTACATTCTCGATTATTATTTGTAATTTTGCATGCTAATTTGTGTGTACTATGCCCAGAACAAGTGGAAAATTGAAAAATAGTATAGAGGCGGATTCGATGCCGGAACGTGCGATTCGTGTAGAGCGTACGAACTGGCTGGAGACGATACGGGATTTCTTTCTGGACCGCAGGACGAGGATGATCTTCGGTGTGTTGTTGACGTTGTTCGCGGTGATTGCCTTGCTTTCGTATATCAGTTTCTTGTTTACGGGAATCTATGATCAATCGGTTCTCTCGCTCGACCATGCGGAGCGTGTGGCGAATCGTCTGACCGTACGGAATATGTTGGGTCTGCCGGGAGCAGAACTGGCGCAGTTCATGATCGACGGCAGTTTTGGCTTTGTGTCCATCCTGTTGGTGTTCATGCTCGCTATCTATGGTCTTCGGCTGATGCATGTATTCCGCGATATTCGCGCTATTCTCCTGTTCTGCGGAACGACGTTCTGGGTGCTCTGGGGATCTGTTGTGCTCGGTTTTGCGCAACAGATGATTCATCAGGGCGCGTTCAGTTGGGGCGGTAAGTTCGGTACTTGGGCGGCAGCCTGGCTGTCGAGTTATGTCAATATAACCGGAACGATCCTTATCCTTTTGGCGCTTCTTGTTATCTTCCTGATTGTAACAGACCCGCGTTTTACGGAACGCTGCAAGGCTTTCGGTGCGTGGGTAGCGAAACTCTTTACAAGAAAACCGAAGGAGGTGGCGGAACCGTTGCCGACGGGTGAACCGGGCGATGAACTCACTATCGATATTCCGCTCACGGAAGAATCAGTAGTTACTGCTGAAAATCCGGAGCCATCTGACGAAGTGACCTTTACAATTGAGCCGGCTGTGGAGCAAGAGCCGGATCCTGAACCGGAACCGGAGCCCGAACCCCTTCCAACGCTGGACGATGATGACGAACCGTTGGGCGACGCACCGCTGCCGATGGAGGAACCGGAAGAGAAGAAAGAACCGGAGGACACAGCCTTGGAGATAGAAGACGTCAAAGAGGATGAACTGTATTCCAAAGATCCGGACAAACTACTTGAGAAACTCGGTCCGTACGATCCGCGTAAGGACCTGGAGTTCTTTAAGTTCCCTTCTCTCAATCTGCTCAAGGTGTATGACAACGAGGCGGCTCCAGTGATCGATGAGGACGAGCAACGCAATAACGGAGCCCGTATCGTGACAACCTTGCGTAACTACGGCATTGAGATAGACTCCATCAAAGCGACTGTCGGACCGACCGTCACGCTCTATGAGATTGTGCCGAAAGCCGGTATCCGCGTGGCGAAGATTCAGGCGCTGGAGAACGATATTATGATGTCCCTTTCTGCTACGGGAATCCGTATCATCGCACCGATGCCGGGTAAGGGAACAATCGGCATTGAAGTGCCGAATGAGAAGCCGCAAGTGGTGTCCATGCACTCGGTGATAGCCTCCAAGCGGTTCCAAGAGGAGACGAAGATGCGTCTGCCGATCGCTTACGGACGTACGATCACCAACGAGGTCTTTATGTTTGACCTCGCGAAGACGCCTCACTTGCTCGTCGCGGGTGCTACGGGAACCGGTAAATCGGTTGCCATTAACGCCATCATCACTTCGCTGCTCTATAAGAAACATCCGGCGGAGCTCAAACTTGTTATGGTGGATCCGAAGATGGTTGAGTTCGCTCCCTATAAACCGCTGCTCAAGCACTATCTGGCGGCGATGCCGGACACCGATCCCGAGCAGATCGTTATTACCGACTGCGACAAGGTGGTCAATACGCTCAACTCGCTCGTGATAGAGATGGAGAACCGCTACAAGCTGCTCATGGATGCCGGTGTGCGCAACCTTGAGGACTACAATGATAAGTTCGTTCGCCGTCGGCTGAACCCCAATAAGTTAGTGGCGGACAGCCTGCATCACCAGTTCCTGCCATACATCGTCATCATCATCGATGAGTACGGCGATTTCATCATGCAGGCCGGCAAGCAGGTGGAGACACCGATCGCGCGAATCACCCAGAAAGCGCGCGCCGTGGGAATGCACATGATCCTTGCTACCCAGCGTCCGTCTGTGAATATCGTCACGGGTGTCATCAAGGCGAATATCCCGACCCGTATCGCGCTGCGCACGCAGTCCGTCATCGACTCGCGTACCGTGCTCGACGCCAAGGGAGCGGAACAACTCATCGGTCGCGGTGACAGCCTCTATGCCGGCAACGCCAGCATCACTCGTGTGCAGTGTGCGTTCGTTGATACGCCGGAGGTAGATGCGATCGTCGGACACATTGCCAAGCAGCAGCGTTATACCGAGCCGTATCAGTTGCCTGAGTACGTGGGCGAAGGCGGTGAAGGCGAAGCGCTCGCGCCAGGCAGCGTGGACATGAAACGCCTCGATCCGATGTTCGGCGACGTAGCGCGTTACGTAGTAACGAAGCAGGAAGGTTCGACTTCCCGTCTGCAGCGTGCCTTTGAGATCGGTTATAACCGCGCAGGTAAACTGTCTGACCAACTGGAGGCGGCAGGTATCGTCGGACCGAATAAAGGACCTAAGGGCCGTGACGTGCTGATCACAGACCTGGATGCACTCGAACATCTGTTGGAAGAATTAGGAGTGAAATAACTGCAAATATAGAGCTCTAGAGCTCTAGAAGTCTAGAAATCTAAAAACATGTCGACATTATTGATAATACTAACGGTCCTAACCTCGTTCCTCTCGAACCTCGAGCAGAAGACGCTTCACACTGCTTTTACAGTCACGGTCTCGGAGGAGGTTGCATCGCCGATGAACTACCCCGGTGAGATCATCATGCAGGGCGATAAGTTCCGCTTGGAGGCTATGGATATAGAGGCGGCGTACGACGGCAAAACGATGTATATGTACTCCGGTCAGACCGACGAACTAACGCTCTCCAACCCGACCGAGCAGGAACTATTAGAGGTGAATCCTTTTCGCTACGCGCGGGCGCTCGTCGGTGTATGTAATGTTACGGAGAGACCCGCGAATGATGGTAAACAAACGATCATCACGCTGACTCCGAAAGATCAATCCATCGGGATCAACCGCTTTGTGCTCAAGGTGCGAAACGACGATCTGATGCCGCTGTCCGTAGAGGTGAAAGAGGGTAAGAAGAGTACGACGCTCAAACTCAAAGAGCCGAAGTTTATACCAACAAATCCCGAGTACATATTTGTACTCAAACCCAGTAAAAATACGTACGTAAATGATATGAGACTATGAATAAAGTAAAATGCTTGATTATCGGTTCCGGCCCAGCGGGCTACACGGCGGCTATTTATGCCGGTCGTGCGAACCTGGCACCGGTGCTCATTGAAGGACCGCAACTCGGCGGACAACTGACGACCACCACGGAGGTGGAGAACTTCCCCGGCTATCCGGATGGTGTCGACCCCTTCACGATGATGGATGACATGCGTCGCCAGGCAGAGCGTTTCGGTACGACCTTCGTCTCCGGCATTGTCACCAAGGTGGATTTCTCGGTATCCCCGAAGAAAGTGTGGGTAGAAGACACAGACTTGTACGAAGCCGATGCTGTCATCATCGCCACCGGCGCGAGTGCCAAGTATCTCGGTATCGAGTCCGAGCGTACCTACAAAGGTCGTGGCGTGAGTGCCTGTGCTACCTGCGACGGATTCTTCTACCGCAAGAAGACCGTAGCAGTTGTGGGCGGCGGTGACACGGCGTGCGAAGAAGCCAACTACCTCGCCGGACTCTGCGAGAAAGTATATATGATCGTCCGCAAGCCTTTCCTGCGTGCCTCGGAGATCATGCAGCAACGTGTCCTCAATAACCCCAAGATAGAAGTGCTCTTTGAGCATAATACTCTTCAACTCACCGGCGACGGCAAAGTACAAGGAGCGGACCTTATCTACCGCAAGGGCGAACCCGACGAGGCGATGAAGCATATTGATATCGATGGCTTCTTCCTTGCTATCGGCCATCATCCCAATACGGAGTTGTTCAAGGACTACATCGCCCGCGATGCGGAAGGATATATCATCACCGAAGGAAATAGCACGCAGTGTTATAAATCTCAAATGTCAAATGACAAATGTCAAATCCTCCCCGGTATCTTCGCTGCCGGTGATTGCGCTGATCCGCATTACCGTCAGGCGATTGTGGCTGCCGGTTCAGGCGCCAAAGCTGCCATCGAAGCAGACAAATATATCAAGAGCTTATAACAAATTATCAATTATAAATCATCAATCAAAAATTTAAACTATGTGGTTAAAAGATTCATCTATCGGCCGTAAGTTCGTTATGGCCTTGAGTGGAGCCGCGTTGGTATTTTTCCTGCTGTTCCACGGGTGTATGAACCTTGCACTGGTGTTCAGCGAAGAGGCATACAATGCCATTTGCCGTTTCCTCGGTGCAAACTGGTATGCCGTCATCGGTTCGCTCGGTATTGCGTTCCTGGTGTTGGTACATTTCTGCTACGGTCTGTATCTGACCATCCAGAACCGTGCAGCACGCGGTAACGACCGCTATGCTATCTCGGGCAAGAAAGAGGGTGTGACCTGGGAGTCGGAGAACATGCTTGTTCTCGGTCTCATCATCCTTGGTTTCATTTGCTTGCACCTCTACAATTTCTGGTACAAGATGCAGTTTGCAGAGCTCACCGGCATCGAGACCGGCGCTTTCGATCCGCAGAACGGAGCAGCTTACGTCAAAGCACTCTTCACCGAGCCTGTATGGGGCCAAGTGTACTGCGTCCTTTACCTGCTCTGGTTCGTTGTACTTTGGTTGCACCTCAATCACGGTGTGGGTTCGGCTATGACCTCTATGGGACTCAACAACCTCAAGTGGCAAAAACGTGTTGAGGTGATCAGCACGGTAATGGCTACCCTCGTAGTTCTGCCGTTCGCAGCCGTAGTGCTTTACTATTTGGGCATGGGAATAGGCATGCTTTGCTAATGGGTAAAATGGTTAATGACTAAATCGTAAATGATCTTATGGCAAAGAAAGAAGATATAATCGAAACAGCGAAAAAGACTGTTAAGAAAGCAGCTGTTAAGGCAGCTGAGGCAGCGATCGACGTTGCTGAAAAAGTGCTGGACAAGGCCGCAGAGGCTTTGGATAACGCCAAAGAAGCTCCGCAGGCAGAAGCTCCTAAAGCAGAGGCTAAACCGGCAGCCAAGAAAGAGGCGAAAGTAATCACGCCGGAGATGGCGAAGATTCCGGCAGGTCCGCTGGAGCTCAAATGGACGAATTACAAGAACCATCAGAAACTGGTGAACCCCGCTAACAAACGTCGTCTCGACATCATCGTCATCGGTACCGGCCTCGCCGGTGCTTCGGCTGCGGCTTCACTCGCTGAGATGGGATTCAACGTACTGAACTTCTGTATCCAGGATTCGCCCCGCCGTGCGCACTCGATTGCTGCACAGGGTGGTATCAATGCGGCGAAGAACTACCAGAACGACGGCGACTCCGTGTATCGTCTATACTACGATACCATCAAAGGTGGAGACTACCGCGCTCGTGAGGCGAACGTCTATCGTTTGGCGGAGGTGTCGAATAGCATCATCGACCAGTGTGTAGCACAGGGTGTGCCTTTCGCACGCGAATACGGAGGTCTGCTGGACAACCGTTCGTTCGGTGGCGCACAGGTTTCCCGTACGTTCTACGCAAAAGGTCAGACCGGTCAGCAGTTGCTCCTCGGCGCGTATAGCGCATTGAGCCGCCAGATCGGTAAGGGCAAAGTGAAGATGTACACCCGCTACGAGATGCTCGATATCGTCCTCATCGCAGATGAGAACGGCGAGAAACGTGCGCGTGGTATCATCGCTCGTAACCTGGTTACCGGCCGCATCGAGCGTTTCTTCGCGCACGCAGTGGTAGTGGGTTCCGGAGGTTACGGAAACACCTTCTTCCTCTCTACCAACGCCATGGCGTCCAACGGTTCGGCTGCTATGCAGATGTACCGCCACGGAGCTTATTTCGCTAACCCCTGCTACGCACAGATCCACCCGACCTGTATCCCGAAGCACGGAGACTTCCAGTCCAAACTGACCCTGATGTCCGAGTCGCTCCGTAACGACGGACGTATTTGGGTTCCGAAGAAACTGGAGGACGCCAAACGTCTCCAAGCGGGCGAGATCAAGGGACGCGACATTCCTGAGGAAGATCGCGATTACTATCTCGAGCGTCGCTATCCTGCGTTCGGTAACCTCGTTCCGCGTGACGTAGCTTCGCGTGCTGCCAAAGAGCGTTGCGACAAGGGCTACGGCGTGAATAACACCGGCCTCGCAGTGTTCCTTGACTTCTCCGATGCTATCCAGCGTCTGGGCAAGGATGTGGTAGCGCAGAAATACGGTAACCTCTTCCAGATGTATGAGAAGATCGTGGACGAGAACCCGTACGAGAACCCGATGATGATTTTCCCGGCTATCCACTACACGATGGGTGGTATCTGGGTGGACTACGAGCTCCAGACATCCGTCAAGGGTCTGTTCTGTATCGGTGAGGCGAACTTCTCCGACCACGGTGCAAACCGCTTAGGTGCTTCGGCGCTGATGCAAGGTCTCGCTGACGGTTATTTCGTTCTGCCTTATACGATTCAAAACTACCTCTCCGACCAGATCGGCGTACCGCGTATGAGTACCGACCTGCCTGAGTTCGCTGAGGCGGAGAAGGCGGTACAGGCTAAGATTGACAAACTGATGTCTATCCAAGGTAAGCGTTCGGTGGATTCGATTCATAAGGAACTGGGTCTCATCATGTGGGACTTCGTCGGCATGGGACGTACTGCAGAAGGCTTGAAGGAAGGTATCAAGAAGATCGACGCGATCAAGAAAGAGTTCTGGACCAACGTCTATATCCCGGGTGAGGCTAACTCGCTCAATAACGAGTTGGAGAAAGCGCTTCGTCTGGCTGATTTCATCGAGATCGGCCGTCTGATGGCAGTTGATGCCCTCCATCGTGAGGAGTCCTGCGGTGGTCACTTCCGCGAGGAATACCAGACGCCGGAAGGTGAGGCGCTCCGTCAGGATGACAAGTTCTCGTATGTCGGCTGCTGGAAATACACCGGCGAGGACAGCGAACCCGAACTCATCAAAGAGCCGCTTGACTACGAATTCACGGAACGTAAAACACGTAACTACAAGAATTAATTATGGATCAATACATTGATATTAAGGTTCGTGTTTGGAGACAAGCAGGACCTAAGGCACAAGGTCATTTCGAGACGTATGACCTGAAGCACGTCTTCCAAGGCGCTTCGTTCCTGGAGATGATTGATATTCTCAACGAGCAACTCGTTGCGGAGCATAAAGACCCTGTTACCTATGATCACGACTGCCGTGAGGGTATATGCGGTATGTGCTCTATGTACGTGAACGGTCACCCGCATGGACCAGACTCCGCTATCACTACGTGCCAGCTGCACATGCGTAAGTTCCATGACGGCGAGACCATTACCGTAGAGCCGTGGCGTAGCCGTGCCTTCCCAGTAATCAAGGACCTGATGGTCGATCGTGGCGCGTATGACAAGATCATGCAGGCCGGCGGTTTCGTGTCGGTCAACACCGGTGGTGTACCCGACGCAAACGCTATACCCATCCCCAAGCCTGTGGCTGACGAGGCGATGGACGCTGCGTCCTGTATCGGTTGTGGCGCTTGTGCTGCCGCTTGTAAGAACGGTTCCGCGATGCTCTTCGTATCTGCTAAGGTAAGCCAACTCGCGCTCCTGCCGCAAGGTAAGATCGAGGCTGCGGCTCGTGCCAAAGCGATGGTGGCTAAGATGGACGAACTCGGTTTCGGTAACTGTACCAACACAGGTGCGTGTGCCGCTGAGTGCCCGAAATCTGTCTCCCTCGCGAACATCGCACGCCTTAACCGCGAGTTCCTCGCTGCTAAGTTCTGCGACTAATGTATCAGCCATGTATGGCTGATCTACATAAAAATGGCGACTCTTATGAGCCGCCATTTTTTAGGTCTGTATGCGATCTTTTTATTCTACGCGCGTACCTAATAGATTATAGGTCTTTCCGTCGCGCAGGATCAGGAGTTGACCGTTACGGATCACTTTGATGCCGGACGCCTTCGCCTTGCGCACCTCTTCAACGCCTGTGGCTGTACTAACGAGTTTGAAGCATACTTCAGAGATGCGTGTACCTGTTCCTGCCGAACGTTGGATAGTGAACGACTTGGCGTTCGACGGAGCGGTCAGTTGGACGATCTCTTTAGCCGAACTGGAGATATTATACTTGGTGTTCGCTTCGTTGTTCCAATGATAAGCGACGGTGTTCTTGTCTGCCGCCCAGTTAGGAATCGTCACATCGAAGGAAACGGACTGAATAATCGTCTCGTAAGCCGAGAAATCAAAGGTAATATAATCTGCATTGCCGCCTAAATTGAGGTAGCCTTGAACCCATGTTCCTTTTTCCAGATTGGCATCCACTGAGAGCAACCCGAACTCTGCCGGTATTCCACTATTATTCAGTGTGGGCGCTTCGCCTAAACTCAGATCGACGCAACAATCTCCGCTGACAGGGCCTACAGGAGGAACGGGAGGCGTGTCTCCGCCCTCGCAAGAAGAACTGACTTCTCCGCTCTCTGTTACACTCAACGTGGCACCCGAACCGCAACTACTGTTCGTCACGTAGTTCTTTGCCTCTGCGGCGCTCAATGCGTCGTACGCATAAGTCGGAGCCGACACACTACCGCTGTTACTCGGCAGGTTGCCTGTGCAGTTGACGAACTTGCAGGCATTCGTACTTCCTCCATAAACACTCCAGATCTTAGAGGCACTATTCGCTTTACCCGCAAAAGTACAGCCCTCGAAATAGCACTTGGCATTCTCCGGTCCGACGTAATAATCCGCTACGGAAGAGTTCCAGTAGCAGTTGAGGAAATGCAACTCGCAGTTGCGGCAGCGGGTCATTCGCTGCTTGCAACCCTGGTCCCACCAGCAGAAACCATACGTGATGTTATACGTCCCATCCGCCGGTTTGTCACTACTTCCGGATCCTACCAGGTTGGAGAAACGGTGGTCGTCTGAACCACCCGAACCTCCTGCTTTGGGAGACTTTAAATAGCGGAAACGGCACCACGTCACAGAGATATTATCGGATTTACCCTTGATATCGAAATTGCCGTCACAGCCATCCTGGAAATCGCAGTGATCTACCCACACGTTCTTCGCTCCGTCCAGGCATAAGTTATCCCATCCGTCACAGTCGTAAGCACCCGGCCCTTCGAAAGTCAGGTTGCGCAGCAGGAGGTTGCTTCCTTTCAGATACAAGATGCCCGAATTGGTGGCGTTCTGCTGGTTGGAAATGAGTTTCTTGCCCGGCAGAGCCATGATGGTCATGTTGCTTTTGTCCGACGAAATATGATCATTGACAGTGATGTCCTTCGTGATAATAATCACGTTATTCCCCTTACCGAGGGCCGTTTTGAGCTTTGATTCGCTATCTACCAAAGTCGGAGTCGCGCTGCCGCCTCCTCTTACAGATGTGCCGGCGTAACCCCATGAACTGCTTGCGCAGTAATCAACAGCGCTTACGGACTGTAAGGCAATTGCGCAAAGCACTATAAACAATAACTTTTTCATAAGATAATATCATTTTGCGCTGCAAAGGTACAAAAAAATATCTTTCGCACCAAATGAATGAGCGAAAGACCACAAAAAACGTCATTTTTTTACCATTTTGCCAATGCTAACTCTTCTTTGGCGGTCATTTGAGCCTTCGTTTCCGGCGTTTTGTCGCCTTGCCCGGTCAGATGTAGTACGCCGTGAATGAGGATTCGCAGTAACTCGTCCTCGAAACGCACGCCTACCATCTCCGCATTGGAGCGTACGGTGTCTAAGGAGATGAAGATGTCGCCATTCAGCGTCGAAGCCGTGGAGTAGTCAAAAGTGATGACATCGGTGTAATAGTCATGGCCCAGGAACTGACGGTTGACTTCTAACTCCCGCTCATCCGAGCAGAAGATATAATTGATGTTCCCCACTGTAAAACCGTACTCCGCCGCCACGGCTTTCACCCAACGCGTTACCTTCCGCTCATCGAGTGCCGGCATCTCTATACTATCAGCTATAAAAGATATCATGTTAACCCTTTGTTTATATCGAGATGATACCACGAATGTCGTACTTATCTCGTACTTATCTCGCACTTATCACGCACTTATCACGCACTAATTTTAGCCCTTTATACCATTGGTATTATATACGTAGTATATAATACTGCATGTTCGCCATTTTTTCTACCCAAAAAAGATCGGCGCGATGGCAAAGGCAGCAATGACTCCTGCCAAATCCGCCAGCAAACAACAGGCTACTGCGTGGCGCGTATCTTTGATATTCACAGACCCGAAATAGACGGCGAGCACATAAAACGTGGTGTCCGTAGTACCCTGCAGGATGCAGCAGAGTCGTCCGACGAGGCTGTCAGCTCCATAGGTGGTCATCGCCTCAAGCATCAGACCGCGTGCGCCACTGCCTGAAAGCGGTTTCATGAGTGCAGTAGGCACAGCTCCCGCCAAGTCCGGATTGATGCCGCAAGCGGCAAAACACCAGGCTATGCCTTGCTCTAACAGGCCCATCGCACCACTCGCGCGGAACATTCCGACAGCCACCAGGATGGCTATCAAATAAGGAATAATACCTATCGCCGTCTGGAAACCGCCTTTCGCGCCATCGATAAAAGACTCATATACGTTAATATGCTTGCTCATGGCTTGCAGGATAAACCATGCAATCACCGCTAACAGTATAATGGCGGCGGTCGCACCGGAGACGACTGATAGCATCTGATGAGAGAGCAGGGTAGAGCACCAAACCAACAGGCCTACCAAGGCCGTCAGACCGATGATCGTACCCAATACAACCGGATCTTTCATCTTGATCTTTTGCGCAATACATACACAAATCAGTCCTATTAGCGTAGCTACGTACGTGGCGATAAGAATCGGCAGGAACACATCGGCCGGGTTTGCGGCGCCGAGTTGCGCTCGGTATGCCATGATCGTGGTAGGAATGAGCGTCAAACCGCTTGCGCCCAAGACGACGAACATGATCATCGCATTGGATGCCTTGGTCTTGTCTTGGTTCAGTTCCTGCAGTTCACCCATCGCCTTGAGTCCCATCGGAGTAGCCGCATTGTCAAGACCTAACATGTTTGCCGCGATATTCATCAGCATAGATCCGAAGACAGGATGGCCTTTCGGAATCTCCGGGAATATACGGCTGAAGAACGGATTGATGGCCTTGCCGAGAGAATTAACTGCGCCGGCTTGTTCTCCGATCTTCATGATTCCCATCCAAAGAGACAGCACGCCTGTTAAACCGATGGATAACTCAAAACCCGTCTTGGCACTATCGAAGGTGGAATTGAGGATCGTAGAGAAAATAGCTACGTCTCCATAGCAAATAGCCTGCACAAGACCCATCAAAATGGCAAGCAAAATGAGCGAAATCCAAATATAATTCAAAATCATGCGACAAAATTACACTTTTTTTTGCATATGTGCAAGAATTTTTGTAATTTTGCACCATAAATGGCAAAAAATACTGCAATTCATAGAATTATAGCCTTCCTCAAACACCGTTTGACGGCTTGGAACACGACCGGAGAAGGCATCCATTCGCCCTACTTGTTTGAGTTGGTGCGATTCGTACTGCGCGATGAGAATGCGTATTATTGCTTCTCGGAGATTGAGGGGCGTCGCAGGCTGCTGTTGGATTGCAGCGATACGATAGATGTGGTGGATTATGGTTCTGCCGGAGCCCCGGAAGGCAAACAGGTCACTCGCCGTGTATGCAACATTGCCCGAACGCATCTGGAGAGTCCACGCATGGCGCAAGTTCTATTCCGTCTGGTGAATTTCCTGACGCAGAAACAACATCGTCCCTTGCAAATACTGGAATTAGGCACTTCTCTCGGTATTACTACCGCCTATCTCGCTGCCGCAGACACTCGCAACTGCGTTCATACATATGAAGGCAGCAAAGCTGTTTTGAAGATAGCTCAAGGCGTTTGGAAAGCCTTGAAAATGGAAAATATCGAATGGATAGAAGGGAATATAGACGATACGTTCTTGGGCAAAAAACAGCAAAAGCGTCTGGATCTGGCTTATGTGGACGCTAACCATACGTATGACGCAACGATGCGGTACGTCGATCATCTGCTTGGATGTATGGACGAGAAAGGGATTATTGTGATTGATGATATCCATTATTCGGATCCGATGGAGCGCGCATGGACTGCCCTTAAAGCGGATTCGCGTGTTACTACATCCATGGATCTATATGCCATGGGATTGCTCTTCGTGGATCCCCACTACCTCAAAAGACATTATATTATTAAGGTATAATCAAACTACAAACCACAAACCACAACCTACAAACTACAAATCACAAACCCCAAAATAACATGGCTATTTACACCAAAACAGGAGACAAGGGACAGACCTCCCTCGCGAACGGCGAGCGCATCTCTAAGACTGATGTGCGTATCGAGGCGTACGGCACGGTTGATGAACTCAACAGCTGGATCGGCATGCTCAGAGCCGCAGTAAATGCTTCCGGTGTACCCTCTGATTCGGAGAACCAACTGGAGTGGGTCCAGAACAAACTCTTCAATCTCGGAGCGGCACTTAGTGAAGCGCCCGGCGAGTGGATTAAGGCGGCTGACGTGACGCAACTTGAGCAGTGGATAGATGCCATGCAGGCCGTCGTGCCCAAGCAGCGTGCATTTATCCTGCCGATGGGAAACGAAGCAGTCACCCGAAGTCATGTATGTCGTACCGTTTGCCGGCGTTGCGAACGCCGGATGATCGAGGCGCAAGCCGACTCGCTCTACCTGCAATTCATCAATCGCTTGAGTGACTACCTTTTCGTTCTCTCACGCTTCCTCTGCTATCAGTCCGGCGAACCGGAATATATGTGGAAAAATTAACAAATTTGTGGATAAATCGACGGAAAGCATTCCTTTTACTATAAAAAATAGCGAAATTTGTAAAATAATAAGCAAAATATTTGCGTAGTTCAAAAGTTTTTATTACTTTTGCACGCTTTTTTGATTTAACTGTTATGTATTGGACACTAGAATTAGCTTCAAAATTAGAGGACGCTCCCTGGCCGGCAACGAAAGAGGAATTGCTTGACTATGCGAATCGTATCGGCGCTCCGGCAGAGGTAATTGAGAATCTGCATGAGTTGGATGATGATGACGAAGAACAATATGAGAGCATCTTGGATATATGGCCGGATTATCCTACACAAGATGAGGATTTCTTCTTCGATGAAGAGGAGTATTAACCTTCTGCTATGCCTGATGGCTGTCGTTACTGCGAGTGCGCAGTTCGATCCGCAGATGGGACAATATATGTATTTGCCGACTGCCTATAACCCTGCGGCAGCAGGAGAAGGTGACTTGATGAAGGTGGCGGGTATGCATCGTATGCAATACGTGGATATCAAGAATGCACCGATGAGTACATGGTTTTCCTTCTCTTCGCCTTTCGTAATAGGCAAAACGCGTCACGGAGCCGGAGTCAAGTTCCTCAACGACCGCTACGGATTGTTTACCAACCAGGCGTTCTACGTACAATATGCGTATCGTCAGAAATTAGGTAAAGGATATCTGAGTGCGGGTGTAGATCTGGGATTTGTGAATGTGGGGTTCCGCGGCGATTCGGTGAACCTGAAGAATATGGAGGATGATTACCACGAAGCGGACGACGACGCAATACCGACCGGAAGCAAATCGGGTATGAAATTCGATATGAGTCTCGGTGTGTACTACGTGACACCGACGTGGTGGGTGGGAGCCAGTTATAGCCACGTGACGCGACCCAAAGTGAATTGGGATGATTACTCGCGGGTGAAACTAGTCGGAACGATGTACGTAACAGGCGGTTATCACTTCAGACTGAAGGATCACAAGGAATGGATGCTCACCCCGAGCGCCATGGTAATGAGCGATTTTATCAGTTGGGATATCAACTTGACGCTGATGTGCGACTATAAAGACCGCTACAGATGGGGACTGGGATACCGCATTGACGGAAGTGTAAATATACTCTTAGGAGTAGATATTATATCCGGATTGCAATTAGGATACAGTTGTGAATTGCCGACTAACAAACTTCTCTTGGAGAGTTATGGAAGTCACGAGATATATTTGGCTTATGGTTTCGACATACTGAAACCCAAACGAACGAATAAATATAAATCAATTAGATATTTATGAAAATTGTAAGAATGTTGCCATTAATCGCGTTAGCGGTAGTAATGGTAGGTTGTAACAAGCCGGCCGGAGAGTTGGTAGGCGCAACGAAAAGTACTAATTTCAAAGAAGCGAACCCTTACGGTATGCTGTTCATCAAGAAAGGTTCTTTCATGATGGGAGCCAATACCCAGTCGGCTGTATTCGAACAGCCGGATAACATTGTTATGGTGACGGTGGATGCCTTCTGGATGGACGAGACCGAGATCACTAACAATGAGTATCATCAGTTTGTCAATTGGGTGCGCGACTCCATCGCATTAACCAACCTGGTGGCTGCCGGTATGACCGATTATGCTATCCAGCCGAAGGATGAGGACTTTGACGAGGAGAACTATCGTCTCGACTGGCGTAAGAAAGTGCCTTGGAAGAGCAAAGAAGAGGATGTCGTAGATGCACTGTCGTCAATGTACTATTCCGATGGTACGCTTAATACGAATCATCTCCATTACCGCTATACCTGGGTGAACATGGATGAAGCGCTGCCACAACGTAATAAATTCGATGTGGCTACGAGTACTTATCCTCCCGGAGCAACAGCACGTGTAGATACGTTCTGGGTGAACGAAGAAGGTGAGATCATGGATTCCACCATCATCCGTCCGCTCAAGGAACCGAAGAACCTGCTGACCGAGAAGATCATCTGTATCTACCCGGATACGCTCGTATGGGCGCGTGACTTCCAGTTTTCGTATAACGACCCGCTGCTGAAGATGTACTTCAAGCACCCGGGATATGCAGAGTATCCTGTTGTCGGTGTTACATGGGAGCAGGCACACGCTTTCTGTAACTGGCGTACCAAACTCTTCAACGCTTATTCCACTACCGAGGCGAATGCGTACCGCTTGCCGACCGAGGCTCAGTGGGAATATGCTGCACGTGGCGGCCGTAAGATGGCAATGTATCCGTGGGGTAGTAACTATGCCCGTGACGGCAAGGGCTGTTTCTTTGCAAACTTCAAGCCTTACCGTGGTGCATACAACGATGATACCGGAACGACGACTATGAAGGTAGCTCAGTTCCGCCCGAACGACTTCGGTCTGTTCGATATGGCCGGTAACGTATCTGAGTGGACCAACTCGGCATATCAGAGTGCGGCCAATACCAATATCCACGACCTCAACCCGGATTATTCCTACATGGCTCGTAAGGCCGATCCGGACATCTTGAAACGTAAGGTGGTTAAGGGCGGTAGCTGGAAGGATATCAGTTACTTCATGCAATGTGGTGTACGTACCTATGAGTACCAGTATGAGAGCCGTCCGTACATCGGCTTCCGTTGCGTCCGCGCGTACATAGGCGATTAATAATATAGTAATAATGTAATTAATAATAAAAAAAAGTTATATAGAATTATGGCTACAGAAAAAGCTGCACAAGGTTTTGGTGCAAAATTCATGCATTGGTATGAGTCTTACGATGGTAAGAACATTGTAAACATCGTGTATTCGGCAGGTGCATCCGTCGTTATTATCGGTGCGTTGTTTAAGATTTTGCACTGGCCGGGAGCTAGTCAAGTGCTTATGATCGGTATGTTTACCGAGGCATTCTTGTTCTTAATCGGTACATTGGAGCATCCGCATCCTGAGTTCCACTGGGAGAACGTTTTCCCGCAACTGTTGGAGTACGGTACAAAACCCGAATTGCTGGAGGAGAAATCCAAGCAAGCTCGTCCGACTCTGTTGGGAGCCGGCGTAGCCGGAGGACCTGCAGTGGCAACCACCGGAATGGCTGTTCCCGGAGCTGCTCCTGCTCCTGTTTCTGTTGAGACGGCGGGCAAAGCACCGGCGCTCAAAGATGAGGATTACAAAGCGTTGAAGGAAGGTATTGCCGAATTGGCAAAGACGGCGACGCAATTCAGCGAACTGGGTAAAGTGGCTCAGACGGGTGTCAAACTGAACGAGAAATTGGCGGCTGCAGAGGCAGCTACAGAGTCTTACGCTGCGGCAACGGCTAATCTGGCACAGAGTTATGCACAGGTTAGCAGCGATATGACCAATATCGCAGAGGAGACCAAGGCATACAAAGCCGGCGTAGAGCAGGTAGGTAAGAATATCGCATCCCTCAATACCGTATATGAACTCCAGCTGCAATCAGTAAATGCACAAGTGGAGGCTCAGAAGAATGCAGCAGCTGCTGCAAAAGAGGCTGCAGAAGCACAGATCGCTTTCGCTAACGGCGCTAAGCAACTTCAGAAGCAGGTAGCGGACCTCAACGGCATCTACGGTAACATGTTGAATGCCCTGTGGAGCAAAAAACTGTCCGGAAACCCCGAGACAAAAAATGATTGGTATGATGTACTTGGTGCTCACCGCCATGTTGGCGTTGAACGTAAGTACGGATATCCTCAATGGTTTTACATTGGTGGACAATAGTCTGCACTCTTCTATCGCTGCTTCCGATAAGCGAAATGCAAAGCTCTATCAGGATTTTAAAGCGGCTAACGATGATAACCCTGAGAAGACGCAGGAGTGGTTCGATAAGGCAAAAGAAGTCAAACTGCGTGCAGATTCGTTGTATAACTATATTCAGAATTTTAAGGAGCAGATTGCTATTCTTGCCGATAGTAAGAAGAAAGTAGAAGAACTGAAGGCACAAGGTATCGACCCGACCCAGCATATCGAGGGTAACTCGAATCTTGATGTGACGGGTCAGTATGCAATCGTTCAAGGTCACGGAATGGAACTCAAGGAACTGGTGGCTTACTATCGTGACTATGCCGCTGGTTTGGCAGAGAACGATGCAGAGTTGCGTAACTCGATCCAGCAGACCTTGGCTACCGAACGCGGTTATAACGCACATGAGAAAGACTCATGCGACTGGGAAGTAGCAGTGTTTGACGGCATGCCTGTGGGTGCATCTGTTACCATTCTGACCAAGATGCAGAACGACGTTCGCTCGACGGAGAGTCAAGTAGTTCAATATCTGATGGATCGTACGGACGCAGGTGACCTGCGCGTGAATAAACTGAACGCGTATGTGATCCCGAATTCGAACTCGGTTATACGTGGTGGTAAATACACGGCACAAATTATTCTGGCTGCGGTCGATTCAACCCAGCGTCCTGAGTACTACATCGAAGGTCAGCGTATCAACGACCAGGGTCTTTACGAAGTAACAGCATCCAGTGAGGGACATAAGAAATACTCCGGTTGGATCTCCTATCAAAACCCCTCAACCGGCGAGATGGAGAACCTTTCTTTCCAGAGTGAGTATGACGTCATCCCGCCTGCCATGACGATCTCGAATACGGATCTGAACATCATGTACCGCGGTTATGATAATAACTTCACTATCTCTGTACCGGGTGTTACCGATGATAGCAAGATCAAGGTTAGCGTCAGCGGCGGTAGCGCACGCCGTCAAGGTAAAGCGTGGATCATCAAACCGAGCGAAGGAGCCAAGACCGTTACGATCACGGTGGATGCTGAGAAAGACGGCCGTATGCAGCGCATGGGTAGCCAGGACTACCGCGTCAAAGCATTGCCGGATCCGCAGGCTTTCTTCTCTGCTCGTGAGAAAGAGTACGCATCGGGTAATATCGCCCTCAGTACGCTTACGCATAACTCCGGTGTCGTAACCGCTTCCTATGGTCCTGACGGACTGCTGAACCTGCCGTTTAAGGTAACCAGCTTCCGCGCTATTATCAATGGAATGACCACCAATTCGCAGGGTAACAAGTTCACGCCGGATCAGATCAATCAGATCAATAAGTTGAAGAAGGGCGGAATGGTCGTTCTCCAGGATATTCGTGCTGTGGGCCCCGGCGGACAAGAGAAACGCTTGGCACCGCTCGTATTAACGTTGAATTAATGCCAAATAATTATGATAAAGAGACTTAGTATTATTGTATGCCTTTTCATGGGCATCGTAACGACTCAGGCGCAGCACCAGGTAACGTCGTTCTTCGATGAGTTGGGAACCGCTCGTATTCAGACTTCGGAGTTCTCGCAGGCGCATGATACGATTGTGATGGTGGACCACCGTATCGATGATGTGATCTGGTCGCGCTATGTGTATCGTATCATTGATATGCGCTATAAGCAGAATTATCAGCTCTATTTCCCCGCAAAGGCCGATGATCCGGATTATCGTAACCTGTTTAAGGTTATCGTGGATGCCGTAGTGGACGGTCTGCCGATTTACCCGCGTGGAGCAGAGACGATCAAGCCCGATTTCAAGTCCGTAGATGCTTTCACCAAGGCTCAGATCCCTATCGACGCTTTCATGGTGGTAGATAAGACGGAGGACCACTCGGACGATGAGGATTTCTGGAATATATCGCGTTCTACCGCTATGTTGATCAACTACGACAGCGTTACGGATATGCTGCGTGCTAACCCCTTCTCGTTTGAGAATGTGGTGCGCAACCAGCTCAAGTATCTGATCCAGGAGGTAGTCTTCTTCGATAAGCACACCTCGCGCCTGCATACGAAGATCATGGCGATCGCTCCCCTGCATCCGGTACTCATCAGTACGCAGGATAGCACGAAGGTGATGTCGTCGCTGCGTGAATCGATCATGTTCTGGATTCCGTTCGATCTGCTCCGCCCGTATCTGGCGATGCAGTATGCTATTCCGAACCGCAACGAGACCAAGCGTGTGACCTATGACGAGTTCTTCCAGAAACGTCTGTTCACCTCTTATATCGTTGGTGAGGGTAATATGTACAACCGCTGGATTCCTGATTACGCAGGAGGAGAGGCGGAGATTAGAAAAGAGCAAGAGCGTATCGCTACTGAATTGCTGAATTTCGAACAAGATCTGTGGGAATATTAATGCGTAAGCATCGATTTAGTAATTCCTATTTTATTTCCGCCGTCAGCGTATCGTTAGTGTTATGCCTGATCGGTTTGGAATGTGTGCTCCTGCTTTCAGCAGGGGCTCTTCTTACGCGCATGCGCGAGAAGATGACCATCACAGCAGTTATGACGCAGGCTGTGGATAGCACTCAATGTGCCCGTATGGAGCGCATGTTGGATGCCGATCCCGGGTTCAGCAGTTACCGCTATGTGTCCAGTGCGGAGGCTTTGCAGGAGCATATAACCTCTTTGGGTGAAGATCCCAGTACGTTCTTGGGGTATAATCCCCTTTCTGCGAGCTATGAGATCCATCCCTCCGAGGTATATAGCAATCCGGACAGTCTTTCAGTACTCGCTTCGCGTCTGGAGTCGCTTCCTTATGTGGCCGAAGTGCTCTATCCGCGCGATCTGGCGGACTTGCTCAATAGTAACGTGAGTGAACTGTCGCTGATCTTATTAGGCGTAGCGCTGATGTTACTGTTGGTATCGATGGTATTGATCGTCAACACGATTCGTCTGCAGATATACGCAAAACGCTTTATCATCAATACGATGACGCTGGTGGGTGCAACCTCATGGGTCACCCGTCGTCCGTTCGTCTATCGTAACGTGTTCATCGGTTTTATGGCCGGCTTGGTAGCGTTGGCGTTACTTTCCGCACTGGTGTATTACGTTGAGTATAAGATGGGAATCATGCTCTTCCCGCTCACATGGCAGAACATCGCCCTGATTGCGGTGGTGGTCTTGGCGACGGGTATGCTCATTACCCTTTTTGCTTCTCTCATCGCTACAGGGCGGTATATCCGGATGGATAATAACACGCTCTACGAAATCTGACATTTGAATTCTAACATCTGACAACTGAATATGAAACATACTTTACCCAAACTCAACCTCATCCTCATTGCTATTTCTTTTGGGATCATTGTAATAGGTTTTTGCTTGATGGCGGGGGCTCCCTCCGGTGAGGTGTATAATCCCGATATCTTCTCTTTCCGTCGTATTACGCTTGGACCGATGATCTCTCTCTTCGGCTTTGTGAGTATGATCGTGGCAATCCTCTATCGTCCTAAGAAGAAATGAGTTGGCTGGAGGCTTTGATATTAGGTATTGTGCAGGGACTGACTGAGTTTCTGCCTGTTTCGTCATCGGGGCATCTTGAGATTGGTCAAGCCCTTTTGGGAACGGCTGGAGAAGAGAACCTGACGTTTGCCGTTCTGGTACACACCGCGACGGTTCTCTCGACATTGGTCATCCTCTGGAACGAAGTGGCGAAACTCTTCAAGGGGACATTTACAACCCTTCAATGGAACGCAGAGAAGGATTATGTAGCGAAGATTTTCGTTTCCATGATACCCGTCTTCATAGTCGGCATGTTTTTCAAGGATCAAGTAGAAGCTTTCTTCGGTAACGGGCTGCTGCTTGTAGGCGTCTGTCTGCTCATTACGGCGGCCTTGCTGGCTCTCAGCGAATGGCTGCAGAAGAAGCGTCAGAACGCGGGGCATGAGGTGACCTATAAGGATGCCATCATCATCGGTATAGCGCAAGCTTGTGCCGTACTGCCCGGACTCAGCCGTTCCGGTTCGACTATCGCTACCGGACTCCTTTGTGGTGTGAAAAAAGAGAGCGTAGCGCAGTTCTCCTTCCTCATGGTGCTCATCCCTATCTTAGGAGAGGCATTTCTGGATCTGCTCAAGATGCTGCAAGGGGAGATAACCAGTTCGCTGGGTGTCGTACCGGCGGTCGTTGGTTTTATAGCTGCTTTCGTTACCGGCTGTTTTGCCTGCCGTTTCATGATAGAGATAGTGCGTCGCCAGCGACTGATCTGGTTTGCGCTCTACTGCGTCATCATCGGCTCTATAGCCATCATAACGTCCGTCATCTGATATGTGGGATTTTGAGCAGGGCGAAGTACTGGCGTTTGATAAACCGCTGCGGTGGACTTCATTCGACTTGGTGGCGAAAGTGCGGTATAACTTATGCCGTTTGTTAGGCACGAAGAAACTGAAGGTTGGGCATTCCGGTACGCTGGATCCTTTGGCTACAGGCGTCGTCATCATCTGTACGGGCAAAAAGACGAAACTTATCGAGCAACTCCAGTACGATGTGAAGGAGTACGTCACAACCTTGCAGCTGGGCGCTACTACACCGAGTTACGATCTGGAGAAAGAGATTGACGCTACTTACCCGACAGAGCATATAACGCGTGAACTGATCGATCAAACCATCCCGCTCTTCCTTGGCGAACAATGGCAAACGCCTCCTATGTTCTCCGCAGTCCAGATCAATGGCAAAAGGGCATACGAACTGGCTCGCAAAGGACAGGAGGTTGAGCTCAAACCCAAGTTGCTGGTCATCGATGAGATAGAGGTGTTGCGTTTTGACCCGCAGATGATGCAACTCACGCTTCGTATCGTTTGTTCCAAGGGCACTTATATCCGCGCTTTGGCACGAGACATCGGCGAACGGTTGGGATCAGGAGCTCACCTCATAGCCCTCAGACGAACCCGCGTCGGTAACACCCGCGTCGAAGACTGCCTTACGATAGACCAATTTTTAGAGAAACTCAAGACGTACGAATCACCGAATCGTTTGAGTGAAACGAAATAAGAATAATTACGACTATGTACAAATCCAATGATATGAAACTCAGCCAGTTTAAGTTTAAACTGCCTGAAGAACAGATTGCCCAATTCCCAACTGCTTATCGTGATGACTCGCGCCTTTTGGTGCTTCATCGTAAGACAGGCGAGATTGAGCACAAGATGGTAACCGAACTGGTCAACTATTTTGAGGAGGGCGACTTATTCGTCTTCAATGATACGAAGGTTTTTCCTGCGCGTTTATGGGCGCATAAGGAAAAAACAAATGCCTTGATTGAGGTCTTCCTCATGCGCGAACTCAACCATAAGGCGCGCTATTGGGACGTACAGGTTGATCCGGCTCGTAAGATCCGTATAGGTAATAAGCTGACCTTCGATGACGACCCGTCGATCGTCGCTGAGGTGATTGATAATACCACCAGCCGCGGACGTACTTTCCGTTTCCTTACCGATTATGACAACGAGGAGTTCGTGCCGCGTCTGTATGCGCTTGGTAGTGCTCCGCTGCCTAAGTATATACGTCGTCCGATGAGCGCGGAGACATTCAAACAGTACGAGGAAGTTTTCCATGACCAACCTATCCGCGAGACGGATATCGAACGATATCAGACTATTTTTGCGGATAAGATAGGCGCCGTTGCGGCCCCTGCAGCCGGATTGCATTTCTCCAAACAGCTCCTCAAGCGCCTGGAGATTCGCGGCGTGGATTCGACCTTCATGACCAGCCATGTGTCGCTTGGCGTCTTCAAAGAGATTGATGTCGAGGACCTGACGAAGAACAAGATGGAATCGGAGCAGATCATCCTGCCGCAGGCTATGACCGATGCGGTCAATAAAACGCGTGAGAACATGCACCGTGTCTGCGCTGTCGGAACGGAGGTCATGCGCGCTATGGAGCATGTGGCCGGCACGAACGGACTGCTCAAACCCTATGACGGATGGACCAATAAGTTCATCTATCCGCCTTACTCTTTCTCCGTAGCGAACAGTTTCTTTGTCAATCTGTATATGCCGATGTCCAGCCAGTTACTCATGGTAGCGGCTTTCGGCGGATACGAAGAGACGATGGCGGCGTACGAAGAGGCCGTGAAGGAAGGATACCGATTCGGTGACTATGGTGACGCGATGCTGATTGTAGATTAATAAATACTTTTGTACTTTGTTTATTGTCCCTTTGACCTTTAACTGATGAATGTACGTATAGAGGAATCCTGGCGCAAGGTATTGCAACCGGAGTTTGACAAGCCTTATTTCGAACTCCTGACCTCTTATGTGCGTACACAGTATAAGACCTGTCGGTGCTATCCACCGGCCGGTCTTATTTTCAATGCTTTCGATTCCTGTTCGTTTGATGCCGTACGTGTTGTCATCATCGGCCAGGATCCTTACCACGAGGAGAACCAGGCGATGGGACTCTCTTTCTCTGTTCCGGAGGGCGTGGCAATCCCACCTTCGCTGATGAATATCTATAAGGAGATCCATCGGGATTTGGGTACACCTATTCCTGCCTCCGGCGATCTGCGTCGATGGGCGGAACAGGGTGTGTTGCTGCTCAATGCGACCCTCACGGTAGAGGCACATAAAGCCGGTAGCCATCAGGGAAAAGGATGGGAGGAATTGACGGATGCAGCCATTGATGCGCTGAATAAAAATCGGGAGCATCTGGTTTTCATGCTTTGGGGATCCTACGCCCAGCGAAAAGGGCAGTTCATCGATCGCCGTAAGCATCTTGTACTCCAGACTTCGCATCCTTCGCCACTCTCTGTATACCGTGGTTTTGATGGTTGCGGACATTTCTCCGCCGCCAATAACTATCTGATAAAACACGGTCTGGCACCTATCCAATGGTAAACATGCATAATCGTAAACCGGCGCACAAAATGCAGATTTATTTGCGTATGTGAAATATTTTGCGTATCTTTGCAGCGGAAAAACGTCGCTTACCGACGTAAAACAGTAAGCATCCCTCACGATGTAATAAAAAGGCGTTTAAACAAAAACCAAGCCCCAAAGGTGTAAGAGGGGAATTAAAATCTTTCTGTTATGAAAAGGAAAAACATTACTATCACACTCACAACACTGATTGTTTTGCTGACTTCTTGTGGTACATATACGTACCAGGAATCTACCGCACGTTACGTAGAACCTTCACGTGCTGGTTTCATTACTCCTGTTACTGCCGATATGGAGATTTCTGAGAAACTTATTGAGAACTCCGTAGAAATTGAGGTTGTGTTGAAGAAACACGATATCTTGCTAATCCGGCAAGCGGAAATACAAGGTGTTGAGTCTCCTACTATTCTAAGCTGGAAGAAATATGCCCTCGCGCAGACGCTTAAGAAATACAAAGCCGATGACATGGTGTCGCCTACCTTTGAGATTACACCAAGTCCTGACAAAGAAGGGGTTATTATTGTTACCGTTACGGGGCATACGGCAGTGTACAAGAACTACCGGAAAGCAACCAAGGAAGATGTAGAGTTGATCCAACCTTTCCTCGAACAAAAGAAAGATCTAAAAGTGAGCGGCGGCCTCATTCTTCAACGTTATAAATAATTAGCCATGAAACGGATAATACTTTTTTTGCTTGTGTTGTGTATGGCACACACAATGCAAGCGCAGGTCGGTATCTACAAGAGTAGCGGTTTCGGGGCTATTAAGAAAGAAAAGAAACAGCGCGTTAAACGTACCTACGAATGGGAAAATATGATCCTCCTCAATTATGCGTTTACCACAACTGGGAAAACACACAATGTAGGATTTACGTACGCACGCTGCAAAGAGGCGGGCTTTTATGTGGATGCGATGGTGGGCACGGAGTGGCATTTCGCCAATACAGATGGTTACGCCTACAATAGATTCGTTACGAACAAAACTTCTCACCCGCGCATCTCGTTAGGCGGTGGTGCTATCGTCAGAATGGTGATTCCTTTGTATGTCTATGCCGGTGCCGGATATGCTTATCGGGAACTGAATTATAAAACTTACTCTGGAGGCCACTGGGCTAAATACGACGACAATCCATGTCACTACGCAGATGTTGAATGCGGTTTGATAGGGAGTATTAAGGGATTTACTATCCAAGCAGGGTATTCTCTTTTAGCCAGAGGAGGATACGGCAATCAAATCGCCCACGAAATCAAAGTTGGATTGGGATATACTTTCCCAGACAAAAAGAAAGGAGGTCAACCATGAAAAAGTTTATCTATTCTTTATGCCTATGCGTAGCTGTTTGCTTGGGTTCATGTAAAGATGATCCGAAATTTGAAGAAATCTCATGGGTGAGCACGGATGATGCTTCGCAAGTTACGAGAAATTCCGCATTATTGTCTGGAAGTTATAACTACTCATCTGGTTACGAAACCGAACAAGTAGACTCCAAAGGTTTCTACCTATCCACCTCTCCTACGTTTGATTCCGAGGATACGCAATCATGGTTTACGTCAGACTACTACAACTCCGTGGCTTATTATTTCGAAGACGTTGGGCATAGTTTTACTTTTAAATGTACAGGACTAAAAGAAAATACTACATATTATTTTTATGCCTGCATTCGGCATCGTTATGGTGATCAGATAATAAAAGGTGAAGTAAAATCCTTTACTACCAAAAATCTGATAGCCCCGGAAGGTGCAATCCGGTCTGTCTTTTATGTAGATTGGGGGAGCAGGAAGAAGCCGGTTTTCTTTTCCAAAGGAAACTTGCAATATCAGGCATCCACAAACACGTGGCGCTTTGCTGAACATCAGTACGATTACATCGGCAACGGCAATGCGAATGCAAGTGCGTCCTATTCCGGATGGATTGACCTCTTTGGATGGGGAACAAGCGGTTATGCCGCTCACTACCCGTATATGACCAGCACCACCTATTCGGATTATATCTTATGGAACTCCATTGCAAAGACGTCATTTGACTGGGGCGTATATAACGCTATATCCAATGGAGGAAACCAGGCTGGAAAATGGAGAACTTTAACGGATGACGAATGGGGCTCTGTTCTTTCTTCATGCTCAGGGAAATCACGCGCAACAGTTTGTGGGGTACATGGATATGTGCTGTTGCCCGAATACTTTGAGCAACCTGCCGGAATAAGTTGGTCATCCGCAGCAGGCAATTGGACGACGAATACCTATGATGCTCAGGCATGGCTATCTATGGAGAATGCCGGAGCGGTATTCCTGCCGGCGGCGGGTTATCGTTCAGGAACGTCTGTCTATGATCTGGGAACAGAAGGGCGGTATTGGAGCAGCACCCGTAGTAGTGGCGAGGGACCACAATTCCGAAGATTTTCGGAAAGCATCTCTATTCAGGGCTATTATTATTATTTAAATGGTGGCTATAATGGCGGCTCTGTCCGGTTGGTGCAAGATTACCAATAAATACTATTCGCTTCTTTGTCAAGTGCGCAGGTCATTAAGCCTGCGCACTTTATATATGCTTTTTGTCGCATCCTTGCTACAACCATGCCCATTCTTACTCGCATTCCTATATGCGCTCTTACGCCCGTGACGTCCCCCTCTCCGTCGCTATCTCTTCGCCATAAGCAAAAAAAATCGCTTTAAAACTTGCATATATGCGATTTTTGTTGTATCTTTGCAGGCAAAAGGAAAGGTAGTATGGAAAAGAAGTTACTTTTAGTAGATGCCTACGCCATGATCTTCAGGGCGTATTACGCGTTCATCAAGTCACCGCGCATGAATAGCAAGGGAGAGAATACCTCTGCTATCTTCGGCTTTTGCATCACGCTGGACGATCTCATACGTAAGATCCAACCTTCCCATATAGGGGTCGCTTTTGACCCGGCCGGAGGTACTTTCCGCCATGAGGCGTACGAGCAATACAAAGCCCAGCGTCCCGAAACGCCCGAAGATATACGCAAGGCGGTTCCGGTTATCAAGCAGATCCTTGAGGCGATGAATATACCTGTTCTCGAAGTGCCGGGATTTGAGGCGGACGACGTCATTGGTACGCTCGCCCAGCAAGGCGAGCAAGCCGGCTTGGAGGTCTATATGGCGACGCCCGACAAGGATTACGGCCAGCTTGTCTCCGATCATGTGTTCATGTATCGTCCGCGTCATACCGGAGGCTTTGAACTGATGGGACCAGCCGAAGTGTGTGCTAAGTACGGACTGCAACGCAAGGAACAAGTCATCGACCTGCTCGGACTTATGGGGGATGCGTCGGATAATATCCCGGGCTGCAAAGGAGTGGGGGAAAAAACGGCGGTTGCGCTATTGCAGCAGTTCGGCTCTATTGAGAACATGCTCGCGCATACAGATGAGATCAAAGGAGCCTTGCGTACCAAGGTGGAGAGCCAGGTGGAGGAAATCAAGTTCTCCAAGTTCCTTGCTACGATTCGGACCGATGTACCTATCACCCTGGATGAGAACCTGCTGGCGAAGAAAGAACCGAATATAGAGGCACTTACCAAACTCTATCAGGAACTGGAGTTCAACACCCTCCTGCGCAAAATAACACCCACTACTACGAATCCGCCAAGCACGGTGGATAAGACTCCCCAGAAAAAAAACAAACCCGCCGACCCAGCGCAGCTCGATCTCTTTGCTACTGCCGAAGATGAACAATCTCCCTCCCTTGTGGGGAGGGAAGAGGTGGGGTTATTTGACACCATCGAGAACCGTCTGTGTCAATACCTCCTTAACCCGGAGGTGGCATTCAACCCCCATAAGGAACCGAACTGGGATGCCCTCAAAGCCGATGTGGACTTATGGAACCTCTACAACGAGGTGGAACTGCCGTTAGTGCCTGTCCTTCGTGCGATGGAAGAGGCGGGGGTGCGCATCGATGTAGCCAAACTCAAGCAGGCGCAAGCGACACTTACGGACGAACTGACTGCCCTTGAGCAGCGTATATACACCCTCGCAGGAGAAACGTTCAATATCAACAGCCCGAGACAGGTGGGAGAACTGCTCTTCGATAAACTCAAACTGGATGCAAAAGCGAAAAAATCCCGTACGGGACAATACTCCACCTCCGAGGAAGTGCTTGTTGCAATCAAGGATCGCCACGAGATTGTAGGCGCTATTCTTGATTACCGGGCATTGAGCAAACTGATCACTACCTATATAGCCGCCCTGCCGGAGTATATCGCTGAGGACGGTAAGATCCATACGACGTACAACCAGACTGTTACGGCTACAGGACGTCTCTCGTCTTCTAATCCGAATCTGCAGAACCTGCCTATCCGTTCGGAGCGGGGACGTTTCATCCGCGAGGCGGTTATTCCCGATGACGGATGTCTGTTCCTTTCCGCCGACTATAGCCAGATAGAACTGCGGCTCATGGCGCATTTCAGTCAGGACGAACATATGTTAGCCGCTTTCCGTTCCGGTCAGGATATCCATGCCGCGACCGCTGCCCGGATCTACCATGTACCTCTGGACCAAGTAACCAAGGACCAGCGACGCAATGCCAAGACCGCCAATTTCGGTATTATCTATGGCATCTCGGCTTTCGGGCTTGCCCAGCAACTCGATTGCTCACGAACCGAGGCCAAGCAACTCATCGACGACTATTTCGCCGCTTTCCCGCGCGTAATCAGCTATATCGAGAGTCAGAAACGTATCGCCCGCGAACGCGGGTATGCAGAGACGCTCTTCGGACGCAAACGTTACCTGCCGGATATACTGTCCAACAACCCCACCGTGCGCTCTTTTGCCGAACGAAATGCCGTCAATGCGCCTATTCAGGGAACTGCGGCAGATATCATCAAGATGGCAATGGTCGCTATACATCGGCGGTTGAAAGAAGAGAATCTGCAAGCCCGGATGATCATGCAGGTACACGACGAACTCAATTTCAACGTGCCTGTTGCCGAAGTGGATCGCGTACGTGATATAGTCGTATATGAGATGCAGAATGCTGTTCATCTGTCCATTCCCCTTATCGCGGAATGTGGTGTGGGGAAGAACTGGCTCGAAGCACACTAACCGTACACCGTACACCATACACCGTACACCATACACCATGATAAAATTATCCATCCTTTTACTCATCCGCGTCCTCTGCATCGGAAACTCCTTTTCCTGGGACGCTGTGGAGCAAGAATTAGTGCCGCTATGCGATGCCAAAGGCATCCAAGTGGAGATCCATAACCTCTATTATGGAGGTTGTTCCCTTCAGCAGCACGCGGAGTTCCTTATGCGTGACACCGCTGCGTATTCCCATCGTGTGTGTACGAACATGTCTCCCTCCATTTATGGGAGGGGTGGGGAGGGCTTTCGTGTCATCAAAGATACGATCTCCCTTCGGGATGCCCTTCGTGACGGCAAGTATGACTATATATCCCTCCAGCAAGCGAGTCATGACTCCGGCATCCGTTCCTCTTACGAGCCCTGGCTCTCCATGCTCATGGATACCGTCCGTGCGTACCAGCCCGACGCTCAGTTATGCTGGATGCAGACCTGGGCCTATAGCCAAGATGCTAAGCATCCTGCCTATCCACGTTACCATAACAGCCAAACCGAGATGTGGGATTCTATCCAAGCCTGCACGCGCTATGTAATGGACATAATGGAAAAGCAGCTCCCCTCCTTTCAGGGAGGGGGTGGGGGTAGGCCTCTCCTCATTCCTTGCGGCACCGCCATTCAGCTGGCGCGCCAGACAAAACTCGGCGATACCCTCTGTCGCGATGGGTATCATCTTAATTATGTCTATGGGCGCTATACGGCGGCTTGCGTGTGGTATGAGATCTTGACCGGAAAAGATGTGCGGAAGAATAAGTACCGCAATCCGCAGATGACAAGATGCCAGGAGCGATTAACAAAAAAAGCTGCTCATAAAGCAGCTTCTTTGTGATCCATGCAGGATTCAAACCTGCAACCCCCACATCCGTAGTGTGGTACTCTATTCAGTTGAGCTAATGGACCCCGAGCGGTCTCCCGTTTAACGGGAGAAGCGGCCTCCGCCCAAAAGGGCTTGTAACACGCTTTCCGCTATGCTCTTTTTCAAAAGCGGGTGCAAAGGTACTGCTTTTTTTTGATATGTGCAAATTTTTCGGCAACTTTTTTCAAAAAAAAACATTTTTGCCTCTTTCTTTCGTCTTATTAGCCCCCTTTATATATATTTTTACAACTTCGCTTGCAGACTTACTTTCGCCCACGCGCCGGGTTGGAGAATGCCGCCGTAGTCGTAGTAACGCGTATGGGTGATGTTGGTACATTCGGCACTTACGCGCAGGTACTTGTTCTGCCAATAGACAGAACCGTCTAACAGCCATGCAGGTTGGTAGTCTTGTACTTTTCCTTCCGCATCATTGAATTGTCCCTCGCGTCTTAGGTAGCGTACCGTCCACAAAGCCCCGAAACCCTTGTAGATACCGTGCTCCAGACGGATGACCAATTTATGCTTCAAGTAGTCTAAATAGCGCGAACCTGCTTCTTTGAGATTCAAATCCAAATAGGTGTACGCGTAGTCTATAGCCAGGCATCGCAGCCATTCATTGAACCGGTAAGCGACAGATAATTCCACGCCTGTGGCATTCACTCGCTGCTGATTGAGGGCGTGATACGGACGTTTGCTGTCTGTCGGCACATAGACCCAATCGATGATGTTTCGTCCCCACCGGTAGTACGCGTCGGCCGCTACGCTAAGCGAACCGCCTTTGTCCCATTTCCATGTTCCTTTGTAGCCCAGTGACAGCAGCCACGCCTCTTCAGGACGAAGGTGGCGGTTGCCCAATTGGTTACCGGCATTGTAATAGAGGTCCGTGAAAGTGGGCATGCGGAGCGAGCGGTTGCCATTCAGATAAATAGTACCTCCTTTATCGAAGGCGTAGCCTATGTTGGCACTACCGCCTAAATGGTGCCCGAACTGTGTGTTATAGGTGCCGTTGATGCCGATAGAGGCTGAGAGTCCGGCATAGTAGAAGGTTTGCTCGGCGAAGTAGTTGAAATGTAGTCGGTTTCCTCCGTACACCAGGTCCAACACACGCACTTTGGATAACGGAAAATCTGCTACATTAGGTACTTGACCATCCGGATTGATGGTGTCGCCGAGGTTGGTTGAGTGCATATGCTCATTTCGTACACTTACGCCGCAGGAAGTGGTGCCTATACGTGAGGCGTAGTGTGCCGCCACAGCTGCTGAGGCCGTCTGTGCAAAGTGAAAATTACCATACAGACGCTGCCCGCGATGCCATTCGTAGCGGTCATAGTTGGCACGGTAAGAGGCCTGCGCATCCAGACGCCAAGCGCCCCATCTATGTTCGTACTTGGCGGAGGCAAAGGCTGTTCGGGTGGCGTCAAACTGATCTTGACTGCCAAAACCGTAACCCATTCCGAGACCCGCATCTTTCCATTGGGCGCCTGCTTGCACATCTAAGCCTTTCCAGCATGTCTGCCAATAGATATTCGCCAACTTAAAATCCGAATTACGGCACGCAACAGCTTCTTTCTCCGTCGGACGGGGAGATAAGTAACCCTCGGCACGCGAGTAGTCGGCTGCTATATTGACCAGTACGTCGTTGCGTACTACCGTTGCTGCTACCTGCGGATGAACCAATCCGTTCATGCCGGCGTCCAACTGCAAGATAATCTCCTTCGTACTTGGTAAATCCGTCCTTTGTGCATTCTTCGTGACGATATTGATGGCCCCGGAGAACGCGCCATGGAGATGAGCCGAGGTGCCCTGCAGCACTTCGATGCGCTCAATAATAGCGGGTGTGATGGGCAGGTTCAGCGCGTAGTGCCCGGTATGAAAATCATTCATACTCACACCGTTGAGCAGCACAAGCACTTGGTCAAACGTCCCGCCGCGCATACTGATGTCGGCTTGTGCGCCGTTCGCTCCGCGTGTACGCACATCTATACCCGGCAGATACAGCAATATATCCGCTACGGTCTGTATCGGCAACGCCTCTATGTCGGCGTGCGTCACTTGCGTGATAAGACGGAATGCTTCCGAATGAACTTCAGCTTTCTGGGAAACGACCAACACCTCCTGAAGACTAAGTTGCCGGCCGCTGAGAGGAATGGAATCCGCTGTTCCGGAAGAGCCGTCATCGGCCATCGACGGAACAAAGAATAAGCCGCATAGAGCCGCGACGGTCATACTCTTGCCATGCTTGAGCATCTCCAGATCGGTCATGTAGCCTGCTACGTGCCCAATGGTCACCTCGCGATGGAGAGAGCGGAAGGCGGCATAGGCTTTGTGGCAGAAGCGACGAAAGCGGATTCCTGTTTTAAATGAATAATTCTTAAACATTGGTATAGCGCTTTGAAAAAGCATACAAAGATACAATATTTTTTTTTTATACGCAAACGCGCACGTACTTTTTTTATAAAAAAGTGCTTTTTTGTACAAAAAAAGAAAAACTTTCAACTTTCAACTTTCAACTTTCAACTTTTATTTGTACCTTTGTGCCCGTAAATAACGAACTGACCGTAAACAATGGATTACTTGCCGCAAAACCCTGCCATTTTGGTATCGACCATCAACACGATGCTCAGGGACAACGAGTATGACTCGCTGGAAGCATTGTGCTATAATTTTAATACCGATCCGGAGCATATCAAAGCCATTCTCTTTGATGCCGGCTATACCTATTACGAAGAGCAAGCGCAGTTCCGTCCTGTCGGTTCCTGACAATACCGTAGCGGGCGGCAATCCCGCTAAATGGATGAAGATGATTGAATATACCCATCGTTATTCGCTCACAGCAGCGGATATGGACACGCGCTACCGCATGACGCCCAATGCGGTCCTGTTGTATTATCAAGACTGTTGGGCGCGATATATGGCGTGTCTGCACCTGGCGGCTTTTGATGTCGTCAAAATGAACCGTATATGGGTCATTACGGAGTTTAACGCATGGTTTGAAGAGCAGATTGCCCTTTGGTCGGACGATGTCGATGTGACCGTTTGGAATAGCGAGGTGAGTGCACTTCGTCTCTATGCCGAGTTCCGCGTGCGGCGGTCGGATGGAGTGGAAGTGGCGCACGGCTACGGCTGTTGGACACTACTCGACACAGAGGCGCATCGTCTTGCTCCGATGACGCCTCTCCTGCCGCAGATACCGGTGTTGCCGCAGATGACTTCCGAGACCCATAAGAAACGTCGTTTCCCGACGGAAGGGACGCTACTCCAGCAGATCGAGCATCGTGTCAACCCGATTAACCTCGATTTCAACGGACATGTCAACAACCGTACGTACCTCTCTATCGCTATGCAATCGGCTGACGAGGCGTTCATGGACGCGCACGCTATCCGTCACCTGACGATCCATTGGCTCAAGGAGACCTTCCTCGGAGACACACTCCTCTGCCGCCTCACCTTGCTGCCTAATGAAACGGATGAGACGGTCTATCATTACCTGCACACTATTTCCCGTAACGATACCGAATCTGCTGCGCAGGTCTATTCCGAATGGGTTCCCCGTACGAAGCAGATTGACGCCTCTCTTTTTGTGTCAAGATCTTAGTAGTGAAATCAAATCAATTAATAGTTATGAAACGAATTGTAATGGCACTCCTATGTGCCGTATGTATTACCTCTATGGAAGCAAAAACATTAGTGGCATTTTTCTCTGCCACCGGTACTACCAAAGCCGCTGCAACGCGTCTCGCCAAGCAACACGATGCCCGTCTATGGGAGATTGAACCGGCAGAGCCTTACACGGCTGCTGACTTGGATTGGCGCAATAACAAATCCCGCTCGTCCCTGGAGATGAACGATCCCGAGGAGCGTCCGGCTATCAAACGTTGCACGGACGTTACGCCGTACGACACGATCTATGTCGGTTTCCCGATATGGTGGGGTATCTGTCCGCGTATCATCAATTCATGGATTGATAATAACCTCCCGCAACTGGAGGGCAAAACGATGATCCCCTTTGCTACCAGCGGTAGTAGTGGTATAGGGGATGCTGAGGCCTACCTCAAAAAGACCTATCCGACGCTCCAATGGAAAAAAGGACGACTGATGAATAAATGACCATCCTGATCGGACACGATTCGAAAAAAGACATATGATTCTTTATTTTTCAGCAACAGGAAATAGTCTCGCTGTTGCTCGACAACTGGCTGAACGGCTGGACGAAGAACTGATGCTGCTGACCGAAGCCGTGCATCAGGACTTGACAACCGAAAAACGTATCGGTCTGGTCTTTCCGTCCTATGACTTCAATCTGCCGCCGGCTTTGCCTGAGATGCTATCACGATTGAAGATCAGTCCGCAATCTTACGTCTTTACGGTCGTTACGTGCGGTAGCGCGGCGGGTAACTGCATCTGGACCTTGCGTCGCCTTCTGCGCGGGAAAGGAATAGAGTTGGCATATAGCCATAAGGTCAGTATGCCGGATAATAGTGCGCTGGCTTTCGGACGGAATCCCAACAAGCAGTTGGGTAAGTTCGATCGCGTACCGGCTCGCATGGAGCAGATCATCCGCGAACTGCAAGCCGGGAGCCACACGTTGCACTACAGTTGGTTTGGGCTCCTCTCATGGCTCCTTGGCCGTCCGGCTGTGACGAGAGGTATGATTCATTTCTTAGGGCCGAAAGTGTATGCCGACCAGTGTACCGGTTGTGGCACCTGCGTACGGGTCTGCCCGATGGGGAACATCCGCTTGGCGGACAACAAAGCCCTCATCGGCGACCGTTGTACCGTGTGTCTCGCGTGCGTTCATGCTTGTGCGCAACAGGCCATCAGTACGAACGGTCAAAAAGCGCGCAAAGAACGTCAATACCGCCATCCGCAAGTCAAACTGAAAGACCTGCTGTTGAGATAGAATAATAAAATTCCCTTGCATATATCAAAAAAAAGCAGTACCTTCGGACGCCGCCTGCCCTACGGGCATTCCCCCGAAAGTACAGTCGCGTCCTGCCGGACATATACTAAGCACCGCGGGCATTTTTTGCCAAGCCTGACGGCTTTCCCTGTTGCATAGGTCTATAAGCCGTTCTTATGCGAGCATAGACGTCTCATAGCCCCATACAACAGATAAAATTTTATTTTATTTGGCAAAAAAAAATACCCGAACGCTTGCATATGTGCAATTTTTGTTGTACCTTTGCAGCCGAAATACATAACCCGTAATCCACTATAAATCAAATGTTTAATTTTGCCCCATCCAATGTCGCGAATGGGCATTGTTTAGAGAGTATAAAGACAATAGCAACGCGTAAGTAAGCGGTGTACACGGATCGTGTGCGCCGCTTGCGTGTATATATTGATAAAACTGACAAAAGTAAATTCCTAAAATAGTTATACAATGAAAAAGATCTTCTCTCTTCTCCTTGCACTGGTATGTGCAGCGGGAACCCTGTATGCCGGCAACGGCTGGACACCCAACGACAAGTATTGTAAGTGGGGCGACAACTTCCGGTTTGACCATGCCTTTGAGTTTTATAACGCCGGCGCGTATGATAACACGTACGGAGATGGTATGGTTGGCTTTCAGCGAGCACAAGGTATCATTGCTTTCAGTTTCCGTGCGTGGAACGAGTTCAATCTGCCTACCGGTGACAACTACCTTGCCGGAGCGGTGACGGTCTATCTGACCGCCAACGGACAGAATGATATGCCCTTGGTAACCATTCACATGAAGGACGCAAACAATTACAAGAGATGGAAAAAGACCTTCGAGTATGAGTGCCATTTCGACCGTGTGGAGCCTTTTAACGACTGTACCGCCTATTTCTTGCAGAAGCGGCAAGTGAATGATGGCGACGACCAGTACGCCTATTTCAATATCGTATATAGCCAGACGGTGTTTAACTATATCCACAACAACAAGGACAAAGGCCTCGGTCTGCGTTTGAATGTGTGGTGGGATGGTAATAACTATGACAACTCCCGTCTCTTTGAACAGGGCGAGTTGAACGACATCTTACCGGCGGTACTCGACCCGACTCTTGATAATTTCCGTTGGACGAGGAGCAATGACGGCAAGACCGCAATCTCATTTACTGTAGGTGATGTATATAGTAGCCAGTATTATGAGCGCGCTACGGGGAGTGGTGTTAATGATAGTATATCTTCGTTTGTGCCACGAAACGGTATTCTCAACCGTGAGCGCACCGATGTAGCCGATCTCACGCCCGCCCAACTCAATCTCATGGGTCGGGAAACCCCTCCCTATGTACTCAAAGTATCACGCCGCGCTTATGCCGATCTCAATTCCTCGTACTATGACGGTACACACGGAGGTCCCCGTTCGCCCTTTGTAGGACCGCAATCGGACTGGAAAACGATACGTATTCCGGCGCTTTATCTGCCCCAGGAGATCGATTTGTCTCATGAGGGTGGCGACACCATTTATACGACCTTCAAAATCCCCAAGAAGGCGTACGGAGAAGAAGAGGATCAATCCGCCATCATCATTGAGTATTCGACCGATCCGAGCTTCGGCTCGTTTGAAACGGTGCGCGAGGATTTTAACACTACCAACCGCAATCAGGAAACTGCCTATAAGGTCGGGCTCCCCATACCGCAGAAAATGTTCAATCAAGGACGCAAGACGTTCTACGTGCGCTTTAGCCGTGAGTTCGTGAATCACGCCACCACCTGCATAACGCAAGAGATTAGTATCAATACCGACCTCAGAAAGATAGGCGCAGTAGAGGTGCAGGATATAGGGGGAAAGATCCGTGTCCGCTGGTCGCATGCAGGCGATTTCAAAGGTATATGGACCCCGGACATGTTCTACCGCGTGCAGTATAATGTAAACGGCACGCCCTATCAAAAGGAATACTCGGACCGCAACCTCACCTCGGTCGAACTGACCGAAGGCATACCTACCTGCCAACGTATTGAATACACCGTCCAGGTGTGCACGGCAATGCGTACAATCAGTACGATGACCAGTGCGCCTATCAGTATGGCTCCCACCCGTGAGGCGGTTATCACTTCGCTCACGGCTACCAAAGGCGACTCCAACAACCGCGTGCGGCTGCAATGGACGGTACCTAAGGACAAAAACGATTTCTCCTTTTTTACTATTAAGCGCGGCGTGCGCGGGGATAGCGTGGGTACCACACTCGTGCCGCAGATGCCGATGAACAAGTCGCTCACAACGTTTAGTTACGAAGATAACTCGATGGAACTCGGTACGTATTACAACTATACCGTAACGGGCTATCGCGAGTGCGACGGCGATGTGTCGCCTATGTCTTCGCTCACTGAGACAGGCTTCGCACTGCCGTACGGCGTTATAACCGGACAAATCACCTACGACGGTCGCCAAGGCGTACCGGGCGTGCTCGTCACTGCCACCACCGAAGACGAAGTCCCCGTGCCGCAGAAGGTATTTGCCGATACAGTACAACAAGGACTAAGAGCACTCAATATCCGTTCACTAAAACCCACAGATAGAAACCATGTTGGTAGTTCTAAATATTACGGTACCCAAGGAACTGCCATGTTCTGGATCCGCGTCTCTGAATATATTAGAGATAGTTACCATACGAATGTATTCAATCTACCGAGATTTGCTATACGGTTAACCAATGATGGGCGAATATGGACTGAAGGACATAGTAGTGATCCTAAATGTTTCTACTCATCCAAACTCGCTTTGAATGAATGGTACCATATAGCGGTCAGCTATACGAAAGATACTGCATACATATATCTGAACGGAAAATATGAGGGAAAGCATCCCTATACCCCTGATTACTATCCGGCTATCTTTGGTATAGGTGATTATAAATCAAAAGGATACGAGATGGCAGATATTCGCGTATACAACTATCGCATGGACTCCACGGAGATACGCAACTCCGCTCTCACTATTCCGCTCAAAGGCGATGAGCCTGGTCTCGAACTCTACTATTCCGCGATGGAGAAAGGCAATGAAGTACACGACCTTTCCGGTCACGGCAGACACCTCAAAATAAGCGGCTTGAGTTTCAATGAACTCACAACAAAAGAGATGCCTCCACAAGTGCAATTCCGGATGGTGGACGACTCAACGCGCGCTAACTACACGGCGTACACCAAAGCCGACGGTACATACGTCATCACCGGTATTCCTTACCGCGAAGCGGGTACGTACTACAAGGTCGTTCCTACGCTCGGCACGCATGAGTTCGCGCCGGCTAACCGTCCGCTCTATTTCAACAACAACACCAACACCCACAACAACGTCAACTTCACTGACCGCACATCGGTTACCGTGTCGGGTGCAATCTACTACGAGGGCACCGACTACCCTGTAGAGGGTGCATTGCTCAGTGTCGATGGCGCTCCGTGTCTCGTAGGCGGTGTACCGGTAGTGACCAATGCAGACGGTCAGTTCTCCATCCTCGTGCCGATGGGCGAACATTATATCACTGCAACGAAGAAGGGGCATACCTTCCTGTATAACGGCCGCTACCCCGAGGATCCCGGCAACGCGGGCGTAACCCATGAGTTCCTGCACGACATAAACGACCTGCGTTTCTACGACAACACCAAACTACTGCTCGTAGGCCGTGTAGCCGGAGGCGACGAAGAGATGCACAAGCCGCACGGTATGCATCTTGGCAAAGCCACTATCGGCCGCGCCATCATTACGCTGCAGGCCTCGGAGATTTATTCGCTCAACACCGACTCCGTCGAGCGCGTATGGCCCATGCCGACCGATAGCATCGTAGCCGCAGGACGCGTAGTGACTGCTGCTTCGGGCACCGACCTCAGCCACAATGTGGTTATCTACACCGACTCCGTTACAGGTGAGTTCACGGCATTACTTCCGCCGCTGACCTATAAGGTGAAGAGTATCGTCATTCCGTCGAACGAGGACTACCGCTTCAATCCGTTGTCGTACAACCCTATTGAGTTAGGCGCATGCGCAGGACAGTCAATGATGCAGGACTCCCTGCGGCTCGATAGTACCACCGTCCGTCGTGTCAGATACCATCTGGCGTTTGATGCACCATACTATGTACAACCTGTGCTCACCGTCACAGACGCCATGCGCCATGACCTTGCCTTCGGCGAAGAGTGGCTACCATGGGTGGACGAACAGGAGAAACAGCACATGGTGCCCGCCTTTACTGTCGACTCGGCTACGGGCAAACCGGACTACCGCATGACCTATCCGCTCTTCCGTCAAGGCGCATCCTACCGCTGGCGACTTAAGATAACCGAGACCTACATTAATAAAGATAACTCCGCCCACCCTGTCACCACCGTTTTGCCATGGAAGAATGGTATAGTCACTGTCAAGAGTGAACTGGGCAACCGTATAGCCGCCGAACGCGACACCGTCATGCCGTTAGGCGAAGACTCGACGGAGATGATCCACTTCAAGAGAGGAGAAACTATTGTTCTGGGTGAGAACCAGATTGCCCTCGATTCCACAGGAATGGGTATATACCAGTTCCGCGCTTCTGACCCGAACCTGACCAAGCCCTACACGCTTGGTGTGAACATCAGTTATACCAATGTCTATGGCACACGCAATTATTCATGGACGGAGAATGGTAAATTCTATGGTGTGGTACTCGGCTCGATTACCAACGGATCGGATATTCTGACCAGCGGACCGGATGATATATTCTATATTCTGCGCAATGCGCCGGGCGGAGCCTCCACTGTGGCGGCCACCGCCGGTACGACCTTCACCCGAACCAGCAACAACACCTCGACCGCACACTGGGGCACAGCGGTTGATTTAAAGTTCTCACTCGGTTCCCAGACGGCTAATCTGATGGTGGATCCGACCGCAATCGGATTTGTTTCACTGTTGTTCATGGGCGAGAGGTTCCACTTGGGAGGCAATGCTACCTACACCGGTAATAAATCGTGGTCGAAAACACAGACCACTGTGAATACCCTCACGAAGACCGTGAGCACCACGCCTGGTTCGGAAGGTGCCGGCGGCGATGTGTTTGTAGGTCAAGCCACCAATGATGTCTTCTCCAACTCCCGCCGCGTGGATATACAGCGTGACCCGGCTGACTCGACACGCTATATCATCGGCGATTTTGACGGATTTGTATTGGGCAAGAAGTTTGGTACGCAGTTCGCTTATACGCAGAGCCATATAGAGAACAAAGTGATGCCGGACTACCTGCGTATGCGCAACGCGCTGCTGCAGACCATCGATGCCGCCACTATTGAGCGCTACAGAAGCGGCGACTCAACGGCCATTGTCAACACCACCGACAAGATGCAGTACTATACCGCACTGACGGCTGCTGATCCGAACTTTGGTGCAGACAGCACCTATGAGGCCGTACCGCCGAAACTGCCTGAGGACGGACAACTGCACGTGTTGAAAGATATGGTGCACTACTACAACGAGCAAGTCAAGCAGTGGAAGAAACTGTTGGCGCACAACGAGAAGATGAAAGTAATGTGTCTGCAGCGAAGCGGATCGTTCAAGGCCGACCAATATGAGGCGGCGGTACAGAAAGTAGCTCGTCTGCGTGAAGTGATGAGCGCGCTGACCGAGGCACGCGACAAGAAGGCAGGTGTGGAGCAATACAACATCGACAGCCTCAAGGCCTTCAACAATCGCACCTCGTACGGCGACGGAAAGCAATACATGGGCTTCAGCAAAGGCGAGGTAGAGCGCCTCATCAAGACCTATGAGGATAACGAGAAGAAGGAGAAAAAGCTGCTGGATACACTCGAACAGGAAAGCCTGGACACGCTTCGTCTGAACATCTCCGACTACTACGGCGGCGGCTATCTGATGCAGAACCTGTCGCTCAGTCCAGGCGCGTCCGTAGTGTTAGGTAAGACCAACGCCGTATCGCATGGCGACAATGTATCCGTCACACATGACGGCGCATTCACCTTTGGTGGCGGTTTTGTTCACAAGTTTGCCAAGTTCGGTATGGTGTTCGAAGGCAATGCCAATGCCGGCGGCGGCACAACGGCTGCAAGTGGTTCGGATACAAACGAATCTTTCTCTTCCAACATCACCCTCGCGATGAATGCCACCTCGTCGATGTCGTTTGATATGTACGCGGCGCCGGATGGCTTTGCGCCTATATTCTTCGTCCGCGGCGGTGCTACCTCCTGCCCTTATATCGACGAGGAGCGGACGAAATACTACGAGCCGGGACGCCATGTGCTGACCACTTCTACTGCAGCGATCGATGTTCCCAAACTCTATCTACGTCAGGGCAGCAGCTCCATGCAGAACGACCTGCCTGTAGGTGCTTCAGCGTATTTTACGCTTGGTATGACCAACCAGTCGTCGGTCAGCAGTTCCGCAGGAATGTACAAACTCCGCCCGATAGACAAACACACCGGCAGCCAATTAGGCGCCGTGCTGGAAGTTAACGGCACGCCGCTCACCTCTGCCGGTATCACCTATGCACTGCCGGCTGGCGACTCCACCTTCGTCTCCCTGCGTGTCTATCAGTCCAATCCTGAGGTGATGCGCTATGACAGCATTGGTCTTGAGCTCATCAGCGACTGCGACCCGACCCGCCGCTCGAAACTCTGGCTCACCGTCAGCTACCGCTATTCCTGCTCGGATATCAACCTCACGCTCGACAACACGCTCCTCAATACCCAGACCAAGTCTATTCTGGGCAAGGACACTGTGGAATTGAGCGGTGAGATAAGTGGCCTGCTGCCGGATTACAGTGCGCTATACGGCGTCCGCCTGCAATACAAACGCGGCGAAGGCGAATGGAGTACGCTCCGCACATGGCGCAAGGGTATCACCGTGCGTGACAAAGAAGGTAACTACCCGATGCCGCATGCCGAGCACTTCCGCTTCGCCATCCCGATGCCCGACAAAGACTACTCCGACGGCACCTACCAAGTACGCGCGGTCACCGTCTGCAAGCCTGCTGCCGAAGAGGAGGTTTGCAAGGAGTCCGAGACCTTCACCGTCATCAAGGATGTGGCTCGTCCTGAGCCGATCAGTACGCCAACACCTGCTGACGGGGTTTTGCGTAACGGCGATGATATCTCCGTTACTTTCACCAAGGATATTCAGCCCGCACGCGTGCTGGCGACCAATATATCCGTCACAGGCGAATTGAACGGACATGACCTGCGTCACGCTGTCGGATTGCAGCTCGGCAGACAGAAAGCCGCTACGCAGGCTACGCTGCGGCTCGGCGCATCCGACTTCACCATCGAGACATGGCTCAACTATTCCGAAGCCGGCGAACTGATGAACATCGGCGGTGACAAGTTCCGCCTCTCGCTCACTGAGGACGGCAAACTCGCCGTACAGATGGATACAACCACTATTACCACGACCGGCTCGCTGCCGAAGAACAAGTGGGTATTCCTCGCGCTCAGTTATTCAAACGCCACTACCGGTAATAAGTTAAACGCATCAATCGCTTACGACAAGGTGACGGATTCGCTGATGACCGATATTACCGTGCCTGATATCAACACCAAAGCCGCTCTTCAACTGGGAGGTGGTTCTGCAATAGCCACGCTGCACGATCTGACGATTTGGTCTGTAGCACGCAGCATGGTCACCTCTCTGAGCGAGCGTAGCCGTTCCAAAGTACCTTCTACCCCGGGCTTAATGGCTTATTGGCCGATGGATGAGGGCTACGGACCAATGGCTAAGGAATATGTTCATGCACGTCATATCACTACTAACGGCAATGCTTGGTGGATAGCCGGCGAGAACTACTCTGCTGTGCTGGACGGCAGTACATCGCTGCGTGTCCCTGTCAGCGAAGTGGGTATAGCAGCCGTAGATGACTATGTGCTTGACTTCTGGGTAAATGCCAATTCGGATGGTACTATCTTGAGAAACGGAGACACCACACTCGTCTTCTCCGTCAAAGATGCACAACTTTCCGTTGCCATTAACGGGGTGACACGCAAAATCATTCCGTTTGCGCTCGGCACATGGCATTTTATTGCGCTCAATGTGCGTCGCAGCGGCTCTACCTCCGTCATCTTGGACGAACGCGTCGTATATCAGTACGTGGACGGTAATACGACTCCGCGTCTTGGCGATTTCGTCACTATCGGTGAAGGACTCTCCGGAGCGTTCGATGAACTATGCATCGCGCGGGCTTCTGTCACTAACGAACTACTGCTCTTAAGCGCGCATTTCCGCCTCCATGGCAACAACCAGCATATGACTGTTCCTACGCTGGAGGACCGCTGCAAGAATGCGCTGAATAAGCACTCCGCACAATGGGTTAATTCTCAATTCTCAAACACGAACCATCCCGCCTTGGTGGAAGCACGCCCTGTAGAGCCGGTGCCGTTTACCTTCACTGCTTCCGACCGGCAGATTACCATCAAACTCAATGACCGACAGATGGCCCCTGCACGTGTTGAGGGATGCAACCTGAAGGTGGAGATCCAGAATGTGGTGGATGAGCATGGTAATTACTCTGCGCCTGTCTGCTGGAATATCTATGTGCAGCGCAACTCCCTGCTTTGGGAAGACAATTATGCGTCTGTCACCAAGGGCGAATTGGACGAGCAATCGTTTGAACTGACCATGGTGAATACCGGTAGTGAGATACAGAACTGGCAGATTACGAATATCCCGGCATGGCTGCAACTCAATGCCACCTCCGGCGTAATCAGACCGCAGTCCGAACTGACGCTTACAGCTACGCTGCCTGCATCGCTCGCTGCCGGCTATTACGCGGACATACTCTTGCTTACCGGCAATGACGGTATAGTCGAGCCCTGTCTCATAGAAGCTGCCGTTCTTGCACCCGAACCGGACTGGAATGTCAACGTCAATACATATGAAGCCACCGGTAATATCATCGCCAGACTCTCGCTGCCGGCAGGTGTGGCGCAGAGCGAGCATGATATCATCGCCGCCTTTGTCAACGGCGAGTGCATCGGTATCGCCCGTCCGCAGTACATCGGCAACTACGATGCATGGTATGTGATGATGACTGTCTATGGCAATGAAGAAACCCCTGCCCAAACGCCTATTCAGTTCCGCCTATGGAATGCCGAGTCGGGTATCACCTATTCGTCGGTCAATGTGCGTCCTGCACCCTTCCGGTTCTCGCCGAACATGCTCAAGGGTACGCTCGCTGACCCCGTTGTATTGGAGGTAACGAACCATCTGCAACATCAATCCCGTCTCCGTCCGCACGGAGAATGTGTTCCGGCCTGTCCTCGGCGATATTTCGTACGTCAAAGACAAGAACAGCGTCTTCAGTATCAGCAATGACACTACCTATGGCGGTACGCTTAAGGTGATGGGTGTCACCTCATCCTACCGCGTCAAGGCGAACCGTGCAACCACGCTGAGTGTCGAAGGAACGGCAGTCAACTGCGCCCGGACGCCGATTAACATCAACAAGGGATGGACGTGGGTAGGCTATCTGCCGCTGCAGACAATGTCTGTCGCCAACGCTCTCAAGAGCAAGACCGCCTTTGCCGTCTATGACGGTGCACAATGGGTAGGCACGCTCACTCGCATGACGCCGGGCGAAGGATATATGTACCAATCCCACGCTCCTGAAGGCTTCACCTTCCATTACCCCGAGGTATCGGCACTGCAATACTTACATGCACCCATGAGAACAAATGACCAAATGGAAAATGTCTTCACCCCCGTCACCGACCCCTATAGCGGCAATATGTCTATCATCGCACGCGTGATGAACGGTGACAAGGCGGTACATGGCGTTGAGGTCGGTGTCTTTGCCGGAGACGAATGCCGAGGTGCGGCTACGGAAGAGTTTAGCAGCGTCAATACTACTGACGGATATTGGTTCCTGACTGTAGCAGGCGACGAAGCCGCTCCGCTCACCATCAAGGTCCATGACCCGGCTACAGGTGAGACCATCACCATTCAGCAGACTCTAACCTACACCGATGATGCCACCCTCGGGTCGCTTGATGAGCCATACATCATCCAACTCAATGTGGCAGAAGGCATTGAGAATGTACAAGGCAATGTACAAGGTATAAAGGTTCAGAAAGTCTTTGAGGACGGCATCCTCTACATCATCCGCAACGGAGAGAAATACGATGCCACCGGCAAGAGAGTGTCTGAGAAATAAATCATCGCTTTCGGGCTGCATCTGAGGGAGGCGGAGCACTTTGAGGTGCTTCGCCTCTTTCTTTGTGCCTTAACTAATATTAGCGATAATTTTTTTATGCTCGCCTGGTTTATCTGGGATAGCGTAAGCGGTCTAGGTCGTCTAGGATAACTAGAACAACTAGAACAACAACTAACCAACCATATTAACAAACAATCTTTAAAACCGATGGGGCGATGGGATATAACAGCCAACCTATACTAAGCATACCGCTAAAAAAATCGTCCTTTGGGGCGCTTTTTTTTGAGTACCGTTGTGACAATTCGTAAATTTATTGCGATATTATATAAAAAAATGCACGCGCTTATTGCATATATGAAATTTTTTTTGTAATTTTGTGCCCGATATGAAATGTTGAAAAATCAATTTACTAAATAATGATATGATGAAGAACAGATTTTTTGTAGCTCTCGTACTAGGTATGATGGCTTTGTGTACGATGAGTGTACACGCTAACAACGACTTCCTGGAGCAAATCAACAACTACAGCGCGATGTCTATGGGCAACGGCGTAGTGCGCTTCAAGATCCCTATCTGGTCGTACGGTTGGCAGAACAACTACCGATTAGGTATTGGCAGTCATGTATGGTACTCCATGAACCAGTCCGGGAGCGGCTCTTCACAGATACTGTACTTCCGCAGTACGGATCGGCAGAACTGCAGTGACCCGAAGGTGAACAGTTCCGCCGATGTCGATCTGCGTGCGGGAATGGGTACCGTTAAGATCACCCGCACCACCAGCGGCACCGTGCAGATTGATGCCGGATCGGGTAACCACTCCGTATCCCTGCCTGCCCAGAGATCGCTGGACGGCAGTTTTGACCGCGTGGTATATCTGGAGTTCGACTGGTATCTGCCGGAGAACTTGACCAACCAGCAGTTCTATGTAGGTATAGATGTATATATCTTTAAGTACAAAGCCGACGATACCCAAACAAAGAATGCATATAAGAATTTCCGGTATATATTCCCCGACCGTCTGGACGGTTCGGATCAACTGATGGCGCCTGAGCTGCAGTCACCGTACTTGTATCTGCTGGACGAGAGCGGTTCGCCCATGAAAGATGGCAAAGTGGCTATTCCGTATGTCGTATATCAGACGCCCAAGTCCTATACCACTACGCTCAATTCGACACCGGTGAACATATCCAACCGCGCCGGCGCGATCATCGTGCCGGCTACTGACAGTGTTCAGAGCGGCTTCAAGGCTACCTTTACCGTGCAGCCCAATGCCGATGTGACCACCACCACCACGCGTAGCACCAACCACATCGATATCCCGGCATTCCACCGCATCTATAGTTTCAGCGCGACGGAGCAGAAAGACGAGATGGAGAGTTATAACGGTCTGAACCAACTGTCGTGGACGATCCGTAACCCGCAGGCCACCGACCTGATGACTACGGATTACTTTGAGATCCAGCGCGCCATGAAGGCGGACTACAGCGATGCGACGAGCATCGGTCTGGAGCCTATGGCAGCCGGCAAAGGCACTTATCTGTTTACGGATGATACGCGCAACACCGATTCGGGTATTCCTCTCGACACCACAACGGTATGCCGCGAAATGGTGTGGAACGACTATATGCTCTCCGCGGAGGACAGCGACCCGCTCTGCGATATGGACCTGAAACTGGTTGCCAAATCGCAGGTATTGCCGGCCGCACCGGTCTATTACCGTGTACGCCGTGCCTCGACCGGTGCCTGGGGATGGGGCCACCCGTTCGCGCAGGCTACCACCTTGTATCGCCACAATTTCCTGGCTCCGTTGGCAGCTACGCAGGCGAACTACACCAAGGATCCGGAGTTTGCCACCAACCATAAGGTACATTTCAATGTCAAGATCGACAATGCGCCGATCCCGGATCAAGGTACGGTGTTGCCGCAGGATTGCGAACTGGTGCCTACCTTCAAGACCCTCAGAGGTACCTCGGACTCCATCACGTTCACGATCGACATCGAGCAAGAATCCTATGACCAGACCGTCGGTATGAGTATCCGTCCTTCCGGAACTTCTTTAGTGCGTTATTTGCATGCGGGAAAGAACGTGTATACTTTTCCTGTGACATTAGGTCGTTTAGAGGTCTGGATACACATCGGACAGAATGTGATATACAACGACCACTGGGAGTCTTTCGCCTTGTGCTCCATTGACTGCGATCAGGATCACGTCGACGAACTGGACGGCAGCGTGATACAGATATACAGCACACTTCATGAAGTACGTGGAGGTACGCAACATATCTATAAATCGGCTTATCGTACGCTCAAGAACCAAGGTCCGGCCAGCCGGATGAAAAAGGTACAGGAGCGTTGGGCGGCAGTGCGCGACTCGGTATTCCGGCAGATGGTGGACAGCATGCAGCGCAGCGTCCTTCCCTCCGCTGCAGGCGGGCGTTGTATGTGGGACAGAGGCGCACAGCTCATCCTGATGCGCACCCTGCAGGAGACCGGCACAACCATCGAACTCGTTGTGCCGCAGGATAGTATCCGCCGCAATGACGATGGCTCGTGGACTGCCCATATCACCGATGTAGCCAATATGGCATGCACCAACTACAGCTATAAGGTCCGTATTGACCCGAGTGCCGCATCCATTCGCTTCCAGAACCCCGCTTCGCTGCAACCGGTAACGATCAACGGCCCGTCGCTCTACTTCAACGAGGCGGCGAGCATCGCCTCGTTCACCGCGAGCAAAGGCGATGCCGCACGCGACAGGAAGAGCGGCGTGCTGCTGCAATGGATACCCACCTCCGCTGCGGTGGATCAGTATATCCTGATGCGCTTGCCGGTAGGCAGCACCAACTCGCCGGACACGATCTATCGCGGCATGGACAACAGTTACTTCGACACCTCCGCCGTGCCGGGACAGCACTACGAATATACGGTAGTCACGCACTATGATTGCAAGAGCGTACATTCCGACCACTCGGCTACCGCCGAAGGTTGGCGTACGCCTTACGGCGAGATCAGCGGCTCTATCCGCCAGACCGATAACAGCGGTATGGCCGGCGTGACCGTCAGCCTCTCCGCCAACGGACAGACCCTGAAGACGCTCGTCACAGGTGCCGACGGTGCGTTCCTATTCGACAGTTTGACTTATGGCAACGGCACGCAATATACCGTCACGCCTACCTCGCAGTACGGCACCTTCAGTTATAACAGCACCTCCTCCGGCATGGCTACCGTCACGCTGGCTGCCAACGGCTGTGTACAGCAAGGCATTGACTTTGTCAACACGAGCTGTGCGCGTCTGAGCGGCCGCGTGCTATACCATATGAGTACGATTCCCGTGAGCGGCGTATGCTTTATCCTCAACGGCGATACGATCCGTCGTGGCGGGGGTATCTATACCAGCGGTATTGACGGCAATTTTGAGCTTACGCTGCCCAAGTCCATGCCCTGCCGCCTACAGGTGGCCAAAGCGGGACACACCTTCACCAACGACGGATGGCTGTTCGTCACAGAGGGCGATACGACTTTCTCGCTCGTCAAAGCGCTCGACGGCGTACGCTTCTATGACCGCACCAAGGTGCGCCTCGTAGGTCGCGTAGCCGGTGGCCTGGACCAGCAAGCCCTGCCACCTGCTCTGGGATTTGGTACGAACAACCTCGGTGATAACCTGCAACTCGTGCTCCAACTCGAAGGCGACAACACCGCCCATATCGTGCATAACCCTGATGACCTGACGCAAGACACGCTGCATTTCACCGTAGATAGCACGCAGATCATCTACGAGCAGAAACGCATCATTATCCGTCCGAACATACGCAGTGGTGAATACGCGGTGGATCTCTTCCCCGTGAAGTACAAAGTGACGCAAGCCACCGCTACGGGATATGCCACGCTGCTGGATGTGCAGGCGGGCGTGCCGACATTCGACCTGACGAATGCGCCGCTGACCGTGCTCACCTCCGACTCGATGGGGCGCCATGCTACCTATAATGCACGCTTCGACCGCATCTACCGCAATCCGATGCAGGTAGGTATGATACAGCTGATGTACGGAATGGCGCAAGACGGAATGGGCGAAGAGAAACTGGGTGTATCCAGTATCGTTGACCAGAGCCATACCGTCCGCTTGTACAGCAAGGACTCGACCGGCACCGTCCAATACCTGTTCGGTCATCCTATCTTCCAGCAGGGACGCACCTACCAGTTCCGCGTGAGCGCGTACGAGGACTATTTCTATAACAATAACAAGTTGAACGCGCGCGACCGCGTACGCCTTAGTGGCGGAACGCTGAAGGTATTCAACGGCTTCAAGTCCGGTAGGAACACGGCTACCGAAACCTATCCCCTGGATGAAAAAGGCGAAGCGCTGATTAATGTGGAGGTGGATAACCTCAACCTCATGGCTACCGGCGATAACGCCCTGCGTGCACTCGACCTGTCGGTGGAACGAGAAGGGAGCAACACCGATTATTGCGCCCTGCGCGGTTTTGTGACCGGTAATAATGTCGAGAACGGCGACATACGCGCCATACAATCTGACATCCAAGTCCTGGATATCCTGCGCGACCCGCCGGGAAGCGGCAGTAGCTGCTATCTGGAGAAAGGCGCTACCTATAAGTCCTCCGCTACATTCTCCATTGCCTATAAGATAGGTACGAACTGCGATGCTACCATCGGTACCTCTTACGACCAGTCAGTAGGTGTCATAGCGGTTACCACCTATTCCGGTCTCATCAGCTCTGTGGGCAAATCCTATAAGTTCACCCTGCCGCTTGTGCTGTCTGGAAAATACAGCCGCACCAACACCTGTACGTATACCACTACCGAGAAGATTTCCACCAGTTCCTCCCCGTCCTTCGTCGGTGCATCGGGCGATGTGTTCATCGGCCATACCAACGAGGCGCTGTACGGTACCGTGCGTGCTGTGCGCGTGATTGACGACAGCACCTACCTGCTCCGTCAGCCCGCTATCCAAGCCGGGTATATCAAGGAAATCGCATCGGCGCTCGGCGTGGACGGCAAGACCTACCACTTCGTTATCGCCAAGGAGACCGTACTCGGCGGAAAGATGGGTACACAGTTCGCCTATACGCAGGACTATATTGCCAACACCTTGATTCCCAAACTCATCCGCGAACGGAATGCCTTGCTCATCGATGCGCCTGACTCTATTACCGCTCAGAGCATCGCTAACCAACAAGGCAAAGCCGTCTATTGGAACCGAGCTACCAAGGACGACGAGATAGGCACCGTGTATCGCTTTATCACCCCGACGAACAAACCCGACTACAACGAACCCGACCGCATTAGTGCCATCAATGCCGTACTCGTCAAATGGGTGGCTATCCTCGCTACCAATGAGAAGGATAAAGTCACCGCCATCCAGTCAGGCAAGAAAGTGGGCACTTATTCCGTCAGCGGAGGTACCAGCCGCGAATATAGCGAGACCTTCTCCGGCGAGTACTCCGCGTCCGGTAATGTCTCCTTCGGTATGGATATAGCCAATCTCGGAGGCTTCTTTAACAATGCCGGCAATGCGCTTGTCAATAAAGCAAATGGCGCTACAAATGAATATTTCAAGGCTTTGTCAGACCTTATTGAGAAATATTCCGCAGGCAAAACATACACCGAAGACAAGAATAATAGTACCTCCGTTGAAGGCAAAGCGGCCGGCACACAATGGAAGACCAAATGGAGTCCGGTGTTAGATTTCTCGTTGGACGGTTCCGGCACATGGGACAACGAAAGCGCATCCCGCAAGATAGGCTTTACCATCGCGCCCGATGGTTTTGCCAATACGACCGTCAGCGTCTATCGCTCCGAGCAGGATTCCCTCTTCCGGAAGAAACTGGCAGAACTCACCAACTTCATTACCCGTCCTACACAGAAAGAGAAATACGGTAGCTTCATCTTCTTCCAGGAGGGTGGAACCAGCCATTGTCCCTACGAAGGCGAAGCACGCACGCAGTGGTATTATCCCGGTCAGTTTGTGCTGGGTAATGCCACCCTGCCGATGGAGAACCCGAAGATTACGCTCGACCAGTACTCTATCAGCAATGTGCCGGCCGACCAATCGGCAGTCTTCCGCCTCACGCTCGTCAACGACAACCTCAATACCGACGGACGACCCGCACGCGGACAGGTGTTTTCGCTCTCGGTGGAACCCCAATCCAACCCCAAAGGAGCAATCCTGCTCATCGACGGCGAACCGCTGACCTCCTCCTCGACGCTCACCTTCTTCTGCGAACCGGGAGTGCCCATCGTCAAGACTCTGCAGATACAACGGGGTATAGTGGATGACTACGAGGACCTGACGCTGAAGTTGGCCTCCACTACCTGTACCTCTATCAGTGCCTATGCGAAACTATCCGTCCACTATATGCCGGAGTCCTCGCCCGTCAGCATCGCCTATCCGCGCGATAAATGGGTGATGAATACCCTGTCGGCACGCGACTCGGTAGGCTACTACCTGCCCGTTACCATCGATGGCTTCAATATCCATCATAAGAACTTCGATCATATCGAGTTCCAGTACAAGCTCTCGACGGAGAACAACGATTCCTGGGTAACCCAGTGCTCGTTCTATGCCGACGACAGCCTGTATAACAAGGCGACAGGCAACAAAGCCAAGATAGAGAACGGCCGCATCCAAGCTTTCCGCTTCTATGGCGAGCGCGATCCGAAAGAACTGAACTACGACCTGCGTGCCGTCTCCTACTGCCGCTACGGTTCGGGCTTCGTCAGCAAGGCTTCGCCTGTCATCAGCGGTACGAAAGACACCCGTCCGCCCGTACTGTTCGGCAAGGCAAGTCCCGCCAACGGTATCCTGACGCTCAAGGACAATATATCGATGCGCTTTAGCGAACCCATCGCCGGTAATTGGCTGGACGAGGACAATAACTTCCAGATCCTCGGCGTAACCAACAACACGGGTATCACGCAGACCACCTCGCTCTATTTCGATGGACAGAGCGGTCATTATGCCCGCACGAAAGCAGAGCGCGAACTGTCTCTCACCGACCTGAGTATAGACATGCTCATCAAGCCTTCCGTCAAGGGACGCGAGATGGCACTCTTCTCGCACGGAGACGAGGAGTATAACTTCTCCCTCAGTCTGACCGCCGACAACCGTCTCAAACTGACCGTGGTCGAAGATAACAAAGTGGCAGAGACCAAGCAGTCCAAACCCATGGGTCAGTTGTCTGCTACCGACTTCACACGCGTCATCATGGTGTACGATTCCGAGAAAAAGACGGTGCGCTTTTATGCTGGAACAATGGATATCACGGATAACCCGTCCACGCAATGGTCGCTCATGAACTTTGCCGCTCCCATCATGGTGGGTGCTACTATTGACAGCACCAGCCTCTACCAAGGCAATTTAATGGAATTGCGTGTATGGACCAAAGCCATGAGCCCGGAAGAGATCAGCACCACCCATCTGCGCCGCCTCACCGGATACGAGTACGGACTGCTCGATTATTATCCCATGAACGAGAACAAAGGCTCCGAGCTGTCTGACTTGGCTACCGGCGCAACCCTCTTTGCCCGGGGACTGAGTTGGACGCGTCCGCAAGGCCTGTCGTTGGCTACCAACGGTTCACCCGTGCTGCTGCAACCGACACTCTTCAGCCGTAGCGCAGCCGAAGACTATACGCTGCTGTTCTGGTTCCGCAGTAACAATAGCAAGCAAGACTCCGTCTCGCTCTTCGGTACGTCGATGAACGATTCGACCACGATGGAGATAGCGCTGCACGACGGCGAGATTTCGTTCCGGTTCGGCACCGAGCATAAGATGGCTACAGCTAACCTCACCGATGGCAACTGGCATCACTGCGCACTCGTCATCTCCCGTACCTTTAACAACGGTTCAATCGCTATCGACGGCAAGAAAGTGCTCCTCTTCCCCGCACTGGAGACCGGCGCACTCAGCGGTACCAAGATATGGCTCGCCAAAGGAATGAAAGGAAACCTCGACGACGTATGTCTGTTCGAGCAGGCATTGCCGTCCGAAGTGGTGAATGAATTCTATCTGCAGTCGCCCAATGGCGAGGAGATGGGATTGATCAACCTGCTTTGTTTCTCCCAGGTAAAGCGCAACTCATCCGGCGTGATGGAACTCGTGTTCACACCCAATAACCAGCGTGTCTTCAAGGACGCCAACGGCAATACGGTGAACAAAGTGCAACCGCTGCTGATGGACGATCTCAGCGCACAGGCGGACAAGAGCAACAGTGCGCCGGTACGTGACCGTGGTCAGCTCACCAAACTGCCCTTCACGTGGAACTACCAGTTGTCCGACCTCATGATCAATATCAAGTCGCAACCGCGCGAGATCAACAAACGTACGATGTACCTCACCGTGCGCGACGTGGAGGACCTCAACGGCAACCGTTTGCAATCGCCCGTGACATGGACGGTATATGTGGACCTCAACAGCGTCATCTGGAATGACCGGAACCACCGCGAGAAACTGACGGACGACGAGCAGACACATCAATTCACGATGGTCATCACCAATACCACCGGCATGACCCGCCAGTTCACCATCGAGAACCTGCCCAAATGGCTCACCGCATCGCCCGCACAAGGTACCCTCGAAGCGGAGGAGAAGAAGACCGTCACTTTCACCATCAAGGCTGCCGAACTCAAGATCGGTACGCACCAGCAGATGATCTACCTCACCGACGATCAGGGCTTGGCTGAACCGCTACTGCTCGAGATAGCCAAGGAGACCGAACCGCCTTACATCGACGTGGATCTGAATCGCTATCCGCTCAATATGTCGCTGTGCGGCAATGTGATCCTGAACAAGACCGACAAGACGATAGTCAACACCACACCCGAGGATTATGTCTTCGCTATATACAACAATGATTGTGTAGGCGCAGCCCATTGCACCGACAATGGCGAACTCTATCTCACGGTTCACGGCAGCGAAAAACTGACTAACAAGCCGATCCGCTTCCAACTGTGGAAAGCCGCTACGGGTAAGGTCTATAACCTCACACCGGATACGCTCGTCCTCTTTGCGCACGGCGCTGTCTATGGTTGCGGCAAGGATGATCCCGTACAACTGCAGACCGGCGGTAGCGAGATGCAGACTATCGCACTCAATCCGGGATGGAGCTGGATATCTACCTATCTGGATATACCTGCCGCCCTGTCCACGGCGATCACGGCAGAGCAGCCATGGACGGAAGGCGACCTGATCAAGAATCCGGCTACACGCAAGTTCTGCACTTATAGCGAGACTGCAGATAAGTTCGTCGGATCGCTCAAGACCCTCGATTATGGGCAGATGTATATGGTCAATTCGTTCGAGGTGAACAGTATGCACCTGTTTGGCTTTACCCTGCCGGAAGACTCGATGCACATCACGCTGAAAGGTAACGGTCAGTGGAACGCACTGCCTTGTATGTTCAGCCAGGTGATGACGCTGCGCGACGCGATGTCTGACTACTACGACCATGCTTCGACGGGTGACCTGATCAAGGCGCAAAACCGCTTTGCCGTCTTCTCGGATGACGATCGTTGGGTAGGTGACCTCACGGCCCTCACACCGGGCGAAGGATATCTCATGCGCCGCATGGAAGAGGGCACCGTAACGGTGAACTTCTATCCGCATAAAGCATCGGCTCCGAAGAAGATAACAGACCGCTTCCAGGATGACCTCGGAGCACAGAACACAGACCTGTTCACCAACCCGAAGGCTTCGACCAACATGACGATGATCGCGAAGCTTAACGAGTTAACGAATGAAGGAGTGAAGGAGTTAAGGGTCTATGTGGGCGATGAACTCGCAGCCGTGGCTGCCCCAATCACGATTGAAGAGGAGGCTCTCTACTTCATCACGATTCAGTCCGACCAAATTGGCGAATTGCGCTTCGAAATGGACGGCGAGACCTATGTGCCTGTTTGCGGAACAATCAACTACTCTGCCGATAGTCACCACGGCTCGCTCAAAGCGCCGATCATCTTGATCCCGGCTGATACGGACGGTGTGCGCAAACTCATTGAAAATCAACACGTAATAATTATTCGCAACAATGAAAAATATGACATTACCGGCCTCTTTTGCAGGCTGCAAGAAGGATTCCGAGAAGGAACCGGACAACCCTCAACCGCAGACAACGCTCTATGGAAGCGTCGCCCGTCCCGCGTGGACGGCGCCGGAGAAGTTCGACTTCACCTCCTCCATGACCGCTGTAGTCAAGGTGGACCTCAAGGCCCAGTACCCGAATATCGCAAAGGACTTCGTGCTGGATGACACCGACCTCTTGGCTGCTTTCTCCGGCGATATATGCCTCGGCGTGACCTCTCCGGATGAGGGGCTCTTCTACCTCTATATAGGTGCGCCTATCGGCGTTACCCCGTCCTCTGTTACCCTGCGTTATTACTCTGCGCATTATAAGAACCTCTTCGAGCACAAGGATGCCTTCCCTTACCTCAACGACGAATGCCTCGGCACCATCGCCGAACCCTTCATTCCGGCCTTTGTCTGCGCTCCGTAACTGCGGGCTTTGTTTGTATTTTTCTAATTTTCTTGCAGCGTATAATCAATCTGATTCCTACCAAGGCTCACTGACAACAACAGTGGGCCTTTTCATTTTTCATTTTTCATTTCCATGACCAAGTATCAATTTTTGCTCAAAAAAAACAGGAGGGAGAACTGAGCATTCTCTTCAAGGATTTCGAGTTACCGCTCAAGTATGCCCTGTGGATGGACATCTATGCCTACCATCTGGAGCATCCGCAAGAAAGCCAGTGGCGCGTGTCACTGGCTTTCGGCTGCAAAGGTACAACATTTTTTTGAGCATGCTATCAATAATCATTTTTGATATTTGTATGTGAAAACATACGATATATCGACTGAAAAAATGCAGAATGTAAGAAAATGATTACTTTTTTGCAAAAAATGATTACTGATTATTGAAAAAAAAGCAGTACCTTTGCACCAAATTTCTAATGAGTATGAGAAAAACACGAATCATAGCTTTGTTTTGGGTGTTGTGGATGGTACTTCCATTGGTGGGTCAAGAGGCTGTTGCTACGCAGTTGAGGTACTACGCTGAGAGGTATTCCGGGACTCCGGATGCGCAAAAACGTATCCGGTTGGCAAATGATTTCTTTTCTTATTTGCAGAAGATAGACTATTTGGACGAATCGGTTGTCTTTCCGAATGATGCGCATATCGATTCCGTGGATGTGAACGTCTATTACTATATCGCGGAGTGGTACTACAGCGACGGGCAATACAGCCAAGCAACAGCGTATTGCTCCCGTGCGGCTGAAGCATGTTCGGAGAAGGTGGACGTCAACTCCAAGGGGGATGTCTATAGTCTGCTTGGCGCGGCGTATTTCCGTTTAGGGGAGTTTGACAAGGCGGCTGATGCGTTACATATCTGCTACGAGATAGACAGCAAGGGAGGTGATTACGACCAGCTGAGTTCGACGCTGAATAATATAGCCAGTATCTTTGTTGCGGCGGGAAAACCGCAAGAAGCTGAGAAATATATCTTAGAAGCAATTGCCGCCAACAGCCTGACGCAGAACATGGCTCGCAGGGCGGTGTTGTTCGGCACAGCATCGGAGATGTACCGCGGTATGGGCGATGAGGAGCAGTCGCTGTCCTATGCACGTCGGGCATTGGAGATAGAGCGTGAGCGTGGCGACAGCGCCAAGATCGGTGTGCGTCTCTCGCAGGTGGCGAATGCCGAACTGGGTCTGTCACGGATAGACGATGCACAGCGGTCTCTCGAAGAGGCCATGCCGCTTCTGGAGGCTGCCGGCAACAAGCACTCGTTAGGCATTTGCATGAACCAGATGGGCGACATCCTTGCTTCCAAGGGAAAGGACAGCGAGGCGGCGGAATACTACCGTGAAGCCGCCGCATTATTCTTCTCGCAAGGCGATATGTATAATGAATCGCACGCGCGTGAAGGGATGTACAAGACGCTCAAACATAGTGCTCCGGACGAGGCGATGTTGCATCTGGAGCGTGCCAAACAACTGCGTGACTCCGTCTATCAGCAGCAGACAAGTGAGACTATCAGCCGGTATAACGCTTTGTACCATAACGACCTCTTGCAGAAAGAGGCGGAAAGGGCTAAACAGACCAGGCATATCTTTCTGTTGATTGCTTTCGTCCTGTTGGGAATCCTTGTGCTCTTCGGTATCGGCGCATGGGTCACCTACCTCAGAAGTAAACGCAAGGAGCATAGCTACGAGCAGGATATCCATTCTCTTCAGACCCGTTACAACGAGATTAACCGCCTCTACAGAAATATGGCTATTGAGAGTGTTCCGAATCTGAATGTGCTCACGGATGACGACCGTACTTTCATGGAAGAGCTGACTCGTGCTATCGACGAGGAGATGGAGAATGGTAACACGGACCTCAAGTCAGTGTCAAGCCGTATGCATACCACGGAGCAGACGCTTCGCCGCAGGCTGACCAAGACGCTGGGCGTCACCCCGCAGGTTTATTTCACGCAGGTGAGGATGAAGAAGGCGAAATATCTGCTTCTCAACTACCGGGATATTACGATAGCCGAGGTGGCGGAGAAATGCGGCTACACATTGATGACCAATTTCACCCGTGCTTTTGCACGTTATTATGGTATCAAGCCGAGTGAAGTGAGGTTACAAACCCCGGATACTGAAATTACCCCCCCCCACAGCGAAGAGCGGCATAACGGACAAAAACAAACCTTCGCAGACCCTATAGACGGTGCGCATAAATAATGCGTTCCGCCTTTTGGCGTATATATCTACGATCTTTGACATATTCGGATTACCGATGCTGAAGCCACAGCTTCATAACGGGGTCTGCAAGAAAATAGCGGAGTGCATTGCATGAGCAGATCATTGATGCCGGCTTCGCTTCTTTTTTCATCGTATTAATCTTTTAATTTACAAACAATTAGGTGGTTTACTAAACGGTGGTCCACCAATTGGTGAACTCTATTCGGCGTCCGAAGGTACAACAAATATTTGGAATACACAAGTAATTCCGCAAAATATGCATCTTTTTAGTGCAGATTTTACATAAATATGCATTTTTTAGTGCAATCACCGATATGCTGATATATATTGAAGCAATTACAAAACAACAACTAACCAACCATATTAACAAACAATCTTTAAAACCGATGGGGCGATGGGATATAACCGCCAACAATGCTTATGAGAAAATTTTTATTATCCTTCTGTGCTTGCCTCATGACATGCACAATGGCGTTTGCCGGCAGCGAAGTAATTGCCGAGAAAACACAAATTGGTGGGTTGTATTATCAACTCACGCATGACACCTATCCATCATTAGGTATAGACATGCGTAGCGCAGTTGTATTGCCGAAAGTAGCAGATGGCGCTTCCGGTAATGCGGACTATGTGTCAGGTAGTATTACTATTCCTGCTACTGTCTCGTACGGCGGTAATGATTACAACGTCACCACTATTGAGCACCATGCATTCTATGGGTGCGCCAACTTACAGCAAGTAACATTGGCAAGCGATGACATTACGATTAACCGTTATGCCTTCTCCAATTGCCCATATTTGGCGAAAGTCTCGTTCAGTTCTTCAACAGTGACATTGGTTGGAGAATATATCTTCAGCAACAACGGCCGGTTGGCGACGGTGGAGTTTGCTCAGTACGACGCCACACAATGTAATTTCTCCACTGCTATCGGTGCTTTTATGGACTGTTCCGGCCTGCAACTCATTGTTCTGCCACGAACCATCGAGAAATTGCCGGATCATTTCTTCTTGAATTGTAGCGCACTCAAAGAGATTCATTTCGGTATGCCTTATCAGGCTACGCGTTCTATTAAAAATTTTGGTAACGAGGTATTTGCTAATTGTACTAACCTTGAGAAAGTATATCTGCACGGATGGTCCGGTATTGCACCTACCGTAACTGCTACAACTTTCAATAACATGCCTTCTACCGCCAAGTTCATCATGCCGTGTGGCTATTCGACGGTTATTACAGGTGCAGGAGGTTATTGGGCAAATGTAACTATTGAGGAAGAGTGGGATAACGAGTTCCGGGTAGTTAGTGCGGATGAGACGATGGGCTCCGTTGTTATCGTCAAAGCACCCGATTGCAACGATATGACAGCTACAATCGCGGCATATCCTAATGAGAAATATTCGTTCTATCAGTGGTCAGACGGAAATCAGCAGAACCCTCGTACGTGGAGTGAAGGAGAAATCAATACCAATACAAAGATTCACCTCTCCGCGCTGTTCGTGGCAAATGATTGTTCGGTCAATGGTAAGTTCCCTTATTTATTTAAGATTGAGAACGCAGACGAGAACAAAGGCTCCATATCGATTACCAAAGCCCCGGATTGCAGTGACGCCTCTGCGTCTATTGCCGCCTATCCGTACGCTGGATATACTTTTGCGGGATGGACCGATGCCAATAATGGTAATGTGCTTTATTCGCTGCAAGCAACTGCCAATATTCCGGCTGTTACTGAAGATATGCACTTGGTTGCCAATTGGGAAGCGGCAGACTGCGGTACCAATGGTGTTTTCCCTTATCAGTTGAACATAACAGCCAATATGCCGGAGGCTGGTTCTGTAGACGTGCTAAAAGCACCAAGTTGCGATGATGCGTCTGCTCAGATAGCAGCCTATCCGTACGCCGGATATGCGTTTGAGGCATGGTATGATGAGGATAATAGCGTGGTGTATTCCTATCAAGCGGTTACTTCTATAGCCACCGTGGACCGGAACATGAATCTGCAAGCCCATTTCGTGGCGGCAGACTGCGCTACTAATGGCGTTTTCCCCTATCAGTTCAATGTGGTCAGCACCAGCAAAGTGACCGGTACGGTGGAGATAGCCAAAGCCCCTGATTGCGACAATCCTTCTGCACGTGTTTATGCCCGTGCAAACACGGCTTCCGGATATGTCTTTATGATCTGGAGTGACGGTGAAACCGAGAACCCGCGTGTATGGAGCGAAGTGACGGAGGACGTGAATATTTCCGCACTCTTTACACAAGGCGAACATGGATGCGACAAGGATGGTATCTTCCCCTATATGTTCAGCGCCGTTCCGGATAATGAGGTTTTCGGCTCGGTTGACGTTACTGTACCAACCTGTGACAACCCCTCCGGACGCGCATACGCCCGTCCGAAGACTGGCTACGAATTTGTCATCTGGAGTGACGGCATTACTGAAAACCCGCGTAACTGGAACGAGGTAAACAAAGATGTGAACATCAGCGCTATGTTCAAAGAGAAAGATCATAGTTGTCAAAACGACGGTGTGCTCGGGTACTTGTTCAAGATCGAACCCAATGATTATAACATGGGTACGACGATGATGACCAGAATCCCTGATTGCGCAGACCCATCTACACAGATTGCCGCTATTGCAAAAGAAGGATTTGAGTTCGTTCGTTGGTCTGACGGAGATAAAAATGCTACCCGTACCATCCAGGTTACCGGAGATACCTATCTGAAGGCACTCTTCCAAGATCCGGCTAATCCAATTAGCGAAGGCATTGACAATGTACAATGGAATAATGTACCTTGTACCAAAGTCATTGATAATGGTGTCCTCTACATCCTCCGTGACGGAAAGATTTATAACATCCTTGGCACACGAGTGCGCTAAGCCCTTAAGCCATGCAGGGCTGATTACCCTGCATGGTTACAAAAGCCGAAAAGCTGAATGCTCTTTGACATATTGGATTACCGTAAAAAATCAAGTTTTTTTACCAAAACGCTTGCATATTTGCAAAATTTGTTGTACCTTTGCAGCGGATTTCAATCCGAAAGCGGTCGTAATTGCGACATAATTCGTAATACAAACACATTATGGATATACAAAGAAACGAGTATGTAGAGCGGCTTTTCGCCAAAAGTTGGAATGGTAAAGTGAAGATAATTACCGGTATAAGACGTTCCGGCAAGTCGTTCCTTCTATCCCATCTGTACAAGCAATTTCTTATCAATAAAGGCGTTAAGAATGATTGTTTCGTGGAAATAGATTTGGAAGATACGGCTAATACTAAATATCGTAACCCTAATACGTTATATGAGTATGTAATGGCAAAATGCGCAAACAAACGGCGTAAATACTATGTCTTTATAGATGAAATCCAATTGTGCACCAAAGTAAAAGCTCCCGGCGTAGATTGGTCACAAGTGCCTGAAGAAGACAGAGAGCTGCTATATATTACGTTCTATGACATCTTAAACGGCTTGCGTAAACAACCGAATATAGATGTATATGTTACCGGCAGTAATAGCAAGATGCTGTCATCGGATATCGTAACTTATTTCCGTGACCGTGGTAGTGAAATCAAGGTTTACCCGCTTTCCTTCGCAGAGTATTATGCTTACGCCGGAATGGACAAACGGGATGCATTGGACCGGTATCTGGAGTTCGGCGGCATGCCATTAGCTGTACTTGAGCCCAATGAGCAGGAGAAACGCAATTATCTGGCGGGGCTGCACAAGAATGTGTATATGAAGGATATTGTAGAGCGCCACAAACTAAAGGACGATGTTATTATTGATGCGTTGACGGATGCTGTGTATTCATCAATCGGTTCGCTATCCAACCCCTATAAGTTTGCCAACACAATAACATCCGTTATGGCACATAAGACTACGGATAAAACCATCAAAGGCTATTTGGAGTATTTGGAAGATGCCTATCTCATTTCTCACGCAGAACGCTACGATGTAAAAGGGAAACGCTATTTCGAGAATATCAAGAAGTATTATGCGATGGATCTGGGGCTTCGCAATGCACGGCTTAATTTCCGCCAGCAAGAGCGCAGCCATCTGATGGAAAACATGATATACAATGAGTTGATACGAAGAGGCTACCGGGTAGATGTCGGCGTGGTGGAAGTGGAAAGAGTGGTGGACGGCAAACGCCAACAGTCGCAATACGAGATTGATTTTATCGTCAATACAGGTTCCGAGCAACTATATATTCAGTCTGCATTGAATGTGGATACGAAGGAAAAAATGGAGCAGGAAACATTCTCGCTGCGTAACATACGCGACTCTTTCCGCAAGATTGTGATTCTGGATGGCAATACGCATCCATGGATGAATGACGAAGGAGTAACCTTTATGGGAGTGATACCATTCTTACTCGGCATAGATAAGGCATTGATATAATAATCATAAAAACAACTACTATTTTTTTAGCGGTAATCCAAAGCGGTTTACCGCTTTCCTTTTTAACCAACGTAGTGTTTGCTACGGGGAGAGCGTAGAGCAAGGCGAGTTTCCATTGAGCGGCATTGCCGCGAGTCGTAACGAGCCTTAGCTTAAGCGAGGAGTACCGCTTTTTTATGTATATATAACCAACAAACAACAAACTAACAATACAAACAATCTTTAAAACCGATGGGGCGATGGGATATAACCGCCAACAATGCTTATGAAAAAGATTAAATTACTCATTTTGGCAGTATTATGCTGCATCTTTCAGGTCTCTTATGCCTCAGAAGAATTCATGATGTGCGGATTAACGATTAGTGATGCCATTGCGACTTCTCCTACCGGAATTGTAGCAGCGCTGAACGAAATCTCCGGCGTTACGGCATCCGGTACCATTACTTACGATGTTTCCACCCAGACATTGACCCTTAACAATGCCCAGGTATCATTTACCGGAAGCGCAAGTGTATTGGAATCCAAAAGTACCTATAGCACTCCGGCAGTAACTGTTCAACTTATAGGTGAAAACTCTTTGCACTATAACGGAACAGGTTATTATTGCGCTATTCAACTTAGCAACTATAGTGATCTGACCATAACCGGAAGTGGCTCGTTGAATGCAAAGTCCGATACCTATTTTGCTATTCGTACAGCTTATGGTACGCTGCGTATTAATAATACAACTATTGTAGCGGAAAGTGATTATGGTATAGGGAACAATAGTGTAGGTGGAAAAACATATATCAATAACTCCAATATAACAGTATCTCAGTTGCTACGCCAAGATTATGTTGAAGTAACCAACTGCTATATCATTGCTCCGTCCGGAGCAGTAGTGCGCTCGGGTATGTCTTCCGGTGGATATGGCATTGACAAGAAAGGTGCCAGTGGTAATATCGTCATTTCTACGGAAGAGCCGGTAAATACCTATACCGTTACGTTGGTGCAGCCGGAGCACGGTTCTATTAATGTTACCGAATCCGTTAATTTAACCGAAGTACCGGAAGGTACATTATTGCATTTCACGGCGACTCCCGATGCCAATTATGAATTAGATACATGGAGCGGATGTGCTCAAGATGGCACCATTACTGTCAATGGGGATGTGACCGTGAGTTGCACTTTCAAACTAAAAGAAATGAATGTAACCTTAGCCACTCCGACAAATGGTTCTGTAATTGTTACTTCCGGCGGAAATACCGTTGACCTCGGTCAACCTGTATTATACGGCACCAACTTAGTGTTTACAGCTACACCAAATAATCACTACAAGTTCGTCCTATATCTGGTAACACGTGAAGGGGAAAGTGCTGTCAATGAGTACACTAATCCCATGAACCTACAAGTAACCAAGAATACGAATGTACAAGTTGTCTTTGTGCAAAAACCCAGTTACACTATTACGGTTGACCAACCGGCAAACGGTACTATCGCTCTGCAAGAGACCGGTATAGACCTCACATCAGTGGAAGAAGGAACTATCCTGCACTTCATTGCTACCCCGAATGAGGGCTACGAGTTCGGCGCATGGAGCGGTTGCGAAGCGAATGGCTCACTCACCGTTACCGCTAATGCTACCATTTCTGCTTCTTTCAATAAAAAAGCTTATCATGTAACCTTCGTAGATTTTGATGACCGTGTTCTCAAAGAAGAATATGTCCTCTTTGAAGAGGCTGCTACTGCTCCTGCTGACCCGACACGAGAGGGATATACCTTTGCCGGTTGGGACAAGGATTTCAGCAGCATCACCGCAGCAATTACCGTTAAGGCTACTTATACCATTAATACCTATATGGTGACAGTAGTGGCCGAAAACGGCTCCGTAACGGCTAAAGATGCGGACAATAATCCTGTGGATTTGAGTCAGGAAATAGAGTATGGCAAAGTAATCTTCCTGACAGCCACAGCAGATGAGGGTTATGTATTCGAAAGTTGGGAAAACTACGATGAAACAACCGGTTTGACCGTAACGGAGAATGTAACTATTACTGCAACCTTTGTTTCTAAACAAACAGGCATAGATAACATCTTCTCCAATGAAAAGGTAAACAAAGTTCTTATTGACGGACAAGTCTACATTATCCGAGGTGATGGCTCTGTATTCAATGCACAAGGTGCACGAGTAAAAGATTCCTATTGACAAAATAATCATTTAAAACCGACGAGCCGATGGGATATAACCGGCAACAAAGCTTATGAAAAAAATATGGATTACATTGACAGCGTGTCTCTTGATGGCAGGTAATGCGACCGCAGCTTATGTTAATGAGACCATTGCAGAAAAAACACTTATCAACGGACTCTATTATCGCCTCACACACTCCGCATGGCCGGAGATGGGCATTGCTGATATCTACGATGCCGTAGTGTTGCCTAAAGCGGAGCAGAGTAGCAACTCCAATTATGTTTCGGGAAGTATCACTATCCCTAATCAAGTGAGTTATAGTGGCCATTCATTTACGGTAAGTACAATCTCAGATAATGCGTTTTATAAGTGTACGAACCTCACTTCCATCACGGTTAACAGCTCGTTGATTGCCATTGGGAAATACGCGTTCTATGGTTGCTCAAAATTACAAGACATTACTATCAATAGTTCGGATATTTCGTTTAACGGTGAATATATTTTCTCCGCATGTGGTGCACTGAAGAATGTCACTTTTACGCAATATAATTCCGTATCAAACTTCTATGTTGCCGATGAGGCGACAGCTATTTTCTATGGATGCAGCAATTTGAAGTCTATAGTGTTGCCCGCTGCATGTGAGAAAGTGACCAACTACTTCTTCGGAAATTGCAGCTCGCTCGAGTATGTATTTTTCGGGGCGGTAGGTACTACATCTTCTTTGCTCAATTCGATGGAGGCAAACGTCTTCTACCAATGCGGAAATGTACGGGGTATATATATTAATAAGAATGGTGCCGCTCCTTCGATTCAATCCAACACATTCAGCGGTATTCCTTCCTCTGCGCATGTGTATGTGCCCTGTAATTATGTGAGCAATTACAATTCCGGTTATTGGAGCAGCGTCAGCGTTGCCGGCAATTTCCCTTACGCATTTGAAGTGTTGAATAGCGATGCCGCAAAGGGTTCTATCACGGTAACTAAAGAGCCTGATTGTGATAATACTTCCGCTCAAATAGCCGCTTACCCCTATGCGGGCTATGCCTTTGAGGCGTGGTACGATGTGGATAATAATGTCGTTTATTCGTATCAGCCGCAAACTACTATTGCGAATGTCAATCGCGACATGCACCTTTCTGCGCAGTGGGTTAAATCGGACTGCTCCACCAATGGTGTCTTCCCCTATCAGTTGAACCTGAGTGCCAATATGCCGCAGGCAGGCACAACCCAAATACGCAAGGCTCCGGATTGCGAAGACGCGTCTGCTCAAATTGCCGCCTATCCCTATGCAGGCTATGCTTTTGAGGCGTGGTACGATATGGATAACAACTTGGTGTATTCGTATGAACCCATCACTTCTATTGCCAATGTGAACCGCGATATGAATCTGCAAGCCTATTTCGTGGAAGCAGACTGCTCCACAAATGGTGTTTTCCCGTACCAGCTGAATACTTCGGTCAACCTACAGGGAGCCGGTTCTATTCAAGTATTCAAGGCTCCGGATTGCGAAGACGCGTCCGCCCGGATTGCCGCCTATCCCTATGCAGGCTATGCTTTCGAGGCGTGGTACGATGTGGATAATAATCTGGTGTATTCGTATGAACCCATCACTTCTATTGCCAATGTGAACCGCGATATGAATCTGCAAGCCTATTTCGTGGAAGCCGACTGCTCCACTAATGGGACTTTCCCATATAGATTAGATGTAGAGAGTGCAAATGCGCAACAAGGCGCAGTGGCAATCTATAAGATTCCAAGTTGCGATGATCCTTCTGCGCGTATAAGCGCTTCTGGTTTTGCCGGATACATATTTGAAGCATGGGTAGATGTGGATAATGGCAATGTTGTTTATTCATACGAACCTGTCACTAACATAGCGGATGTAAACAGAGATATGCACCTTGTAGCGCATTTTGTAGAATCCGATTGTGAGAAAAACGGCACTTTCCCGTATATGTTTACCGCATGGAGCAATGATGAAAATATGGGAATGGTACATATTCTGAAAACTCCGGACTGTGACGATAAACGAGGTACCATTGGGGCAAGCGCTAACAGCGGTTACCGTTTCGTTACTTGGAGCGATGGAAATCAACAGCCCAACCGTTTCTGGGATGAGGTGAAGGAGAATGTGATTTTAGAGGCTGTTTTTGCCGGAACAGGGCATTCTTGTGAATCAGATGGTGTATTTGGATATTTGTTCCAGATTGAGAGTAACGACCTTATGAAAGGCACTGCCCTCATGACACGAATGCCGGATTGCGCAGATAATACGACTACTATCATGGCTCTCGCCAAGGAAGGCTATGAATTTGTCCGTTGGTCCGATGGCGACAAGAATGCTATGCGTACGGTTACCGTCAGCGGCGACATCTATCTGCAGGCACTCTTCCAAGACCCGGCAAATCCCCTGCTCGAAGACATTGAAGAAGTTATCGCTAACGACGTTAAAGATACTCGAAAAGTGCTCATTGACGGTACGCTCTATATCGTCCGTGATGGCAAGGTATATACCGCTCAAGGCGCAAGAGTGAAATAAGTACACGCCTAATCCGTTAGATTTTCAGAAGGAGTCCTTCTTGGACTCCTTTTTTAATGTCAAATAACCAACTGCTACGAAATATTCATTTTTAATTTTTATGACTAAGTATCAATTCCTGCTCAAAAAAAAGAAGAAGGAGAACTGAGCATTCTCTTCAACGATTTCGAGTTACCCCTCAAGTACGCCCAGTGGATGGAGATTTATGAGTACCCTAACGACAAAAAATGTGGCACGGCAACAATTAGCCGTGCCTTATCATTTATGAATCAGCAAGTTAGGTGACGTTCCCAATTTCTGGAACGGATATGTCAGATATTTTCCGTACCTTTGCACTCGCTTACGTTAAGGCTCGTTACGACTCGCGATTGCTGTAAATAAGTAAATGAGAAAAAGATATGATCTTTGACGTATTGGATTACTGATTCATATTTCTTCGCATCCAAAGGACGAAAACTGGATCGGCAAAAACGACTGCGCCTTTATAAGTATCAATCAGTTCCTTTTCGATAAGTGCGGTCTTAATACGTGCTATATTACTATATGAACCCAATTGATACTGCTCACGGATATCTTCTTTTGCGAAATCAGATGTTATTCCGTCCAGCATTGCATATAGAAAATTCAGTTGATAGGGTGTCAAGTGCTCTGTCTGCTGAATGAAAAGTGCGCTATTCTCATTAATAAGATCGTCCAATCCTTGCAGCAGGGTACTTTCGGTTGCTTCTGAATCCGTATTGAGCAGCGTCAGCCATGCTAATTGCTGTATATAAGAAGGATGTAATTGAACCTTTTGGCATAATTGGCGTGCTATATCTTCGGAGATATTTTTACCCCACGATTTAAATCCTTGTTGCAGGTACGGCAACCACGTTTTTTCCTCAATAGGATCCAAAGGTATAATATCGCCGAATTTATAGAAAGGATAACTACTTTTGAGAAACATATTTTGTAGTAGATGTTTTTTACTACCAAATAAACAGTAGTTAACATGTTCTTGGTGCTGCCAAACACTCCGCATGCGCTTTTGCACGGTCATGCTATCCGTAAATTCGCCTATTTGTTGGAACTCATCTATGCAAATTACTAAATGGATGTTTTTCCGTTGCGCGATGATCTCCGGCAATTGAAGAATCTCCTCCGGTTGGTGGGTGCGGGGAGTTATCCCTAATGATACGGAATACTCTTCTGCAGAAGGAAGATTGTACGAAATTTTAGGTGTCAAGCGCATAAGAAACTCACCGGCTGTTTCTGCCCACTGCTCAAACTTTGAGTTGGTCTGATGGAGAATACACTCAGCGAAATGATTGTAGAAATCATATTCGTTCCGACAAAAATAAGCATCGATGTATATGACCTTTATGTAATCATTTTTGATTTCGGACATCGTCCGTTTTACCAGAGAGGTTTTACCCCACCTACGGGGAGCCATCAGAATCGTGTTGATGCCATGCGAGAAATTGGCGGTTAAACGTTTTAGCTCGCGTTCACGACCAATAAAGTGGTTTACACCTATTGCTTGACCAAAAACAAATGGTTTTTGCAGTTCATTGTGAGTGGATTTCATAGCGTAGTATTATTTTTCGTTTTTCAAAATTTGCTGCAAAGGTACAACTTTTTTTTGATATATGCAAATAAATCTAACACAAAGTTGTGTGATACAAAGTTGTGTGATATGTAAAATGCTTATTATGAGCTAATTATCCATATGCAAATTATTTTAATCAGTGGTCCAATACGAAAACATTTTGAGCGACAAAGTAACAATGTACAAAGTCACTAAATCGTAAATGATATGGCAAATAGACAAGAAATCGTGTGTAATTACATCTATGAGAACTACGTGCAGTTCGACCGGCTGAGGCATGATGTGATCTCCAACAAAGTGCAGATCCGCCGGGCGGACAACCTCTGGACAGATATCACGACGGCGGACGTGAATGATATCGTGTGTGACTGCTCGGCGGAGAGCGGGCTGCAGATCACGGCGCGGGAGGTGCTGGCGGTGTTGCAGAGCCACCGCATCCCCGATGTCCACCCGCTGCGCGAGTATGTGCTTAACTGCCGTCCGTACACCGCCGGCCAGCCCGACTGGATCGCATGGCTCGCGAGCCGTGTGACGGTAGCCGGCGGCGAGGAGGAGCAGAAGCTATGGGTCAGCACCTTCCGCAAATGGTTCGTAGCGATGGTGGCGGGTTGGCTCAGCGATGAGGCGGTAAACCAGCAGGTGCTCGTCCTCATCGGCAAGCAGGGTATCTTCAAGACGACCTGGCTGGAACACCTCCTGCCGCCGGAGCTGCGCGCCTACAGCTGTAAGATGGCGAACAGCACCTCTCTCAACAAGGACGAGCGGCTCCGTATCGCCGAGTATGGTCTCATCGCCCTCGACGAGATAGACGCCATGGGCTCGCGTGAACTGAACGTGCTCAAATCGGTCATCACCGCTTCGGATATCTCCGAGCGCGCGGCGTACGGCTATACCAAGGAGCGGAGGATCCGTCTGGCGTCGTTCTGCGCGTCCGGCAACAAACAGGAGTTCCTGACCGACCTCACCGGGAACAGGCGGTGGCTGCCGTTTCAGGTGGAGAACATCCAAAACCCCTTCTTCATCACGCTTCCCTACGAGCAGATATACGCCGAGGCGAAGTACCTCATTGAGATGGGCTTCCAGTATTGGTTCGATCTGGACGACATAGAGACCATTGAGGCGCATAATGAGCCTTTCCGGGCACAGGAGAACGAGGAGCAGCTGCTCGCCGTCTATTTCGACATCCCCCGTGGCGGCGAAGGCCAGTTCATGACCACCGCCGAGATCTCCGACAAACTCGTCATCAAAGGCTCCATCAAGAAGCCGATGAGTATGAGCCGCTTAGGGATGGTACTGCAACAA
>ONND01000028.1 GCA_900319105.1 uncultured Bacteroidales bacterium | reverse complement strand
AAATAGCAAAAAATTGCAACTGTTGCCAAGCTAAAGGCACTTCCTTTACATTGTGCTTGCAACCCAAGTACGGATTGTGTAAGACTGCTGACTCATAACAAGCCGGCAGTTTTCTTTTATACCTACCTACGGTCTACCTCTTTCTGTCACGTTTGTTCGCCCTGACCAAGCAGCTGCGCCCTTCTAAATCCTAACGCGGGTGAAAGTTGTTATAGGTGAACCCTTCGAAAGTCAGTTAAAAATCCTGCAAATGGCAAATTTATGTAAAAAAAATTGCCCATTTCGAAAAAAAGTAGTAACTTTGTGCCAAGTTTCGGGAATTACGCAAGCGATGGATATAAAACGATTTAAGGACATAGTGGTGACCAGTGACCTGAATGACCTTCTGTTAGAAAACGGTTCGGCGTTCGGGCGGTCGTATATGTGGCAATGTCTTGCTGGAGAGATCACTTTTGAGTATGCCGGAACCACATATTCCATGCAACCAAACGACCTGCTTTTCAGCCCTGCCAACCGTTTGCCGCGGGTTCTCTCGCAGTCGCCGGACTACCGCTGTGTGATCTTTGCGCTGGACGGAAAGAAAGTAGAAGACATATTGTACGCTTGTCTGCGCGATGAAGACGACTGGATTGAGAAACTGCATTTTATCCTGCGGCATCCTATTATCCATCTCTCGCCACGGCAATTAAAACTCATCACAGCATACCGTGGTCTTGTGCCGCTTTACTCGGAGGAGACAGGACGTTACCGCCGGCGCGTTGCCTTCCTGCAAGGACAATCGATTATTTACGAATTATTATCGTGGGTGGACGAGGTAATGCGTCCTTCCGGGGATTCTCATACCATCGTCTCGTCCCGGATGAATCAACTGTATGTGGCCTTTCTGAAACTGCTGGATGAGAACGGCGGTACACAGCGGCAAGTGAGTTGGTACGCCGCACAATTACAGATTTCCTCCGCCTATCTGAACCAAGTCTGCCGCACTTGTATCGGCAAGTCGCCGCAAGCGATGATTCAAGATATCTTGTGCAAGGAAAGCAAACGCTTGCTACTCTCCACCGACTTCAATATCAAGCAAATAGCATACCGCTTGCAGTTTGCCACGGAGGCTGCTTTCTGCAAGTTCTTCCGCAAGCAGACAGGTCTTTCACCTGCCCAATTCCGCAACAATAAATAGTTATCCAAATCACAACAAACATTTTCCATGTTTTAAATAGATTTGGACTATTCCAAAAGATTTTGTACCTTTGCACCCGATTTGATTTCGGATGTAAAATGGAGCCCATTACTCAATACAAACACTATGTGGAAATAGCAGATGTAGATGCTTCGCTGCACTTGCGTCTGCCGGATTTGCTGAACTATATGCTTCATGCGAGTGCTCAAGGCGAGGACGAGTTGGGAACCGGTGTTGAATTCATGCGCAAGGCGTACGGAGCCGGATGGGTCTTGGAACGCTTTGCGGTTCAGATAGACCGTCTGCCGCTCTATCACGACACCTTGGTAATACAGACATGGCCAACCACCGTAGCGCATAACATGGTCTTTCGCGCGTACGAGTTGTCAATAGAACATGCAGGCGGGTTGCAGCCTATAGGTCAAGCAACCGGCATATGGACAATCATTGACTTGCAGACGCGCGGTATTGCTGCTTTACCGTTTGCGGACAGCTATCTATGGATGAACCATACTTCCGACCGGACGGTCTCGCTCGCCCGTTTACGGCATCCCACAGCGATAGAGCGCGTCACGCACTGCCTGACGCATAAGATTCATTATACCGACCTTGACCTGAACAACCACTGCAATTCCGCCAAATACCTGCAGTTCATGCTCAATGCCTGCGATGTGCTAACCGGCGTTGCGCCGATACAGATAGACTTGCGGTATGCACATGAATTAGGTCCCGAGGACACGATTACCGTGGAAGCCGAGGCTACGGACAGGCAGGTCTGTTATATCCTCAAAACAGCAGACGGTCAGCTATCCTGTACCGCCGTTATGAAGGCATAGTAATCAATCTCGAATCATACTATGGCAATACCAACCAAACACATGTTTTCGTACATCAACCGCTCTATCCGGGAGGGTTGGAACAATCCCGCATTGACCAACTACGGGGAATTGTTCACTTACACATACGGTGCGATGGCAACCGAAATGGCGCGGTTGCATCTTTTTTATGAGCAACTCGGGCTTCATGAGGGGGATAAGATTGCGCTCTGCGGGGCTAACTCCGCTCGTTGGGCAATCGCGCTAATGAGTGCTTTCTCCTATGGGGCGGTCGCCGTCAGTATTCTGCCGGATTTCACGGGAGCAGATATTGAGCGGCTGGTCAACCATTCCGACGCACAAGTGCTGTTTGTCGGTCCGGCGGTGGAGCAGAAAGTCAACCCGGCTAATATGCCGGCTCTCAAAGCCGTGATTTCTACGGTGGATTTTCATCCGGTCTATACTGCCGATCCTGCTTATCGCAGGGAATATGAGCAGCTGAATACCTCTTTTAAGGAACGCTACCCGAAAGGCTTCCGACCGGAAGATGTGCACTACCGCGAAGACAATCTTGACGACCTCGCTTTGATTAACTACTCGTCCGGCACAACAGGAAACCCCAAAGGTGTTATGCTTTCTTATCGTGCCTTGTCTTCCAACGTGCAGTATTCAATAGATAACATGGAATGTCACCCCGGTGTCAATCTCGTTTCCATGCTGCCTCTGGCGCACATGTTCGGTATGATGATAGAGTTGATTTACCAGATAGCCGGAGGATCGCATGTATATTTTGTGACACGCCTGACTACGCCGACGCTGATGAAGGCATTCCGCGAATGTCAACCGCTAATTATTCTCGTCGTGCCCATGGTCTTGGAAAAGATTTATGAGAAGAAGATTCGTCCTGTTGTCAGCAAACCGATTGTCCGGTTGCTATGGAATACACCCATTGCAGGCAGGCTTGTCCGAAACCGTATTCGTCAGGGACTGATGGACGCTTTCGGCGGCAAACTCAAAAGCCTCATCTCCGGTGGAGCGGCCCTCAATCCCGAAGTGGAGAAATGCCTTATGGACATCCGTTTTCCCTATCTGTCAGGTTATGGTATGACAGAGTGCGGACCGCTCGTTTCGTATGTGCCGTGGCAGCAGTTCAAGGCGCACAGCTGCGGACGACTCGTCGATCGGATGGAGATACGCATAGACTCGTCCGACCCGGCTACTGTTCCCGGAGAGATTTTGCTCCGCGGAGACCATGTCATGTTGGGCTATTATAAGAATCCTGAAGCAACGCGAGAGGCTTTTACCGCCGACGGTTGGATGCGCACGGGCGATATGGGTACGATAGATGCAGAAGGGAATATCTTCCTGCGCGGGCGGTGCAAAACGATGATTCTCGGACCTTCCGGTCAGAATATCTATCCCGAGGAGATTGAGTCACTGCTGAATGCCCAGCCGGCGATAGACGAAGCACTGGTGGTGAGCCGCGACAACAAACTCCACGCACTCATCTATCTGACCGACGAGCATGTGGAACAGATGCGGGAGGAAGGCATGAATCTTCAAGAAGCGGTTTTGCAGGCAGTGGATGATGTCAATCGGCAATTACCGCCTTATAGCCATATCGTGAACTACGAATTTATGTTCAAGGAGTTCGAGAAAACGCCAAAGCGCTCTATCAAGCGCTATTTATATAAATAAGTGAGTAAGTAGATAGTTTCCTTCTATGGAAACGAAGCAAAAGTCCGACTGGGAAGCCGGACTTTGTTTTTTTGTGCCACTTTTTCTAAAAAAATCTCTCTTTTATTTGCATAATTGCCCAAAAAGCTGTAAATTTGCAGTCGCATTAGAAAGGGTTATCCCGAAGTGCCGCCGAGAGTTGAGTACAGCCTCACCGCCCGCGGTCAGTCCCTTATGCCCCATGTCTCCGCCCTTATCGGCTGGGCTCTGGAGCATTTTGAGGAGATAACAAAATAAGGGCAGTAGCGTCTTTGGCACATGATTTGTTACATGTATAGAAACTTCTGTTTCACCCTCAAAGGCAAAGTCTTTTTAGGTCAAGCATTGGGTGCTACCGGAGCAGAGTTGTCTTACCAGACACTTGTTCCCGGACAGGACAGCGGTTTCCTTCACACGCACAAAACGCACGAGGAGTTGTATTTCATTCTTCGTGGCGAAGGTACGTACCAAGTAGACGGCGAGCAATTCCCTGTTAAGGAGGGAGCTGTGGTACGTGTGGCACCGGAAGGCAAACGTGCGTTGAAGAACACCGGCAAAGAGAACCTGACTATGCTTTGCATCCAGTACAAAGCGAATGCGTTCACCGATGCAGACAGCCCCATGACGGATGGCAACATCCTCAATGAGCCGCTGAATTGGTAATTGAACTTGTCGTGATTATCAAAAGAATAAGATGAGTGAAATACTTATTTCCAAGAAGCAAGTGCAGAGTGTGATGACCAAGTCGTCACTGCCCGTGGGCGGTTACTCGGTGAACCCGTATGTGGGGTGTACACACGCTTGCAAATATTGCTATGCTTCGTTCATGAAACGCTTTACTGGA
>ONND01000019.1 GCA_900319105.1 uncultured Bacteroidales bacterium | reverse complement strand
CGCCATAGGCGGAGCGTCCTTCCGCTTTCGGAAGGAGCGGCTTCCGCCGAGGATGGCAACTCTCCACCCTCCACGCTGCCTGCCTTCTATCTGTCCGTCTTTTTAATTGGTCGCTTCGCTTCATAAGGCCGCGTCTGTTAGCCGCCTTTTAGTACCCGAACCCACCACCCCTCATCCCACCGTCCAGCGCATCCACGCCATAACCCTCGCTTTTTATCTCGCTTCGCGAAAAATGGGGGGAAAGAAATCTCTCACAAGTGCGAGTGCAAGCTTGCTTGCGCAACTCGCCGAAGTTGAGATTGGCAACGTTGGCAATATTAATGCCAATGTCGAAAAAATATGTCTTTTCTATTGCCTCTTTGCCTCATTTTTGCATCGTCCTAATCGGCTACCCTTGCGTTACCCTTGCGCTACCCTTGGGCTTCTTTTGCCTATAGGGTGGGGCTTGCGGTGTAGGCAGATTACCGCTGCGCTGTCCTCTCTTTGCGATAGGACGTTTGTTATTGCGCATCGCCCTTCGTCTTTGTGGTATGTTCTGCACAAGGTCACAAACGCCGAAGGTCTGCCCGACACACGCTAAATGCGGGTGTATCCAAAGCCGGTCAACCTCGTGCTAATCGTATACCCTTGCTATACCCTTGCTATACGTAATCAGCGGCTTTGCTGCAAATACGAACTGTGCTTTGGTTGAACAATGACTCTCTGCGTGGTGCTTAGTTTCATATCATCGCGTTAGCGGTTGCACTGTCTGTCAGATGGTGTATATTGCCCTCTTGCACTCGTCCATTTGGGCTAAATCCCAAATCAGAGGTCAGTTTTTTTGCTCATTTGAAGAAAAATTCGTACCTTTGCACGACTTTTTGTGCGATATTAGGAAGTAGCATGGCTAAAAACAATGAGAAAAGAATTGTTAATTATAATCCTTGCAGCGACGTGTATAACATCCTGCAAAAACAATCTCCAAGAGAGTTCCAAGACATTAGAGCAGTACACCGAGTCCGCTGCAATGAGCGTGTATATGCAGGAGCCGGAACGCGCCCTCACGATCATTGATTCAGCGGTCATTGCCGGGAACATTGACCCGGACAAAGCCGACTACCTGCGTGCGGTAGTTTATTACGGAGGTCTGCACGAACCCGTGAAGGCGAAGACGGCGTGCTACAAGCTGTTGATGCGGGATGACGTGGAGAACGAGGACTTGCTGCATGAGCAGATTTACACACTGCTTGCCATCATAGCCCATGCGGAGAGCAATGATCTGAATGTCTTGCAATACGCGACTCAGGCTTATGAACTGGCTCTCAAACTGGGTTTTGAGGACGATGCCGTCCAAATGGCAAGTTACATCACCCTCTCCATGGCACATAAAGGAGATATAGATAGTGCTATCGTCCGAATGGAAGAATTCCGCAGACAAGCACTTGTGCTTCACACCCTTGGAGGGGAAATGACGTACATATCGGTCGTTAAATCGCTGATGCATATTCTGTATGATTCAGGACGATATGACGAGATTCTGTCTTTGGCAGAAGAGACGCTGGCAGAGTTGGCACGTTTCGAAGTGCATCCGGAACAATGTACCGACCTGCCAGAGAATTTCAACACCACCGAGTTTGTGGACTACAGCCGCGGACAGTTGTACACGCATATGGCGCTCGCGTACGGCGGGCTACATAAACCGGCAGAGGCGCACCGGTATCTGGCGCAGGCGAAACATTCCATCTGGGCGCAGAAGCCCTCATTTGATTTTACCATCCTGCCGATGTATATTGAGTTGCATGAATGGGAAGAGGCAGAGCGTGTGTTCGAAAAGGCGGACGCGATGCAACTGACCGACACGCTCAATTACAATTTCATCCGTTTTCTACTCCTACGCATGCAGGCGACCCGTCAACAAGGACGGTATGACGAGGCATTGGGTTTCTGCCGCAGAGCTCTTTCGATGCAACACGATTTGGCTGATCAACAGATGCAGCAGCATATAGCCGAACAGATGGCACTCTATGAGCTCCATAACGAAAAGTTGGCGCGCGAGCGCGAGCATGCACGCACACATTTCATTATTGTGATTTTGATATTGGTCATTTTCGTCACTATTATCATCAGTATTATCGCGGCCTACTCCATCATCACCAAACGACGGATAAAGGAGAAAAACCGTACGATGGTAAAGATGATCAACGAACTGAACGCACGCAAACGAAAAACGCTTATTCCTGCGGAGAACAAGGACTCCAAAGAGATATATCGGCAGATATTGGAAAGGACGTTCGCCGAACGACTATATGCCGACCTACACATGAATCGGGAGAATTTTGCCGCACAAATGAACATCTCGCGCCATGAGTTGAATGACCTCCTTTCCGCCAATACGGACGGACTTTCATTCCCGCAGTGGCTCAATAATATCCGTCTGGAGCGGGCTTGTACGCTGTTGCAAAACGAGCCGGACAAGCCCATCAAGGACATTGCGGAGGAAGTTGGTCTCACACCGAATAACTTTCTCCGTCTCTTCCGCCAGCAATACGGCATCACTCCTACCGAGTACCGCCAGAATAAAAACTAGATACAATTGTTTAACTTAATTAATTTAATGTACAAAAAAAATTGAAAAAGATTTTCTCACTTTTTGTTGCTGCGCTTCTATGCGCCGCAACTTATGCATCGAAAAAATCGTAAATCGTCAAATCGTAAATCATCATGTATTTGTTAGTAATTTTATATATCTATTTTGTGTCCTTCTTGGACAAGCCGGAGAAGAGTGCACCGGCTTTATCGCCACGCGCCGTAGAGCAACGCGCCAAATGGCATATTCCGACGGACGAGATGGATTATCCCGTATGTGCCGCTTATTTGGACAGTCTGCGCGCAAGAGACATTAAGATCCACCACACGAGCCGCTGGTTCAACGGCGCCACGGTAGAGATGGATAGCGCCAAAGTTGCCGAGGTGGAGAGTTTAAGTTTCGTCACCGCCGTCGAGTTGACACGAGACGAAAGCGGCTCCCTCTATAGCCAGCGCAAAAGAGCCCTTAGCCGTCACCAATCACCCATCGCCCATCACCAATCATCCATCAATGTCCGCTACACGGACCAACAATTAGCGCTCTATAACCTCACGCCGCTGCACGATTTAGGATACGAAGGACAAGGGATTCTGATGACCGTTTGCGACGGCGGGTTTACCAATGCCAACACCATGGGATGTTTCCGGCAGACACAGGAATTGGGGCATTTCGATTTCACGGACGACACCGATGATTTCTATGGTAATACCGGAGATCACGGCAGCGAGTGCCTGAGCGCCATCAGCGGCATACAAGACGGCTATTACGGCGCAGCGACAAAAGCCGATTATTACTTGATGCGCTCCGAAGAATACGCCACCGAGAGCCCCAAAGAAATGGACAATCTGGTGGCGGCACTGGAGAAAGCCGATTCATTAGGCGTCAATGTGTTCTCCTTCTCGGGCGGTTACGCACAATTCGACAACCCGATATGGGATTTGAACAAATGGAATGATTTAGACGGCAAAACGACGCGCGTGAGCCGCGCAGCCACTATTGCTGCACGCAAAGGTATGTTGGTCTGCGTCGCAGCCGGCAATGAAGGCGATGTCGCATGGCGCACGATTAGTGTTCCGGCAGACGCAGACAGTATTCTGACCGTCGGAGCCGTACGAACCGACAGCGTCGCTGCCGACTTCTCCAGTTACGGTCCTTCGTCGGACGGACGTATCAAACCGGAAGTGTGCGCAGTAGGTGTGCAGTCCGTTCTGATCAATCCGTTCAGCAACGCGATTGAGCGCAGCAACGGAACCAGTTTTGCTACGCCTCTGTTAGCCGGCATGGCTGCCAGCCTATGGTCCGCACTGCCGGACAAAAACGCGATGCAGATACGCGACCTGATTATTCAATCGGCACATTTATACCCGAGTTATGACCCGAATAACCAGATGGGCTTCGGTATTCCCAATGCTTGGGTTGCATACACGATGGGCTTGGGAGAGGATACAGACAACCTCACCCCTGCCATTGCACCGGAAGAGGGAGTAAAAATGCTCATAGACGGACAGATCTACATCCTCCGCGGCGGAAAGAGGTATGATCTATTGGGAAAAGAACTAGGGCACTAGGGTCATAGGATAATTTCATTATTGTGATTTTGTAAAAAATTTAAATTTATATACGATGAAACGATTTTTTCTCTTTTTTATCTGTTCCCTTATCGGGCTGGCAGGGCAACTCTGTGCACAAGGACATTTTTCCCATATTGTTGAGGAAGAAAATGTTAATTTGTCAGAAGTAGAAAGCAAATTCAGTGCATGGCTGGATTTGCCTGAAAACACTAATTTCGTTATGTTTCGTGACGAAACGGATGATTTGGGTATAAGACATCAATCATATCAACAATATATTGATGGTATAAAGGTGTTGAATGCCGTTGTGTTAGTTCATGCTAAAGATAATAAAGTGATTTCAGTGAATGGGGATATATTGTCTGAAAAAGTACAAATGATGTCCACTAAACATCCAAAATCACTAATTGTCAGAGTCAAAGATGGGAATACGGTTTCTACTCGCTATGCCTTTGAAAAAACTACAGACGATCATACGAAAAAAATTTACATTGATGCTCAAACAGGAGAAATTATTAAAACAGTACCGCTTGTATATAATGCAGATGTTGCAGGAACCGCCACTACCATGTATGCAGGAACGCAACCTATTACTTGCTATGAGCATGAGGGATTGTATTTCCTGATGGATGACGAGCGAGGCATTATTACTTTGGATGCAACGGACAATGTATATCAGATTGATTATACAAAAGTTAATCAGTACGCCACGAAGGCAGAAGCAGACTCTGTTTTATCAGAAGAAATTGTTAATCTGATAAATGGATGTGCTTATATTCATAATACCTCTACAAATTGGAACTCATCATGGAACATGCAACTTACATCTGTGAAAATTGATAGCATTATCCAGAATGCAAATTGGTACACGGTGGGGGAAGGTACTGCAGATGTATATATTAAGGTAAAAAATGCTTCTGGAGCCGTTTTGTATACATCTGAGTATTATAATGATCCTACTTTCCCTGTCGAGATAGTTCTAACTACTCCTGTCAATTTAACAGCCCCTCCGTATTATGTGGAAATTTACGACTATGATGCTGTTGGAGAAGATGATCTAATAAAAACTATACCGATTGCGACTATATCAGGTGAGAATAGGGCTACCTCGTTTAGTAATGTAGCTTTCGGAGAAATCAATATAAAGTCTGATGGGAAACAACCATTGTTGGATGCTCATTGGGGCATGGGGAAAACATTAGATTTCTATAAACAGAAATTTAGCAGGAACAGTTTCGACAATCAAGGATCTATTGTTTACAATATTGTAAATCCGCATAGGGACACAGAGGGATTATCTTCATTCCCGATAAATGCTTGCGCAATACCGGTAGCGCCATATCCTATGGTTTATGGTATGGGCATGAATTCTTCGGAGACAACGACAGTATGTACAAAACCTTTTGTCTCAATAGACATATTGGCACATGAATTCTCACATCTGGTTACGAATAATAATGGAAATGGAGGATTGGAATATCAGGGAGAATCAGGAGCGTTGAATGAAAGCTTTTCTGATATTATGGGCATTTCCGTTAAGCAGTATGCAATGGGGAGTAACGATTGGCTCATTGGCAATAATGTTATGATATATCTCTCTAATATGCGATCTATGAAGAATCCGAAGAATAGTAATGATGGAATAAATGGGGCTTTGTCTGGACCGCAACCGGATACTTATGGGGGACAATACTGGTCTGATCCTGCTGATATATCAAATGATAATGGTGGGGTACATACCAATAGCGGTGTGCAAAACTACTGGTTCTATCTCCTTTCGGAAGGTGGCACAGGAACAAATGACCTGAATAACCAATATAACGTAATAGGAATAGGCATAGACAAAGCTGCACAAATAGCATACCGCAATCTCATTTATTATCTTACGCCAGAGGCAACTTTTGAAGTTGCAAGAAATGGTTCTATTATGGCTGCTACTGATTTATATGGCAGAAATTCTCATGAAGTACAAGCAGTGGTAAATGCTTGGTATGCAGTAGGTGTGGGAGATAATCTTTTGCCTACGGCTCTGGATAGAGTGTCAGATGCTTCTTATGCCAATAAGTATATCCGTAACGGACAAATACTCATCCAACGCGGAGAGAATATTTATACTATTCAAGGACAAAAATTGCAGTAGTTTTCTCTAAAAAAATACTTTGGGCATAATCGTGCCCGCATACTCTGCTCAAAATGCAGTACCTTTGCACGCAAATAACTAAAATTAAAATATCAAAGCATATGAAAAAAGGATTGTATCTGTTGCTGGCAGTCTTATGCTTTGCAGCCTGCGAGAAAAAGAATGCGCCGGCTGAGAGCGAGTTTGTGGATCTGGGCTTGACTTCCGGCACCAAATGGAAGAGCCTCAACGAATCGAACCCGAAGGACCCGAACGGGTTCTACAACTACGAGGAGACGATGGCGCAGTTCGGACAAAACGTTCCTACCAAAGAGCAGTGGCAGGAGCTATTAGACCAATGTACCTGGACTTGGACAGGCAAAGGCTACCGTGCAACAGGCCCGAACAAAAAGACCATCGACTTGCCGGCAGAAGGCTACTGCGATTGCGAAGGATTAGTACAAAACGTGGACACCGAAGGCAACTACTGGGCTTCTACGCTCGATGGCGAAGACACATCCTGGGGCTTCAGTTTCACGGACGATGACATCTTTGTCGGGCAGACTGCGCTTTTTGCAACCGCCTTTCCGTACGCCTTGTCCAATAACCGGTTGAACACCAGACAAACTCCGCCGACCCGATACCGGACAGAGTATGGCAGCGGATGCAAGGAAAGACCTATATTGAGAACCCTTATATCGGGCGCGATGACCTGCGCCATGTGCGTGTTCTGCACTGGGACTATGACAACAAGATGCACGTGGGCGAAATGATCTAAAACTATCGAAGCATGCACGCGGACTGGCTATAGATATCAACACGCTCTACAACCCCTATTACAAAGACCGTGAAGATGGAACACGCTTCATCCAGCCCGCCACGGCGGCTGACTATTGCGACCGCACATGGGATTTCTCCTACAAGATTGACCATGACGATCTCTGCTTCATACTCTTCACCGAAGCAGGCTTCGAGTGGGGAGGCGACTGGACTTCCTGCAAGGACTTTCAACATTTTGAACTGATTGAGCCGGAAGAACCATAAATTGACAACAAAAGTGTTTGTTAAATAGCAACAAAATATGAAAAAGACAAAAAAACTATGGATTTTGCTGACCTTTCCGCTGCTGCTGGGTATGGCATCGTGTAAGTCCGGCGATGGCAACAACCCTGTCGTGCCAACTGACGATATAGAGGCACAACTGCAGCGGATGACATTGCGTGAAAAGGTGGGACAGTTGTTCTTCGTGCGCCCCGAGTGTCTTGACACCACCATTCACTTTAACAGGTCAGGCGGCATTGACGTCAGTTCTGACGACATCACTAAGATTAAACTGCAAGCTGTGAACGCCACCATGAAGAGAGTGAATGAGAAATATCCTGTAGGCGGCATCATCCTCTATGCTCACAACATAGAGGACGAAGCACAACTCGCAGCCTTCATCCCTCAAATACGTGCTCTGAATGGTTCGCCGCTGCTTTGCATTGACGAGGAAGGAGGCCGTGTCGCCCGCATCGCCAATAACGAGAACTTCACTGTGGAGAAGTTCGAGTCAATGGGTGCCATCGGTGCTACAGGCGACCCGCAGAATGCTTACTACTGCGCCTACACTATCGGCTCCTACTTGCACCGCTACGGTTTCGACATCGATTTTGCCCCCGTGGCAGATGTGAATACGAATCCGGATAACGTCGTCATCGGAGCCCGCGCCTTCAGTGATGACCCGCAGGTAGCGGCATCAATGGTGACCAGCTATCTACAGGGACTGAAAGATGCTGGTGTAACGGGCTGTGTCAAGCATTTCCCCGGACACGGCGATACCAAGGCAGACACCCACTTCGGCTACGCACAGAGTCTGAAAACATGGGACGAGATGCTGGATTGTGAGATGATTACCTTCAAAGCAGGAATCCTGTGGGGCACGCAGTTGGTTATGACGGCGCACATAGCTGCACCTAATGTTACGGGCTCGGATGTCCCCGCCACTATGTCGTCACTCCTCCTGCAGAACAAACTGCGCGGAGAACTGGGCTACCGGAACATTATCATTACCGATGGCATGGAGATGGGTGCCATTACGCAGCAATATAGCAATACGGAGGCTGCCGTGGGCACACTCCTGGCAGGCGCAGACATTATCCTTGGTCCGCAGAACTTCGTCGAAGCCTTCGATGCCGTGGTCAAGGCGGTGGAGGACGGTATGCTTGCTGAAGAGCGCATAGACCGGAGCGTACGCCGTATATTAGAAATGAAAAATCAAATAATACAAAATAGATAACCACACTATGTTACACATCAATGAAGAAGCGGCTCGCTGCCTCCTGTGCCACGATGCACCCTGCGGCGCTAAAGTAGCACGCGCAATCCGTGCGGCACGGTTTGATAATCTCTGGACGGCGGCTAAGCTATTCAACGCCATGAGCGACGAAGAATTGGCTCATGCCGAGGCTTCCTGTATCCATTATGACAAACCGATAAGAATTGCGGAGTTGGCGAACGCCGTCAGCTGTCAGCCGTCAGAATTCAGCCATCAGCCGTCGGAGTTGCCTTCGCTGAAACTCAATTTCTGCGACATGATCTGCGAGAATCCGTTCTTCCTGGCTTCATCGGCTATCTGCACCAACTACGACATGGTGGCGCGCGCGTTGGAAGCCGGATGGGCGGGTGTGTTCTACAAGACCATCACCAAGGCGGATATACGTGAAGTCTCGCCGCGCTTCGATGCTGTCCGCAAAGAGGGAACGCCTTTTGTCGGTTTCCGCAACATGGAGCAGCTCAGCGAGAACCCGTACACAGAGGATTTTGATATTCTTCGCCGTTTGAAACAGAACTATCCTGCCAAACGCATCATCGCTTCGATCATGGGACAGACCGAGGAGGAGTGGATTGAGTTGGCAAAGATGGCGGAGGAGGCAGGTTGCGATGCTGTGGAACTGAATTTCTCGTGCCCGCAGATGCGGCTCACGGGGCTTGGAAGCGATATAGGACAGAACCCCGAACTGATTCTATTCTATACCTCGTACGTACGCGATGCGGTGAAGATACCTGTTATCCCGAAGATAACGCCGAATGTGATGTCAATGACCTCTCCTGCGCTTGCTTGCTTTTATGCCGGAGCGTCAGGCATCAGTGCTATCAATACAATCAAATCGATCACCATGAGTCACGATGCCGAGGTGAGCGAGAAAAAGACGGTATCCGGCTATTCGGGCAAGGCAGTCAAACCTATCGCCCTTCGGATGATCCATGAGATGACAGGCAATCCGATTCTGCAAAAAGCCGGCATTGAGAAGCACATGGATATCAGCGGTATCGGAGGCATTGAGACTTGGCGCGACGCACTAGAGTTCATCCAGCTCGGTTGCCGAAACGTGCAGGTCTGCACCGCCGTGATGCAGTACGGCTACCGGATCATTGATGATCTGACCCTGGGGCTGCAGCATTACATGGCTTCCCGCGGCATTACGGAGTTGAAAAAACTTGTAGGCGAGGAACTGCCGAATATCGTTCTGCCCTCCGACCTCGACCGCGAGACGATGGTTTATCCGATGGTTAACCGCAAGCAATGTATCGGTTGCGGGCGATGCTATGTCTCTTGTATGGACGGCGGCCACCAAGCAATCAGTTTTGATGCGGACCGCCAGCCGCGCATCCTCGGCTCCAAATGTGTCGGATGCCATCTTTGCCGCCTCGTCTGCCCCACCGGCGCTATCGGCCTTGCCAAACGTATAAAGAAAACAAGATAACACAGCATTAACACAGGATTACCGGCACGACTTCGGCACGACAGCGGAACAAAAGCGTGCAGTGAAGTGCGGATTTATGTGCGAAACAAAAAAGAAATAAACATATGAAACTATTATCGAACACCAAAAGTCGGTGGCTACAGGGATGTGGCGCACTGCTGATATTATGTGCCTTGTGGTTCACTCCGCAGGGTGCGTATGCTAATGACTATTTGGAGAAAGAGGATCATTACAAAGCCTACCCGACCGGAGTAGATCGTGTACATTTCGTCCTGCCGGTATGGGCGTATGGAAAGAGTTACGACTTCTATATCCACGAGTCAAGTACCATCTGGTATCAAAAAAAAGGTAGTGATACCAAAACTACCTTTGCCAATTTCTGCTCCGACCCGTATGACGAAAACGAGAAAGACTCTGACAAAGGTACAGCCCACGTCAAACTATTAAACGGCATGGGCGACATCATCGTTACCTCGATGGCAAATGGTGTCAACCATCATATTCACGACAATGGCACTATGTCTGACAAGCTGATAGTAGTTCAGAAAGAGGCAGACGGCAACGACCATGTTACCTTCCTTGAGTTGGATTGGTATCCGCCTATATCTTTAGAAAAAGATACTTTCAGCGTAGGTATAACAGTGTCTATTCGCTGGTCGAAGTCTAAGAATGAATGGTATAACTATTCTTGGACGCTTGCAAGTAACCTGACATGTAAGACAAACACTATATCACCGCAATTATACACCCCATATCTATATACTTTTAACGAGAAGGGTGTGGCTGGTTATGGCTATGCAGCAGTGCCGTATATGGTGTTTCAAGACCCCGTCAGTTACTACACTTCGTTCAATCCGTCAGAAGTGGTGTCAAGGGATGTTGAGCGTTCTGGTACTATCTATATACCGACCAACGACACGGTGCAGAAAAACCTCACTGCCACTTTCACCGTGGTGCGCAATGCTGACACTGAATCAACGATGGAGGTAACCACCACCGATGTTGATATTCTGCCTTATCACCGCATTTATAACTTTGCTGCAAGGACAGAAAAAGACAGCACCGGAACCTTCACCGGCAATAATATCCTTCGGTGGTCAATCAAAAATCCTTTCTTGAAAGACATCTTAGATGGTGACTATTTTGAGTTGCAACGCGCTATGCAGAGCGACTTTAGCGATGCACAGCGTATCAGTATTGTGCAGATGAAGCGCGACTCATCGGGCGTTTATACCTACACCGACAGCGACCGAAGTTCTTGGACGGGCAACGCTCAGTCGCAGGATGTGGTGTATGATGAAAGGTATTACAATGTATCAGACCCACATTATACGCTATATGATACCAACAATGAGCCACTGGCTGAATTGAGCGTCAAGCTGATGTCTAACCATATCCTGATGCCGTCCGTTCCCGTTTTCTATCGTGTGCGCCGGGCTTCGGCATCTGTATGGGGGTGGGATAGCGAATTTGTGCATACGGCTACGCTTCAGAATATGAATTTCCTTGCACCGCTTGCTGACAATCAAGAGCCATATACCCTCGATGCTGACTATGAAAATAATCGCAGGGTTAATTTCCGTTTCAAGATAGAGAATAAAGAACCGACCGGAGCCGTTATCGACAAAGATGACTGTACATTGTCGTGCTATATCAACAAAGTGCTCAGAGAATCTATGGTTAACGTAACCATCAAATACTCAATGTTGGAAGCTGATTACAACAAGGTTAATCCCGAAGGAAGTACTTGTTTTCGAGTGGTAACGGCAAATGGTAGTGTGTATCAAGATTGGACATATCTTAATGCCGGTACTTATCAATTCCCGATGAACAGTACCGTACAGGTAAAAAACACTCACGGCTATTGCTACAACAATGGCGAAGAAAGCAGACACACCTTGACCGGTAATACTGTAATTGATTGTTCGACAGAACCTTTTGCACATGGCGCATCGATGTTCGAAGCAACATTCACGGTGCAATCATCAAACACCGTAGCCTCTATTACTACTGACGATTCCGAATATGTGGAGGTATATGTTAAGTATGTAGTGCAAGGCGATGTGGCAAGTCCGGAAAACGGAACTACTTATTCTGTCACCAAAGACGGTAAGAATTATACACAAGGCAGGTACTTATTGTCGGGTTGGTACCAGTTCCCGAAAAACAGTCGTATGGATATCTACAACAACGAAGACGGAAACTTTGAGTGGACTTTTTACATGCCGTTTATTCTCACTGAATCGTGCGAGATAACCATCTACGCCTATCCGCAAAGCGGCAAGCGCAAATTAGATGCCCAAATGGTAAAAGCATCGCAATCGCAAGTTGACGAAAATGTGGCAACAGAGATACGCAACCTCTTATACACTGTTAAAGACAGCTTGATTAAACTGATGCCTCGTGAGGTTAAACCGGAAGATTATGGTCGTTGTATGTGGGACAAGACGGCTCAACTCATCCTTCTGCGCACAATCGAGGAAACAGGGCAGACGATGGAGTTCATCATTCCTCAGGACAGCATTCGCCGTCAGGCTGATGGCTCATGGATTGCCACCTATAGCGACATTGCCAACCAAGGGTGCTCACATTATAAATATAGTATTCGAATTGACCAATCGCGTTCTGACCTGCACGTGCAAGACTCTGCTTCTTTACGTCCGATAGAGATAAGCGGTCCGTCGCTCTATTTCGACGAGGCTGCCACAATAACAAGTTTTGTAGCCTCACAGGGTGATGCCACAACAGCAATGAAAGCAGGTGTGCTTCTGCGTTGGCTGGCAAGCAGTAATGCAGTGGACGAATATATACTACTGCGCAAGGCAGTGGGTAGCGACGAGGCTGCTGACACGATCTATCACGGTACCGACAATAGTTATATTGACCGTAGCGCAATGCCTAATACTCACTACGAATATACCATACAGACGCAGTATGTGTGCAACGGCAAGAGCACAGGCAACTACGCTACTGCAGAGGGCTGGCGCACTCCATACGGAGAAATAAGCGGTACTATACTTATGCCCGACAACACCGGCATGGCAGGCGTAACGGTCGCACTGCAAGACGGCAGCGGCAATACAATACGCACCATGACTACCAACGCAAGCGGAGCATATAAGTTCGATAGTTTGGAGTACGCCGCCTTGGAGTGCGAAAAGGCTAAGGTCAAAATCACATACTCTTCCAATTTCGGCATGAATACCCCCGAGAAACAAACTCAATTCCGTGTGTTAGATGCGAACGGCAATGTGTTGGAAGATTGGAATAGCAAGAATGAAGGTACTTACGAATATGCGGTAGGTACGGTCTTGCAAGTGCAATCCATTTCCCCTCTTTGTTCCAGTGCCATCAGTTCATTTACCGTAACTGGACATTTCTCCATTGACTGCTCATATACCCACTATCAAATAGGAATACTCAATCAAATCAATTTCAGTGCAACTGCTACTGAACCAACCGAATGTCAATGCACAAACACCGACCTATCCGGTTATGTTGTAGTACCGACACACCAGTATGGTACATTCTCTTTCAACAGCTCCTCTGCCGGAACGGCAAGCATTTCGCTATCTACAAACAATGCTGTCGCCTCGGGAATAGACTTTATGAACACCTCTTCCACGAGGCTCACAGGTAGAGTGTTATACAAAAACAGCACTATCCCTGTTGCCGGAGCAATGTTCCTGCTAAACGGCGACACGGTGCGTCGTGGCAACACGCCGCTTACAAGTGGTATTGACGGAAATTTTGAGTTGATACTGCCATTGCACCAACCTTGCCGACTGCAAGTGTTCAAACCCGGACACGTGTTCGAGGGCGATGGTATCCTGCGAGTGGAAGATGGAGAAGAAGAGTTTGCGCTTGCTAAAGCACTTGACGGTGTGCGTTTCTACGACCAGACCAAAGTTAGACTTGTAGGACGCGTAGCCGGCGGTAACGACCAGCGCGACTTGCCTCGCGGCTTCGGTTTAGGAACCAACAACCTCGGAGACGACCTGCAACTCGTGCTGCAACTCGAGGGCGACAATACAGCGCAACTCGTCCACGACCCTGATGACCTCTCACGAGACACTATACAACAGACCATTTCCCACATCGTCTATCTGACCGACTCGCTCGCAGTTAACAAAGAACGCATAGTCGGTACGACCCACACGCTCTTTGAGAAAAAGCGCATCACTATTCACCCTGACTCGGAAACGGGTGAGTTTGAAGTGGACCTTTTCCCTGTAAAATACAAAGTCATTCAGGCAACAGCCACCGGCTATGCTACGTTGTTTGGTACCGGACAAGGCTCCGAGACCTTCGACCTCACTAATGCGCCTCTGACCGAATATATAGGCAATTGCAATAAGACAGCCGAAACAATAACAGTGGTACAAAAATCAAACGACGAGCAATTTGTTTCTAACTATCCTTATACCGGCGGTATTGCCTCTCAAGGAGGCTTGTTAGATGGTGATTCAATACACTACAACGCTGTCTATGACTGCATCTATCACTCGCCCGTAGTAGTAACTCTCAAGCAGGTGCTGTATGGTTTGGACAAAGCCGGCTACGGTGAGGAAGAGATGGAAGTGAGCAGTCTGAACCTGCAGGACAAACAGAAAGTAAGTCTATATGAAAAACAGTCGGATGGCTCGGTTACTTACCTGCTTGGACACCCTGTTTTCATTGCTAATCGTAAGTATCAGTTTATAGCAGAGGCGTTTGAGCGTTATTACTACAACAACGACCCGCTGTCGGGTGTTTTAGACGAAGTGCCGCAGCGTGGCGGAAGTGTCAGAGTGCATAACGGACTCAAATCTGCAACCACCTATCAAGACTATACCCTCGACAGCAAAGGACAGAACAAGTCGGTTATACTCGAAGTAGAGGATATCGACACGGAGAATAGTGGCGAGAGCGCTCTCAGAACTGTCAGTACCGCCCTGCAAGTGGAAGGCAACTATGTGGAAACAGAAGTGTTCCAAGCCTTTGTCAGTGGCACTGACATACAGAACGGCGACCTGACCTCAGCAGATAGTGAAGTAGTGTTACTCGATATAGTTCGCGACCCGGGAGGAAACGGCTCGTCAGCATGGGTCGAAAGCGGTACAACCTACAACTACACATACACCGAAACTTACGATTGGAAAATAGGTGTCGAACTGACCCCCAAATGGGGTGTGAACGTTTCGCAGGACATTGGTGCTGTGGCAGCACCCGAAGGCGCAGGTTCATATATTGGTTCAACATACGAGAGCAGCCGCCAACTAAGCTTCACACTTCCTATCACGCATGAATGGAAATGGGGGTATAAATACAACTATACCTTTACCACCACCGACCGTATCTCAACCAGCAGTAGCAAAGCCAAAGATAATGTGAGCAGTAATGGCGATGTCTTCCTCGGCACTACCATAAGACAGTTAGCCGGTAAAGCCAAGACAGTCAGCATCATCAGCGATAGTATGTTCATCGCACGTCAGCCTGCCTTCAATGCCGGACTGATGAAAATACTCTCACAGGGTACAGACTCCAACGGCAAACACTACTATTTGGTTACAGGTCAGAAGGTTGTGCTCGGTTCACTTGTGGCAGGCACATTCGTCTATACACAATATTATATCCTTAATACTCTCATACCTCAACTTGCATTAGAGCGTCAAAACCTACTTATGAATTTTGACAGCGAAGAGGCAGCTCAAGCCTATGCCGACCAAACAGGCGAGCCTGTGTATTGGTATTACTCGTCTGACGACAAGGTAAGTCTTATTGACTCTCTGCCATACAACACCTACAAGATGTTGACACCAACCAATTCCGACCATGCCTATATCAATCGCGTTGCAGCATTGGATAATATGATTACGCAGTGGGTTACTATTCTCTATCAGAACGAGAAAGAGAAAGTGATGGCACGTATGGCTGGTTCAGAGGTTGGTACATGGTCAGTAAGCAGTGGTGCAACCATCACTCACACTGATACTTATAACGCTTCTGCGCAATACAATGAGATGCCACAAGGCGGTGACCTTGTGGGGTCTTATTGGTCAAGCAACAGCGCCAAAGTCGGACAGAAACTGCTCAAAGATATGAAGAACATAGTCAAATTCTTCAAAGACATGGGCAAAGACCAGATTGGTACCACGGTTGCACAAGCCATCAACGGTTTAGCACGTCCGGAAGGACAAGGTGTTGGAGCAGACCCGACCGACAGAGAAGAACAGCAGTCGCTCGGCACAAAAACCAACACGTCAAAGTTCTCACTAGACTACAATCCTATCTTCTCCTATGATAACAATATGAATTCGGCACAAGAGCAGACGGTCAAGAAGACGAGTGGTTTCACTCTTGGAGCAGATAGTCACGGCGACATCACCGTTTCCGTTTATCGCGCGCCATACGACAGTGTATGGGACACGCGTACAGAGTTTATTCGTGAGAATGTAGGCGAAGCCGATAACGATGATCTCCACTATGGCTCGTACGTATTCTATACCGTAGCAGGAAGTACTTATTGTCCACACGAGGCAGAAGAGAAAACGCAGTTCTACAACGAGGGTACGATACTGAACAACGAAACACAGTGGGTTGACAAACCTGAGATGTCCATCGATACATACGAGCAAACCGGCGTTCAACCTGACAAGCGAGCCACTTTCCGTGTTACGCTGATGGACAAAGGACAAGTGCAGACGGGATTAGGCGCGAGCGGCACTTTGTTTAACTTTGCACTGTGGGCGGACTCCAACCCCGATGGCGCAAAAGTGTACGTGGACGGTGCACCGCTTATCAATGCTATACCGGTGTTCTTGGTTCCCGGACAAGCAGTTGTAAAAACCATTGAAGTGGAGCGCGGAACGGTGGATGACTACGACAACCTCACACTCGCACTCTCGTTAGCAGACTGTCCTAAGACCAATACTAGGCTGAAGTTCTCTGTTCATTTCTTACCGGTTTCCAGCGATGTGTCTATCTCTATGCCGCGCCAGAACTGGATTATGAACACCCTCTCCGCACACGACTCTGTTGGTTACTACCTGCCTGTGGAAATCGACGAGTTTGATATTCACCATAAGAACTTCGACCATATAGAGTTCCAATACAAACTCTCAACACAATCTGAAGACGATTGGGTTAACCAATGTTCATTCTACGCAAGCGATAGTCTCTATCAATTTGCAACAGGTAACAAGGCAATGATACGCAACGGACGCATTGAGCCTTTCCGTTTCTATGGCGAGCGTGACCCGATGGAGCAACAATACGACCTGCGCGCCGTTTCCTTCTGCCGCTACGGGTCGGGCTTCGTAACCAAGTCATCACCTGTCATCAGCGGAACGAAAGACACCCGTCCGCCGCGCGTCTTTGGCGAACCCGAACCGGTGAATGCCATCCTTGGCGTGGGCGACAACCTCAAGCTACGCTTCAACGAACCAATTGCCGGCAACTACCTTGATCCCGACAATAACTTCCAAATCAAAGGTGTGACGAACGCCACGGGTATCACCACCGCTGCGTCTGTCCACTTCGACGGCACTGCAGAGTCCTATGCTATCTCGCAAGTGAGCCGCTCGCTCAGCGGACGCTCGTTCACGCTCGATATGCTCGTCAAACCAACAGCCGCCAACAGAGAACATACTTTCTTTGAACATGGTACTGACGGCACAGGCGTGCGCTTCGGACTGACCGCCGACAACCGCCTAATGGTCGGCTTTGGTACGTTGCAAATCTACTCCAAGCCGCTCGATACGATGCTCGACTTCACCCGCGTGTGCGTCACTTATAACAACGAGACCAACGAGATACGCTTCTTCGCCGGTACGATGGATATGACTGACCCTAATGCCGCTAAGTTGCCGGCAGGTACGACGTATGATGTAAGCGCACCGCTCGTGTTCGGACGTGGACTTGACGGAAACATGCTCGAACTGCGTCTGTGGTCGAAAGCCCTCACACAGGAAGAAGTAGCCGCCACCAACATGCACTATCTCACCGGCTACGAGCTCGAACTCGTGGCGTACTATCAGATGGCTGAAGGGCATGGGACGCAACTTACCGACAAAGCCGGAGGTGCTACGCTCACATTACATGGCGCCACGTGGAATCTGCCCAAAGGCATTTCACTTGCCATCAATAGCGGAGAGCGCGTTCAACTCAACGGTAACCTGCTCGGACGCTCTAAGGTTTATGACGAGACGCTGATGCTTTGGTTCCGCCCAACAAGCAATACAGGAGACATCTTCTCCGCCGGAAGAGCCAATGACTCAATAGGTACACTGCTGACATTAGTGGACGGAAACCTCGTGCTGCACTCCGACCAATTGATAACCTCTGTCGGGCAAATAAAGGATAACGAATGGCACCACTTTGCGCTCTCTGTTAACCGTACTTATAATAACGTGTCAGTATTCCTTGACGGCAAAATGACTGCCACCTTTGCTGCCATCGAACTGGCTGGTATCACCGGAGCAATGTACTTCGGCGGAAACGGCTTTGAAGGAAACATTGATGAGTTCGCCATCTTCGAGCAGGCTCTGCCAAAGACGCTTGTTGAGGAATACGGCAACCATTCACCGGTAGGCGACGAGATGGGTCTGATGGCATACCTGCCTTTTGAAGAGCAGAAGCAGAACGCCAACGGTGTCATTGAATTGGTATTCAGTCCCAACGACCAACGAGTCTTCAAAGACCCGAACGGGAACATAGTGGACAAAGAGGTGCCGCTCATAAATGAGAAAATGGTAAATGGTAAAATGGTAAATGAATTGGCTGACAAGACAAACTATGCTCCTGTGGCAGGCAACGCACTGCTCTCGAAACTCAACTTCGACTGGGCATTCAACCAAGACGAACTGCTCATCAACCTGCTTATGCATGACCGCGAAATTAACAAGCAGACTGTCTATGTCACCGTACGCGATGTAGAGGATCTCAACGGTAACCCGATGCCTTCGCCGGTAACGTGGGTGGCATACGTGGACCGCAACAGTCTGACTTGGGATAGCCGGACAATGGAATTATGGCAAACCTATGGTTCGGAGTTTGACAACTACAACTATCGCGATATGCGCATCGTCAACAACAGCGGCAAACGCCACCAGTTCACCATCGAGTCCTTGCCCGACTGGCTCACCGTTGAGCAGCAATATGGCACTATTCAGCCTATCGATGACTACACCGTGAGATTCTATTACGACACCACTTTGCCGGTGGGCGAATATACCGATATGGTGTATGTAACCGACGAGAACGGACTCTCCGAACCGCTGAAAGTGACCTATCATGTTACTGCCGTTTGCCCGTACGAGGAACCGGACAAGAACAGGTATCCGTTCAACATGTCCATTTGCGGACAAGTTATCATTGACGGCGTTTACGACACAGACAGCGATGACAAAGTTATTGCCCTCTACCGCAACGAGTGCGTCGGTATGGCGAATGTGGCATTTAGCAATCTAACTAACAAGTCGGAGGTTTATATGACTGTCTATGGTAACGAAGCTATGAACAACAAGGCAATTACCTTCCAACTATGGCAGGCTTCTACCGGTAAGGTGCTGATGCTTGCGCCGAACCGTCAGATACTCTTTGCACACGGATATGTCTATGGATGCGGTGAAGAACAACCTGTAGTCTTTACCTCATCGGGGTCAGAGACGCAAAACATCACCCTTAATGCCGGATGGAACTGGATATCCACGAATCTCAACCTGCAACCCGCAACGGCTGCACTCAACAGCGTCATGACGGCGGCTGAACCGTGGAAAGAAGGCGACATCATCAAGAACCCCGCGACGATGCAGTTCAGCACCTATTCCGAAACGATGGATATGTACATGGGTACACTCTCCGCGTGGGATTATACGCAGGTATATATGGTCTATACCGCCTCAAGCAACACCTTGCGGCTCGGTGGCAACCGACTGCCGGAAGACTCGATGCACGTGACGCTGCGCGGCAATGGTCAATGGAGCCCGATGCCATGTCTGCTCAACCAGAGCACACCGATTACAGAAGCTATGGCAGACTACTACGACCATGCTACAGTAGGCGACCTGCTGAAGAGTCATGACCGGTTCGCCGTCTTCTCCACTGACAAGCATTGGGAAGGTGACCTCACTGTGCTACGCCCGGGCGAAGGATACTTCTTCAAACGCCTCGGCACCGGTGATGTGGAGATCAATTTCTTCAACAAGGTCACTAATGCAGTTCCGCAACACGCACCGAAGTTCAGCGGCAATGCTGCTACCAACATGACGATGATCTGTCAAGTTGCGAGTGACGATGTACAATGTACAAAGGTGAATGCTTACATCGACGACGAACTCGTTGGCGTAGCCACGAAGATAGACAGCCTGTATTTCCTGACGGTTTCGTCCGATGCAGCCGGTACGCTCCGTTTTGAGACCGAAGAAGGTACACCGTTAACGAGTGAAATGCCGATTGGCTATGTGGCGGATGCTCACCATGGTTCGCTCAAGGCACCGATTATCTTGCGTCCAGGCGATAACCGTCCGTACAAGATTATCGAAAATGACCACGTAGTAATAATCAGAAATAATGAGAGATATGATGTTACCGGTAAAAAACTTCAATAAACTGCTGCTTGCCGCCCTGCTCATCGGGGCGGCAGGCATAGCCCTTGCAGGAACGCCCTGCGGCACGAATCTGGAGTATGAACTGAGCGGTACTACGCTCGTGCTCACCTCGCCTGATCCGACAGTAAGTGCTACGATTTATTCGCAGGCATTCGAGGACCGTACGGACTTTACGGATGTGCTCATCCCGGACAATGTGACGGAAATCAGTTCCTACGCCTTCTATGGCTGTACGGCACTTACGGAGGTGATTCTTCCTCCTTCGATAACAAGTATCGGAAACTATGCTTTCAATGGGTGTAGTAGTCTTCATCGGGTGTATTGTCGTCCGCAAACGCCGCCGACACTCGATCCGTCGGGAAATATATTCGTCGGCTGCGCGGATGATCTGGTCTTCTGCGTGTCGAAACTTAATTACAAATCCACAACAGGTTGGAGTTTTTATGATGAAGAAAAGTTCCAGTCCTGCCATCTTGACGAGTACGATGAACAGTCGGTTACAGCAGGTAAGATAACAGAATTCAGCAGTGGTACTCCCAAAACCACCATCGACATCTTCCGTACGCTGCGCAAGGCAGGTTGTTTTAACACGCTGACCTTGCCGTTTAATGTACCGGATCTCGCTGCGTCACCGCTTGGTGGGGATAATGTGGAAGTATATACCTTCTCTTCCGCCACCGTCGAAGACGGCACGCTGGTGCTTAATATCGAGAAGGTGGTATCCAATAATCTCTCGGCAGGCACACCATACCTCATCCAATGGGATAACACTGGTGCGGTACTTAACCGAATGACATTCACCGACATCACATGGGATGCAGACCAATCAGCGGATGAGGCAGGAACGGACGATGTGAGATACATCGGTTTCTATGGCAGAACGCATATCGACGATGATGCCAACCATAGCAATCTCTTTCTGAAAGGCAATAATACACTTTATTGGCCGGCTGAGGACGATGATTCCAGCATGTTGGGCTTCCGTGCGTATTTCCATGTGAATACAAGCAGTCCGTCATCGGCACCGCTTTATCGCGGTATGCCGGCTGCGCTGCGCATCAACTCCACACCAACAGGAATAGAATCCCCCTCGCCTTTAGGAGAGGGACGGGGTGAGGCTGCCGAAAAAGTGCTGCGCGACGGTCAGTTAATCATTATTCGCAACGGAGAAAAATACTCCATAAATGGTCAGAAGTTATGAGAAAGTATATTTCACCCCGTGTAGAAGTGCTGCCTGTACTTCCGTCTGTTTCCATTCTCAGCACCAGTGGAAACAATAACATGCACATTGACAATAATGGTGCAAATCAAGTAGATGCCTGGTGACCCATAAAAACAACAAGAATATGAAAAAACATTTGTATATCTTTGTACTTTGTACTTTGTCCCTTTGTACTTTAGTTGGCTGCAAGAAAGACGAACCGGAAACATTTATTTCAGACCAAGCGCGTCCTGTTTGGACTGCTCCTGCGGACAATGACTTCACCTCCTCGATGACCGCTGTGGTCAAGGTGGATCTGAAGGCACAGTACCCTGAAAAGGCTTCCGATTGATTGTTCTTCCTGTATATAGCAGGAACGGAAGGCGCCGTCACACTCCGCTACTACTCCGCGCACTACAAGAACTTCTTCGAGGCGAAGGATGCCTTCACGTTCGCCAACGATGCCCACCTCGGCACCGTCGCCGAACCTTTCGTTCCTGTATGGGAATAGCAACCCTATAAGATTGACAGGAAATAAAAAACAACACATATATGGAAAACAAACTTAATCTTTTTATCAAGCAACTCGCACAGTGGCGCGAGAGTGGCTTGAGAGTGGCGGGGATGATGGTCCTGGCACTCTTCATTTTGCAATCATCACCTCTGAAGGCGAATGACTATCTGGAGAAACAGAACCACTACTCGGTGATGGCCACCGGGCAGGATGTGATTCACTTTGTGGTGCCCGTCTATGCCTATGGCAAGGGTAATGACTACTATGTGCACAAGACGAGTTACATCTACATCGACAACATCACAAAGAATGGTGTCTCCGAGAGTGGAACAGTAACGATAGCCAAGGCGTATTCCAAGCGCAGTGCCGATGATTCGGAGAACAAAGATTACTCCGGTGGCAAAGGCTCGGCTTATGTGGAGATGAAGAAAGGTAAAGCCATCGTCACCTCTACCTACAGCGGTATCAACGAGGTGGTTAACGAAGGTGAAAGTTCGGGTAAGATGCTCATTCGTACCGTAGAGGACGACGGTTGCGACCATGTGACGAAGCTCGAGTTCGACTGGTATCCTCCTACGGAGTTGAACCAAAAGAAGTTCCGTATCAACCTGAAGGTCTATCTCTACCGCAACCAAGCCGACCCGAAGGACAACAACCAGTCCTACACCTTCGACTGGCATTTCGACAACAGCGGTCAGAACTTCACCAGCAACGATAACATGGTAGCTCCGCAGCTGATGACTCCGTTCCTCTATACGGTGAGCGAGTCGGGTGCAGCAGCAGGCTTTGGTGCAGCGGCAGTGCCGTATATGACGTTCCAGAACGTGTATGGCTACTATAGTTCGTTGAATTCAAGCAAGCTGATCCCGGTAAAGGAGCGTTCGGGTATGATCTATGTGGAGACAACCGACACCGTGCAGCCGGCTTTCTCGGCTAAGTTTGATCTGGAGCGCAATGCGACGACCCATGAGCGCGTGCAACTCAATTCCAATACGGTCAATATTCTGCCTTACCATCGTATCTATGATTTTACGGCAACGGCTGAGACGGATAATACGGATACCTATACCGGCAACCATGTGCTGACCTGGAATATCAAGAACCCGCAACTAGCCGATTTGCTGGACGGTGATATGTTCGAGATCCAGCGGGCGCTGAAATCCGATTTCTCGGACGCACAGCAAGTAACAGTTACCAACATGACCCGCAACAAGGGTACTTACAAGTTTGTGGACAACAACCGCAGCACTTGGACGGGAAATGCCCATGGACAAACGGAAACGTTCGATTATCATGCGACCTATACACCGAATGAGAGCCATGTCATCTATGACCAGAATGGAAACGCCAAGTACAGCATCGATGTTGAGCTTACCAACGAAAAAGTACAAGTATCTTCTGTACCGGTGTATTACCGTATCCGCCGTGCGTCTGCATCTGTTTGGGGATGGAATAACGAGTTGGTGAAAACAACAATGCTGCAAAACGCCAACTATCTGGCTCCGCTTGCTGCTACGCAGGATAACTATGCCAAGGATGCGGACTTTGAGAACAATCATAAGGTTAATTTCCGCTTTAAGATAGAGAACAGTAGTACGCCTCCCGCCTCTTTCGACGATGATGCCTATACGCTGCAGCTGAAAAAATGGGAAACGTTTGAGGACTCCGTGATTTTTCGAATCATTGACTATCCCGGTCGTCCCTCTGAGAGCTGGTTTGCTCCCCGCTATAGTTTGCGCGCACCCGATATGAAGTTCATAAAAAGGTATGGATACTTTAGTGGAGACCAAGAATTTAAAGTGCCCAAAGGTACCGAATTGTACTTCGATGATGGCTGGAACCAACATTTGACTATTTATCTTAATCATGACACCCAATATAGGATAGAAAAAGATAGTAGAGGTTGGTACGGATTCGTAGAAGAGAGTTCAAAAATGGCCTCTTATCCCTATACTCCGGCACTTCAACAATACTTGATTGACAGCCTTAAACCGTTGCTTACTGCTAAGTACCAGCAGGAGTACCAAGGCGCCAAGGCAATGTGGGACAACTCGGCGAAGCTGGTTGTGACGCGTACGATACAGGAGACGGGGCAAGAGATGGAGTTCATCGTTCCGCCCGACAGTATCCGTCGTCAGGAGGATGGCTCGTGGATAGCTACGTTCAGCGATGTAGCCGACCGTGCCTGCTCGCACTATTCGTACAACGTACGCATTGACCAGAGCGAAGCCGATCTGCATGTGTTCGACTCATTGCAACTGCAGCCGAAGACCATCAGTGGTCCGGATCTCTATTTTGACGAGTCGGCTACCATCACCCGCTTCACGGCTACGAAGGGCGATGCCTCGACGGCGATGAAGAACGGCGTGCTGCTGCGCTGGCAGGTGAATAGCGAAGCGGTGGACAGTTACGTACTGACGCGTGTCAAGAAAGGCAGTGACGCCAGTCCGGATACGCTCTATCGTGGTGATAACACCGATTATTTCGACCGCACAGCTCTTCCCAATGTGCACTACGACTACACGGTGGCGACCAGTTACTCCTGCAACGGAAAGAAGACCTCCAACGCCGCTACCACCGAAGGCTGGCGTACGCCTTACGGCGAGATATCCGGTACCATCCGCATGACCGACAACAGCGGCATGGCAGGCGTCAAAGTGGTGTTGCAGGACGCAGCAGGCAACGTGCTGGATAGCATGATCACCAATGCCAGCGGTTTCTATCGCTTCGACAGCCTGACCTACGATGGTGCGACCGGAACGGACTTCGCAATCATTCCGACTTCGCAATACGGAAAATTCTCGTATAACAACACCTCTGCCGTCTCGGCTACCGTCTCGCTGACAGTAGCTGAGGCAGTTGGCAGTGTGATAGACTTCGTAAACACGTCCTCCACACGCCTCTCCGGTCGCGTGCTCTATAAACTGAGTACGATACCTGTGCCGGGTGCGATGTTCCTCTTGAACGGCGATACTGTTCGTCGCGACAACACACCTGTCACCACTGGTACGGACGGTAATTTCGAACTCGTGCTGCCGCTCAGCCAGCCTTGCAAACTGCAGGTATTCAAGCCCGGGCACAGCTTCGAAGGTGACGGTATCCTGCATGTGGAGCAAGGAAAAGATACTTTTGCATTGACCAAGCCCTTAGACGGTGTACGGTTCTACGACCAGACCAAGGTACGTCTCGTCGGCCGCGTAGCCGGAGGTAACGACCAGCGTGACCTGCAGCACGGCTTCGGTTTGGGCAAGAACAACCTCGGTGACAACCTGCAACTGGTGCTCCAATTGGAAGGCGACAACACCGCCCAACTCGTGCACGACCCCGATGATCTGTCGCGTGATACGATGCAGCAGCAGGTTTCCTATACGGATATCAACGCTAAACAGGTAGTGACCAACACCCTCTTCGAGAAGAAACGTATCATTCTCCAGCCCGACCCCAGGACGGGTGAATACGCCGTGGATCTGTTCCCGACGAAATACAAAGTGGTACAAGCCACAGCTACGGGTTACGCGACGCTCTTTGCCGCCGGTCAAGGCGCTGAGACTTTCGACCTGACGAACGCACCGCTGACTATTATCCATGATACCTTGACGACCAATACGAACAGCAATAAGCAATACACCACCGCTTATAACGCCGTCTATGACCGTATCTACCACAACCCGGTAGTGGTAGGCCTGTCGCAGATCCTCTACGGCATCGAGCGTAAGGGTTACGGCGAAGCGGAAATGGAGTTCAGTTCTATCCGTTCGCAGAGCGACAAAGTGGCGATGTACACCGAGCAGTCGGACGGTACGGTCAACTACCTGATGGGTTATCCGGTCTTCCTCAGCGGACGTAAGTACCAGTTCGTGGCACGGGCGTATGAAGAGTATTTCTATAACAACAACCGCAACGGCGGCGTCGTCGATCGCGTGGCACAACGCGGCGGCGAAGTGACTATCCATAATGGTCTGCATAGCCAGATGGACACGCTGCAGTTCGCGCTCGACGAGAAAGGTGAGAACCGCGCTGTATGGCTTACGGTAGATCAGATAGACGTCAACAACAGCGGCACGAATGCCCTACGCAACGTCAGCACACTGCTCAAAACAGAAGGAACGGCCGTAGAGACCACCGTCTTCAGCGCCTTCGTCAGCGGTGTGGACTTCGAGAGCGGTAACCTCACCGATACAGAGAGTTCCATCGTACTGCTCGATATCATCCGTGACCCTGCCGGTATGGGTTCGACAGCCTGGGTAGATGCCGGTTCGACATACACCTTCGGCTATAGTGAAAGTTTCTACTGGAATATGGGTGTAGACATCACACTGATGAGAGGAGTCAAGGTGACGCAGAATATAGGTACAGTGTCCGCTCCTCAAGGAGCCGGTACGTACCTGGGTTCGAATTTCGAGACCTCGCGTCTGCTCTCTATTCCTATTCCTATCAGTCATGACTGGAGTTGGGGATATATGTACAACTACACCGTCACTACCGACAACCGTATCTCCACTTCTCCGGGTATGATGCCGCAGGATGTAGGTGCCCCCGCCGATGTGTTCTACGGAACGACTATCAGTCAGTTGGCCGGTCGGTTCAACGCCGTAGCCGTCATCTCCGACAGCCTCTTCCAGGTGCGTCAACCGGCTATCAACGCCAGCATCATGAAGGTGCTCGGTTCGGGTGCGGCCGCTGACGGCAAGCAGTATTACCTTGTCACCGGACAAAAGACTGCCTTAGGATCGAAGGTCAACAATACTTTCGCCTACACGCAGGACTACGTGATCAACAGTATCATTCCGAAACTGGCTATCGAGCGCAGCAACCTGCTGATGAACTTCGCTGACTCGGCGGAGGCACAGGCTTATGCGAACGCTACGGAAGAACCCGTCTATTGGAATATCGGCAACGTCGACCGGACGGCTGCTACCGATTCCATCAAGAAAGGTTCGTACAAGATGATCTGTCCGGATAACGACCAAGTCTATACCAACCGTATTGCTGCGCTGGATAACATGATATACCAGTGGATAGCTATACTCTACGGCAACGAGAAGGAGAAAGTACACGCCCGTATGGCGGGTTCGAGTACGGAGGTAGGCACCTATTCTATCAGTGCCGGAGCCAGCTTCACACATTCCGATGTATATGCTTCCACCGCAGCCTACAACGAACTGCCGCAGTCCGCCAAACTGTGGGGTCAGCAGCAAGCCTCCAGCGCTACGTTAGCTGCTTCGCAATTAGCGTCCAGCTGGCAGAGCATCGCCAATTTCTTCGGTACGATGGGTAAGGATAAGATAGGCGAGACGGTGGAGTCGGCATTGGATAAGATAGGGGATATATCGCAGATCCAGGACGATCCGGGCGATCAAACTCGCACCAGAGAGAACCAGATACAGGAGATGGGTTCGCAGACCAACGCGTCGAAGTTCATGTTCAATATCGAACCCACTACGTATTATATGCCTAATTACGACAAGAACCATGCCAAGACCGTCACGAAGAACTGCGGTTTCTCGCTCAATTCGGATAACATGGGTGACCTGACCGTAGCTGTCTATCGTGCTCGCACCGACAGCGTTTGGCGCGACACCACGGCAGTGACACGTGACAAGGTGGGTGTACCGAGCAATGATCCGGACCTGCTCTACGGCTCGTATGTGTTCTATACCGTAGCCGGTTCGACCTACTGCCCGCATGAGGACGAACAGAAAACGACATTCTACAACCCCGGAACGGTCATCAGCAATGAGACCCAGTGGGTATGCAAGCCCGAAATGACGATCGATACCTACGAGCAGAGTGCCGTCATGCCGGATAAACGCGCCGTCTTCCATGTGACGCTGATGAACAACTCCTCGCTCCAGACCGGCCGTGCCGCTATGGGTAACCAGTTCGACCTGTCCATCAATCCGAACTCCAACCCCAACGGCGCACGTATCACCATGGACGGTCAGCCGCTCACGCAGTCGATAGGCTTCTTCCTCACGCCGGGCGTGCCTGTCACCAAGACCCTGGAGGTGGAGCGGGGAACAGTGGATGACTATGAGAACCTGACGCTTAACCTCGGCCTTGCCGATTGTCCCATCACGTTCGCCAACCTCAATTTCTCCGTCCATTTCCTGCCGGTTTCCAGTCCTGTAGAAATCACTTCGCCGCGTCAGAACTGGGTGATGAACACCCTCTCGCCGCATGACTCTATCGGCTATTACCTGCCTGTTGAGATTGACGGATTTGATATTCACCATAAGAACTTCGACCATATCGAGTTCCAGTACAAACTCTCCACGGAGAGCGATGACGCATGGGTGAATCAGTGTTCGTTCTATGCCGACGACAGCCTGTACAACCTCGCTTCGGGCAACAAAGCCATGATCGAGAACGGACGCATCGTACCGTTCCGCTTCTACGGTGAACGCGACCCGAAGGAACTCAACTATGACCTGCGTGCCGTGACTTTCTGCCGCTTCGGCTCGGGCTTTGTCACGAAAGCTTCGCCTGTGATGAGTGGTGTCAAGGATACCCGTCCGCCGGTAGTGTTCGGCAGTCCTGAACCTGCCAACAGTATCTTAGGTATTGGCGATCATCTCAAGCTGCGCTTCAGCGAACCGATAGCCGGTAACTGGCTGGACGAGGATAATAACTTCCAACTCATCGGTATCACCAATGAGACCAGTCCGACTACCGACGCTTCGCCGCATTTCGACGGCACAGCCGACTCATACGCCGCTTCGATGGTCAACCGCAGTCTCGCCAACCGCTCCTTCACCATCGACCTGATGGTTAAGCCGACTAACCCGAATGCGGCCGCCGTCTTCTTTACGTATGGAGAGAACGGCTTGCGTTTCGGTATGACTGCCGACAACCGTCTCTACCTCCAGAGTGACTCCGGCACCGTCTATTCTAAACAGTTACCTGACAGGATGCTTGAGTTCACACGCGTGGCTGTCACTTACAACAACGACTCCAGCGCCGTCCGCTTCTACGCCGGCACACTCGACGTGACAGCAGCGCAGTCAGTAATCAGTTATCAGTTATCAGCTATCAGCAACGCCCAACTCTTCTTTGGTCGCGGTTTGGAAGGGAACATCCTGGAAGCCCGTATCTGGACCAAGGCGCTGACGCAGGAAGAGATCACCGTTACCAACCAGCGTTACCTCACCGGTTACGAACGCGAACTGATGGCTTACTACCGCATGAACGAAGGCACCGGCTCAACACTGCGTGACCGTGCTTCCGGTGCTACGCTAACGATGCACAATGCTTCGTGGAACCTGCCGAAGGGTATCTCGCTCGCCCTCACCAAGAACGACACCGTAACGCTTGAACGCAACAAACTGTCCCGCTCTGCCGCATACGACGCCACCTACTTGTTATGGTTCCGCCCGACGAGCAGCAATGGTACGATCTTCCGTGCCGGCGACAAACGCTTCGCCCTCGAAGAAGGCAAACTCATCTTCTACTACGGAGATCAGTCGTCAATCGTAAATCGTCAAATCATAAATGGAACTTGGCATCACCTCGTGCTTGTTGTTAACCGCACGTATAACAACATCGCCGTCTATCTGGACAACCAACTGACAGTCACTTTTGCTGCGGACCGTCTGACAGGTATAGCCGGCGATATGTACTTCGGTGGCGACGGCTTTGAAGGAAACATCGACGAGTTCATCGTCTTCGAGCAAGCACTGCCCAAGACCTTCATCTCCGAGTTCGGCTCACGCAAACCGCTTGGTGATGAGATGGGTCTGATGGCATACCTGCCGTTCGAAGAGCAGATCCAGAACCCCAACGGTGTACTCGAACTCGTCTTCTCCGTCAATGACCAGCGTATCTTCAAAGATGCAAACGGTAACATAGTGGACAAAGTGGTGCCTTTGGTAGTCGAAAGTCAAAAGTCGAAAGTCGAAAGCATGGCCGATAAGGCAAGCTACGCTCCGGTCAGCGGCATCGGTCTGCTCAGCAAGCTGAAGTTCAACTGGACGTATAACAACGAGGAACTGCTTGTCAACCTCAACATGGCGGACTACGAAATCAACCATCAACCTGTTCTCGTGACTGTGCGCGATGTAGAGGACCTCAACGGCAACCCCATGCCGTCACCCGTCATGTGGATGGCTACGGTCGATCGCAATGCCCTCAAGTGGTACGACAACGAACTGGCGTTCGAGGCTCTGTACCCCATCACCGGTAACGCAGCATCCGAACCGAATTATAACGTTGACTTCGCCTTCTTCAACCAGACCGGACTCCGGCATCAGTTCGTCATCGAGTCCCTGCCGGATTGGCTCACGGTCAGCGAAGCGTACGGTGCTATCAATGCCATCAGTAGCAAGAATGTTCGCTTCACATTCAACGCACAGATGCCGGTGGGTGTTTATTCCGACTATATCTACCTCACCGACGAGAACGGACTGAGCGAACCGCTGCTGGTGGAATATACCGTAACCGCTATCTGCCCGTACGACGAGGTGGACAAGAACAACTATCCGCTTAATATGTCCGTATGCGGTGAAGTGAAGATTGGCAATATTTACGATACGGATGCCAACGACAAGGTCATTGCCCTCTATCGTAACGAGTGCGTTGGCATGGCGAACATCGCCTTCGATGCACTGACCAGCAAGACCGAAGTCTTCCTGACTGTTCACGGCAACGAAGCCATGAATCAAAAGGAGATACGCTTCCAACTCTGGCAAGCATCAACCGGCAAGATACTTGAACTCGCTCCGAGTCGCAAGATTACCTTCGCACATGGTGCCGTCTATGGTTGTGGTGATCCGACACCGCTCGTCTTCACAACCTCCGGTTCTCAGACGCAGAACATCGCGCTCAATACCGGATGGAACTGGATATCGTTCAACCTGAATCTCCTGCCGGATTCGACGCTCATCAATGACCACATGTCTGCTGAAGGACCTTGGGCGGAAGGGGACCTCATCAAGAACCCCGCTTCACAGCAGTTCTGCACCTATTCGGAAGTGAAAGATGCGTTTATGGGTACGCTCACCGCCTTCGACTATCAGCAGATGTACATGGTATATGCCAAGAACGGTAATATCCTGCGCATCGGCGGTGATCCTTTGGAGCAGAAAGACATGCATGTCACGCTCCGCGGAAACGGACAATGGAGTCCGCTCCCATGTCTGCTCAACCAATCGACACCTGTCACAGAGGCTTTAGCAGACTATTACGATCATGCGTCTGTGGGTGACCTGATCAAGGCACACGACCGCTTCGCGTACTTCTCTGCCGATAAGAAATGGGTAGGTGACCTCACCGCCTTCCGTCCGGGAGAAGGATATCTCTTCCGCCGCATGGGTGCCGACTCTGTCACTATCAACTTCTACAATAAAGCTGCTAACGCTCCGAAGCAAGCACCGGCTTTCCATGGAAACGCGGCAACTAACATGACGATGATAGCGAAAGTACAAAGTGACAAGGTACAATGTACAAAGGTGAATGCTTACATCGGTGATGAATTAGTTGGTGTAGCGACGAAGATAGACAGCCTCTACTTCCTGACCATCCAAAGCGACTACGCTGGCGAACTCCGCTTCGAGACCGAAGACGGTACGCCGTTAATGAGTGAGATGCCGATTAGCTATGTAGCAGATGCTCACCATGGCTCGCTCAAGGTGCCGGTCATCCTCAAACCCGGCGATAACTGTCCGTATAAGATTATCGAAAATGACCATGTAGTAATAATTCGCAACAATGAGAAATATGATGTTACGGGAAAGAAACTTAAATAATAATTCAACAAATATGACTAAGAAATTATGGATAATCGTTTCTTGCGGTTTGCTGCTTCTGGCAGCAGGCTGCAAGAAAGACGAACCGGAAACATTTGTTTCGGACCAAGCGCGTCCTACGTGGACGGCACCTGAAGCGGGCGACATGACCTCGTCAATGACCGCTGTGGTCAAGGTGGATATGAAGGCACAGTACCCTGAAAAGGCTTCCGATTGGCAACTGAATTGTTCTTCCTGTATATAGCAGGAACGGAAGGCGCCGTCACACTCCGCTACTACTCCGCGCACTACAAGAACTTCTTCGAGGCGAAGGATGCCTTCACCTTCGCCAACGACGCCCACCTCGGCACCGTCGCTGAACCCTTTGTGCCGACATTGGTAGAAGTTAAGTAAATAGCATTTCTATTTATTCTCCGAGAGGCGGAGCACGTTCATCGTGCCCCGTCTCTTTTTTTGTGTCTACACTCCGCATGGCATGTCCTGCTCGGTTCTAAACCGCCTCGCGCTCCCCCATTGTTGTCTGGTTTTAGCTTGTCTATTTTTTTATATAGCTTGTCTATTTTTTTTCTTTGTTTATTGTGTCCACATCGGATGTGGACATCTAAAATCTATGTTTATTTCAGGTCGATTCTATCGACCGCCCAAACAAGCAAATACTATGGCTAAATATCAATCAATGACTTATACCCAGTTGGCGGAACGTGCCGGTGTCAGCCGTCGCACGTTGTATAATTGGCTGCATGCCTACGGACATTATAACAAGTTACAGGCATTGGGCGTGACCTCTCATGCCAAGGCATTGCCGCCCGCCGCCGTGCGTTATATCTGCGAAACATTCTGCATTGAGGTAGAATGATAAGCAGTCAGTTTCTTTTTATACCGCGTGCTCCGCCTCTGATACCTGACATATGGACACGCGTTTTTACTCCTTCCTGCAATTTGCCATGTGGGTAGGAGTGGGAATTATTGGGCATTATTGGGAACTAGTGGGAAGCATCGGGAAAGAGCCCCTCTCAAATGTAGTACCTTTGCACTCGATTTCGAAATCTAAGAATTAATTTTAAGTATTAACCTGCATTTACGCCCGCCTTGCTCTTTAGATTTTTTAGGGAGCAGATACAACGCACAATTGAAGGAGTTATGTGGACATAATGACTGAGATTGAGTGCAGGGGAAACGGGTCAGAAGGTGTTTTACAACAAACGTGTTTGTTAGTCACACATACTGACTTGTGACCCTGAACGGTGCGGCAGTAGATGCCCCTAAAAAACTAAAGTAATGTCACAAGTAAAACCGATGGGACTTATTGAGTCCATGAGCGGCAAACTCTGTAGCCACTCCGACATGTATTTCTTCCGCAAGAACGGCAAGGTGTTCTCTGGCAAGATCTGTAACCCCTCCACCAAAGAACCAACTGCCGCCCAACAGGCACAGCGCACCAAGTTCGCCACCGCCAGAGCCAACGCCAAGACCGCCCTCGCTGACCCGGACCAGAAAGCAGCGTATCTCACTGCCTTCAAGAGCCAGAAGAAGTACAGCGATTTCAGCGGATACGTCTTCGCAATGGAGTATGCCAAACTCGGAGATTAAGCATCAGCAATATATGGCGGATTAAAAGTCCAGTACAATGAAAAAGTCTCTTTTGCAACTGATCCTCGCTACAGCAATGTGCATCTTCGGGTGCGCCTTGCTTGTAGCAGGGCTGGCACTTCCCCCTGCCGGCATCATTGATTCCTCGCTCCTCGTAGCCTACGGCGAAACCCTCACCTTCGCCGGTGCCCTCATCGGAGTGGATTATCACTATCGCTATCGTCATAAATAGCCAAATGTCTAAATGACTAAATCATAAATATAAGATTATGGTATTATCTCTTATTCGTATCAACGAGTCTCCGAACGAGACCACAGGCATCCTCCTCATCGGAGGCAAACCTTTCTGCGGTACTCTTGAACCGCCCACCGTCCCTAACGCCACCCATCCCCAAGGAGCAATCCCCCTCGGCTGGTACAAACTGACGCTCACCCGGTCTCCCAAGTTCGGTCGCGTGCTACCGCTGGTCAACTATGTACCCGGCTTCGAGGGTATCCGCATTCATGCAGGCAATAACAAAGACCACACCGCAGGCTGCATCCTCGTCGGACGGCTCAGCGGTAACACGCTGCTCCATTCCCGACAGACCGAACGCGACTTGGTGACCAAACTTCAAAAACACCCCGATCATGAGAACTATATCGAAATCACCACACCCGAACGCTTTTTTACTGAGCATTGCAGTTCTGTGGATGCTCTTGCCGGCCTGCTCCGCGGTGCGCAGTTCGACGGAGAGTAACCACACCCAACTCTCCACTCACATCCAACGTGACAGCATTTATCTGCATGATAGTGTGTCATATACCTACCGCCCTGCAAAAATCTCCCTTCCCTACAGGGAGGGGGCGGGGGTAGGCTTTCCGCCCGACACGGTCTATCTGGAGAAATGGCACACCCGTTGGCGTGACCGCGAGACCGTCAAGACGGACACTATCACCCTGACGGAAACCAAGACAGAAACGGTTGAGAAACCTTATGTGCCTTCGTTTTACAAGTATTGTGCATCCCTCGCCATTCTGTTTGCGCTGTACTGGCTTGTCAAACTGGCACTATACATTAAGAAACGATTTTATATATAACAACTTTTAACCCCTCTACGCAGACCGGAGGTAAAGCATGGTCTGAATCAAATGGCTAAGGTAGTATGGCAATCCGGTATCGAATATGTATCCGGCGCATTATGCAAGTGCGGGAAGAAAGAACCGCACAAACACGGTCGAATGTTGCTGGCTACGCACCGTCGCGCTGCGACCACAAGTGACTCATGCAACCGCATCTATCTGCGTGACGAGACGAACATCCAAATATCAAACAGCGCGGACTCTGTTTGGGCACGTCAACGGTTCAAGACGGTTGCAGGGATGGTTCGCCAGCGTAGTATGGATCTCTCCAAATTGACACAAGACCAGATGGATTTCATTGCTCAACGCAACAATCCACGTGGTATCAAGACGATGCGTGCATATTATTGGCACATCTGCGGTCAGGAGTACGATGCACAACACCCGCGTAGCTAAAGCAACAGCCGAAACCCCACGGACGTAAAATCCCGCGTCCGTGGGGAATCTTCACAAGCGATCTTTGACGTATTGTTTTAATATGGTGATCTCCGCCGCTACGCTCTGTCGATTATTTCACTACGTTCACGGTCTATATCGGTATTTTTTTCTTTTCCCCCCCCAATAAGGAGTTCGGTAAACCTCACGTCTGTGTCTTTGCTCCGCAAAATTTTCTTTTTTTTGACGGACAGATAGAAGGCAGGCAGCGTGGAGGGTGGAGAGTTGCCATCCTCGGCGGAAGCCGCTCCTTCCGAAAGCGGAAGGACGCTCCGCCTATGGCG
>ONND01000021.1 GCA_900319105.1 uncultured Bacteroidales bacterium | reverse complement strand
GTCGTGGGTTCGAGCCCCACATTCCACCCAAAACAGCGGAAATACCATTTGGTATCGCCGCTGTTTTTTTGTGCGGATGTACGGGCTAGAACCAGTAGAAGTTTTTTAATTTGTTAGCGAATGGATGCACCAAGCGAAGGCACGCGCGAGGCGGAGATGCGGAGTGACGAAATGACCACCCTTTTCCCAGACGAGCGTGCAATGGTCGGAACCTATTGTGCGTTGCAGATGATCGTATTCCCAGCGGACATTTGTGCCCACTTGTGCGATGGCTTTGTTCTTCGTGATTTCCTCTCGGTCGCCGAGACTGAGATAGACATAGTGCGCATACACCTCATGCGCATCTGAGAAGCCTTGCCATGCCACAATCCAAAGCGATGGAGACGTAGCTGCCACAGCATTAAAGCACTCCTCTTTGCAGACCGCCCAGCGTGCAAACAGCCCTGCCAAGGAATATCCTCCCAGCACAATAGGTAACTTGCCATAGCGCTCAAATAAGTATGGTATCAGTTGCTCCGTAATAAAGCCCAATGTCTCAAAAGCATGGTCACCCACAAATTCACGCGGAGAGATATTCGGGTCATGCCACGGCGTGAGTTCTTCTTCCCAATCGCTTATCGCAAAACCGGCAAAAACAAACGGCACATGCACCGCTTCTCTGATCGCCTCTATCTCCGCATCCAGCGTAGCATTCTCATGCTCACCCACCGGCTGAATGAGCAATACTTGCGGTTGTTCGTCTGCGTAAATGACGCATTTCTTGCCTGCTATTATTTCACGGATTAGTAGCATATAGTCATTTCATATCAAATCGCTTACTTCTAATGGTACGTATTCTATCAAGTCTTGCGGCGTGAGGCGGAGTTGCATGCCACGCTGACCGGCAGAGACATAGATCTTCTCATGCAGCAGACAGGTCTCGTCGATGTACGACGGAAACGGCTTTTTCATCCCTATCGGACAACAGCCGCCACGGATATAACCGGTGAGCGGTAGCAGTTCTTTCTGCGGAATCGGTTTGCAGGACTTATTGCCGCTGGCACGAGCCGCTTTCTTCAAGTCCACCTCACATGCACCCGGCACGACACAGACAAAATGCTTGGTCTTGTCGCCTTCCAGTACGATGGTCTTGAACACGGCATCCACATCCTCACCTAACTGCTGAGCCACGTGCGTAGCACTCAAGTCAGACTCATCCACCTCGTACTCAATCAACTCATACGCAATCCCTGCTGCGTCCAGCAACCGGCACACATTCGTTTTCTGTATCTTTTGCGCCATATCAAAATCCTCTCATAATATCTGTTTTGCTATTACCGCACATGCCTCGGCATCGGCAAGGGCATGGTGGTGGTTCGCCATTTCGTAGCCGCAATAGCCGGCGATGATATCCAAGTTATGATGTCCTTCCGGCCACACTTTGCGCGAACGGAGCAAGGTACATTCAAACTCATAGTCCGGATAAGCAATCTCATACGCACGGAACACCGCCTTCAGGCAATTCTCGTCAAACGCTTTATTGTGCGCCACGAACGGCACTTCTCCGTCCTCGATATATGGGAAGTACTCATGCACTTTCTTCACCGCCTCAGACCATACATCCGGGAACTCGGGCGCATCGTTGGTGTCGTCAAAATGCAGTCCATTTACTTCGCTACAGCGGGCATTGTAGTAGTTCGGTATCGGTCGGATGAGCGAGTAGTAGTTATCCACTATCTCGCCGTCCTTGACGATGACCAGTCCGACCGAACAAACGCTTGATTGCGCGAAGTTCGCCGTCTCAAAATCTATGGCTACAAAGTTATCCATTCAGTAACTCGCTCAGTCTGTCGTCCCGGATGATCTTTGGTGCACTCTTGCCGGCAAGGACCAGTATTTTCTTTCCGTCGCGATAGATATGCAGCTGCCGTGAACGTACAACCGCCGCGAGCGTCGGATCGTTCTCTATCTGCTCACGGATGGCGCGATACTCGCCGTCCTCCGCGAACAACTTCCGTTGCAGATGACTGCACATATTCGTAGTGTCTATTGTCATTGTTCTTCGTTCTTATTTATAGATGTTTTGTTTTATTCTATTTGTGTTTATACATACCCCTCCATATATAAGTCAAAAAATAGCCCGAATCTATCACCTTCGCGTTCGGCAAGGAGATTACAAAAGTCGATACCACTCCGCTTAATCGACGAGGTAACTCCTGCCTTCGCTCTCCCCATGCGGAACGCTTTGCTGGTTCCTGTGGAGACCCCAATATAGATGGACTTTTTTCATTTTATTTCTGCCAATCTATTCCTCGCAAGCATGCCGGCAACTTACCCCCTGCGGCTTTATGATGCGCGACGCAGGCACAGCAATGCCCGTGCCGCGGACAGTCTTTCGGACAAGGGCATGATATGTTATTATGTGGACAGGACATGGTAGTTGTTTGTTAGAATATCGGTCGTCCTCCGGATTCGGCAATAGCGTCATAGTAATATTGGTCTGCCCATTGGTTGCATTGCTCCATGACAGTCTCCAGCGCTTCTTCTTGTCCCTCTGGCGGATAGTTGTACTTTTTCAACAGGCGCTTAATCATCACACGCATTTTAGCACGTTCCGTCTCTCGTTTGCTCCAGTCGATAGTGCGGTTTTTTCGCAATTCTTCAGTCAGCTCTTTGGTCAGCGCCACAAACTCCTCATCGGAATAGGCTTTGCGCACCATTTCCGGCTGGGTTAGTGCGTCATAGAAAGCCTTCTCTTCTTTGGTCAAACCCAGGTCATTTCCCTGTTGCTCCGCTTCCTTGATTTGTTTAGCCAGTTTGATCAATTCCTCTATCACTTCTTCGTTGGATAGCATGCCTTTGAGGTATGCGGAAAGTGATTCGGATAGCAGGTCTGAGAATTTCTGGCTTTGTACCACATTCATATGTTTGTACCCGCCAATAACACCTTTCAGCAGTTTCTTCAGAATCTCAGCGGCAAGGTTCTTTTCCTTCATCCGTTTGATGTCTTGCAGGAAGGCTTCATCAAACAACGAGAACTCGCGTTCTTTATCGCTGAACAATGCCACGACTCCATCCGATTGAACCGATTGTTCCAACAGGTTCTTGATACGTTCGTTTATCTCTTTGGCTTTTTCTCCGCCCTGTCCGTGTTGTTCGAACTTGAGCAGCAACACTCGTACGGCATCAAAGAACGCCACAAACTGCGTTTGACTATCCGTCAGCAAGGAACGGCAGAGCGTTACGGCATTATGCAGGAGAGCACTATGCTTGAGGTATTCTTGGCGTTTTTCCTGTTTGGGAATAGCCAAAAGGAAGTTAACAGCCCCTTTAATCAGTTCGGCTTTCTTTGCGTCCGAGGCATCGGGGAAGGCGGAATACTCGAACCCATGCAGGCAATCCTCGCATATCTCATATTTCTCTTTGAAGGTAACAAAAGCTGTTTTGGCAATATCGGGGTCGCCGAACTGTTTCTTATCACGCTCGGTATATTCTTTCATTGCACGTTTGAGTGCTTGCGCGATACCGATATAATCAACAATCAGACCACCCTCTTTTTCTGGAAAGACGCGGTTGACGCGTGCTATCGCTTGCATCAGGTTATGCCCAATCATCGGTTTATAGACATACATCGTGCTCAAGGACGGCACATCAAATCCCGTCAGCCACATATCAACCACAATGGCTATCTTCATCTGTCCGTTCTCGGATTTGAAATCTTTTGCCAGTTCTTTGCGATACGCCTCATTACCTACTATCGGTCGCCATTCTTCGGGATCTTTGTTATTTCCGGTCATCACCACTTTTACCTTGTCCGCCCATGTAGGATAGAGTTCTAAGATACGGTTGTAAATCTTCATGGCAATGTCGCGGTTGTAGGCTACAATCATAGCTTTCCCTGTCTGTTGGTCTTGGCGGAAAGCGGTATAATGATAGAAGATATCTTTAACGAGCGAGTCAATGGTTTTCGGAGCGCCCAGCACATCCTCCATTTGGCTGAATTTGCGCTTTGTTTTCTCAATCTGTGCGTCTGTCACTCCTGCCGATTCGAGATTAGCAAACTCTGCATCCAGTTCGCTCATTATCTTCTGATCCAGTTTGAGTTTCATTGCCCGGCTCTCGTAGTACACACGCACGGTAGCATGGTCGCGTACCGATTGCGTCATGTCATAGATATCGATGTAATTGCCGAATACCTCTTGCGTATCTCTGTCACGATCAGAGATAGGCGTGCCGGTAAATCCGATGAAGGAAGCGTTAGGCAGTGCATCGCGCATCAACCGTGCGTAGCCTTTCTTCGTGCGCCATGTATGGATATCGAATGAGGTGTCGCCGTATTGGGAGCGGTGCGCCTCATCGGTCATGACGATGATATTACGCCTGTCGGAGAGAAAACGCGTGTCTTCCTCGAATTTCTGAATAGTAGTAAAGAATATACCTCCTGCTTCGCGGTCACGGAGCAGTTCTCCTAACTCAGCCTTGGAACCCGCCTGTTGAGGCATCTGACGCAGAAAATCCGCGCAGCGACTGAACTGACCGAAGAGTTGGTCATCCAGGTCATTTCGGTCGGTTACTACCACTATGGTTGATTTCGGGAAATGCCTTCCTATCAATCGTGCCAAGAAAACCATGGATAGTGATTTGCCGGAACCCTGCGTATGCCAGAACACACCGATTTTGCCGTCTCCGTTTACTGCATCATAGGTACATTTGAGCGCACGATTGACTGCGAAATACTGATGGTAACCGGCAAGAATCTTTATCGGTTTTCCTTCCCGATGGTCAAAACAGATATAGTTCCGTAATATATCCAAGAACCGCTCTTGTGGGAAGATGCCTTTGAAGAAAGTGAGGTAATCCACCGTCTCTTTGTCTTCATATACGCCATCTACGCTCTTCCATTGCATATATCGTTCTTCATTGGAAGTGATGGTTCCGGCGAAGGTATGCAACATATCGGAAATGACATTGAAAGCATTATAGGTAAACAGATCCGGCACTTTGAGTTGGTAGTTGCGTATTTGCATATATGCGTCATGTGTTGTCACATCTTCCTCGCTTGGTGATTTGAGTTCAATGACAACCAACGGCAAACCGTTTACAAACACCACCATGTCGCATCGGATGATATCATGTCCCTCTACGCGCCATTGGTTGGCGATATGAAAACTATTGTGGGTATAATGGTCGTAATCAATCAGTTGTACAATATCCGTCCGCTCCTCTCCAGTCAGCACATACGGCACTTCCAAACCGTCTTGCAGATTGCGCATAAAATCCTCGTTGCTCGCGATGAGGGTGCTGTCCGTAGCATGGAGTATTTGCCGCAGTGCCTCGTCTATCGCCGCAGCAGGCAAAGTCGGGTTAATGCGCTTGATAGCAGGCACAAGCGCATCTACATAGCACGGCTGACGATAGTCACGCTCAATATCGGGACCGTAGATATACTCATATCCCAACTCATCACGAAAGAGCGATACCAACGCTTGTTCGTAGCTGTTCTCTGTGAACTTCGATTTGCTCATAGTGGTATGTTTGTTTGTCCCGAATTGAATTCTGGGGAATGAACATAATTGCATATCTCCTCCGCCATCTGATTCATCGCCACACACTCCGCGCGCGTCACATGGCGCTTGGAGGGATCGTATTCCCACGGGGAGAGTATTAGCACGCGCCCGGCGGCGACGGAGTCGAACAAGCCGTCACTCGGCTTGTAATAATCCCGGAAGCCATTGTCCGCAATATAGATGATAGGATGTTCTTCCGCCAGAAGAACCACCATCACCTCTTTCTCCTTGTCGGAGATAAAGGGCGAGACCATCACTGCACCTTAACGGGCAGCCAACACACAGCCGTTCATGTAATCTCGTAGCCGTTTGTTATCGCCGTGCATCGCTTCGTCTATCATCGTCCGCCGCACATGCACCGGCGCATATCTCACCGCTTGTAATAGGGCAACATTGCCGATGCCGCGATAGGTGCGCCCTGCTATCTCAATACCCTCCTGCACGCGGAAGAAACCCGGCATGAGTTTTTTCGTGGCGAGCCGTTGGGGATTGAGCATCACATATCTGACCATCGTATCCAGCTGCCCTTTCCGCGACAGCGGTCGCACGAACGGCATCTCATGAAAGAGCGGGTCGGCGGTATGTTCGTTTTGTGTATGCTCGTTTTGTGTATGTTCATTCTCCCGCATTGAATGCGGGGCAATAGACATACTATAGGCGCGCCCTATCTTCTTTTCCCCCTGCCAAAAGCCACGCACGACAGAGAGAATACTAACCGGCATTGGCTTGGTGACATGCCAGATGGCATGCAAATGATCAGGCATTAGGCAATAACTCACGATACGTATCTCCGGGCGGCGCTTGGGCAAATCGAGCATATGCCCCAACACTTGATGCCCGAGGTCAGACCATTCCACCCGTGCTTGCTTGGGGTCATTATCAGGAATGGCGAGCGTACCGAGCAAAGGCTGGCGGCTGGTAACCGTCAGTGTAACATGGTAAATGCCAATTCCGCGCCACGCGGTATTCGGCTCTTGCCAATGCCATGTGTTCTGTTCCTCTGTCATCGTATGTTCATTTCCCTGCATTTTATGCAGGCTCTATTTTGTCCTTTAGCTGTTTTAGTTGTCTTTCAATTTCGGTTTTGCGCTTTAATAGAACGCTTTTCTTATTTTTTAAGATCTGTATCTCGTCTTCTTTTGGGTTAGAAACAATTCCATAAATAGAAGCCGTCATTCTTTCTCCTTGTTGCCGCACATCCAATATTTGCGCTTCGGCACCAAGTAATTCGCTATTAACCTTAGCCAGTTCAGTCTCCAAGTTTTGAAGCATTACCGTTTTATTTGCCTTCTGCGCTTCCTTATATGCAAAATAAGCCACCCCTACTCCAATTATAGAGACAAATAATGCGATAATAGATATCCAAATCATAATTCTATCTCCCCTTTCATAAGTTTGGGTAATAACGTATCGCGGAGGGCTGCAAGGCGGTCATTTTCTTTACTGTTATGATTTCGCACATTAAGATTTGCTAAATAGATAGTATTAAATTTTTCTATCGCATCTTTAGAAGGGATATTGCATGTTATTCTTGCAAAATCCTCGTAGTTTAATGATTGTCGCACACCACCGATTGCTCTCAACTTTACCTCTTTTTTGAACATATTTGTTTGGCGGAACAAATCAAAGTAGTATTCATATCCATCAAGACATTCAAACACGACATATACGGGACTTACACAGCCATCTAAATCATACTCATTCATTCCTAAAGAACCAATATTCACACGTGCAGGATTATAAGCAAATGAAGTAGGTGGAACGATTATATATTTTGCAATACTTTGACTAAACACCTGTTTTGTAAAGTATTCCTCTGATAACATTAGTTTTCCCGTTGTCACAGGGGATAAAACTTTCACATCATCCCTTTCTCCTACTCTCTCTTTCAATTGCTTGCAAATCTCTCCCAAAGTACCCTCTTTCCAATCTTCGGGCATAGTACCACCCCAAGGTTCAAAGTCCACGAACCAAGATTTGAAAAGGGCTTGTGCTTGTTTTTCCAAATTGCGGTTGACGCGATTATTATTCTCAATCTTATCATCCAAAGAAGAAAGGATAGTAGCTATGCGGCGTTGGGTTTCTAGGGAGGGGAGAAGAATTTCCAGAGCCAACAAATGCGGTACTTTGATACTTGCTTGCACAGCTCCAATATCTAAATTAAGTAATCGTTTTACTATCTGCGGATTGCATAGCAAATAATAAATATAAGCACTATCGCATATATCAGCATTTGCTCTCAATGCAATAAGGTTTTGCGCAATGCAACAATCATTTCTATCAACATACGCAACAGCTCCTAATGTTCCGACAGTAGGAACTAATATATCGCCATATTGAGGATGTCCGCTTCTAAACCATGTAGAATAAACTACATCATCTACATATTTCTTTGCCTCTCCGTATAAAGGGTACTTATTGTTCTTGGAAACAGCGTTAATCTCCAACAATGGATGTCCCGAGACCGCCAAATCTTTTGGCGTTTTACCTCGGTTATCTATTATTTTAGATAAACAATCTCCTAATTTAACCGTCTTCCACTCCATATTATTTTCTCCCTCGTTTAATGGCTTCTTTTAATACATGCTCTCTTGTCAACTTATCTTTCACATCAGAAGGCCAAGCGACAGTATGCAATCTCTCCATTTCGTCCAACTCATCTTGTAGTTGGCGAAGCTCTTCTTCTGCCTTTTTGCGGTGGAGACGAACAGAGACATAGATGCTTATGATAGCCACCACTACCGCAAGCAGCGAAAACAAGCCTGCGTAATTATTTAGTTCGGCAATTATATGTCGGAACCATTCAATCATTGTACTTTTCTATTGAGATAATTAATAAATGTGCTGCAAGAAACCAACATAAACATAGCTTCTTCTGCTTGTGGCGTGTATGTCCCTGTCGCATCCATAAGTGCATGGCGTATTCCTGTTGTTGGTTGATTTGTATACGCGTATAATTTTTCAAACGCTTGTTTTAAAACAACAGGTATAACTAATCCTTTTTTTTCTAGATTTTTTAATGCATCTCCTAAATCATTTGCCCCCGTCTTTTCTCTACAATAAGCCTCAACTGCGGAAATAGATTCTTTAATGGAATTACTAAAATCACCGTTGGGGCGTTGAGCGTATAGTTCTAACGCACGGCTTAAATGGGTTCTGATATTTGACGGGGCCTCTTTTAATGCTGTCTCTATGGATTGGACTTCTTCTGCTGAATTAATCTCGACTATTTCATCATTGATTATACGGTAGGCAAAATGAAGGCGCTCAAATTCCGAATTTAAATTACTTACAAACACATTTACCATATACTTTGTTATCTCGTTATGTCGTAAATACTTTATAGACATTTCTAGTAAGTCCAATTTACGATACCAAATGCTCGCTCCCATAAGAAAACGAGTTAAAACTTCGTCATATCTATTATAATCGCCTTCTCTTTTATTTAAAAAATATCTCCAAAGATATCGTTCCATTTCAATATACTCTCTGCGGCAATCATCATATGGAATATATCTCCCATTCCCTGCATTGTGACGCAGTATCTCATCAAAATTATCAAAACAAGAGCAAATAGCATTTTGTATTTCAGGTGTAATTTGCTCCCGAATAATTACATCGGAAGGTTTCGTGTAACCATATCTTTCAGAAAATAACTTTTTCATAGTTTCTTATATTTTATAGCCTATAGACTCTAATTGTTTGCGGATCTCGGCTTCGAGGGCGTGACCTTTGTCGAAGAGTTCGGATAGTTCACAGGTGAGGCTGGTCATCTTCTCTGCAAAGGGTTCGCCGTCATCCTCTTGCTCGGCAATCCCCACATAGCGTCCGGGGGTAAGGATATAGTCTTGTTTGGCGACATCATCCAGCGACGCAACGGCACAGAAGCCTTTCTCATCTTGGAGTGTACCTGCCTCAAACTGACGGAAGGTGTCTGCGATGCGGAGAATGTCTTCCTCGGTCAGTTCACGCAGTTTGCGTGTGACCATTGCACCCATGTTACGCGCATCAACAAACAGAACTTTGCCTTTCTGTCGTTTATTCCGATTGAGGAACCAAAGGCTAACAGGAATACCGGTGGAATAGAAAAGCTGATTAGGCATCGCCACAATACCTTCTACCAAATCCGCCTTTATTATATTGACACGGATATCTCCTTCGCCGCCTGTCTGCGAACTGAGCGCACCGTTGGCGAGCACCAAACCAATCTTGCCAATGGGCGAGAGGTGGTGAATCATATGTTGAATCCATGCAAAGTTGGCATTGCCTGCAGGCGGAATACCATATTTCCAACGAACATCTTCAAGCAAAGAGGCTTGTCCCCAATCGCTCAAGTTGAACGGAGGATTGGCCATGATATAGTCCGCTTTCAATGTCGGATGTTGATCATCAAAGAAAGTGTCCGCATAACTCTTACCTAGATCTGCTTCCAATCCACGAATAGCGATATTCATATGCGCCATTTTCCATGTACTTGGGTTGGCTTCTTGCCCGTAGATAGAGATATTACGCACCTCTTTCTGATGCGAACGGATGAACTTGGCGCTTTGCACGAACATACCGCCCGAACCGCAGCAAGGGTCATAGATACGCCCGCTATAGGGTTGCAGCACTTCGACGATGGTACGGACGATACAAGAAGGCGTGTAGAACTCGCCCGCGTTCTTGCCTTCCATCGAGGCGAATTGTTGCAAGCAGTACTCATAAGTACGCCCAAGCAGGTCTTTCTCGTCACCGGCTCCGTGCATCTGGATATTGGTGAACAAATCCACTACATCGCCCAAACGCCTCTTGTCCAACTCAGGACGGGCAAAGTTCTTCGGCAGAATACCCTTCAAGCGCGGGTTCTGTTCCTCAATCTGACGCATAGCATTGTCAATCGTAATGCCGATAGTAGCCTGATGAGCATCAGCCGAGATAACATCCCATCGGGCGGATTTAGGTACAAAGAACACATTGTCTGCCGTGTACTCATCCTTATCCTCCGGGTCTGCCAACGGTTCGTTCTGCAATGACTGATATTTGGTTTCGAAACGGTCAGAGATATACTTGAGGAAAATCAATCCCAATACAACACCTTCGTACTCCGATGCGTTCAAATTACCGCGCAGCATATCCGCTGCTTTCCAAATCTTGTCTTCAAATCCAATTGAAATGGTGTCCTTTGCCATATCTTATTTTTCTTTCTCGTTATGCACACAAAAAATCCGGTTGCAAAGTTACGAAAAAAAATTGACATATGCAAATTATTTTTGCATATTGCGCGAGAATGGAGGAATTTTAGGCAGAAATAGGTGTAAGATAAGACGAAAGAGTATTGCCGGATACGATCCGGCGGCAATAAACAAAGTCAGAAAAAAAGAACGGCATACAATGCCGGGCTAATTAACGAAGATCAAAATGACAATCCTATTGCCCTATAATTAAAGAAAAGAAAGCGACCGTTGTTGGCGGTCGCTTTGAGAATCAACCTCTAATAGTGAGGCGGATGGGAGTGCCACGTTGGAAGGCTTTCTTGAGTCGCTCGTAGAGGCGGTCATAGATGGGCTGAGAGGTGGTAACAACTCCGGGAAGGAGGTGCTTGCCTACTATGATCTCGCCATGCTTGAGCGCTAACGCACCATCGCCGTGGCGGAAGGGGAACGGAATCGGGGATTCCGGATTTGAGATTTGACATTTGAGATTTGACATTTTTGATTGGTCATTGGTGATTTGATATACACCCGCGGGCAGGTGGCGGGAGGGGTGCTCAACCGAGTCACAGATGCGGGTGCGGTTGATGTACAAATGACCATCGATGCCCCAAGAGGCGGAATTATTCCGAACTAAAAGTATTTCCATAATTCGTTAAGATGTTAAATTGTTAAACTGTTAAATCGTTTCTTTTTACTTTTTACCCGTTTATATTCCCCAGCATGAGACATGCGTACTCCTGTAGTACCGCATCTTGGTAGTAACGCGTCTCGGGAACGCCTCCTGCCCCGCCGGCATAGACTCCTTCGTTCACTCGCATGCGGACAGAAGCCGCGATACACATGCCTTGCGAGATACGAAGCGGCTCGTTACCGAACCATGTGACGAGGTATGTATCTTCATACTGACTACCTTGCTCACGCATGACGACTTGCTGCTTGATCATCTGCGTGCCGTCATTCTTGGTGATAGTCTGCGGTTCGCAGACGGTCACGATACGATAGATACCTTTCATGACTGGCCTCCTTTCTTGATTTTTCGGAAGGTGTTCTTGTCGATAATCTCGATGACGCGGAGTTTCTTCCAACGGTTGAGGAAGACCTTGTCGGGCGTGACTTTGCCTTGCTTCTCGATGAGGAGATTGAGTTGCTCACGCGTGAAAGTGTCTGTCAGGCAATCGAAAAGGCTTTCTTTCGGTCCTGGCTTCTGCTCAGCTTCGCGTTTGGAGTTGAGATCGTCAAAACGCTTGCCCCACCTGTCCATCATCCCTTTCAGAATATATTCTGCCATAAAGAGGTAGATTTGCCGCACTTTGCGGCAGACCGCTTCCAGGTGTGACCCAGACCGCTTTGCTGATAGACCGGCCTCGCCTGACAGACCGTCCTGCGGACTGTTAGACATCTCCATCATGTAGAGATACTGGCAGAGGGCGGCGATGCGGAAGGCGGAGACGGAAGAACGCTTGCGAAAGACATCGAGGGCTTGATTGCCGGAAAGAGTGGCTTCTTTGCCTTTGTCACGCACCCACTTGCAGACGGTCTTGTCGAGCCATGACATGTCGAGTTCGTAGGTCGGTTGCAGGCCTCCGTCGTTGTCGTAGGTCTCGTTCATGAGGCAGGAGAGCATGGTGTCGATACGAGCACGTTGCTCGGAAGAATACGGAATGAAGATCGCTCCGTCTTCGCCCAGATCATCCTCCAGTTTGCAGAGGATAGTTCGGGTGATGTTACCTCCTTCGATGGCTTTCTTGTCAAAGTACTCGTCGAGTGCTGCCGGGGTGGCGCAGAACATCGAGCAGATATTGATGTCCACGATGGCGGAGTACGAGTTATCCGACGCGAAGTCAATACCGAAGAGTGATCCGAGGTCGTAGGATGTACGCATGATGGTACGGAGGTTGGAATAGCCGTTCTTGCCTGCATCGGTCACTTGCGCGAGCTCTTCCGCGAACATCCAGAACGTGAGGGTGTCGCCAAAGACGCGTTCGTACATGTCGGCACGCTTGGTGAGGACGGTCTTGGAGATCGTTGGCGGTACGACGCGGATGGTGGTCTCGGGTTCGGATTCCAGTTTCTCGTTCGCCTTGCGAGTTTTCTTCTTGTCGCGGTACTCCTGTTCGAGTCTGCGCATGGCTTTGTCACGCGCTTTAAGGGTCTTGTCCATGATGAGGGATTCGATGTCGGCGGCAAAGGATTTACCGGACGATTGTGCGCCCTCGATGAGGACTTGGAGCAGGAGTGCGGACGGGCGTGTGTCGTAAAAATAATGCAGCCGCACGCGGGGGCACATGGCGCAGAGGGGTGCAAGGGACGCTACGAAAGCAGGCAGTTTGCGGTTCTGCGGGGCGTTGGAGACGATCTCGCGGATAACAGGCGGAAGGTCTTTATCCTTGGGGAGCGACAGTCGCTCCAGAGGGGAGAGCACTTTGCTCTCCTCCTCGAATGGAAGCGATGTCTGTCTCATAGTCCAAGTTCCGTTTTTGCGCGTTCAACATCCAGGAACACATCGTCCGCGAAATTGGACGGATCGAGTGTGGCGGAGAGCACCAGACGCTTGAAGTGAATGACGTACTCGCCCTTGCGGTTTTTGTGTACGTTGATGTACTTGCCAGCCCAGATCTTCGGATTGCGCTCGCATGACTGCGGTAGCTGTTCGTCGAACTCGAAGTTGTCTTCGTTGTTCATACTAAGCATCCCTTTGCGGTTCTCGCCCGGATGCATGATCGTGTTTTGTGTGCGTGTCTTAATGTTTACGCACAGGTGGGTGTTCTTAACGATGCCCATAATCAAAAAGATTTAAAATAAAACGATTGATTATGACATCAGGCCTGAGTCAACCGATTCTTCTTTGCACTATCATTTAGTCGCCTTCCGAACCGGGCTTTTGACGTTCACGTTAGCTAGTCGTTTCTATCAAAAACGGTGCGAAATTACTGCTTTTTTTTGATATAACCCAATATTTGAAAACTCCACTCTCCCAAAAACTACGCATCCTCCCTCATTTCCTACGATACTTCCCTAAGGAACATAAAAAATCCCTCGCAATTTCAATTGCAAGGGATTGTTTTCTTTCATCTATTCGTTTAATGAAAATGCTTATCGAATGTCTTGGCGGAATACCCTACCTGAGTCTCATTAGGTAATCCTAATCGTTCCAACTCTGCCCGGAGAACCGCATGATTGAGTGTTTTATAGTACACACGTTCATTCTTTGCCATTTCGTCTAAATGGCTGAAAATCTCCAGAAGCGGGTAGTTCCGTACTAAGTTCTTTACCTCTTGATGAACCGCTCTGCGCTTATCCTCATCCGTCACGGAAGGATGTATAAAATGAAAGAGTTCTTCTTCTATTGATGCTATGGGCTTATTATCATCAACGGGCATCGTGAATATGCAATTATACATATTCCCAAAAAACTGCTGACAATTGATATTCTCCTGATGCTCGATATATTCGGGCTTTTGCGCTTGATTTGTTTCCATAGTTATACTGCTTTTGTAAATTGTGAATTACTTATCGTTCCCAAAAACTGCTGGCATTGCTCATTACGGGACAAATCCACAAACAAACATCCCTTAAATACCTGAACCGGATATAACATCGGATACTTTGGTCGTGAGGCCGGTACAACTCGCTCCACCTCCATCGGTAGCACACCATCTTGCGGTAGATGATCCAAAATCACATCCAACCGATGTTTACAATTGGTTCCCTTAAAAAAGTCTGTTAGTTCCAAATACGCGGGTAACTCTTCCATAAAGCGCCTTTCCCACCATGAACGCTTAATTGGAGGTAGCAACCTGCATATAAGATACATGATAAATAATGTCTTGTAAGCACATACCCGATGTACGTACGAAACTTGTAGGCGTTCTCTGTATGTTTGCAAAATCCGCTCCACAATAACTCGATGGTTAATACATGGTTTGTACTCGTCTGCGCGATGGTTGGAATCATACTGATGAACTTGATTTCTAAGCAAGCATACTTGCTCATACGCCATCTCGATTTCCTGTTCCGTACCAATACCATCAGATGCTTCTAACTGATTGGAAAACTCTTCCTCCAGAACATGGGCTACTAACTCGAATAACTTGGATGTCTCTACACTAAAATGCATAGGCGTAAATAAAAAATAGTTAATAAATTTAGTTTAGGTTCGAACAAAAATACTCATTTGTGGGAAACCGAGTGCAAAGATACTGCTTTTTTTTGACACTACCAAATTTTTTGGGAAACTTTTTTATTAAAAAAATTACAAAAGTTATCCAAAATTTTTAATTATTCTATTTATAATAAGATATTTATATAATTAAAAATTATTAAAAGTTTTCCAAAATAAAAAAAATTATAAAAAGCGAAAGGACGCTCTGGGTAAAAAGTCAACAAGATGCGATTTTAATTTTGCACCCCTCGCTGCACGTGTGCGTACCCCTGCGCGACGTACAATTACAATTCTATACTTTTTACTTTTTACCTTTTTTGTCGCTATCGACAATAAGATGGATTAAAATTGTTGGGGACCCCATCAAAAGTAAAAAGTCAAATGTAAGGGATGTGAGTTGTGTAGCAATACAAGTTGGGGGACAAATGGCGAGAGTTGGGGGACAGCGTATTGTGTATGTCACGAAAAAGCAGTACCTTTGTCGTCGAATTTAAGTCATGCGATACGCATCGTACAGGGAGGTTCGGGATGGTCGCGAAATGGTCGCGTTCGCTTATGCTAAAACTCGCTAAACGAACACGAATCACACGAATTTAACGGATTGAGAAAACAAACAAAACAATTTTATATGATAGCAGAACTGATAATACCGATAGAAGAGTTGAGAGGGATGCTGAGGAAGGATGGGTACTACTTTCGGATGTACAAAGGCAAACAGATTGTACAACGGTGTCCGAACCGCAAAGGGCACGTGAAGACTGAGGCAGAACAAGCGAATCAAGAACGATTCGCGGCGGAATATGGACGCCCCACCTAACCTTCCCTGAAGAGGAGGGAAAGGAGGCACCGGCATAACATGCCGGATAATTAACAAAATAATAACCTAAACCCCTCGTGCGGCGCGAGGTCGAGAACACTCAACACAGAGAAAAGCGTTTGAGAAAAAATAAGGCCGAAATCGAAATGGCAGAGATTAAGCCTATGGCGCTCATCGAGAGTATGAGCAAGAAAGTGTGTGAGCACAGCGATGTGTATTTCCGCACGAACAAGAAGACCGGCAAGGTAACGACCGGCAAGTTATGTAACCCGTCGAAAAAAGAGCCGAGTGCGGCGCAGATTGCGGCGAAAGCGCGTTTTGCGAAAGTGTCGGCGGCTGTGCGTGCTATTCTCGCAGGTACGAGCGAGCAGAAGACCCAATTGGAGGCTGAGTACAAGGCTCAGAACAAGTACGGCAGTTTGTTCGGCTATGCGATGCACAAGCTGAATGACCAGTACGACGAAAGTGGCGACCCGATTGGCGGATAAGCCCATGGCGGAATAAAATTCCGCAACAATTAACGGAGAATCCGGCATTGGATGCCGGGACAAGAAACAAAGTTTTACTAACCTTAACAAAATTTTTTAGAATTATGGCAAAAGTAGAATGGAGTGCGGGAATCGACCATGTGTCGGGCGCACTGAGTAAACCCGGAAAGAATGGACAGCACAGTTGTGCAAAGATGCTGCTTGGCACGCACCGTACGGCAGCGACACAGAGCAGTGATTGCAACCGATTGTACCTGCGAAAGAAAGTGAAGCGTACCACACCGCTCAAACCGAAAGAGGTGGCAATTCGTCAGCGCTTCCAGGCCGTGCGTGCGATGGTCGCTGCGCGTAAGGAAGACCTGAGCAAGGTCACCCAGGACCAGATTGACTTCCTCGCCCAGAAGGACCTCGCCAACGGCAAAAAGACCATGAACGCCTACCTCTGGCTCGTCTGCGGCAGAGAGTACGACGAGAGCCAAGACTAAGTACCAAGTACCAAGTACGATGTACGATTTATGTACCAAGGACCAAGGCTAAAGCCGGAAAAATCGCTCATTCGGGCGATTTTTTTGTCTAATTGCTTGCATATGTCAAACTTTTGTTGTATCTTTGCACGCTAATTTGCTTTTTTATGCCTCGTACAACGTCAAAATCGAGAAATATAGGCTTGGAACCAACCGCTGAGAGAGCCATCAAAGTGGAGAAGGGTAGTTCGTGGGAGTCGTTCAAACGATTCATCACTGCCCGTGAGACACGTATGGTCATCGGTATTCTGATGCTCACTTTTGCCGTTGTAGCCCTGCTGGCGTATGTCAGTTTCCTCTTTACCGGTTCGTACGACCAGGACCTGCTGTCCATGGCGCACGCTGACCGCATCGCTAACCGCGAGTCGATACGCAATTTGCTCGGCTTGCCCGGTGCTGCCTTGGCGCCGTTTATGATTGACGACAGTTTCGGCTTCGTGTCCATCCTTTTCGTGTTCATGCTTACCATCTATGCGTTGCGTCTGATGCACGTGTTGCGTGATATCCATGCCATCAAGCTGTTCTGCGGAGGTACGTTTTGGGTGCTATGGGGTTCGACGGTGCTCGGTTTTGCGCAGCAGATGACCCGCATGGGTCAGTTCCATTGGGGCGGTGCTTTCGGCGCATGGGCGGCTAAATGGCTGACCAGTTATGTAGCTATCACCGGTACCGTGCTTATCCTTATGGCACTGCTGGTTATCTTCCTTATCGTGACCGACCCGCGCTTCATCGACCATTGCAAGGCTTTCGGCGAATGGTGCAAAAATCTCTTCGCGCGCAAACCTAAAGATAATAATGAGTTAACGGACGAAGTGACGAACGGACAAACGGACGAAAGTGGCGATGACGAGATTGTGCTTGACCTGCCGATTGTTCCGGAGAATAACGATAACGATAACGACGACGAAGTGCCTTTCACTATCGAACCGACCATAGAGGAAGAGGGACAAGAAGTTCCAGAGGTTCCGGAAGTTCAAGGGGTTCAAGGTGTTCTAGAGGTTACAGAGACTACGGATGAGAACGGAGAACCCTTGGGCGATGCTCCGCTGCCTGCTGAGGAACCCGAGGAGAACGCTAACGCTGATGCAGAGTTGACCATCAACGATACACCGGAAGAGGAGTTGTATGCCA
>ONND01000017.1 GCA_900319105.1 uncultured Bacteroidales bacterium | reverse complement strand
GATCTCCAGTCCGTCAATGGTGCGTAACCGTAAAATAATTTGTTGGTCGCTTGGCAGTTTGTCAATCAGTTGTATTACTGCGTTGAGGTCACTTGCCGCTTCAATCTGATTTTCGGTGTTGTGGTCTAAAAGCGTCTCAAGAGTTTCGTCATCTGCTTGCGTACTTCGGGACTTGAGACGGTCAAGGCAGTTGTTTCGCACCATCGTTAAAACAAGCGGAAGTGGTGGTTTGTCGGGTTCTATCGTGTCCCGTTTGACCCATAACTCGGAGTACACATCTTGCACGCAGTCTCGCGCCTCGTCACGGTTACGGAGTAAGTTGTATGCCAGTGCATACATCTTTCCGCTGAACGGCAAATATATTTGCGTGAACTGCTCGTGCGTCATAGAAACTTAGGACTACTTGTGCGCCTTGTACGTTTTTTATTGATTTTAGTTTTGTTATTGTATTATTTTGCCATCAAATCATGTGCCATTTGCCACCATTTGTAGAGCCTCTCTATATGTAATACGATTTTCCCGCCCAAATCTTACAACCGCACTTCATTTTTTTCCGAAAAACTGCACAAAGATACAATAATTTTTCGAGATAAGCAAATAATGTTTTGATTTTGCAATGATATATGCGTAAGTTTCTTGCGTTTCCCTCCAAATCGGAATCTTTATTTTTTATCTCGCTATACCGCTATATCAGTAACGCAAGAGAGCGGCCCATGAGGGTCGCTCTCTCTTGTGTCCAGTGTATTTCCTTGATTTCTCTTATTTCACGATCTGGCCGGCGGGGGTGTAGAGAACACCGTTGCGCTCGATGAACAACATGCCGTTGCGGAGGATAAGCCTACCTCTGTCTCCTCCCTGAAGGGAAGAGGATACTTCTTCGATGCCTTCTTCGGAAGGATCAAACGCCATACCTTCGATCTTCACGTTGCGCAGACCGATGTACTTGCTGTCTTTGACCTCTGCGTAGTCATGCCAGGGGAGGATGCGTACGTGGAGCACCTCGCCGGCAGGGATAGTAAGAGTAGGTGTCAGATCGACGTGCTCGATGACGCGGGAGGTCATGTTGCGTTTCTCATAGATAGTCGTTACATCCGTGAACTCGCTACCGAAGCCTGTATTGAGGTGGTAGCACATGGTCGAAGTACCATCGGAAGCAATCTCCATCGCGACACGGGTGATACGTACGTCCATGGCAGCCGGCGCGGTGATGGCGAAATCGAGGTAACGGCTGGCGTTCTCGTCTATCTCGCCTGCGGGCCACGGGGTACGTGCGCTGCCGTCGGCGGAGTTATGGAAACGTGCGAGCACGATAGTGGTAGAGTCGCCATCGACGAAGTAGTTCTTGGAGGCATTGTAATCGATGCAAGCCATCTGGCTCATGGTAAACTCCGCACTGATCGGTCCTTCCACCACGGGAGCGGGAACCGGTTTGGCACCGATTGCCCAGAAAGCGCTGACAGCAGCACCGCCATCGAGCGAGATCGCCATGGCGCTTACAGGAACCGTTACGGTGTGTTCGCCGGAGGAGATATAAACGGTGTCGTAATGGAGTCCGCCGGTAGCGTAGTTGGCGCGGATAAAGACTTTCTGGAACATCGAACCGCCTTCATACGAAGCCTGTGCGGTCGAAGCGTAGTTCTCCTTGTCCAGAGAGATCTGCAAGTTCGCCGAAGCGCTGAGGTTTACAGTGCCGGCTGCGGGTTCGAGTCCATAGCCGGTGAGCAAGAACTCTTTGTTCTGCGGTACGGAGCAATAGGTCTCACCGATATTGATGGCCGACGGGTTAGCGGTGATGTCGGTCGGGATATTGATGTGATCCGCGAGGATGCCGGCGTTCTTGAGCAGTTGTGCCGCTGCACGTGCTACAAGGTTACCGCCCATGGCGTTGGTGTGGGTCTTGTCTCCTGAGCAGAAGAGGAGGCTCAGACACTGGCTCTCGCCGTAAGAGAGGTAGAGCTCACGGGTTGCCTCAGTCAAGTCGATGAACGGCACGTTCTTCTCTGCCGCTACGACACGCATCGCCTCCACATAACTCATCGAGAGATCGGTAGCCGGTACGTTCTGGTTCTGCTTGAGTTCCCCATTCTCGATCTTGGCGAACTTGTCGCCGAGGTCGTGCTGTCCTTTGCGGGTGATGTTGTTCCCACTGAAATACGCGCGGCAGATGGGACCTACCAAAACAGGGGTCACACCCAGTTCACGCGCTTCGTCGATGAACAGGCGCAGGAAATCGCGATAGGTGGTCTGCGGGTTGGTACCACGTGCATCGGTCGGAGCGGGCAGGCTATGCTCCTTGCAATAGGCTGCGTACTCGAGATTGTCCAGACCGGATAGGTTGCTGTCGTTGCCTTCGTCATTGTGGGCAAACTGGATAAGCAGGTAGTCGCCTGCGCTCATCTGGCTCTTGACGGAAGCCCAATACGCAGCGCCGTTGTAGAAACCACGGGTGTCGGCGCCTGATTTGCCACGGTTGTTGACGGTAACAAACGAGGGCTCAAAAAACGAACCGAGATACATACCCCATCCGCGTTTGTCGGTGGTACTCTCGTCATACTCTGCCATCGTCGAATCGCCGATGGTGTGGACTTTGATGGCTCCCTGCATCATCGGCAGACAGAGCATCATGGCTGTGAAAAGCGAAAAGATTTTTCTCATGATAAAAAATGTTAAATTGTTAAACTGTTAAGCTGTTATGTTGTACAAGCTGTTTTCAAATTGTGGTGCAAAAGTACAATAAATTGCGCGTATGGGCGTACAAAAATTGCCCAAAGACGTATAAAATTTGCATATGTGGATTTTTTTGTGTACCTTTGCGCCGGATTTTACACAAATGCGTCAATTTTTACATATCATAATAGGATGTATATTGTCCATTAACGTGTACGCGGATGAGTACCATATGCGGTTCTTTGATGACCGTAACGGGTTGAGCCATTGGCTCACTTCGCATGTGGTTCAAGACTCGACGGGAATGGTATGGATTGCGACTTGGAATGGCCTCAATCGATTTGATGGCACGCGTTTTGTAGCCTTCAAAACCCGTCCGGGAGATCCAATAGCCACTCCTTCGGATAAATTTCGTCACATCAAACTGACCAAGGATAACAACCTCTATTGTCTGGTAGAGGATAGTATTTTCTTTTTTTATACGCGCGCATGCAGGTTCGACACGCTCACGCCTGTGCAACGCGAAGAAATACAGGCGCGTATCTACGCGAACCATGACCCCAACTACCGACGCAAAGATCTGTCTTTCCAAACGGCGGATACACACCTGCGTAACATCCGCTACAAATATGTGGACCGGGCGCAGAATATATGGCTAATAGATGAGCACGGATTGTATATCGCCACGCCGGTAGTGCCTCACGGCAAGCGGGTAGGGAAGGAGGAAATCCGAAGCCTGGGCAAACTATCCAATGGCGAGTTATGGGCGGCTGGGCGCTATACGAACCGGGTGACGGTTTATGACAGTACATTGCGCGTCATCCGGATGGAAGATCTTGGTGCGCCCGTCTATTGCATCCGTGAGACCGCAGACGGACATCTATGGCTGGGCACCAAACCCGGTGCACTCATGGAGATAGACGGCAAGCACCGGCGGACGTATCCTGTTCTGCGCAATGTGTATGACCTCCTGCCGGATGCAGAGGGACAGATGTGGGTGGCTACATACGGCTTCGGCTTGTGGAAGAGCTCAGACTTCAGAGCTCAGAACCCGGAATTTAAGCAAGTGCCCGGAACGGAGAACTTGTATGTACGACGGCTGCAGAAGAGTACGAACGGGACTTTGTTCGCAGCAACGACTACCGGTTTGTTGGTATTACGGGATGGTGACATCTCGCTTCATCAGCGGGAAACAGGGAATATTCGTTCGCTGAGCAGCAATGCCGTGATGTGTGTGGCCGAGCATGCGGGGTGTCTGTATGTCGGAACGGAAGGCGGCGGGCTGAACTGCATCCGGATGGCGGATGCCCAAACGGGAAACTGGCATTTTGACCACCTGACGACGAAAGACGGTTTGGCAAGCGATATCGTTTATGAGATCATGCCATGGAACGACAGCACGCTCCTGCTACAGGGAAATAGCGCGTTGAGTCTGCTCAATACCCGCACAAAGCGCGTGACTAATTTCGGTAGTGCGTTCTTCAATTATCCGGACCATCAACATCTTATTCTTGGCGAAGTCCCGCCCTTGGATCTCGGCGACGGACGTATCTTAGTGGCACCTCATGACGGTCTGCTGTTGGTGGAGAAATCGGATCTGCGCCCCGACACTCTACCTGTCCGCATTGCCATCAGTGCCATCCAGCGGAGCAATGGCCCGATGGAGTATGGTGTGGATACCTTGAGTAGTGTCGTGCTCTCTCCGCGCGAGCGCAGTCTGGGCGTGTGGTTCTCTACCTTGGATTTCCGGAACTGTGGCGCCGTACTATACCAATACCGTTTCTACAAGAAAGGAACGCCTGCCTCGTCATGGAGTGCGGCTACTCCGGTCGCAGAGATACAACTGCCGGATCTGCACCCCGGTGAATACCTCCTGGAGTTATGCTCGACCAACGCCTACCGGCAGTGGCAGAACAACGTGCGGAGGCTCACCATCATCGTCAAACCGACTTTCATGGAAAGTACTCTCGGACAGACAATCCTCCTTTTCGGGGCTTTTGCTGCGCTGCTCACCATCATCATCTCTTTGCTGCACATGCGCGCCCTCAAGAAAAAACGTAAGGAAGCCTTAGAGGCCTATCTGGATGTACAGGAACGCTTGGCTCAAACGACCAACTACCCTTTCCCCTCCCATTTACGGGGAGGCCGGGTGGGGCCTAACGATCAAAGACCAACGACCAATATCCCCGAGGTGATGGTCGCCGGCTATTTGAATAAAAACGAGCAGTTCCTGCAGTCGCTCACGTCTTTCATGGAAGCGAACATGGGCAATGTGGAGATCAGTGTGGATGATCTGATGACCGCCATGGGCATGAGCCGCTCGTCGTTGAACCGTAAGATGCATGAACTATTCAACCTCTCGCCGAAGGATTTCCTGCAAGAAGCGCGAATCAAACATGCTTGTACGCTCTTGAGACAGACCGATCTGTCTGTCAAGGAAGTGGCCTATGATTGCGGATTCAGCAATCCTCATTATTTCGCTACTTGTTTTAAAGCCTCTACCGGTTTTACTCCATCCGAGTTCCGGGAGAAAGGTAAATGAAATCTATAAGTTATCACGATAAGATGAAAACGAGAATCTTTTTTAGCGGCCGCTAAAAGAACATCCCCCGCTCCCGAACAGGAGTGGGGGATGTTCTATTGTCATTACCATCCTCCGTGTCCGCCGCCGGGACCTCCACCGCCGCCGGTGTACGAACTGAGCGATACGGACGAACCGCCTGTGGTTTCTGCCGGATAGAACCCGACACCGTCGAAGATCTCCGTGCCGCTGGCGGTAACGCCCGATTTGAGCGTAGGCGTCGATGCACCGGAGACGATGAGATTACTACCCCCACTACTTGGGGTCTTGAACGCAAACACATTGCTTCCGACCGTCAGGGCATACCAGGTGTTCTTGCTCCACGACGATGCTTTATAACAGCTCTGCGTGAGGCTGGCGCCGCTCTCCAGACCACCGATAGCCACGATCGTACCGCCTTGTACGTAGAGTTTCTTCTGCTCCTCGCTGTTGGCGTCTATCGCCATTTCAGGACTCGAAGCGCCGATGGCATAGACCAGACCGCCTTTGAGATAGACGTTTCCGTTGGCATCAATACCATCGTTATTGGTCGAGCGTGCATACACCAAACCGCCGTTGATAGTGAGGTCCGATGCGGCATTGATAGCATCGTCGTACGCATTGATCACCACTTCGCCGTCGTTGATGACGAGCGTGCTCTTGCTCTCGATACCCTCGGCATTGCGTCCCGACGTGCTGACGGAGATCTTACCGCCGCTGATGACGATACCGCCTGCGTAGGTGTAGGTCACAGACCATCCGCTGCCCGACTCGGTCTTCGTGCCGGCTTTGATACCCTTCGGCGAAGAGTAATATTTGCTATCTATATTATCGGTATTACCGGTGTAGTTGGTGTTCTCGGTCGTGCCGTTGTTGTAGTAGAGTGCGCCGGTGGTCTTGATCGTCATCGTGCCGCCGGTGAAGGTCAGCAGGCTGTCGCACTTGAGTCCTTTTCCGCCCGAACCGGTGGACGTGAGATTGAGTGTACCGCCGGAGATGGTGATGTTCGCATCGCTGCTGATACAAGCCGCTGCCTTGGTCTCCAGATCCTCCGTGTCCCACATTCCGATGCCGGAAGTGCTAATCGTGATGTCGCCGCCGCTGATGGCGATGTTGCCCTCTGCTTTGATACCTTTGCAAGCCACACCGGTGATGTTCATCGTCAGCGTGCCGCCGGAGATATAGATGTTACCCGAGTCTTCTTCTTCGTGATCCACGGTCTCGCCGGTCGAACCGACGGTCGTGTCCTCGATGTCGCATTGCAGGCCGTCGTCGGCGACGTTGTTGATGGTTATCGTACCGCTCTCCATAAGGAAGAACTGCTCGCAGTTGATACCGTCACCCACTGCCGAGAGGACGTTGATAGTGGAGTTCTTAATACTAAAATACTCGCCGGTCTTGATACCGTGCTTGACGTTACCGGTGACGTTGAGCGTTCCTTTCTGCGCAAACTCCGCATGACCTTTGATATACAGACATCCTTTCTGCTTGCCGCCCGCTGCATCCACGAGGGTGTTGGTCGTGCCGTTGAGCGGTTTCACTTTGATACGCTTGCTGTTCTGGATATGAATAGCCGCGCCGGAGTAAGTAGCGGATACGTTCGTCAGATGGAGGTTGTCCAGTTCCACGGTTGCCTTATAAGCACCTTCGTTGTAGAACCCGCCGTCGGTTGAAGTACCCGAGAGCGTATAGGTGATCTCCTGTGCTACGTCGGCACTCTGGATGATGCTCACGTGTGCGCCTGATTGCGCGATAGTAAGGAAACGCGCGATGTTACCGGCTACCGTGATGTCGGCGCTCGCGTCATTGTATGCCACCGTCACGGTGTTGTCCGTCACAGCCGTCTCGTCGATATACATACTGTCTATCTCACTGAGGTTGAACACTTTGCCCATGACGGTCAAACTCGAACCGTTCTCGTACGGCATCTGAGCGGTCTGCGCCGCAGGGAACTGATACAGCACATTGCCCACCTGCACATTCAGCGTCTGGGCTGTTAGCAGACCGCTAACTGCTAATCCGCTAACTACTAATCCGATTATTCTTTTCATAACTTTCTCCTTTAAACTACACTAAACACTAAACACTAAACGCTTAACTATCTCACAACGATAGTTTGTGAGTTTTTCCCATTTGTAATCACATAACTGCCCTTACCGAGCACTCCAGCCGCATCCGGCAGACTGTTATAGTGTCCGACCTTCACGCCCAAGATCGAATAGACGTCTATCGGCGCATTGGCATCCAGCACGTCGGATAGTTTCTGTGCCATCTGTCCCTCTTCGGTCATGAACTGCATGAACTGCAATTCCGTTAACGTGAAGTTCACTGTGCCCTCGGCGTTGGTTACCGTCAGGCTGTTCTCATTGACTTTCAGCGTCATGTCGGCCACCGACAGCGCTGTCGTGTCGTTACTCTGGTTCACAAACACCAGATAGGCATACTCGCCTGCCTGCGCCATCACTGCGCATACAAGCATTGCCAACATCATTCCAATCTTTCTCATTGTTACCTCCTTTTTTTAAGAGTTTTTCTATTCTTCTATTCCGGGGTCCCCGCAAATTTTAATTTGTGGGGGCAAAATTACTGCTTTTCGCGCACATACGCATTACCTATTTATGGGGAATTATTGACCAAAAGTAAGATTTTTATCAAAAAAGGCTTGTATATGTCAAAAAAAAGCAGTACTTTTGCCGTCGGATTTAATGAATAAGCGGAGAAGGATGGAAACAAGACGTATTTTTGAGGAGGCGTACCGTACGATCGAAAAGAAGGAAGTGGCGGTGATACGCAATGTACACGGTTTCCCTGTTTATAACAGAGATATTATCTCGCCCTATCTGATGCTGTTCATCTGCCATTCCGGTTCGTCACGCGCTCTATATGATATGCGCGAGGTCGTCTTTCGTCCCAACGAAATAGCGATGATCCTTCCGAACCATATTATACACCCTATCGAATGCAGTCCCGATTACTCCATTACGATTATTATGCACTCCATCGGTTTTGAGCAGGAAATGACCCAAAGGAGGATGACGCATGACCGCAATAAGTTCCATGACCTCCCTGCCTGCTTGCTGACGGATGAGGAGATGGCGCAATACATGAAAGCTGTCGAACTCATGGAGATCATCAGTAACACGCCTGTTTCCCGTTTCCCGCACCGCCATGAGATGCTCCTGTCGCAGACCGATATCATGACGGATATGTTAGACGCATTCCGCCGCGAGATGGACGATGATGCCAGATTGCATAACCGCGGATATACCGTCTTCAATGAGTTCTGCCATCTCTTGGCCATGCACTACCGTGAGCAGCATGAGGTCGCTTTCTACGCAGAAAAAGCGCATCTTACGACGCGCCATTTCTCGGTGGTTATAAAAAATGAAGTGGGCCTCTCCGCCAGCGATTATATCGAGCAGTACCTGGCTACGCAGGCGAAGAACCTTCTTACCTCCCGTCCGGACTTGTCCGTGCAGCAGATCAGCGACCATCTCGGCTATGCCGATTCGCCTTCTTTCAGCCGCTTCTTCAAACGCCACACCGGCATCACTCCCGGCGAGTTTCGGGCGAAGGGTTAAGGACGGACGGGGAAATTGAAATAGGTGTCCGGATAGGGTTCGTTGGCGAGGGTGAAATGCCACCATTCGGAATCCAGCGTTTTGAACCCATGGCGCAGCATTGCTCGGCGGAGGATCATCCGGTTCTCAAACTGCTCGGCGGTGATACTGCGTCCGGCGGGAGACTTGGAGTTGTCGCCGGTATAGACGCCTGTCTCCGGGTTGCCGCAGAAATCGGGATGGCTCTCCGGACCGAACCAGTCGAACGTGCCGCCCATGTCCACTTCTTTCTCGGTCCTCATATCAAAGAGCGTGAGATCGACCGTCGAGCCGCGTGTGTGGCCGGAGCGCTCATAGATGTACTCTTGTTCAAAGAGCACGGATTTATTCAAGTCGGGATAGAAATAAGATTTCATCATTGTGTCGGCGATGTTTTCCGCCCAGCGCACGAAGTGATTCACACCCATCTGCGGACGGTATGCATCGTAGATCTTCAGGCGGTAACCCTGCGCTTTCACATCGTCGCTGACGGCTTTGAGGGAGTCCGCTGCTTCTTTGGTCAATAGTGCTACAGGTTGCAGGTAGCCGTCGATGCGTGTGCCCACAAAATTATAGGTACTGTAATAACGGATCTCTAAAATAGCATCCGGAATAACATCGGTGATCACTACAAAACCCGATCGGTCCAGCGTGGGATCGTCTTTCTGTTTCTCGCAGCCTGCAAAAAGAACGGCTGCTACGATAAAAAGGAAGATTTTTTTCATATACAATTACATATTAGCATTATAATACTGCGGTTGTCCTGTCACTTCTTCGCCGAGCCACGAAGGCCGTGTGAAAGGTTCATGCTCATCCCCTAATTCTATCTCCGCGAGCACGAGTCCGTTGAGCCGGTCGTGGAACACATCGACCTCCCAGCATCGCGGTTCGCCCTCATAAGGCGGCGCCGGGATGATGTAACGGGTCTTATGGATCTCGCCGGGCAGGCATATAGCTAACATCTCCCGTGCATCGGCGAGGTCGATCTCTTTCTCCCATTCGAACTTGGCGAGCCCTTCGCGCAGCTGCGCGGATTTAATAGTAAGGAAAGCGCGCGTGTCGCGTATGCGAAGACGGATGGTCTTGCCCGGCTCTTTGCATAGGTAAGCCTGGGTGATCTCATGCGATCCCGTTGCCTGCGCTTTGAAGGCATCGGATGTAACGAGGAACTTACGTTCTATTTCGGTGTTTTTAGGCATAATAAATATGTTTTCGGGTGCAAAGTTACAACTTTTTTGTGGTATAAACAAAAAAAATCACAAAAATATTTGCGTATATCAATTTTTTGTAGTACCTTTGCACCCGCTTTTCGATTTTAGCAACGAATTGCCACCTCAATGCTCCAAACGGGGCCCCCGAAAATTTTAATTTTAGGGGAGAGCGTAGCACAAGGCGAAAGTTCATATGAGCGACGCGGTCGCGAATCGTACTGAGCCTTGATGCAAGCGAAAGGAAGGGTGGGTGAGTGGCTGAAACCAACAGTTTGCTAAACTGTCGTACGGGTAACTGTACCGGGGGTTCGAATCCCCCCTCTTCCGCTTAAAAAGAAAATAGGAACCAGAAGGCTCCTATTTTTCTTTTTAGAGAAGGCGGCGAGCCTTCTCACCCCTTGGTTGGGGGTTCTTATCTCGCTACGCTCGAACGATTATTGCTCCGCCGCTTCGCTCTGTCGATTATTGCTCCGCAATTTACGAATCCCCCCTCTCGCTCTTTTTTTTCTTTGAACAAGGTGCCAGCGGCAGCTTGTTGGGTTTCGAGGTGGGATTGCCATTAGGCAATGTCGGTGCCCTCGAATCCCCCTTCTCTTCCGCAAAAGCTTTCAAAAGGGTTTATCTATGTTTATGTTCTTAAAAAAACTACCAAAAAAAATCTTTGATTTTCTTGCGTATATCAAAAAAAAGTAGTATCTTTGCAGCGTTTTTGGAGAGAAACCCAAAAACCAGAAGGCGTACTTTAACACAACTCCGAACTAACGAAATCTGGAAAATTTCATCGAAAGGGGGAAGTAATTGCTTTCTGCGTATATATGCTGAGTATCTATCAGTATATGTAGCGTGGAGCACATTATTCTCTTTATTTTTCGTAAGGTTATTCCAGAGCCTGTTAGTCGGTAGAGAGTATAACTCTCCACGCTTTTCGTATATATGACAATAAAAATATACCTGTATGACACTATTTTTTATTCTTCTTATCGCATTAGTGGTATATCAGTTTTCCACTAGAAAAAAATTGGCTCAAACCTATCGCCAATTTGACAGAAATCAAATTAAGAGATTATCGAACGCTCCATTTTATTTAACCAGTTGGGCGTTGTTATTCATCTTTGTCGCGTATGCATTATCCGCTTTGACTGGTATGATCGGAGAGCTGTTTAATGTGGATAATTACATTTCATTATTCGGAGGTGGATGGCTTGGGCTAATACTCCAGTTCTTACGTTCAAGTGGCTTCATCGGAGATATACAAGAACCGATAGTATTGATGCAATATCGAGGAACTATATCTACTATCTGTTCTGTCTTACTCTTTTCCGGTATTATCTGTATTTTCTCTCTCATCGCATATTTCAAAGAACTAAAAAAGCCCAGACTGAACAAAGCCGCTATTCTTACATATTATTACCTGTCTATGGCGTGTGGGCTAACGTCATATATTTTAATAATCTGGGGACTTTATGGTTTTAATGACCTAATGAATCATGGTGTAAAATTTCACATGGAGGAAATATATATCTATCTTTCACTTTTTTTTGTAGCAAGTTGTGGTTTTACTCTGATAAAGGGAGCTATAGAACTGAAGAAGGTATTTGATTTACCTCAAAGCGAAAACCTTACTTGGCAGCAATTATTAGCGAAAATAAAGATAAATACAGATAAAGGGAAAAGACCTATTACGGAGGGGCAAATTGTCGGCATTGCTTTAGGCCTTTCTATTTTCGTATCCAGTTGTGTCATTCTAAGTACATTGCCACTGAGTGAAGAGCAAGAATTGGAGCAATACGAAACAATGAATACTGAAGAGGAAGATGCTATTGCTTCGACTTCTGTAAATACCGATAGCGTGCCTGCCCCAAATGATGATGAGACCTGTATGGCTATCCTTCAGAAATACTATACTGCTTCTTTCGATCAAATTGAAGAATGGGGAGGATTCGAAATATTTGAGACTAAACGATTCATGCATTATACTTCGTGTTGGGATTGTTTAGTATTGACTAGTAATCAAGACTTTGGTATTGGTGATGAATGCATGCGTTTGGAAAGAATTGAGCCGAACGAGAACTTAGATCACTCGTATATAGTAACGGTAAGTTGCGGTTATTCAGGAGACGTGCCGACATGCGTAGTAATGACGAATGATGAAGGTACATGGAAGATAGATAATATTTCCTATCAGCCATATACAAAAGCTTATATAGATTATTCCAAACCGGCGACTGACTATTACGTATATGAAGACTGTGTTGAGGACACAACAGAAGAGCAGGAAAAACTCGAAGAAAATTTTGAAGAAAATGAAAATTTTATATCACTATAGTACTATGAAATTGAAAAATTTTTGCCTAATTGTCTGTGCGGTTTGTGGTATATTTACAACAAATGCTCAGACCGAGGATCAAATTTTTGAAGCATGGAAGGATGGCAATTACGTGCGTTTGCTGGAGTATCATGTTACAGCAGACTCTTCTCTGCTTCCTATTATAGAAGATGCTTTAGCTTTGGTTCATCCCAACTTGGAACAATTAAACTACGACCAATTAGAGGAGATAAACCGGAAAAGTGCTAACGATTCTTTGGTCATAAATCTACTAACCGATGTCCTCAATAAGAAAAAGCGCCAAATAATAGCGCAACTATACTCATTTAATGGTAAAGAATTATTAGCATATCTTCAAAAGAACCCAAGTCATCAGGATATTTTGTATGGAACCTTTAAAGAATGTGTTTTTGAATCTTTAGATTCCGTGCCATTAGCAGAATTGATGATGCTACAGGATGTTATCACAGATTCCGATATGCAAGCGCTTAATAATGAATTAAGTACTCGTGCCAAAGAGAGAAAGGACATAATGAAGGGTAATATGCCTAATTTTATTCAAAATGAAGCTCTAAATTTGTATCGTCTACAGTATGTTATCTCTCGTAAAACTCACACATATATCTACAAAAGCTTTGAGAATATTTGTTATCAATATGCTGCTTTAGAAGAATTTTCAGATGACCCGGCTGTAATCGAAAGGCAATTTGCGTCTATTGTAAAACAAAATCTATCAAGTGACCAGTTGCGACAATATCTCCAATTAGAAGCCGATGCGTATTGCGAGGCTGTAAATGCAGGAAGATCAAGATTTAGTCAGGTGATGGGACTAAAACAGTTTACCCCAATGCGCTTGACTATCCCGCAACTTAAAATGGGGTACGTATCTGATAAAGACATCTTAGAGCGTATCCAACAGGCAAAAGAGAATTATCAGAGATCAAGGGAAAATATTGATGACGCTGCTAGTGTGGCTAGTTGGTTTGCCGGAGGTCTGTTTGGCAGGCTCATGGTTCGAGGAGGTAAAATGTTAGCAGAAAGATGGGCGGGGTCTAACCTTTCAGAAGATATTATTTATACTCGTCTTGCTTATATGGAATCATGTTATGTTTCACTACTTAAAAGCATGGAAAAACAGATTGCAACTATAAGTAACGATCTTAGGGAACAAACAACAACTAATGAGCAACAATTTATTGATTATGTTAAGAATAAATAAAATGCAGGCATGTAAAGCCGTTGCTACAATATGGCTTATTAGTCTTTCTGTTCACACTTCAGCGCAAGGGTTGATGGATTGGCTTACAGACCCAACAGGAACAGCTACTAAAATAGTAGTAGATGAAGTAAGTAAGCAAGCAAATAATGCTTGGGAAGGCATTCTGAATGATAAAATAAAAGAATCGTTATCAAAGGACGCGCAGAAATTGGCTGATTTTAGAATTGACACTACTGCATTGGATTCTATTGATAAATTCTATGACATGTACACTTTTGGGGATGGTCAATACGCAGAAATGTCCAAAAGACAGAAGCAACTTATTGCAAGTTATTTTTGGTGTAGTTCTTTGAAACCTATAGGACTTATGGCTAATGGGGCTGTACGTGAAAAAATCATCCGGAAAATAGATGATTTCCAATACCCATCCCATCAAATCTCTTCAGCAGAGTTACTATCTCACAATCATCCCTCTATTTTGGAACTACAAAAACTATGGGAAAATAATCTCTTGGCAAATAATATGACGATGCTATACTATTGGGCTGTTCTTGCTAATAGATTAGATTCCCTATACCCAAAGAAAATATCATTCATTAAACCTCATCAATTACAATTAAGCAATAAAGAAGGTGACGATAAATGGGTAGTATTATCTACAGAAGGACATAAAGTATTGGGGGAAATATCAAAAGACCAAGGGGTTGTTGTCCTTGATGAAATGTTGCTTAATATGGCAGCTATGCCCAATGCCACATACTATATTAACGATGCTAAATATAAAACTGACTATCTTGGGCGTGTAATCTCTATTTCTTTTGAAATGACAAGTAACTCTAAGAAGAAATCAAGTATCAAGGGGAAAGTTAAACCTCCTCAAATAATGGCAACATATAATGCAGGGAAATGGTATAAACCAATGGAATTAGTACCTTCTAAATATAATGGAGTTGTCGGTCGCATGAACATTGTACCCATAGCCCAAATACCAGATAACAAAAATGCGATGAAGGACTTATCAAAACAATTTGATGCAACATATAAAAGATGCAAGAAAGAATTTCTAAGATTTCCCGTTGAATATCAACTCAGTTATTCAGGGCGTTACGAGTGCCCATACGAGATAACAATTTGGTGCGCAGGCGCGAGGTTCGTATTTTATAATGCCACTGATCTCCGACTATCCCAAGTTAAAATTTCTTCATCAGAAAACAAACAACCACTTGAATATGGAAGTCTTGTTAAACTTCAAAATGAAAAAGCCATTGCTCCAACTCAATCACAGTTAATGGAGGTTAACAAAGATTACATCGCAGAAAATAATTTTATAGCGAATCTTCAAAAACCAGTAAGGCAACCGAGTAAAAAATCAAATGCGCAATCCGCATCTAACAATTATGAAGAGAAGGAGGATGAGGACGTAGTTTTTGCTGTCGTTGAAAAGATGCCGGAATTTCCCGGAGGGCAGCAGGCATTATGGAGCTTCCTAGCTAATAATGTAAAATATCCCGCTATCGCTCAAGAAAGTGGAATTCAAGGTAGAACCATATGTCAATTCATTGTAAATAGAGACGGCTCCATTGGGAATGTCGAGGTAATTAAATCTGCTGGCGATCCTTCGCTTGACAAAGAAGCAGTACGAGTTATGAAGTTAATGCCCAAATGGAAACCCGGTATACAGAATGGGAAAATAGTTAGGGTAAAATATACCTTACCAGTTAATTTTAGATTACAATAAAAAGAATCGAGTGGAATAAATACACTATAGAGAGCCTTTCAAATCTAATAATCACATATTATAAATTTAAAAGTTGCGCCCGACACGTATAAGGGAGATGAATATGAAAGAATATATTTGCCCGGTTTGTCAAAAAGAATTTGTGGAGGGATCAGTACCTGATCAATGTCCTGAGTGTGGATGCTCTAAAGAGTTGTTTAATGTAATAGACGATTCTGAGCATCAAAGTAACTATATAGTAGAAAAACCCATTGGAATTTCCATATTATTTGGAATAATTATAGGTTGGATATTATCTTTCATCCTAATTTGTCTCATTATTGGAGGAAGTATTGAAGATATGTTCTCAATGGATGAGTTCGTTTTCCGCATGATACTGTTTATCTCATTCCCCATGGGTGCAATATTAGGAACAACGTTTGTACTCGCATATCGCAAAGTAGCAAAAGATAAACAAACGAATATACAAACGAATATACAAGCGGCAACACCAACAAATCAAAAAGACACAGTTACTAAGCTAAAAGAATTAAAGGAACTTCTTGATTCCGGAGTATTAACGCAGGAAGAGTTTAATTCACAGAAGGAAAAACTACTCGCTGAACATTAAATCTTGTATGATGTAGACATCTGAACCTCATCGACGATATTGTTATGGATTAGGTCGATATATGCAAGAAGAACCCCGGAGGCTTGATTCGCTTCCGGGGCTTTTCGTTTAGTAGCCGATATTGTTCACATTTACATCTATCATTGGACACTATTTCCATTATCGCCTTTATGTTTAAGCCGGTATAATAGTGTAAACTGGCAGAGAGATAAGGCGATTAGTTCTATAGTGTCCATTATCGTTCTTCCTGCCTTCTTTCCGTCTTTGTATGCGTGCGTGTGATAATTAAGGTGTGTGTATAATAGGTTGTTTTATGTGTGGAAGATAGAGTTGCCGGGAATATATACACCGGGAATAATGATCGCCGAAGAAAGTACCCGGAAGATAGAGAAGTCCGGGTTAGATATGTCGGCGATTTAGATATTCGGTGTAAAAGGTCGGCAGTAAAAAAATGATTGAAAATGACATCTAAATTTGCATATGTCAGAAATTTGTTGTACTTTTACAGCATCATTTGTGTACGTTTATGCGACCTATACAAATGAGCGAACATAAAATTATTGTCAGACAAATTGGCTTAATGCCTATATTCGCGCCGGAAAAGACGGGATATTTATGGTTTACCTGAAATAATCCCCCCTCTTCACCCCCGGTCTTGCGCTGAGGTAGGTTGCCCTCGGGATGCCTCCGAGATTACTCCGAGATGCCCCTTACATCATGTTCAGAAAGTGCTCATTTTCAGGCATATGCGGGTTCGTAAAATCTATCCATTCGGGTGGAATACAATTGGCAGTGTGCACCCGTATTGGGTTTCAACCACTCTCTCCTTGGCACTTATAGAAAATATAAGGTCTGCGCCGATGGTATAATAGGCTATTAACACGTGATTAACGCGTGGTTAATACGCGATTCGGTTACTCTCGCGCAGAGCTTAGTATAATATCTTTTGACTTTTGTCTTTCGTCTTTCTACTAAAAATCTTCGCTTTTTCTTGCGTATATCAAAAAAAAGTAGTACTTTTGCAGCCGCAAAAGAATTAAGACATGGATATATCGGTTATAGTGCCTCTTTTCAATGAGGCGGAATCGCTGCCGAAGCTGTATGAGTGGATCGCACGCGTGATGAAGGAGAATAAGTTCTCCTATGAAGTTATTTTCGTGAATGACGGATCGACGGATGATTCGTGGGAAGTCATAGAAAAGTTGAGAGTTGAGAGTTTAGAGTTGAGAGAAGTTGGAGAGCAGAAAGTAGAAAGTTCTCCTGTGCGTGGTATCTGTTTCCGTAGGAATTACGGAAAGAGTGCGGCTTTGTACTGCGGTTTCAAAGCAGCGGAAGGGGATGTAGTGATCACGATGGATGCCGATCTGCAAGACAGTCCGGACGAGATCCCGGCGCTCTACAAGATGATTACCGAGGAGGGGTACGACCTCGTGAGCGGATGGAAGCAGAAACGCTACGATAACAAGTTGACGAAGAACCTGCCGTCGAAGCTCTTCAACGCTACGGCACGCAAGGTGACGGGTATTCAGCTGCACGACATGAACTGCGGCCTGAAGGCGTATCGCAAAGAGGTGGTGAAGAACATCGAGGTGTTCTCCGAGATGCACCGGTACATCCCGTACTTGGCGAAGAACGCCGGGTTCACGAAGATCGGCGAGAAAGTAGTTCAACACCGCAAGCGCGAGTTCGGCGTAAGCAAGTTCGGTCTTAACCGTTTTGTGAACGGTTACCTCGACCTGCTGACACTCTGGTTCCTCAATAAATTCGGCAAGCAGCCGATGCATTTCTTCGGTCTTGTCGGCAGTCTGATGTTCTTCATCGGCTTTATCGCGGTGGTGGTAGTAGGCAGCATGAAGTTGTACGCCCTGTCGAACGGCGTGCCTGCGATGCTGGTGGGCGTCAACCCCTATTTCCATATAGCTATTCTGATGATGATTCTCGGCTGTATGCTGTTCCTCGCGGGATTCCTCGCCGAACTGGTCATCCGCAACAGTCCGAGCCGAAACGACTATTTGATTAAATCGGAGATTTAAGGGTGTACGGTGTAAGGTGTACGGTGTAAGGTGTCACAGAGCTTGGATGATCAAATATTAACGCTGGAGCGTGCGTTAGGGGAGCGTATGATAGACCATGCGCTGGTGATCGTGCGTGCATGGCTCAATGAGTTAGGCGAGAACAACCCCTACGAGGAGGCTTTTGTGTCCATCGGTCAGGAGTATCAGTCGGTTTTTGACGAATGGCTCACGGGTAATGATCCCGAGCGTGAGGCGACGCTGGACAGACTGACGCTGGAGACTTATCGACTGGTCGATGCGTCCTATGCGTCCTTGCGTCTCAAACGCGGTCTGTCGCCCGAGATGCACGGTTTCAATCCCAATAGTGCCCAGTCGGTAATGCATTATTTCGCCAACTGTGTGCAGTTCCAGGAGAGCGACTGGCAATGGTTTGCCTCGGTGCTCAATGAGGAGGATAAAGCCGCTATGGGCCTGATGGCGGTGGGAGCGCTTGCGAAGAACGTCCGTGAGTGCTTCAACGAACAGGCGGTCTATGCCCTGATAGAGGGCATCAACGCTTCGAACGATGTGGTAGCCGAACAATGCCTGGCCAACCTCATCATCCTGATGGCGCATAATGATGTGCGGATCGATTTCTTTGCGGATATACAGAACGCCTTCATGGCCGCTATCGATGAGCTGGAGGACGAGGGAGAGCAGGCTTTTCAGACCTTGTGCGCCTTGGTTCGATCGGTCAAAGGAAACTGGCGTGAGCAGATCGCTTCGGGCGACCTCAAAGTGGAGGACCTGCCGGAAGAGCTGCAGAACCTACTCGAACTGACGGGCGATAAGAATAATATCGAAGGCGTCATGGGATGGATTCCCAAATCCGAACAGGAGTACATGCAGGGTCTGATCCAGATGCTGCCGGATACATGGGTGTTCAGCGCCATCGTAGGCGAGTCGCAGGAACGCGCGCAACAGATAGCTATCATGTATCTGTCGGTGGGGCGCATGGATCTGTTATGGGATCGTATTGACGTCGCCGCTCCATGGCTCTTACACCAGCTGCGTGGGGGAAGTCAGTCGGCGATGGATTATATGAACTACGGGCATTGTTTGTTGCTGCAAGGTGACCGGATGATGGCCTATGAGTACTATCGCCAGGCGCGGCAGTTATGCAAAGGTCCGAAGGAGTTCTTCGCTATCTTCCGTCCTGACCGCCATGATCTCGTCGAGCACGGGGTACCGGTGGAGCATGTCTATATGCTCGAGGACAAACTGCTCAAACTCTAAAAAGCAACGCCTATTCCGGCGTCAATGAACTCGGCACGGACGCCGTGGGTCTTCAATCCTAATTGCACGAAGAGGTGGTCAAGTACATGATACTTGAGCACGAACTGCATGTAACACCATCCGTCCTGATAATTGCTGGCTTTGGAGAAATCATAGCCGTAGAAAAGACCACGATGGAGCGATTCTCCTTTCTGGTCAGCCGCTTCGGCTTCCTTGAACGGCTCGAGGTTCTTCACCGGATCATACAGGTAGAAGCCCACATGGATGCCGGCGGTCAGGTTGCCGATGATGAACTCCGGCTGAATACTGAACCCGACGCGGAAACAGTTCTTTATTTCGCTATGCTTGAGGAAGGTCTTTCCGAAATAGGTGAGTGTGGCTCCTTCGTTCCCCGGCAGGTTCGCGAACTGATCACTCACGCTACCATAATATCCATCGTAGAAAGCATCGAACCCGCCTCCGATACGGAAGATAGAGAGGGGCACCCAGTACGCCGCTGCTTTGAGGGTAGCCACACCGAAGAACTTCTGTCCGTTGCGGTTGTCGCCGTAGTAGTTCTGCTTTGCTCCGCCGGTGGCGCTGATCTCCACCGCCCATTTCTTATCCACGCCGTCATAGAGTTTGCGCGGCACGTCGGGGGCTGGCGCTTCGTAGATCCGCGTCGTGTCCGCTAATTCCTTCGTACTTTGTACCTTGTTCCTTTGTACTTGAGGGTGATATCTTACTCCCAACTCTCCGCCGAAGAGGTTATAACCGGCATTGGGGTGCATGAACGAACCGTTACTGATATGATGCCATCCTCCGGAGAGCGTGATCGCCCAGCCGTCCTTGATCGGAAAATCCATGTATAGCTCCAGCGCGAGATAGGCATTGAGGATAGAGCCGATGGACCAGTTGGCACCTTCATGATCTTGGTATTTATGGGTTCCCTCGTAGGTGTTAGAGTACCGTTTGGTAACGGCCGCCAGACCGACCGTCGGACGCAGACCAATGGCGAAATGTTTGCCGTTATAGAAAGGCTGGTTCATATAGGCATAAGCGGCGATGGCAGAACCTAACTTGGTTTCATTGCCGAGGTTGAGATAGCTGACCCCGACACCGATAGAGGCGTTGTTCCATTGCTGTAAGCAATGCCATCGTCCGGTGGGCAGGAACTCCACCGCGAACTGTCCTCCGAGCACCGGGCGCTGGATGAACGGATCTACCTTACCGTCCTTCATCATCATCGCTCCCGAACCCGAGAGCCGGTATGCCAACTCATAATGCGGCAGCGCATAGAGTTTAACGCATGTCAGGAGGCATGCTAAACTCGCAACCGCAATAGATCTGATTGTAGAAACCATATTCTTTCAGTAATTCATTTCGTCGTTCTTGTAATCCGTCTTTCCTCCAGTTCTGAGGCCAAAAGGCGAGCGTCTCGCCACACGGATAGCCATGCGGGGTGCTGTTAACTTCTTTCGCTGCTTTCAGTCCGGCGGCGTTGATCTGGTCGAGGTTCTTCCATCGGGACGAGGCGAGGGTGGTGGCGAAGAAAGGGATGTGCAGTTCTTGGGCTTTTCGCGCCGTAGCGAGCAAGCGGTAGTAGAAACAGGCTTCGCATCGTTTGCCCCGTTCGGGTTCATGCTCCAAGCCGCAGACCACCTCGCGCCACGCTTCATGTCCGTACCCGCAAGGCTGTTCTTCGGTTTTAAACCGGTCGTCGTCTATCCATTCGATACCCAGCGATGCGGCATGTCGCTTCGATTCGTTCTTGCGGATCTCGTATTCCTCAAGCGGGTAGATATTGGGATTGAAATAGTAAATGACGGGAGTCACCTGGTGCGCCAGCAGCCACTCGACGATGGCGGAAGAGCACGGCGCACAGCACGCGTGCAGAAGCACTTTGGTACACCCTTCGGGGATGATGATTGCCGGTTGCTTAGCCATCGTTTGTCCTATTCGATTAAAAAAACGCTGCAAAATTACAAAAATTCTTGCATATGTGCAAATTTTTTTGTATCTTTGCGCCCGATTTCGAATAGAGATGACAGTTTTTTTTCTTGGCATAGGTGGAATAGGCATGAGTGCGCTTGCTCGCTACTATCACCATAAAGGTGATCGTGTGGCGGGTTATGACCGTACGCCTTCGGCGTTGACGAAGGAATTGGAGGAAGAGGGAATAGAGATTAGCTACACAGATGCAGCAGAGTACGTCCAAGGTTTAGGATTAACAGTTGATGATACGCTGGTAGTCCGCACTCCGGCAGTACCGGAAGACAGCGTCATCTATACCTATTTGCGTGAGCAGGGTTTTACGATCCGCAAGCGCGCGGAGGTATTGGGAATGGTGACGCGGGAGAAGAAAGCGCTTTGTGTAGCCGGTACGCACGGCAAGACGACGACCAGCACGATGCTGGCGCACCTGATGAATAATGGCAAAGGAAACGGTGTGAATGCGTTCCTGGGCGGAATCAGTATGAATTATCATACGAACCTGCTGTTGGACAGCCGAAGCGAGTATGTGGTGGTGGAGGCGGATGAGTATGACCGCTCGTTTCATCATCTGACGCCGTACATGTCGGTAGTGACAGCGGTGGACGCTGACCATCTGGATATCTACGGAACCGCGGAGGCTTACCGCGAAGCGTTTGCGCACTATACGAGTCTGATCACGGGCGCGCTGGTGATGAAGAAGGGCATCGCCGTGCAGCCTCGTTTGCAACCCGGTGTCAAATGCTATACCTATTCGATGATTGAGCCGGCGGACTTTTATGCGGATCATATCCGGGTGTCGGACGGTCGAATCCTGTTTGATTTTCATACTCCGGATGCGGTGATACGGGATGTCGAATTAGGTGTGCCGGTATGGGTGAATATCGAGAACGCCGTAGCAGCGATGGCTGTCGCATGGCTGAACGGAGTATCGGAGGAAAAGCTGCGCGAAGGTATAGCATCTTTCAAAGGTGTTCTTCGCCGCTTCAATATCCATGTGAACACGCCGGAGGTGGCATACATAGATGATTATTCGCATCACCCGCAGGAGATAGCGACGGCGATTGATTCGATTCGCAAGCTCTTCCCGAAGCGTAAACTGATCGGCGTGTTCCAGCCGCATCTCTACACCCGCACGCGTGATTTCGCGGACGATTTTGCACGGGTGCTGAGCACGCTGGACGAAGTGGTATTGCTGCCGATCTACCCGGCGCGCGAGTTACCGATAGAAGGAGTGAACAGCGAGATGCTGCTGGAGCGTATCACGAACCCGAACAAACGCATCGTGGAGAAAGCGGAGTTGGTGAACTACCTCGCGAGCCGTAAGCACGAAGGTGCAGTAATCATGACTGTCGGTGCCGGCGATATTGACCGGTTCGTTCAGCCGATTACGGAGGCATTGATGATTGATGATTGATAATTGATGGAATGGGGTACAAGGCGCAGATCATATGGAAAGCGATAGGGATCACCATCACGGCATGTGTGCTGATCGGAGCGGTAGTGAGCGGCGTGCGTATGACGCCTACTGACACGCCCTGTGCGGCACTCCGATATGATATACGCGACCGTGCCGAGCGGATGTACCTGACGGAAGCCGAGTTGAGCCGTTTATTGCAATCGGAGGAGCTCTATCCGGTGGGACGCCATCTGGACCGCGGTATGCTCCATCGTATCGAGCGCACGATAGAGGCGCATCCGATGGTTCGGACAGCCGAGTGTTATCTCACGCCGCGCAATGAGATGCGGGTGCGTATCACGCAACGCGTACCTCTATTACGCGTTCAGATGCCCGGGGATACCTATATCATAGACCGCGACAGACGGGTGATGCCGGTGCGGGCGGCGGTGAAAGACAGCGTTCTGATAGCGCGCGGGGCGGTCGGTGTACAGATCGCGTCGAGACAACTGGCGGATTTTGCCGAGTGGCTCGAAGACGAACCGTATTGGAAAAGCCGAGTGGCGTATATACATGTTCAATCGCCGCAGATGGTGTATCTGTACCTGCGCGGTACTATTGTACCGAGGGCATTGATAGGACCCATGCGCGGATATGAAAGCAAACTGAAGAAACTGCGTACCTTTCTGGAGAACGGCGCAGAAGCAATACAAGACAAGCATTACCGCGAGGTGGACCTGCGGTATAAAGGACAGGTGGTAGGGAGGATTTAAAGTTTAAAGTAGAATGGCAAGAAGGCAGACTCAAATAGCGGATTCACTTCCTTTGGTAGCTATCGACTTGGGTAGCGATAGCGTGCGTGCTATGGCAGCACGACGCTTGGCGCCGGATCTGTTCCAGATATTAGGTGTGGAGGAGCGTCCCCAGAAATTAGGTAACGTATGCGTCGAGCAAGGCATCATTACTCAATCGAGTAATGCCGGTTATGTTATCGCGGAAGTACTGAAACTACTGGCGAACCGTATCGGCGTGGACGAACTGCCGACGGCCTTCATCTGTATCGGCGGTCAATCGATGCAGATAGTAGCGGTTCATTCGCGTCGCGACCAGGCACGCCGTAAGGAGATCAGCCAGGAGTTATTGGACGGCATGGAGCGGGAGTGCAAGGAGAAGATTGAGTCCCGGAACCCCGAAGTGGCGGTCTTGGGATTAGTGCCGAGCTTCTTTAAGTTAGACGGCGTGGAGCAGGACGATATGCCGGGTCCGGAGCAACGGGCCGCCTTGGTGGAGGCACATTATATCGCTTTCTACGGCCGTAAGGCGATCGACACCCAGTTGCAGAAATCGTTCTCGCAAGCCGGCCGCAGTATAGAGCACGCTTTCGTGCGTCCGGAATGTCTGCTCTCGACTTTCGCAACCTGCGACGGCAACCATGTGCTGATGAGCGGATGCGCCGTGCTCGATTTTGGCGCGCAGACCACCACCCTGACGGTCTATAAAGGCGGGCAATATCTGCTCAACAAAGTGGTACCGAAAGGCGGCTATCATATCACGCGTATGTTGGAGCAGCAAGGCATGAGTTTTGCTACGGCAGAGGTGCTCAAACGTAAGTATGGATGTGCTGCGCCGCAGTTCGTGGAGAAGAACGTCCGTCTGCGTATTCCTGCCAGCCCTGAGATAGGAGGCGATATAGTGATTGCGTCCAATGAGTTAGCGGAGGCGATAGAGATCAAACTGCAGGAGATCATCGCGCCGCTGATGGAGGAACTGAAGAAAGTAGAATCGCGTATCACAACGCTTTATATAACAGGTGGAGGTAGTATGTTAGCCGGCATGGCAGAGTATATCCAGAGCCAGACTCCGGTGAAAGTGCAATACGGCGCACATAACTTGCTGCTCCATCGCGATACGGACGAGAAATACCTCAGTCCGCAATATACTTCGCTGGTTGGTACCATCCTCTTAGGACAGGACTACCGGGACACGCATAAGAACCAGCCGGTACAAAGGCCGAACTTCTTCGAGCGCGTCAAAGAGAGCACGTTGGATATGTTTATTGAGAGCGAATAATAAACAGTAATTATAAATATTAATTATTCATTATTTCCATGGATGAAGAATTATTAACATTACCTTTGGAAGGTCTTTCGGAAGATAGTATCATTAAGGTAGTCGGTGTCGGTGGCGGCGGTTGTAATGCCGTTAACTACATGCACCGTCAGGGGCTCAAAGATGTCTCTTTTCTGGTCTGCAACACCGATCGCCAGGTGCTGGTGAAGAGTTCGGTACCGAGCAAGTTACAGTTAGGCCCGGGTTTGGGTGCAGGAGGCGATCCGGAGACCGCCCGCCAGTATGCCGAAGAGAGCCGTGATCATATCCGCGAGGCATTGAACGACGGCACCCAGATGTTGTTCATCACCGCCGGTATGGGTGGCGGTACCGGTACCGGTGCCTCATCAGTAGTGGCTGAGGTAGCGCAGGACATGGGGATTCTTACGGTAGGTATCGTTACGATTCCGTTTGCCTTCGAGGGAAAGAAAAAGATAGAGAAAGCAATGACGGGTGTGGCACGTCTGGCGAAACATGTCGATGCGCTGCTGATCATCAATAATGAGAAACTCAAACAGATATATCCGGAGTTGAACCTCCTCAATGCGTTCAGCAAATCCGACGATGTAGTAGCGAACGCAGCCCGTTCGATCGCGGAGATCATTACTGTGCCGGGTTATATCAATACCGATTTTGCCGACGTGCGCAACACCCTGCGTAAGGGAGGTGTAGCCATCATGAATATCGGTCGTGCGAAAGGCGAGAAACGTATCACGAGTGCCATCGAAGATGCCCTCAACTCGCCGCTCGTCAATACGAACGATGTACACGGCGCAGAGCGTATATTGTTGCAGTTCTATTGCTCTACGGAGCACGCTATCGTCATGGAGGAGATCGACCAGATCAATGATTTCGTGCAGGAAGTGGGCGATAATATCGAGGTGCAATGGGGTGCGTCCATAGACGAGTCGTTGGGCGAAGAAGTACGTGTAACGGTTATCGCTACCGGCTATAAGGTGGATGGCCTGCCTTCGGAGGATGCCGAAGAAGGGAAAAAGACGATCGATGAAGCGATCCAGGATAACTACCCGCCGCAGGCCAGCAAGCCGATGGAGGACGAGAAAACGACCCTTATTGACCTGAGTGACACTTTGCGCGAAGAAGGTATAGAGGTACCGACCCAACCTCGTGAGCGTGCTGCTTCTACCTCGGCAGACGATGTGATCATTACTGTTGAGGAAGAGGCTAAAGAAGAGAAAGTTGAGGCCGAACCCGAGAAGCCGACCTACCGTGCTTTCGGATGGATCCGAAGGAAATGATGGTTGATAATTGATTAATTGATATTATATGGAAAAAGAGATGAATTTCTTCGACCTTTGTGTGGCTTGTGGCCGTGCTACTGGTCGTTTCTTGGCCGCCTGTGGCCGCTTGCTGGCGCATATGATCCGGCTGACCTACCGCTACTGGTGGATTGTACTGACAATCATGATCTTAGGTATCGCTGCGGCGTTGTACTATACGCGTCACGGCAACCAGACCTTTAAGGTCAATGCGATCGCGGTACTCAACGGACCGTCCATCACGCAGTTTGAGCAGAGTTACACGGCGCTGCGTTCGTGTATGATGCTTCCGGATGACATGCCGCTCAAAGAACTGATCCAAACCAAAAAGGTACGTGATTTCCAGACCTATCGTGTGATCGATTGTTTGGGTGACAGTACAGCGGATTATATCGATTTCAAGGGCGCTGTTTCGCTCAAAGACACCGTGGATGTACCGATGCAGGACCGTCTGTGTCTGCAGTTCCTTATTAAAGAGCGCGACAAAGATCTCATTCCTCTCGTAGAGCAGGATCTGTTACAGTGGCTCAACAGCAACGAAGCGATGCAGGAGGCCTATGTGACGTACCTCAAGAATACACTCAGTTCGGTGCAGTTCAACCATTCTCAGTTATTGAAATTAGACAGCCTCACTACGCATTATTATTTCCATGCGCATCATGGCGACCAGCCTCTGACGGGTATAGAAAGTGGTCTGGTATGGGTAGGAGACTGGCGTATCCATTTGTTCTTGAAAGATATCTACCAGCACCAGAAACGCACCAATTGGATGGACCAACGGATACAATTAGCGACCGCCCCCGTAGTCCTGGAAAACCACTTTGCAGTGGATCCGAAACCCGTGAACGGTCGTAATAAATTTCTGTTCCTTTTCCTGCTCTTAGGCTGGATAGGCGGATGTGTGTTGGCGGAAATAATTGACCAGCGCAAAGCGATAAGCGCTTGGCTTAAAGCTTAGGCCTTGCGTTTCGACCGGAGTAGTTTGCGTATAACGAAATATACCACTACGAGTCCAAACAGAACCAGTATAGCCACGGATAGTTCGTGGCTATATTCTTTTATGCGGTCCATCTGACCGGCAGCCACATAACCTACAGCGGCTAAGATACAGTTCCAGATGAATGCTCCGAGGAAGGTCCACCAGAGGAACGCACCGAAATGCATGCGGCACAACCCGGCCGGAATAGAGATCAACTGACGAATACCCGGGATGAAACGCCCGATGAAAGTGGATACATTGCCTTTCTCACGGAAATACTCCTCTGCACGCTGTAGTTTTTCGCCTGAGAGCAGGCACATATGTCCTAATTTGCTATCGGCAAACTTATAGATGATCAGTCGTCCGAGCCATACTGACAGACCATAGTTAATGATCGCGCCGATCATCGCACCTATGGTACCGAAGAGAATGATCAGCAGTACATCCACCGGATAATTGCCCGTCGTGCAAAGGACGCTGTCGGGCTGGCCGGCAACGAATGCAGCCGGCGGGATGACTACCTCACTCGGGAAAGGAATGAATGAACTCTCTACCGCCATTAACGCAGTAATCGACGCATAATTCATATGCGCCGAATACCACGTAATGATGTTATCAATCAGACTCATCAGATGAACAATAGCTGAACGATAATATATACCGGCAGAAGAACGATCAAGCTGAACTTAATCATATAGCCGAAGAAGGACGGCATCTCGATCTTCTCTTGCTCTGCGATGGATTTTACCATGAAGTTAGGTCCATTGCCGATATAGGTGAGTGCACCAAAGAAGACAGCACCCATCGAGATCGCTTTGAGGTAGTCCGGAGCGATGCCAGCCACCGCCTCTACACCCTCAGGAATAGGCAGCGTGGTAGCCGTAGCATGGAAGACCATCGCGGTAGGAGCATTGTCAAGGAAAGCACTCAGCGCACCCGTGCAATAAACGAACTCCCAAGCATGCTGAACGGGCAGCGGATGTTGCCGGAGGTACATCAATGCAGGAGTCATCGTCACGAAGATACCCAGGAAGACACATGCTACCTCCAGGATAGGAGTCCAGCTGTAGTTGTTGTTCACACGTACGGCTTTCTTGGTTGTCAACCAGGAACCGGCGATAATCAAGATGAATACCCATTCGCGCAGTAACTTCAAGTACCACGGAGCGTCATGTGCGCCCATTGCCGGGATATAGGTGGAGTTGATGAACATCGTCGAGCATACTACACCGAGCAGCCAGAAGATATTGATCAGACCCGTCATTCGAAGTTGTTTAGCTTCGCGTACATCTGCACGGATGTGCTCCAACGGTTCTTTCTTGAAGTAATAGAGATCCACGCAATAATAGATGATCAACAGTAATGCGCCCGTGACGAACCATTCGCCGATCATGTTCTGCAACCACCATACGAACGGAGTACCCTTCTGGAAGAGCAGGAACAAAGGAGGATCACCAAGCGGCGAGAGCAAACCACCGCAGTTAGCTACGATAGCGATGAAGAACAGCACCGTGTGTACTTTGTACTTACGCTGCTTAATGGTATTCAGCAGCAGGCGGATCAGTAGCATAGCTGCACCCGTCGTTCCCATAAACGAGGCGAGCACCCAGCCCAGACCGAGAATAACGGTGTTGGTCAGAGGGGACGCTTTCAGGTCACCTCGAATACAAATACCGCCGGTGGTGACGAACAACGCCATCAACAGCAAAATGAACGGCACATAATCGTAAATCATCTGATGCTCCAATTCCGGACCCATCTGGTTGCAGACCAGCCAGATGCCCACCGGAACACCGAGAATCAGCGAGACATACAACTTGTGCAAATTGTGCTCCCACCACTCGCCTACATGCGGAATGAGCGGCAGCACTGCGATGCATAACAACATCACTGCGAACGGGATTAACATCCACGCCGGAATCAAATGCTCAAGCATAATAATAAAATTAGTATTTAATGATTATTTTGGTTTCCTATATTCCAAAATCGCTTGCAAATTTACAAAATAATTCTGATATACACAAATATTATTTTATTTTTTCACAATTATCGGCATTTTGTATCCCTATTTCGGGGAAGAGATGATGTGTCCCGGCAGACGTCGGAGGTTATATTGCGACGCCATGGTCTCTCCGTACGCTCCGGCACTGCGCATGACGAGCAGGTCGCCCCGTTCGACGGCTGATATATGATAGTTCTCTACGAACACATCGCTTGACTCGCATACAGGGCCGACAATATCGTATAGCTGTTCCTCCTTCTCAGGATGGGTGATATTCTCCACGCGGTGGAAAGCGCCGTACATCGCCGGGCGGATGAGGTCGTTCATGCCGGCATCGACGATAGCAAACTGTTTGTTTTCTCCTTTCTTGACATACAACACGCGGGTGACGAGGTTGCCGCATTGGGCGATGATGGAGCGTCCTAATTCGCAATGAACCTGCTGATCCGCGCGGACGTGCAGATGCGTGCGCCAAGTATCGAAATAAGCCTTGAAATCGGGAATGGGGAAGTGGTTCGGGTGCTCATAAAGAATCCCTAAACCGCCACCCACATTGATGTGCTGTACGGTGGGGCGCACGGTATTGCCGTTCGGATCGGTGCAAGTCATCTGCTCCACTTCCGCCACCAGTTCGTTGATGCGATGTGCCAGATGGACAAAGGGCTTCATGTCTGTGATCTGCGACCCGATGTGAAAATGGAGCCCGAGGAACTCGACAGCCGGCAAGCGATAGCAGCACGCCACCGCTTGAGGAAGAAAACGCATCGGGATGCCGAACTTGTTCTCACTAAGACCAGTGGTGATCTTTCCATGCGTATGGGCGTCAACATTCGGATTAACGCGCAGGCATACACGAGCAGTTGTGCCCATTTCGAACGCCAGAGAAGAGATGACCTCCAGTTCTTCCAACGATTCTACATTGAAACAGAAGATCCCTTGCTCCAGGGCATAGCGAATCTCCCGATCGCTTTTGGCTACTCCGGCAAAGACGATCCGATCGGCAGGGAATCCCGCTTCTATAGCGGCTTTCACTTCTCCGCCGCTCACACAATCCGCCCCCAGACCGGCTTGGGCTATCTTCTGTAAGATGGCATCGGTAGCACAAGCCTTGATGGCATAATGCACGTCGAAAGCGGAGCAGGATGCGCTGACGGCTGCCCGCTCCCGGTTGACGGTACGGAGAGTATCGGAAAGCACCGTCATGTCGTAGTAATAGAACGGCGTCTCGAGGCGCTCGAATTGCGCTATGGGGAAATGTCCGGTAATCATGCAAACAGGGCTTTGCTAAGGGCTTGAAGGGCAGGCAGTTTATAGTCCGAATGGATAAGGAGGGAGATGTTATGGTCTGAACCGCCATAACTGATCATACGGATCGGAATCTCCTTCAGTGCCTGTACTACGACGGACTCAATGCCGCGGTTGTCGGCGCGCAGGTCACCCACTACGGAGATAATAGTCATCCCGTCCTCTACAGAGACGGTGCCTAATGTTCGCAACTCAGCGACGATGGCATCCAATTGGCTGTTGTTATCCACGGACATCGATACCGCAACCTCGGAGGTCGTAATAAGATCAATGGAAGTGCGGTATTTCTCGAATACAGCAAAGACGCGGCTGAGGAAACCATAGGCCATGAGCATTCGGTCGGACTGCACCCGGACGGCATAGATACCATCCTTGGCGGCTACCGCTTTGACCGGCTGAGGGGCTGTATGGTTGTCGATAAGGGTACCTGGCGCGTCCGGACACATGGTGTTCAGCAGACGAACCGGTACATTGTGCATTTTAGCCGGCAGGATGCAGGTCGGGTGGAGTATCTTCGCTCCGAAATAAGCGAGCTCTGCAGCTTCATCGAAACTGATATGACGCACCGGCTGGGTACCTTCCACAAACCGGGGATCGTTATTATGCATGCCGTCGATATCAGTCCAGATCTGTATCTCTTGCGCCTCCAATAAGGCTCCTACGACAGAGGCCGTATAGTCGCTTCCTCCGCGTTTGAGATTATCGACCGCCCCTTCGGCATTGCGGCAGATGAAACCCTGAGTGATGATATAGCGGTGTGTGCCATAGATCGCCAGTTGTGCCTGAAGGAGTTGCTCGGTAGCTATCAGATCGGGCTCGCCTTCCGCGTTGATGCGCATATAATCGAGCGCCGGCATGAGGACAACATCTTCGCCTTGCTGCGCCATGTAAGTAGCCATCATCGTAGTGGAGATCAGTTCGCCGAAAGAGACTACATCCTTGTCGGTCTGAGGTGTATAGGGCTTGAGACAGATCTTACGCAGGGCCGCAAAGAGCGGTTGAAGCACGGAATAACTGATAGCCAAGCCCTCACACTCCTTGCGGTACTTGGTCTCCAGACTATCGAGCATGTCAGTAGCTCCGGACGCATTGCCCAAACGGATATATTCGGTTGCCTGGATGAGACTATTGGTCGTACCGGACATAGCGGAAAGGACGACAATCTTATGCTCGCCGTCGGCAATGAGTGCCGCGACCGCTTTCATCCGCTGTGCGGAACCCACACTGGTCCCGCCGAATTTTTGAACTAACATCAAAATAAATATTTTTTTATTACTGGAATCCTGGATTCCTAGTCTAATTTGAGCACCGCCAAGAAGGCTTTCTGCGGCACTTCGACATTACCAATCTGCTTCATGCGCTTCTTGCCTCGTTTCTGTTTTTCGAGCAGTTTGCGCTTACGGCTCACGTCGCCGCCATAACACTTGGCAAGCACATCCTTGCGGACCTGCTTGACCGTTTCGCGGGCGATGATCTTCGCGCCGATGGCGGCCTGGATAGCGATATCGAACTGCTGACGCGGCAGCAGTTCTTTGAGTTTCTCACACATACGACGACCGAAATCAACGGCATTATCGCGATGGGTGAGGGTAGAGAGTGCATCGACCTGCTCGCCGTTAAGGAGAATATCTAATTTCACGAGGTTGGACGGTCTGAAGCCGTTCATATGCCAGTCGAAAGACGCATAGCCCTTGGAGATGGATTTGAGCTTGTCGTAGAAATCAATGACGATCTCACCGAGCGGCATGTCGAAAAGGAGCTCCATTCGGTTACCGGAGATATACTCCTGCTTGACCAGTTCGCCTCGTTTGCCGAGGCAAAGGGTCATGATCGGACCTATATAATCCGCCGTGGTGATGACACTTGCACGGATATACGGCTCCTCAATGCGGTCTATCTCCGTGAGGTCGGGCATGCCGGCAGGGTTGTGTACTTCTACCATGCCGCCGTCTTTCGTATAGACGTTGTAAGAGACGTTCGGGACGGTCGTGATGACATCCATGTCGAACTCGCGGTCGAGGCGTTCCTGGATGATTTCCATGTGCAGCAGACCTAAGAATCCGCAGCGGAAACCAAAGCCGAGCGCCATAGACGATTCAGGCTGGAAGGTCAGAGAGGCGTCGTTCAACTGGAGTTTTTCCAATGAAGCACGCAGATCTTCATAATCCTCCGATTCTATAGGATAAACGCCGGCGAAGACCATCGGTTTGGCTTCTTCGAAACCGTCTATCGCTTTGTCGCACGGCCGCGCTACGTGGGTAATCGTGTCGCCCACCTTGACCTCGGTCGAAGTCTTGATGCCGGAGATGATGTAACCCACATTGCCGGCGGAGATCTCCTTGCGCGGCGACATGTCGAGTTTGAGAATACCGATCTCGTCGGCGTCGTATTCCTTGCCGGTGTTGACGAACCGCACTTGGTCGCCGGTCTTCATGGTACCGTTGACAACCTTGAAATAAGCGATGATGCCTCGGAAGGAATTGAAGACCGAGTCGAATACCAGGCATTGCAGCGGCGCATTCGGGTCGCCTTTGGGCGCAGGAATACGCTCGACGATGGCGTCCAGAATCTCCGGCACACCTTCACCGGTCTTGGCGGAACAACGGAGGATTTCTTCGCGCTTGCAACCCAACAGATCGACGATTTCGTCCTCCACGCGCTCGGGCATGGCGTTGTCCATGTCGCATTTGTTGAGCACCGGAATGATCTCAAGGTCGTGTTCGATCGCCATATAGAGGTTGGAGATGGTCTGCGCCTGTACGCCTTGCGTGGCATCCACCACTAGCACGGCTCCCTCGCACGCCGCGATTGAACGCGAGACCTCATAACTGAAATCCACGTGCCCCGGAGTGTCGATGAGATTGAGGGTGTACCCCTTATACGCCATCTGAATAGCGTGCGATTTGATGGTGATGCCGCGCTCTTTCTCCAGATCCATGTCGTCAAGCACCTGAGCTTCCATCTGCCGTACGTCAACGGTTCCCGTCAACTCCAACATTCGATCCGCCAAGGTACTCTTACCATGATCAATATGCGCAATAATACAAAAATTACGTATCTTATCCATGTTTCTTTAAACGTGTCGATCCAATCGACCCTATTTATCCAAATTAAAAATCGTGCAAAGGTACACAAAAAAAATGACATACGCAAATAAAATCGAAGAATTTTCATGATAGCCGCTATTTGACTTTTATTTGACTGCTATTTGACTGCTATTTAGCTGTCATTTACGTTACCACTTCGTTACCACTACGTAACGTCCGAGGGCTATTTTTTGTCGATTTTATTTGCGTATGTCAAAAATTTTTCGTACCTTTGCGGCCAAAATGTTAAAACTATGAAAAAGACAAGATTTTGGATCCTCCTGACAGCGCTAATGGTGATAGTCAGTGGGTGCAAGAAGGGTATTAACGATCCGGATGACATAAGCAATGAGCCTCTGAAGTACGCTGCGGTGAACATCAACGACGCTACGAAAGATGCGGACATTTTGCTTGCATGCAGTAACGGCAGTTATATGCTCTGCGACGTGAATCATGATAATAAATGCGGCGTGATCTATTTCAGCACCTCGCGCAACAACTATATAACCGCAGGTTACGTCATTTATGTGGACTCTACGGGAACGCCAATGCTGCTCGTGACTAACCAGAAGCAGCAGTACTACCTCAAGAACGTGACGGAGAGTAGTTGTGATGTTGCACACAATGATGGTGAAGAAATGCTCTATTTCTGGGATGTGCAGTTGGAAGGTGACGAGTCGCCGAAAGGTATCATGCCGCGCAAGGGAACCGCTTCGTGGGGAGAAACTATCACATCGCCCTTTACGACCTGGTGGTCAGAAGTCTCGTCTTTCGATTGGACATGGGACAAACACCAACGCAAAGCGATTCTTCCATTCCTGGCGAAGGTCACTTCGTTTGCCATTACAGCGGTAACTGCTGTCGGAGATGGAGATGCGGTGGGTGTACTTACGACAATTTATGAAGAGGCTTTGAAATCCGGGCTGGTGGACGGTTCATTAGTGCAGTATATTGATTCGTACGAACGCTGGAATGATTTCAAAGATGATTATAAGGCACTCACAGAAGGTGTTTCGTTCGAAGACGTCAAAGGTTTTGCAATCGGCAAAATCGCTTCAAGATTGAATGACTATGCCGATGATGAACTTGCTAATCTCGCTACATTTGACGAGATCTCATGGGAAATCTTCAATCATCCAGAGAATCACATCTCGCTGAGCCGCTATGTGGTCAATGTGCCGCAGAGCGGAGGTCTCGCAATGATCAAAGTGACGGCGCAGAACGGATGGCGGATCGACCGGTCGAAGATGCCGGATTGGATTTCCTATTCCGAGGATTATGAGAATAATCTGATGAACTTTACCATTGCAGCCAACGAGAGCGCGAGCGCGCGGGAACACACGTTCCTTGTCTATCCGCCTTCCAATGTTCAACCTGCGCGGCTGACTATCAAGCAGGAAGGTTACGCGTTCTCCATCAATCCGACCTCCATAACGTTTAACGGCTCATCGGATCACAAGGCTATTTTAGTACAAGCAAGTAGTAAGGTGAAGTCTTGGCGTGTAACGTCATGCCCGAATTGGTTGACATACGAGACTTCCACAACCACTATCTGGCTCGATACCAAAGGAAAAGGATCCGGAACCATGACAGGTTCCGTAACGGTAGAAGCAACGTTAGTCGAAGGAGGAACGGTATCGAAGACCTGTTCTGTGGTCTGGTATCCGAGCGAGAGCCCTTCGTCCTCATGGGACGGCACGAGTTGGTTATTCAGCGGACAGGTCAATTTCAGCGATGGTTCCGGCGGCGTGGTGGGTATGCAACTCAATGTGCATAGCGTTGCTTCGCATAGCGCTACGGTGACTCTAATGGGCACACAAATGTCCTGTAATATATCGGCCAGCGGCTCGAATAGTTTGAAGGGCTCGTTCAGCTATCAAGGGTTCGTCGGCAGTTTTACAGTCACGCGTACGGGCGAGACTACCGCCACTTGTGCCTTGAACCTCATTGTTCCGGGAGATAGCGGTACAGGAACCGGTTCAGGCACCTTGACAGGTTATAAGTTATAAATACAAATTCTAATATCAATCGTGAAAAATGTAGTAGTACGTTTTTGTGGGGACTCGGGTGACGGCATGCAGTTAACGGGTAATATGTTCGCCCAGTTGGCTGCCGAATTGGGTCATGAGATCTCCACATTGCCGGATTTCCCGGCAGAGATCCGTGCGCCGCAAGGAACGTTAGGCGGCGTAAGTGGTTTTCAGGTAGAGTTAGGTAGTGAAGTGTATACGCCGGGCGACAAAGCCGACGTGATTGTAGCGATGAATGCGGCGGCGCTCAAGGTGTGTACCTTGGGCTCGCATTTCAATCATCCGCAAGCGCACTTCGATGAAGAGTTTTCGCTCTACCACCGTCATGCCGTAGTGATCGTAGATACAGACAGTTTGACGGACAAGGATCTGGAGAAAGCGCTGTACCACACCGACAATCCGTTTACGGAATTAGGTATCCCTGAGTCCGTGCAGATCGTACCGGTGGCGTTGACGACGCTGACCAAAGAGGCGTTGAAAGACTCCGGCATGGACAATAAGGCTGCACTCAAATGCCGTAATATGTTTGCGCTGGGCTTGATCTACTGGCTATTCGATGAGCCGATGGAGAAAGCGATTCATCTGCTGGAGGACAAATTCAAGAAGAAACCGGCTCTCATCGCGCCGAACACAAAGGTGATGGTGGATGGCTATAACTACGGTCAGAACCTCGCACTCAATATCACGCAAATTCATCTGGAGGATGTACAAAGGGGCAATGTACAATGTACAAAGGGCAATTATACCTCGATAGCAGGTAATAAAGCGACGGCGTGGGGCTTGATTGCCGCGGCAGAGAAAGCCGGCAAGCACCTCTTCCTCGGTTCGTATCCTATTACTCCGGCGACAGATATTCTCCATGAGTTAGCGAGCCGCAAGGACATGAATGTGATGGCTGTTCAGGCGGAGGACGAGATTGCGGGTGTATGTACGGCTATCGGAGCTGCTTTCGCCGGCGATCTGGCTTGTACTTCTACTTCCGGTCCCGGCTTATCTCTCAAATCCGAGGCCATCGGTCTGGCGGTGATGGCGGAGTTGCCGCTCGTTGTCGTTGATGTACAGCGCGGCGGACCGAGTACGGGACTGCCGACGAAGACCGAGCAGACCGACTTGCTCCAAGCTCTCTACGGCCGTAATGGCGAGTGTCCGGCGGTAGTGATTGCCGCTTCGAGCAGCGCCAACTGTTTTGATTTTGCATACCAGGCTTGTAAGATTGCATTGGAAAATATGACGCCGGTAATCCTTATGACGGATACCTATCTGGCGAACGGAACAGCTCTCTGGCGGATTCCCAAACTGGAGGAACTGCCGGAAATCCATCCGCAAACCGTGCCGGAGGAACTGAAAGGACATTATAACCCGGCGTTGCGTGACGAACGCGGTGTGCGCTACTGGGCGTACCCGGGTATGGAGGGCTACGAGCATCGTAATATCGGTCTGGAGCGTGACGCTCAGCGCGGTACGATCTCCACGAACCCTGAGAACCATGAGATGATGGTTTTGGCGCGCAAAAAGAAAATCGAGCAGATAGCCAATTCCATTCCTGACCTGAAGATCATCCATGGAGAAGTACCAAGTGACCAAGTACCAAGTACGAAGGAGACGCTGCTCGTGGGATGGGGCAGTACGGAAGGCCATCTGCATGCCGCGGCAAATGAGTTGGGATGCGATTTGGCGCAATTCAATTATATCTGCCCGCTGCCGAAGAATACCCGCGAGGTACTGAGCCAATACAAACGAATCGTTGTTTGTGAGTTGAATACAGGCCAGTTCGCTGCTTATCTGCGCAGCCAGTTCCCCGATATCCAGATGGAACAGTATAATGAGATCCAGGGACAACCGTTTGCTGTAGAACGCATCGTTAACTTTGTTAAAAACAACTAGATAAACTAGTAAAACTAGTTGAACTAGAAGAACTATAATATTATGGAAGCTTCTCAATTTAAATCCGATCAATATGTACGTTTCTGCCCGGGATGCGGCGATCACGCGATCTGTATGGCGCTTCAAAAAGCGATGGCGCAGATAGGAATCCCGACGCATGAGGTGGCTGTTGTCTCCGGTATTGGTTGTTCAAGCCGAATGCCGCACTACCTCAATACGTACGGTTTTAATACGATTCACGGCCGCGGTGGCGCAGTAGCTACGGGTGTCAAGACCTCTCATCCTGAACTGACCGTCTGGCAAATGTCAGGCGATGGAGATTGTTTCGCCATCGGTGGAAACCATTTCATCCATGAGATCCGCCGTAATGTGGACCTCAACGTGTGTGTGTTCAACAACCGCATCTATGGTCTGACCAAAGGTCAGTATTCGCCGACCAGCCCGAAGGGATTTGTGTCCAAGTCCTCGCCGTTCGGTACGGTAGAGCGTCCGTTCGTACCGGCTCAGCTGGTTCTCGGCGCCGGCGGTACGTTCTTCGCCCGCACGCTGGATGTCGATATGCCGACGACGGTGGACTGTCTCGTAACTGCGCAGCAACACAAGGGTTGCTCTATTGTGGAGTGCCTCGTTAACTGCGTTATTTTTAATAACGGAACCCACGCCTGGATAGCAGACCGCGAGCAACGTGCCGAGCACTCGATCATCCTCAAGCATGGCGAAAAAATGATCTTCGGCGCGAATAAGGACAAAGGTCTGGCGGTGGAGATTGATCCTGTAACATTTGTGCCGAAGATGATAGTCGTTCCTGCTGACGACCCGCGTGTGCTGACGCACGACGCGACACAAGCCGACCCGACGCTCCATCGCCTGTTGGGACTGATGGGTCAAGACAGGTATCAGGAAGTACCAAGCGACCAAGTACCAAGTACAAAGGAAGAGTTGCCGATCGCGTTAGGCGTCATCCGCAATGTGGAGGCGGAGACGTACGACCAGGCGGTGAACAAGCAAATAGCAGAAGTACGCGAGAAAGCGAAAGCGAAGACGTTCGATGAGTTGACGGCTACGCTCGATACTTTCCTTCTGTAGCGTCATTCAAAATCGATAGATACGATTCGTAGCGGGAGAGAGCGATCTCTCCCGTTATTAGTTGGTCCTGTACGGCGCAACCGGGTTCGTTGGTATGCGTGCAGTTCCCGAACCGACATTCTCTGCCGGCAGCGAAGATCTCCGGGAAATAATGACTCACTTCTTCCCGCTCAAAATCAATCGTACCGAAACCTTTGATACCCGGGGTGTCTATTAGCCAACCTTGGGTTGGCTGACCGCCTTTGGCTGTTGGACCGCTGTCGCTGTCGGACCGCTTCGCTGAAAGACAATACATCTCGGAGAAGGTGGTGGTGTGCATGCCGGTGTTATGGACATCTGAGATCTGACCCGTGCGTGCTACTTCATAGCCTAATAAGGCATTGAGGAGGGTCGATTTGCCGACGCCCGAATTGCCGGAGAGAAGGGTTACACGTCCTTGCAGGATGCGTAAAAGATCGCTGCGCTGACAGACCGCTTCGCTGACAGACCGCTTCGCTGACAGACCGGCTTCTTTACCCGCAGGGGGTACGATTATTTCGCCTGACAGATACTTGGCGCTGAGGGCAAGTGTATCGTAGCCGATAGACTCGTATAACTCGCGCAGTTCGGTCAAGCGCTCGCGTTCGGCATCGGTCAGCAGGTCGATCTTATTAAATATAAGGATTGCGCGCACGCGATAGGCCTCACAGGTAGCGAGGAAACGATCGATGAAGGTAGTCGAGGTGGCAGGATGATTGACGGTGACGATGAGTGCCACCTGGTCAATGTTTGCCGCCAGAATATGGCTCTCTTTGCTGAGGTTCGTCGCCTTGCGGATGATGTAGTTACGACGGGGAAGCACATCGGTGATCCAGCCCTCAACTATTTCCACGAAGTCACCGACGGCGACGGGGTTGGTCGAACGGATGCCTCGGATGCGGAAATTGCCTTTTATACGGCATTCCACATCCGAACCATCGTCCAAACGAACGATGTAACTGCTACCCGTGGATTTTATGACGAGACCCCGCATTATACGGTCATGATCTCTTTCTCCTTGGCGGCATAGAGTGCTTCGACCTTAGCGATGTACTTGTCGTGCACTTTCTGCATATCCTCCTCGGCGTCCTTCTCGATATCTTCGCTCAGGCCGTTCTTCACGAGTTTCTTGAACTCCTCGATGGCATCACGGCGTGCATTGCGGATAGACATCTTCGCGTTCTCGGTCTCTGCCTTACATTGCTTGCAGAGGTCGCGACGACGCTCTTCGGTGAGCGGCGGCAGGATGAGACGGATGGTCTCGCCGTTATTAGAGGGTGCGAGTCCGATATTGGAGTTAATGATCGCGCGCTCAATCTCGCTGATGAGTTTCTTCTCCCACGGCGTGATAGCGATCGTCCGAGCGTCCGGCGTTGTGATGGTTGCGCAGTTAGCCAACGGCGACATCGCTCCGTAGTAGTCGATTTTGATGGGATCCAGAATACGAGGGTTCGCTTTACCTGCACGGATGTGCTGAAGAGTGTCGTCCAGATGCGACACAGCGTTCTGCATTTGCTCTTCGGCTGCAGATTGGTAGAGTTCTAATTCGTCGTTCATAATATTTAGAGTTTTACAAGAGTTCCTATTTGTTCTCCGTTAATAACTTTCTCGAGGTTGCCGTACTGATCCATGTTAAATACATAGATCGGGAGTCCGTTCTCGCGCGCCATCGCAGTGGCGGTGACGTCCATCACTTTGAGACCGCGGCTGATGACCTCGTCGTAAGTGATCTCGGTGAACTTGGTGGCCGTCGGGTCTTTCTCGGGGTCGGCGGTGTAGATGCCATCCACGCGCGTACCTTTGAACATGATATCGGCTTTGATCTCCAGTGCCCGTAGAGACGAGCCGGTGTCGGTCGTGAAGTACGGTGCTCCGGTGCCTCCAGCAAGGATGACTACATTGCCTTTATCGAGCAAACGCTGCGCTTTGGCGGGGCTGTAGAAATCACCGATCGGTTCCATGCGGATGGAAGTTAGTACACGAACCGGCTGTCCGATAGACTCCAAAGCAGAAGCTAATGCCAAGGCATTGATGACGGTAGCTAACATACCCATCTGGTCGCCTTTGACGCGGTCAAAACCTTTCTGCGCACCACTCAGGCCGCGGAAGATGTTTCCTCCGCCGATGACAATACCTATCTGCACGCCTTGCTGAGCAATCTTCTTGATCTGCTCGGCGTATTGAGCCAGACGCTCGGTGTTAATACCTTGCTTGCTTTCTCCGGCAAGGCTCTCGCCCGAGAGCTTTAATAAAATGCGTTTATACATAATGATTTTATTGGATTAAGGACCGCAAGCTATGCTTGCTAAAGGAATAAGGAATAAAGACTAAAATGTTTTGTATAGCCGTAGCTGTTATGTCTTTACTCTTTCAGCGAAGCGGTCTTTATTCTTTTAGCGTAGCGGTCTATTTGTACCAACTGGCGTACATGGCGTAGTTGTTGGCTATTTTCTTATTGATCTCAGCCGTCTGAGCAGGATCGGCTTTTTTGATGAACTTAGCCGGTACACCTCCCCAGATCTCGTGCGGACCTATCTGCGTGCCTTTGAGCACGAGTGCGTTAGCCGCCACGATGGCTCCTTCGCCCACGTGGGCGTCATCGAGCAGGGTAGCGCCCATACCGATCAGAGCATAGTCATCGACGTTGGCACCGTGGATAGTGACGTTATGTCCGACAGAGACGTAGTCACCCAGGCGGATGGTCGATTTCTGGTAGAGCGTGTGGAGTACTGCGCCATCCTGGATATTACAATGCTTACCGATGACGATGGTGTTCACATCGCCGCGGAGGACGGAGTTGAACCACAGACTCGATCCTTCTCCCACCGTTACATCGCCGACGACGGTGGCGTTCTCCGCCATGAACACGTCGTCAGCAATGTGCGGGGTAAGGATCTCGCCGTTTCTATTGATTGTCTTTACTAATGCCATAGTTAATCTAGTTTATCGTGCTGCAATAATAGCGAGGAATTTCTCTGCTACGAGCGCAGCGCCACCGATCAGACCGCCGTCGATATCCGGGCAATCGAAGAGCTCGGCTGCGTTCTTCTCATTGCAGCTACCACCGTAAAGGATAGTCGTGTTGTCAGCTGCCTCTTTGCCGTATTTATCTGCTACGAGACCACGGATGTAAGCATGGATCTCCTGTGCCTGTGCCGGCGTAGCGGTCAGACCGGTACCAATCGCCCAAACGGGTTCATAAGCGAGGGTGATGTTCTTCCATTCCTCTGCGCTCAGACCGAAGACAGATCCTTCGAGTTGTGCTTTCACTACCTCGTTCTGCTTGCCTGCCTCGCGCTCCTCTTTCACCTCGCCGATGCAGAAGATGACCTTCAGTCCGTTAGCGAGTGCCAGACGTACTTTCTCTGCGAGCATCTCATAGCTCTCTGCGTAGTACTGGCGACGCTCCGAGTGACCGAGGATGACGTATTCAGCGCCGGTGGATTTTACCATTTCTGCGCTCACCTCACCGGTGTAAGCACCCTTCTCGTGGTCAGCGCAGTTCTCTGCAGCCACCTTGATAGGAGAGCCTTTCAGCAACTCAGCTACGGTAGCCAAGTGGATGAACGGCGTACCGATCACTACGGCGCATGAGGGGTTCTTTACTGCTTCTTTCAACTCGGTAGCCAATGCTACACCTTCCTGCAGGTTCTTGTTCATTTTCCAGTTACCTGCAACCATTTTTGTTCTCATAATGTTATAGTTGTTTTAAGTTATGTTTCTCTATGATGGTTCCGTTCTGCACCACGAACATACCCGGGTTCGCCCGCACGATTGTCTTGAGCGTCACGGGGTCGATGGTACAGAAGACCTGTTCTGCTGTCTGTTCGTCCAAGCCGATTTCTTGGGCGAAAGCGTAAATGTCATCTTCTCCGGAACCTGTGAGGAAATAACATTTCTCACCTCGCATGGTACACTCGGCATAGAGACGCAGCAGTTTGTCCATTTGCGAGCGGTCTGTTTTATTCAGATCGTACATCGTCACCAAGGTCACGGGTTTCTCGCTCTCCAATATATCATACGTGATGTCCTCAAAATCCATCGTCAGGATTTCGAAGTCATGGATAGGTGCTTCGTAGCCTTTCTTGACAAGTACGGATTTCTGGTCCACAAAAGTCCAAGTGGAATCGCCCTTCGGGTAGTTCTCTAAGGTGAACTCCTGCTCTACGCCGTCTTTCTCGTAGATAAGGGTCGTCTCGTACTTCGGGAATCTCCATCAGTTCGGGGATGTTATTTCCGATTTTATACGGACGGAAGTCCATGATGGGCAGATGGTGGTACGTATATTCCATCAATCCGAAGCCTGCGAAGAAGGTGATGAGGGCAATGCCCAGTTCGGCTTGCCAAACAAAAGTCTGCGGGATCGCTTTGCGACAAAGGAGCAGCACTACCACCAGCGAAAGCAGCACGATATTCTTCCAGAACGTCTGCCAGTTGGTGAGAACCAGTGCATCGCCGAAACAACCGCAGTCCGAGACCGGATTCGTGAGTGCTATCCAGAGAGTGAGTGGTGTCATGACGAGATAGAAGAGAAGCGAGATCCAACTCGTCCACGGGGTACGTACGTTTAGAAGCATACACACACCGAGGATCAGTTCTACGGAGATGAGGATGATGGCCGCTACTTCTGCCAAAGGCAGCAGGTCGGTGAAGAACCCGCCGAAAGCCTTGAGATAATCTTCGATCTTATACACAGTGCCCAGCGGATCGACTGCTTTGACGAAGCCGGAGAAGAGGAAGGTGATTGCCAGCAGCGTCCGTGCCACTGAACCGATAATATGCTTAGCCTTCATAATGTATCAAATCGAATATTGCGTAATTGATGATGTCGAAATAGTTGCCTTCGACGCCTTCGGAAGCGATGGTTTTGCCATCATGTGTGAGGATCGTCTTGATGCGAATGATCTTAGCGAGGATCATATCAACGATCCCTTCCTTGCTCATCTCGCGCCACGCCTCGCCGTAGTCATGGTTCTTGCGAAGCATCAGTTCTTTGACTTCGTGGATGACCTCGTCGTATAGTTTGGTGGCTTCTTCGGCGCTCATATCGATGGCATCAGCGTAGCCTTTACGGTCTTGGATGATAGCCATCACGCCATAGTTAACGATGGCTCGCAAGTTACCGGGTATGTCATCGCCTACGAGGCTGACGCCGGTTGCTTGACGCTGGCGGATATTGCAGACCTTGATATAGAGTTGGTCCGTGATGCCATGCAACCGGAAGATGCGCCATGAAGGGCCGTAGTCCTTCATCTTGTCCATAAAGATCGTGCGGCATCTGGCCGTTACTTCATCGAATTGTTTATTCGTATCTGCCATGAATCAAAAGTTTACTATTTTTAAGATTTTTTACCCTCGGTATTACCTCGACTTAACCTCGAGATTACCTCGACATAACCTCGACACGGGGTGGGGGTTAAAAAAGTTTACTATTTTTAAGATTTTCGAGGCTCATTGGCTGTTGTTCTCCGGTAACCATGTTTTTGAGCATGACGGTATAGGTCTCCATCTCATTGCTTCCGACGATCGCCACGAACGGGATCTGTTTGGCATCCGCGTACGCCATCTGTTTCTTCATCTTGGTTGGTTCGGGATAGACCTCGACGGATATACCATCCGCTCGTAACTCTTTTGCCCAAGTCAGTGCATATTTTAACTCGTCCTGTCCGAAGGTAGCGAAGAGCACTTGTGTGGTCGATTGCAGTGCGGCAGGGAAGAGGTTCAGTTCGGTCAGCACATCGTAGATGCGATCCGCGCCGAAGGAGATGCCGACGCCGGAGACGTTCGGCAGGCCGAAGATGCCCGTCAAGTTGTCGTAGCGACCGCCACCGGTGATGGAACCGATCTGTGCGTCCAAGGCTTTAACTTCGAAGATGGCACCGGTGTAGTAGTTCAGACCGCGAGCCAGACAGAGGTCCAACTCTAAGTTGAAAGTTGATAGTTGAGAGTTGACAAGATCAAAGATCTCTTCCATTTCGGCAACGCCTTTGAGTCCGGTTTCGCTGGAGGCGAGGATGGTCTTGAGGGCTGCGAGTTTGTCAGCAGTAGAGCCGTTGAGGTTGAGGATTGGTTGCAGTTTAGCAACTTGTTTGTCACTCAGGCCACGCTCTTTGAGTTCGTTGTTGACCGCCTCAACGCCGATCTTATCGAGTTTGTCGATGGCTACGGTGATATCTATCATCTTGTCCGGAGCACCGATGACCTCGGCGATGCCGGCGAGTATCTTACGGTTGTTGATATGCAGGCAGACGCGGATGCCTAAACGGCAATAGACCTCCTCTACGATCTGGATCAGTTCCAGTTCACCGAGCAGGCTGTCACTACCGATCACATCGACGTCGCACTGGTAGAACTCGCGGTAACGTCCTTTCTGCGGACGGTCTGCGCGCCAGACGGGTTGTATCTGATAGCGCTTGAAGGGAAACGAAATCTCTTCGCGGTGCTGTACTACGTAGCGGGCAAATGGTACCGTCAGGTCGTAACGCAGCCCTTTCTCCGGCGTAAGAGCGGCTTTCTCTCCGCTGTTCTGGATGCGGAAGAGCAGTTTGTCGCCTTCTTCGCCGTACTTGCCCATGAGGGTGGAGAGGTTCTCCATCGCCGGCGTCTCAATCTGCTGGAAACCATACAGACGGAAGACGCTCTTGATGGTGTCAAAGATATAATTGCGGCGGGCCATTTCTATTTGCCCGAAATCGCGCGTTCCTTTGGGTATAGAGGGTTTCTGTGCCATATTAGAATAAATCTTTATAAATTTTATCTGTGGCGCCTGTTTCTGCCGCAACGTATTCAGCTGCTTTGGCGCCAATTTCGGTATATTGGTCGAGCGCGGTGTCGAGCGCTGATTCGAGTTCGTTATATGTGCGGATGCTCCGTGCGGCGCCCGCGGCAATAAGGCCTTTCGCCTCGCGGAAATGCGAGTAGTTCGGACCGAAGATTACCGGCACGCCATATACCGCCGCCTCAATCGTGTTATGGATGCCCACGCCGAACCCGCCGCCTATGTACGCTACTTGGCATACCTGGTATATCGACGAGAGGAGTCCGATGGTATCGATGACCATGACGTTCATATGCTGCATCAGACTACGGCGGACGACAGGCGAGTGTTGGGCATGCAGAGCCGAGTAACGGACGAAGCGGCCTTGCAGCAGATTGAAGATGAAGTGCATATGCGGCTCGTCAATCTCGTGCGGCACAAGGATCAGTTTGACATCCGGATGGGTCTCTATGTAACGAACGAGTAGTTTCTCGTCCTGCGGCCAACTGCTGCCGGCAACGATCACGCGCTCGCATCGCTCGGTGAACTCGCGGATGGGCGCCAGACGTTCTGCGTTCGTCGTCTGCGCATTGATCATTACCGTGCGCACACGGTCGAAACGGGTGTCCCCGGCAACGCTCACTTGAGCAATACCGTATTTCTCCAACAGCGCCTTGGACGCCTCGTCCTGCACGTAGATGTGCGTGAAATAGGTGAGCAGACGTCGGTACCATCCCCCCAAAGGCCGGAAGAAGAGCTGCTTCTCGCGGAAGATAGCGGATATACTATACGTAGGAATCGCGCGCTTGTGCAACTCGCGCAGGTAAGCCGGCCAGAACTCGTACTTCACGAAGATGGCAATAGAGGGTTGCAGCAAGTCAAGAAAACGTCTGGCGTTGCGGCGTGTAGCGAAAGGCAGGTAGCGGACGGCGTCCACCTTGTCGTAGTTCTTGCGCAACTCATAGCCGGAGGGACTGAAGAAAGTGAGAAAGATCTTTCGCTTTTCGCCATTTTCCTTGAGCCGCTCTATTAGCGGTCTGGCCTGCTCGAACTCACCTACAGAGGATACGTGAATCCATATACAACCTTTATATTGAGCCAGCTGATCGCTGAGTGCGTCTTTCTGTCCCGCCACGATCAATCGGGCTTTCCGATGCCCGAACAAAGCGGCTATGCGTATGAGAAGAAAATAAAAAAACATATATACTATTCTAAAAAGCGTACAAAGGTACAACAAATTTTGCATATATGCAAATAAAATCAAAGATTTTTTTTGACAAAAGCCGAAAGACAACAGACAATTGACAAAAAAACGCGGGCGGACTTGCATATATCCTAAAAAAGCAGTAAATTTGCAGCCGTTTTTGTAGATTATGAATAAACAGACAGTTATATTAGCGATCGAGAGTAGTTGCGACGATACTTCATCGGCAGTGATTGTGGATGGTGTCTTGAAGAGCAATGTGATTGCATCGCAGAAGGTACATGAGGAATACGGCGGCGTCGTACCGGAGTTGGCGAGTCGTGCGCATCAGCAGAATATATTGCCGGTGGTCGATACCGCATTGAAACGTGCAGGGGTGACGAAAGAGGAGATCTCTGCGATCGCTTTTACCCGCGGTCCGGGGTTGTTGGGTTCGTTGCTGGTAGGCACTTCTTTTGCGAAGGGTCTGGCGCTGGCTTTGGGTGTTCCGCTGATCGATGTAAACCATCTGCAGGGACACGTGATGGCGCACTTCGTGGAGCCGTCGGCGGAGCTGATTGCTCAGACGCCGAGTCTGCAAGGGGCGGAAATCAAGCACCCCTCTTTTCCGTTCCTCTGTCTGTTGGTCAGCGGCGGTAACAGCCAGATCATTTTAGTAAAAAGTAGAAAGACAAAAGACAAAAGACACATCCATATGCCGCATTTTGAAATCATCGGTCAGACGATCGATGATGCAGCGGGTGAGGCTTTCGATAAATGCGCGAAAGTATTAGGTTTGCCTTACCCGGGCGGTCCGTGGATAGACAAACTCGCCAAACTCGGAGATGCGAACAAGTATCCGTTTGCCAAACCCAATATAGCGGGCTATGGCTATTCCTTCTCGGGATTGAAGACCTCTTTCCTTTACACCCTGCGCGATATGCTTAAAGAATATGGTGTGGAGACCGTGGATGAGTTGGCTGAAAAAGTACCGAACTTACGAGAAGATATGTGTGCCAGTTTGCAGGCAACGGTAGTGGATATATTGATGCGCAAACTCAAGAAAGCCGCGAAAGACTTGGGTATCAGCCAAGTGGCCGTCGCCGGCGGAGTAAGTGCCAACAGTGCACTAAGGCAGGCCTTCATTGACTACGGAAAAAAATATCATTGGGAGGTCTTTATCCCGCCCTTCTCGTTCACGACGGACAATGCGGCGATGGTAGGTCAGGCGGGCTATTTCAAATACCTGGATGGCGATTTCTGCGCCATAGACGAAGTCCCGTTTGCGAAAACAACGATTTGATGTACAAAGGACAAATGTACAATGTACAAAGGATAAAAGAGTGGCTTAAGCCCTATGAAGATGTGATCATCTTTCTGGTGACGTTGCTGGTGGCGAACTACTTCTGGAAGTGGACGATGAACGGCGATGAGAACGGCGATGCGGTAACGTGGTTCGGGCTCGACATAACGGCTCCGTTTGAGTTCATGGCTTGTCACATTGCGTCGGTCGTTTATTGGTTACTGTCGTTGGTGCGGGACACGGTATACATGGCCGGCGAGCACACCATCCGCTTTGATTCGGGGAGCGGCACCACCATCATCTGGGGCTGCACGGCTATCAAGCAGAGTTTTATCTGGCTCTGCCTTATTCTAACGGTTCGTGGGGGATGGAGACATAAATGGTGGTTTATTCCGCTCGGATGGGTGTGCTGCTACCTCTTTAATATCCTTCGGATTTTCCTTATCTCGCTGTTCATAGAGCATCATCCGGAATGGTTTCCGGTGCTGCATGATTACATCTTCAAGTACGCGTTCTACGCTATGCTTTTCGGTTTGTGGGTCTGGTTTGTAGAGAAGATACGATACGTTTCTTCAGACCGCTGATGATAGACCACGTGGTGGAGGCCTGTGTGTTATCGCCGGTAAGGATGTCCGGGATAGCAGAACCGGTCTCTTGTTCCGGATAGACAATCATGTAACTATGGTCGGCGAAGAAATTCGTCATCATATTCGGTACCTGGTCAAAGAGCGGGTTGTACGAGGGCGTGCTCGGTCGGGCATTGATGAGCACAATCAAATCGTCGGGTCTCATCTGCTTGGCGAGCATGAGTACTTCTTCCCAGTTATTCATTTCCCTGTATCCGGCACGCAGGAACTTGCCTTTGCGTCGGCAGAAGGTCTGCAGGACACGTTGGGTCTCTTCGTTGGTATAGAAGATGACGCGTGCTCCGATCTGGCTGCTCAAGCGTCGAATCAAGCCGAAGCATGAAATAAAATCGTGCTCTTTCTCTGCATAACGCGGAACGGCAACCAACATCCGAGTGATGGTATTGATCGGCTGGGCAGGATGGTATATGATTGCCGCCTTACGCTGGTGCTCTATGTGGTTGATAGCATCACTCCAGTCGATCTCATTGGATAGTTCGGGAGCATGCAGTTCACTCAGTTCGCTCAGTTCCTTAAGTTCGTAATGACGATTCTCGGCGATGGTCATCATCAGCCATTCATTGCTGATCTTATCGGATTCGATACGGGCCTGTTCCTGCAGTGCTAACTGCTTGGCGGCATATTCAGTGATGAACGAAGAGGAAGAACAGAGAGCGAGGATCATTACAACTGACGCATTGAGGATCTCTGCGTTGAAGATCCCTATCTGGTAGCCGATCGTGACGATCGCCAGGGTTCCTGCTGCCGTCGCGTGAGTCAGACCGAAGATGAGTTGCCGCTCCACGGGCTGCAGGCCGAAACTCTTCTGTGCCATCCATGCTGCGACCCATTTGCCGATGAGTTTGGTAGCTACCATGACGACGGCGATGATTAAAGTCGTCCAGCCGCTCCATAACAGCGTCATGTCGATCATCATGCCTACGCCCATGAGGAAGAGCGGCACGAAGATGAGGTTTCCAACGAAGTTAATACGCATCATCACTGGACTGAGGTTCGGCACGAGTCTATTCATCGCCACACCGCAGATGAAGGCACCTAAGATACCTTCCAGTCCGCACCAGTCCGCCAGTAGCGCCGAGACCACCATCATCGTCATGACAATGAGGAAACCGGTGTTTGGGTCAGACCAACGCTTGAAGAAACGCTGTGCGAACCACGGGAAGACGAGGGCGATGAGGATGAGGGTCAGGACAATACGTCCCACGATGCCCCAAGTAGTCATGGTGTAGTTCTGGATGACGTTGCTCTTGATAATAGCCAAGACAAGCAGGGCCAATGAGATTGTGAGCATAGAACCTCCGACGGCGATGTTCACCGCGCTATTCTTCTGTACGCCATACCGGCTGACGATGGGGTAGGTCATGAGCGTGTGACTGCCGTACATGGCACCCATCAGCGAACTGGTGATCCAGTCGAAACCAAGCATTTTGCTGGTAAGCAGACCTAATATAAAAGGAAAGATAAACGAGTAGAGACCAAAGACAATGGAGTTGTTACGGTTTTGCCGGAAATCATTGATGTCCACCTCAATACCCGCTTGTAGCATGATATACAGCATTCCGATTTTTCCTAATGTCTGGATGATGTCGCTGCCCAAGATGAGGTGCAATCCGTTCGGTCCGGCGATGATGCCGACCAGGATAAAACCGACGATACTCGGGATGCGGATCTTGTGGCACACCATCGGTACCAGGAAGATAGTACCCAAGAGGAAAGCAATTATGGCAAGCGGGTTAGTGATCATGTGTTATGTGTGATGTGTTGGTATGATTTATATAAAGCGTCCAGTGATGCTATTCTTATTGTTACGCAGGTCTTCGATCGTTCCTTCTGCGACAATCGTTCCACCTCCCCTCCCTCCTTCGGGTCCGAGGTCGATGAGCCAGTCGCACGCGCGGATGACATCCGTGTTATGCTCGATGATAAGGACGGTATTGCCTTTGTCCACTAAACGGCGCAGCACGCCCAAGAGCACATGAATATCCTCGAAATGCAGACCCGTAGTGGGTTCGTCGAGGATGTACAACGTCTTACCCGTGGAAGGCCTTGATAGTTCGGTGGCCAACTTGATACGCTGACTCTCTCCGCCGCTGAGGCTCGTAGAGGCCTGACCCAGTTTGATATAACCCAGACCGACGTCCTGAATAGTCTTTATCTTACGTAGGATCTTAGGTTGCGGTTCGAAGAACTCCACCGCTTGGTTGACGGTCATGTCGAGCACATCGGCGATGTTCTTTCCTTTCCATCGTACCTCGAGTGTCTCCCGGTTGTAGCGTTGCCCGCCGCACATCTCGCAAGGGATATACACGTCGGGCAGGAAGTGCATCTGGATGGTCTTGTAACCATTTCCCATACACTCCTCGCATCGTCCGCCTTTCATGTTAAAACTGAATCGTCCGGTCTTCCATCCGCGAATCTTAGCTTCGGGCAGTTGAGCGAACAGTTCGCGGATGTCGTTGAAGACATTGGTGTAGGTAGCAGGGTTCGAACGCGGCGTGCGGCCGATAGGCGACTGATCGACGTTAATCACCTTATCGATAAACTCTATACCTTCAATGGACTGGTAGGGCAGAGGCTGTGCTTTGCTGCGGTAGAAATGCTGGCTCAGGATGGGATAGAGTGTCTGGTTGATAAGCGAACTTTTCCCCGAACCGCTCACGCCGGTTACACAGATCATTTTGCCGAGGGGGATGCGTACCGTGACGTTCTTGAGGTTATTGCCGGTACAGCCCGACAAAACAATCTGTCTGTCAGCGGCGCGGTCTGTCAGCGTTAGCGGTCTGTCACTGACGTTCGTCACGGTCTTGCTCCCCTTCAAATACTGTGCGGTGAGGGTGTCGGTCTTTAGCAAGTCGTCCGGCGTGCCCGAGAAGAGCACTTTTCCCCCGAGACGTCCGGCTTTGGGACCTATATCGACGATCCAGTCCGCCTCACGCATCATCTGCTCGTCATGCTCGACGACGATGACGGAGTTATTCATGTCGCGCAGTTCCTTAAGACTGTTGATGAGTCGTTCGTTGTCGCGCTGGTGCAGACCGATGGAGGGCTCGTCAAGGATGTAAAGGACGTTCACCAAGCGTGAGCCTATCTGCGTCGCCAAGCGAATACGCTGGCTCTCTCCGCCGCTGAGGCTCTCACTGCTGCGGTTGAGACTCAGGTAACTCAGCCCGACCGACTGCATGAAACGCAAGCGTCCAATAATCTCCTTGAGAATCGGTGCCGCGATCGCTTTTTGCTTATCCGTGATATCTTTCGAGTCGGGAATGTCCTCCAACACCTTAATCAGTTCATCCAGGTCCATAGCCGATAAATCGGCAATGGAGTATTGGCCTAGACGGTAACTGAGTGCCTCTTTGCTCAAGCGCTTGCCGTGGCACTCGGGACACTCTACGTAACTCTCTTTCTCTTCCTCCTCTTCCTCCGTCTCTGCGGCTATCTGGGATAACTGTTCCCACCAGTTGTCCTGCTGGATGGCTTCGTCTATCTCTTCTTTCGCACTCTGTACTTCATCACTTCGTATTTTGCCTAATCCTTTGCAGCAAGGACACCAGCCAGAAGGACTATTGAAGGAGAAAGTGTGCGGCGCAGGTTCGGGATAACTCAGTCCGGTCTCCGGGCACATGAGGTTACGGCTGAAGAAGCGTGCATTATCGTTCTCGTCGGCAACAAGCATGATTCCGTTTCCTTGGGTCATGGCGCGATCGACGGACTGACGCAGACGACGCAGGTCGTCCTCCAAGTTATCGCCTTTGATCTTGAGCCGATCGACCACCACTTCTATGTTATGCGTCTTGTAGCGGTCCAACTTCATTCCGGCGACGATCTCCCTGACCTCACCATCGACCCGCACGTGCATGAACCCTTTCTTACGAATGGTCTCAAAGAGCTCTTTGTAGTGTCCCTTACGGCCAGTGATAAGTGGCGCCAGGAGCAGAATTTTCTTGCCGGCATATTCGTGCAACAACAGATCAATGATCTGCTCGTCCGTGAACTTGACCATCGGCTGGCCGGAGAGGTATGAGTACGCGGTCGCTGCACGGGCAAAGAGCAGACGAAGGAAGTCATACACCTCCGTCACGGTACCTACTGTCGAGCGGGGATTCTTGCTGGTCGTTTTCTGGTCAATGGAGATGACCGGACTCAAGCCTGTTATCTTGTCCACGTCGGGACGCTCCATCTGTCCGATGAATCCGCGGGCATAGGAAGAGAAGGTATCCATGTACCTTCGCTGCCCTTCGGCGAAAATGGTGTCGAAGGCCAGGGACGACTTCCCCGAACCACTGAGGCCGGTGATGACCGTCAGTCGTTTGCGGGGAATAGAGACGCTGATGTTTTTGAGGTTATGCACCCGCGCTCCGATAACTTCTATGTTGCCTTCGTCTTTCAAATCTCAAATCTCAAATCTCAAGATTTTTGCTTGTCAAAAATAATCGTTCGAGCGAAGCGAGATAAGAAATCTCAAATCAAGCGCATAGCGCTTTGATGGCTTCTTCGATAGAAGCGATACGTGACTCGGCATCGGCTTTCTTCTTCTGTTCGAGCGCCACGATCTCCGGCTTGGCGTTCTGTACGAAACGTTCGTTGGAGAGTTTGGCCATGACACCTTTAAGGAAGCCTTGCTGGTGGGCCAAGTCCGCTTCGAGCTTCTTGAGCTCTTCCTCGACGTTGATAAACTGATCCATCGGAATAGCATATTCGACCGTTCCTGCAAGGAACGTCGATTTGTTATTTGACATTTGAGATTTGTCATTTGCTATTTCAACATTCGCGAGTTTTTGGAGGAGAGACGCATATTGGTAAGTATCAGCTCCTTCGAAATAGAGGGTCAGACGCTCTTTCTGCGGGATGTTCTTCGACGCCCGTACATTACGTACACCGGCGATGATCTGTTTCAGGGTCTCGATTGAGTCGAGGATTTCCTCACTCTCTCCCTTGAGGGGAGAGTTGGAGAGGGGTTGGTTCATTATACTCTCGCCGGCCTTGCGGTCGTAGAGGTTCTGCCAGAGTTCTTCGGTGATGAACGGCATGAAGGGGTGGAGGAGTACGAGCAAGCGGTCGAAGAAAGCAAGGGTGGCTTCGTAAGTCTTGCGGTCGATAGGCTGTTGGTAGGCAGGTTTGATCATCTCCAGGTACCAGCCGCTGAACTCGTCACAATAGAGTTTGTAGATCTCCATGAGTGCCTCGCTCAGACGGTATTTGCTAAACAAGTCTGCTATTTCTGTAGCGGTCTCGTCCAGTTTGGCTTCGAACCATTCGATCGCATCTTTTGCTGTTTTGGGCTGCTCAATGTCTGCTACTTCAAACCCTTTGACAAGGCGGAAGCAGTTCCAGATCTTGTTGCAGAAGTTACGTCCCTGCTCGCAGAGCGAATCATCATAGAGGATGTCGTTTCCGGCAGGAGCAGAAAGGAGAATACCCATACGTACGCCGTCGGCGCCGAAACGCTCGATGAGATCCAGCGGATCGGGACTGTTACCAAGCGATTTGGACATCTTACGACCGAGTTTGTCGCGGACGATACCGGTAAAATAGACGTGCTTGAACGGCATCTTGCCAACATATTCATAACCCGCCATGATCATTCGTGCTACCCAGAAGAAGATGATATCCGGTCCGGTTACCAGGTCTGCGGTCGGGTAGTAATAGTTAATCTCTTTGTTGCCCGGATTCTCAATGCCATCGAAGAGAGAGATCGGCCAGAGCCACGAGCTGAACCAGGTATCCAGCGCGCCTTCGTCCTGAATATAGTTGCCTTCGGGTTTGGTCTCGGAAACGATGATCTTGTCATCCGGGTAGTTCTCGAGACCGGTCTGAGCGAGCAGGTCGGCGTCGTAATAAGCCGGGATGCGGTGACCCCACCAGAGTTGGCGGCTGATACACCAGTCTTTGATGTTCTCAAGCCAGTTGCGGTACGTGTTCTTGTATTTGGCGGGATAGAAGACGATGTCGTCGTTCATAACCGGCGGCAGCGCAATGTCTGCGAAGTGCTTCATCTTCACGAACCACTGGAGAGACAACCGCGGCTCGATAGGCACGTTCGTACGCTCAGAATAACCTACCTTGTTGTCGTAGTCCTCGATCTTCTCGACGAGGTTGAGCGCCTTGAGGTCTTCCACAATCTGCTTGCGGCAGTCGAAACGATCCATGCCGTGGTACTTGCGTACGTTGGCTTGGAGTTCCGGCTCGACGGTGTCCATGTTGAGGTGTGCATCGGGCGTGAAGATATCAATGGTCTTGAGGTTGTATTTCTGACCGAGGGCATAGTCGTTCACGTCGTGCGCCGGCGTCACTTTGAGGCAACCGGTACCGAAACCGATCTCCACGTAACGGTCCTCAATGATAGGAATCACACGTCCGACACCCGGTACGATGACATGCTTGCCTTTGAGCCACTGGTTCTTCTCCTCTTTGGGGTTGATACAAACGGCTATATCGCCGAAGATCGTCTCCGGACGGGTAGTTGCCACGATGGCGTACTTGCCAGGCTCCTCCGCTACTTCGTAACGCAGGTAGTAGAATTTATTATGCTCGTCGTGGTAGATCACCTCCTCGTCGGAGAGGGCAGTCTGACGCTCCGGGTCCCAGTTGACCATACGCAATCCGCGGTAGATAAGACCTTTCTTGTACAGGTCGCAGAACACTTTGATGACTGCTTTCGAACGAGTCTCGTCCATAGTGAAAGCGGTGCGGTCCCAGTCGCACGAACAACCGAGTTTGCGGAGCTGCTTGAGGATGATGCCTCCGTGCTCGTCGGTCCAGTCCCAGGCATGTTTGAGGAACTGCTCGCGGGTGAGGTCGGATTTATTGATGCCTTGTTCCTTGAGGCGTTTGATGACTTTGGCCTCCGTTGCGATAGAAGCATGGTCGGTGCCGGGCACCCAGCAAGCGTTCTTGCCTTCGAGGCGTGCACGACGTACAAGGATATCCTGGATGGTCTCGTTCAGCACGTGTCCCATGTGCAGCACGCCTGTTACGTTAGGCGGCGGAATCACGATCGTGAACGGATCACGGCTGTCGGGTTCGGAATGAAACAACTTGTTGTCCTGCCAGTATTGATACCAGCGGGCTTCGATTTCTTTTGGATTGTACTTGGTTTCCATAAACTATATATGTCGCTTTAATTATTTAGCTTAGTAAAGTGCGTGTCGAGCCACTCGACCGAAAAATCGTGCAAAGGTACTACAAAAATTGCATATATGCAAGTTTTTGAGGTTATTTTTCGAAAAAATGCATCTATTTAGGTGCATGAAGAAGCCATGCGACACCCAAACCCAGGAAACATTGATTCTTTGGACCCTTCAATAAGGGTTCCGTGGCATAGCAGTTGAAACCGGCATACATATCCAGTTGTACCCGGGGATGCGGCATGTAGGTCATACCAAAATCGAGGTTCACGTTATACGCCGTTTTGTACCCGATTAATTCGATGTTGTTGTCGCAATCAAAATAATTGTAGTTCTCCACGAAGAAAGCGATGTTTTCCGTAGCGGCAAAATTCATTCCGAGTGACGCGAAGAAATCCGGCATGGGTGCCCATTCTATCCAATGAGTGCCGAACTCGTACTGGATGGTGAGCCAGTCGGTGATGTCGTTCTCGAAGAGCAGATCCGCGTTGCCGGAAATAGGCATCCTTTTAGCGACCGATCGTGTTATCGGGACGCCTATATTGAGCATGACGCTCGTACGAGGTATCCACCGCTGCTGAGGCTCGTCCGAGCCGCCCCAGAGCATCAGTTTTGTACCGATATACAGAGGATCGCAGTAATACGTGTGTTCGTCGTTCGTCTCGGGATTGCTGTCGGGGTGGTCGTTGATGAGCAGACCTCCGGTATACTCGACCCGCAGTTCGGCTCGTTCGTGAAGACCAAACCGGAAAAGCGTCGTCGGCAGGGTGACCAGGTGCATGTCGGGAATATGCATCGCTTCGAAGCCCGTCTCCCATTGGATCATCCCCCGTGTGAGCACGTTCGTGCCTGTTCCGTAACCCGGTCGGTCTGCCTCCGCACGGAGCGTGTGTTGCTCTGCATACAGGAGTGCCGCCATTAGTAGCAGGAGTACTATGTATAGCCCTCTTTGTTTCATTTTGTGTGCAAAATTACTGCTTTTTTTTGATATATGCAAACATTTTTTTATTTTTTACTTGCATATATGAAATTTTTGTAGTACCTTTGCGGCGGATTTTTGAATTTAATCCGATTAAAAACAAAAAACAACGTCAAAAAGAGGCAAAAAGATGAGTAATATCCGATTTGAAGCGTTAAAAATGGCATTTAGGCCGATGCCGGTACAAATAGATGTGCCGGAAGGAAAAGTGAAAGATTATTTCGCACGCGACGTGTTCACGCGCGATAAAATGAAGGAATATATTGCGCAGGATGTATTGGATCAGTTGTTCGACGATGTAGATAATGGTCGTACGATCCATCGCGATATAGCAGGTGTGGTAGCCATCGGTATCCGCAAATGGGCGATGGATCACGGTGCTACGCATTTCACCCACTGGTTTCAGCCTTTGACGGGCGGAACGGCGGAGAAACACGATGCCTTCTTTACGCTGGATAAGAACGGTACGTTGATGGAGGAGTTCAGCGGTGATAGTCTGTATCAGCAAGAACCCGATGCGTCGTCTTTCCCTAATGGTGGTATCCGTAACACGTTCGAAGCGCGCGGTTATTCGGCATGGGATCCTTCGAGTCCGGTGTTCCTTATCGGTGACACGTTGTGTATCCCGACGGTTTTTGTGGCCTATACGGGTGACGCACTGGATTACAAGACCCCGTTGATCCGTTCTACTGCTGCGTTATGCCATGCAGCGCGGGAGGTGTGCGGGTATTTCGACAAGCAGGTCAAGCATGTGCATACGAACCTCGGTTGGGAGCAGGAGTATTTCCTGGTCGATGAGGCGCTCTATAACGCCCGCCCGGATTTGATGTTAACCGGCCGTACGCTAATGGGGCATAATAGCGCCAAGAGTCAGCAACTGGAGGATCATTATTTCGGTGCTATCCCGGCGCGTGTGCTGGCGTTCATGCAGGAGTTGGAGTACGAAGCGCTCAAAGCTGGTATTCCGGTTCGTACACGCCATAACGAGGTGGCTCCGAACCAGTTCGAGATGGCGCCCATCTTCGAAGAAGTGAACCTCTCGAACGACCATAACCTGCTCGTAATGAGTATTATGGAGCGTGTGGCGGAGAAACATCATTTCCGTGTATTATTGCATGAGAAACCGTACGCCGGCGTCAACGGCAGTGGCAAGCATTGCAACTGGTCGATGGCTACCAATACCGGTGTCAACCTGCTGGCGCCGGGTAAGAACCCCTACCAGAACCTGCAGTTCATCACTTTCCTTGTGAATGTGCTCATGGCTGTTCATCGTCATAACGGATTACTCAAGGCGTCTATCGTCAGTGCCACGAACGAGCATCGTCTGGGAGCGAACGAAGCGCCTCCGGCTATCATCTCTGTCTTCCTCGGCAAGCAGATCAGCGAGGTGTTGGATAAGCTTGAGCATGCCAAAGCGGAGGAGGCAATCATCATCAATGCCAAGAAAGAGATGAAACTCGGCGTAGCGAATATCCCTGAGATCTTATTGGACAATACCGATCGAAACCGCACTTCGCCGTTTGCATTTACAGGAAACAGGTTCGAGTTCCGCGCGGTGGGTTCATCCGCTAACTGCGGAGCAGCGATGTTGGCGCTCAATGCCGCGGTCGCAGAGCAGCTGATGCTCTTCAAAGAAGAGGTGGATGCCCGCATCGAGAAAGGCGAAGCGAAAGAGCGAGTGCTCTTCGATGTCATCAAGAAATATATCGTGGCATGCAAAGCCATCCGGTTTGACGGCAACGGGTACAGCGATGAATGGAAAGCCGAGGCGGCTCAGCGCGGACTGGATTGCGAGACCTCGGTGCCACTGGTCATCGACCGATACCTCTCGCCGAGTTCCATTCAGATGTTCCAATACACCGGTGTGCTCAACGAGGCGGAGTTGCATAGCCGCAGTGAAGTCAAATGGGAGACGTACGTCAAAAAACTGCAGATAGAGAGTCGTGTAATGGGTGATTTGGTGGTCAATCATGTACTGCCGGCGGCGAAGCGATACCAGACGATGTTGTTGCAGAACGTGCTGGCGGTGAAGCAGGTCTTCTCCGCCGACGAGACGGCATCCCTCAACGCCATGGACTATAGTATCATCAAGCAGATAGAAGAACATTCTGGTGCGATCCTTGACGGGGTAGAGCGGATGACCGAAGCCCGGCATAAAGCCAATCGTCAACCTGACGAGCGCAGCAAAGCCGTCGCGTACCACGATACCGTCCTGCCGCTGATGGCGCAGATACGCGAACATGCGGACGCCCTCGAACTCATCATTGATGATGAGATGTGGACCCTGCCTAAGTACCGCGAACTGATGTTCATTCATTAAATTGAAATCTGAAATGCAGATCGCTCATAGAATACAACAGATATCGGTTTCTCAGAGCTTGGCGATGGCCGCTCGCTGTCGGGCGTTGCAGGAACAGGGAGTGGATGTAATCAATATGTCTCTTGGTGAACCCGACCAACCCACACCTTTGTTCATCCAAAAGGCAGCTCAGCAAGCTATTGCGGATAACTGGTCTCATTATGGTCCTGTACCAGGAATTTCTTCCTTACGTCAGGCGATCGCCAAGCATCAAAATGCTTTTGATGGCAATGCGATAACATGGCAAGCGGAGGATGTGATCGTTTCTGTGGGCGCAAAAGCGGCTATCTTCAATGCTATCCAAACGATAATTAATGAAGGAGATGAGGTGATTTTTCCAACTCCGAGTTGGGTGAGTTATGGGGAGATGGTTAAATTAGCAGGTGGAAAGGTGATAAGTATTCCTACTACTGCTCAAGAAAACTACTGTTTGACAGCAGCACAGTTACGAGATGCCATTACTTCCCATACACGTCTAATTATCCTTTGTTCTCCCAATAACCCGACAGGCACTATCTATTCGGACTCACGTATGGATGAGATAGTTGCTGTGTTGCGGGAGTATCCGGAGATATCGATTCTGTCAGATGAGATATATAACGGCTTGACGTACGGCACGACAGCACGTAGTTGGGCATATTATACGGATTTGGCGGAACGTCTTATTGTTGTGAATGGTGTCAGTAAAACCTATGCGATGACAGGCTATCGAATCGGGTGGATGATGTGCAAGAATACCTCATTTATTGCTGCATGTACCCGATTGCAGAGCCAGCAGTTTACATGCGCGACGATGATAGCTCAAAAAGCGGCAGAAGCAGCCTTGACAGCAGATCAAGAAAGCGTATCGTATTTGCGAGCGGAATTTCAAGAAAGACGAGATCTTATTTGTCGCTTGGCACGCGAAGTGAAAGGATGGCGTTTTGTAGAGCCACACGGTGCTTTTTATCTTTTCCCGGATGTGAGCGCGATCGCTAATGGAGACGAGGTGACCGAAATGTTACTGGAGAAGGCGCATGTGGCCGTTGTTTCCGGTTCTGCTTTTGGTGATCCATCGTGTATCCGTCTGTCCTTTGCTATTGGAAACGAAGCTATTATCGAAGCTATGCACCGTATTAAGACAGCATTGGCATAATGGAAACAAAGTATATTTTTATCACTGGAGGAGTTGCTTCTTCGTTAGGAAAGGGTATCATCTCGGCATCCTTGGGTAAGCTACTCCAGGCGCGTGGCTATCGGATAACGATTCAGAAGTTCGATCCTTATATCAATATCGACCCCGGTACGCTGAATCCGTACGAGCACGGCGAGTGTTACGTGACGGCAGATGGTATGGAGACAGACCTGGACTTGGGGCACTATGAGCGTTTTACAGGGATAGAGACCACGCGTGACAACAGTGTGACCACCGGACGTATCTATCTGAGTGTGATAGAGAAAGAGCGTCGTGGAGACTATCTGGGCAAGACGATACAGGTCGTACCGCATATTACGGACGAGATCAAACGACGTATTCTGCTAAATGCTTCCAAACAACCGTTTGACTTCGTCATTACGGAGATAGGCGGTACGATAGGCGATATCGAAAGTCAGCCTTTCTTGGAGGCTATCCGTCAGTTACGATGGGAACTTGGTCCGCAACGGGCGCTTAATGTGCACCTTACCTACGTGCCGTACTTGGCAGCTGCAGATGAGCTGAAGACCAAACCAACACAGACCAGCGTCAAGCAGTTACAGGGCTTGGGTATTCAGCCCGAGGTACTTATTTTGCGTACCGAGCATCATCTGGGCGATGAGTTGAGAACCAAAGTGGCGCATTTCTGCAATGTAGCCACAGAGGCCGTGATTCAGAGTCAGGATCTGCCGAGTATTTATGAAGTGCCGATCAATATGTATGAGCATCATTTGGACGAGGTTATTTTGCATAAGATGGGCATCAAACGGCCGGCAAAGCCTGATTTGAAATCATGGTTGGACTTCTTGGATTGCCGCAAACGTGCAGAGGAAATACTCCATATAGGTCTGGTGGGCAAATACGACCTGCAAGATGCATACAAGAGTATTCGTGAGAGTCTTGCGCACGCGGGTACGTACAGAGGTTATAAGGTGCAGATCCATTTCATTAACAGTGAGTTTCTCACCCGCGATAACATTGCCGAACAACTCTCCGGCATGGCTGGTGTCGTTATCTGTCCGGGTTTCGGTCAACGCGGTATAGAAGGTAAGATTCTCGTTGCT
>ONND01000015.1 GCA_900319105.1 uncultured Bacteroidales bacterium | reverse complement strand
TTTTAAACATTTTTGTACGGCTAATAACCGTTCTTCAGTTGAATGTTTCATAATAAAAACCCCAAAAGTTTTGTGTTCAACTTTTGGGGTTCATTACACGATGGTGGCTTTTGTTTTATTGTGCAATTCACAATTCACAAAGGGTTTGTAGAAGGTTTGGTGCTAAACTTATAGAGTCCGTACAAACATAAAGTTTTGTACATAACTTACTAGGACGCCTTATTAATTGTTAATTGTTAATTGTTAATTAATCAAAGTTCCACTTGATTCCCAAACACGGGTTGACCATGACCCCTGAGCCGGTGAAGTTGTAACTCACCTCGATCTCAGTTCCCACATGCAGGTTCGGACATTTGAACCATCGTCCCACGTTGTACCATAACTGCGGCTCGGTGAGCATCACCCAGCTCTGCTTATCCGGTCCCCGTTGACCCCATATATCCAAGAATCCGCAGAAACGCAGACCCGGCGCTGTGCAGAAATCATCGCAGCCCCAAACGAACGTGAACTGGAGAGGCACTTTGTTCTTGAGTTTGTTGTCCCCATCGGCGATATATTTGTACAGCAACTCGAGATTGAAGATGTTCTTGTAGTCCTTCGTATGGAGGCAGTAGTTCAGACCGATTAGTCCCGCATGGCTGATGCCGTAGCCGATCAGGCCGCCTGTGTTCGCACGTCCTAATCCCAAACCTCCGTTGTACTCGACTTGGATGCTTAGATCTTTCGCCGGACTCTCATGCCAGAAATTAAGGCATCGCGCGATCTCCGTGTACCCGAGGAAAACCGTGTTCTTCGGATCGTTGGGATGGATCGCATAGTCCAAATCGATGAAGGCGAAGGTCGAACCCCATTTATCCGGGTAGAAGAGTTCTATGGTGGTTGTGATACGGTTCGAACGCTCGTTCTGGCAGGCGGTATTCAGACTTCCGAAATCGTAAAAAATCTGGATATTCGTTCCTGCCTGTGCGCTAATCCCCGCTACGCATAAGAGCAATAAGAAGAGGTGTTTTTTCATAATATATCAAGATAAAAGGTTGTAATCGGTTGCAAAAATACAATTTTTCTTGCATATATGCAAATTTTTTTGTACCTTTGCACCCAAATTCGATAAAATAACACAAAATTATGATAAAAGTTCAATATCAAGACGGAAGTGTCCAGACTTTTGAGTGGGAAGACGCCGAGGCTAAACATGCCTTTTGGCATACCTCGTCCCACTTGATGGCGGAAGCCCTGCAGGAGCTCTATCCCGGCATTCAGTTCGGTATCGGCCCTGCTATCGAGAATGGTTTTTACTACGATGTGATGCCGCCCGAGGGAGTGGTCATCAACGACACCTGCTTCGCAGACATCGAGAACAAGATGATGGAACTGCGCGCCAAGAAGGAGTCGGTCGTGCGCGCGGAAATCAGTAAAGCAGATGCCCTCAAGGCTTTTGGAGACAAAGGGCAGAGTTATAAATGTGAGTTGATCTCGGAGCTCGAGGATGGCTCCATCACTACCTATACCCAGGGTGAGTTTACCGATCTCTGTAAGGGTCCGCACTTGCTCTCTACGGGCGATATCAAGGCGGTTAAGGTCCTCTCTTGTTCCGCCGCTTACTGGCGCGGAGACGAGAAGCGGTCGATGATGACGCGTATCTACGGTATCTCTTTCCCTAAGCGCTCGATGCTCGATGAGTATCTCGCGCTCCTCGAGGAAGCCAAGAAACGCGACCACCGTAAGATCGGTAAGGAGCTCGAGCTCTTTATGTTCTCCGACATGGTCGGAAAAGGTCTGCCTATCTGGCTGCCGAAGGGAACTGCCCTGCGTTTGCGCCTGGAGGATTTCCTCAAGAAGATCCAGAAGCGCTACGGTTACCAGCAGGTCATCACGCCGCATATCGGCTCCAAGCAGCTGTATATGACTTCCGGTCACTGGGACCACTACGGCAAGGACTCCTTCCAGCCGATCACTACGCCGGAGGAAGGTGAGGTCTATCTGCTCAAGCCGATGAACTGTCCTCACCACTGCGCGATCTACAAGAATAGCCCGCGTTCGTACAAGGACCTGCCTTTCCGCTGCGCGGAGTTCGGTACGGTCTATCGTTACGAGCAATCCGGTGAGCTCCACGGCCTCACACGCGTGCGTTCATTTACTCAAGATGACGCGCATATCTTCTGCCGCCAGGATCAGGTGAAACAGGAGTTCATCCGTGTCATGGAGATCATCAATATCATCTTCAAGGCGCTTAATTTCGAGAACTACGAGGCACAGATCTCCCTCCGTGACCCCAATAACCACGAGAAATACGTCGGTTCCGATGAGATCTGGGAGCACGCAGAGAACGCTATCCGAGAGGCTTGCAAGGAGATGAACCTGCCTGCACGCGAAGAGACCGGAGAAGCGGCTTTCTATGGCCCGAAACTGGACTTCATGGTAAAGGATGCTCTCGGACGTCGTTGGCAACTTGGTACCATCCAGGTGGACTACAACCTGCCGGAGCGTTTCGAACTCGAATACACCGGTGAGGACAACCAGAAACATCGTCCGGTTATGATCCACCGTGCGCCGTTTGGCTCTATGGAGCGTTTCGTAGCCGTACTCATCGAGCACACCGCCGGTAAGTTCCCGCTCTGGCTCACACCCGATCAGGCGGTCATTCTGCCGATCTCCGAAAAGACCAACGATTACGCTTGGAAAGTCAAAGAGATACTCGAAGCGCAGGACGTACGCGTCATCGTAGATGACCGTAACGAGAAACTCGGACGTAAGATCCGTGATAACGAACTCAAGCGTATTCCGTATATGCTCATCGTGGGTGAGAAAGAGGCGGAAGAAGGACTTGTCTCCGTTCGCCGCCAAGGCGGCGAAGCGAGTGGCCAACCTGCCCCGCAAGGAGATGGTTCCATGACGATCCAGGCCTTCGCAGACTTCATCAACGAAAACGTCAAAAAACAAATGAGTGCCTTCTAAGCACTCATTTGTTTTTCTTTTTGTCTTTGTTTTCTTTTTACTTTTTCTTTTTGTCTTTTGTCTCTTGTCTTCTATCTATTGTCCATCGTCCATTGTCCATTGTCTTTGAACAGTACATGATTAGTATATAATTAGTAGGTAATTAGTAGGTGATTAGTAGGTGATTAGTAGGTGATTCCGCGGATAAACCGCAGACCATTACGGACATCACTTTGGCGTGTGTGCCGTAATGATATTTATTCCTGTCTTCTGAATTCCGCGAGGACGATCGCCGTGGCGATAGAGACATTGAGGCTTTCGACGACCTCGGAAGCGCCGTTTTGAGGGTAACTCGGTATCCGGATGGGGTGGGTGATCAACTTCCTTACCTCTGCCGATATCCCGTTCCCCTCATTACCCATAATAATCACTTGGGGCATCAATCCACCATTAAGCGAAGCGTCACCATTTATCAATCCACCATTCCCTAACACCTCATACATGTTCTCTCCCTCAAGTAGTGTTCCATAGATCCGCACTTTCTCCTCCCGGCTCAACCACTCCACAAGGTCTGTATAGTGTATCCGTACGCGTGCGAGCGCACCCATCGTCGCTTGTACCACTTTGGGGTTATAGCAGTCGGCGGTGTCCTTCGAGCACACGATCTCATGCACTCCGAACCAGTCGCACGTGCGGATGATCGTTCCCAAGTTCCCCGGGTCCTGCACCCCGTCTAACACAAGGATGATATCTTCAATTTTCAATCTCCAATCTTCAATAGGGCGTTTTTTAAAAACGCCCACTATTCCCTGCGGTGTCCGCAATCCCGACATCTGCTCGATCTCCTTCGGCGTTGCTAAAAGCACTCTGTCAGGCCGCAGGCCGGTCTGTGTTCTGTCAGGCGTAGCCGGTCTGTCAGCGTCAGCGGTCTGTATGTAGTACTCCACCTCAAATCCCTTACGCAACTCCTCCACGCATTTCTCGCCTTCGGCGACAAACAGACCTGTCTCGTCGCGGAATTTCTTCATCTGCAACGACCGTACTAATTTGATCTGCGATTTGCTGATTTTTTCCATAATCATCTAAAAAACGCTGCAAAAGTAATGAAAAATTTGCATATATGCAAAAAAAATTGTAATTTTGTGCGGATTTTATGTTACGGGTATTGCGGACATATGGATTTTTGGCGGTACTTTTGATTGTGCTGGCCTCTTGCAACACTACTAAATACGTGCCGCAAGGGAAGTACTTGCTCGATAAAGCTACTATCAAATGTACGGACGATAAGAACTTCTCTACGTCCGAACTACGCAGCTACTTGCGGCAGCGCCAGAACACCGAGATCCTGGGCTTCTGGAAACTGCAGTTGGATGTCTATAACACCGCCCCAAGCGATACCACGACTAAATCGAAGAAACGTCTCGCGCGCAATGCCCATAAGATGGGCGAGGCACCTGTGATCTACGACGAGGAACTGACACGCGCCAGCATGCAGCAACTCAAACAGCAGATGAATAACATGGGCTATTTCCATGCCGAGATCGATACGCAAAAGGTCTATCATAAGCGCAAGGTACGCCTAACATACCTCGTTACTGCTAATCAGCCCTATAAAATACGTCATTACGAGGTCGATATCCCTATGGATGACGTCCGCTCTATCGCGCAGAACAAACAGCGATGCAAAGTCAAGGAGGGCGAGCAATTCTCCACCGCTGTGCTCGACGAGGAACGGAACCGGATCACGACCGCCATCCGTAACAGAGGCTATTTCTATTTCGAGAAATCCATGCTTGAGTTCACTGCCGATAGTTCGCTCAATACCCATGAGGTGGATGTGCGTATCCATCTGGCGCCTTTCGTGAACGAACTCGATTCAGCCACACAGAAACGCTTACAGACCCAGTACTGGATTCGTAATGTGTCTTATTCCCTGGATCATCCTTTCTTGCGCAAGAGTGCTCTGCGCCGCGCCAGCCGTCTGCGTGCAGGTGAGCGCTACGCGGAGTGGCGCGAGGAACGTACGTACGCGCGCATGAACGCTCTCCCGCCCGTGAAATATGTGGATATCGCCTTCACGCCCGTGGAGGGGACCGACTCGCTCGATTGCTCAGTTACTGTCTCCCGCAACCGACTCAATACCGTCTCTGCCGAGCTCGAAGGTACTTACTGTTCCGGAGACTGGGGCATCGCGGCCGGACTCACTTATAGCAATAAGAATATCTTCCATGGCGCCGAAGTGCTCACCCTCGGCGGACGTGTTTCTTATGAATGGCGCGCTAATGGCGGACGGGCGCTGGAGGCTAAAGGCGAGGCAGGATTGCTCTTCCCCTCCAACGTGAGCGTCAAGATAGCCTATAACTACCAGCGCCGGCCGGACGAATATACCCGTACGATCGCGACCGCTACCCTGGGCTATACCATCCCTCGCAACCCCGGCAGCCGGTGGACACACCAGTTCAATTTCGTTGATATCAACTATATCTACCTGCCGTGGATATCCGATAAGTTCCGGGAAGAGTTCCTCAACCGCTCCTCTGTGCTCAAGTCCAGTTATGAGGATCAGTTCATCGTGGACTGGAGTTATAACTGCATGTACACGACTTATAACCCCCGTCGGCCGAACCGCTCCTATCTCCAATGGTCCTTCCGTGCGGAGACCGCCGGTAACTTCCTCTACGGACTCAGCGCACTCGGTCGGTTCCCGAAGAATGATGAGAATATCTACATGCTCGGGAAGATCCCCTTTGCCCAATACGCCAAGGCGGATTTCTTCTTCACCTATCGAGGCGTCATACAGCCTAAGCATCATCTTGTCACCCATTTCGGGCTTGGTGTCGTAGTGCCGTACCTCAATGCCAGCTCCGTTCCTTTCGTCAAACGTTATTTTGCCGGAGGTGCTAACGGTATTCGCGGATGGCAGGCAAGAACGCTGGGACCGGGTACTTTCAAAGGGGATGGCACTTCGAAAGCCTATGACTTACAGGCGGGCGATATTCATTTGGAGGCGAACCTCGAGTACCGCTACCGCGTGCTGAAGTTCCTTGAACTGGCGGCATTCACCGATGCCGGTAATATCTGGACGATCGATGATTATGATGCCCAGCCCGGCGGCGTGTTTGACTTCAAGCAGTTTTACAAACAGATTGCCTGGAGCTACGGCGTCGGCATCCGTATTGATCTCTCGGTGTTTATCTTCCGTGTTGATTTCGGTGTCAAGCTGTACGACCCCAGCCGGATAGACGAAGGCAAACAGTGGCGCACCGCCGGTAATGGCTTAGGTTGGAAAGATGACATGACCTTCCATTTCGCGATTGGATACCCCTTCTAGGAAGACCTAGGTCTACCTATGAATACCTATGATAATTAAAAAGATGCTGAAGACTCAAATGATATCAGGTTTGCTCGAAGCCGGGTGTGACGAGGCGGGAAGAGGCCCGTTGGCGGGAAGCGTCTTCTGCGCAGCGGTCATCCTCGACCCGGCGAGGGTGGGGCAGGTGCCTGAGTTCGAATGGCTCAATGACTCGAAACAACTGACCGAGAAACAGCGCTATGCGCTACGCCCGGTGATCGAACGGGAAGCAGTCAGTTGGGCGGTCGTCGAAGTGTCGGCGAAAGAGATTGACGAGCGAAACATCCTGCAATGCTCCATCCTCGGCATGCAGCGTGCTTTGGACAAACTGAGCGTTCGCCCCCAACATATTCTTGTGGATGGCAATAAATGGAAACCCTATGTGCCCGAAGGTGAACTCTTGGAGATATCCGCCCACACCGTCGTCCATGGAGACGCTACCTATCTCTCCATCGCTGCGGCAAGTGTGCTGGCGAAGACCTATCGGGATGACTATATGCTTCGCCTGCATGACGAATATCCTATGTACGGTTGGGATACGAATAAAGGCTACCCGACGGCGGAGCACTATGCCGCGCTCCGGCAATACGGACCCACTCCGTACCATAGAATGACATTTAACTTAAAACTAGATTAACTAGGTGAACTAGACAAACTATATTAACAAAATAAACAATAGTATGATTTTCTTTAGACAAAATGTACAAGTGGCAGAGGGCCAGGCTCGCCCGCGCCGCAGAGTAGGTTGCCTTGGCGGCTGCCTCATCTTCTTTGCTGTTTATTTCATTTGCAGCGCAATCTTAGGATGGATCATGGGCGACATGTTCTCGTCCGGTAGTGTCAAACTGGAAGACAAGACGGTCTATCGTCTCGAACTCAAGGGCGAGCTCGTTGAGCAGGCACAAGAGGAGAATCCTTTCGCAGGCCTCATGGGCGAAATGCCTTACGTGGGAAGCCGCGCAAAGCAGGAGACCGTAGGACTGGATAATATCCTGTCCAATATTCGTCTGGCGAAAAATGATGACAAGATTCTCGGTATATGGCTGGACGACGCACAGTTAGCCATGGCTCCCGCCAGTGCGAAAGCCATCCGCGACGCCCTCATCGATTTCAAGCAGAGCGGCAAATGGATCATTGCGTCCGCCAAGAATTATGGCGAGACGAACTATTACGTAGCATCTGTGGCAGACCGTATATGTCTTGATCCTACCGGTGCTGTGGCATGGCACGGATTGGTAGCCCAGAAGATGTACTACACCCGCTTGTTCGAGAAAATCGGCGTGAAAATGAATATCCTCAAAGTGGGTACTTTCAAATCCGCGGTGGAGCCCTTCTTCCGTACCTCCATGTCCGAGGCAGACAAGATGCAGACCAAGCAATACCTCGACGGCATTTGGAGCGAGTATAAACAAGCCGTTGGCGCTTCACGTCATCTGACGGAGGAGCAACTGGACGCACTGGCAGACCGCGTAATGGGGCTGCAATCCGCTGAGGAGAACCTCAAGGCAGGGCTCGTAGATACCCTCATTTATACCCAGGATATCGATTCGCTGCTTCGCGTCTATACCGGCACGAAAGACTACAATCTGCTGACCACTGGCAAACTGGCGCTGGTAGAGCGTCCGAAAGCGAAGGCAAAAGACAAGATAGCTGTGCTCTACCTCGAAGGCGACATCACCGATGAGACCGGAGATGGTATTGTAGGCAAAAAAGTGGTGAAGACCCTCAAGAAAATCCAAAAGAACGACGATGTGAAAGCCCTTGTGCTCCGTGTCAACAGCCCCGGCGGTTCGGCAGACGCCAGCGAGCAGATATGGCATGCCATCCAGAATATCAAGGCCAACAATATCCCGGTAGTCGTTTCTATGGGTGATTATGCTGCTTCCGGCGGTTATTATATCTCCTGCGGCGCAGATTATATCTATGCTGAGCCGACTACCATCACCGGTTCGATCGGAATCTTCGGTACGATCCCCGATGTATCCAAACTGCGTGAGAAAATAGGCGTGGATATCGATGGTATCACGACCAACAAACATTCGGACATGGACTTCATGGTAGCCAAAGGAATGAACTCCGAGGAGCAGGCAATCCTCCAAGCCATGATTGAGCGCGGCTATGACCTCTTCACCCGCCGTTGCGCTGAAGGACGTCATGTTGAGCAGAACTATATCAAGTCGATCGGCGAAGGACGTGTTTGGCTGGGTGCCAAAGGTAAAGAGATCGGTATTGTGGATGAAATGGGTAACATCGACGATGCGATCGCCAAAGCCGTAGAACTTGCCGGTCTGGAGAACTACCAACTCGCGTATTATCCGGAGAAGGTAGATCCGTTGGCGGAAATCCTCAAGGCGTTTGATAATACGACGGACGAGGAGAAACTGATCATGAAAGTACGTGAGTTCTCCTCCAAACCGCGTATCATGACTCGTATGCCGGAAGTACAAATCCGATAAAATTTCAAATCTCAAATATCAAATACGATGTTCAAAACCATCGTCTCCATCCCTCTGAGTTGGCTCTACGCTACGGGCGTGGCGATCCGCCATATGCTGTTTGACAGGCATCTGCTGTTGTCGTTCTCCGTCGATGTGCCTACTATCTGTGTGGGTAACTTGGCGGTGGGCGGCACTGGCAAAACGCCGATGGTGGAGTACCTCGTGCGTCTGTTGGTAGCGAACGGCTATCACCCGGCGGTGCTCTCGCGCGGTTACAAGCGGACAACCCGTGGTTTTGTACTCGCGGACGCAGAGGCTACGGCGGCCACTATCGGCGATGAGGCTATGCAGGTCCACCGTGCTTTTCCTGAAGTACCGGTGGCTGTCTGTGAGAGCCGCGTGAGGGGCATCAAGCAGCTCAAACGGCAGGTAGAGCGGCTCGATGTCGTGGTGCTCGACGATGCGATGCAACATCGTCGCCTGCGCTGCGGCTATACCATCCTCCTCACACCCTACGACCGCCTTTATATAGACGATCATATGCTGCCATGGGGTACCTTGCGCGACCTGCCCTCGCGGGCTCTCAAAGCAGATGATATCGTCGTGACCAAGTGTCCGGCTTCTATCCGCCCGATTGATATGCGCGTGGTGGATAACCGCCTTCATCTGCCTACCTATCAGCGCCTGCATTTCGCCGGCATCAGCTACGATGCTTTGCCCCAACAGGGCAATCCGCTTATCGTCTGTGGTATAGCCCAACCCGGCTACCTGCTCGATCATGTGCGCTCGGTATGCCCGCAGGCAGAGATGATGGCTTTCCCCGACCATTATGCGTTCACTCCCGCAGATATCAATCAGATTGTTGAGAGAGCTAAATCTTTCGATTATGTGCTCACAACGGAGAAAGATGCCCAGCGTCTGGAACTCACTACTCTTGAGGAACAACTGAACGCGCAGGGTAAGAAACTCGTTATTCTGCCTATCCGGGTGTGTTTCTATACGCCGCAGGAGGCTTTCGACCGTCACATCCTCAATTACGTACACGAAAACTATCGCAAATAATATGCATTTTTTCCAACTCATAAAGCGTTTTGTGCCGCCCTATAAGGTGCATATGGCGTTGAACATCTTGTTCAACCTGCTCTCTACGGTCTTGTCGCTCTTCTCGTTTGCGGCAATCATCCCGGTACTGCGCATCCTTTTCGGGCTCAGTACATCGGAGGCTGTGCGGGTCGATATGCACACCGTGAGCGGCTTGCAGGATACTTTGGCGGCATTGCGAACGAACCTCTACTGCGATCTCAATGACCTGATTGTTGCGCATGGTTCGGGCTATGTCCTTCTGCTCTTGGGACTTTTCCTGGTTCTGATGACCGGACTCAAGTGCCTCTGTGCATGGTTGGCGAACTACTACATGGTGCCTATCCGTACCGGTGTGCTGCGCGACCTGCGTCAGCAACTATACGATAAGGTCCTCTCGCTCCCGATGGGGTATTTCACGGAGGCGCGCCGGGGCGATGTGATCTCCCGTATGACGAATGATGTCGGCGAGGTCGAAGGCTCAATCATGTCGGCGCTGGATATCCTCTTCAAGGATCCGGTGATGATCTTGATCTACCTCATTACGCTGCTCGTCATCTCTTGGCAACTAACCCTCTTTGTGCTGCTGTTGATGCCTGTAGCGGTGTTCCTCATCGGTCGTATCGGTCGCAGCCTCAAGCGCGCTTCGACACGTGGACAGGAGCAGAATGCAGAGATACTCTCGTCTATTGATGAGACCCTCTTAGGCCTGCGGGTGGTTAAAGGGTTCAATGCCCAGGACAAACTGCGGGTTCGTTTCAACACACTCATCAATGCTACCCGCGCTACTTTCAACCGCATCAACCGCCGTTATTATCTTGCACACCCGCTCTCGGAGTTCCTCGGTACCGCTCTCATTGCGATCATCCTCTGGTTCGGTGGTCTGCTCATCCTCAGTGATCATGCTACGATAGACGCGGCAACGTTCATCTATTACCTCGTCATCTTCTATTCGATCATCAATCCGGCGAAAGATCTGAGCAAAGCGTCTTATGGTATTCGCCGCGGTATGGCGTCGCTCGAGCGTATTGACGCGGTGCTCAATACCCAGTCGCATATCCTCGAACCGAAGAACCCCAAGCCGGTTATCTTCCACGATGCAATCACTTTCCACCATGTGTCCTTCTCCTATCAGCCCGAGCGCGAAGTGCTGACGGATATCAACCTCGAGGTGCCCAAAGGAAAGACAGTCGCTTTGGTAGGTCAATCCGGTAGCGGAAAGACGACGCTCACGGATCTCGTACCGCGTTTCTACGACCCGCAACAAGGCGCTATCACGATCGATGGTACCGACATCCGTATGCACACGACGCACGACCTGCGCGCCCTAATGGGCATCGTTTGTCAGGAACCGATCCTTTTCAACGATACGGTCTATAATAATATTACGTTCGGCGTGGATACAACCCAACCTGCGCCGAATGGCCTCACATGGCAGGAGGCAGTAGAGCAGGCGGCGCGTATAGCGAATGCTCACCAGTTCATCGCTGACATGCCGGAGGGCTATCAGACTGTCATCGGCGACCGAGGAAGTCGTCTCTCCGGAGGTCAACGTCAGCGCCTGAGCATAGCACGTGCAATCCTCAAGAACCCGCCGATACTCATCCTCGATGAGGCTACCTCGGCGCTTGACTCGGAGTCCGAGCGACTCGTACAAGAGGCGCTGGAGCACCTTATGAAAGAGCGTACAACCCTCGTGGTGGCACACCGCCTGTCCACCATCCGACATGCCGACCTCATCTGCGTCATGCACGAAGGACGCATCGTCGAAAGCGGCACGCATGAGGAACTATACGCCCTCGGAGGTTACTATACCAAACTGGTGGATATGCAGCAATAAATGTCAAATATCAAATATCAAATATCAAATAAACGTGTGCTGCTGGGTATGTCCGGCGGAATAGACTCTACCGTCAGCGCCTTGCTTCTTCTGGAGCAGGGCTATGAGGTCATCGGAGTCACTTTTCGCACTTACGATTCGATGAAAGATTCCTGTATCGCAAAGGAGAAAGGATGTTGTACCATCGAGTCAATCATGGAGGCGAAACACAATGCCGAGCGGATGGGGTTCGAACATCGTATTGTGGATTTTCGGGATACGTTCCAACGTTGCGTCATACAGAATTTCATTGACGAGTATATGTCCGGACGTACTCCTAACCCCTGCGTTCTTTGTAATAGTACGATCAAATGGGGAGAGATGCTCCATCTGGCGGATGAGTTGGGCTGCGATTTCATTGCTACCGGCCATTATGCTCGTATCGCCGAACGCGACGGACACGTGTACTTGCGCAAGGCGGTGGATACACGCAAAGACCAGACCTATTTTCTTTGGATGCTGACCGAGGCGCAACTGCGCCGTACCATCTTCCCTCTCGGCGAATATACAAAGGACCAAGTTCGGGAAATAGCCCGCTCGCATGGTTATGAGAAACTCGCTGTCAAACGAGAGAGCCAGGAGATTTGCTTCATCCCCGATGATGACTACCGTACTTTCTTGCGCGCGAGCGTACCTGATTATAATGAACGCGTACGCGCGGGGGAATATGTCGATGCCGAAGGCAAGGTCTTAGGCACCCATGAGGGATTTGTCAACTATACAATCGGGCAGCGCAAAGGCCTTGGCATCGCTCTCGGTCATCCGGCATATGTCACGCATATAGATGCTGAGCATAACCGCGTCACCCTCGGTTCCAATGACGACTTGCTGGCGACGGAGTTAACGTTTAAACCTACCTTAACCCGTTATACGGATATTCCGGCATCTCGATTAATGGCACGTATCCGCTACCGCTCCCAGGCGGTGGAGGTAAAGACAATAAAAACCCTCCCCGGTGGGGAGGGCTTGGGAGAGGTCTGTTCGCTTCAATTCGCGACCCCCGTATGGGGTGTCACGCCCGGACAATCCGTCGTCCTCTATGATGACGACTTGGTTGTCGGAGGAGGAATAATTCTATAAATCGGAATCCTACAGCGCAGCGGTCTTACAGGCCGTAGGCCGATCAATCGCTACTTGAAGTAGCGATTATACAGACCTTCGAAACCTTTACCGTGACGAGCTTCGTCGCGAGCCATCTCATGAACGGTGTCATGGATCGGGTCGAGGTTCAGTTCCTTTGCACGCTTAGCGATATTCAGTTTATCCTCGCATGCACCAGCCTCTGCCAACATACGTTTCTCGAGGTTGGTCTTGGTGTCCCATACGCACTCGCCTAACAGTTCAGCGAACTTAGCGCAGTGCTCTGCCTCCTCGTATGCGTACTGACGGAAGGCTGCAGCGATCTCAGGATAGCCCTCGCGATCTGCTTGACGAGCCATAGCCAGGTATTGACCTACTTCGGTTGCTTCGCCCATGAAATGTGCGCGCAGACCTTCTGCGATGATCGGGTCTTTCTCATCTTTCGCTACGCCAAGCACGTGCTCGCATGCGAAATTAAGTTTACCGCTCTCTGCTACTTTCCATTCAACGATTTGTTTGCATTGCGGGCAGCGCTCCGGCGCTGTCTCACCCTCGTGAACATAGCCACAGATCGGGCAGATAAATTTCTTTGTCATAAGATAAATAATTAAAAGGTTAATAAAAAGGGTTATTATAAATTACAAATTTCAAATTACAAATCACCAATAAGCGTCCCCGACGCTGTATAGGTTTTTCCGTTTCGGAGAATAATCATCTTTCCGTCCCGCAAAATCTTTTGTGTCTTATTCTCTAAACTCTCATCTTTATACTCTAAACTCTCGGCCGTGGGCTGAATACCTTCGCCCCATTGCTTATAGAGCCAGTTGATACGCCAGTTATAGCGGTCGATGAAATCATTCCGTCGGTCGGTCATATTGCTGTTATTGCGGAAGTTAGAGGTGCCCTCCCATACTTGCGCGTCGCGCTTGGCTGCTTCGGTCAAGAGGTTCGCAAAATCAATCGCCTGCTGCTTGATCGTGTCTTTGTACTGATGGTAGTAGATCCACCATTGTTCCTTGACCGCTTTTTGGAAAACAGGCCATGTGGCGAGTTGGCCTATCCAGTACTGCGGCCAAGTCGGACCATCGTATATCCATCGCTCGGCATGGCGGTCGTAGGCATTGCCGAAATCCCATACAGGACCGAACTTCCATTTGTCCACTGTACCCAGACTGTCGCGGTCTTTGTAGAGCTTGCAACTGCCGTGATAACTCTCGCAATCCTCCATGATCTCCTGCACGAGGTAGAACTTAGCCGCCTCTTCGATATCGAGGATCTGCTCCAGTGTGGCGGAACTGTTGCCGTATATAGCGTTGTTGAGCGCCTCGATCTGATGAACGATATAGTCGCGCTGCACGCTGGAGAGCACTTCCGGCACATCCAACGATACCATGACGTGCTGACCGTTATTCTCGTTGAACTCGATATTGTTCTCCGTCCTGTAGTTGTCTATCTCTACCATCCATCCGCCGGTGATGCTATCCGCATTCGTACATAGGTCTTCCTGTTCCTGGATGTTCACGCGGTTCTTATCGACACGCACATGTTCGGTCAGGAAATAGAGTCCTTGGTACTTGCCGTTCAGTACCAACTCTACCGGCACGATCCCCGGCGTCCATCGAAGACCCAACGCCTTGCTGATCATGAATCCTACGGGGTTCTTCAGATAGCCCAACCAGTCGTCGGCGCCGGCTATCAGCACCCAGTGCTTGTTCTTCGGCATGCCTAACACTTTCTGCTTGGCGTCGAACTTGATCTTATAGGGTTTCTTGTCGAATCCGGACCAGGTCCAGTTACCGCGTCCTTTCAACTGCGCCGTGAGTGGGGCGCTGCTCGAACCCAACGCCGCATAACTCGTACTCAGCGGGTCGATATATACCGTGCCGGGTACGTAGTTCTCTTTGTCCGTGATAGCCTGACCGCTATTCGTCGTCATATAGACGATCGGCAGCGTCCCGGACGGATTAACAACTGCCTGCATCCCTGCGCTCAGCAGACAAACCCAAAGGAATACTATATACTTTTTCATACTAACCACTAATCGCTAACTACTAACCACTAACCACTAACCGCTAACCCCTCATCCGAATAATGTCTTCCGCCCGTCTCAGCGCAAAATGGATGTTCGCGCATATGTTATGCGGGTCCATCTGCTGCTCAATGCCGCCGATAAGCAACTGCTTGTGTACGTGGTCATTCACGCCCGAGAGGATGATCGTTATGCCCTCTTTATGCGAGCGCTGGATGAGCATACTCAGGTTGTGCATCGCCGTCGAATCGACGAAAGGCACCTTACGCATACGGATAATACGGATCGGGTATTTCTCGCTCGATACATGCGTCATGATATCGTCGAACTTATTGGCTATACCGAAGAAATACGGGCCATCAATCTCATATACCTCTACGCCTTCCGGTATCGTCAGGTGCTCTAAGTTGTACTGCACCTCTGTATCTTCATTCGGGTCGATCTCGTTATGGAACGTACGGATATGTGTTTCCTCGTTCGTGCGCATGAGGAAGAGTACCAAAGCCAGTAATATACCTACCTCGATGGCGACCGTTAGATCGAAGATGACGGTGAGGAAGAACGTGATCATCAGTACCCAGAAATCGCGGTTGCGATGCTTGAACGAGCCTACAATCGTCTTCCATCCCGACATCGAATAAGCCACCATGATCAGTACGGCTGCCAGACATGCCATCGGGATCATTCCCACTAACTGACCTAAGAAAAGCAGCACAAGTAGCAGCACCGCTGCGTGGATGACACCCGCGATCGGCGTACGACCGCCGTTATTGATGTTCGTCATCGTACGGGCGATAGCGCCGGTTGCCGGAATACCGCCGAAGAAAGGTACGACCACGTTTGCCACGCCTTGCGCAATCAGCTCCGTATTCGAGTTATGCTTGTCGCCGATCACACCGTCTGCCACCATCGCCGAGAGCAAGCTCTCGATAGCGCCTAACATAGCAATCGTGAACGCCGAAGGGAATAGTTTCTGTATCAGCGTGAAGAACGTCTCGCCTTCCGCCAACTCCAGACTCGGTACATGCGGCGTAGGAATGCCGTGCGGTAACTCATACAGATCGCTGATCGTCTGCAGACCGGCAATACCCCATGACTCCGGTGCGAACTCTTTCAACGCCCATACGCCCGCGGTCGCCAAGATGATTGCCGCCAGACTGCCGGGAATACGCTTCGTCAGCTTGGGCATGAAGATACAGACTGTCAGCGAGAAGAAACCGATCACTACTGTCCACCAGTTAACCTGGAAATGTTGCGCGTAGTAGATCCATTTATCGATGAAGTTAGCCGGTACGTCCGTCAGACCCAAACCGAAGAAATCATTCATCTGCGTCGAGAAAATCGTTACGGCGATACCCGCCGTGAAACCTACGATAACAGGGTAGGGAACGAACTTGATCACCGATCCTAAATGCGAGATACCCATTAGGATCAGTAATATACCCGCCATCACTGTGGCGATCATCAGACCGCTTAACCCGTATTGCTGAATAATACCGTAGATGATGACGATGAAAGCACCCGTCGGACCACCGATCTGCACCTTGCTGCCGCCGAAAACCGAAATCAACAGACCCGCAATAATAGCGGTAACCAAACCTTCCGTCGGACCTACACCCGACGAGATACCGAACGCGATAGCTAACGGAATAGCGACTATACCTACGATGATACCCGCTAACGCGTCCTGAGCAAATTGCGCCCGCGTGTACGTGCGCAACGTGCTAAGTAGCTTAGGAGAAAAAACTTCTTTAATCGAATATTGCATATAATTATTATTTCGGCTGCAAAATTACGAAAAAAAATTGATATGTGCAAAATTTTGTGAAAAATAATCGTATTTGCTTGTTCAAATAGAAATTTTTCACTACCTTTGCAGCCGATTATGACAAACGAAGAAATTGAAACTCGCGCCCAACGTGCGACAGACCTGTTCAAACAGGGGTATAATTGTTCGCAAGCGGTTTTTACCGCCTGTGCGGATATGTATGGAATAACGGACGAATCGCTCGCCCTTCGTCTCTCTGCCTCTTTCGGCGGAGGAATGGGCCGTATGCGCCTGGTGTGCGGTGCTGCCAGCGGTATGTTCATGCTCGCGGGATTGCAGAATGGCTCGGCTACACCCCATGATAATAACGGCAAGATGGCGAACTATGCCTTTGTACAACACCTTGCCGGGGAGTTCAAAGCGAAGTATGGAAGCCTTATTTGCGCAGAACTTTTAGGGTTGGCTCCGAGAGGCACTACTCCCTTCCCTTCAGGGGAGGGTTGGGGTGAGGCTTCCTCTCCCAAACCCGAAGAGCGCACACAACAGTATTACGAGAAACGTCCCTGCTCCGAAATGGTCGCTGAGGCGGTACGAATTTACTTACGAAACATATGATATACAAGAATTTATTAGACTTAATCGGTCATACGCCGATGCTCGAAATACAGCCGGGTCTGCTCCTTAAGTTAGAGCGTTTTAACCCGGGAGGGTCGGTCAAGGATCGTACCGCCCTTGCGATGATTGAAGATGCCGAGAAGAGTGGTCAACTGACGCCCGGTGCGACGATCATCGAACCCACCTCCGGCAATACCGGTGTGGGACTGGCGTGGATAGGCCGTCTCAAAGGTTACCGTGTTATCCTCACGATGCCGGATACGATGTCCGTTGAGCGGCGTAATCTGCTCTCCGCTTATGGCGCTGAACTGATCCTCACGCCCGGCAGCGAAGGCATGAAAGGCGCGATTGCCAAAGCCGAACAACTGCGTGACGAGACGCCGAACGCCATCATCTTAGGTCAGTTCACCAACCCGGCTAACCCGGCTATCCACTATACCACTACCGGCCAGGAGATCTGGGAAGACACCGCCGGACAAGTGGATGTGTTCATCGCCGGCGTCGGTACAGGCGGCACGGTGAGTGGAGTAGGGCGTGCTCTCAAAGAGAAGAACATGCTCGTCGAGATCATCGCCGTGGAACCCGCGTCGTCACCCGTGCTCTCCGGTGGACAAGCCGGACCGCATAAGATACAAGGTATCGGTGCGGGATTCCAACCCGACACATATCAGGCGGGTTTCATCGACCGCGTCATGACTGTCACGAATGAGGATGCGTTCGCAGCGGCGCGCTCCTTGGCCAAGGAGCACGGTCTGCTCGTCGGCATCTCTTCCGGTGCAGCCTATGCTGCGGCTCTGCAACTGGCGAAACAACCCGAGTACAAGGGCAAGAATATAGTCGTCCTTCTGCCCGACACAGGTGAACGTTATTTAAGCGTTTTATAAGATGAATGGGTTTGTAAATATTGCTCAGCTCAAGCAACTCGTTTTGCATCTGCAAAGCGAGATTTTTCCTGAATATTATCCGGCGGTGGAGCGGCCGAAAGATCTCTGCTTGCCGGATGAGTTCTGGGCGCAGATACCTGAGATCAAACGTCTCATCAATACCGATGTGGATGCCGTTCTGCATAATGATCCGGCGGTAACCGATCGCGGCGAAGTGATCCTTTCTTATCCGCTCCAGTATGCGATGATCCACTATCGTGCCGCCCATGTGCTCTACCAACTCGGTGTGCCGCGTATCCCGCGTATGTTAACGGAACTGGCGCATAGCCGTACCGGTATCGATATTCACCCTGCAGCGCAGATAGGCGAGTATTTCTGTATCGACCATGGTACAGGTGTCGTCATCGGCGAAACGGCTATCATCGGTTCGCACGTCGTCCTCTATCAGGGTGTGACGCTGGGTGCGAAGAACTTCGAGTACGATGACCAAGGACGACCGATAGATGTCCCGCGTCACCCGATCCTCGAAGATCGCGTCACCGTCTATTCGAATACCTCTATCCTCGGCCGTGTGACTATCGGGCACGACACCATCATTGGCGGTAACGTCTGGCTCACCCAAGACGTCCCTGCCAACTCTATTGTGCAGCAAACAAGACCGGATATAAGAATTAAAAACAAGTAATCACTCGACCGTTAGTATTAAGTCTTTGGTCTTACAGCGTAGCGGTCCTACAACGCAGTGGTCCAACAGCGAAGCGGTCATAAATCTTTGATTTATATATGAAATATTTCTTAGCTATCATCGGTGGCGGCCCGGCGGGCTATACCGCCGCAGAGAAGGCTTCCAAAGCCGGTAAAGATGTAGTGCTCTTTGAGCAAAACGCTGTAGGCGGTACCTGCCTCAACGTAGGATGTATTCCTACCAAATCGCTCTTGTACGGCGCCAAACAGTATTACAATGCCACTCATGCGCAGAAATACGGTGTGACGGCTGAGAATGTGGCGTTCGATTTTGCGGCTATGCAGAAACGCAAGACCATCGTCGTGCGCAAACTCGTTGCGGGCATCAAAGCCCGCCTCAATAACGAGCATTGCACGCTCGTCAACGGCGCAGCAAAAATCCTTAGTCCTTCAGAGAGCGAAGCGAACGGTCTTTGTTCTTTCAGTGAGCAAGGCGAACGGTCATATTGTGTCGAATGCAATGGTCAGTTGTATGAGGCACAATATATTATGATTTGTACGGGTTCAACCAATTTCGTGCCGCCTATTCCCGGTATAAAGGACAATCCTGCTGTATGGGATAGTACCGACGCACTGGCGGCTACGGAACTGCCGAAATCCATCATCATCGTGGGTGGAGGCGTCATCGGCATGGAGTTCGCTACGCTCTATCATGAACTCGGTGTGCCGGTAACGGTTATCGAAGCCATGCCGACTATCCTGCCCAACCTCGATCCCGAAGTGGTACAAATCCTCCTCGATAAATACCGCAAAGCCGGCATCAATATCCTCACTTCCACCAAAGTGGAATCTATCAACGGCAACGAGCTAACGGCTAATGGCCAACAGCTAACAGCCGAAAAGATTCTCGTCTCTGTCGGTCGTCGTGCTAACCTGCAAGGCCTTGAGGCCCTCAAAGACCTTGAGCTGAATCGCGGAGCAATCGTTATTGATGAGTTCTGCAGGACGAGCCTGCCGAACGTTTATGCTTGCGGCGATGTAACGGGCAAGATCATGCTCGCCCACGTCGCTTCGCGTCAAGCAGAAGTGGCAGTTGCTAAAATGCTCAATGACCAAATGCTCAATGACCCATACGGCGAAGCAGATCGTTCGACCGGAGGGAGATTAGAAATGGTAAATTACAACGCCATTCCGTCCGTCGTTTATACGAATCCCGAGATTGCGTCCGTCGGTATCACGGAGGCACAAGCAGAGTCGATGTCGATTCCGGTGGAGGTGCGCAAACTGCCGATGACTTTCTCCGGACGCTTCATGGCGGAGAACGAAGGCGAAACAGGTCTTTGCAAGATGATCATCGATGCCAACAACCACTCCGTCCTTGGAGTACATATGATCGGCAATCCGTGCTCAGAATTCATTTCTGCTGCCTCTTTTGCCGTCAGCAACGGGTATACGACGGAAGAAATGCAGCAAGTGGTCTTCCCGCATCCCACCGTCAGCGAGATTTTGCACGAAATTCTATAACTCTATAACTCTTTAACTCTTTAACTCTTTAATTCTTTAATTCTTTATAAATGATACCATGAGAAAAATAGTCCTTTGTCTTTTGTCCTTCAGCGTAGCGGTCTTATGTCCGTTAAGCGCTAACGTCATCACCGGTGTCGCTGCTATCCCCGACGGCTATTACGACGGCGTGTCCGGTAAGAAAGGAGCGGATAACATCCTCAATGCCCTGCAGACCTGTATCTCGCGGGACTACAACGAGATATCCTATAAAGGGCTTGAACCCCATTACCTCCATACCGATTTCTATTCCGACACACTCTGGGATATGTATTCCACGTGCCGCTTCACGTACGACGATGCGAATAAACCGCAGAAATACGTGTGCGACGGATGGAACAAAGAGCATGTCTGCTGCCAGTCGTGGCTGGGTTCCGGACCGATGGTCTCGGATATGTTCAATGTCTATCCTACGGACGCCCGCGTGAACAACCTGCGTTCGAACTACCCGTATGGCGTTGTAGGTACCAGCAAAGGAATCTCGGGTGACCCGGATCACCACGCGCTCGGCAAACTCGGTTCGTCCTCCATCTCCGGCTATTCCGGTACGTGCTATGAACCCGACGACCGCTATAAGGGTGATTTCGCGCGTACGTTCTTTTATATGGTGGCGCGCTATCGGTCGGATATACTGAACTCCGGCGATGGAGCGAAGATGTTCTCTTCCAACCCGACAAACCTCACCGCCTATAGCCTTGCTTTCCTGCTCGACTGGCATCGTAACGATCCGGTCTCTGACAAAGAGATCGACCGTAACCAAGCCGTCTATGGGGAGCAGAACAACCGTAACCCGTTCATCGATTATCCTGAACTTGTAGAGTATATATGGGGTACCATGGCCGGACAAACAGTCGATCTCTCGACGATGACACCTACTTGCGACGGAGGCGGATACCATCCTGTGACGAACGTCAAACACGGCGTCACGTGGTACGTGAATGGTGTTATTCTCTCGGTGGACTCTATCGTCGAGAACAAGACCATACAGACCCTTCCTGAGAACCCCGAGTCGTGCTCTGCAAGCAGTAATGTCTTTGTAGGGTGGACTACAGCGTTGATAAAAAAGCCGACCGACGTAGCCCCCGTCCTCTATCGCGAACCTGGAGATTTCCCGCCTGTCGGGACGGATATTAACTACTACGCCGTCTTCGCACATGCAGAGCAGCAGCAAGGTTCCGGCCCGGTCTCCGCACAAACGACCTTCAGTTCTTATAAACGTGGCAATGCCGTTACAACCGAGACAGCAGGGAATATCACCATTACTTTTGCTAAAGGCGGGGCTTCCAATGCTGCTACCTATTATACCGAGGTGCGGTGCTATGCCAAATCTACCATCTCTTTCTCCGGCGCGCAGATGAGCAAGATCGAGTTCACCGCCGGCGCGAATGACAAAGGCAATGCTCTCAAACCGAATACCGGTACCATGAGCGGCGCGGTATGGACGGGCAATGCTTCGTCGGTAGTCTTTACCGTCGATGGCGATAGCGGATACCGGGGCATCAGCGCGATCAAAGTGACCTATGAGGATAATACGGTAGTCGCCATTTACAGCGATTACCTCACCTCCTGCATCACAACGGATATCGAACAAACAACGGTTGTCCCAGCAGCGCGCAAAGTGATGATTGACGGACGGATTTATATCCAACTCGGCGACCAATTATATAGTATCACGGGACAGAAAATGAAATAAATATGAGAAACCGATTTTTCTTATTGGGCCTACTGGTATGCGCATGCTCTTTTGCTTTTGCGGAGCAAATGCCGGATGGCTATTATAACACTATCGAGGGCACCAAAGACGGCGTCCTCAAAGGCACGCTCAAGTCAATCATCCGCAAGCATACGGTTATCCCATACGGCGACGGTTCTAACTCGTCATGGGAAGTGTTCTATTATGCTGATCAGGATGAGAATGGCTACTGCATGGATATGTACTGCGACACATGGCAGAAATTCACTTCTCCCGGTACCAAGGTATCCGGATGTAACATCGAGCATAGTTTTGCCAAGTCATGGTGGGGCGGGGCAAAGAATGATGCTTACAAGGATTGTTATCACTTGAATCCGTCTAACTCAACAGCCAATAGTGCCCGCAGCAATTATCCGTTAGGTGTGCCGGTTAAGGAATTTAAATCCAATACCGGTTCGCTGAAAGTGGGTAAAATCCACCATGACTCACTCAACGTGGATTTCTATGTGTTTGAGCCGAAAGATGAGTACAAAGGCGATTTCGCGCGGGCGTATTTCTATATGGCTACGTGTTATGGCAAAGACATCTACGGCAATTATGACGCTACCATCTGTTCGCAATACAAAGGATGGCGGCTGGATAACAAAGATGTAGGTTCGAAATTCGCCATGCAGAACGATAACTATCTGGAGTTTCAGCCATGGGAACAGGCGGTGCTGATTGCTTGGCATCGGGCGGACCCTGTTTCTGAGAAAGAGGTGAAACGTGCTGATGCGGTCTCTGATTTCCAGCACAACCGCAATCCGTTTATCGACTATCCATACTTGGCGGAATATATATGGGGCGAGAAAGCAGGTCAGACCGTAGAGATGAGCCATCTGATGGCTTCGTTTGACCCGGAGTTTGTGTTGGGTGTCAGCAACGGATGGATTGAGACTGTGCCAAGTGCTATCGAAAATGAGCAGATTTCTACCAAAAAGCAGAAAATTATGCGGGATGGAAAGCTTCTCATCGTCATTGGAGACCAAATATACAACGTAATGGGTCAAAAAATCCAATAAGACCCTTCCGAGTGACGAAAAATCACTCGCGACCCTACCAAAACGGCAAAAACGGCAGATTTTTTGAAGAATTTGCCGTTTTTTCTTGCATATATGCGAAAATTGTACTAACTTTGTGCGTTTTTTGAAATCCCTAGGGTTCTAGGATCATAGAAAACCTAGTTCAACTAGAAAAACTAGTCAAACTATTATATACTATCTAAAAAACACAATCATCATGGCAGACAACAAAGTAAACATGTTGGCGGATTTTGCTCCGGTCTCCACGCAAGTATGGAAGGACAAAATCATCGCTGACCTGAAAGGTGCCGACTTCGACAAGAAGCTGGTATGGCGCACGCCGGAAGGATTCAACGTGCAGCCGTTCTACCGCCGTGAGGACCTGAAAGGGCTCAAGACTACCGTCTCCGCCCCCGGTCAGTTCCCCTACGTCCGCGGTACGCGTACAAACAACGACTGGGCTATCCGTCAGAACATCTGCGCCTGCAAGAACGCACGCAAGGCGAACGAGAAAGCCCTCGAGGTGCTCAACAAGGGTATCAACTCCCTCGGTTTTTGTCTCGACAAAGAGAAGTTGACCTACCATTTCATCAAAACGCTGCTCAACGGTATCGCCGCTGACTGCATCGCCATCAATTTCTCCATCTGCGCTTGCGCTGCGCCGAAGCTCGCGAACATCCTCGTGCGCTACTACGGCCGCATGGGCTACGATGTGAAGCACATGGTAGGTTCCATCAACGTGGACCCGATCAAGAACATGCTCGTCAAGGGCAAACCGCTCACCCGTGAGCAGGTATCGGCTAAGATCGCCGAGGTGGTGAAGGCCGCCAAAGCGCTGCCGGGTTACCGCGTAGTGGGTGTGAACTCTGTCGTCCTCAACAACTCCGGCGCATATGCTACGCAGGAACTGGCTTACGCCCTCGCTTGGGGTGCCGAGTACATGACGATGCTGACCGAAGCCGGTGTACCGAACTACCGCGCTGCCAATGCTATCCGTTTCAATATGGGTATCGGCGGCAACTACTTCATGGAGCTGGCTAAGTTCCGTGCGGCGCGTCTGCTGTGGGCAAAGATCGTAGAGGCATACAAAGCGCCTATCTTCACCACCGCCCTCCGCAACGCCGCTAAGATGAACGTCAGTGCTGAGACCAGCCGTTTCAACATGACTATCTTCGACGCGTATGTGAACCTCCTCCGCACGCAGACCGAAACGATGTCTGCAGCCCTTGCCGGCGTGGATGAGATCACCGTTACGCCGTTTGATATCACTTACGAGCGTCCGACCGACTTCTCCGAGCGTATCGCCCGCAACCAGCAGCTGCTCCTCAAAGAGGAGGCGCACTTCGACAAGATCGTGGACCCGGCTGCCGGTTCGTATTATCTGGAGAACCTCACGGCGTCCATCGCTGCCGAGGCATGGAAGCAGTTCCTCGATATCCAAGAGCGCGGCGGCATGTACCAGCTCGTTTCCGAAGGCAAGGTACAAGAGCACATGGCGGCCAACCTCAAAGCGCGTCTCAACGACGTAGCCAAACGCAAAGAGGTGCTGCTCGGTTCCAACCAGTTCCCGAACTTCACCGAGAAAGCCGGCAAGAAGATCAAAGCCGACGCCGGTGCTTGCAGTAGCATCTGCACTTGCAAGACGGATAAGAAACAGGCTGCTTGCGGTTGCGGTAGTTCTTGCGAGAACGCGCTTCCGACGCTGCCGATCGCAAGAGCGGCAGAGGAGTTTGAGTCGTTAAGACTCGAAACGGAAGCTGCAAAGAAACAACCCGTTGCGTTCATGCTCACCATCGGCAACCTCGCTATGCGTATTGCGCGTGCGCAGTTCAGTTGTAACTTCCTCGCGTGCGCAGGATACAAGGTTATCGACAACAACGGCTTTGCCACTATCGCCGAAGGTATCAAGGCGGCCCGCAAGGCGAAAGCGGACATCATCGTCCTCTGTTCGTCCGACGACGAGTACGCAACCCTCGCGCCGAAGGCATGGAAGAAGCTCCAGAACGCCAAAGAGATCTTCATCGTTGCCGGTGCTCCGGCATGTATGGAGGACCTCCAGAAGCTCGGCATCACCAACTTCATCCACGTCCGTTGCAACGTCCTCGAGACACTCAAAGCCCTTAATGCACAGTTACTGAAGAAATAAATTGTGAATCAGGAATCAAGAATCAAGATTCAGGACAAAAATGCACAACTTTCGTAAACTCGACACATGGCTTGACGGCGTGGAATTAGCGGATACAATCTATACGCTTACCGCATCTTTCCCCAAGACAGAAATTTACGGTTTGTCATCTCAGATGCAGCGTGCTGCCGTGTCTGTGCCTTCGAATATTGCCGAAGGTTCGGGCAAAGGTAGTGACCGTGATTTTGCACGCTTCGTTTCTATCTCGCTCGGCTCGCTCTTTGAGCTGGAGACGCAAATCGAGATAGCATATCGCCGTGGATACATCTCCACAGAGAATTATTACGCTTTGCGTCCGAAAGTAGAGAGTTTACAGAAAAGGATTTATAACTTGCGCGTGCATTTAGCACCCGACTTGGATGCTACGCCCGCGACACCCGCTAATTCATTTTAGTCTTTATTCCTTATTCCTGACTCCTTAATCCAAATACAATTATGAAACCAGATTTCAAACAAATAGATATCAAGCAAGTGGCTGCAAGTAAGGTCTTGGGCCCGAACACCGCCGACTGGCAGACGCCCGAACTCATCGACGTCAAGCCTATTTATACCAAAGAGGACCTCAAAGGCATGGAGCACCTCGACTACGTGTCCGGTATCCCGCCCTTCCTCCGTGGCCCGTACAGCGCCATGTATCCGCTGCGTCCTTGGACCATCCGTCAGTACGCCGGATTCTCCACCGCTGAGGAGTCCAACGCTTTCTACCGCCGTAACCTCGCGTCCGGTCAGAAAGGTCTGTCCGTCGCTTTTGACCTCCCGACCCACCGCGGCTACAACGCCGATAACATGCGTGTGGTAGGTGACGTCGGCAAAGCAGGTGTGTCCATCTGCTCGCTGGAGGATATGAAAGTCCTCTTCGCCGGTATCCCATTGAATAAGATGTCCGTCTCCATGACCATGAACGGCGCCGTGCTGCCGATCCTCGCGTTCTATATCAACGCCGGACTCGAGCAGGGTGCCAAACTGGAGGAGATGGCAGGTACCATCCAGAACGACATCCTCAAGGAGTTCATGGTGCGCAACACCTATATCTACCCGCCTAAGTTCTCCATGAAGATCATCGCCGATATCTTCGAATATACCTCGCAGAACATGCCTAAGTTCAACTCCATCTCCATCTCCGGTTACCATATGCAGGAAGCCGGTGCAACGGCGGATATCGAGTTGGCTTACACGCTCGCCGACGGTATGGAGTACCTCCGCGCAGGTGTCAACGCCGGCATGGATGTCGATACCTTCGCACCGCGTCTCTCCTTCTTCTGGGCTATCGGTATGAACCATTTCATGGAGATTGCCAAGATGCGTGCAGGCCGTATGTTGTGGGCGAAGATCGTCAAGTCTTTCGGCGCGAAGAACCCCAAATCCATGGCGCTCCGTACGCACTGCCAGACCTCCGGTTGGTCGCTCACCGAGCAGGACCCGTTCAACAACGTAGGACGTACCTGTATCGAGGCGATGGGAGCTGCGCTCGGTCACACTCAGTCCCTGCACACCAACGCGCTCGACGAGGCTATCGCGCTGCCGACGGATTTCTCCGCTCGTATCGCACGTAACACCCAGATCTACATCCAGGAAGAGACCAAGATCTGCAAGGAGATCGACCCGTGGGGCGGTTCCTACTACGTAGAGACACTTACGCAGGAACTCATGGAGAAAGCCTGGGCTCACATCCAGGAGATCGAGAAACTCGGCGGTATGGCGGCAGCTATCGAGACCGGTATTCCTAAGATGCGTATCGAGGAAGCCGCCGCTCGTACACAGGCGCGTATTGACTCCGGCAAACAGAAGATCATCGGTATCAACGAGTATCGTCTGGAGCACGAAGACCCGATTGACATCCTCGAGATTGATAACACCGCCGTACGTGAGCAGCAGGTGGCTCGCCTCGCTGAACTTCGTGCTAACCGCGACGAGAAAGCCGTGCAGGCTGCGCTCGCTGAGATCACCGAGTCCGTACAGAAATGGGCGGATGGCGGTAAGGGTGAGAACCTCCTTGCACTTGCTGTCAAAGCAGCCGGTCTCCGCGCTTCACTCGGCGAGATCTCCGATGCCTGCGAGAAAGTCGTAGGACGTTATAAAGCAACCATCAGAACTATTTCAGGCGTGTACGCTTCAGGTACTAAGAACGACGATAACTTCCAGGAAGCTTGTCGTCTCACGGCAGAGTTTGCCAAGAAAGAAGGTCGTCAACCCCGTATCATGATTGCTAAGATGGGTCAGGACGGCCATGATCGTGGCGCCAAAGTGGTAGCCACCGGTTATGCCGATTGCGGCTTTGATGTCGATATGGGACCGTTGTTCCAGACTCCGGCAGAGGCAGCTAAACAGGCGGTGGAGAACGATGTCCATGTACTGGGTGTCTCCTCGCTCGCGGCAGGTCACAAGACCCTCATCCCGCAGGTCATCGAGGAGCTCAAGAAACTCGGCCGTCCGGATATCATGGTTACTGCCGGTGGTGTCATCCCCGCGCAGGACTACGACTTCCTCTACAAAGCCGGCGTTGCCGCCATCTTCGGCCCCGGTACGCCTGTGGCGTATTCCGCCAAAGTGGTAATGCAACTCCTGATGCAAGAATAACCTCACCCCGTCCCTCTCCTCAAGAGAGGGGGAGAGAAAAGAGAGCCGCCTTTTCGGGCGGCTCTCTTCGTTTACAGTTTACGCGACGCGTCATAGGTCTCCACCGTCTTTGTGACAATCGTGCAGGTGGTGTCGCCTCGCTGGTAGTACTGACTCTGCGTGGTGACCGTCCGTGTCACGTTGCACGAACTCAGCCCAAGCGCAATCGCTACGCACGTCACGATCGCCGTGGTTACGGTAACAATGATTTTGTAAATCTGCTGTTTAGTCATAATTCTTAATTTTTAATGTTGAATCTTGAACTTGAACTCTCCTCCTTCCCCTCCTTCCCATCGGGGCCCCCGAGGATTTTTAATCCTTGGGGAAAGCGCGGAGCGTCCTTCCGTTGAAGCGGAAGGAGCGGCCTCCGCCTAGGATGGGTAGTCACGCGAAGTTTTAGATCAAGCGCGGAGGGGGCATTAGCCTCTCGGATGCTGCTCGTCGTACTTGGCGCACTCGAGGCTCCAGAGATAGGCGTTCATGGTGCGCTTGCCACCTGCGGTGTCCTTCTGAGCGATGAACGCTGCCTGATCGGCATCCACCTTGGAGAGGTCCTCCGAACGAGCCTTGACGGCTGCCTTGACTGCCGAGAAACGCTGACGCATGAAGAGCTCGTTGACCGTCGGAGGGGTCGAACGCTCAATCTTCGGCCGCAGGTAAAGGCGGTTACAGTTATTACTCGTGGTCGCTGCCGTACGGTGCGTACCAAGCAGCATTTTCTGACAGCTGTGCTGTCCGTTCTTACTGGGTTTACTCAGTGCGCCGGATACATAATCAATT
>ONND01000016.1 GCA_900319105.1 uncultured Bacteroidales bacterium | reverse complement strand
CACCGATTATATCGATGGGTTTGTTTCTCGGAAGCCTAATTCTTCCATGGAGGGTTAAAAAACTACATTTTTGTCATTTTTTGACTATAGTTCGTAGTTGTTTAGGTTTTAATTGTTAAACACTCCGTGAATTAACCGTTGATCAGGTCGCCGTTCTCGTCGTAGTTCCCGTTCAGCTTGTGCATCGCGTAGCCGAAGAGCGAACCGATCTTGGTTTGGGATTTGTACTCTGCCTGCAGTTTGGCTTTCTCCGTGGGGTCGGCGAGGATAGCGCGTACAGCGGCGACGACCTTTGCGAAACGTGCTTTCGCAGCGGTCTGTGCGGCACTCGGTTCCTTGTCCGACGGGTTGCAGAGCTTGCCGGTGAAGGTCTTTCCGGTCTGCTTGTTCGTGCGGAAGTACACATCGCTGTGCTCACACACTTTCTTGCTCATCGACTCTATCAGAGCCATTGGTTTGATTTTTGCCATAATAATTAAGGTATAGTTTAATACCCTTCTAGGCGGAACGGTCACGGACTTCTTCCCGTTCCGTCGGGAAGACGCTCCGGGTTTAATTTCTGCCATAGTTAAGGGGTTTTGATGGGCGGTCGCATGGAAGCGACCTGCATAAACGCTACTTATTACCGATACTTTCTTTAGTGACGGGTATCGTTTACGTCTTTCGGTTTGCGCATACCGTATTGGTTTATGAATTTCTCTCTTGCGGCTTTTCGAGCGGGTGTATCCGTCCATTTTCGCGGGCATCGTTGGACTATTTGTGCACCGTTGCACACACGGAAGTAAAAGCCGTCTTCGTTGAGTTTCCCACGGAGGGTTTCTATGGGGATGATTAGTTCTGCTTTCATTTGTTTTAGGTTTTCGTTTCTTTTGTTGTTATGTTGCGGTCACGTACGCGGTGCGAACGTAGTGCGAACGAGGATGAATCGTGTCTCTTTCAAAAGACGGTGCAAAGATACGATGAACAAATTACCTTTTGCAAATTTTTTTACAAAAAAAATCAAAAAAATGCAAAATTATGGGGACTTGGCAACGGAGGTGCCGAGCACAGGACACCGAGAGGGGAGGGGGCTATAGGAGTGAATTTTAGCAGAAGCAAAATTCACAGATTCACAGATTCACGCATCTGTGTCTGTTGAAAAAATCCCCATAATAATATAATAATATTATATATTATATATTTATTATGACCAAAATAGGAACACAAAATTTTGTGTGAATGTGTGAATGTGTGAATTTTACACATTCAAAAATTTGCATATATCAGATTTTTTTTGTACCTTTGCGCCAAATTGGCGCAGAGAAGAAAATACTATTAATATGACTGCTATACAACAACAGAAAGCCGCAAAGGCATTTTCAGAATTCTGGCAAGGCAAAGGCTATGAAAAGGGCGAAAGCCAGACCTATTGGTTAACCCTACTGAATCAGGTTTTCGGGATTGAGCACCCGGAACAGTTCATTATTTTCGAAGATCAGGTGCAACTGGAGCATACCTCCTTTATTGACGCTCGCATTTCGGAAACCAAGGTGATGATTGAGCAGAAATCGTTGGGTAAGAACCTTGGCGAAGGTATCAAACAGTCCGATGGCACCTTCCTCAATCCCTTCCAACAGGCGAAACGCTATGCTGATTCGTTGCCTAACAGCCAGCGTCCGCGATGGATTGTGACCTGCAATTTTGCGGAATGGTGGGTCTATGACTTGGAGCACCCGAATGACGAACCGCAGAAGATACAACTTGCTCATTTGGAGAACGAGTACGACCGTTTGCGGTTCTTGGTGGATCAAGGTAACGAACACATCAAACAAGAGGAGAAAGTCTCTAAAGAGGCGGGCAAATTGGTGGGAGAGATATATGATGCGCTCTTGAAGCAGTATATCGAACCCAATGCGACGGAGACGCTCCGAAGCCTCAATATCTTGTGTGTGCGTTTGGTGTTCTGTCTGTATGCGGAGGATGCCCATTTGTTTGGGTCGAAAACGGCTTTCCATGATTATTTGGCGCAATATCCGGCAAAGGACATGCGTCGGGCTTTGATAGATCTGTTTGAGGTCTTGGACACTCCGACAGAGGCACGCGACCCGTATATGGATGAGGCGCTCAAGAAATTCCCCTATGTGAATGGAGGATTGTTCAGCCATGATGCGCGTCTCATCATACCGCAGTTTACCGAGGAACTCAAGGAACTGATTTTGGCGAAGGCATCGGATGATTTCGATTGGAATGATATTAGCCCGACTATCTTCGGCGCGATTTTCGAGAGTACTTTGAACCCCGACACGCGTCGTTCGGGAGGTATGCACTATACGAGTATCGCTAATATCCATAAGGTGATCGACCCGCTTTTCTTGGACGACCTCAAAGATGAGTTGGAGGCTATCAAGGCTATCCCGCAAGAGAAGCAGCAACGGCAGAAACTGGATGCGTTCCAAGACAAGATAGCGGGTCTTACTTTCTTTGATCCGGCTTGTGGTAGTGGTAATTTCTTGACGGAGAGTTATGTTAGTTTGCGCCGTTTGGAGAATGAGGTAATTAAGTTGCGCAATAAAGGTCAAGCGGTTATTGGCGAATTTGCTGACCCTATTAAGGTGGATATTCATCAGTTCTACGGTATCGAAATCAACGATTTTGCGGTCTCGGTAGCGACTACGGCTCTATGGATCGCTGAGCAACAAATGCTTCAAGAGACAGCAAAATTGGTTCAGTTCAATATTGAGCCGTTACCGCTCAAGGCATACCATAATATCAAAGAAGGTAACGCGTTGCGAATAGACTGGAGCGAGGTTATTGCGCCAGAGAAGTTGGATTTTATTATGGGTAATCCGCCTTTCGTGGGGGCACGTTTGATGTCTTCTGCACAAAAAGACGATTTATTAGAGATCTTTGGAAAGAAATGGAAAAGTCTGGGTAATATAGATTATGTAGCAGGTTGGTATCTCAAATCGGTTCAAATGATCAAAGCTAATCCCGCCATCAAAGCTGCCCTTGTATCTACCAACTCGATTACCCAAGGCGAACAAGTAGCTGCTATATGGAAGCCGCTCTTTGAGCAGTATGGAATTCATTTTGATTTTGCTTATCGTACCTTCCGTTGGGATAGTGAAGCAGATATCAAGGCGCATGTCCATTGTGTCATCATCGGTTTTTCTATTTCGGGTAATAATACAAAGCGTATCTACATCTCTGATGTGCAATCCATCCCTGCTACGAATATAAACGGCTACCTCATGGATGCACCGAATGTTTGGATAGAGAGTGAGAAAAAGGCACTTTGTGATGTGCCTGAGATGGTGTTTGGAAGCATGGCTAATGATGGTGGCAATTTGATTCTCAATGAAGAAGAAAAAGAACTACTTCTTAATAAATATCCGCAATTAGAGCCGTATATCAAAATGTTCTTAGGAGCAGAGGAGTTTATCAATAACAAAAAGCGGTATTGTCTATGGTTGGTTAACTGCCCTCCTTCTGTTTTACGTTCGTGTCCTGCTGTTATAGAGAGAATGGAGAATGTGCGCAATCTCCGCGCACAAAGCTCTCGTCCCGGAACACGTAAAATGGCGGATTATCCAATGTTATTTGGTGAGAATAGACAACCAGATAGTAATTATTTACTCGTACCGCGTGTCTCGTCTGAACGAAGACGTTATGTGCCTATAGGATTTTTGAATAGTGAGATTATTGCAAGTGATGCCGTACAAATTATTCCCAACGCGTCATTATTCCACTTTGGTGTCTTAACAAGTAATGTGCATAATTCTTGGATGCGGGCTATCTGCGGGCGATTGAAATCCGATTACCGCTATTCAGCTAATATCGTCTATAACAACTTCCCGTGGTGTGAACCGACGGCGGAGCAAAAGACAAAGATAGAGCAAACGGCCCAAGCCATTCTGGATGCACGCGCTAAATATCCGGATAGTTCGCTTGCGGATCTGTATGATGAGGTCACTATGCCGCCAGAGTTGCGCAAGGCGCATCAGGAGAACGACCGTGCGGTCATGGCTGCATACGGATTTAGCACGAAGATGAGCGAAAGCGAGTGTGTAGCAGAGTTATTTAAGATGTATCAAGAAATGACAAAATGAAAAATGTATATTAGTACCAAGCGAGGCGAGCGCCTCGCTAATCCGGACGAAATCGACGGAGAGAGGGGAAATGTCCGAATACAATCCGGACGGAATGGACGGAGAGGTGAAAATGTCCGAATACAATCCGGACGGAATGGACGGAGAGAGGGGAAGAGAGAGGACAAAGAGAGCACTATGGATAACGAACAATGGCATTGGCAGACTGGTAAAGCATGGTACGGAATCGGTATTTACCATGTCACGCTGACGGTAACAGATCGCCAGCCGTTGTTAGGCGAGTTGGTCATCCCTGAGAATGATCCCAAGCGCGCATTTATTCGGAGGACGGAGTTTGGGGAGAAAGTTACGGAGGAAGCGCTACGAATCAACCATTACTACCCAGGTATCCGTGTGATCCAACATTGCTTGATGCCAGACCATCTCCATGTCATCTACTACGTGACCAAACCGCTTCCTAAAAGTATCAAGTCCGTTATTCGTGGGCTATGGCAGGGCGTCAAAAAAATAGGCCGCGACTACACAATAGCCAATGCGACTCCGTTGGTTCCGTCTGAATTGAATTCAGACAAAATGGACGGAGAGAAGGCAAATCCATCACCCATCTTCACAGAATCCCCTTTCATCCGTCCGATGTCACGTCGAGGACAACTACAGGCCATGATTCGCTATGTACAGATGAATCCCCAGCGCCTCGCTACCAAGCGTCTCATGCCGGGCTTTTTCCGCGTGCAGGATGGTATCGAGATCGGCGGACGGAAATACCGCGGTATCGGTAATGCCGCATTACTGCAAGCCTCTAAATATGCGCCCGTGCATGTGCGCCGGACGATGGTGGAAGAAGCGATGCACGGAGATAACAAGCGGCTACGCGATTACATGAACGGCTGTGTGTTGGCAGCAAGGAATGGAGCGGTAATGGTCTCACCGTTCATCTCCGACAAGGAGAAAGAGGTAATGGTCGTTCTTCTGGCGGAAGAACACCCCATCATCTATATCGCAGACAATGGTTTTCGCGATTATTACAAGCCCAGCGACGGCTTGTTCGATGCCGTCGCCGCCGGTCGCGTGCTCATACTCAGCCCGTGGGAATACGACCCGCACAAAAAACATGTCAGCCGTGCCGAATGCGTCGCCATGAACAAGATGGCGGAGGAGATATGTGAATTCGAAATAAACAGACGGAGATGAAGTAACTTTTTCTTATATAAATAGCCTGTGATCCCTTGTGGTTACAGGCTGTTTTTGTATAGTTTTGAATTCCGATGCGAAGGTGTATATAGAAATCAGGACGTAAGCATAATAATGAAAAAAAATACGAAATGATATGATTTTTGATTTTTTTTTGCGAAATGGTTTTGAAGTTTTATTTGCATATATCATTTATTTTTTGTACGATTTCAGCAACTCTCCCACCAAACTACTCAACCGTGAACTAGGTGGTCTCACAAAGGCTTCCAAAATAACTCATTGCGACAACTTGACGTTGATAGTGATGTATGGCGAAACAGGAACCATAGAACACAACGACAAGAAGATCCGCGTAGTTAGTGCATCCGAATGGCTGGTTAATCAATAAACCATCATTCACACATTCACAGATTCACACAAAATTGTGGGTTTATATAGCCCCATACAACAGATAAAATTTCATTTTATTTGGCGAAAAATACCCGAACGCTTGCATATGTGCAGAATTTGTAGTACCTTTGCACGCAAAATGGAAATACTATGAAACGATTTTTCTCCTTATTGGTTATGAGTGCGCTGGTGAGCGCGAGTGTTGTAATGGATGCCTATGCGCAGACGCGTTACGTAGGCGGGGACATCTCTACCCTGCCCTTGTACGAGAAAGATTTATCGTACTACAAAGATGTGAATGGCGCCAAGATCAACCATTTTATCACATGGGCCATAACGGATTGCGGGTGGAACACTTTCCGGGTGCGTATCTTCGTCAACCCGACCAAAGCAGACCAGGACGGCACCCTCAATCCCTCCGTTTGTCAAGATTTGGCGTTTGTGACCGCTTTGGGCAAGCGCATCAAAGAGGCAGGGGCTTATTTGCTGCTGGATTTTCATTATTCGGACACCTGGGTGGATGCCACACATATCCAAGCTCCGTCGGTATGGAAAGGGCTGAGCGACGCATTGATGGCAGATTCGTTAGGCCGATACACCCATCGCGTGCTGCAGACGCTCAAGGCGGCTGGTGCGACACCGGATTTCGTACAGGTAGGCAACGAGATCATGTACGGTCTATGCGGCATCAAAGTGAAGCCGTACGACGACGCAAGCAGCAACTGGGACGGCTATTTAGGATTACTCAAGGCGGGCTGCAACGCGGTGCGTGAAGAGTGTCCGGACGCGCAGATCATCATTCATACCGACCGTCCGACGAACACGGGATATAACAGCTATTACTACAACAAACTGATCAACGGCAACGTAGATTTCGACATCATCGGGCTCAGTTACTACCCGTTCTGGCACGGTTATCTGAACACCGAGCAGGTGAAAGACAAGACGAACAAGAACAACCTCGTCACTGCCATCAAGAACCTGAAAACGCTCTTCCCCGACAAGCGGGTACATATCGTAGAGACCGCGTACAACTTCCAAAACTGGCCCACCAAAGGCGTTTCGTTTGACACACAAGACGTATGGCCGTGCTCCGTGGCGGGACAATATAACTTCGTCAAGGACCTGGTAGATAACCTCAAGCCCTTAGAGAACGTAGATGGTATCTCTTATTGGTTCCCGGAAGAAGCCGGCAACGGCGACTACGTCAACTGGAGCACCAACAGCCGCTTGGTCATCAAGTCATGGCAGAACCGCGGTTTCTGGAACGAGCAAGCGACCACATCCGGCCATGCCATCAATAAAACTGGAAACGTCTCCGGCGATAAGACCGCCGAAGACGTTTGCGCGCCGTATTACATGCGCCGTTTCTACCATGAGAGCCAGGGCATAGAAGAGACTACGAGTCCTTCTTCTGCTCGTCCTCGTAAGATTCTTCGAGGTACTCAGCTTCTAATAGAGCTTCCAGACGGCTGTCTTCTAAATCTTGACGGTAGCCGGCAATGACGAACATCAGCACCGCCAGAAGGAAATAAGCGCCGGCTAAGATCCACAACGCCATATACTCGGTGCGCACGTCCCAGAGCGTTGCGCCCATGGAGTTGATATGTATGAATCCGTGCGAAGCCCAGGTATAAGGGATTATATACGAGAGGTATCTCCATCCATCCGGCACCAGCTCTTTCGGCCAAGATATACCGGCAATGAAAAGGAAGATCAAGGACGTCGATATGAGCAGTACAATACTGGCTTCCTGATTCCGGATAAAGAATCCCACGCATAACGCGAAGAAGACCACTGCGAGGATAAAAGGCACGTTAAAGCGCAGGATATCCTCTATGGCACCGATATGCGGTATATCGAACAGCCGCGGCAGGAAACCCAAGAGGATAGCTGCGAGTCCATAGTAAATAACGAAATAGGCACCGCCTCGCCCGATAAGCGTACGGAAAGCCGAATAACCTCTCTTACGTCCGGGAATACGGTACAGTTCGGATTTCTCCTCCCGGATAGCACCGGCTAACATACAGATACCGAAGAAAAGGGTCTGATGGAGGATCATGACGAGCACCGCCGGGATGAGGAAAGAGCCATAGCCTCCGGTAGGCGAGAAGAGGGCATTCGTCGCGTACGGCGCTTCCTGCACCAGTTGCCAAGCGAACTCCTTATCCAAGCCCATCTGCTCATAGCGGTCAATCTGCACGTTCTGCATCGTCTCGAGCATGACGAGGTTACAACTCATGTACAAGCCCTTCATATAGAGGAAAGACGACATATCGCAATAGAGCGATATATGCGCCTGACCGAGCGGATCAGCCAGCTGGGTAGCGTAGTCCTTCGGGAAATAGATGATTCCATGCACTTTCTGGTCGCGCAGCAGACGCTCTGCTTCCGCCATAGAAGCGCAGGTATAGGCGATCTTGACATCCGGAGCCGCCGCCCATTTATGGAGGAACTCACGGCTCTCGGGCGAACAGCTCATGTCCACCACCGCTACGGGTATGTCGTTGATCTGCTCATTCCAGTACATCGCCTTGTAGAGGAACGGATAAGCGAGCGAGCCCAAGAAGAAGATGACCAATACGCCCGAGTTGCTGAAGATACGCTTCATCTCATGGGCGAACATCCAACCCGACTCCTTGAATTTCAACCAATATTGATATAATCTACGATACATGCTTTCCTTCCTAATTAATCGGATAATTCTGATATTTGAGTGCGTGGTGGAGCCGCGGAGCAACGCACAGCGCCGGGATTGAGAACGCCACGAGTGCCAGCGCCGCAGGAATACTGTTGCTGAACGGCGCACCCATCAGCGCTTCATTCACATAAATGATGTAGTAGTGACGAAGCGGCTCAATATTACTGAGCGCCTGGACGAAAGGCATCATCCCCATGCTCGGATAGGTAAATCCAGAGAGCGAGAAGCCCAACATCGAATACAAGGCACCCACCGAGAGCGCGTCACGCAGACGCGGCATACAGCCGATGAGCACAATACCCATCATCTCCATGGCCATGATAAAGAGCAAGAGCCCGAAGAGCAGACGCCAATGACTACCCAATACCGGGAAACCGGCTACCGTGAAGAGCATCATATAACATACCACTCCCAAAGTCAGATAGAGCACGGTATAAGGGATGAGCTTACCGATCATGGCGACGGTATAGTTACCTCCTGCTACCGCCAACCACTCTTTCGACGAGCGGGACTTCAACTCATAGCCCACTGCAAAAATGGTCAGGATCAGTGCGATCACGCCTAATATACCGGGCAGGACGATGCTCACCAGATAAATCATATAGTTACCCCATGGGTTGGCGATCATGTGTCCCTCTACGGTAATGGGCTGAATACGGCGCATAATCATCTCGTCGGTCATACCTTTCTTCCGCAGCACCTCGCGCTGGAAGGCACCGGAGACGAGGTTGGCGACGGTCAACATCTGCTTGTACGCCGTGTTACCGCCGACGGTATAGGCATTCGTGATATAGAAATCCACACGGGGACGTTTGAACGAAGCCAGATGGCGATAGAAATCCGCAGGCACCACAAAGATACCATAGACCTCACCGCGCTGCATCGCCTCACGCGCCTCCTGATAACTGCTGGTGATCAGCTGTATATCCACCGAAGGCGTGGCTTGCATCTCGTGGATCAAGCGGCGTGAGATAGAGGTCTGGTCGAGATCGACCACCGCTACCGGCATCAGTTCGGCGGCACCCTTTTGCATCAAGGTCATGAAGAAGAACATTGACACCAGGAAAGCCCCCACAGAAGCCGCCAAGTACAACGGACGGGAAACCATCCGTCGCAACTCACGCAGCAACACATTCCATATATTAAGGAAAATAGTACGCATTATTCCAATACCAGCGCAGTCATACCGGGACGCAGCCCCTCAATAGGCGTAATAGGACGACATTTGACATCGAACGTACGGACATCATAGCCGCCGTTCTGCTTGGTACTACGCCATGTAGCATAGGTACCCATGGCCTTGACATAAGTCACCACAAGCGGATAGACCTTTTCGTCGCCCAGCGCAGGGATCTTCACATTGATCTGGCTTCCCTCTTTGAAATTAGGCAGTATATCCTCGCGAACGGAGAACATGAACCATGTATCGGTCATATCGAGGATAGCCATCACGGGGCTACCTTGTCCTACCAGTTCTCCGGGGTTCGGGAAGATCTCGCTGATCTCTCCGTCGCAGGGAGAGAGGAGGTAACGCTCCGCTTCTGCAGCCGCTACTTCCTGGAGCACGCCATCCACTTTGGCGACCTGTGCCTTCGCTGCTGCTTTATCCTCTTCGCGAGCTCCGGCAAGCGCCATCTCGTACTGGCTCTGAGCCGCCTTGACGGTAGCCGAAGCGGCTTTATACTGCGCTTCCACTTCGTCGCGTTTCTGCTCGCTGACGACACCTTTCTGGTACAGACGCTCTACACGCTCGTAACTCTTGCGGTAGATCTCTTCGCCTGCCAGCGCTTTCTGGTACATCTCATAAGCGCCCTGGATCTGCTCTTTCTGCGCACCGTTGATAGCCTTCTGGTTAACCGCCTCTGCCATCCGGCGCGCAGCCACAGCCTGTGCTTTTTTCGCCTCTACTTCCGGCGAATAGATAATGACGAGCGTGTCGCCCTTGCGAACGACATCTCCTTCTTCATACAAGAAGCGCTCCACACGGCCCGGCACTTTGCCGGAAACACGGTACTCGGCTGCATAGGCCTCACCCTGGATAATGGATTTCTCCGGAGTAAGCGTCAACACGCCTACGAGCGCAACGATGATTACTACTGCCAACAGGGCGACTACGCCAAGCAGCAGACTTCCCTCTTTTTCCTTTTTCATATAGCTTATTATAATTGTCCTAAATATTTACGCATTTGTGTATCAAGCGTCTTCGCCTCCGTTTCGGCATCCACTACTTCGGAAGCCGCGGAGAGCCACGCCGTTTGTGCCGCCATCAGCTCCGAGGCGGTGACCATACCGGCATCGTACGACTCACGTGCCATACGGAGCACCTCTTCGGCATTCCGTTGGTTGAGGCGTGCCATAGCGATCTTCTGCTGCGCCTCCATCAGTTTTTGGTTGGCCTGTGTGATCTGGAGCGTCAGTAACTCACGGGTCTCTTCGGCCTTGAGAGTCGCCACTTTGGCTGCATGCTTTGCCGCTTTGTACCGCAGGATAGCATCCGCATGCGCGATAGGCACGTTGACCACTACGCCGGCGGAGAAGAAACCATGACCTTTCCAGTCGCTCTTCAGACCGTTCTCCGCATTCGGGTTGGTATAGATATAGTTCGCCGAAGCCAGGATATTCGGTTGCAGTCCTGCCGAAGCCAGTTTAGCCGAAGACTTCGCCATTTTCTCGATCTCCTCCATGAGTTGCATCTCGGAGCGACGGTCCACATACATCCCGGCATCGATATAATCCGCAGCGAGCATCGTGTTGTTCAGGCCGGAGTCATCGACCGTGAAGAGTTCGCCTAACGACAGTCCGCATACTTGCGCCAGCGCCATCCGGCTCAGGGTAAGACCGTTCTCCGCCTGCAGTTTTTTCACATCCGCCTCGCCTCTCTTAGCCATCACCTTCATGAGGTCCGACTGCGTTGCCATACCTTCTTTGACCGCCTCGGTCACATCGCTCTCGAGCTGACAAAGCAGGCTGTGGTACTGGTCCGCCAACTCTTTCTTATGCGCGACGGACACCATACGCCAATAAGCCTCATCCACCTTGTAGATCAGGTCATCGTGGGTAGCCGTCGAGCGGATGTTCGCGATCTTCTCCGCCGACTTGGCAATCTTGTACATCTGCGTCAGACGTCCTCCGAGGTAGATAGGCTGTGTGATGCCGACCTGCGCAACCGCCACATGCTGCACATCCACGGTCAGCGCATTGTACAATTTCTGATACCCGCCGCCGATGACGTTACCTATTCCGCCCTGGATGAACTGGATTGGCCACTCGAGGATCGTACCTGCCCACTGCGCTGCCTGCTGGCTCAGCCAGCTGTCGCTCGACCAATCGAAGGAAGGATTACCATCCTTGTCGATACGCGCCGTACCTAACGAACCGACGCTTTGCTCATCTCCCACGAGATGGGCTTTGCGCGAGTTCCACATATACCCTCCGTTTGCACTCACACGGGGAAACATAGCAGCTAACGCCGCCTGACGGCTATACTTGGCAGCCAACACTTCCTCACTCTGCAAACGCGCCGTTGCACTATTCTGCAGCGCAAACTCATGGCACTGATCCAGCGTATAGCGCAATGTGTCGCCGGCCTTCACACTCATCGTGAATGCCAGCAAAGACGCAATAAATAGAAGTTTTTTATACATCTTGTATCGTATTATTCAAAAATCGGCACAAAATTACTCATTTTTTTTTATTCTACCAAGAATAAATCCATTTTTGCCAACTGCGCTTAGCAAAACATACATTTTTTCTTGCATATATGATAAATTTGTAGTAATTTTGCAGCATGAATCGTTATACAATGGGTAAAATACTCCGTTTCATGACGCATCTGCACTACGATGTGAAGGTAAGCGGAGAAGAAGTATTGCGGGACAAAGGCATCCATCTGGTCCTTCCGAATCATAGTGCATACATCGATCCGGTAATCCTGTTCAGTGAGTTATGGTGGCTTCCTATCCGTCCGATGGTGGATGAGGTTTTCTATCGTCATTGGCTCTACGGCTATGTCGTGCGTCTGGGCGATGCGATCGAAGTGCCGGACCTGCAGAAGAGCGCTATGTCTCGCGAAGAAGGCGCGGCGGTGGCAAGTCAGTTGAGCCGCATCGCTATCGATAGTCTTGCCGAAGGCAAAGAGCTCTGTTTCTACCCTTCCGGGCATGTTAAAACAGTCAATAAAGAGGTGATCGGCAACCGGCGTATGGCGTACGAGGTATGCCGCGAACTACCTGCGGGCGTGCGCGTGATCCTTTGTAGGATGCGCGGGTTAGAGACCAGCCGGTTCTCCAAACTCAAGCCCAAAAAATGGAAATGGAGACGCACGGTAACGCTGCATTTCGAGGATCACACGGATGAGGTGCGTCAGTGGGCACAGACCCTGGAGAAACGTGCCTTCAATGAGAAACTCGAAGAGTGGTATAATAGAGTTGAAAGTTGAAAGTTCTTATCTCGCTTCGCTCGAACGATTATTTTCGACAAGCGAAAATCTTGAAAGTTGAAAGAAGTTGTCTAGTTTAAAGTTGAAAGTTGAAAGAAGTTGAAAGTTAAAAGTTGAAAGTTGAGAGGACTGCCAAAATGGCAGTTCTTTTTTGTTTGGCGCGGGGTTTGTAGGAGAGAGGGTGAACTAGTCTACTAGTCTACTAGTCTACTAGTCAACTAGTCAAACAAGCATTATTAATAACAAAAACACTATAACTATGAACGCAACGAATCAAAACAACGAGAACCTCAAGAAATTCGCGATCAACCTCTGCGAGCGAGCTCGGGAAGGTAAATTAGATCCCGTCATTGGCCGAGATGACGAGATCCGACGCGTATTACAGATCTTAAGTCGGCGAACGAAGAACAACCCTATTTTGATCGGAGAACCGGGTGTAGGAAAGACCGCTATCGCGGAGGGCTTGGCCCATCGTATCGTACGCGGCGACGTGCCGGAGAACCTGAAAAAGAAACAGATCTACTCCCTCGACATGGGAGCCCTGATAGCCGGTGCCAAGTACCAAGGCGAGTTCGAAGAGCGTCTGAAAGGCGTAGTGAACGAAGTGGTAGCCGCTGCGGGTGAGATCATCCTCTTTATTGATGAGATACACACCTTGGTCGGTGCCGGTAAGAGTTCGGGTGCGATGGACGCGGCGAACATCCTGAAGCCTGCATTGGCACGAGGTGATTTGAGAGCCATCGGTGCTACTACGCTCGATGAGTATCAGAAGTATTTCGAGACCGATAAAGCCCTGGAGCGCCGATTCCAGAAAGTGATGGTTGATGAGCCGGACGAGGCCGCGACGATCTCTATCCTGCGTGGACTGAAAGAGCGCTATGAGACGCACCATAAAGTGCGTATCAAAGACGATGCAATCATTGCCGCCGTCAGCCTCTCGGCACGGTATATCACCGACCGTTTCCTGCCGGATAAAGCGATCGACCTGGTAGATGAAGCCGCAGCCAAACTGCGTCTGGAGGTGGATTCCAAACCGGAAGAGATCGATTCGCTCGACCGTCAGATCAAACAATTGGAGATCGAGCGCGAAGCGATCAAACGCGATAAAGACGCAGCCAAACTCGGCGAGATAGAGAATCAACTCAAAGAACTCAAAGCCAAATCGGATGAGCTCAACGCGCGTTGGAACAAGGAGAAAGGCTACGTAGCTACTATCCAGAACGAGAAAGCGCGTATCGAGACCTTGAAACATCAAGCCGAGGTGGCTGAGCGTGAGGGCGATTACGGCAAGGTAGCGGAGATCCGTTACAGCCAGATCCCTGCCGCGGAAGCGAACATCAAATCCGCGCAAGACACTCTGCACCAATTAGGCAACGAATCGCTTATCAAAGAGGAAGTCGATGAAGACGACATCGCCGAAGTAGTAGCCCGCTGGACGGGTATTCCGGTTGCGAAAATGATGCAATCCGAGCGCGACAAACTGCTGCATTTGGAGGAAGAGCTGCACAAACGTGTCATTGGTCAAGACCAAGCTATCGAAGCCGTGAGCGATGCTATCCGTCGTAGCCGTGCCGGGCTCCAAGACCCGAAGAGACCGATCGGTTCGTTCATCTTTCTCGGTACGACCGGTGTCGGTAAGACCGAGTTGGCGAAAGCACTGGCGGATTACCTGTTCGACGACGAGAACATGATGACGCGTATTGATATGAGTGAGTATCAGGAGAAATTCAGCGCGACGCGACTCATCGGTGCGCCTCCGGGATACGTAGGTTACGATGAAGGCGGTCAACTGACCGAAGCCATCCGACGCAAACCCTACTCCGTCGTCCTCTTCGATGAGATCGAGAAAGCGCATCCCGATGTCTTTAATGTCCTGCTGCAGGTATTGGACGATGGCCGTCTGACGGATAACAAAGGAAGGCTCGTGAACTTCAAGAACACCTTGATCATCATGACCTCCAACCTGACGGAAGAGCAACTGCGCGCCCAAGTACGGCCGGAGTTCATCAACCGTATTGACGAGATCATCCACTTCAGCGAACTGACCGAAGAGAACATCAAGGCGGTAGTCGGGCTGCAAGTGAGCCGCATCCATAAGATGCTCGAAGGTCAAGGAATCGACCTGCGTGTGACGGACGACGCGATGACGTATATCGCCAAAGAAGGCTACGATCCGCAGTTCGGTGCACGTCCTGTCAAGAGAGCGCTGCAACGGCTTGTACTCAACGAATTGAGCAAATCCATCATCGCCGGCAAGGTCGATTCATCCAAGCCGGTCATTGTGGAGCTGAGAGACGGAGAGTTACGGTTCCGGAATTAAAGTGCCGGGGTGATATCCACACAGTCGATATCGAGATAGCCGGCGTCATGGAAACGCTTGCGGTCCCGAGTGGCATAGAATCCGATACGCGTGCCGACCTGTTCGTCCGCCTCGGCTTGAAAACCGTCATCGACTAACGCCCAAGTATGTCCGTCGCTTGACAGATAGAAATGGCATACCTGCTTCTTATCCATGACGATACGAGCATACCACCACTGTCCATCATTCAAGATGGGCAGTGTTTTTGTTTGTCGCCCCTGAATAATCAATCCTGCCTCCTCATGCAGCTGGTTCTCCCTATTCGGTACAAAACGCACACGGGCCTCAAAAGTAAAGGCTGTATTCGCATGGATCTTACGCAACAGGAGGTTCGGAGCGATCTCCACACTATCGGCAGGATAAGTGAACAGACGCAGACGTGAGGAATCGGGATTGAGATAGTAGTACAGCGCGCTACGGTTTCCGCTCCACTGCCACTCGGGCGCCAGAGGACGGGAAGCGAACTCTTCGTGAACAGGATCTACACCAATACCTTTGAAAGGTGCTCCTTCATCCTTGGCGGTCTTGACAGGACGTCCTTTATCGCCGATGACCGGCCATCCGAAATGCCATTTGAGCGGCTCGAGATGGACAATACGTCCCGCTGCACCGGCGTCCTGGGAATGATAGAACCAGTTGTCCACCCAAGCACCCTGGTATGGACCGTTAATATCCGTGGTATCTTGCTCTAAGACACGACGCACCTCATAGGGTCCGTAAGGCGACTTGCTACGCAGGCATAACTGCCATCCGGTCTCAACATCTCCGGCAGGGCAGAAGATATAATAGTAACTGTTACGTTTGTAGAACTTCGGTCCTTTGACCATCGGGTTATAGGGGTGTCCGTCGAATACCAGCTCATCCTCATGGATGACCGAGAGACCGTCCGAACTCAGTTCGCACACCGCCAAGGCCGATTCAAAGCCTGCACGGCTGCCGGCAAAAGCGTGTACCAGGTAGCAACGCCCTTTGGCATCCCAAACCGGGCAAGGATCAATCAGTCCTTTGCCTTTCTTCACCAATACTGCCTGTTCCCACTGGCAGGGGATCTTCACCGTTTTGGGGGCAGAACGGATACAATAAATTCCGATATCCGGATCTCCGTAATAGAGATAGAAGCGCCCGTCATGGAAACGCAAAGAAGGCGCCCATACACCGCTTCCTGCAGGACAGGCATCCAAATGGCCGTAGCCCGGAACTGTATCCTTCAGAGCCGCGTCCACGTAACTCCAATGCACGCCATCCTCCGAACGCAAGATCTGCAAACCCGGCGTCGAAGCGTACGAACTATAGGTCATATAGTAATACTTCCCCAAACGGATGACATCCGGATTAGAAAAATCATACGGCAAAACAGGATTGTCATAAGCCCATACAGGCGAAAGATGAAATGCGAAAGGTGAAAGGATCACCAACAAGGTCAAAAAGAAACGTTTCATATTATAACGATTTAACGAATGAACGAATGAACGAATGAACGAATGAACGGGTTAACGATTATTCTTTAGAATAATCCAAATAATCACAGGTGCTCCGAAGAGCGCCGAGACAGTTGATATCGGCAGCGGGTAGATGAAGAGCGAGCAGAGCACATCACACACCAAGAGGAGGCATGCTCCTATTACAGCCGAAGCCGGTATGGTCAATCGATGGTTCGAGGTGCGGAAGATCCCGCGGGCTATATGCGGAACCGCTACTCCGATGAAGGCCACCGGTCCGCAGAAAGCGGTCACTCCGCCGGCTAACAGACCTGTAGCCAACACAATATATAAACGCGTGCGCGCAACGTGTATTCCTAATCCACGCGCGTAGTCTTCGCCGAGTAACAGACCGTTCAACGGCTTGAGCGAGAGCAGGACGAACAATGCCCCCACCGCCAATACCGGCAACATCAGCTGCATATCCTCCCATCCCACGCTGCTCAAAGAGCCCAAGGTCCAGACGATAAATAGTTTCAGGGCATCGGGGTTGGCGAAGTTCTGCAACAGACTGACTAACGCGCCCGCGATAGAGCCGAACATCATACCGACGATCAGCAAGCTGACATTACTCGTCACGCGGCGGCTTACCGCCAGTACCAACAGCAACACCAACGTAGCACCGAGGCAGGCCGCCACCGGCAAGCCGAGAGTTGCAAGTTGCAAGTTGAAAGTTGAAAGAACTCCCCCAAGCATCGTCAGGAGGGCAACACCCAAACTGGCGCCGGATGAGACACCTAAGGTATAAGGTCCCGCTAACGGGTTTCGGAAAAGTGTTTGCATAATCAGACCCGCCACCGACAGCGATGCACCTGCCAAGATGGCAGTAACGGCCTTCGGGAAACGTATCGAATAGAGAATATTTTGCTCCATCGGGCTTAACTCGCCGAACGGCCACAACCAAATCGTGCCGCTACACACATCCAAGCCGAAAAGAATCAGCAAAAAAGCACCCAAAAGGGCAAATATAAGCGAATTTCGTTTCATTTCTGCTGCAAAGATACACTTTTTTTTGCACATATCAAAAAAAAGCAGTAATTTTGTGCGTTTTTTTTGAAAATACTATGAGTGTACATGTACAAAATAGCCGAATGACGACCTCCAAACTGCGTCAGATGAAGGCTTCGGGCGAGAAGATCGCCATGTTAACGAGTTATGATTTCACACTGGCATCGCTGGTGGACGAAGCGGGCATTGACATGCTCCTCGTCGGAGACAGCGCCAGCAATATTGTATGCGGAAACCTATACACACTGCCTATTACGGTGGATGAGATGATTTTCCTGACCAAAGGCGTAGTGCGTGCAGCGCAACACGCCCTCGTCGTTTGTGACATGCCCTTCGGCAGTTACCAAATCAGCGAAGAGGAAGCGGTGCGCAATGCTATCAAGATCATGAAGGAATCCGGTTGTGATGCCGTCAAGTTAGAAGGCGGCGAAGAGATCCTTCCGGCTATCCGTCACATGATTCAGGCCGGTGTGCCGGTAATGGGACATCTCGGCCTCACGCCTCAATCGGTGAATCAGTTCGGCGGCTACGGATTGCGTGCCAAAGATGACGCGGAAGCGGAAAAACTGCTGCACGACGCCAAACTGTTGGACGAAGCAGGCTGTTTCTCCATCGTATTGGAGAAGATCCCTGCAGCGCTGGCCGCACGTGTTACCAAAGCCGTTTCGTGCCCTGTCATCGGTATCGGCGCCGGTAACGGCTGCGACGGACAAGTGCTCGTTCTTCAGGACATGCTCGGTATGAATCAGGGCTTCAAGCCTAAGTTCCTCCGCCGTTTTGCTGCCCTTGCCAGCGAGATCAAGAACGCTGTCGGCAACTATATTGACGCCGTAAAAAACAGTAGCTTCCCATCCGAAGAGGAAAGCTACTAAACGGTTAGGGGGTAGTGGTTAGAGGTTAGAGGGTTGCGAGTTCGTAGCCCTCTTTTTGTAGCCACTCGATTGCTTTAGGCAGTACCTCTAACATCCGATCATTGGATTTGATGGAATCGTGAAAATTGATAATACTGCCCGGTCGCGTCTGTCGCTGGATCTGACGAAGCATTGCCTCCGGCGTGCGCGAGCGGTTGTAATCGCGCGTCAGGACATCCCATAGATAGATCTCATATCCTAATTTCTTTACCGCTTTGCGCTGCCATACCCACGTACGTCCGTAGGGAGGTCTGAACCGGCTCAGCACAAGAGGAGGACAGCCGGCAGGGTAATTTCGTTTAGCAGCCTCTTCCCACTTCCGCACATTCGCGATATACTTGGCGGTGGACACGCGCCAACCCTTCATATGATTGTAGGTATGATTCGCTATACTATGCCCGGCCTTCACGACCTGAGCAAACACATCGGGGTGTTTGTCGATATTCTCCCCCACCATGAAGAACGTTGCTTTCACGCCGTACCGGGACAAGATCTCCAGTACTTTCGGGGTTACTTCGGGTATCGGACCATCATCGAAAGTCAGATACACCGCTTTACCCACGCGGCATGTGCCGCATGGATAAAGACGTTGCGCTATATTCTTGAGAACACCCATTACCAAGCCAGACTGGAGGCACCGAGGATGGCTGCATCGCTATCCTTGAGTACCGAGATAGAAACAGGGATCTTACCCTTCCAGATCGGCATCAGGTTCGCGTCCAATGCCTCACGGATAGGATCCATAATCCAGTGACCCGATTTGGTCAGACCGCCAAAGAGGATGATCGCCTCCGGGCTGGAGAAATGTACATAATCCGCCAGTTTTTGTCCAAGCAGATGTCCGGTATAATCGAATATCTCTTTGGCTACCAGATCGCCTTTCTCGGCTGCATCGAAGACATCCTTACTCGTGATATGATCGATATCCGCTACGTTACGTAAGAGCGTAGGCTGCGTCGTACTCGTCACGATCTCTTTGGCGGTACGAGCGACACCTGTCGCCGAAGCATAAGCCTCTATACAGCCCTTCTGACCACAACCGCAGAGACGACCGTTTCCACTGTGGTCGATCTTACAGTGACCCAACTCGCCGGCAAAACCGTCATGGCCGTAGAGCAGTTTGCCATCTATCACGATACCAGAGCCTACACCCGTTCCGAGGGTGATGACGATGAAATTCTTCATGCCGCGTGCCGAGCCGTAGATCATCTCTCCTTGCGCCGCCGCATTAGCATCATTGGTGATGGTACATTTGACACCCATCCGCTCGCTGATCAACTTAGCAAACGGTACTACCCCTTTCCATGGCAGGTTCGGCGCCTGCTCGATGCAGCCCGTATAGAAATTGGCGTTCGGTGCGCCGCAGCCCACTCCGACTATATCGCTCATCGTCAGCCCTTCATCGGCTACCAGTTGTTTCAAACCTTGGCATAGTACGTCGCAGTACTCTTCGATATCCGGGTACTGCTGCGTGGGAATAGAATTACTGCGAAGAACTTGTCCATCTTCGTTTACCAGACCGAACTTGGTACCGGTTCCGCCCAAGTCGATTCCTAAAGCATACTTTTTCATGGTTAATCTATTTTAATATCTTTGTTCACATTCTTGCTTCCCCAGATAGCGTAGTACAGAATAAACGCTACACCGATAATAGGAACGATATACGAAGCCAGGCAGTTATGCGCTGCTATGACACTCTGGATATAAGGCACTACACCACCACCGAAGACCATCATCATGAAGATACCACTCGCCTTGGCGGTGTATTTACCTAATCCCTCGGTAGCCATATTGAAGATCGAGCCCCACATGACCGAAGTACAGAGACCTACCATCATGATCAGCAGTGCTGCCACAGGCATCGCCTCCATTTCAAAGGTCCAATCCGTCGGCATATCCACCATTATACAGTTATCTAAGGCCATCGCTCCGCCCATCAGTGCGATAGCCAAGGTAGCAACACAGATGACCATCGCCCTACTGCTTACCTTACCTCCGACAACCGAACCGATGAAACGGCCCACTAACATCAGCAGCCAGTACAGGCCGGCGATGAACGTAGCATCATCATAACCTGTTCCCGATGCTTTATGCAGATAACTAATCAGCGTAGCGGGTACACCTACCTCGATACCTACGTAAAAGAAGATCGCTACTGCGCCTAATACGAAATGGCGGAAAGACCACGGACTGCGCTCGTACACTACGGCGTCGCCTACCTTGGAGGGCTCGACGATGGGAGTGAAGAAGATGATGATGAAGATGAGTGCAAAAACAGCCATCGCCATATACAATACGATATTCACATCGTCTATCTCTTTGCCAACCAGGCTCTCACCTATAATAGCTCCCACCAACATCGGGGTCAGCGCTGCCGAGAAGGACTGGAACGTACCGCCGATGAGGTTCAGTTGGTTTCCTTTGTTACCGCCGCCGCCCAGCAGGTTGAGCATCGGATTGCCTACCGTATTCAGGATACACACACAAAATCCGCAGATAAGCGCACCTATCAGATAGACATAGAAACTATCCGTTATACCGGACAACCATTGTACACCGATACCGAGAAAACCCAAAGCTAACGCTACCAGCGCCGTCTTCTTATAGCCGTATTTAGCCAGGATATTTCCCGCAGGAATACCCATGATCAGATACGCCAGGAAATTGAATAAGTTTCCCAACATACCCATCCTCTCTGCTTGCGCAGGGTCCGTAAACGACTCGCCCCAGATCTTACCAACAGGTGCCGCCAGATTCGTTACAAACGAGATCATTGCGTAGAGAAAAATCATCGCAACGATCGTAATAATCTTCAAAGAATTGTTGTTTTTCATATATATTTTTTATTTACACTAACCGTTAACCGCTAACCGTTTACAGGTTCCTTGCCAGAAATTCCAATATCCTGTTATGCATATGCACGGCGTTATTGCCTTTTTTCAGGAAATGGTTGTCATCCGGATAAAACTGCATTTCAAATTGCTTATCAGCTTTCACCAAGGCATCTATATACTGCCATGCCTGCTGTACATGCACATTATCGTCCGCAGTGCCGTGTATGATCAGCACTTTGCCGGTCAGATCCTTGGCTCTGGGGAGCAACGACGCACTCTCATAGCCCCGGTCATTCACCTGCGGGCGACGCATATATCGCTCCGTATAGGCGCTGTCATAGAGTCTCCAGTCGGTGACAGGCGCGATCGCCACACCGGCCTTGAACGGGTGATCCTTCTGGCTCATCGTCATCAGCGTCTCATAGCCGCCGTAACTCCATCCCATAATCGCCATCCGGTTACCGTCTATATCCGGACGTTTGGCTATCTCACGAGCCGCCATGATCAGGTCTTCCGCCTCTTTGACACCTAAGTTCATATAGGTCTCGTTACGCCATGCGCGACCCTTACAATCGCTGCCCCGCGCATCTACAATCAGCACCGCATAACCCGCTTCCACCAAGGCGTATTCAAAGCGCTTACGCCATCTGTTGAGTACCCGCTGGCTCTGCGGACCCGAATAATGCATCACTATCAATGGCCTTGGTCCTTGGTCCTTGGTCGCTTGGTCACTTATCATCAGCATTGCCTCCAGACCGTTGATCTGCATCATCTGCGGTTCAGGCAAATGATTCGCTTCCCAACGCTGTCTCATAGTGCTATTGTCTAGGATTACCTCGACTTGCACCGCTTTTGCGCCCTTTAAACTATAGAGAGTGAATGTGTTTGGCGTAGTGAAAGACTGGGAGCACTCTATCATCCTGGTACCATCGTCCGACAATCGTGCGCTGTGCGTGCCTTCGCCTTCTGAAATCTGAACAGGGGCATCTGCTTTCTTTAAGTTCACCGCATAGATCTGCCGCGTGCTTGGTGTCGGCGCGGCTTGATAATAGAGTGTCTGCGTCTTCTCGTTCACCCCATAAACGGCCGTTACATCGATGCCGTCGGGCGTCAACGCGCGCAGTTGAGAGCCATCTTTTCCATAGAGATAAGCACGACGCCATCCATCCTGTTCACTCACGACAATCATGCGGCCGTCACTTAACCACTGCCACTGGTCAAACAGTTCATAATCAACAAAATACTGCTTACTCTCCTCGCGATACCACGGAGATACTACGGTCGATTTGGCGTTGCAGCTGAGCACCTCCATCTTGGTCTGGTCGCGGTTCATACGCACGACAAACAGCGTGTTCTCGTCGTACCACTGGAGACGCGGGAAATAGACATCTTCGTTTTTGGGGTTCACTTGCATCGTCAGGATACCCTTCGTCGCCACGTCATAGACGCACACCGATGCCTTCGCGTTCTTACAGCCCGCTTTGGGATAGCGCAAACTCTCTAATTCCGGGTACTGCGTATCGGAATAAACCTCCCATGAGAAACTCGGCACCTCTGTCTCATCCAGTTTGACGAACGCTAACTGCTTCGAGTCCGGGCTCCATGCGAAGAGAGCGGTTGTACCGAACTCCTCCTCGTACAGCCAGTCCGCCACGCCACTGATCAGGTCTGTATTCTCCTCTTTGGTCACCGCCACTTCGGTACCGAAATCGAGTTTATGGATATATAGATTATTGTCCTTAGCAAACGCTACATAGCGTCCGTTCGGCGACATCACGGCGTCACGTACCTTGACCTCTTCGCCCTTGAACATCCCTTCGCCCAGACGCTTGCGGGTCTTACGCATCGTATCAACGACAAACCAGTCTGCGACCTCTGAACGACGGAAGATCTTCTGTGCGTTCTCTTTCTCCAGACGGTACCTGGTACATTGCGCGTCGTCCCTTTGTACATTCAAAATACTATCCTGCTTCTCCGCACTCAGTGTTTGTGCGTTATATTCGCCATTGAGTATGCCGGTCAGCACACTCAGTATGATTACTAATAGTTTCATTCGTTCAGTTTAATATATTTCTTTCCGTTTTTGATATGCAGTTGGTAGATGCCTATTTGCACTACCTGCTCTTTCTCCGATTCGTTCCAACCTTCCTCCGTCAACTCGATTCCCAAGCCGCTCTCAGGGTGACACGTATAAACCGGTTCTTCCGTGCCGGCGGGGTATAGCAGTTGCATCATCGTGGCGCTGGCTATATTGCTGGTTGGGTACAATCCGGCATAAAAATATGCCTGGTCATGAATGTCCTGCACGCTCAGCCACAGCACGTACGTTTTGCTTTCGATCGTCGTATAGAGGACGGTCTGCTCGCCGTTGTGATAGACGCGCCAGGGCGAACGAACCGCCGCCATTTTGGCTTGCGCGTTGTACCCTATCGGCGTGTTCGTTTGTTTATGCGTCACGTACGCCGTGTCGCGGTTCGGCGTAAATACCATCGTGTAGTACAACTGCTCTTCATATGCATTAGTGAGGGCAAATGCCATCTTTCCCTCGTTCGGCGTGCCGGATAAAGCCGTATGATTCGTTGTATTCACGTATAAATAATCGCCGTCCGATAGTTCCGTTACTGCTCCTTTCTCGCCCTCCTCGTACACATACATCGCCCAAAGGGTCATGTCCGTATCGGGATAGAACCGCGTGCCGCCGGGTGCCACTTCCGGCATCGTTTGTGCGTACCAGAACTCCTGGTCACACCAGCCCATAAAACTCCATCCCGCTGTGTCTTTCAGCAGCGGCAGCAACACGCCTGCTCCCCCCTGCGTCTCCGTCAATTCATTAAAGAGCGTGCCTCCTTGCATCAGCCGCACCGAATAACGGGGCGACGGTTGATACGTGATCACATAGCGGTCAATATACAGTGAGTTCTCCGTGCCCGACAAATCAATGATCCATTCGTCCTTGCCGGTTATACTACCCGACCAAATATTCACACGATGATAATTCGTGTTATCATACTGACCAACCCAGTCTTTGAGCGAACCCGATTTAGAGGCGATTTCTGTTCCATCCGCCAACACGGTAAACACCCCGGCGCCGGCAGTTTTGTTGGATTTTACCCATACATCCACGTTTTGGATGGTCTCCCGCTGCAGACCCGTGATTTGCAACACCGCCACGTCACCCTTACGCACCGTGCCTTTCTGATAACTGCATGCGTATGTCGCTGCCGCCCCTGTCGGGATCTCTCCACTGCCCTTCACGACGTTTTTCGACTCAACCGTCCACGTCATTACAGCCAATATGATTGCCAGTATGTTCACTATGCACACATTTCTGCGTGCAAAATTACAAAAAATAATTGACATACACAAGAGATAGACACTTTTTTAATAAAAAAACGCGCGCGCACTTGCGTATATCAAAAAAAAGCAGTAACTTTGCACGCTTTTTTATGTACGCCCAATAACTTTATGAAAAAAATTGTTACTTTAATTTTCTTTTTTACCGCTTTCTTCTGCGGGACACAGGCTGCAGTGACATTGGATGCCGACCTGAAGGCAGCACTCCCGAGCGGTCAGTCTTTCCTTCCGGCTCCGCCCGAAGTAGGGTCACTTATCTGGCTGGATGATTCCACCAAGTATTTCCAGTACAAAAAGGCTGCTCATGAGAGCATTGATACTAACGGCGACCGTTGGGATTCCATTTGGGCGAAGATGAACGAACCCTATGATTTTGCGCTCTATCGCTTGTCTGCTGATTCCGTAATGAACGCGCAATTTATCAGCGCAACATGGAACAGAACGAAGGCCAACAAATACTCCGTTTCCAAGACCCGCAATACAACCGATTTCCCGGAAATGAATGCCTTGCAGCAACTATGCGAAGCAATGAAAGAGGAGAACACTTCCGGCCTTTGGCGCACGCGTCCGCGACCATACAAGTATTTCGGAGAGTGGTACGCCGGCACGCACTATTCCGTTAATAAAAATGACGCCACCTCCTACCCTTCCGGTCACGGCTATTTCGCAGGGCTCTTCACTATGTGTATGATGTATATCGACCCGGCGAATACTTTGAAAATCAAGAAGATGATGGACGAGTGGATGGAGTGTCGTTTGGTTTTGGGCGCACACTGGAACACCGACCTCTCTGCAGGATGGCAATTAGGCGCTATCGCCTTCTCTATCGCCATGAACTATCCCCAGTTCCGTAATCAAGTGGAAGCCGCCAAAACTGAACTTGAAAACTACCGTGCTACGCATCCCCTGCCTGTTCCTGCGCTCACCATCGGAGATGCCAACACCGCATCGGAAGTGAGCACTTTTCTTTCCGACCACAACGGAGAAACACTGTCGGAATTGGAGATCACACGTCCTGTACTGAACAATATGTACAATACGCTCTGCCTGCCTTTCTCTATGGACGCAGACCAGATTGCTGCCAGTTCGCTTAACGGCGTACAGATATATGAGTTCACGAACGCCGTTGTGGCCGATGACGAACTCTACCTCTATGTCAGCGAACCCGTGAACACGATCGTAGCAGGCAAGCCGTATTTCGTACAATACTCCGCTTCGTCCCAACTGGATCAAATGTCCTTCGCCGATGTCACCATCAGCAACGCAGACCTTGACGCGCAGGCTGTTACCTTCAACGGCGTGACTTTCAAGGGCACGTTTGCTCCTTTCGAAATGCCTGCGCAAGGTAGTCTCAACATGAACGGAGGCTATCTGTTCTTGGGCGCGAACAACCAACTCTATTGGCCAAGTTCTGCCGGACAGATCAAACCTTTCCGCGCATATTTCTACGTAGATGCTGCTTCCGCTCCGGCAGGAATGCCGCTTCGTCACGGTATGCCCGCACATATAGGACAACCGGCACAAACACCGACCGGGATCGGTACTATACAAGGCGGAGATGCACAGGCTGCTAAGGTCATCGAACGAGGTGCACTCCATATCATCAAAGGCAGCGATAAATACGACGCACAGGGTAAAAGTATTCATTGATACCAGCCTCATGAAAAAAGAATACTTTTCACCTGCCACCTACACAACCCGCATCGCTTCCGTCACGTTGATGCTTACATCTCCCCATCCGGATATAGGAGGTACAGCGATAGAAGGAGGCGATCCCGGCAGCGCTATTTAATAGAAACCGAATTAACAAAAAACATCAATAATTAACCATTTTATGCAAACGATCAAACTTAAAAAAGGTCTGGACATTCCTTTTGAGGGAACTGCGGTTTCATATCGTGCCCGACCAGTTCGCCGGCATCACTCCCAAACTGGATGTCAAGGTCGGCGACCGTGTGAAGGCGGGTAGCCCGCTCTTCCACGACAAAGCGTTTGAGAGCTTGTTCTTTACCTCGCCTGTATCGGGTGAAGTCAAAGAGATCGTGCGTGGTGAGCGACGTAAGATCATGTCCATCGACATCCTTGCTGACACGACCATCGAGTATGAGAAATTTGAGGTAAAGAGTGAAGGTTTAACGAGTGAAGGAGTGAAAGACCTTCTTCTCCGTTCAGGCCTCTGGGCATTGATGAAGCAACGTCCGTACGACTGCATCGCTCTGCCGAACAAGACTCCTCGCGCTATTTTTATTTCGAGTTTTGACAGTGCGCCTTGTGCTCCGAACTACGAGTGGGTGCTCAAGGGTCAGTTGCCTACCTTACAGGCTGCTGTCTCCGCGCTGGGCAAGATCGCGCCGGTATTCATCGGCATCAAGGGTGGTGCCAAAGCTACCGAGTTCCGTGAACTCAAGGACTGCACCCTCTATGAGGTCTATGGTCCCCACCCTGCCGGAAACGTCGGCGTGCAGCTCAACAACCTCGCGCCGCTGGCTAAGGGTGAGACCGTCTTCACGGTGAACATCCAGGACCTCGCGCTCATCGGTCGTCTTTTCCAAAAGGGCATCGTGGACATGCAGAAGAAAGTGGCACTGACCGGTCCGTTGGCGTACGGCAAGCAGTACTACAACGTCCTGCCGGGTATGCCGGTTTCCGCTGTCCTGCTCTCGAACGTACACACCGAGTGCCCCTGCCGTTATGTAGCAGGCAACGTGCTCTCGGGCCGTCAGATCAGCCTGTTCACGGTGCTGGACGAAGGCTCCGAGAACCACGAGTTCATGGGCTGGATGTTGCCGCGCTTCTCGTCGTTCCATTTCGGCAAGACCGACCCGGCTGCCATGCTCGACAACTGTTTCACACGCTGGCTCTTCGGCAAGAAGCACTACCAGTGGGATGCGCGTCTCAAAGGAGGTCGCCGTGCGATCATCGTCAGCGGCGAGTACGACAAAGTGTTCCCGATGGATATCTACCCCGAGTACCTCATCAAAGCGATGATTGCGTCGAACATCGATAAGATGGAAGCGCTGGGTGCATATGAGGTGGCTCCTGAAGATTTCGCGCTCTGCGAGTATGTGTGCACGTCCAAAATGCCGCTGCAGGCTATCGTGCGCGAAGCGTTGGATTATTTAAGAAAGGAGATTGAGTAATGGAATGGCTTTATAAAAACTGGAAGAAGTTCGGCAAGAACTTCGAGGAAGGCGGCAAACTGAGCTGGCTCAGTTCGTTCTATGATGCCTTCGACACGTTCCTCTTCACCCCTCAGACGACCGCCAAACGCAACGGCACGCATATCCATGACGGTTCGGACAGCAAACGTACGATGATTCTCGTAGTTATCGCGCTTGTACCCGCACTGCTCTTCGGTATGTTCAACGTCGGTTATCAGCACTTGCTGGCTACCGGTCAGTTGGCAGCAGGTCTAACCTGCGCTCTCTGGTGGAAAGCGTTCGGCTTCGGCTTCCTCGCCGTACTGCCGTATATCCTGGTAAGTTACATCGTCGGTCTGGGCATCGAGTTCGTCGTAGCGCAGATCAAGCATGAGGAGGTAGCAGAAGGATTCCTCGTAACGGGATTCATCATCCCGCTCATCGTGCCTATTAACACCCCGCTGTGGCAGGTAGCGATTGCAACGGCTTTTGCGGTAATCTTCGCGAAAGAGGTGTTCGGCGGCACAGGTTATAACATCTTCAACGTAGCGCTCATCACGCGTGCGTTCCTGTTCTTCGCATACCCGAGCCACATGACCGGTGACGAACCGTTCATCCGCACGGGTGCCACATGGGGCTGGGACGGCGGTCACGCGCTCGTGGACGGTTTCTCGGGTGCTACTCCGCTGACCCAGATGGCTACCGGCACACCGGTGTCGCAGTCTTTCTGGGACATGGTGAACGGACTCGTTCCGGGTTCGGTGGGTGAGACCTGCATCTGGGCAATCGCGCTCGGCGCTTGTCTGCTGATTGTTACCGGCGTAGCTTCATGGAAGACCATGCTCGCTACCTTCATCGGTGGCGGTCTGACCGCTTGGCTCTTTAACATCGGTGGCAGTGAGGCTAACCTCGCAGCGCAGTACCCCTGGTACATGCACCTCGTTTCCGGCGGTTTCGCTTTCGGTGCTGTCTTCATGGCTACCGACCCTGTGACCAGCGCTCGTACGGAGTGCGGTAAGTGGATCTACGGCTTCCTCATCGGTCTCGTAGCAGTACTCGTGCGCGTCCTCAACCCGGGCTATCCCGAGGGAATGATGCTCGCTATCCTGCTCATGAACGCTTTTGCGCCGCTCATCGACTGGTGTGTCGTACAAGCTAACATTAATAAACGTGCTAAAAGGGAGGCGAAGCTATGAAATTGAATACGAACAGCAATATCTACACATTCGTCTATATGACGGTGGTAGTGATCATCGTAGCGGTGCTGCTGGCATTGGCTAACCAGTCACTCAAGCCGCGTCAAGAAGCTAATATCCTGCTCGACAAGCAGAAACAGATCCTCGGTGCGCTCAAGGTGGACTACTCCGCCGGCAATCCCGCAGAGATCTACATGGTGCTTGTTAACGACACGCTGACCTACGGCGACAAAGAAGTCTATGTAGCCAACCTTAACGGTGCTACCAAGTACATCCTGCCGCTCAGCGGTAAGGGTCTTTGGGGCGGCATCGGCGGTTACCTCGCACTCGATGAGGACAAGAACACCATTTATGGTGTCAACTTCAACCACGAGTCCGAGACCCCGGGTCTGGGTGCCAAGATTGTGGAACTGCCGTTCCGCGAGCAGTTTGAGGGCAAGCACATCCGCAATGCGGCAAACGAAGTCGTTTCCGTGGCTGTGCTCAAAGCCGGCAAACATGCCGAAGGACAGGAGCAGGTAGATGCCATCTCCGGCGCTACCATCACCTCGTCCGGCGTCAGCACCATGCTCCACGAAGAGTTAGTGAATAATTATCAAGAGTTTCTTGCAGGCGAAGCCGGTCTTACAGCTGAAAGCGATCCTACAGCCGAAGGCGGTCTTACAGGCGAAGCCGGTCAATTTAATACGGAGGATTAATTATGTTAAGTCAGAAAACAAAGGACACATTGCTTGGTCCTCTTAACGCGAATAACCCTGTCGTAGTGCAGATTCTGGGTATCTGTTCGGCACTTGCCGTAACGGTACAACTCAAGCCTGCCCTCGTGATGGGTATTGCTGTGACGATTATCGTCGCTATGTCGAATGTCATTGTGTCGCTCCTGCGTAACACCATCCCGATGCGTGTACGTATCATCGTGCAACTCGTGGTAGTAGCGGCTCTCGTGACACTCGTCAGCGAGGTGCTCAAAGCGTTTGCTTACGACGTAGCAATGCAGCTGAGCGTTTACCTCGGTCTGATCATCACCAACTGTATTCTGATGGGTCGCCTCGAGGCGTTCGCCATGACCAACAACGCATGGGATTCCCTGCTGGACGGTCTGGGCAACGGTCTGGGTTATGCCATCATCCTCGTCATCGTAGCCTTCGTGCGCGAGCTCCTCGGCTCGGGTCAACTGCTTGGTTTCCAAGTGATCCCGCAGTGGTGCTATGACCACGGCTACGAGAACTGCGGTATGATGCTCATGCCCGCCATGGCGCTCATTCTGGTAGGATGTGTAATCTGGGTTCATAGATCCCTTAACGATAAGGAGGCTAAGTAATGGAACACGCTTTAAGTTTATTTGTCCGCTCGATCTTTGCGGATAACATGATTTTCGCGTACTTCTTGGGAATGTGCTCATACCTCGCCGTTTCGAAGAACGTGAAGACCTCAGCCGGTCTGGGTGTAGCCGTTACTTTCGTGCTCGCAGTAACCCTGCCGGTTAACTACCTGCTGCAAACGCTCGTTCTCGAGCCGCTGCACTTGGAGTACCTCAGTTTCATCCTCTTCATCGCCGTCATTGCTGCTATCGTGCAGTTGGTGGAGATGATTGTGGAGAAATACAGCCCGTCGCTCTACGCGAGCCTCGGTATCTTCCTGCCGCTGATTGCGGTGAACTGCGCTATCATGGGTGGTTCGCTCTTCATGCAGCAGCGTATCGGCCTGCCCGCAGTGGATCCCAAGGCCATCACCTCCCTCGGAGACGCTTTCATGTACGCCTTCGGTTCGGGTCTCGGATGGTTCCTGGCGATTGTCTGCCTCGCAGGTATTCGTGAGAAAATGGAGTATAACGACGTACCGAAGCCGCTGCAAGGCCTTGGCATCACATTCATCACCGTCGGCCTCATGGCCATGGCGTTCATGTGCTTCAGCGGCATCGAATTCTAATAGGAGGAACGCAATATGAATATAACAGCTATTATTTATGCAGTTGCAGTATTCTTAGTAGTAATACTCCTGTTAGTGGCTATCCTGCTCATCGCTAAACGCTACCTCGTCTCTTCCGGTAACGTCAAAGTGACCATCAACGGCGACAAGGTGTACGACGTGGCAGCAGGTGGCTCGCTCCTCAACCAACTCGGCGAAGCCGGTGTTCACCTCCCCTCTGCTTGCGGCGGTAAGGGCTCGTGCGGTCAGTGTAAGTGCCAAGTCCTCTCCGGAGGCGGCGAGATCCTGCCTACCGAAACCGTCCATTTCTCCCGCAAACAGCAGAAAGAAGGCTGGCGTCTGGGTTGCCAGGTCAAAGTGAAAGAAGACATCACCATGAAGGTCGATGAAGCCGTACTCGGCGTGAAAGAATGGGAATGCGAAGTCATCTCCAACAAGAACGTCGCTACCTTCATCAAAGAGTTCAAGGTGCAGCTGCCTCCGGGCGAGCACATGCACTTCGAGCCGGGTTCGTACGCACAGATCATCATCCCTGAGTACGACATCGACTACGACCGCGACATGGATAAATCGCTCATCGGTGACCTCTATCTGCCGGCTTGGCAGAAGTTCGGGCTCTTCAAACTCAAACAGAAGAACACCCAGGCAACAGTACGTGCTTATTCGATGGCGAACTACCCCGACGAGGGCGACATCATCACCCTTACCGTACGTATCGCCACCCCGCCGTTCAAACCCAAAGAGCAGTGCCCGAATGGGCCTGAGTTCATGGATGTACCCTGCGGTATCGCTTCCACGTATATCTTCTCGCTCAAACCGGGCGACAAGGTACGCATGAGCGGTCCTTACGGTGAGTTCCGTCCTGTCTATGACAGCAAGAAGGAGATGATCTGGGTCGGAGGTGGTGCCGGTATGGCTCCGCTGCGTGCGCAGATCATGCACATGTTGAAGACCCGCAACTGCCGCGACCGTCAGATGCACTATTTCTACGGCGCACGTGCTATCGACGAAGTCTTCTTCCTCGACGATTTCCTCGCTTTGGAAAAGGAGTTCCCGAACTTCCATTTCCATCTCGCGCTCGACCGTCAGGATCCGAAGGCAGACCAACTGGGTATCAAGTACACCCCGGGCTTCATCGCTCCTGTGATGGGCGACACCTACCTCAAGCAGCATGACGCTCCCGAGGATATCGAGTACTACCTCTGCGGTCCTCCTATGATGGCCAAGACCGTCCTCGACCTGCTCCACTCGCTGGGCGTTGATGATGCAGACATCCGCTTCGATAACTTCGGCGGCTAACTAGCCCCCTAGATTCCTAGGCTCCTAGTTTCCTAGTCGCCTATTATAATAAAGAACGCGCGTACACACGTGCGTTCTTTATTATATTGTTTCGTCCCCTGCTTCGGCCAAACGTCCGAAGAAAGATTCTTGGCATTTACGCCGATTACTAATCGGCATATAGAAAGGGATTCATTCCCTCCCTTCCATCTGTTTTCCAGCTTATCCCAATATATGCTGAATATATGCTCAATATATGCCGAATATATGCTCTACCCGACATCACCCTAACCAAACTATAAGAAATATCTGAGAATTAAGCGATTTCTTCGCCCTTTTTGAGTGCCACACTCACCTCGTGCCGCACATAATCGCACAGCCGCCCTTGAATAGGCTTCCCGTATTTCCGTGCTTTCCGCACAGCCTCGTCATATTTGGCTTGCCATGCCGCTCTGCGCTCCGGATCATGTAGAATCTCCTTGCATGTCGCAATCAGCGCGCCAAACTCCTTCACATGCGGCAGGCTTGCTTTCTTTTTCTTGGTCTTCTTGCTCAACTCCGGCTTCTGGCACACCGCCGCCCATTCTCCGTTTCCGGGGATATGCCGTGCATAGTGCCTACTATCGACACTTCCCTGCAAATCATCCACGATACTTGTCCACTTCGCCTTCATAGTTTAGCAATTCTTTTCCAAATCGACTGCAAATATACAACAATTTTTTGATATTTCCAAATTTTCCTCCTCAGTTTTGTTAATAAAATGATATTTCTTCGTTGTTTTCCTGCAATTTTATGCAGGTTCCATGCTAAAATGCCGATATTTTTCTGTTTTTTGTCCATTTTCTTGCATATATCATTTTTTTATAGTACCTTTGCACCCAAAAGTTGCAAAGACATGAACGAACAATATCCGACAGCGATATGCGTAGCCGACAATTATTTGGAAGACAGAGGCTGGACAGAGCTGATTGATCCGCGCTGGGCTCCGCAGTTATTGGAGGAGTTTAGACGTTCAGGTCTTGGATGGACAGACGAGGAGATAGTTGAGGTTGTTAATGAAGTGCTCTTTGGGAAAGCAGAATGGGACTCGACAGATCGATTAGATCTAACTGAGGACATGTGGCCTACGCGCCAAGAACAAATCAACACCTCCATTACCTACAACGGATTTTCGGTGCACACACTCCAACTGATAGACAACTATATAAACGATATACTCAATGGACGAACAAACATTCATCGATTTAATTTGCAAGAGCATGCAGGACTCTGCACAGGAGGTGCGGCGCTCATTGGGGCGTATGCCGTCTGCAACTACGCGCGAGCAAGCTTTGAGCCAGGTCGCTTTTCTCTTAAATGCAAAGAAGGCAGCCCAACAAATTGGGAAATAGACGCTAAGCAAGAAGAGGTCTTGCAACAATGGGCAGAAGCCAAGAAGTTATGGATTCCGGATTCCGAGGAATGGATAATTTCAACATTTGGTCCTAAGATTGCACAACAAGCCGAAGCGAAGGTATATTATCGCACCGGAGATTTATCCGTCATCAAGGAGCGTACATCCATCTATGCTACTTTAGGCAAAGCACTTGAAGCTATCGTGTTGCACAACACGATTTTCCCGGAAACACAAATGAAAGTAATCGGTTTCACGCGTGATTCAGATGGCTTGTTTAGAGTCATTCTCACTCAGCCTTTTGTCCCTTGTGAACGTCTCGCCACAAAATCGGAAATAGATGAGATGGTAGGATCAAAAGGCTTCCATGACAATGGAGATGGGACGGGAGTAAACTATATCAGCGATCGTCTGCACCTTGAAGACATGCACTCCGCCAACGTCTTCATCGACCCGCAATCCGGCAAACCCATCTGTATTGATTGTATCGTTAAGTTTATAAAGAAAGAGTAAATCGTGCCCTCGTGGCTAAGAAATAATTGGGGTATTAGCTCATCTGGCTAGAGCGCAACACTGGCAGTGTTGAGGTGAGCGGTTCGAGTCCGCTATACTCCACATAAATAACAAATCAAATTACCGCCTATGAAGAAAAACGAATAAAAGGCAAATACATAAATAATAGCGTTTTAGTTTGAGACTTGGGTCTTGAAAAGCCGGACACTTCGAAAGACTTAAAAACACACCAAGAGAACAAGCCAAAATGCTCACGCGTGGCGTGGGCTTTGTTCAGTAGATTTGGTGTGTTAGGTAGTCCGGTAAATCCTCAAGACCCGAATTGAAATACATAGCACCACGCTCTTTATATATGCCTATTTTTTTCAAAGCAATCGGTGCTAACGGAGCAACTCGAAAATCCGTAAAAGAGTAGAGATTATGAAAACATCTATTCACAATGAAAAATAACGACTTAAAAGAATCTACACAGAAAGCTTTCGATGCTTGGCTCAAATGGGATAATGGCATTGAATACCATCCTGCAGATGATGCAGAATTTTATGCATTTGCTGTGCAATATTATAACAATAGAGAAAATATGAGTAAAAAAGACTTCGTTAAGATGTGTAAACAACGTACTCATACAACTCGAAGAGAGAAACGTGGTATTTGTCAAAAATACTATGAAAGATTAACAATAATTATCAATTTTCTAAAATGGAAAAATAAAAATTGATGTACATGAAAACAAAAATTTTAGCAATATTCCTTGCTCTAATAGCTATCGAAGGGAAAATGTATGCTGAGGATTACCCGCATGTTAAGATTGGCGATTTGTATTATTATCTTAATGGCACAAATAAAACAGCATCAGTTACTTTTGATTATAATAGTTATGCGGGACTAATAAATGCAGTTATTCCAAGTTCTGTGTCATATAATAACATAGCATATAGCGTCATAAGAATTGAAGGGGGAGCTTTCGAGTATTGTGAAAGTTTGACATCTGTGACGATTAATGCAGCAGAAATTGGGGGACAGGCTTTTAATAACTGCCGAGGTTTGACCTCTGTAACAATTGGGGAAAACGTCTCAAGTATTGAAACTAACGCATTCGCTGCTTGTGTCAATTTGGAAACTGTCACCATTAACTCAAGTTCTATTATCAGCGATGGTGATGAATATACAACAAGAGGTAAAATTGAAATATGCGGATTGGGGCGATTTCCCAAGGAGTATATTATTGGGGAAAACATTACAAGAATTGGCAATCGAGCATTCTCCAAATGTTCTGCTATGACATCTGTAACCATCCCTAATAGTGTTACAAACATTAGCGCGTACGCTTTCGAGTATTGTGAGAATTTAGCCTCAGTAGCTATTCCGAATAGTGTTACAAGCATTGGAGATTGCGCTTTCAATGAGTGCCGTTCTTTGGCATCGGTCACAATTCCAAATAGTGTTACAAGTATTGGATGGGGTGCGTTTCGTAGCTGTACGAGTTTAGATTCAGTAACAATTCCTAATAGCATCACAAGCATTGAAGATGGAATGTTCTTTGAGTGTCTCCAGTTGACGTCTGTGACGATTCCGAATAGTGTTACAAGTATTGGAGCAGCTGCTTTCGCTTCTTGTGCTCTCCCCTCAGTAACTATTCCAAATAGTGTTACAAGCATTGGAGCACAAGCTTTTTATGGTTGCGAGCGTTTGACATCTATGACGATTCCAAATAGTGTTACCAGCATCGGAGAACACGCTTTCTTTTCTTGCAAAAGCCTGAAATCAATCGCCATACCCAATGGTGTGACAAGTATCGAGGCGTATACTTTCATGTATTGCGACTCTTTGGCATCGGTTACAATTCCTAATAGCGTTACGGTTATTGACTCTCAGGCCTTCTACGCTTGCGGTTTAGAATCTGTAACAATTCCTAGTAGCGTAAACTTTATTCAAGTGAGTGCCTTTGAATATTGCAGCCTTTTGAAATCGGTGACAATCGAAGCTGAAACACCTCCCACATCAGGAGAGAATGCATTTGATTATACATATTGTCCTATTTATGTCCCATGTGGTTCAGTAGATGTATATAAAAGCGCCTGGAGCAAATATGCAGATCGTATAAAGGGCAATTGTGCTTCCATTACTATCACTTTTGTAAATTGGAACGGTAGTACCTTGCTGACACTAAATGTAGCTGAAGGAGACGTTCCACAATATATTGGCATAACCCCGACTCGTCCTGAAGACGAGGAATATACATACACGTTCATTGGTTGGTCACCGGAGATTGTTCCTGCGACGGAAGATGCGACATATATTGCAACATACGAGGCAACACCGAAAAGCCAGGACATAGAAGAAACTCTAAGTGCCAAAACAAAAAACGCAAAGTTTATGCGTAATGGTCAATTACTCATTGAAACGAACGGTAAGATTTATAACGTCATTGGAGCAGGGGTAAAATAACTCCACATTCGATATATCCTTATCACGCTATCACAATGTTTAATCAACAAGCGCGGAGCACTCAAATGCCCCGCGCTTGTTCTTTTCTTTGTATGTCAGATTATTCTCTTATCCCTTTCCCTTCCTATCTAACTCCTCTGCCGTAGCCGTAAAAAACACATCGCCGCTACTGTTAAGCGCCGTTTCTACGGAGTCTTGGACGACACCAAGAGAGAGTGTGTGCCAAGTTAGGCACACTCTCTTAAATATGCGTTGCAAAGCCATCAAGCAGCCATGCTCTTAATATAAGCAAGTATCAGCTCCACAGCCGCGTCCTCGTTTATTTCGTCCATGTTGAGGACGAGGTGATAGTTACGGGTGTCATAACGGGAGGTGCCGGTGAATTCCTGCACGTAGTTCTCACGCATCTTATCGACTTTCTCGATTGTGAGACGTGCTTCCTCTTTAGACATGTTCTGTTCGCGAGCTACACGCGCCATGCGGCAAGGCATCGAAGACTGAATGAAGATACTCAGGTGGTTCGGGTGCTCACGGAAGACGTAGCACGCCGTACGGCCGGCAATGACGCACGAGTGCTCTTTGGCAAGTGCTTTGAGCACCTGAGTCTCTGCGCGGAAGACATCCTCGGTCTCGATGTTTGTTTGGTTGAGTTCGTACTCAGACTCCGAGAAAGTCATCTTACGTTTGAACTCTGCCCACCAACCGGTCTCCTGACCTTTGAGCTGCTCGATCTGCTCAACCGACAGATTATACCGTTCCTGCAGGGCGTTGATGACGGCTTTGTCGAAGTACTCGACACCTAATTTCTCGGCTAACTTGCGACCGACCGTGCGGCCGCCGCTTCCTAATTCACGATTGATCGTGATGATAAATTTATTATTTGGATTCATAATGAATTAAAGAATTAAAGAGTTAAAAGGAGCTGCAAAATCATGATCCAACTCATAGTATTAAATCCAAAATTTGTTGCAAAGGTACTACAAATATTTGGAATATACAAGGATTTGACAGTAAAAAATAAAATGCATTTGAATTTTTACTGGGAAAGCCTTGTTATTCGCACAACTGTGCGAACGTAGCTTCGAAGAGCCCCTTTAGGGTAGTTGGTCGAAGTTACTACAAATATTTGAATTTTTATTCTGCTACCGTGGCTGGTTTACCGATCTTCTCGAAGGCCTTGAGAAGCGTCTCCAAATCGGTCTTACGTGTGTCGTAGGTCACCGTTACAGTCTTGGTCTTGAGGTCACAAACAAGATTCTTCACTCCCTTCTCAAAGGCAATATTCTTCATAATCTTGTCACAGCAACCCTGACAATGCAGGTCGCATTTCAACACCACCATACGCTTGTAATTCGGCTTGTCCGAGCGCACAGTTTGCTCGGCTTGGTTAGCCTGTTGGCTGGCCCCCGTTTGGGCATCTATCGGCTCCTGTGCATAACAGAGCAGCAGCGCACAGAGGGCAAAAAAGAATAGAATTTTTTTCATATCATTCGGGTTTATCCAAATCATATCGGAAACCGAGGTACACCTTCCATCCGGTTGTGGGTCCGCATACCATCGAGGCATCAAAATCCGGGCTATAAGGATGGAAACTATCTACGATAGAAGGATCCTGGCGGAAGTTCGTCATGTTCTCTGCTCCCAGATAGATGCTGCAAGTACGGAAATACTTGGTGATCTGCGCCATGAGTTGCGGGTACCATGTGAACGGCTGTTCAAAGCCATCCGGCACACGACTCACGCCGTTGAACTGCGCCGTGACGTCAAACTGCCATTTTTTGAGAGGCGTCTGGTAGCTGGTTGTGATGATGCCCTTGAAACGGTTTGTCAGGGCTTTGGTTCGCAGTTGGGCTACACCCTCTGCATTGATGGTAGTCTGCTTGACGTCCGTCCATCGGAAAGCCGCGGTCCATGTCCACCCGCGCAGTACCTCGATAGATGCCTCTATCTGTGCGCTATGTGCAAAAGACTTAGCGCCGGACAAGTCGGTCTGGTTATAGAGATAAACGGCGTGTTTATCCTGATCCATATCGACGATAAGCGAATTGAGGAAATGGGTGTAGTAATACTCCAGCGAGAGTTGCAGTTCCTTGTTGCCCATCGGGATATAAAACGAGGTCGAGAGACCGGTGTTCACCGCGCGCTCCTGCTTGATCTCATCCGCGAGGTGCAGTACCCTACTCGACGGCAGGATAAAGGCGTTATCCGCTATCGCATTCGGACTACGGTAACCCATCCCGACACTTCCGCGAAGCGTCCACCACTCGAAAGGTGTATAGCGGATGTTCATACGAGGGGTAAAAAAGAAGCCGTACCGCGTGCTGTAATCGGCACGAACACCGGCTACCAACGACAGCATCTCATCGTATTTCAGGTTGTACTCGGCGAAAATGCCGGGCACTACTTCCTGTCTATCCAACTGAAAATCAGTAACGGGCAGATGGAGATCCTCTTCATAGCGATCGTAGTTAACGGAGATACCGGTTGTCAGACGATGATCATTGTCCACCTCTCCGCTGCCTTCGAAAACACCTTGCCACATGGCATTGAGGTAGGTATTGAGTTGGTTGGCCTTCCAGTTACGCAGGCCGTAGAAATGATCCTGGTTATGGTAACTGATCGCCGCGATGACTGCTGCCGACGAACCGCTCTCGGGGTCATAGACATAGCCGTTCTTGAAGAATCCCTCCACACGCCAGGTGTTGAGGTTGATACGGTAAGGGTTCTTGATTGAATCCGCCAACTGTCCTCCTCGACGACGATCATACAGGCCGCGGACAAACGCCTGGAACGTATAATCGCCATGCTTGTAGACCCATCGGTTGGCGAGGTTGACATTCTGCATCTTAGGCATATCCACGAAAGAATCATGATTACCGTCCATCGGCATATAACTGCCTCCGTAGTGCGCCAGAATACCGGTATGCAACGACTCATGGTGGCAATGCTCATGCTCATCTTCTTCGCCTACATGATGATGGTGTACATGCTCCTCCTCTTTGAGCGGTATCTTCCAACCTCCCATGATATTCGCCTCCGCCATGAGTTCGGAATTGAACATAAGATTGACCGAGATCGGGTTTTGCAACTGCGGACGAAGCAATTCGACGTTGATTTGTCCCGAGGTAGCCTCGTAGCCGTTAACGACCGACGAAGTACCTTTGCTGACCTGAATACTGCTCATCCACGAGCCGGGTATATACTCCAGACCGAAGTTCTGCGCCAGTCCTCTCACCGCCGGTGTGTTCTCTTGTAGCAGCTGCACGTACGTTCCGCTCAAGCCGAGTAACCGTATCTGCTTGGCTCCCGTCGCTGCATCGGAGTACGCGACATCAACCGAAGCGTTGGTCTCAAACGCTTCGCTGAGGTTACAGCACGCCGCACGGCATAACTCCTCCGTATTGAGTTTCTCGGTGTCGAACGCATCGGAACGGCTCTTAACCTTCCCTTTCTTGCGTTGTACAACCGTCACTTCCTCTATCTGAAACTCACTGGATTCCTGGGCTATAACGGAGGTGCTGATGACTATAAATAGTAGTATGAATAATAGCTTTCTCATCTCATTCGTCAAAAACGCTGCAAAGGTACTGCTTTTTTTCGACATACGCAATACCTAAAAATAGGGATTTAGCCTCTTATAGTTTGAGACTCAACCCGGCAAAATACGTACGCGGGATAGTCGGACCATAGATATAATTAGCATCCCTTAACTCTCCTCGATCAAGATCTTTCTGGAATTGGTCGAGGACGTTCTTGACGCCGCAACTGATCTCCAGACAATAATGTTTATAGAGATTGATATCGTACGCCAGACGTATTCCCAGATCCCAGAAAGAAGGCGTCTTCTCCAACCGATCCTGCGGGATATAACCTGCCAAATGCGGGACGAGCATCGATCCGGTCGCCTTGCCGTTTACGGATATCGTGAAATCATGCACGGGCTGCACATCGATCAGCACATATCCGTAATGATCGGGTGTATGGAGCATTCGCACCTCAGCCGGCACCACATCGCTCCATGCTTGCGCCTCCGTATAACGGCTCTGCTGGTAGGTATAACCGATCTGGAAGACGAACATCGATCCGTAGTTCACTTTGCCCTCCACATTGAGGCCTCCGACCCACGCTGCCTTCGCATTCGTACGGGTAAAGAGGATGTCCCCAGCTGCATCTTTGCCGTCCTCACGCAGGAAGAAAACGTCCTGCAAGTACGTATAGAACCCTTCCGCCGTCAGGTTCACTTCCCATTTACCGAAAGCCCGATACCAGTCTGTACTCATCGTAGCACTATGCGAGTACTCGGGTTTGAGGTTCGGGTCAAGGCGTATAAGCGACACGCTGCCTCCTACCGCCGCCACATGCAAGTCCTCATCGTAAGCCTGCGGAGCACGGTAACCGCTGCTGTAGCCCGCACGGAGCACCAGACCGTTGACCGGCGTATAACGGAAGGTGGCACGAGGGTTAAAAACGACTTTCTTCAATAAGTTATGCTTCTCCAGACGTCCGCCGATGAGCACGCTCCATTTCTCTTGTTTCCATTCGTTCTGCGCATAGACGCCCGCCACATGTACATGCTGGTGCAGATCGCGGTTATAGCCGACCATCCTGTCGTGCAAGCCGTTGTACGAATACTCCGCACCTACACTCAGGTCACCTTTCGCACGACCGCAAGGGTACGAGAAACGGTATTGCAGACCCGTGATAGACGTCAGATCCTTACTGCGACCATAGGCCGCCGTGTCTCTGCCGGCTCCGAAATAGCTCTCGCGTCCGATATGCTGGATCGCCGAATACGCCGACACGAAATGGCGGTTATCCGCAGAGAACCAATCGAACGCCAACTGTCCTGCATCGATATTATGGCGCAACTGCTCGGCGATGTCCGCCTGGTGCGGCTCATAATCAAAGCGGTTTCCTCCGCGACGGAAATCCGTCGTGTGATGGTAGGAAGCGGTGATCTTACTATACGCGCTCGTCTTGAAGAAGACGCGCGTACCCGCAGTAGTAGAGCGCAGTTTGGGTACCTCGCTGAACTCGTCGCCGTCGCGGTCGTACGGGCTGCGCGTGCGATGGCTGGCAAAGATATACGCTCCTATCTTGCGGTTCTCGCTCATCACCGACGCATTCAGATCCGTATGGATATCGTAGCCGGCTTTCTCGTTGATCATGCTCGTATTGGATATATTGACGAAATTACGCACCGGCTCTTTGGTGATGATGTTCACCACACCGGCGATCGCATTCGCGCCGTACATAGCCGAACCGCCGCCGCGAATAACCTCGATACGGTCGATCATGGCTGAGGGTACTTGCTCCAAGCCATACACTGAAGCCATGGAGGAAAAAACAGGACGGCTATCCATCAATATCTGGGTGTACTGGCCTTGCAAACCGTTGATACGCAACTCCGTCTTACCGCAGTTGCTGCAGGTGTTCTCCACGCGCAGACCCGGCTGGAAATTCAGTGCATCTGCGACGCACGCCACGGCTGTCATCTCGAACAGGCGCGGCGATAACACATTGACTATCGTGGCCGCCTCCTGGCGCTTCGTCTCATAGCGGTTGGCGGTGACAACCACGCTGTTGAGCAACTGAGACATTTCGTGGATAGCAGCCTTCAACTCCACGGTCTTGTTCTCCTCGATCTTGACAGGCAACTCCAGGTTCTCATACCCCACATAGGAAAAGACAATTGTCTGCTTTCCCAGCGGCAGATTAGTCATAAAATAGTGGCCGGACTCATCCGTCACGGTGCCTATATTCGTACCTTTGACTTGCACATTGACATAGGGAAGGTGTTCACCCGTTTTCTCATCTATCACATGCCCCACCAAATGGGCATCATACTCCTGCTGTGACCATCCGGAAACGGCACAGAACAGCGCAAAAAATAATATCAGTAAATATTGTTTCATTTTCGTCAAATCAAAATCGGGTGCAAAGGTACTGCTTTTTTTCGACATACGCAATACCTACAGAAGATAAAAAGAAGGCTAATAAGCTCATATTATTCATTTTTTGTTTGCACATATCAATAATTTTTTGTACCTTTGCGCTCAAAAATGAATACAAACCAAAATAAATATGAAAGTAATCCTCATTAATGGTTCGCCCCGTAAGAACGGCAACACGTTTACCGCACTTAGCGAAATAGCTCAGACGCTCCGGACAGAAGGCATCGACTCTGAGATTGTTTGGATCGGCAACAAGCCTCTTCGCGGTTGCATCGCTTGCGGCACCTGCAAAACGAAAGGCAACGGACGCTGTGTCTTCGACGATGATGTATGCAATACCATCTCCGCCACCTTCGCCGATGCGGACGGTTTCGTTTTTGGCTCGCCTGTTTACTACGGCCAGCCCAACGGCGCACTGCTCGCTATCATGCAACGTCTATGCTTCTCCAACGGAGCGAACATGCAGAATAAACCCGCCGCTGTCGTTACGATCTGCCGTCGTGGAGGCGCTACAGCCGCTTTTGAAGCACTCCAGATGCCGCTGCAGATGATGAACATGCCCTTAGCTACATCGCAGTACTGGAACATCGCCTACGGACGGGAAGAAGGACAAGTGGCACAGGATACGGAAGGGATGCAGACCATGCGCACCCTCGCGCATAACCTGGCATGGATGATACGTGGACTACGCGGCGAAAACGCTCCGCAACTGCCGGCACGAGAAGAATGGAAACCGATGCACTTTATACGATAGACCTCTTTTATCCACCGACCCTTTAACACTTTCAAAATGAAAAAAATTATTCTTTTACTTACTGTTGTTTTGACCTTATTCGGCTGCTCGAAACCGCAATCGACAAAGCCTTCCATCGCGGACGAACAGATGCTCGCCTACCTCAATGACCAACAAGTGAGTCTTGTCGTCAGCAATAACGGAACGATCACCGAACATAACCAGCGGGGAGTGAAAGATCTGATGGATCTGCTGGAGAACGACCCGCAACGGCTGCAAGGCGCTGTGGTGGCGGATAAGATGATTGGCAAAGCAGCGGCGGCACTCATGGTTCTCGGAGGAGTCAAACAGGTCTATACCAACCTCATCTCTACACCGGCAAAAGCGATGTTAGAGAACGCCGGTATTCAGGTCTCCGCAGAAGAGGAGATCCCGATGATACTCAACCGGAACCAGACAGATCAGTGCCCCATGGATAAAAGTCTCAACGGCGTTGACGACCCCAAAGAGTGCTTCAACATCTTAAAAAATAGATGACCTCCATACAACCGCCATGAAAAAGACATTCTGCAATACACTTGCCCTCCTCTGCATGCTCGCACAGGGAATGTTAACTGCTTGCAAGAACAAACAGGACGTTCCCCAGCAGCCGAAAAGTATCGTCATTCTGTATGAGAATGATGTGCATTGCGCTATCGACAATTACGCCAAGTTAGCCGGATTGCGGGACGCGATCGAGGCAACGGACACAGCCTGGGTCGCTGTCGTCTGCAGCGGAGACTACCTGCAAGGAGGGGTTGCCGGATCGCTGTCCGAAGGGCAGTATATCGTGGATATCATGCGTCAGATACACTATGATGCCGTGACCATAGGCAATCATGAGTTTGACTATGGAGGCGAACGGATGAAAGAACTGGTGGCGCAAATCCAAGCACCGGTGGTCTGCACGAATTTCTTTGATGCAGGAGCCGCTGCACCTTATTATGCCCCGTATGTCATCTGCCGCTACGGAGATCGACGCGTGGCGTACGTAGGAGTACTCACGCCGGAGACGATGATGGACGAGAGTTACTCTTTCTACGATGAAAACGGCAATCTCATCTATGATCTGCACACCGATGAGGCTCCACAACTGGTTCAGACCGCCGTTGATCAGGCGAGGAAAGAAGGTGCAGACTATGTAGTGCTGCTCTCGCATATGGGCGAGAAACAACCTATTTTAGGCATTTCCTCCCATGACTTGGTGGCGGCCACACGAGGTATCGATATCGTTCTCGATGGACATACCCACTCCGTGATCATACGCGATGAGGTCGCTAATCGCGACGGACAGACCGTGCCGGTGACACAGACCGGAACACAATTCGCCAACATCGGCAAAATGGTTATCTCTCCCGACGGACGAATATCTACAACGCTCATCAACCAACAGGAGTTCAGCTTCACCAGCGCGGTGGTACAACATACCATCGACAGCGTCTATCAGCTCTTGGATGAAGTAACGCATAAACAACTCGCTACCTGTCCTTTTGAACTGACGATCAACGGGCCAGATGGCAAACGGCTGGTACGTAACGGCGAAACGAACATGGCGGATATTATCACCGATGCGTTTCGCGAAATAGCACAAGCGCAGATCGGTCTCTGTAACGGCGGCGGTATCCGCGCGAGCATTCCGGCCGGAATAATCACTTACGGAGATGTGATTAACGTACAGCCTTTCAATAACCAGATGGTCAGAGTGGAAGCCTCCGGAAGCACGATTATTGCTATGCTGGAGAGCTGCACAGCCTCCCTTCCGGACGAGTGTGGCGCCTTCCCGCAAGTAGCCGGACTGCGTTACACCGTGCATCAACGCTCGCATACAGTTACCAACGTTGATGTCTATGATGACGTCACCGGCACATGGATGCCCATCCTACCGACAGGCACGTACACCATCGGCACTACCGACTACTGTGCAGAAGATGGTATGAACGGCGTGCTGCAACAATGTCCCAGAGTCCCCCTTCCGAATCAATACGACGGTGATACGTTCGCCGATTACCTGGAGACAACTCTCGGCGGCGTCGTTCCTAACCGCTATGCCTCCCCGCAGGGCCGAATAACCATCCTCGACGACTAAACGGCAATACCTACCCTCCGGCTCACTAAATGGAGGGGAAGCCTACCCCCAAGCCCCTTCCTCGAAAGGAAGGAGAGTGGCGGCAAAGCATAGCTACCTACTCTGACTAAGGAGTTCGCGTGCTGGCGGCGAATACTGTCATTCAACCATTTGGCAGCCCGCAAAGGTATGAAACGGAATAGATTATGCATCAAGCGACTATCAGCACCTATATACAACTCCTTTTCCTTCTTTTTGATGCCCTCTACAATTAAGTGCGCGGCAACCATAGGATCAAGTACCTTATTCGTTTTCTGCTCTTCTACATGTATAGCACCCAAGCCCGAGTTTTCCCGAATCTGCGTAGCCATTGCTCCCGGGATAACACTCATTACATGAACACTCGTACCATCTAACTCCGCGCGCAAACCATCCGTCAGTTGTTTCACCGCAGCTTTACTCGCGCCGTATATCGTTTGACCACTCACCGGTACAAAACCACCTAATGAGGATACATTAACCAAACAAGACTCATTTTCTTTGCGCATATGTGGCAGAAACGCACGCACCATATAGAGGGTTCCAAAGAAATTGATGGCGAAAATACGGTTAATCAGAGCATCATCCATCTCCTCCACATTCACAAACGGTTGAATGATACCGGCATTATTGATTAAGCAATTAATATGCCCACTACGGCGTAACACGCGCTCCGGCAAAGCATTCACAGCTTCCTTGTCTGTAATATTACATACAATAGGATAAATCATACTACTTAGTTCACCTGCCAATTTGACTGTTTGGACCAATCCGTCCTCATTAATGTCGATTGCGGCTACTTTAGCACCCACTTTTACCAACTCTATGGTCAATTGGCGACCTAATCCGCTGCCACCTCCTGTGACTACAAATGTTTTGTCTTTTAAGTCCATAATACCTATATGTTAAAATTCAGTGCAAAGGTACTACAATTTCATAATACAGAAAAGGGCAATATAACACAAAAAATGGTCATAATAGTAGAAAAGTTTGCATAATTGAAGAAAAAATAGTATTTTTGCAGACAAAATAGCATGTGTACATGAACAGATATTCTCATCTCGCGCAAATTTTCAGGCTTGCAGATAGCAGCCGTATTCAGGTAAACAAACTGGGCGATGAAATCATCATAACGGATGATTTAGACTTAACGCCGGATTTCCCTCCTTATTTTTTGGCTCCCATGACTACCGCAGTAATCATAGAAGAAGGAACAATACACGGACGTATTAACCTCATAGATGTACATGTCCAGGCCCCGTCACTCGTTATTTTTTTCAAGGATGACATCCTCGAGTTCATTGACCACTCAGAGCAAATCAAGGGAAAAACCATTCTCATGTCTGACCATTTCACAACACAACTCAACATCTCCAGTAAGTTCAATATCCGGAAAACCATCACAAACTATCCAATTGTTACGCTTAACGAAGAGACCTATGAGCACATAGAGATGTTTTTCACTATGGTCAAGCGCGCTATGCAGCAAGAATCCAACCCCTACAGATTGGAGATTATTATTAACCTTACACGCGCATTATATTATGGTGTAGGCTATTATTTTCACCATTTGGAGCAACATAACAAGCAATCACGGGAGGAAATATTGGTCAACAAGTTCGTACAACTTGTACATGAACACTGCCACCAAGAACGAGGTATTGAATTTTATGCGCGTAAAATGTGCCTATCACCCAAATATGTTGCCAATGTAGTTTCGCAATACACCCATAAACCGGCAAGCAAATGGATTCAGGAACATGTAATTCTTAAAGCTAAAACACAGCTTAGCATGCCTGATGCTACTGTAGCAGAAGTAGCCGATGCACTCCATTTCTCCGACCAATCTACTTTCGGCAAATACTTCCATCGCTATACAGGGCTTTCTCCTAAAGCATACCAGAAGGGATTGTAAATTTGCGAGAACAACACGGAAGGAGAGTAGGTAGCATCGCCACATATACAAAGAAGCCCGGTATCTTACGATATCTCTCCCACAACGCAGTGCAGTACCATCGGCGATGCTGAGCTTAACGACCCTGTTCGGAATGGGAAGGGGTGGGACCTCAGCGCTATAACCACCTAAATATAGGTTAATGATGGAATGAGCGCAAGCAAAACTTGCTCAATGGTGACGCGGCTATGCCGCTTAATGGTGAAAACCAAGCCACCACCACACTCAACCACCATATGGGGTTGACAGATCAACGAATGTAAGAGCTTTCGCGAGCGAAAGCAATAGAGTTCTAGTAGAACTAGTCTAACTAGATGAACTAGTAAAACTAGTTTAAAAACCTTCTTGAAAGAAGGTTGCAATTCAGCGGCGGAGCCGCGAAATGCAAAAAACCTTTTTAGAAAAAGATTCGGGCAATTAGTACTGCTCGGCTTTATGTCACCATTGTACACCTGCAGCCTATCAACGTTGTCGTCTACAACGACCCTCAATG
>ONND01000013.1 GCA_900319105.1 uncultured Bacteroidales bacterium | reverse complement strand
AACTAAAATTGAAAATGAGCCCGGTACAATACCGAACTCACTTTCAAGATCAAATCAAATAGATTTAATAATCCGTCCAACTTTTTGGGGTCACCTCATTTTAGCGAGGCTTAAATAAATCTACTTTTTGTTCATAATATAGCGGATTTTAGCCGGCGAAACGTCCGTAGAGAGGGCTGTTTTTGAGTTGGCGTCGTACGGGTGTCTGTTCCACATTACGCGGAACATTTTCTCGATTGAGTGCTTTTGAAATACCTTTGATTCCCAAAGTAATTGCTCGGGATCGTTTAAGAGCTCGCCCTTATCGTCTCGGGCGTTTACGAATTCATCGACCATTTTGTCGAAAATATCACACATGACAGGTGTGATGTCATACGTTTGTTTGTTCATGGCGCAATTTTTGGCAAGTTAATATTTTCTAATATATTCAATAAACCATCCAATGAAGGTGTACGGTGGCCATGGACTAACGACCAAGAAAAAGTAGTAACTTCGGACGCCGCCTGCCTAAAAATTGTTTATATAGCCCTTTCCCGTGTTACGGTTTCCGAAAGTACAGTCGCGTCCTGCCGGACATATGCAAGCATGAGGAAGAATTTTTCTTATGGGATAGCTCCCTGCGTTTATGAGTGCTGTTCTCCGTTTTTTATGCAAGCATAAACGAATAACATCCCTCCTAAACACGCAAATTATATTTGCTAAAGAAAAATTCTTCCTCTAAAACTTGCATATGTGCAATTTTTGTTGTACCTTTGCAGGCAAAATTGGTACAAGTATGGCAAAGATTGTCGTTTTTACGGGCGCGGGAGTGAGCGCCGAGAGCGGATTAGGGACCTTTCGCGACAGTGACGGCCTATGGGAACACTACCGCGTAGAGGACGTGTGTACGCACGAGGCATGGCTGCGCAACCCGGAGTTATGCGTGAAGTTCTACAATGACCGCCGCCGCGACACTTTAGCGGCTCAGCCTAACGCAGCGCACATAGCGATCGCCAAGCTGCAGGAGGTCTTCCCCGACACGCAGATCATCACGCAGAACATCGACGACCTGCACGAACGCGCCGGCGCGAAGAACGTGGTTCACCTGCACGGCGAGATCACCAAACTGCGGGCGGAGAACGACGAACTGGCTACGGTGCCCATAAAGGGCTGGGAGCAGCACTACGGCGACCGCCATCCTAACGGATCGCTGCTGAGACCCTACATCGTCTTCTTCGGCGAAGGAGTGCCTTATTTCGAGGAAGCCTGCCGGATAGCCGGTACCGCCGACATCATGATCGTGGTGGGTACGAGCCTGAATGTCTATCCCGCCGCTTCGCTGCTCCATTACACGCGCCCGGGTATTCCTATTTATTTTGTGGATCCGGGCCAGCCGGAGTTCGGCGTATGGGCGGACAAGATCACCCACATCCGGAAAAAAGCGACGGAAGGTGTGCCGGAGCTCGTGAACAAGCTCATTGGTGATTGAAGATTGAAGATTGAAGATTGAAAAATTTTAAAGATAATATGAGTAAAGCATTATTAATGATTTTAGATGGCTGGGGCATCGGCAACAAGACTAAAGCCGATGTGATCAGCGTGACGCCGACGCCGCATTGGGATGCGCTGCTGGCGAAATATCCGCACTCGCAGTTACAGGCGAGCGGCGAGAACGTAGGTCTGCCGGACGGGCAGATGGGTAATTCGGAGGTAGGACACCTCAATATCGGTGCCGGACGCGTGGTCTATCAGGACCTCGTGAAGATCAACCGCGCCATCCGCGACAACTCGATCATGCAGAACCCCGAGATCATCGCTGCCTACAAGGCAGCACAGGCAGCCGGCAAGAAACTGCATATCATGGGCCTTTGCTCGAACGGCGGTGTCCACTCGAGCCTCGACCACCTCTTCAAACTGGTGGAGATCGCCAAGGAATACGGCGTAGCAGACAAGACGTTTATTCACTGTTTCATGGACGGCCGTGATACCGACCCTCGTAGCGGTAAGGGATTCATTGAGGAGCTGCAGGGCGTTTGCGACACCACCGGCGCACACATCGCCTCCATCATCGGGCGTTTCTACGCGATGGACCGAGACAAACGTTGGGAGCGTATCAAAGTGGCATACGACCAGTTGGTGAACGGTGTAGGCCGACAAGAGACCGACATGGTAGCTGCCGTACAGGGTTGCTACGACCGCCATACGGAGGAGCATAAGGACACCGACGAGTTCATGGAGCCGCTGGTGAACGCTAACTGCGACGGACGGATTAGCGAAGGGGATGTAGTCATCTTCTTCAACTACCGCAACGACCGCGCGAAAGAGATCACCATCGTACTCACGCAGCAAGATATGCCGGAACAAGGCATGAAGACCATACCCGGACTGCAGTATTTCTGCATGACGCCGTACGACTCGTCCTTCCAAGGGCTGCATGTCCTCTTCCCGAAAGAGAACGTGGAGAACACCCTCGGCGAGGTAGTGAGCAAGTTAGGTATGAAGCAGTTACGCATCGCCGAGACGGAGAAATTCGCCCACGTGACCTTCTTCTTCAACGGCGGTCGTGAAGCCGAATATCCGGGCGAGGAGCGTATCCTGATCCCGAGTCCGAAAGTGCCGACCTACGACCTGAAACCGGAGATGAGTGCTCCGGAAGTGACGGAAGCGCTTGTAGCTGCTATCAAGACGCAGAAATTCGACTATATCACCCTCAATTTCGCGAACGGCGACATGATCGGCCATACGGGTGTGTATGACGCGATCGTGAAAGCGGTGAAATGTATCGACGAGTGCTCGAACAAAGTGATCGAAGCAGCGCTGGCCAACGGCTATGAGATCATCATCATTGCTGACCATGGCAACTGCGACAACGCCATCAACCCGGATGGTACACCTAACACGGCGCACTCGCTCAACCCGGTGCCCTTCGTATATGTCAGCAAGGACCATATTAACGCCAAAGTGGAGAACGGCATCCTCGCCGACGTAGCTCCGTCGCTTTGTCACATCATGGGTATCGAACAGCCCAAGGAGATGACGGGAAGGTGTTTAATCAAAGATTAAACAGTTTAGGGTTTAGGGTTTAGAGTTTAGGGGAAAGAAAATGCAAAAAAGAAAGCGGCCCGAAAGGGTCGCTTCTTTGTTGGTAGTCGTTGATGATTTTTAGGTAATCAAAAACGCGGCGGTACGGCTCTTGATGAGCCTTTGCGTTGCTGCGTGTCGTCTGCCCGATGAGCGAGCTCCTCGTTCTGCCGCCCCGTAGCCCCGCGACGTCCGGCTGTCTGCCGTACTACCGCCTTACAAAAATGCGCTACGCGCCGAATGGGTTTTTGAAAGTGACCGTAGGGAACGTTTTTTTGTGAGGGCGAAGCCCGTATTTTTGGAAGCAGGCGGTGTTTGGCTTCTGCTAAACGCCAAGTGGATTCGGATATTTGGGGATTAGGAGCTTGCTCATACATCCACAAAGAGCCGGAGACACAAGGCCGCAAGTGTACGAAGCGGACGCAGCCTGCGCGTTTTTGATTTACCTTAACTCTTCCGCTTATGATTGATGATTGGTCATTTGAAAAGAAAAAATGCAAAAAAGAAAGCGGCCCGAAAGGGTCGCTTCTTTTAAGTAGCAACAAGTAAGATTACTCAGCTACAACCTCTGCGGGAGCCTCAGCCGGAGCCTCAACAGCAGCGCTGTCTACTACCTCAGCAGCCTCAACTACCTCCTCAACTGCTACAGTGTCAGCAGCTTCCTGGCAGCATTTTTTCTCGCAAGCCTTGTTGCCGCAGCTCATTGCAGCGAATGCAACAGCTACGATAAGAAGCATTTTTTTCATAATGTTTTAATAATTTTAAGCCTAAAACTTCGTTAATTCTTCGCCTTTTTGCGAAAAACGGTGCAAAATTACTATATTTTTTGCATATGTGCAAATATTTTTGTAATTTTGCGCACTAAATTTTGCATTTTATGGAAAAAAGGAGTTTTTTTGACCGTTCAGACATCCGATTTGTGGGTGGAAATATCGTAATCGCGCTGGTGGTGGGTATTGCTATCTTAGTGGGTTTGATCTCATGGTTACGCGGGTACACGCAGCACGGCGTAGAGGTAGAAGTGGAAGACGTACGGGGGATGGTGGTCGCCGAAGCCGAACCGATCTTAGGAGCCAGCGACCTGCGACTGGTGGTGATCGACTCCACCTTTTCGGACGAAGTGCCGTTTGGCACGATTGTTGATCAAGATCCTAAGCCGAACAGTCATGCCAAGCACGGCCGCGCGGTCTATGTCACGATCAACGCTACGACGAAACGGCATATCACCATGCCTAACCTGCAGGATATCAGTTACCGTCAGGCGCAGACGACCTTACGCGGCTTGGGACTGAGAGTGGACAGCGTGATGGACTATGAGCCTTCCACCTTCCGCGATCTGGTTTTAGACGTGAAGACCGATACGGGCAGTATTCACCCGGGCGATAAGATTGCAGTGGGTACCCGCGTGCGCCTGGTAGTCGGTTTTGGACAAGGCACAGAGCAAGTGGAAGTACCGAGTGTAATAGGTCTAACGCTGCAAGACGCCCGTCAACTGCTGCTGAGCCACCGGCTGACGGTAGGTGCTGTCACCTACGACGAAGAGCAGGCTCCGGAGGAGGCCGTCCGGTATATCTACAGCCAGTCACCCGCCGCGGGAGAAAAACTGCTGGAAGGCGAGACGGTGATGCTCCGTCTCTCCACGGATGTAGAGAAAGTCGTGAGCGGCGGTGACAACAACGAGGAGGAAGGGAATTGGTTTTAATGAACGAATGGAGTGAGGACATATGGGAACGGTGGCGATGCGAGGTAGATAAAGGTCAAGGCAAAGAGCGCATTGACAAATACCTGGCGGAGCACATGACCAATACCAGCCGCAACCGCATCCAGACAGCTGCGGATGCCGGTAACGTATGGGTGAACGGGAATCCCGTCGCCTCTAACTACCGCGTCAAACCCGGAGACATCATCCAGGTGTTGTTAGACCACGAACCGCATGATTTTACCATCACGCCGGAGAATATCCCGCTGACAATCGTATATGAGGACGAAGACCTGATGGTCATCAATAAACCCGCCGGATTGGTGGTACATCCCGGTCATGGCAACTACGAACACACGCTGCTCCATGCGCTCGCATGGCATTTTAAGGTACAAAGTGACAAAGGACAAAGGACAAAACCGCTTGATATCAATGATCCGGACATCGGTTTGGTACACCGTATAGACAAAGACACCTCCGGTCTGCTGCTGATCGCCAAGACGCCGGAAGCCAAGACCCATCTTGCCAAGCAGTTCTTCGACCATACGACCGAGCGGACGTATAATGCGCTCGTATGGGGTACGTTCAAGGAGCAGAGCGGCACGATCGAAGGCGCCTTGGCGCGCGATAACCGTGACCGGACGATATACAGGGTCTGGGATCCGGAGGAGTGTCCGCAGGCCAAAGAGGCGGTGACCCACTGGCGTGTATTAGAATCCTTCCCCTACGTGACCTTGGTGGAGTGTCGTTTAGAGACCGGCCGTACCCACCAGATCCGCGTACACATGAAATATATCGGTCACCCGCTTTTCTGCGATGAGAAGTATGGTGGCTGCGAAATACTGAAAGGCCTTCGCACCCAGAAGTACCGGCAGTTTATCGAGAACTGCTTTGCCCTTTGTCCGCGACAAGTCCTGCATGCGCGTACCTTAGGATTCACGCACCCGCGCACAGGGGAACGGATGTTCTTCGACAGTGAATGGCCGGAAGATATGACGAACCTGATCAATAAATGGAGGAACTATGAGCCGAATACTTTGGGTTGATGACGAGATAGACTTGTTGCAACCATACATCATTTACCTGAAAGGTAAAGACTACGACGTGACCACCGCTTCCAATGGTGAGGATGCCCTGGACCGCTTGAACGAAGCCGTACCGGACATCGTCTTTCTGGATGAGAACATGCCGGGCTTGACGGGACTGGAGACCCTTCAGGAGATCAAACGGCTTCACCCGGAGGTACCGGTCGTGATGATCACCAAAAGTGAAGAAGAGCATATTATGGAGCAGGCGATAGGCGAGAAGATAGCCGACTATCTGATTAAGCCCGTGAACCCATCGCAGATCTTACTGTGCCTCAAGAAGCATATTCACCAGCACGCCATCATGACCGAGCAGGTACAGCAGAACTACCGGCAGGAATGGAGCGATATATCGTATATGATTGACACCGCTACGACCATCGAAGAATGGCAGGCTATCGAGCGCACGCTCAGCAAATGGGACATCGAACTGGAGAACAGCTCGATGCGCTCCCTCATCGACGACCAGCGCACACAGGCCAACGCAGCTTTCTGCAAATGGATAGCGAAGAACTACGAGAGCTGGTTTAGGGGACAAAGCGACAATATACAAAGTACAGAGGAAGCTCCGCTGATGTCTCACGATATAATGAAGCATGCCGTGTTCCCGCTGTTGGACAAAGGGGAGAAAGTGCTGCTCTGCGTCATCGATAATTTCCGGTACGACCAATGGAAGACCATCCAGCCGCTCATCAGCGAGTTCTATTCCGTCCGTACGGAGGAGCAGTACACCTCTATCCTGCCTACAGCTACCCAATACGCCCGCAATGCTATTTTCTCGGGACTGTTACCGCTGCAGATACAGGAGATGTACCCGCAATACTGGGTGGAAGAAGGCGACGAGGAGAGTAAGAACCAATACGAGAAAGAGTTGGTACAAACGCTGTTAGACCGGTACCGCCGCCGCGAGAGTTTCAATTACTGGAAAGTGAACGAAAGTGATTTCTGCGAGCGGGTGATCGCGCAACTGAAAGGCGCCCATGCGCCGCTTAATATCGTCGTGCTCAATTTCATAGATATGTTGTCGCACTCCCGTACGGAGAGTAAGATGATGCGGGAGTTAGCGTACGACGAAGCGGCCTACCGCAGCCTGACCCTCAGTTGGTTCCGCCATTCACCTACCTATTCCCTGCTGCGCCGCGCCGCAGAGTTAGGCTTTACATTGGTGCTGACCACCGACCATGGTACAACGCGCGTGAAGAGTGCCGTGCAGATCATCGCCGACAAGAACACGAACACGAACATCCGCTATAAGGTAGGTAAGGCGCTCAATTGCAACTCGAAGAACGTGTTTACCATCGAGCAACCCAAGCGTGTAGGACTGCCCTGCCCGAACGTAAGCAGCTCTTACGCTTTCTGCACCGGAAGCGATTTCTTTGCCTACCCGAACCAATTCAATTATTACGCCCAGTACTACCGCAATACCTTCCAGCACGGCGGTATATCGCTGGAGGAGATGGTTATACCATTGGTGACGCTTGTACCTAAGAAGTGAGAAAAAGCCTCTACATAGTTCTGCTCTGTTGCGCTATTCTCTCCCCTCTCGCGGGGCGGGCGGAGCAACTCTCCGTACTGACCTGGAATACAGGCCGGATGGGAGGATTTGTCAAGCCGGAGAAGAACGAGGTACTGCGATTCCTGATGGCGCAAGATGCGGATGTCATCTGTCTGCAGGAGGTAGATGTGTATAAGGATCCCCAATACCTCACCCTGCCGGATGTCAAACAGACCTTGAGCGTCAAATATCCGTACTCGTATATCGATTTCTCGGTGTATAACACCCGCCATCAGTACGGTACAATGGTGTGGTCCAAGTATCCGCTCATCCAAAAGAGCAGTATTCATTATGAGACGCAAGGAAACCTCTCCAACCGCTGCGACGTAGTGGTAGGAAAAGATACCATCCGACTGATTAACAACCATTTGGAGTCCTATAAATTAGAATCAGGGGACTTATCGGACGTAGAGCGAATAGAGGCAAAATGGCGTCGTGCAATTCCACTTCGCAACAAGCAGGCGCAGGTAGTAAGGAAGGAGATAGAGGCCAGCCCGTATCCGGTGATTGTCGTGGGGGACTTCAATTCGGTGGCGCTCAGTTTTGCCTACTGGCATATCAGCCGCGGTCTGCATGACGCATGGAACTGCCTGCATTTCTGGGAATGGGGCGCGACGTACGAGTATAAAGGGATCGGATTGCGCATCGATTATATCCTTTGCTCCGACCCGCTGCACCCGGTTCAATGCAGCGTAGAAAAAACAACCGGCTCGGATCACCGGCCGGTCGTTGCTACTCTCGAGTGGTAATTACACCCGCTTATGGTAGTGGTAATTATCAAATCTACCTTCATCCTTCTCTTCCTTGTCTCGCATGAACTTCTCAAAAGGGTCACGCCAGTTGATTTTGCGCCAATAGAGAATCAGCAGCCATCCGAAGAGCATGCCACCGAGGTGGGCAAAATGCGCTACATTATCCATCGAGAAGCCTGCTACAGAGCCTAATCCGGCGAACAACTCAATCAGCGCATATATAATAACGAACGTGCGCGCGCGAATAGGGATCGGCAGGAAGATGATAAACATCGGTATATCCGGATAGAGCCATCCGAAAGCCAACAGGATACCGAACACGGCTCCGGAAGCACCGATCGTATTCATGAAATACGCATAATGGGCAAGCGTACCCGCGTCAACCGATCCGCTCATGTTACTCAGCATTAGCGTCCATACCAGCTCTTGCACGAGGGCAGCACCCAAACCGCATACCAGGTAGTAAATGGTAAACCGGCGGGCACCCCACTCTTTCTCGATCATCGGCGCGAACATCCACACCGCGAACATGTTAAAAAAGATGTGACTCATGTTCGCATGAAGGAACATATACGTCAAGGGTTGCCACCAATGAAACGAACCCGCGGACACATAATGCAATCCACCTATGGTATTCAAATCAATACCGTAACGCTGCAGGATTCCCGTCAGCAAAAAGACAAGCAAATTGGCTATCAGAAGATAGCGCGTAACTGTAGGAATATTTCTCATAACGACTGCAAAAGTACTAAAAAATCTTCATATAATCCTATTAAAAGGTGGATAAAATGATAAAAAAGTGATTTTTTTTCAAAAAAATGCATTTTTTTTGCCTAAAATATTTGTAATATAAAGAATTTTTCGTAACTTTGCGGTCGCATTCCGAATTGGAAACCAATAATTCACTTTATTAATAACTCTAAAACAAAAAAGTTATGAACAAATCCGAACTTATTAAGGCAGCTGCAGCAAAGGCTGAGGTGCCCGCAACCGTAGCAGCAAAAGTTATCGACGCAGCTCTTGAGGCAGCTGTTGAGGCAGTTAAGAAAGGCGAGGGCGTACAGCTCGTAGGTTATGCTAACGTCAGCGTAGCAAAGAAGGCTGCTCGTCAGGCAAAGAACCCGCGTACCGGCGCTATCATCAACGTACCTGCAAAGAAGGTTGTTAAAATCAAAGCTGGTGCTAAATTTGCTCTCTAAGTTAGGTAATGCAGCTTAGCAAACGAGTTGTCCCTACATTGGGCAACTCGTTTTGCGTCTGTTAAATTTAAGGTAAAAAAATACTGAAAGGGGAAAGAATGATTAATATCATTTTATGCGGCGCGCCCGGTAGTGGTAAGGGAACGCAATCCGCATTGATCTCAGAGGAATATGGTTTGCAGCACTTATCTACGGGTGACGTACTGCGTGCCGAGATTGCCACCGGTAGTGAGTTAGGAAAAAAGATCAACTCACTCATTTCCGAAGGAAACCTCGTTCCGGACGAGATGATGTACGGAGTTATTGACAACTATTTAGCTTCGCTGCCTGCTGATTGCAAGGGAACGATCTTCGATGGTTATCCCAGAACCGTAGCGCAAGCAGAAGCATTAACCGAGTTGCTCAAAAAATACAACATGGAGGCAATCATGATCGACCTGATGGTAGATGAGCAACTGCTGATCCAGCGCCTGATCGAACGTGGTAAAGTGAGCGGCCGCGCGGATGACAACCTCAATACGATCCGTCATCGCATCGCTGTTTATCATAACCAGACGGAGCCTATTGCCCATTATTATCTCCATAACGGCAACTACGAGGCCGTTAACGGAAACCACACGATGGAGGATGTATTCCTCCAGATCGAGCGCATTATTAATCGCTCCAAACACTAATTTATAAATCGAACATCATACATCATGGCTGCTAATTTCATCGACTATGTAAAGATCTACTGCCGCTCCGGTAAGGGCGGAGCAGGTTGTATGCACCTTCATCGCGCTAAATATCTACCGAAAGGCGGACCGGACGGCGGCGACGGAGGTAAAGGCGGGTCGGTGATCCTACGCGGCAACCGCAATCTATGGACCCTTCTTCACCTCAAGTACCAGAAACATATTATGGCAACCGACGGAGGCAAGGGAGGTCAGAGCCGCTCCTTCGGTAAGGATGGCGAAGACAAGATCATCGAGGTACCCTGCGGAACGGTGGTGTATGACGGAGAGACCGGTGAGTTCATCTGCGAAGTGAAGGAGCACGACGAACGCGTAGTGCTCCTCAAAGGCGGTCGAGGCGGATTAGGTAACTGGCATTTCCGCACAGCTACCAATCAAGCGCCTCGGTACGCCCAACCCGGCGAGCCGGCGCAGGAACGCACCGTCATCATGCAACTCAAAGTGCTCGCGGACGTAGGTCTCGTCGGATTTCCGAACGCCGGCAAATCAACGCTGCTCAGCGTTGTTTCTGCCGCCAAACCTGAGATTGCCGACTATCCCTTCACTACTCTTACCCCCCAACTCGGTATCGTCTCCTATCGCGACGGACGGTCGTTCTGTATGGCGGATATACCGGGTATCATTGAGGGTGCCAGTGAAGGTAAAGGGCTGGGGCTCCGGTTCCTACGCCATATAGAGCGCAATGCGGTGCTGCTCTTTATGGTACCGGTGACAAGCGAAGACATCATTAAGGAATACAAGATTCTACTGCATGAATTGGAGCAATATAACCCCGAACTGCTGACGAAAGCACGCATCCTGGCCATCACCAAGATCGATGCCTTGGATGCGAAAGAGTTACAGAAGAAAAAAGCCTCCAAGAAACTGCAGAAACTTGATTTGCCGATTGTCTTCATCTCTTCTGTTGCCGGCGAAGGCATAGACGAACTGAAAGATGCGTTATGGACCGAACTCAACAAGGAGCAGAACCAAGTGATTGAGATCAGCCATGCACCGATAGACGTGACCGTCATCGAGCGTTCCGAAGCCGATAGTCAGGATTCGGAGGATGAGGAACAAGGTACGATCTACCTCAACGAGGTAGAGGAAGAGTGGGATCTCGACAAATACAAAGGAATCGGATGGGATTCGGAAGATTGATAGAATGAAAGGAACCTGGTACGATAGAATGATCGAATGGCGTGAACGCCACATCAGCGAGAAGCACTTGGTGCTCCTGCTTTCATTCTTCGTAGGTACGTTCTCGGCAGCCGCAGCAGCGCTACTGAAATCATTCATTCATTTCATCCAACAACTTGTTGAAAACCAGTTAATTGCCGATGAGCGTACGTGGTGGTACCTCATTACGCCGGTCATCGGTATAACCCTGGCGGCGCTCTTCGTCAAGTTTATCGTGCGGGACGATATTTCGCATGGTATTACCAAGATTCTTTACGCTATTTCTCAGCGTAAGTCCATCATCAAAGCACATAATATGTGGTCGTCGGTTGTCGGTTCCGGTCTGACGATCGGTTTCGGTGGATCGGTCGGAGCGGAGGCTCCTATCGTGCTCACCGGCGCCGCCATCGGTTCAAACCTCGCCAAGGCCTTCCGTTTGGATCAAAAGACCATGATGCTCATGATCGGCTGCGGTGCTGCCGGTGCCATCGGTGGTATCTTCAAGGCTCCTATAGCAGGCTTGGTCTTCACGCTCGAAGTGCTGATGATGGATCTGACGATGACTTCTGTCGCACCGCTGCTTATCTCGTCTGTCACGGCGACAGCGATTTCCTACATCCTGACCGGCGTAGAACCGATGTTCGAGCTGAATACCGTTGAGCCGTTCCTCGTGCAACGTATCCCCTTGTATGCCATATTAGGAATTATATGCGGTCTCATCAGCCTCTATTTCACACGAGGCATGAACGGACTGGAGCGATGGATGAAAAACAACGTGCGGAGCGTGGGTGCGAAGATAGCCGTGGGAGGACTGACGCTAAGCATTCTTATCTTCCTCTTCCCGCCGCTTTATGGTGAGGGGTACGATACGATCCGCCAACTGATCAACGGAGACAGCATTAGCCCGCTGCTCAATAGTCCGTTAGAGACCTACCTGATTCCAACGCAGTTCTATTCAGGCTTGTCTTCCGTCAATACCCAGCTCATCATTTTGCTCTATTTCGCAGCGATCATCTTTGTGAAGATCGTGGCGTCTGTGGCTACTAATGGCGGCGGTGGAGTCGGAGGTATTTTTGCGCCTTCGCTCTTTATGGGTGCGATCGTCGGATTCGTCACGGCACGACTGATGAATATGTCCGGATTGATGGTACCGGAGACCAGTTTTGCCTTGGTAGGAATGGCGGGTCTGATGTCCGGCGTCATGCACGCGCCGCTGACCGGCATCTTCCTTATTGCCGAACTGACAGGCGGCTACCACCTCTTTATGCCGCTGATGATTGTGAGTGTGATCTCGTATATCACGATCATGCTCTTCGAGCCGCACTCGTTGTATGCCATGCGTCTGGCGCAGAAAGGCGAACTGCTCACCCATAACAAAGATCGTAATGTGCTTACACTCCTGAAGATGGATAGCGTCTTAGAGACCGATTTCGTTACCATCATGCCGGAGATGACGCTCGGCGAACTGGTAAAAGTCATCTCCGAGAGCCGACGAAATATCTTCCCTGTTATTGACAATCAGGGACATCTAAAGGGTATTCTGCTACTGGATGAAGTACGTAATATTATGTTCCAGCCGCGCCTCTACAAGCGCTTTACGGTAGGTCAACTCATGACTTCGCCGCTGGCTATTCTGCCTTTTGACCTACCAATGGATAAGGTTATGGAGACTTTTGAGGACACCGGTGCATGGAATCTGCCGGTGGTCGATAAAGATAGACGCTACCTTGGGTTTGTATCTAAATCCAAGATCTTCAATTCCTACCGAAATGTGCTGGTACATTTCAGCGAGGAATAATCAATCATCTTCCGTATCGTTGTCGAGAGCGAAATCCGCCTTGTCGAGGTTGGATTGCAGGATGTTACGCCGTGTGAGAAGCATCATCTGACATACCACGGCGGGCAGAACTGCCATTATGTTCAGAGTAATAGTCGCGTACTGCTCATCAGCGATCCGAAGGGCGTAATAAGCCATGATCACATAATAAGCACCGGCAATAAAAGCAGTTATGATGGCAATGCTGATACGCCACCGGCTACTGAAAAAGCACAGGAAACAGAGGATCGAACCCCATAGCATCAACTTGTTGCAGTAATATAAAGCCTTAACCGGCATCGTAGCCGTTATCTGCGAAATGCCCGTCTCCATCTCGGTCTGGGTGACATAGAAACAGTTATCCTCAATGGAGAAACTACGGATGTATTTTATTCCCTTGTCATCTTGAAAATTGAAGACCGGACGCGTAAATAAGACCATCGATGCGATGATCGCTAAAGCCATATATGCCAGGCGGCGGCACATTGCCCGAAAGGCTCTTTTTTCTCCCTCATGATTCATAATCGGCTGCAAAATTAGTAAAATTTTTCTTTTTGTGCAAGTAAATAGCGGTATTTTTTGCACATATGCAATTTTTTTTGTACCTTTGCCGCAATTTTTATGAAATACTTGTCATATATATCCACAACTCTGTTAGGAGTAATGTTCCTCGTGTCGGCCTTTGCCAAGGCTTGGGACGCGGAAGCTTTTGCAGATATGCTGCTGCTGTACGGCCCGGAATGGTTCTCCATCGGTGCGCCTGTTATCATCTTCATCGAGGCGATAATGGGAATGCTGCTTTTGTTGCGCGTACGGCCTCAATGGAGCACGATAGCCGCAGTAGCTTTTCTGGTGACCGTGAGTGTTATTTTCGCCTACGGAGTGGCCTTCAAGGGTATTCAGGATTGCGGTTGTTTCGGCGCACTATCCAGACTCTATACCGGCAAACCCTGGATGACATTCGTGCGCAATGCCGTTTTCTGCCTCATCGCCGTGCCGGCTTTGATTACGAAAAACCCGTCGGATACGCACTTGTCGCCTAAACTGATGGCAGCTATGCTGGTCGGTGCTGCCGCTTGTTTCATTTGCGGATTGTCTATGCGTAAGTCTTTTGTGCTGCCCCAATGGGATACCGTAAAAACGGACAGCCGCTCGGAGAGCATGCGTAAACTGAATGCTATCTATCCCTTCAGCGCCGATTCGTCGTATGTCGTTTATCTCTTCTCCTTCACTTGCGCTCACTGCCAGAACTCGTTTGCTAACCTGCAGCAATACCACCAGTTGCAGGTCGTAGATAAGGTCATCGGTATAGCTATTGAGAATGAGGAGGCGAAGGAGCGTTTCTATCGCATCTACAAGCCCGAGATAGATATCTTCACGATACCCAATGATTCGATGGCGAACATCACCGGAAGCCTGCCTGTCGCCCTGCTTATCAAAGGTGACTCAATCCACAAAGTCGAATCCGGCTCTGTCACCTCTCCGGGCATCTTCCTTCCCTAATTTTTGAAGCAAAAAGGCAGTATTGTTATCCTACAAGGCCTGGTAGTTGCGGCCGTAGGAGCGGTAGGAGTCTTTCTCTATCTCGATAGTTGGTTCTTCGAAATGAGGCATGGGCGAGAGTTGCCAGGCTATATACTTGATCTTCATACCGCGGTCAAGCCACTGCTTCTCGTAGTGGGTCTTGAGGCATTGGGCGTCGGGGTATTGCTCGCAGGCATAGAGGTCATCCGTATGCGCGAGGACGGGATAAGGATTGAGACGTAACATCTCCATCGTATAGGTATAGAGGAAAGGACTGTCGGTCTTGAGATGGATGATGCCATTAGGTTTGACGATCTGATGGTAGCGCTGCATGAAATACGTGCTGGTGAGGCGCTTGGTTGCTTTTTTCATCTGCGGGTCGCAGAACGTAATCCAGATCTCATCCACTTCATTAGGAGCAAAGAAGCGTGTGATGAACTCAATATTGGTACGCAGGAAAGCGGCATTGGTCAGTCCTGCTTCCACCGCCTGTTTTGCGCCTGCCCACATACGCGCGCCTTTGATATCAACGCCTATGAAATTCTTCTCGGGGTATTTCTCCGCCAGGCCGACCGTGTATTCGCCTCGTCCGCAACCCAGTTCCAGAACGATAGGATGGTCATTATGGAAGAACTTTTCCCGCCAATGACCACACATTTCATTTACCATTTCTAATCTCCCTTCGGTCGAACGGTCGGCTTCGCCGTGTGGGTCATTTGGTGTGAATGAGTGTGCGCTGCATTGGAAGACATTCGGAAATGTCTCCATCTCTGCAAATTTCTTGAGTTTATTCTTGCCCATCGTTACTTGGATATTTCGATCCCTACATCGGTAATGCCCCGCAGGAGTGTATCGCGCATGGCGTGCTGCACGGACAGATGATAGACACCTGTATCGGAATAATGATAGTTATCCTCGATGAGAACGGGCATTTCTATGAATCCGTGATGCTTATTGCCGAGCCACTGCCCGCGATCATCCGCCAAGTAGAACTCAATCGTATCGCTGATGGTACCGTTATTGAGGAAGAGCCACATATTCTGATACGGATATTTCTCCGTATGACGGACATAAACGAGCATCTTGTATTGCGCACTCGTATCGGCTATAGAATAGTCAAATTGAGCCACCGAGTCAGCGTGCCATTTTTCCGATGAAATCGGCATAAACCGGCTATAAACGATGTCGCTCCGACAAGATGTCAAAAGGAAGAAACCGGCAATAATACCAATTATTGCAGATCGTATCTTATTTATTGAAGCACCTTTCATCGTTTGTCCTTCCTGTTGTCCCGATGGTTATTATTATGAGGACGGCGTTTCTTATCGAAACGGGAGATGTCCCCGTGTCCGGTCTGGTATCCGATCTCATTGACTACGGCGCGCGTACCTTCAAGCGTATCGGGTTTCTCCCCGCTACGGTTCATGGAGATGATCTCAAAGGCGCGTCCGGCTTTGAGCGTAGTCAGGTTCGCAGCCATGTGGGCATCGGAGGAATAAGTGACCGTTCCGGCTAATGGATCAGAGGAGAAGAAATACCAGGTTGCATCCTTGGTCTCCAGTTCCGTATGGCGGGACGGCAGCAGTTTGGAGGCATCCTCGTAGACCGGCATCTCGTAGTTGAGACAGCATTTGAGTTTAGCGCACATGCCCGCTAATTTCTGGGGGTTCGGTGATATATTCTGCATACGCGCAGCTCCTGTTCCGACCGACGAGAAATTGATGAGCCAAGTAGAGCAGCATAGTTCCCGTCCACAAGGGCCTGTTCCGCCAATACGTCCGGCTTCCTGCCTTGCTCCGATCTGTTTCATCTCCACACGGATGCGGAAAGTCTCAGCGTACACTTTGATGAGTTGGCGGAAATCCACACGTCCGTCAGCAATATAGAAGAAGATTGCTTTAGAGCCATCTCCCTGGTACTCGACGTCGCCTATCTTCATCTCCAAACCGAGCGATTTAGCCAGTTCGCGCGCCTTGATCATCGTTGTATGCTCGCGCGCGTGCGCTTCTTTCGCGCGGTTCAGATCTTCTTCGGTAGCTATACGGAGCACCTGACGAATCTCATATCGCGACGCGTCGATCTTGTTCTTCTTGATTTGCAATTCCACTAATTTGCCGGTAAGAACTACTTCGCCTACATCGTATCCGGGGTTTGCCTCTACCACTACCTTGACGCCTTTCTCCAAAGGCAGATGCTGGGTATTATGGTAATAGCCCTTACGCGTATTCTTGAACTGGACTTCAATCAAGTCCGTCAGTTGGGTGTTCTCCGGCAGGTCGGAAAGCCAGTCGCTAACGGGTAACATATGCGCCGAGTTGCGCTTGGTAGCCGCCGCTTCCAGTTCGCTATTCATTCCTCCTACTGTATATTTCTTCATATCTTCGGTTTTTTAATCAGTACTATCATTTGCAGGCAAAGGTCAAAGAAAATCATCTTGGCGTTGCCGTTTTGCTCAATCTGTCTCTCCGCGAGGTCGAGTTGATTCATGATACCTTCCACATTGCCGCTATGTATAAAAGGCGCGAATTTAACGGAAAAATCCCGTTCATCTTCCATCTGGTAATTCAGTTCCGGCTGGCCTACATTTCGAATATAGTTCTCGCGCACTTGCTGCTGGGCGTATTGCAGGAAATGCTTCTGGCGTTCCCGTCCCACTTTGCTATCCGACATATCGAGGCTCCACTGCCTGAGACGCTTGAGAGATTCGTATTTCTTCTGTGGATCTTTGAGCACCCCGACGGTATAGGCATCCCGAAAAAGTGCGATGAAATCGCGCAATTCCTGCTGGTTTTCTTCGGTAGCTTCTATTTTCTTGAGCGCCTCGAGATAACTGCCTTTGGCTATACGAGCGACGTCTGTAGCACGGGTAGCGTCCACCCCTTTTGTCATGAGTGCCTGAGCGATAGTTTGCGTCTCCAGACGTGGAATACGGATCATTTGGACGCGGGACTGAATCGTTGACAGCAGTTCCTCCGGATGCTCGGAAACAAGGATGAAAACCGTCTGAGCGGGTGGTTCTTCGAGCAGTTTGAGCAGTTTATTGGCGGTTGTGCCGTTCATTTTCTCCGGCTGCCAGATGATCATGACCTTATAGCCGTTTCCGTAGGGTTTGAGACTGAGTTTATGGAGGATTTCCCCACTCTCTTTCTCATAGATCATGCTCTGTTTGGTCTCAACGCCCAAGGCTTTATGCCAGTCGTCCAAATCGAAATAATGGTTCGTGAGGATGATCTCGCGCCAGGGCTCAAGGAAGGCGTCACAGGTATCGCCTGCATCCGTTTTGACGATCGGGAAGACGAAATGCAAGTCCGGGTGTTGCAGTTTTTCAAACTGCAGACAAGTGGGGCACATGCCGCAACTATCTTCGTTTGTCCGATGGGGACAATTGAGATATTGTGCGTAGGCTAAAGCCAACTGCAGTTTGCCAATACCGGAAACACCGGCAAAGAGTTGGGCATGAGGTATTCGTCCCTCACGCACCGCCTGACGAAGTTGCTGCTTCGTCGCTTCCTGCCCGATGATCTCCTTGAAAAGCATAAAAATAGCCTAACCCCGGTCCTTCCCTGAAGGGAAGGGTGGTTTAGTTAGTGGACCAATTCTTTTTTGAGCGCCTCGACCATCTCTGCGTATTCGGCATCGGAGAGATAGACCTTACCGGGATTCATCTGGAAGGTACCTCCGTAGTCCGGTCCATCGACATATTTCGGAGCCAGGTGGAAATGCAGGTGGCTCAGTTTATCGGAATAAGCGCCGTAGTTGATCTTCTCGGGTTTGAATAGTTTCTGCATGGCGCGGGTTACATCCGCTACGTCTGCCATGAAGAGGTTACGTTGCTCGTCGGATAACTCATTGAGATCATTCACATGCTCGTCGTATGCTACCAGACAGCGGCCGTGATAGGTCTGCTCTTTGAAGAGGAACGCACGCGAAACACGCAGATGGGCGATTTCAATCATCAAGTTGTGTAAGGTCTCATTGTTCTGGCAATAGAGACAGTTTTTCGGATCAGAATACATATGATGTTTGATTTATGATTTATGATTTCAAATTTAGGATTTAAGACGTCCGTTGATAACAGCATTACGGACGGCCTCGATGGCTTCGTTCGGGTCAGTAAACTGCTTGAGATCAATAGGTTCGCCGATGTGCATGTGTACAGGGTGACGATGAACGAAAGGTTTACCTTTAGGTAAGACCTCATAACATCCGTCGAGCGAAAGGGGTATTACCGGCAGTCCGAGATCGAGCGCAATCTGGAAAGCGCCGCGTTTGAAACGTCCCACTTCGCCATTGAGCGAGCGGGTACCCTCGGGGAAAATTACGGTGGAGACGCCGTTGGTCAATTGTTTCTCCACCTCTTTGATGCTCTCCAGGGCAGCTTTGGCATTCCGGCGATCGACGAAAATATGTCCCGCTGCCTTGCATCCGCTCCCGATGAACGGCACTTTACGCAACTCAGCTTTCATGAGCCATTTGAAGATCACAGGGAGCCATCCATAGACGAGCCACACATCGAACATGGACTGATGGTTCGCCACGAAAACATAACTCTGTCCGGGCTTGATATGCTCGATTCCATCGACAGAAACGGGCAGGAACATCAACCAGAAGAACGAGCGGGACCAAAACTGCTGCTCCTTATGCACGAACTCCGCATTGCGCCAATGCACGGTACAGATCGTAAAGAAAGCCGTGAAGGCCGTCAACAGTAACAAAAGCGGCCAGGCAATGAGGTATTGGTATAACCAATAAAACGGAAGAAAAATATATTTCATAATCACTCCTTATCGTATTTCTGCAAGAATCCACGGTATAGGGCGCATATACGGCGGATCTCCTCCCATGTATCTTCGCTCAGCTTGGTACCGATCACTTCGACCACACGTCCTGCGGCGATCGTACCTATCTCGGCACACCGACGGATATCGAAACCGTCACTCAAGGCATGCAGGAATCCTCCTGCAAAGAAGTCTCCGGCTCCGGTAGAATCGGTACAAGAGGTAGTGATGGCTCCAATGTGGCAACGCTTACTACCCTGCTGTACGTACGAGCCGTTCTTACCCACTTTGACCACCGCGAGATCGCATTGCTCAGCAATCATCTGCACGGCTTCCTCGGGATTGAGATGGGTGTAAGCAAACGATTCGTCCTCGTTAGCAAAGACTATATCTACGTACTGCTTGATCAGTTTTTTGAGGAAAGCGTGGTTTTCGTTAATCACATTATAGGACGCCAGATCGAGGGACACCATACATCCGGACTCTTTCGCCAATTTCAGGGATTTCTCCAGCAGTTCATGGTTCTGCACGAGGTAGCCCTCTATATGGAAGATGTCAAATCCGTTGAAGGCATCCTTCTGTATATCATCGGCGCATAGCTCGGCTGCGGCTCCCAGATAGGTAGCGAACGTACGTTCTCCATCGGGCGTGACCAAGACGATAGACACGCCGGACATAGACGTTTGCGAGAGCAACAAGATCGGTTTGACGCCGTTCTTGATCATGTCCTCGCGATAGAAATCGCCCACTTCGTCGTTGCCGATCTTACCGATGAAAGCCGCTTTGCCACCCAAGGAAGCGATACAGTTGATCGTGTTGGAGGCAGAACCGCCGGCTACCATGCGTTTGCGAACCGATAAGAAACGGTACTGAATCTGCTCCGCCTGATCTTTCGAAATCAGATTCATACTTCCTTTCGGGAAACCGAGTTCTCGCAAATCATCCTCGCTAACCTGCAGAAGGATGTCTGTTAATGCGTTTCCTAAACCAAGAATTTTTTTCATTTTTGTATGATTTTGCCCCTTAAATAGGTGTAATTTCCAAAAAAAGTGTACCTAAATATCATTTTTTAAGTTAAAAAACGTCTTATTTTTAAAAAAAACGATTTTTTTTTCCAAAAAATTTGCACATGTCAGAAAAAAGCAGTACTTTTGCACCCGCTTTCGAAAAAGCATGCTTCCTTAGCTCAGTCGGTTAGAGCATCTGACTGTTAATCAGGGGGTCCTAGGTTCAAGTCCTAGAGGGAGCGCAAAAGGCATCTACATAACGTGGATGCTTTTTTGTTTTCCATCCCCGATTCAAATTCGAGCGCAAAGGTACAAATAATTTTGCATATATGCAAATTTTCTATATAAAAATCTCTACTCGAGCGTCATTTCCATCATCATATGGGGTATTTCCGCCTCAATGAAGATGTCTCCGACCGTGTGAAAGCCGAGGTTTTGATAAAAAGGAACCGCGTGCGTTTGTGCGTGCAGACGGATGGTGGTCATTTTCTGTGCACGCGCGAAAGCTACAATCTGGTCCATGATATACTTAGCAAATCCTTTGCCACGCTGGATGGTCAACATACGTCCGACGCAGAGGACCCCCTCTTCGGCATCCGGGTACGTGCGCGCATAAGCAAGGACGAGACCTTTCTGCCGGATAGTGAAATGGGTAGCGAGGTAATCTATGTTATCCTCGTCGATATAATGGATGTGCTGCTCGCCTACGAAGACGGTAAAGCGGGCTTTGAGGATCTCGTACAGCTCCGTTGTTGAGAGGTCGGAGAAAGACTTGATCTGAAAGCGTACGCCCTTAGGGAGCGTGACGGGTAAGTGAGCTTTGCGTCTTTTGGCGGCAGGAGTCTGCTTGAGTTGCTCGCTAATCATGGCATACACAAAACTGCGGACGGTGGTATAGCGCTTCGGATTCATCGTGATTTTGTCCGCGAGGGAATGGTGGTAGTCCGCCATTTTTATTTCCCACTCCTGTACCTGAGCCGGATCGCTCATAATGCGGTTCACGATGGCGTTTGTTTTGCCGAAAATGGATTGTTGTAATTTTTGGGCTTTTGAGGGAGGTCCTGCATACTCATTTTTCACCGTGTGAACGTACTCCCTTCCATTGCGAATACGGTGAATTTCCTTGCTCTTTTTGTTCATTTTGCCGCGAACTTGCGAGCGATCTTGAGAATCTACTATTGCCATGATTTTTTAACAAAAAGTATATATATACATAGTATATATATAGTATATTAGTATGTATGTTATTTTTTGCGTTTTATCCTTCGGTAATCCTTCGGTTATCATTGGGTAGTCCTACGGTCCGATAAGTCGAATACCTAACAAGAGTCTATCAGCGGGTATTACCGAATACGGCACAAAGGTAATGCTTTTTTTTGAAATATGCAAATTTTAGGAGTCAGGAAATGCAAAAAAAATAATAAAAATGAACGTGCGCGCTTGCGTATATGGATTTTTTGTAGTAATTTTGTGCGCTGAAAGGGATAGTTTGAATTATTACAAGAGTTGTAAAGTATGCAGGTGATTTATTTTGCGGGAGGGTGCTTTTGGGGGACCGAACATTTCTTCCAACAGGTTCAGGGTGTAGCGCGGACGGAGACGGGTTTCGCTAACGGCAGAGAGGATCTGCCGGAACCGACGTATGAGCAAGTTTATACGGATTCAACGGGATATGCGGAGACGGTTTTAGTGGAGTTTGACGAGACGAAAGTGTCGCTGGAGTTTTTAGTAAGGATGTTTTTCCTGGCGATAGATCCGCTGTCCTTGAATCAGCAGGGGCATGACATAGGAACACGGTATAGGACTGGTGTTTATTATGTTTCGGAGGAACAGAAGGGAGTTATTGAAGGAGTTTTTGCGGAAGAACAGAAGAAATATATGGAGGAGATGAAGGTGGAGTTATTACCGCTAAAGCACTACTGGCCGGCGGATGAGTACCACCAGAAATACCTGGATAAACATCCGGATGGGTATTGCCACCTGCCGATGGAGCTTTTCCGATGGGCGAAAGCGCAAAGGATGGGGTAGATAATATTTAGAAAAAAACATACAAAACCCTTTTGAAGTTTTTTGAGTTGCGCTCTATACGTACTTGACTGTTAAAAACTCCTCGCAAGCAAGCTTTCGGATAGTTTTTACCATCTATGTACGCACTCTAGCGAGTACAAACCTTCAAAAGACATAAACATAAAAAAATTTAATTTATATGTTACAAATTGGCGAGAAGATGCCGGCGTTCAAGGTATTGGACGAGGCAGGAAAAGAAGTAACAGAGAAAGATTTCATCGGGAAAAAATCCGTGATCTATTTCTATCCGAAAGACTCCACTCCGGGTTGTACGGCGGAGGCATGTAACATCCGCGATAACTACCATGCGTTTATGGCGCAGGGGTATCAGGTGGTAGGCGTGAGCAAAGATTCGGTGGCGAGCCATGTGAAGTTCAAAGAGAAGAATACGCTGCCTTTTCCGCTGTTGAGCGATCCGACGACGGAGATGTTACAAGCGTTCGGCGCATGGGGCGAAAAGAAGTTGTACGGAAAGGTGTCAATGGGCACGCTACGGAAGACATATATTTTCGATGAAACCGGGGTTTTAGTGCGTATCATCGAGAAAGTCGATACCAAAAATCACAGCGCGCAAGTGTTGGGGTAAAAGTGCTTTTAGTTTTTCTTGTTGATCAAGTTAACTACAACTTTGACCATCACATCTTTTTCTTCGGTCCGGCTTTCGGCTATCATTAAGGTAAGTGCAACAAGCGTGTTATCCGCTATACGTTTGTTTCCTTCCGGCGTATAGAGGATGCCGTTTCGATCCATGAACCATAGGAAAAGAGTAGCAGCTATTCGTTTGTTACCATCCGAAAAAGAATGATTCTTGGTAACTAAATATAACAACATCGCCGCTTTCTCTTCCACACTCGGATAGAGTTCCTGACCTCCGAAAGTCTGATATATTTGACCGTAACTACATTCACCAAGTCGCGTGCATCGTTTGTAGTAAGTGCCTCTGTTTGCATGGTGTGTTGTAACACGCTAACAAGTTGTTTCAACTCCTCGTATTGCTTGAGTTGCAAGTTCGTGCGGAACGCGTACCCCTTAACAAGATAGTCTTTGAGAACCTTGTTCGCCCACTGACGGAAAGCAATAGCAGATTTAGAGTTAACTCTGTAACCAATGGATAATATCATATCCAGATTATAGTAATCCACTTGACGAACTATCGTTCGAGTGCCCTCAATTTGAACTGTTTCCATTTTGGAAACTGTTGCCAAAGGATCTAATTCACCAACAGCAAATATATTAGACACGTGCTTGGAGATAGCAGCTTTTTTTACACCAAATAACTCGGCTAACTGCTTTTGGGTCAGCCACACAGAATCCTGATCCAACTTGACTTGCAGTTGGACACTATTGTCGGGTGCCACGTAAATCTCTATTCCCGATTGCGGAATGTTGTCGACAGTCGCTTCCATAAGAGTTATAATTTTGGTGCAAAGGTACAATATTTTTCCGAAATGTGCAAATCTTATTGGATTTTTTGTGTAAAGAAAGGTAATAGCAAGAGATGCAATAGATTCATCGGGCCGGGACGAAAAAAGAAGAAAATCATTAAATCTGCATGCAAAGTGCAGATTTTTTTTGTGTATGTCAGAAAAAAGTTGTACCTTTGCAGGCGCAAAGGTTTAGCAACGGGGTATTAGCTCATCTGGCTAGAGCGCAACACTGGCAGTGTTGAGGTGGGGAGTTCGAGTCTCCCATGCTCCACAAATAAAGCGCAAGCGTGCGCAATAACATATTAAAATAATAAGCATTACTATTATTTCGCGCAAACCGAAAGCCCTGCAAAACTGACGGAAATAAAGCTCTGAAATAATACATATGGCAGCATATCTATAGGTATGCTTTGTCAATTCATAATAGATGCTCATCTTGTGTGAGTTTCTTAGAATTGACAAAGGTTTCCTTGCAGGGCTGCCTTGGTTGCGCGATAAGAGACTCGCACTTTTTGTTAACTAAAAATAAATAATCATGAAAAATTTTTTATTATTCTTTGCTCTTATTCCTGCCGCGTTATTTGCAGGAGAATGGTCTAAACAGTTTGTAGAAGCCGATGAGCTTATTGGTAATACGACTGCTTATTTTAAGTATGTGTACCAAGATGGAGAAAAAGCATTTGTGTTCCGTACAGACAAGGCAGATCAATTCTACATTCTTAGTCCGAATGTACTTGATTGTCATAACTACTCTGGACGGGTTGGATGTATGGTTAAAGTTGGTTTGTATGATGGTAATGGAAAGATGATAGAGTCATTTGATATGTTCCTTGGAGAAAAGAATAATCAATGCACGGCTATAGGTACTTTTGATTGTGATTTTATGTCACAACCTGTCGGACAACAAAAGAAGACACGTAAAATTTTCAAACATCTCCGCGGTTCAGATGGATATGTTCGTATTGTAGTGGATTCCTATTCTCATGGTCTTTACGATTTGCGTGTAACTCCGCTAAAAATCGAATAATAAAGATATAGTATATGAAAAAGATAATTCTTTTTATAAGCTTTTGCTTCTTAACCATTTGCTCTTATGCGCAAATGTCATTAGAGTGTGACACTACGTTTTTCCATTGTAGTGAAATATTCCAAGACATAACTAAGTATAATGCTGTTTGGCAAAAAAATCGACAAGAGAATGTACGATGGGCAAATACGTTAAGAGTTGTATTTCCTGTAGATAAGGATAATTTATTACATTTCACATATATTATCCGCACGGATTCAGTTGCCAATATGGAGCAAGTGAAAAAAGTTTGTTCCGATTGGTATGGTATTGCTTTTAATTCAAAGACTACTGCGGTAAAAGAACAAACAGACGATCATATTTTAGGGTCGGGGCAATTCAATATGATAGGTCAAATGACAATCCCTGCGGTTTTCTATCATAAAATCATCAAAGTTCACGCACAAATTGACATCTTAATGCGTTTTAAAGAAAATCGTATTAGGTTTGAGATTATAGGTCGCCATTACCAATACATATCAGGAGATTCATCTGGACGCTCTCATAATGATTTGATTGTACCGGGCACGGTGTTCCCATTTATGGAAACGGAGAATCGATATGATAGAGAAGTTTATGCTCAATCATATATAAATTTCTGTAATAATTCTCTGTCTTTGTCGCGATCGTTCTTAGATTACCTCAACAAGAATATTCATCCGGTTGTAATCCATGAAGAAGAGGATTGGTAATGCTTAATTAAAAATATATTCGATATGCAAAACTTTGTTGCTATAGACCTTGAAACGGCTACCGCAATCCGTTCCTCAATTTGTCAAATCGGTATCACTGAAGTTCTTGATGGTAAACCGCAGACTCCTAAGAGTTGGTTAGTACGACCGGAGAATAACGAATATGATTCTATGAACATATGGATTCATGGAATCACTCCCGAAGATACAGCAAACTCTCCCTCATTCCCTGAGGTTTGGAAAGAGGTTGAGCCATATTTGCAGGGCAAGATTGTAGTTGCCCATAACACGTCATTCGATATGTATGCACTCCGCGATGCTTTCGACAAGTATGGAATGACTTATCCGACTTTCGATTATTTCTGCACTTTGCGTATCGCACGTTATATTGTCAAAGGGTGCTATAGCTATTCGCTCGATGTGGTGCTAGATCATTTGCATATTGATTTTGAAGGACACCATAGAGCAGATAGCGATTCTTTAGGATGCGCTCGTCTATTGTTGAAATGTTTAGAAATAGATGGTAGCAACCTTGATGAAGCTTTTGAAGCAAAATATAACTTCCATCGTGGCAAGTTTGCTCCCAATACATTCATAGCGCATCTGGCAATAGAAAAACCGGGTGTGAGTTATAAGCAATATATCAGTAGTCTAAATATAGACCCATCAAAAATAGATACCGGTAATTATTTCTTTGGTAAGTCCGTTTGTTTTACAGGCACATGCCAGTATGGAGTACGTAAAGAATTACTGCAAAAAGTTGCAGAAGTTGGAGGCATCCCTACTGATAGCGTAACGGCCAAAACCGATGTTCTTGTAGTTGGTCAACAAGACTACAAGAAAGTAGGTGATGATGGTATGAGTGGCAAGCAAGAGAAGGCTATGAAACTATTGGAGAAAGGTAAGGAAATAGAAATTCTAAGCGAAGCAGAATTTATGAGCAGAATATAATTCTGGCAGAATATTTGTCCAAATACAATTTGGACGTAATGGACGGAGAAAGGTTGCTCATGGATGGCAGAGGCAGGAGATTGTCGCAATGATGCGACAAAAATGCACAGTGTAGGAAGCGGGATAGAATCCCGCAGGAAGGGACATACATGCCGGATGGCATCCGGCGAAAAGAAAGAAGGAAAGAAAAAAGAAGAAAGGAGAAGTCCGAATATATTCGGACGCAATAAACACAGAAAGAAAATGCTAAATTTTCTCGATTTCATCGGGAAAATATGTAAGATTAGATTAAGGATGATTGCTGCTCTTTGCGAAGAGTGGCAATCATTTTTATTTCAAAAAAATTCGCACGCGCTTGCATATATAAAAAAAAAGTTGTAAATTTGCACCCGTTTTTAGTTTGGGTAAGTGTGGGTTAGTGGTTAGTGGGTAGTGGATTAGGGGTTAGTGGGTAAGAGGAGAGAGAAGGTTGCCCCAAAGACGGGACAAAAGTGCACAGAGGCAGACAGAAGCACAAAAACCAAAGAAGACAGAAAGAGGTAAAAGTGCATAGAGGCAGACAGAAGCACAAAAACCAAAGAAGACGGAAAGAGATAAATCAAATAACACTATAAAACATGGGACTTTTTTCTTTTACTCAAGAGATTGCTATTGACTTGGGAACGGCGAACACGATCATCATGTGTGATGACAAGATCGTGGTGGATGAGCCTTCGGTAGTAGCAATCTCCATGGCGGACAACAAGATGGTTGCCGTCGGCCGCAAGGCACAACAGATGATCGGTAAGGGCGGTAGTATGATTCGTACGGTACGTCCTTTGCGCGACGGTGTGATTGCGGACTTTTACGCCTGCGAGATGATGATCCGCGGCATGATCAAGATGATTCCGAAGCAGGCTCGTCTATTTACTCCTTCCATCCGTATGGTCGTATGTATTCCTTCGGGTTCGACCGAAGTGGAGATCCGTGCTGTGCGTGACAGTTCAGAGCATGCCGGCGGACGTGATATCTACATGATCTACGAGCCGATGGCCGCAGCGATCGGTATTGGTCTGGACGTAGAGAGTCCGGAAGGCTGCATGATCGTAGATATAGGTGGTGGTACGACCGAGATCGCCGTTATTTCGCTGGGCGGTATTGTCAGCAACAAGTCTATTAAGATCGCCGGTGACGATTTCAACCAAGATATCATCGAGTATATGGGTCGTATGCACAACCTGCGTATCGACGAGCCGACGGCCGAGCGTATCAAGATCCAAGTAGGTTCGGCTCTGCCGGAGTTGGAAGATGCGCCGGAAGATTTCATCGTAATAGGTCCGAACAAAGTGACGGCTCTTCCGATGTCCGTTCCGGTAAGTTATCAGGAGATCGCCCACTGTCTGGAGAAGAGCGTGAGCAAGATTGAGGGAGCCATCCTTCAAGCCCTGGAGACCACTCCGCCGGAGTTATACTCCGATATCGTAAAACGCGGTATCTATCTGACCGGTGGTGGCGCATTACTGCATGGTCTGGCACGCCGTCTGACGGACAAGATCACTATTCCGTTCCACGTAGCGGACGATCCTCTCCACTCCGTAGCCCGCGGAACAGGTGTAGCGCTGAAGAACGTCAATAACTTCGGCTTCCTGCTTCGATAAGCTCTATTTATGCAATCGCTGCTAAAAATACTGCTACGTTATAGCAACTTCCTGGTGTTCATTGCCTTGGAAGTTGCTGCGTTTTTGCTTATTTATTTCAACAACGCCTACCCTCGTAGCAGTCTTCTCAGTACCGCCAATGATGTGATAGCATGGCAGTACGAACAGATAAGCGAGATCAGGGGGTATTTCGGATTGCGTAGCCAGAACGAACGTTTAGCGGCAGAGAACGCGGCACTGCGCAATCAGATTTGTTCGATGGATACGACGAGAAACAGCGCCCCCATCCACTACCAGCCAGCCAAAGCCGTCCAGATGACAACCAACCGTCTGCAGAACTACCTGACCATCAACCGCGGTAGCAAAGACGGCATCCGTGTAGGTCAAGGCGTGAGGAACGAAGAGGGCGCAGTAGGCATCGTACGCACTGTAGGACGCAACTACAGCGTTGTGCTGCCGATCATCAACACACAGATGAACCTGAGTTGCCGGTTCACGAAGAACGACTACCTCGGTACACTCAAATGGGACGGCAAAGACAACCGGTTTGCGCAACTGACGGATGTAGCATCGCATATGGTAGTCAACCCGGGTGACACCATCGTCACCAGCGGTCTGAGTCCTGTTTTTCCGGAAGGAATTCCCGTTGGAATCGTAGAAAACAGCGTATTAAAAGAAGGCGAATCGTACTATCGTATCCGTGTACGGCTAAGCACTAATTTCAAGCGTTTGAAATATCTGGAGGTGGTACAAAACGCCGCCCAAGACGAATTGGAGGAACTGACAAATGGAATGGACTAAACAGTTTGGACGCTACATCCTTGTGATGATGCTACAGGTGCTGCTGTTTGACCAACTGCAGTTATGGGGAGCGTGCCATCCGTATATCTATGTGCTATGCCTGCTGATGATGCCGATCACGCTGCCCCACAGCGCTGACATGCTGATAGGAGCCGCAGCAGGTTTCATCATGGATATCTTCTGCAATTCGCTTGGCATCCATACAGCGAGTTGTATATTGATCATGTTCATCCGTCCGTATCTATTAGGCGTCATCGTGAACGACAAAGACCGCCTGAACGAGCAAATCAGTCTGCACGCGGTAGGAATGGAAGCGCTCGTCAAATATGCGGTTATTCTGGTAGTACTGCACCATCTGACGGTCTTCAGTCTCGCTGCCTGGAGCTGGAGTCATCTATGGTTTGTTCTGATCGAGACGATCATCAGCAGCACGATTACCGTTGCTCTTATAATCGGTTATAATATCCTCAGATACAGATGATTAACGACCAGTTTTATAAACGCCGATATGTCATCAGCGGCATTGCCGTTGTAGTCGTATTGGTGTATATAATCCGGTTGTTTTACCTGCAAGTGATTGACCAATCGACAAAGAACCAGGCCGATAACAACGCGTTGGTCAAGCAGACTATTTATCCGTCCCGCGGTCTTATCTACGACCGTAATGGCGAACTATTAGTCTTCAATCAGCCGATCTACGAGATCACGATGGTGATGCGCGAGATGAAGAAAGACTGGGACACGACAGCTTTCTGCGCCTGTCTGCATATCAGTCGGTCTGAGTTTGACGAACGTATTACGGAGATCAAAGACAAGCGCAAGAACCGCGGTTATTCACGCTGGACGCCACAGGTCTTCATGAGCCAACTCAAGAAAGAGGATATCGCTACGCTGCAAGAAGAGTTGTTCCTCTTCCCGGGTATTCAGATCCAAAAACGCACCCTCCGCGACTATACCTACAAAGCCGCAGCCCATGTATTAGGCTCTGTAGGCGAAGTGAGTCAGAGCGATATCGACCGCGATGATTATTACGCCCGGGGCGACTATTCGGGACGCGACGGCTTAGAGCGCACCTACGAGAAACAGCTACGCGGCGAGAAAGGTGTTGAAGTGCTGATGCGCGACGTGAAGGGACGTATTCAGGGAAGTTATCAGGACGGCGAGTTGGACCGTATAGCCAAAGCAGGCACAGACCTCTATACCACGCTGGATATCCAGTTGCAGTTATTAGCCGAAGAACTGCTGCAAGGCAAGATAGGCAGCGCTGTAGCTATCGAGCCGAAGACCGGAGAGATCCTGGCGCTTGTCTCCAATCCGTCGTGGAACCCCAAAGTGCTGGTAGGCAAAGAGCGCAGCAAGAACTATAACGCGCTGCTTCAGGACAAGACCAAACCGCTGATGAACCGTGCCACGCAGGCTATGTATCCTCCCGGATCGACATTCAAGACCATTCAGTCACTCGTCTGCCTGGAACAAGGCGCTATCACCCCCAACACCCTGTATCCCTGTTCGGGCCCGGGTAGTACTCCTATCAAGTGTACCCACCATCACGGTTCGCCTGTGGCATTAGACCGGGCTATCGAGCAGAGTTGCAACCCCTATTTCTGGTGTGCTTTCCGCGACCTGATGCAGAAAGACAACAAAGATATCCATAAACCTTACGAGAAATGGCGTAACGCCGTGATGCAGTTTGGTTTAGGACAGCGATTTACAGATACCGATTTGGCCGAACAGTCGGCAGGAAGCATCCCAAGCAGTCAGCTATACGACAAGTTCTACGGCAAGGACGGCTGGAAAGCCATCACGATCCGTTCGCTCTCCATCGGTCAGGGTGAGATATTAGTGACGCCGCTGCAATTAGCCAACCAAGCTGCCTGTATCGCCAATGAGGGATACTACATCTCTCCGCACCTCAATAAGAACGATTCCATGCGGATTCATCGGCATAATCTGGATATCCAGAAGAAGCATTTTGAGGTGGTGAAAGAAGGCATGCACCGCGTGATGGTCTATGGAACAGGACGTCATTATGCGGTCGATACACTGCATATGGCGGGTAAGACCGGCACGGTGCAGAACCCGCATGGCCGCGACCACGCTATCTTCATCGGTTTTGCGCCGGTAGAGGATCCCAAGATCGCAGTAGCGGTAGTCGTAGAGAACGCCGGTTTCGGTGCTACCTGGGCTTGTCCGGTAGCGACGATGATGATTGAGCAATACCTGACCGGAGAAGTGAAACGCAAAGATTTACGTAAACGAATAGGAGAAACCGTACTCAATGAGAGCGTCAAGAAGTGGTAACATATGGCAATACGTCGATTGGACGACCATCGGTCTTTTTCTGCTGCTAGTCTTCTTCGGCTGGCTCAATATCTATGGCGCGAGCTATACCTTTGACCAAACGAGTATCTTCGATTTCTCGAACCGTGCCGGTAAGCAGTTCACCTGGATCATGGGTTCGCTCATCATGGGTATCGTACTGCTGCTGATCGACTATAAGACCTATGATGTGTTAGCGTATGTGGCATATGGGGCAATGCTGTTGCTTCTATTGGTCACACCTTTCTTAGCGCATGATATCAAGGGTTCGATGTCCTGGATCTCGTTAGGTCCGGTCAATCTGCAGCCGGCGGAGTTCGCCAAGTGCATCGTAGCATTAACCATCGCCAAGTACATGGGTCGATACGAGTACAAGATACGCAGTTGGCGCGATCTGGTTATTCCTTTTGTACTCATCGGCGTTCCGGCACTCATCATCATGGTACTCCAGAAAGAGACCGGTTCAGCGCTGGTCTTTGCTGCGTTCCTGCTGGTCTTCTACCGTTTAGGAATGAGCGGATACGTGCTATGGGTAGGTGTAGCTGCCGTAGCGCTCTTCATCACCAGTATCCGCTGGGGTGCTATTCCTCTGCCGTTGGGCAATGGCAGTGTGGGTATGTTAGCATGTATGCTGTTGCTCACCGCTATTGAGATCTATTTCGTTTGCAAGGAGCACCGGATGCGCTGGCAGGCATTGATCCTGATCGGCAGCGTGATCGTTATTTATGCAATATGCCTCATCATCAATATATGGGTTTCGATGCCGTTCAATTGGATCTCAATGGGTATTGTGATCGCCTTGGCGCTCTACACCCTTTTTGTCAGTGTGTACTGGCGTAAGTATATCCTGATCTTAGTGACGGTATTCAGTTTGGGTTGTATTGGGTATACGCATGCTTGCGATTTTGTGTTCACGCGTGTGCTGCAACCTCACCAACGTATCCGTATCGAGGTATTGTTGGGAATGAAAGAGGATCCCGCCGGAGCCGGTTATAACGTCAACCAGGCACGTATCGCCATCGGCTCCGGACGATTCTTCGGAAAAGGCTACCTCAAAGGTACGCAAACGAAACTGCAATTCGTACCGGAGCAAGATACAGACTTCATCTTCTGTACCGTAGGTGAAGAGTGGGGTTTTGTCGGTTCCATCGGAGTTTTATTGGTGTATCTGTTCTTCCTTCTGCGTCTCATCGAGATCGCTGAACGGCAACGGAACATCTCTACTATGATATACGCTTATTCGGTAGCCAGTATCTTCCTTTTCCATCTGACTATTAACGTCGGTATGGTGTTGGGACTGCTGCCTGTGATCGGTATTCCGCTACCTTTCTTCAGTTACGGAGGTAGTTCATTATGGGGATTCACGCTGCTGCTCTTTATCCTCCTACGGTTGGATGCAGCACGTATGGAGCAATTGAGATAAGCATGTTTGTCACGGATCCCATAGGAATCATCGGTGAAGAAGAAGCCACCAAGATGCTGGAGAAGAAAGGCTTCCGCATCGTAGAGCATAACTGGCGGATGGGACATTTAGAGGTGGACCTGATAGCAGAGAGTAAGAAGGAGATTGTGTTTGCGGAAGTCAAAGCACGTACCACGACGTATGGCAATATACTACCGGAACAATACGTTGATGAAAACAAGAAACGGCGTATGATAGCTGCCGCCAGCGCATACATCAAATACCGGCGTATAGAGAAGATACCCCGCTTCGATATCATCGGTATCTTAGTGAATGCAGAGACCCATGAAGTGACGTACCGCGGCCATTTGGAAAATGCTTTTCATCCGCAAGTACGCTGTATCACCTCCGGCAGTCATAGCGGGTCATGGCAATGGCATCATAGAACAAAAACAATTGGACATAAATAATAAGATGGACTTCAAATACGATGTGATAGTAGTGGGAGCAGGCCACGCAGGATGCGAGGCAGCCAGTGCCGCTGCCCGGATGGGCAGTAAGACACTGCTGGTCACGATGGATATGAACAAGATCGCCCAGATGAGTTGCAATCCTGCGGTAGGCGGTATTGCGAAAGGGCAGATCGTACGTGAGATAGATGCGATGGGCGGACAGATGGGTATCGTTACGGACCGCAGTGCCATTCAGTTCCGAATGCTCAACCAGAGTAAAGGGCCGGCCATGTGGAGTCCGCGTAGTCAGAGCGACCGCAAGCGATTTATTGAGGAATGGGTAAAAGTACTGTCCCACACCGATAATCTGTATATATGGCAGGATATCGTAACGAGTCTTATTATCAAAGATAATAAGGTATGCGGTGTGCGTACCCGGTTAGGTATTGAGATGCAGGCCGAGGCAGTCGTGCTGACCAACGGCACTTTCCTCAACGGACTGATGCATTGCGGCAAAACACAGATCCCCGGAGGACGTACCTCCGAACCGGCATCGTACGGATTGACCGAGCAGCTGATTGAGTTAGGCTTCCGTGCGGACCGCATGAAGACCGGTACGCCGGCACGTATAGACGCACGATCGATACATTTCGACAAGATGGTTCGGCAGGATGGCGATGATGATTGGCGTCAGTTCTCCTATCTCGATACGGTTCATCGAGAGTTGAAACAGATGCCATGCTGGATCACCTATACTAACACGCGTACGCACGATGCGTTGCGCGCGGGATTGGCAGATTCTCCCCTGTTCAACGGACAAATCAAGAGTATAGGTCCTCGTTACTGCCCGAGTATAGAGACGAAGATCGTTACGTTTGCTGACAAAGAAGCCCACCAACTCTTCCTGGAGCCGGAAGGAGTAGATAGCAATGAGTATTACGTCAACGGCTTCTCCAGCAGTCTGCCGTGGCAGGTTCAGTTAGCCGGCTTGAAGACCATTGAAGGATTAGAGGATGTCGTGCTCTACCGACCGGGGTATGCTATTGAATATGATTTCTTTGATCCCACACAATTGCATCATACCTTAGAGACCAAACAGATTAAAAATCTGTTTTTCGCTGGTCAGATCAATGGTACGACAGGTTATGAAGAGGCAGCGGGACAAGGATTAGTAGCGGGCATGAACGCACATATTAACGTACATGGCGGTGCTCCGTTCACGATGGGACGCGACGAGAGTTATATAGGCGTGCTGATTGATGATCTGGTGAATAAAGGAGTAGATGAACCCTATCGTATGTTCACTTCCCGCGCGGAGTACCGTATCTTACTGCGCCAGGACAATGCCGATGAACGACTCACTGAGCGCAGTTATGGAATAGGACTGGCGGATCGGTATCGCTATGATCTATGGTGTAACAAGAAAGCAAGTTGTGCCGATTTCATCGGATTTATGCAGACACATAGTGTACGCAAAGGAGAGGTGGATAGTTGGTTAGAATCCATCGGAAGCACACCTCTCCAGGAAGGATGTAAGATCAGCGACCTCATATTACGTCCGCAAGTAAGTATCAAAGCTTTAGGCGAAGTGCTACCGGCACTACAGGAAAAGATACATGATTTATCCGATGAGATCGTAGAAAGTTGTGAGATCCAGATCAAGTACGCCGGGTATATCAAACGAGAACAGATGGAGGCCGCCAAACTGCAACGATTGGATCAGATACGCATACCTGATACTTTTAATTATGAGGAGGTGCAAAGTCTGAGTACCGAGGCGAGACAGAAGTTAAGCCGTATTCGTCCGCAGTCCATCGGCGAGGCACAACGCATCCCCGGCGTAAGCCCGAATGACATCAGTGTATTGCTCGTTTTAATGGGAAGATAAACAAAATTAGTTTGCAGAGCAAACTATATAAAATGTTTCACGTGGAACAATAATAAACAACTCTAAAATATGACAGTAGAAGAAGTTAAAAAAGCTATTCGTAATGTGCCTGATTTTCCTATCAAAGGAATACAGTTCAAAGACATCACAACCGCATTGGCAAGACATGATTGCTTATGCTGGATGAAAGATGAGATTGTAAGGAGATACAAGGATCTGGGTATTACGCAAGTAGTAGGTATTGAGAGTCGCGGTTTTATTCTGGCACCGGCGGTAGCTATGGAGATTGGCGCAGGATTTGTGCCTATCCGTAAGCCTAACAAATTACCGGGAGAGACACTGAAGGTACTGTATGACAAAGAGTACGGCAAGGACACCATAGAGATACATAAGGACGCTTTGACCCCAGAGGATGTCGTACTTATCCATGACGATATATTGGCAACAGGAGGCTCCATGTACGCAGCAGTAGAACTGGTTCGGAAAGCAGGTGTAAAGAAGATCTACACCAACTGTCTGATTGAGTTAGAGGGGCTGAACGGCAAACAATTTCTGGCAGACAGAGGTGTAGAAATAGAGTGCCTCTTCGGGATTGAAGTGGAAGAATAGGGTGTACGGTGTAAGGTGTACGGTGTAGAGTGTACGGTGTAAAGTGAGAGGGAAAGATGATCATATTGCTCTGTTGTTGAAACGGATCCCCGAAAATCCGGGGGTGTACCAGTACTTTGATAAGGACGGGCAGATTATCTATGTAGGCAAAGCAAAGAACCTGCATAGACGGGTGAATAGTTATTTCAACAAAGACCATCAGTCCTCCAAAACGCGGCAGCTGGTAGCCCATATAGCCGACATCCGATATGTGGTGGTAGAGAGTGAACAGGATGCATTTCTGCTGGAGAATAACCTGATCAAGCAGTATCAGCCGCATTATAATATCTTGCTCAAGGACGGCAAATCGTATCCGTCTATCTGTATCACACGGGAAGCCTACCCGCGCATCTTCAAGACCCGCACCATCAATAAAAAGACCGGTGAATACTACGGACCATTCAGCTATAGCAATACGGCAGATATGGTACTTGAGCTAATACACAAACTCTATCCGATACGTACCTGTAATATTCCACTTACCCCCGATTCCATCGAGAAAAAGAAGGTTCGCGTATGTCTCAAATACCATCTGAAGAATTGCTGCGGTATATGCGAGGGAAAGAGCAAGGAGGAATATAACGGATGGATAGAACAAGCGCGCGAACTGATTAAGGGTGATGCTCATGAGATAGGCCGGCAGTTAGAAGAGCAGATGGTTGCGTTAGCTGCGGAAATGAAATATGAAGAAGCGGCAGATATAAAGCGCAAGATAGAGCTGTTGAAGCAATTCAAGAGCAAGACGATTATCACCAATACGACTACGCGCGACGTAGATGTATTCGGGTATGACGAGCAGGACGAGAAAGTCTATATCTCCATGTTGCATGTACATAACGGCTCTATCGTGCAGGGTCAGACGATTGAGTACCGCCGTAAGATGGAGGAGGAGAAAGAGGAACTATTAGCGATGGGTATGATGGAATTACGTCAGCAGTTGGAGAGTACGACGCAGGACGTGATTGTTCCGTTCATACCGGAGGTTTTTGATGATCAGTTGCATGTGCATATTGCGGTAAGCGGAGACCGGAAGAAACTATTAGATCTCGCCATGCAGAATGTGCGTCAGTATAAACTCGACCGCCTCAAGCAGGACGATAAACTGAATCCGGAGCAACGCGGTGTACGGATCCTGACGGAGCTACAACAGATGATGGGGTTACCTACTCTGCCCCGATGGATCGATTGTTTCGATAACTCCAATATACAGGGCACAAATGCAGTTGCCGGATGCGTCGTTTATCGAATGGCTAAACCGAGCAAGAGCGATTACAAGAAATTTGATATCAAGACGGTTGAGGGCGCAGACGACTATGCCAGTATGCGCGAGGTCGTACGAAGACGCTACCAACATTTGCTCGATGAAAAGGGACAAATGCCGGACTTGATCATTGCGGATGGTGGTCTGGGTCAGATGCACGCCATCCGGGAGGCGGTGGAGGACCAGTTAGGATTATCTATTCCGATTGCGGGACTGAAGAAGAATGACAAACACCGGACACAGACCTTGCTCTATGGTTTTCCTCCGAAAGAGATCTCGATGCCGGTGACGAGCGAAGTGTTCCGATTGCTGACGAACATACAGGATGAAGTGCATCGATTTGCTATTTCATTCCATAAAGCGAAGCGCAGTAAGGCACAAATTCATAGTCAACTCGATGATTTACAGGGAGTTGGCGAAGTTATAAAGCATAAGATACTGACTCATTTCGGTTCTGTTAAACGCGCTAGAGCAGCTGAAAAGGAAGAATGGATAGAATTGCTCGGAAAGTCCAGAGGATCAGCAATTTACGAGCAATTACAGGCCAAAATAAGTCTCTGAGAATTGAATGAAAAGCAAGAACATGAATACTTATACAATAAAAAAAGGTGCTTCCGAGCACTCCGAAACACTCCAACTGCTGAACGAGCAAGGGGAGGAAGTGAGTCCGTTGGAGATTCTGAAGGTTTGCGAGCCTCATCGCGTGTTTGCCTTCGACGGACAGATGGGAGCAGGTAAGACTACTTTCATTAAGAGTTTATGTGAGGCGATGGGTACGATGGATATCGTCAACAGTCCGACCTTCGCCATCGTGAATGTGTATGATGTGGAACAACCGTATAAGGGTGAGGTGTATCATTTCGACTGTTACCGACTGAAGGACATCCGCGAGGCGATGGATTTCGGAGCAGAGGAATATCTGTATTCGGGCAACTACTGCTTCATCGAGTGGCCGGAGATGATTGAGGCCTTGTTACCGGAAGACACGGTTTGGGTAAAGATCGAACCGATGTCCAATGGCGATAGACGATTGGTTGTTGGTCAAATCGTCGCTCAAGCAGACAAAAAATGAGCGTTAATGTCATTTTTCAAACACCAAAAATCGCAAATTGCTCAATATCAGCAGTTTGCGATTTTCATTTTTCAAACATATTTTCTTGCAGGGTTCAAAAAAAAGCAGTAATTTTGCACCGGATTTCAAAATTCGTGTGATTATGAAAAGAATTATGTTGACGCTCGTGCTCGCGATTGCAGCCGGCGTATGGAGTTTGAATTGGGCAAGTGGTTTAGGCACGTACCTTAGTAATTCTGATGAATGGACGGTAGAAGGCAAAGCATCTATCGGGTGTCCACCTTCTGATAGCCAATCTGATTCTTGTCCTCAATGTATTCATTTGGCCTTTAAGACGGATAGTATTACCTATTATTTAATAGCATCTGAAACTAAGATAAATGAACGATTAGATAGTATATATCAGGAACTTACTATGGTAAATAGTTCTGATGCTACTATGTCGGTAACTATAACAGGGGTTCCGTTTACATGTGCTAATGTTAATTATTTAGAAGTTACAAATATTACACCTGTTAGAAAGAAACTAAACTCCTTCATATGTAATCAATGGAATAGATTACATGGACACCCCAAGTATGGCTATGCTACTCATATTTTATGTACTACTGCAGAGACAAACTATAATGGATTACGTTATTTACGGTTAGATTGTGGTGTCGGTTTAGTTGGTTTGTTACGCGAAGATTCAGCTAAAAATGTTTATTATATCCCTCATGATGCTGATGGAAAGCATGAATACTTGTTGTATGCTTTCAATGCGAAGGTAGGGGATAAATTATCACATTTATGGATCGGTGGTCAGTTCGATGCAGATAATCCGGATGGCTTTAATGCAACTGTGGTTAGTATATCGGATTCTAATCCAAGAAAATATACCATTCAAGTGGAATATAAGGATTCACTTGGGGATATAAGCACTTTTCCTGTTTATTGGTTAGAGGGAATTGGACTAACTACAGGTCCTATAGGAGAAGATTGTATTACTCCAATATGTGATGATGAAAAAGGTAAAAAGTATGGATATGGGATGACTGTTCACCATGATCATCTTCTATGTGCATACTTGAATGGTGAACAAATCTATGTGTCGGAAAAAGGAGAACTATATGGATGCGAGTATTATGGTAATGAAATTCCTACACCCACTATTCCTTCGGACACCATTCCGCTGTATATCAAGGACGGACCGGGATCGTCAACCGTAGATGAGCAAAGATATACTTTCCATCTATGTATTGAGGGATATGGAAATCAACATGGTTCTTTACAAAGCGCCGTCAGCAAACCATGCGCCGGCCGTCAAACACGCGATAAAAGCCACCTCTTTCACGGATTCGATCTCAACAACTCTCACAGAGTCCGGCACTTATACGCTGGAGCTGACGAACCCTGCATGGGACTATACTATCGTCGGCACGTTCGATTACCAGCTTCCGCAGGCGGTAGAAAATACCCACGCTGATACTCCGTCTGCAACCAAAATCCTGAAAGACGGCCGGCTCTTCCTCCGTTACAAAGGACAAATGTACAACGTACAAGGCCAGCAGGTACAATAACCCGCAAATTAGCACGCCGCTACGCACACCGCGTGGCGGCTTTTTTTAAGCCATTGCACCCTCGTTGCCCTCGGGATGCCTCCGAGATTACTCCGAGATGCCCCTTACATCATGTTCAGAAAGTGCTCATTTTCAGGCATATGCGGGTTCATAAAATCTATCCATTCGGGCGGAATACAATGGGGTGCTGTGCACCCGTATTGGGTTTTCAACCACTCACTCCTTGGAACACGCAGAAAATATAAGGTATGCACAGATAGTATAATAGGCTATTAACACGTGATTAACGCGTGGTTAATACGCGATTCGGTTACTCTTGCGCAGAGCTTAGTATAATCTCTGTTGTCTTTTGTCTTTCTACTTTCTACTAAAAATCTTCGATTTTATTTGCGTATATCAGGAAAAAATTGTACCTTTGCAGCGGCAAAGGTATTTTTGATTATGATAGAAGTTAAGAATATATGGAAATCGTTCGGCGCATTGGAAGTGCTGAAGGGTGTAGATCTGAAGATAGAGAAAGGTGAGATCGTGGCCATCGTGGGTAAGTCGGGAGCAGGCAAGACGACCTTGCTGCAGATCATCGGCACACTGGACAGACCCACAAAGGGTCAGGTAATGATCGACGGCACAGATGTGTTTGCGATGAAAGACCGTGAGTTGGCTGCATTCCGGAACAAGCATATCGGATTTATCTTCCAGTTCCATCAGTTGCTGCCGGAGTTCACAGCCTTGGAGAACGTGTGCATTCCTGCTATGATTGCGCGAGAGAAAGAGGCTGAATACAAATCCCGGGCAGAGAAACTGCTACGCGAGTTAGGTTTAGCGGACCGAATGGGGCATAAGCCGAATGAGTTGTCCGGCGGCGAGAAGCAACGTGTAGCGGCCGCGCGGGCATTGATGATGAGCCCGGATATTATCTTGGCAGACGAGCCTACAGGCAGTCTGGACACCCAGAACAAGAAAGAATTGAGTGAGCTGCTGTTAAGACTCAGAAAGGAATACGGGCAGACTATATTGCTCGTGACGCATGACAAGGAGTTAGCAGGAATTGCAGATAGAGTGATTGAGATTAAAGACGGGAAGATGTAAAAGCCCCACCCGACCTCTCCATAAAGGGGAGGAGAAAGGATTTGAGATGAAGAAGATTATTTACATATTATTAGGAATGATGTTGATGTCATGCCATAAAGGCAGGACGTATTTTCCGAAGGAGATAGAAACGCCAGAGATTGAGATTGTGCGTTTTGACAAGGCACTGATGAACGTACAAAGTGACAATGTACAAGGTACAAAGGCAGATATTCTGGTATTGTACGACGAATATCCGGAATTCATGCCGTTGTGGGTAGAAGATATTTTAGGTATTCCGACGGAAGACACGACCTATCTGGTACAGCAATTGCCGCAGTTTCTGAATGACACGGTCTATGGTTTCAAGCAGACGAACGCGAGAGAACAAGCGCTTTTTGCAGAGGTAAACGATATAGCAACAGCTTTAAGCAAGGCTTTTGCACGGGTTAGTTACCTGTATCCGGAGACGGAGATACCTACATTCTATTTGTTCGTTTCGGGCTTTCAGACGCCTATCTATTTTGGGGAAGATCTGATTGGAATAGGAGCAGATATGTATTTGGGAAGCGACTACGAGTACTATAACCGCGTGGTGTATGACTATCAGAAACGGACGATGCGCAAAGAGTGTATTCCTGTGGATGTAGTGAGTGCCTATCTATTCAGAACCCTACCCTATACCAGCACGAAAAGCAGGCTGTTGGACCAGATGATCTACCGCGGCAAGATCATGTATCTGACGGCTATGATCTTTGATGATCTGAAGCCTTGGGAAGTGATGGGTTGGAGTAAAGAACAATGGAAATGGTGTGTCGATAACGAGCGGGATATATGGCATCTGGTGATGGATAAAAGGGATTTGTTTAAGACCGAGAGCCTGGTGTTGACGGGCTACCTGAACGACGGACCTTTCACCTCAGAGGTGTCTCAAGACGCACCCGGTCGGTTAGGCATATGGCTCGGATGGCGGATAGCGGAGAGTTATATGGAGCATCATCCGGAAGTGACGTTACAGGAACTGATGGCAGAAGGTGATGCCCAGAAGATATTGGAGGAGAGTTATTACAAACCATAGAGGCTATGACGATAATTTTTGATTTGGACGGCACGTTGCTTAACACGATAGATGATTTGGGGCATGCCTGTAACTATGCGTTGGAGCATTGCGGCTATGCAACCCACCCTATTGAGGCGTACCCGCGGATGGTAGGCAACGGTATCAATAATCTGATCCGTAGGGCGCTGCCGGAGAACGACCGGAGCGAGGAGACCATCATGCGGTTACGGGCATTTTTCGTTCCCTACTACAACACCCATAATTGTGATTATACCCGTCCGTATGAAGGTATTCCTGCAGTACTGGAAGTACTGAAGAAACAAGGCGTCCGTTTGGGAGTAGCCAGCAACAAATACCAGGAGGCGACGGAGAAAATCGTGTCGCATTTCTTCCCCGGGGTTTTTGATGTCGTGTTAGGCGAACGGGAAGGCATAGAGCGGAAGCCGGACCCGCAAATTGTGTATGATATATTGGGGTCGGGAGTCCACTGCGCTCAAAGTCAGAAGACCGCGGCAGAGCCGCTCAAAGACACTGGCGGGGTACTATATATCGGTGACAGTCTGGTGGACAGGGACACCGCCCGTAACGCCGGCGTACCTTTTATCGCCTGTTCATGGGGATTTGTGCCGCGTGAACAACTGGTAGAGGCAGGGGTTAGTTCCATTATCGACAGACCGGAAGAGATTTTATCCGCCCTCCGCAATGACTAAGCGCATGACAACTATAGTGATTATATCGGGTATCCTGCTCGGGATGGTTGCAGCCGTCTTCGGGCTGCTCCGTCATCCTGCTTTCGGGATGACGGACCTGCAGGCGAAGCAGTATATCACGGTTCATCATGACAAGTTCTCCTTGGCACCGCACGCATGGAACGAACCCGATTCGGTGGCACATTCTATCGCGGAGAAGGATCATCTGCAACTGCTGGACCACAAGATAGGAACACTCATTGAGTGGTAATGGATAATCATCAAATCTTCAAATATCAAATCTCAAATGTCAAATATCAAATATCAAATCTCAAATATCCTTGATTTCCCGATATTGAAAGAGACGGTACACGGCAAGCCGTTAGTGTACCTCGACAACGCAGCTACGAGCCAGAAGCCTCAGCAAGTGATTAACGCGATCGTGGAGGCGTACAGTCATTGGAACAGTAATATCCATCGCGGCGTGCATCATCTAAGCCAGGTCGCTACAAAGCACCACGAAGAGGCGCGTCAGGCTGTTGCGACATTCATCGGCGCAAAGAGTTCCGACGAGATCATCTTCACCAAAGGTACGACGGACAGCCTTAATGCATTGGCGTTTGCTTTAGGAGAGCCTACCCCTAACCCCTCCCTAAAAGGAGGGGAATCTAAAGCATGGATTAATGAGGGTGACGAAGTCATTGTAAGCGGGTTGGAGCACCACTCAAATATCGTTCCCTGGCAGATGCTCTGTGAGCGCAAGAAAGCGGTGTTGCGGCATATTCCTCTGCGGAAGGATCTAACGCTCGATTTAGAGGCTTTCAAGGGCATGCTGAGTGCTAAAACGAAGATGGTGAGTGTGGCGCAGGTAAGCAATGTGTTAGGTACTATTCAGCCGATAGAGGAGATCATCCGTCTGGCACACGAAAAGAACGTGCCGGTTTGTATCGATGGCGCACAGAGTGTACCGCACATGAGCGTGAATGTACAGGCGCTGGATTGTGACTTCCTCGCCTTCTCCGGACATAAGATGTACGGCCCGACGGGTATCGGCGTGCTATACGGCAAGCGCGAGTGGCTGGAGCAACTGCCGCCGCATGAGGGTGGAGGAGAGATGATCAATCATGTCCGCTGGAGCGGGACGACCTATAACGAACTGCCCTATAAGTTCGAAGCCGGTACGCCTAATTTCGTGGGATCTTATGCGCTGCAGAAAGCGATGGAATATATGAATGAGTACGGTTGGCCGGCAATTGAAGCACATGAAAATGAACTGACTACTTACTGCGAGGAGAAATTACGCGCTATGGATGGCGTTCATATCTACGCAGCAGGACAGAATAAAGCGGGTGTGATCAGTTTTAATCTGTATAATGATGATCAGTTAATCCATCCCTTTGATGTAGGTACCCTACTCGACCAACAAGGTGTGGCGGTTCGTACAGGACACCATTGCGCAGAGCCTTTGATTGATGAGTTGGGTGTTCCCGGAACCGTACGGGTGTCGTTCGGTTTGTATAACGACAAGACGGATGTAGATACGTTCATAGAAGCGTTGAAAAAAACACAGATGATGTTATCTTGAACCCGTATTGCCCTCGATATAACCTCGTTAAACACTCGATCCGATTCTGTCTCGATAGTGTCTCGTTAGTCTGTTTTGGACTACTGATGTGTATAAGCAGCATTTCTGCCGAACCTCTCCGAGTGGTGAGTTATAACGTGGAGAATTTGTTCCACCCTAAACATGACACGATTATAACGAATGAAGGAGTGAATGGATTAACGAATGAACGAATCATCGAAAAAGATGATTATGAATGGACCCAAGAGGGTGAACGGCATTGGAGTTACTCCCGTTATTGGCGCAAGGTAGAAAACATAGCACGAGTGCTGACTAATATAGGTGAATGGCAAGGTGTGGATATAGTAGGATTACAGAAAGTAGAGAATGCGCTGTGTATGAGACGTTTATGTCGTACTATGGGTGTTAACAAATACGATTTTGTGCATTATGAGAGTCCGGATCCGCGAGGTATCGATGTGGCACTTATGTATAAGAAAGAAAGGGTAGATACGATACAGACAAGGGCCATACGAATTAAGCCTAACCCCGACCCTTCCTTGAAGGGCAGGGAGTTAATTACCAGGGACATACTATATGTTTGTGCGCAAGTAGATAAGCAAGATACTATACATTTTTTCGTTTGCCACCTGCCCTCACAGCGAGGCGGAAAAGCAGAGAGTGAATGGAAACGAAAAGCAGCAAAAGAAGTTTTACAGAAAGCAATAGATAGTGTGTATGCTGTTTATCCGAAAGCAAAGATCTTGGTGATGGGCGATATGAATAGTGAGCCGAAAGATGACTTGAAAGGAGTCAGGAACAAAGCCTTACCCAGCCTGGATGGGAGGAGAAAAGGGACGCATAAATATCAGGGAAGATGGACGTTTCTGGACCAGTTTTATATATCACCGGCTATCGATAGTATCAGCACGATGAAGATATATGACGCCGAATGGATCATGGAGACCGATGAGAAATATATGGGTTTGAAGCCCAAAAGAACCTATAACGGATGGAAGTATCAGAACGGATATTCCGATCATTTACCGATTGTATTAGATGTAGAATTGTAAAGATTTTATGCTGTTATGCCGGAGATAGTACTGCATTACATATGGGAGCGATGCTTATGGGCAGGTTTTGAGCAACGGACCACGGATGGCAGGAGTGTGGAGATCTTGTCTGTAGGTGAACATAACAGGGATGCAGGTCCTGATTACAGCCATGCGAGAGTCATTATAGACGGTAAGGAATGGGTAGGTAATATTGAGATTCATGTATGTTCCTCCGATTGGGTAAAACATCACCATCATCTGGACAAAGCCTACGACACCGTCATCCTGCATGTGGTACGTACGGCAGACAAGCCAGTTTATAATTCCCGCGGCGAATTGATTCCGCAATGTGAGTTGCAATATCCGAGTGAGAAAGACTACCTGAGCGGTCTTTTTGAATCAGCACAAAAGATGGATAGTGCTATAGGTCGGATTGGATGTGCGGAGCAGTTAATCCATGAACCGGAACTAATTACAGAGGGTTGGCGTAAGACCTTGTTGCACAAGCGATTAGAATGTAAAAGAGCTTCTATAGAGCGACTATTGGAGATTACCAAAGGCAGTTGGGAACATGCGTTGTACATCTCTTTAGCCCGCAATTTTGGTTTTCATACCAATAGTTTGCCGTTCGAGCAATTAGCTATCAATACACCCCTTTCGTATCTGCAAAAACACCGAAACAGCCTGTTTCAGTTAACTGCATTGCTAATGGGTCAGGCAAATCTGATACAAGAAGAGAATCTACAGAAAGAGTATGATTTCCTGCGAACTAAGTTCAGTTTGACACCGATGGACAAGAGTGTATGGAAACACTCCAAGATGCGTCCGCAAAATAGTCCTGAGTTACGAATCAGACAGTTTGCTCAATTACTCTATCAATCTGAAAATCTATTAAGTAAAATATTATATACAGATGATTTAAAGGAATTAAGAACGCTTTTTACGGTAGATAAGATGGGTTCGTCCAGTATAGATATTTTGCTTATCAACACCGTTATTCCTTATAAATACGCGTACGCGGTGCATCGTAGTATGGAATCTGATTCCAAGTATGCAGATCAAATAATGGCGCTTATGGAGCTTATTCCGGCGGAGAACAATACGATCGTTCGTCAATGGCGCGTATTGGGTCAGGTAATACACAATGCAGCAGATACGCAAGCCTTACTGCATTTATATCAGAATTACTGCCAACACCACGAGTGCATCAATTGTGAGGTGGGCTATAAGATATTCCAAGACAAACAACTCAAACTCTTCTGATCATGAAAAAAATTCTTCTTTTTGTATGGGCAAGTTTGCTGTTATCGGCATGCCATCAGCCGGCTTTAAAACAAGCAGGGACTATTGAACGCGACACTATTCAAGGTGTACCATGTTGTGTCTATTTGCCTTATGCTTACAAATCCAATATCACCTACCCTGTGCTGTATCTACAGCATGGTATGTTCGGGAATGAAGAGGATTGGATTACACAAGGTAATTTGGTAGCTATCATGGACTCTTTGCTTAAGATAGATGCGGTAAAAGAGATGGTAGTTATTATGCCGGATAACTGCCCGCACAGACCTACTTATGAAGAAGAAAAAGAGAATGCTATTACCGGTGAATGGGAGAATAATTTTGCGCATTTTATGGCTGAGGCCGAGCAAAAATACAGCATTAGTACTGATCCTTCCGAACGAGCTATAGCCGGCCTTTCGATGGGTGGCTATCACACCATGCGGGTCAGCTATGTATTGGATGGACAGTTTGCGTATGTAGGTATGTTCTCTCCTGCGACGTTTGTTCACCAGGCACCTACTACACCGAAAGTATTTTGGATAGGTATAGGAAAAGAAGATTTTCTTTATGATTCATTGCAGGTATATCGCCAATGGCTCGATACGAATCATATAGAATATACTTATTATGAAAGTACGGGCGGACACACCTGGCCTAATTGGCAGGATTATATCACCCGTTTTTTGCCTAAATTATTCCATTAACTCATCTCTAACATGCGTTGAATCGAAGAGACGGCTTTAGCGGCTGTCTCTTTTGGTACTTGCATCTCAGGACTTTCGTTCAGCAGACAGTTATACACTTTCTCCAAGGTATTCATCCGCATGTACTCACACTCGTTACAGGAGCACCCTACTCCTTCGGTTACTTCCGGCGGAACAGGAATAAACTCCTTATCGGGACATGCACGCTGCATCTCAAAGAGAATACCGCTTTCTGTGGCTATTATAAAGCGTTTGGCGGGCGATTTAATCGTGTGCTCAAGCAGAGCTTTCGTTGAACCTATAACGTCGCTCTGAGCCAAAATAGGAGCTTTACACTCCGGATGAGCAAGCACTTCTACGCCCGGGTTCTCGGCTTTGAGTTGTATCAATGCTTCTAAGGAAAAACGGCTGTGTACATGGCAAGCTCCATTCCAGAGCAGCATATTACGTCCGGTTACGGAATTGATATAACTTCCTAAGTTATAATCCGGACCAAAAATGATCTTGGCATCTTCAGGTAATTGATCCACTATTTTCTTGGCATTGGAGGAAGTGACTACTACATCGGTCAACGCTTTTACGTCTGCAGAAGTATTCACATAACTTACTACCATGTGATCGGGATGCTGCGCTTTGAAAGCTGCCAAATCTTCCGCCTTACAGGAATCCGCTAACGAACAGCCTGCATTCATATCAGGAATGAGCACTTTCTTGTCCGGACAGAGAATTTTCATCGTCTCTCCCATGAAATGTACACCACACATTACTAATATATCCGCCTGTACGCGCGTGGCTTGTTGTGCAAGAGCTAAAGAATCTCCGATAAAATCGGCTATTTCCTGTATTTCCGGCCGTGTATAATAGTGTGCAAAAATAACGGCATTCTTTTCCTTGGCTAAGGATTTAATTTTATCTATATATTCTTTACTTTTTAAATCCATGATAGTAATAGAATGTTGAAAGTGTTAATAAATCATTAAGTTTGCTTGATTTCAACGGATTAAATCAATTTTACGTTGTAATAAAAATGTTTTTCTTTTTGATAAATGCAACGTGGAACAAATTATCTACTGAGTAAAGTTAACAGTGTTAATAACTTGTTTATAACCATTTTTTAAGTCTGAAAATGAGCAGAATAACTACTACAGACATCACCATTAATCCGAGGGCAAACGCGTAACCGAATTGCCAGTGCAGTTCCGGCATAAAATCAAAGTTCATACCATAAAGGCTGCCGATGAGGGTAGGCGGAAGGAAGATAATATTGATGACTGTGAAGATCTTAATAATACGGTTCTGCTCGATATTAACAAGACCCAAGAATGTATCCTGAAGGTAGTCCAGACGGTCAAAACCAAATCGGGTATAATCAAAAAGCGAGTTAATATCCTTAATAATCATCGTCAAACGCGGGTACAGTTCTTCGGGGAAGAAATCACATTTGAGGATATTGGATATAACACGTTGTTTATCCATTATGTTCTGACGTATGATGGTCACTTTTTCTTGTAAGTCCTTGATTTGAACGAGCAAATCTTCATCTACGTGATCCGACTCAGCATTGATTTTTTGAGAGAGTTCGGTAATCATATCCGTTGTATCCTCTATCAAGTCGGCATCCTTCTCTACACGGGTCTCAAAAAGCGCCACTAACACGTGGTATCCGGTAGGGAAATTACGGGTATTAACAAATACTTTTTTGAAGGTCTCGTTAAACGAATCCAATTCATTATCGCGGATGGAAACGAGAATACCGTTCTTTAAAATAAAGTTCACCGGTTCCATCTCAAAATTGGACTTCAGGAAGTTAGAGTTAGCCACTATACTATCATCCGTCTGGATATAACGGGAAGACATCTCAATTTCTTCCATCTCCTCATCTTCCTGAATCTCTATTTTCAGGAAACCCTCCAAAGTATCCTCCGTTTTGTCACTCACATCGAGGAGGTCGATCCAGATAATATCTTTCTTATCCAACTCTTTGAGGGTGGAGATGGTACGTGCTACCTTGATTTTCTCCTTATCCTTATAGAATATCTTGATTTCTGACATTTTCAATCATTTTAGTAAGTTCAACAAATTGTTCTACTGACAGCTGTTCCGGGCGCATTGTAAATATATTCTCTTCGAGGATGGGATTTCCCTTTCCTACCAGCTGTTGAAGAGAATTGCGCATCTGTTTTCGCCGCTGGTTGAAGGCTGTTTTAACGACTGTTTTGAAGAGTCCTTCATCACAGTCGAGTTGTCTTCGTTTATTGCGTGTCATGCGAATAACAGCTGACTTTACTTTAGGCGGGGGATTAAATACATGTTCATCTACTGTAAATAGATATTCTATATCATAATAGGCTTGTAATAATACAGATAGAATACCGTACGCTTTCTTACCCGGCTTGGAGGCAAGTCGTTCGGCTACTTCTTTCTGAATCATCCCCGAGCACACAGGAATACGATCCTTGTAATCGAGTACCTTAAAGAAAATCTGCGAAGAAATATTATATGGATAATTGCCGATGACGTTAAATTCGCCTTCGGGAATCAGTTTATTCAGATCCAATTTGAGAAAATCTCCTTCTACCAGATCCAATTCCGGATACCATTCACGCAGATAAGCGACTGACTCGCGGTCAATCTCGATAGCGGTAAGCTGGATCTGTGGATTTTTAAGAAGATATTGCGTCAACACGCCCATACCCGGCCCGATCTCTATCGTTCGGCCCGATACAAGGGTTTCAGCTATTTTTTGGGCGACAGTCAAGTCCGTCAAAAAGTGCTGCCCGAGAAATTTCTTTGCTCGTACTTGCTGCATTTTTTAGATGATAATCGTCCATAGATGGTGATAATTTAGTTAAACTTATCCCTGTAATTACACGCTACAGGGAACCCTTCCGGGCTTTTGCGCTGCAAAAGTACTACAAAATTTTGGAATACACAAGAAATTAAGAAAAAAAATTCTATTTTCTTTGCATATTTACTAAAAAAGTAGTAATTTTGCAGCCGATATGAATAAACTTGCACAGATAATCACCAAAATAATTGACTTTTTCTATCCGCCGTTCAGCAAGTGGATGTCGAAGCAGCTATTCCGTTATGCGGCCTGTGGCGGAGGAAACATGGTGCTCGACTGGGTGCTTTATTTTCTCATCTATAATTTTGTAATTGGTCACGAATTACTGTACATTACCCTTCCATTTAGGAATGGGACGGAGGAAGACTTTTTATGCCTCACGCCTCATATAGCGGCGCTGTGTGTAGTCTTTCCTATCACGCTTCTGACAGGTTTTTGGTTGCAAAAGAATGTGACATTTACGAGTTCAGATCTCCATAGCGTACGGCAGTTAGGGCGTTATACACTCATCGTCGCCGTCAATCTGGCGATTAACTATTTCGGACTCAAGTTATGCGTTGAAATACTGGGTTGGTATCCTACGCCATCAAAGATGATAATCACCCTAATTACGGTCATCATCAGCTATTTGGGCCAGAAATATTATACATTTCGAACAAAAAAGAAATAAAATTGATAGAAAAGTGACATACACCCTTGTGTATGTTATTTTTTTTTCGTAACTTTGCAGCGGATTTTAAAAAACAATACAGCCATGTTACACACATTATGCTCAAAGCTTCACACAGAAGTGTCTACGTCTGATTTACCATTCAAGGTATCGGACACGTTTATTGAAGAGAATCAGGTAGTTGCTATTCTGTCCGGTGGTACCGAGGCGGATTTCATGGGTCTGGTTCGCGCCAAAGAGGTGGACCTCAAGCGTCCTATCTATCTGATGGTCAGCGGATATAGCAACTCGCTTCCGGCGGCGTTGGAGATACTGAGTTTTATCCGTCAGCGCAAAGGAATAGCGAAGATCATGCAGCATCCTGCCGATACCGTCTTCCCTGATGCCAGTGAGACGGAGTCATTGACCCGTACGCCTCTGGAGAAAGTGCTGAAGAACGAGAAAAAAATGCGTCTGGGTGTAGTAGGTAAATCTTCCGACTGGCTTATCGCTTCGCAAGTCGATTACAAAACGGTATTGGCCAAGATGAACTGTGAGTTGATAGATATCCCGTTTGAGGAACTCTCTTCGCTTGGCGAAGTAGATCCGGGAATGAAAGGCGCTGAGGCTATTTATGAGCGATTGAAAGAGATCGTGGCTAAGCATAAATTAGACGGTATAACGCTTCGTTGTTTCGATCTCTTTACGACAGTGAAGAACACCGGTTGTATAGCGGTCAGCAAACTGAACGACGATGGTATTCCTGCCGCGTGTGAGGGAGATATACCGGTATTGCTGACGATGATGGCATGCAAGAAACTAACCGGCGAGTCGGGATGGATGGGTAGTCCTGCACGTATCCAGCCGGACGGACAGATTCTTATGGCTAAGTGTACTATTGCGCTCAGTATGACCAGCAAGCATGAGTATACCACGCATTTCGAGTCCGGTATAGGTGTGGCTATCCATGGTGAAGTACCGGCCGGTGACTATACACTCGTTAAGTTAAGCCAGGATATGCAGCGTCTCTTGGCGGTGAACGTGAAAGTAACCCATTGTCAGTTTGAGCAGAACATGTGCCGCACGCAGATATGGATCCAGACTACGCCGATCGTCAGTCAGTATATGTTGACATCGCCGCTTTCGGACCACCATGTATTGATTAAAGGCCACCACGCTGCCAAGTTCTGGAGGGCATAAAAGATAAACCAATAAACAGTCAAGTCATCAATGCTTCTAAATATTCTTTCTTCCGAACTGCATAAAGAGAAGTTGGCTTTGCCCTTCGAATTACCGTCCTCTTTTCTATCTGCCAACCAGGTTGTGGCTGTATTAACCGGAGGCACAGAGGCGCAGTTCGTCCATCTCGTTGAGGAAGGTCTAATCGACCTGCATAAGCCTGTCTATCTGATGGTTAGCGGGCATAGTAACTCGTTAGCGGCTTCGCTTGAGATCCTCAGTTATATCCGTCAGCATAAGGGTGTCGGCAAAGTAATGTTGTCGGCTGATGATACCGAGTTGCCGGAAGTGGCAGAAACGGCTTCGTTGACCGAGGTACCTGCAGAGACCATTTTGCATAATGACCAACCGCTGCGTCTCGGCGTGGTGGGAAAGCCGTCCGATTGGCTGATCTCTTCTGCGGTGGATTATAAAGAGGTACTCAAGCGAATGAACATCGAGTTGGTGGATATACCCATAGAGGAAATGACTTCGTTAGGCGAAGTAGATCCGGGTATGAAAGGCGCTGAGTCTATCTATACGCGACTCAAGGAAATCGTTCTGCGCGAGAAACTGCAGGGCGTTACGCTGCGTTGTTTCGATCTCCTTACGACGGTGAAGAACACCGGTTGTATAGCGCTTAGTAAACTGAATGACGAAGGTATTCCTGCGGCCTGCGAAGGAGATATACCTACGCTGCTGACGATGATGCTGTGTAAGAAACTAACCGGCGAAGTATGCTTCCAGGTGAACCCGGCACGTATCCAAACGAACGGCGAAATACTCTTTGCGCATTGTACCCTACCGCTGAAGATGACGGAGAAGTACGAATATACCACGCATTTTGAATCCGGCATAGGTGTAGCCATCCATGGCGACTTGCCCAAAGGCGATTATACGCTGGTCAAGATGAGCGGCGATATGCAGCGTCTGTTGGCGGTGGATGTAGAGTTGGAACGTTGCCAGTTCGAGCAGAACCTCTGCCGTACGCAGGTGTGGATCAAGGCAACGCCGGAGGTAGCACAGTACTTCCTCACGACGCCCATCCATAACCATCATATCCTTATTCGCGGCCACCATGCAAAAGAATTTAGAAAATAGACTACTAGTCCGCTAGTCCGCTAGTCAACTGGATATTTTTTTAATCACAAATAACAAATTAAAATTTATTTTATCATGGTATCTTACAAAGAATTAGGCCTTGTGAACACCCGTGAGATGTTTGCTAAGGCAATCAAGGGAGGCTACGCCATCCCGGCATTTAACTTCAATAACATGGAGCAGCTCCAGGCGATCATCAAAGCTTCGGCTGAGACGAAGAGCCCGGTGATCCTCCAGGTTTCCAAAGGTGCGCGTAACTACGCTAACCAAACGCTCCTCCGTTACATGGCTCAAGGCGCAGTTGAGTACGCTAAGGAGCTCGGTTGGGAGCATCCGCAGATCTGCTTGCACCTCGACCACGGAGACAGCTTTGAGCTCTGCAAGAGCTGCGTAGACTTCGGTTTCTCGAGCGTCATGATCGACGCTTCTTCTCTGCCTTATGAGGAGAATATCGCCCTCACCAAGAAAGTAGTTGATTACGCTCACCAGTACGACGTAACGGTTGAGGCTGAGCTTGGTGTATTGGCAGGTGTTGAGGATGAGGTTTCGTCTGCTGTTAGCCACTATACCAAACCGGAAGAGGTTGTTGATTTCGCTACCCGTTCGGGCTGCGACTCACTCGCTATCTCCATCGGTACCAGCCATGGAGCATACAAGTTCACTCCGGAGCAGTGCACCCGTGATCCGAAGACCGGACGTCTCGTTCCTCCTCCATTGGCATTCGACGTGCTCGACGCTGTAATGGAGAAACTTCCCGGCTTCCCGATCGTTCTGCACGGTTCGTCTTCCGTTCCGCAGGAGTATGTAGATATGATCAATAAGTACGGTGGCAAACTGCCTGACGCAGTAGGTATTCCTGAAGAGCAACTCCGTAAGGCTGCCAAGTCGGCTGTATGCAAGATCAACATCGACTCCGACTCCCGTCTTGCTTTCACCGCTGCGGTTCGCAAGGTGTTTGCAGAGAAACCGGCAGAGTTCGATCCGCGTAAGTACTGCGGTCCGGCACGTGACCTGATGACCGAGCTCTACAAACACAAAATCATCAACGTCCTCGGTTCCGACGGCAAAGCAGAGTAACTATGGCTTTACCATTTATGACCGCAGAAGAAGCGGCCGAATTGATTCAACATGGTGACGTCTTGGGCATGGGTGGTTTTACCGCCACCGGAGTGCCCAAGGCGGTTCCTTTTGCCTTGGCGCAACGCGCTGAGAAACTGCACGAACAAGGTATTCCCTTCCGCGTAGGATTAGAGACAGGTGCGTCTATGGGCGACAGCTGTGATGGCGCGTTAGCACGCGCGCACGCCGTTGAGTTCCGTACGCCGTATCAGTCGAACAAATCCATGCGCGAGGAGATCAACGCTGAGGGTACGCACTATTTCGATATGCACCTCTCGCACATGGCGCAAGATCTGCGTTATGGCTTCCTGCCCAAACCCAACTGGGCTATTATCGAGGCTTCGTATGTAGGAGAGGATGGTACGATCGTGCCGGCTGCCGGTATCGGGATCATGCCTACTATCTGCCGCATGGCGGATAAGATCATCGTCGAGCTCAATGAGATGTTCCCTGCTTCTATGCGTGGTATGCACGATCTCTACGAGCCGCTTGATCCTCCCTGCCGTCGCGAGATTCCTATCTATAAACCGTCGGACCGCTGCGGCTCTGATCATATCAAGGTCGATCCCGCTAAGATCGCTGCGGTAGTGAAGACCAACCGTCCGAACGAGATAGCTGCTTTCACGCCGGTGGATGAGACGACCGCTAAGATCGGCGCTAACGTAGCAATGTTCCTGGAAAAGGAGATGAAAGAAGGACGTATTCCTGCCTCGTTCCTCCCCATCCAGAGTGGAGTAGGTAACGTAGCCAACGCTGTACTCGGCGAACTCGGAAAGAACCCGCATATCCCACCGTTCGAGATGTACTCGGAGGTGATCCAGGATTCCGTAGTGGACCTCATCAAAGCAGGTCACTGTAAGTTCGCTTCGGGTTGCTCACTGCGTCTCGTAGAGAGTAAGATGGCGGAAGTTCTTGCGGACCTCGATTTCTACCGCGACAAGCTTTTGCTTCGTCCGCAGGAGACCTCGAACAGTCCGGAGATTGCGCGTCGTCTTGGTATCATCGCTATCAATACCGCCCTCGAGGCAGATATCTACGGTAATGTTAACTCGACGCATGTATGCGGAACGAAGATGATGAACGGCATCGGTGGCTCGGGTGATTTCGCCCGCAACTCATATCTTTCTATCTTCACCACCGCTTCGACGGCGAAGAACGGCGCTATCTCGTCTATCGTTCCGATGGTAACGCACCTCGATCATAGCGAGCACTCTGTCAAGGTCATCGTGACCGAGCAGGGAGTTGCCGATCTGCGTGGTAAGAGTCCGCGTCAGCGTGCCGAGGAGATCATCAATAACTGTGTCGCTCCAGAGTATCGTGAGATGCTTCGCGACTACCTCAAGATCTCCAAGCACGGCCAGACCCAGCATAACCTCTCCTGCGCTTTTGCAATGCATGAGGAGTTCATGAAGTCCGGCGACATGCGCAACACCAAGTGGGAGAACTATATACGCTAATGTATCCACAGCAAGTTATTGACGCTTTGCGTCATGTACGCTACCCGGGAACGGGAAAGGATTTGATAGAGAGCGGGATGCTCGAAGACGATATTCGTATATCGGGATTCGAGGTCTCGTTCTCCCTTATCTTTGAGAAAGATAATGACCCGTTCATGAAATCGGTGCTCAAAGCAGCCGAGGTAGCCCTACAGACCTATATTGATCCGAATATATCGGCGCATATTCATACCAAGTTCGTTAAACAGAATAGCCAACAGCCAAAAGCGAATAGCCAACAACCAATACATGCCAAGCATGTAATAGCCATTCATAGCGGCAAGGGCGGAGTCGGGAAGAGTACCGTGACGGCGAACCTCGCTATCGCCTTGGCTAACCGGGGTTACTCGGTGGGGCTTCTTGATGCGGATATCCACGGACCTTCGATACCGAAGATGTTCCGCTGTGAGGACGCACGGCCGTACTCGGTGGAGGAAGACGGACGAACCCTCATTGAGCCGATCGAGCAGTACGGCGTGAAGATGCTTTCTATCGGTTTCTTCGTTAACCCGGAGAGCGCAGTTATATGGCGTGGCGGTATGGCGTCGAACGCGATCAAGCAACTCATCGAAGATGCCCATTGGGGTGAACTTGATTATTTCCTTATCGACCTCCCTCCCGGTACAAGCGATATTCACCTGACGCTCGTCTCGACGCTCCAACTCACCGGCGTTATTGTAGTCACTACGCCGCAACCTGTGGCGCTCGTGGATGCACGCAAAGGTGTGGAGATGTTCCGCAATGAGAAGATCAACGTGCCGGTACTCGGCCTCGTGGAGAATATGTCATGGTTCACGCCGGCGGAACTGCCCGATAACAAGTATTATATCTTCGGCCGTGACGGCGGAAAGAACCTCGCTCAAGAACTTAATATCCCGTTGTTGGGTCAGATCCCGTTGGTACAATCCATCCGCGAGGGCGGCGATGAAGGTACGCCGATCGCCCTGCAAGCCGGCCATCCCGCTGCCATAGAGTTTGATAAAATAGCTAGTCAACTAGTAGACTAGTAAACTAGTAAACTAGAAGACTAGTATATCTTATGACCAGAACGACCGAATTAGGTACAGAACCTATCTATAAACTTCTCTGGAAGTACGCGTTGCCCGCCATCATTGCGATGACGGCTACTTCGCTGTATAATATTGTGGATAGTATCTATATCGGTCATGGCTGCGGCGCGTTGGCGTTGGGTGCGCTCACGGTTGCCAAGCCGTTCATGGATATCTGTGCGGCGTTTGGCAGCCTCGTTGGCGTCGGGGCTTCCTCGCTGCTCGCTATCTATCTGGGCGAACGCGATTACGACCGCGCGAACAGAGTACTTGGCAACGTCATTGTGATGAATGTGGTCCTCTCGGCGGTAGTGATGGTGGTTGGGCTGATCTGGCTCGATCCAATTCTGATGTCTTTCGGCGCCAGTGAAGACACCTTATTATACGCGCGCGAGTATATGGAGATTATTCTCTACGGAAATATACTCACGCATATCTATTTCGGTCTCAATGCCATGCTTCGTTCGGCGGGCCATCCGCGTTTCTCGATGGCGGCTACTATCGTGGCGGTCGGGGTGAATATCGTCCTCGATCCTATCTTCATTTTCGGTCTCGATATGGGGGTACGCGGGGCAGCTTTGGCTACCGTCATCAGCCAGGCGGTCGCTGTCGTTTGGCAGATCACGAAGTTCCTTGATAAGAACGAATTAGTCCGGTTTCATCGGGGAATTTGGCGTCTCAACAGGCATATCACCACCCGCGCTCTGGCGATCGGCATGTCGCCTTTCTTGTATAACATAGCGCATTGTTTTGTAGTCATCATCATCAATAACCAGCTCAAGCGTTTTGGTGGCGATATGGCAATCGCTTCTTATGGAGTGATTAACCGTCTGACCTTCGTCTTTGCGATGATGGTCATGGGTCTTAACCAGGGAATGCAACCGATCGCGGGCTATAACTACGGAGCGAAGCATTACGACCGGATGTTGAAATCTTTCTATCTCACTTCGCTCTACGCGACCATCGTCATGGGGATCGTCTTCTTTTTTTCACGCATGACGCCGTCCTGATAGACCTTACCATCAAACCGATGCGTATCATCTGTTCGACCATGCTCATCATCGGTTTCCAGATGGTTACGGGTAACCTCTTCACTTCCATCGGAAAAGCGGGCAAGGCTATTTTCCTAAGCCTCACCCGCCAAGTGCTGTATCTCATTCCGTTGGTGTTATGGTTGCCGACGCTTTTCAACAACCCGATAGATGGTGTCTGGTGGTCTATTCCGCTGAGCGACACCATCTCTGCCATCACCGCCGTCATCATCCTTCTCTCCTCCCGCCGCAAACTACATATGGAGTAAAAAATAGAACATTTCTATAATTACTGTGCTTATTGATTGGATCCGGAGAAGCCTTCAATCTCTTTTTTGCACTCCTTGAGCAGCGCAGTGGCCTCTGATGCCAAGCGTTTGTATTCCTCCATACTGATGGCTTCGGAGGCTTCTAATTGTGCGATAATTGCCTCCGCACGTTTGATATTTTCGTCGTAAGTCATAAGCAATACTCCATTATTTCCCTTTACCGCGTACGATGACGCCGATGGTGAAGAACAGGATCTTGAGATCCAGCAGCAGACTCATGTTCTCCACATACACGATGTCGGCATTCAGCCGTTCGATCATTTTCTCCATGGTGTCGGTATAGCCAACCCGTATTGGGCCCCAACTGGTGAGTCCGGGACGTACCTTATAGAGCAGGCAGTAATAAGGCGCCTGTGTCATGATCCGGTCTATGAAATAGCGTCGCTCGGGACGCGGACCGACAATAGACATGTCTCCGCGCAGGATGTTCCATAACTGCGGCAGTTCGTCCAGCCGGTACTTACGCAGCCATTTGCCGATATGCGTGATACGCGGGTCGTTGTCCTCGGTCAGATGCGGCACGCCGTCCGATTCGGCATGATCGACCATCGTGCGGAACTTAATGATACGGAAAGGAATGCTGTAGAGACCGATCCGTTCCTGCGTATAGAAAACAGGCCCTTTGGAGCCGCATTTGATACGGATGGCGATAAGCAGGAAAAGCGGCGAGAGGAGGATCAAACCGAGGGCGGAGACAAGAATGTCGAACGCCCGCTTGATACATATCTCCGCATCGCTCATGTGTTGCTCTGTGATACGGATGAGAGAAGGCCGGTCGATATGCCCGATACGCGCAGCTCCGGTGAGCATATCATACACGCGGGGGACCATACTGATCTCGCACGAGAGCGGGTAGAGACAGGCGATGAGTTCGTACAACCGGCGGTCACTATAATCGGCAGGCATATCAATGATCACTTCGTCCTGCTCGCCGGCAACTAACTGTTGGGCCTCTTCCATCGAGTGGACGGTCTTCGTGCGTAAGATGCCTCGCCGGCGGGACAGCAAAGTGGTCGCCAGACGGGGGAGGTAACTGAGTGTGAACTGCAGCCCGAAAAGCACCCAGAGCGACACGACATAGCGGTTATAGGACTCCACCTCATCATCAATAACAATGATAAAGAAGAAGAGAAGCGAAATGACAGCCGCCGAGACAAACGTCCGTAAGAACTCCCGCCACAGCGGTTTTTGGAAGGGCTGCAGGTAGTAACCGGACAGGTAATAAATGATCAGACAGATAAACGGATATACCACCAACGGCAACCAGAAACTGAAGGCGGGAATGAGTGCATCCTGAAAATACTGAACACGTCCGTCATATACCATCCAGCGGAAGATAAGAAAACACAACCACACCAGTTCGCTACTGATGAGGTCGGCTATTACATACCATAATTGCTGTTTTCTTCTGAGGGTCATAGGCATTTACCATTTGGTCATTTACCATTTGGTCATTTATTGTCTGATGATTATAAACGTATTGTCACTATTTACTTTGATGATGGACGAGGGTTGATGCGGAGTCTCATCGTCGCGCCGGAAGAGGCACACATAATCCGCTCCTTCGCGCACTTCCTGCGCTATTTCTTTATAGAAATGCGCCGTGGGTTGTCCGCTGATATTGGCGGAAGTAGAGACGATAGGTCGTTTGAGTTGTGCGCAGAGCGCTTTGCTGAACGGCTCATCCGTGATTCGGATACCGATCGATCCATCCTCGGCGATCAGGTTTGGCGCCAAGTGCCGTGCATTCGGATAAATGATTGTCAGCGGCTTGGCTTCATCATTAAGCGAAGCGTCACCATTGAGCGACTTTGTCGCGCTCATTCCACCATTAAGCGTAGCGCCTATCAGCATTTCTGCTGCCTCCGGCACATCGACATAGTAGTCCAGCTTGGCTGCCGAATCCAGCAGCACAAGCATCGATTTTGAGTCTTCCCGTTTCTTGAGGGCATAGATCTTAGCTACCGCCTCTGCGTTCGTAGCATCGCAACCTATTCCCCAAACGGTATCCGTCGGATAGACGATGATACCTCCTTCCCGAAGTACCTTCAGCGCTTGTTGTATGTCCTCTTTTTCGTATCTCATGGGATAAAAAACCATGCAAAGATACTGCTTTTTTCCGAAATTGGCAAACTAAAGTGACAATTTTAAGAAATTTTCTTAAAAAACAGGTATAATATTTGCACAATTGCAAAAAATGTAGTACCTTTGTTGCCGATTTAGTAGGTCTAACGACTTCAAACGTCGCGTGAGAGACATCAAACATTACAAACAAATAAAACAAAAATAAATTATCATGAGCAAATTAGATCTTACCAAGTATGGTATTACGGGTGCGACCGTCATCGCACACAACCCCTCGTACGAGTATCTGTTCGCAGAGGAGACCAAGCCTGAGTTGACCGGTTATGACAAAGGTCAGTTGACCGAACTCGGTGCAGTAAACGTAATGACCGGTATCTACACCGGCCGTTCGCCTAAAGACAAATACATCGTGGATGACGCTCAGAGCCACAATAACGTTTGGTGGACCACTGAGGGCTACAAGAACGACAACCACCCGATGTCCGAGGATGTTTGGGCTAAGGTGAAAGAGCTGGCTATCAAGGAGCTTTCCAACAAGAACCTCTATGTAGTGGATGCTTTCTGCGGTGCTAACAAAGAGACCCGTCTGGCTGTCCGTTTCATCGTAGAGGTAGCATGGCAGGCACACTTCGTAAAGAACATGTTCATCCAGCCGACCGAAGAGGAGTTGGAGAACTTCGAGCCGAACTTCGTTATCTACAACGCTTCGAAAGCTAAAGTAGAGAACTACAAAGAGCTCGGTCTGAACAGCGAGACCTGTGTGGCATTCAACACCACCAGTCGTGAGCAGGTGATCATCAACACCTGGTATGGCGGCGAGATGAAGAAAGGTATGTTCTCCATGCAGAACTACTACCTGCCGCTGAAAGGCATCGCTTCGATGCACTGCTCCGCTAACACCGACATGGAGGGCAAGAACACCGCTATCTTCTTCGGTCTGTCCGGTACCGGTAAGACCACTCTCTCCACCGACCCGAAACGTCTCCTTATCGGTGACGACGAGCACGGATGGGACGACGAGGGCGTATTCAACCTTGAGGGCGGATGCTATGCCAAGGTTATCAATCTCGACAAAGAGAGCGAGCCGGACATCTACAACGCTATCCGCCGCAACGCTCTCTTGGAGAACGTAACCGTGGACGAGAACGGCAAGATCGATTTCGCGGACAAGAGCGTGACCGAGAACACCCGTGTATCGTATCCTATCAACCACATCGAGAAGATCGTTCGTCCTATCTCTGCAGGTCCTGCAGCCAAGAACGTGATCTTCCTCTCCGCTGACGCTTTCGGCGTGCTGCCTCCTGTTTCTATCCTGACTCCGGAGCAGACCAAGTACTACTTCCTCTCCGGTTTCACCGCTAAGTTGGCAGGTACCGAGCGTGGTATCACCGAGCCGACGCCGACTTTCTCCGCTTGCTTCGGTCAGGCGTTCCTGGAGCTCCATCCTACCAAATACGCAGAGGAGTTGGTTAAACGTATGGAGAAATCCGGCGCGAAGGCATACCTCGTTAACACCGGCTGGAATGGTACCGGCAAACGTATCTCCATCCGTGACACCCGTGGTATCATCGATGCTATCCTCGGCGGCGACATCCTCACCGCTCCGACGAAGAAGATCCCGTACTTCAACTTCGAGGTTCCGACAGCTCTGCCGGGCGTTGATCCTGCTATCCTCGATCCGCGCGACACCTACAAAGATGCGGCTGAGTGGGAAGTTAAGGCAAAAGACCTCGCTGCCCGCTTCATCAAGAATTTTGACAAGTACACGACCAACGAGGCAGGCAAGGCACTCGTTGCAGCCGGTCCGCAACTCTAAGTATCGGCTATAGCTTCAAAAAAACGTCCTTCGGGGCGTTTTTTTTTGTATATATCAAAAAAATGTACTAATTTTGCAGCCGTGAATGTAAAGAACCTCATATTCGTTTGCTGCATCGCCGGACTATGCATGGCGTGTACACCTCGCGCTATCCGTGAGGCAAGGGGCGTCGTGGCGCAAGCGGACAAAAAATGAGCGTTAATGTCATTTTTCAAACATCCAAAATCGCAAATTGCTCAATATCAGCAGTTTGCGATTTTCATTTTTCAAACATGTTTTCTTGCAGGGTTCAAAAAAAAGCAGTAATTTTGCACCGGATTTCAAAATTTGTGTGATTATGAAAAGAATTATGTTGACGCTCGTGCTCGCGATAGCAGCCGGCGTATGGAATTTGAATTGGGCAAGTGGTAGTCAAATAACATCCCTTTGTGATGAGTGGAATGTGTTAAAGTTCACTGACCCAGCGTACTATAATTTTTATGGTATAGATACTATTATGCCGTACAAGAGTTGGTCTTCTCAAACACGTCACTATTATTTAAAAGGCGATACAACAATCAATTCTACTCATTATACAAAAGCATTCTATGAAAATGTATATATAGGCGCGTTGCGCGAGAGCGAAGATGCAAGTAAGATTTTCGGTATCCCCGTAAATCGAATGCATGAGTATTTACTATACGATTGGAGTGCTCAGGAGAAGGATACTTTGCAGAACTTCTGGGTAGGAGAGGGTCTTCCATATTATTTAGATATTAAAAAAGTGGTAGTTAATACTATTGTTGATTACAAAAATCCACGCGAATTCATGATTAACGTGGTTGGACACTTAAAAAATGGCAGTGATGATTCCACGCTCTATGCCTATACTTATAAAATCATAGAAGGAGTTGGAGTATCTTACGGAGCACCGATTATTCACTCCTTTATAGAGGAAGGTTCACAGGCTATTCTATGTGCTTATAAAAATGGCGAACAAGTTTATACATCAACGCAAGGCAATAGACTGGGTTGCTTTTTTGATTCCAGAATGATAACTGAATTATTAAAAGGAAATTGGAAGGTATATAAAGAAAAACTGATGACATCTCGTTCTACAAAAGAGAATGATGTGGATGACGAATTTCTCTATACTTTCACCGATAGTACGATGCAAATGATTTGCCCTACATGCTATTCTACTCCTAAATTTTATGGTATAGAGCCATATCGTAACATATCTGGAAATAATGTATTCGTGGAAATATGGATAGAAGACTTGTTTGGAGCCATTCAAGAAAATGATTCGGTAACACCGTATACGTCCATTAAAATTCGAAATATTACAAGAAATGAGATTGAGTGGAGCTATTGGGGACGTTTTGGCGATGACCAATGGATTGAGCACTATCAGTATCTAAAACGCTATCCAGAAGAATTATCGGACACTATTCCTTTGTTCATCAAGGACGGATGAGCAAAGATATACTTTCCATCTATGTATTGAGGGATATGGAAATCAACATGGTTCTTTACAAAGCGCCGTCAGCAAACCATGCGCCGGCCGTCAAACGTGCTATAAAAGCCACCACTTTCACGGATTCGATCTCAACAACCCTCACGGAATCCGGCACTTATACGCTTGAGTTGACGAACCCTGCATGGGACTATACTATCGTCGGCACATTTGAGTATCAAGTCCCGCAGGCGGTAGAAAATACGCCGGCTAATACTCCGTCTGCAACCAAAATCCTAAAAGACGGCCAACTCCTCTTCCTGTACGAAGGAAAAATGTACAACGTGCAAGGGCAACAAGTACAATAACCGGCAATAAGAACAATTTTTAAATTCAAATGATTATGAAAGCAACAAAATTATTATTGATTGTATTGAGCTGTATGCTCGTAATCGGTTGTAAGAAAAACAAGTCGGATGACGAACCAACACCTCCGGCACCGCAGACTGACACCATTAGTACAGAACTGCTGAAGAGTTATTTCCCGTACAAAAACATGGATAAGATTGTTTTTGAATCTCGAGGAACCGCTGATGTGACTTATACCGTTGTAGATGCTAAAACAACCTATGCGAATAAGAAATTGCAACTCACTACGACTATGAATGGTTCTGATGGTAGGGGTGGAACATATTTTGTGTCTTTGAAAGCAGAAGTGACTAATGGCACATTACTAAACATCAACTTCCAACAAATTACAGGAGGAGCCTTTGAGATCAATGGCAGTTATACCTATGACGCCACAAAAGGAAAGGAGATTCCGGAGACAATAACTCTTTCAAATGGCGCCATAATCAAAAAGGATGTTGGTCTTTATTACTATAAAGACACTGACTTTTTGGAATGGACGTTCTATAGACGTAAATAACCTTATTCGTCTGTAACTCTCCGCTACGTGAAATAACGTAGTGTATTCTTCATAAGCCGGCCGCTGCGTTGCAAAACGTAGCGGTTTTTGTCTTTTAGTACACTCAGTATGGTGAAATAGAACATTTTTAGTTGTTTGCAAAATCCAGAAACGGATCGATTAACGGCAGAAGACATTTTTTATCAAAGAAATACAGATTTATTTGCGTATATCAAAAAAAAGCAGTACTTTTGCAGCCGTCAAACCAAATTGGTTTGATGGCACTTTTCATAGTGCCGATTAATTATTACTATTAAATTATTAACAATTATTAAATAAATAATCATTATGAAACCAACCAGAATTATTGCAGTATTATTCATGGCATTATGCCTTTTTGCATCGTGCCATCATGACGACGGTCCTTCGAATGACATGATCAAGAAAATGAAAGAAACAGCACAGAACTGGATGCCTTACCTGACGGACAATTATCAGGTCGGTGACAGCGTCTATTTTCTGCGGACGGATTTAGCAACCAAAGAAACTCAAGTAGAAGGTTTTGTGGTGGAAACGAGTGAATTTTTCGAGCGTGGATATGAAGAGGAAGACGATCTGTTAGGCTATAGAGATGAAGAAAATGCAACTTTCAGTTATGTTGTAGAAGGATATTCCGATGTAGTAGTATTGAAGAATGCAAGTAGTTATTTACTGGTTGATATGAGCGTTAGTTATGATGGAGAAGAGGATACTTTTTATGAGTATTGTCTGCTGGATATTAATCATAATTCATGTTTCGAAGTTCCCCATTATACGATAGATCCTGATTATATTAATGTTACTACTTGTTCGGATTCATGCACGATGCAACGAAATGTGGGTATTATAAAATTCAGTAATGACCAGTATTCGTGGAAACTGATTGAGAAGAATTAGGGACAACCCTCCACTACACTTACCGTGTAGTGTATTCTTCGTTGCCCTCGGGATGCCTCCGAGATTACTCCGAGATGCCCCTTACATCATGTTCAGAAAGTGCTCATTTTCAGGCATATGCGGGTTCGTAAAATCTATCAATTCGGGCGGGATACAATGGGGCGCTGTGCGCCCGTATTGGTTTTTCAACCACTCTCTCCTTGGAACACGCAGAAAATATAAGGTCTGCGCCGATGGTATAATAGGCTATTAACACGTGATTAACGCGTGATTAATACGCGATTCGGTTACTCTCGCGCAGAACTTGGTATAATATCTTTGAACTTTTGTCTTTCGACTTTCTACTAAAAATCTTTGATTTTATTTGCATATGTCAAAAAAAAGCAGTAAATTTGCGCCAAAATTGGCGCAGAGATGAAAGAATTGAAATGTCCGCATTGCGGGAATGTGTTTACGGTAGATGAGAGTGACTACGCAGCGTTGTTGGGTCAGGTAAAGAATGCCGAGTTCGAGAGCGAGCTCGCGCGTCGCGTGCATGAATTGGAGCAGAACCAGCAGGCACGTGTACAAGCGCAGCAAGCCGCAGACAAAGCGCAAATGGCGGCGGAGAAAGCACAGACGCAGTTACAACTGCAGACCCTTCAGGCGCAACTCCAGCAGGCCGAGCAACAGAAACAATTAGCGGTCGCGCAAGTACGCCAGCGGGCAACGGAGGAATACATGAAGAAAGACCAGGAGCTCGCTATGTTGCGTACCCAGATGGAAGAGCAGACCAAGGCCCTGCAGGAGCAGGTGGCTTACTACAAAGATATGAAGTTACGCCTCTCTACCAAGATGGTAGGCGAGACCTTGGAGCAACACTGTGCCACCGAGTTCGCGCGGATAAGACCACTCTTCCCCAATGCCTATTTCGAGAAAGATAACGAAGTGGTGGAAGGTACGAAAGGCGATTTCGTCTTCCGCGATACCTCGGACGACGGAGTAGAGTACGTTTCGATCATGTTCGAGATGAAGAACGAGAACGACGAAACGGCTACCAAACATAAGAACGAGGATTTCCTGGCCAAACTGGATGCGGACCGCAAGAAGAAAAACTGCGAATATGCCGTCTTGGTCTCGATGCTCGAACCCAACAGTGAACTCTATAACGGCGGTATTGTGGATATGAGTCATCGCTTTGAGAAGATGTACGTCATCCGTCCGCAGTTCTTTGTGCCGCTCATCACACTCCTGTGTCAGACCAGCCGGAAGAGCCTGGATGCCAAACGCGAACTGGCACTCGTCAAAGCGCAACAGGTGGATGTTACCAATTTTGAAGAGAAACTGACAGCCTTCAAGGATGCTTTCGGACGTAATGTCCGCTTGGCTAACGAGCGTTTCCAAGACGCCATCGACGAGATAGACAAGACCATCGCTCATCTGACCAAAGTGCGGGAGAACCTCGTCAAATCCGGCGATAACCTCAATGCCGCCGATAAGAAACTGCAGGACGTCTCCGTCAAACGGTTGACCTATAAGAACCCTACTATGCAGGCTAAGTTCGACGAAGCAGCAAAAAAATAATATACGCCCTATGAGAAAATATATCCTTATACTATGTGCATTGGTGTTTACAGGCATTGTGAACGCGCAAGAAACGACTAATGAAGCAAGCAAGGACGCTAAGAAAAAAGCGGTGCTCAGCCATCTCAAACAGCACTATAAGCCGTACGGATTTATCCGTAACTATTTCGCCTTTGACAGCCGGGAGAGTATGTCCGGTACGGGTGACTTGTATAATTACCAGCCCTATGACGAGAGCTGGAATATGACGCCGGAAGAAGCTGCGACCACCGGCGTAGAGAGACAGGATCTCAACGCGCAGAGCACCTTCCGTTTCCTCTCGCTCACCACCCGTGTCGGACTGGATGTAGTAGGCTATAAATGGCGTAATACGGAGTTCGGCGCAAAGATAGAAGCGGATTTCTATGCCGGTCTGAGCGGTACGGTGCATAAAGTGGGCGGCGTAGCGCAGTTCCGTTTGCGTCGGGCTTATCTGACGCTGGCATGGGACAGCCTGCGTATGAATAGTAAGGATTACGCGCGTGTGGATTTATTAATGGGTCAGGAATGGCACCCGATGGCTGCTGACTTGAGTGATGTCATCGCGCTGAACAGCGGTGCGCCTTTCGGTCCGTTCAGCCGTACGCCGCAGGTCAAGATGGACGCACGCTTAGGGCAGTATTTCACGCTCACCGCTGCGGCTATCTGGCAGATGCAGTATCAATCGATTGGACCAAGGGGACAAACGGCAGAGTATATCGGATACTCCAAAACACCGGAAGCTTATCTGGGTTTGTCTTTCCATCATAAGGGGTGGTTGGTCCGCGTCGGAGCAGACCTGCTCAGTATCAAGCCCCGCCAAACGGGAATAGCATTGGATGCAAATGGAAAACCTATTAAGCATAATACAGTAATATTAGGTAAAGATACATTAGTACCGACGACGATCAAAGTGAAAGACCGTATTACCACGATCTCGCCCTTTGTCTATCTCCAGTATAAGAAAGGCGATTTCTCTATCAAAGCGAAGTCTATCTTTGCTGAGGCCGGAGAGCACATGAACCTCAACGGCGGTTATGGCGTGAGTCGTATCAACGAAGGCGGATCGTACTCTTATACGCCGACGCGCACGTCCTCTTCATGGATCAGCATCGTCTATGGCGGACAGGTAGGAAAACAGGAGGACAAACACCCGCAGCGGTTGGAGGGAATACTCTTTGCCGGATACATCCGTAATTTCGGTACCAAGAAGGCTCTGTATGACCCGAATGGAGATGGTATCATCAGTACGTCCGAGATAACCGATTACTATTACTACCCGCGTGTGCCGAACATGAAGCGGATGTGGCGTCTGACGCCGACAATCCTTTGGACCATCGGTAAGTTCCAGCTCGGCTGTGAGTATGAGATCACTTCGGTTCATTATGGCGATGTGACACAAATCAATACCCACGGCTTGGCGGAAAAAGGACTTCACTGGGTAACGAACCATCGTGTGCAACTCATGACGAAGTATAATTTCTAATTATTTATGCGCAAACATTTGCATATGTCGTAGAAAAGCAGTACCTTTGCACTCAAATTGGATTTATGAACTTACTTTTACTCTTTTTATTAGGCGCAATGGCCGTCAGTTTCCTGTGTTCCGTATTGGAATCGGTACTGATGACAACCACCTATAGCTATATCAACTTACGCGAGGAAGAGGGGTATAGACCTGCTACGCGGATGAAGAAATACAAGGACGATACCAGTCGTCCTTTGGCGGCTATTCTGTCCTTGAACACCATAGCCAATACCATCGGAGCGGCCGGTGTGGGTATGCAGGCCACGGCGGTCTTCGGCTCCAAATGGTTCGGACTCGTGTCCGCCATCACTACGATCCTGATCCTCTTCTTCGGCGAGATCATCCCGAAAGTAATAGGTACTACCTATTGGCGTAATCTGATGGGATTTACGGCAAGGACGATCCATTTCCTGATTATAATACTCTATCCCTTGGTTCTGCTCGTCGAACTCATTTCCCGCGCAGTACCGGATAATGAGGATGACCCGACGGTGAGCCGCGAAGAGGTCCTAGCAATGGTGAATGTAGGCGAAGAAGAAGGCGTGGTGGATGAAGACGAGAATAAGATCTTTACTAATCTGATGCGGTTGGACTCCATTCATGCGTATGACGTCATGACGCCGCGAGTGGTGGCTAAGATTGCGCCGGAGAACATGACCCTTCGTGCTTATTACGACAACGATGAATACGACCATTTCTCGCGTATTCCCCTCTATAAACCCGAAGCGCCGGAGTATATCACGGGATATGTACTGCGTAACGATGCACTGGAGGATCTCACGGAGGATCATTTCCGTAAGACCTTGGGAAGTATCAAACGACCGTTGCCGGCTTTTGACCAGGATCTGACACTCGGTACGATCTTCGATTCGATGCTCAAGCAGAAATCCCAAATCGCACAAATCATCGATGAATACGGTATGTTTGTGGGCATCTTAACCCTCGAGGATATCATTGAGACCATTTTCGGACTTGAGATCATCGATGAAAATGATACCGTCATCGATATGCAGCAGTATGCACGCGAACGATGGGAACAAAGACAAAAGAAATATAAGAAAGTTGAAGTTAAAGAGCAACATACGGATTCTCAACAAGAAAGCGAAGTTTGAGTACATCATTCTTGATCGCTATACCGCCGGTATTCAGTTATTCGGCACGGAGATAAAATCGATCCGCGAGGGGAAAGCTTCGCTGGTCGATTCCTATTGTGCCGTAGAACACGGAGAGATGTACGTCAAACAGATGCACATAGCCGAGTACCGCTTCGGTTCTTACGCGAACCACGAGGCCAAAAGGGACCGCAAACTGCTGCTCCAACGACGTGAGATACGCAAACTGGAGAAGGCAACCAAGGATACCGGAAAGACCATCATCCCCCTGGAGCTGTTTATCAACGATAAGGGGCTTGCGAAAATGGAAATAGCACTCTGTCAGGGTAAACATACATACGACAAGCGTCAATCATTACGCGAGGCCGATGACAAACGCGAGGTGGCTCAGGCTCTCAAAGCCGCACGCTTACGATAATTACATACCCACAAATCATAACAGACAAAAAGGACAGCCGTTAGACTGTCCTTTTTGTCGAGAAGAGGCGACTCGAAAATTGCCTCCACGGCAATAATCGACAGAACGATAGTGGCGGAGAACCCCGAGGGCGGAGAGTCGCCAAACAAAAAGGATGGTCCTAAAACCATCCTTTTGTCGAGAAGAGGCGACTCGAACGCCCGACCCCTACGTCCCGAACGTAGTGCGCTACCAACTGCGCTACTTCTCGAAATGCAGAGCATTTCTCGATTATTTTGCTGAGGCAAAATTTTCTCGCTCTACACGCTTTCCTTCAAAAGCGGGTGCAAAGGTACTGCTTTTTTCTGAATTGTGCAAATTTTTCTGCAATTATTTTGCACTTTTTCGCTTAAAAGTGCGTTTTCCGGGCACAATAGGTGCTGTTTTAGCAATAATTTCCTTTACATCGGACTCTTTTAAAGCTGCGATATCCGTTCCTTTGGCAATCTGATAGTTGCCTTCCGGAGTATGGATATATGCTCCGTACCGACCCGGCAAAACCTGAATCGTGCCCCATTGATGGATAGGTGTGCCGGATTGTTGTTTCTCGGCAATCATGGCAATTGCTTCCTCCATGGTCAGCTTGAGTGGGTTCTTGCCGCGCGGGATAGAGATATAGAGTTTGTCGTAATGGATATACGGTCCGTATTTGCCTTCGCCTACGACCACCTCTTTGCCTTCGTGTTCTCCGAGAGTGTAAGGCAGGGCGGTTTTGAACAATTCCAATGCTTCGCTGAGCGTTATAGAGAAGATCGATTGGCCTTTCTTGAGGCTTGCGAACTTCGGCTTGACACCCGCAGAGTCACCCAGTTGTACACACGGGCCAATCTTGCTTATTTTGGCAATCACAGGTTGACCTGTTGCAGGGTCTTCACCCAATAACCGACCATCTACTTTTCCCGATGGAATCGAGGAAACTAAGGGTTCAAAGGTCTTATAGAAATTATCTACCGTTTGGGTCCAATCGGCTTTACCTACAGCAATGCGGTCGAACTGTTCTTCCTCGTGTGCCGTGAAATCATAACTGAGGATAGACGGGAAGTTGGCTACCAGAAAATCATTGGTGATGCGGCCTAAATCTGTCGGCAACAAACGCTGTGTTTCAACTCCGTACATCTCCGATTTGCTATGCTCTACAATGTCGCCGTTCTTCAGCGTCAAGATGGCAATATCGCGTTTTTGACCTGCAATAGAGCCTTTCTCCACATATTTGACGTGTTGGATGGTCTCGATGATCGTTGCGTACGTGGACGGACGACCGATACCTAATTCCTCCATCCGCTTCACCAACGTGGCTTCGTTGTAGCGGAAAGGCGGTTTGGCATAGGTCTGTACACCTTCTGCGCCCACCAGTTTCAATCGTTCGCGTTTGGACATAGCCGGTAAAATACGACGCTCTTCCGCCTCCTCATCCGTCGATTGTACATAGACGCGGGTAAAACCGTCAAACGTGATCACTTCGCCCGTAGCAACAAACGCGTATTTAGAACCATGTACCGATACTTCAATGGTCGTACGCTCGCTCTCGGCATCCGCCATCTGTGAGGCTAAGGTACGTTTCCAAATCAGTTCATACAAGCGCTGCTCATCTTTATTCTCACCGGCAACAGGCACATTCATATAGGTCGGACGAATAGCTTCGTGTGCTTCCTGTGCGCCTTTAGCCTTGGTATGGAACTGGCGAGTGTGTACGTATTGGGCGCCAAACTGCTCAGTAATCACCTCTTTTGAGGTAGCCAGAGCTAAAGTGGACAAGTTGACGGAGTCGGTACGCATGTAGGTGATTTTTCCGCTTTCGTAGAGTGACTGCGCCAGACGCATCGTCTTGGAAACGGAGAACTTCAGTTTGCGGGCCGCCTCTTGTTGCAGGGTGGAGGTGGTAAACGGAGGAGCCGGCATATGCGTCGTCGGCTTGCGTTGTACATCCCGAACAATGAACATGACCGAAGGAAGACTTTGCATGAACTCAATCGCATCTTTCTTATGCGAGAAACGATGGTTCAACTCGCATTTGAGCACCGACGCGTCACCCGGATTTATTCCGATGAAATCGGCAAAAATACGATATCCGGAGGAAGCACGGAAGGCTTCGATCTCTCGCTCTTTCTCTACAATCAATCGAACCGCAACGGATTGTACACGACCTGCGGAAAGACCTGTTGTCACTTTCTTCCAAAGAATAGGAGACAATTCGAAACCCACTATACGGTCTAATACCCGCCGTGCCTGCTGTGCGTTCACCAGATTATAATCAATATCCCGCGGATGGAGAATAGCTTCTTGGATAGCATTCTTGGTAATCTCATGGAAAACAATACGTTTGGTATCTTTCTTATCCAGATTCAGAACCTCTTTCAGGTGCCATGCAATGGCCTCTCCTTCACGGTCCTCATCGGATGCGAGCCAAACTGTATCTGCTTTGTTGACCTCGCGCTCCAATTGTTCAACCAGATGAATTTTATGTGCGTCAATCACATAGTTCGGTTGGTAGCCGTTGTTAAAATCAATACCCATTGAGTTCTTGCCTAAAGGCTCGATATCGCGGATATGACCCTGACTACTCAATACATGATAATCCGGGCCGAGAAATTTCTCAATCGTCTTGGCTTTCGCCGGAGACTCTACTATCACTAAATTTTTGCTCATAAATACAATATAATAAGGTGTACGCCTCAAAAATCGGCTGCAAAAGTAGTATAATTAATTTATTTATGCAAATTTTTTTTATTCGCTTGCATATATCAAAGATATTTAGTATCTTTGCACCCGATTTGAAAAAATAATTTTTAATTTTTTTATCGAAAGGACTTGCATGGATATTTTTTTAGTTGTATTATTAGTGCTCGCGGGCGTCGCGTTATTATTAATGGAGATGTTCCTTTTGCCTGGTTTTGGCATAGCGGGAATAAGTGGTTTTGTGTGTCTGATCGGGGCTGTATTGGTCGCATGGATTTGTATGGGGCGTATGGCCGGATATATCACGCTGGCGTCATGTCTGGTGGTATCCGCAATCGCGATCTGGGGATTCTTGCGCAGCAATGCCTTGGATAAGATGGCGCTCGATACGAAGATCGACGGCCATGTTGAGTTGGCAAATAACAAACTCAAGCATGAGGACAAAGCGAGCGAGGAAACAAAAGAGTAACTCACTAATCGGAAGTAACAAATCAAAATCTTAAATATTATGTTGGATCCTATTACAGTGGTGTTGATTGTGTTAATCACGATCGCCGTATTTATCTTTTTGTATTATGTACCCTTCATGCTCTGGATCAATGCCGTAGTGAGTGGTGTACATATCAGTCTGATTCAGCTCTTTCTGATGCGAATCCGTAAGGTGCCGCCCGCTAAGATCGTCAATTGTATGATTGAGGCGCATAAGGCAGGCTTGACGGACGTAAAACGAGACGGATTGGAGGCGCACTATCTTGCCGGAGGTCATATCGAGCGCGTAGTGCATGCTCTCGTTTCGGCCAGCAAAGCCGGTATTACGCTGCCTTTCCAGATGGCCACGGCAATTGACTTGGCCGGACGTGACGTATTCGAGGCAGTTCAGATGTCGGTAAACCCGAGAGTGATAGATACCCCGCCCGTAACGGCTGTGGCTAAAGATGGTATCCAGTTGATTGCTAAAGCGCGTGTGACCGTACGTGCGAATATCAAACAACTCGTCGGAGGTGCCGGAGAAGATACGATTCTTGCCCGTGTAGGTGAAGGTATTGTCAGCTCCATCGGTAGCGCGGAGAGCCATAAGCAAGTGCTCGAAAACCCCGATTCCATCAGTAAATTAGTGCTTTCAAAAGGTCTCGATGATGGTACGGCTTTTGAGATTCTGTCTATTGATATCGCAGATATTGATGTAGGTAAGAATATCGGCGCACAGTTGCAGATGGATCAGGCTGAGGCGGATAAGAATATCGCGCAGGCAAAAGCAGAAGAGCGCCGCTCAATGGCTATCGCCTCTGAGCAGGAGATGAAGGCTAAGGCGCAAGAAGCGCGCGCGAAAGTGATTGAGGCGGAGGCTTTAGTGCCGCAAGCCATGGCAGAAGCTTTCCGTAACGGTAATCTCGGTATTATGGATTATTACCGCATGCAGAATATGCAGGCTGATACAACGATGCGCGAGAACATAGTTACGGTAAGCGAGGCTAAGAAGGGTAAGAAATAACAGAGAGGAAAAGCCAAGAAGTGAAAATAGCACTTTTGCAATATCCGGTAGAGTGGGCCAACCCGCAGGCTAATGTGCGCGCTTTGGATGAACGTCTGAGGGCAATAGCGGGGAAGGCAGATATCGCCGTGGTGCCGGAGATGTTTAATACGGGTTTTTGTACTGACCGACCGGGTCTGGCGGAGGAGTGGATTACCGGTCCGACCTGCCAGGCGCTGCAACAAATGGCGGATGAGTACCACCTCGCTATCATCGGTTCGCTCATGGTGACTGAGAAAGGATGTCTGTACAACCGCGGGTTCATCTTTCGGCCGAACGATACTCCGCAGTACTACGACAAGCATCATCTGTATCGGAGTGGCGGGGAAGCGGAGTTCTTCACGCCCGGCATGGAACGTAAACTCTTTGAGTATCGCGGAGTGAAGATACGGCTGGCTGTATGTTACGACTTGCGGTTCCCCGTTTGGCTGCGCCAGGATAAGCATAATCTATATGATATCTTGGTCTGTGTGGCATGTTGGCCCACCGTGCGCATCCAGTATTGGGATACACTCTTGTCGGCACGCGGGGCAGAGAACCACTGCTACGCGGTAGGTGTGAACATGGTCGGAACAGACGGACTCCAGTTAGATTATAATGGTCATTCAGCGGCATACGACACATGGCTTAAAGATGTAGCGGAATTCAAGGACCATGAGGAGGGAACACGGATAGTCGATCTCTCTATTGAGAAACTGCGTCATTTCCGCGAAGTATTGCCCCAATGGGAAGAAGCAGATGAATATACATTGGAATATTAAACAACTGACGCCGGAGGAACAAACGGCTGCCGAGCGATTGAGTGCCGAACTGGAAATCAGTCCGGTAGCGGGTCGTATCTTAGCCGGACGGGGTTTGCGGACAGCTGCAGAGGCTCGGGCATATATCCGTCCGTCCCTTGACAGCCTGCATGATCCCTTCCTCATGCGCGATATGACAGCGGCGGTGGATAGGCTGTGCCGTGCGATAGACAACCATGAACGTATCATGGTCTATGGCGACTATGATGTAGATGGGACGACAGCCGTTGCGCTCATGTATTCTTTCCTCCGTACACAAACCGATAATCTTCTTTATTACATTCCCGATCGTTATACGGAAGGCTATGGTATATCCACCAAGGGCATTGATACGGCTAAAGAGAAAGGTTGTACTTTGGTCATTGCGCTCGACTGCGGTATCAAGGCGGTAGATAAGATGGATTATGCCAATTCTCTTGGGGTCGATTTCATTATTTGCGACCATCATACGCCGGGCGAAGTGATTCCGAAAGCAGTAGCGGTGCTGAATATGAAACGAGCGGATTGCCTCTATCCCTATAAAGAGTTGAGCGGTTGCGGCGTGGGGTTCAAACTCGTGCAGGCATATGCTCAACGGCGCGGATTGGATATGACGGAGGTCTATCGTTTATTGCCCCTTTTGGCAATGAGTATTGCGAGCGACATCGTGCCGCTGACGGGGGAGAACCGTGTCCTTGCCTTCTATGGGTTGCGTGCGCTGAATGCGTCGCCTTCTGTGGGCTTGCAGGCCATCATGCGTGTGGCAGGGATCGAGGGAAAGACGGTGAATATGACCGATCTCGTCTATAAGATAGGTCCGCGTATCAACGCAGCCGGACGTATCAAGAGCGGGGCAGAAGCAGTAAGGCTGCTCATTACGGATGATGCGGACGCTGCAGACCGCTTTGCGCAGGATATTGATTCGTATAACCAGAATAGACGGGATTTTGATTCCAAGACTACTGATGAAGCGCTTGCCCAACTCGAAAAAGATCCGATGAATACGCATAAATTCACTACTGTTGTCTTCTCGCCTGAGTGGCATAAGGGCGTTGTGGGTATTGCGGCGAGTCGCTTGACGGAAACCTACTATCGTCCTACAATCGTATTGACAGCCGGTGAGGATGATATTATCAGCGGTAGCGCACGTTCGGTTAGTGATTTCGATATCTATACGGCGATAGACTCCTGCCGGGACCTGCTCACTAATTTCGGTGGTCATAAGTTTGCTGCGGGGCTGAGTATGCACAAGGCCGATCTGCCCGAATTCAAGCGTAGGTTCGAGGAATACGTAGCCGCGCATATAAAGCCCGAGCAGCAGGTTCCTACCTTGGATGTAGAGGCGGAGGTCGAGCTGAGTGATATGAATTGGAAGATGTATAAGATTCTCCAATGCCTGGAGCCTTTTGGCCCGGGTAACGAACGGCCGCTCTTCTTATGCCGCCATTTGATCAATAATCGCAATACACGCTCCGTGAGTGACGGCAAACATCTGCATTTGGATTTGACGGACCGTATTGTCGCAATGGATGGTATCGCGTTTGGACAGGGAGAAAAAGCATCCCATCTGCAGAACGGACGAAGTGTGGATATCTGTTTCTATCTGGAAGAGAATAGTTTCCATGGTCGTACAACCCTTCAGATGAATGCGCAGGATATCAAACTCAATGAATAAATCGTATAATTAAATCTACCTCATAATATGTTTTCAGAACGAGACACCAAGGGGCCGGTGATGCGTAAGGGCTCCATCGAAGTCGTATGCGGCTCGATGTTCAGCGGTAAGACTGAGGAACTGATCCGCCGTATGAAACGCGCTAAGTTTGCCAAACAGCGAGTGGAGATCTACAAACCCGCTATCGATGTCCGGTATAGCGATGAGGATGTGGTCAGCCATGACCGTAATGTCATTCAATCGACACCGGTGGACAGTAGTCAGAACATCCTGCTCATGGTCGATGACATCGATGTAGTAGGTATTGACGAGGCGCAGTTCTTCGATATGGGAATAGTGGATGTCTGCAAGCAATTGGCAGATCGCGGAATCCGCGTAATTGTGGCTGGTCTGGACATGGATTTTAAGGGTATTCCTTTTGGCCCGATGCCTGCATTGATGGCGATTGCGGAGGACGTATATAAGACGCATGCGATCTGTGTTCACTGCGGTGACTTGGCGTACGTGAGCCATCGTCTGGTGGCGTCTGACAAGCGCGTGCTTCTGGGAGAAACGGATAGTTATGAACCCCTTTGCCGCGATTGTTACAACAAGGCCCTTGCTGCAGAAGCATAAATGATGGTGGGTAAACGACTAAATGGCTCATTACATTGATGTTATATTGCCTTTAGCCATCCGAGATTGTTATACGTATAGCGTCCCGGATGGTTTTTCTATACCGGCACCCGGTACACGAGTTATCGTACCGCTGATGAAGAAAGAGGTACGAGGCGTAGTACTGCGTGTCCATACTGAGCCGATAGACCCCACCCTGACAACTAAGATACGCCCCATTTCCTCCATCGCGGATACGGCTCCCTCCGTGTCGCCTGAGCAGTTAGCTCTCTGGCAATGGATGAGCAGCTATTATATGTGTACTTTAGGAGAGGTGATGGCTGCGGCTTTGCCGGGAGGCTTGGATAAGCGGCTGACGAATCCTCCCAAGCGACGTAGAACGTTGATAGCACCTTATACAGGTCCTGTTGAATCCTCGCATACACTATCAGAGATACAGGATAAAAGTGTCGATGAAATCGAGACTTTTTGGTCTTTTGGTAAAGATATTGTACTGCTTCATGGTGTCACCTCCAGCGGGAAGACGGATATCTATATTCATTTGATAGAAAAGCAGTTGGCTGCAGGGAAGAATGTATTGTATTTGGTTCCTGAGATCGCGCTTACTACCCAACTTACTTCCCGCCTTCAGTGCATCTTCGGCGATAGACTGATTGTTTATCATAGTCGTTTTACCGACGCTGAGCGTGAACAGCGATATAGTCATATAGCCCATCTCCCATTATCCGGTTCTGACAATTTCGTTGTCCTTGGCGCACGGAGTGCGATATTCCTGCCTATTCCGAATATGGGTCTCATCATTGTGGACGAGGAACATGATCCCAGTTACAAGCAGGCAGAGCCGGCACCGCGTTACCATGCGCGGGCGGCGGCTATTATGTTAGCTAAGACTCACCGGGCAAAAGTGCTCTTAGGCACGGCAACGCCTTCTATTGAGACCTATTACCTGGCTCAAAAAGGAGTGTATGGCTTGGTTTGTCTTACGGAACGTTACGGAGGTGTCGAATTGCCGGATATCACTCTCATCGACCTTAGGCGGCAATATGAACGCAAGGAGATGTATGGCCATTTCAGCGACCCGCTGGTCGAACGTATCCGTCAGTGTTTGGCAGATAACAAGCAGGTTATCCTCTTTCAGAACCGCCGAGGGTATGCTCCTCTGTTGCAGTGTGTCCAATGCGGTCAGCCGCCCCGCTGTGTACAATGCGATGTGCCGATGACGCTGCATAAGCGTGAGAACGAAATGCGATGTCATTACTGTGGCTATCGGATGCCCGTACCGCCTGTTTGCCCGCAATGCGGCGGAGAACTGAAGACGATCGGCTTTGGGACAGAGCGGATAGAAGATGAGATACAGGCCCTTTTCCCCGAGGCCCGCGTGCTGCGTATGGATCTTGATACGACCCGCAATAAATCAGCGTATCAAGATATCATCAATGCGTTTGCACGGCACGAATGTGACATACTCGTCGGAACGCAAATGATCACAAAAGGATTGCATTTCGACGATGTGCGGTTGGTGGCAGTGCTCAATACCGACCCGCTCTTTAACCAACCGGATTTCCGGGCGTACGAGCGGGCATATCAGATGCTGGAGCAAGTGGCAGGCCGGGCAGGGCGCAAAGGTACGAAGGGCGAGGTATGGATGCAGACGTTTGACCCCTCCAATGCGGTCTTGTCTATGGTTCGGAAGCATGACTACACGGCGCTTTATTCCCAGCAGATAGCCGAGCGCAAACTATTCAACTATCCGCCATTCTATCGGGTGATCCGGCTTCAGATGCGTGACCATAACGGCGTGCGGGTTCATAGGACGGCTACCCAACTGCAGACTTATCTTGCGCGTATCTTCGGTGAGCGTGTATCTGGTGTCATCATACCCTCAATAGAGCGTGTGCAAGCTTATACGATCAGGGAGTTGACGTTACGTATTGAGCAAGGGGCTAATTTCTCTGAAGCGAAGCGCCGATTAAAAGAGACGATTGATCAAATATGGTCGGTTTCATCGAATAAAAATGTAAAAACCATAATAGATGTAGATGCCTTATGATGGAGGAATCAAAACGCCGAGTGGCGTATATCAACGAGATGATTGAGTCCGGACATGCCAAGCAATTGGTAGCGGAAGGAGAGCAGTATCACAAAGATCAGCTTGCGCATATCGCGCGAGAAATATGTTCGCGTGCAGGCGTACGCGTTGTTCTTTTAGCGGGGCCATCGTCCAGTGGGAAAACCTGTACAAGCCATCGTCTTTGTCTGGAACTCTTGGCGCAAGGCAAGCAACCCGTGGCTCTCTCGTTGGATAACTGGTATGTAGATGGTACGCTTACTCCCTTGAAAGAGGATGGTACAAGGGATCAGGAATCCGTGTATGCGCTGGATATCCGGCAATTGAAGGAAGATCTCAAAGCGCTAATAGAGGGCAAAGAGATTGCATTGCCTACATTTAATTTTACGGAAGAGAAACGGGAGTATTTAGGCGACACGCTCCGTTTGGAGCCAGAGACGATTATGGTCATAGAGGGCATCCATGCGCTCAATCCGCTGCTCACCGAGCATATTGCCCCGGACTGCAAGTACAAGATCTATGCAGCACCGATGAGTGCGGTATCTCTGGATGGCAGTCGTTGGGTACCTACGTATGTTCACCGACTGCTCCGGCGCATGAGTCGCGACTTGCGTACGCGCGGAAAGAGTCCGCAGCAAACCATCGCTTCATGGCCGTCGGTAGTAGAAGGTGAGGCAATGTGGATTGAACCGTTTCGTAAAGAGGCGGATGTGGAGTTTGACACCTCCATGACATACGAGTTGCCGGCGATGCGCATTACGGTAGAAAAAGCACTCCAGACAGTACCGGCTGTATCGGCGGAATATGAAGTTGCCAAACTGTTGTTAGGATACCTCAGTTTCTTTGAGGCTTTGGACTCTTCATATATCCCGCGAACCTCTATTTTGCGCGAATTTATTGGCGGAAGTCAGTTCAATGTGGGGTAAAAAGCGCTTTTTTAGCAAAAAAATGCAAAAATATTTGCGTATGTCAAAAAAAAGCAGTACTTTTGCACCCGCTTTTAATCGAAAGCACCAAAAAACATGGCGGGATAGCTCAGCTGGTTAGAGCGCATGATTCATAATCATGAGGTCCCCAGTTCAATCCTGGGTCCCGCTACAAAAAACGTCCTATGGGGCGTTTTTTTATACCCTAATCCTTGCATATATCAAAAAAAAACACTACCTTTGCACCCGCAAAGGTTTTAACAATGGTAAATAGTAAACAGTTTTTATGTTGGAGATCTATAATTCATTAACCCGACTCAAGGAAACGTTCAAACCTCTTCATGAGGGACATGTTGGCATGTATGTATGCGGACCTACCGTCTATGGCGATGCCCATTTGGGGCACGCACGTCCGGCGATCACGTTTGATATCCTCTATCGGTACTTGCAGCATCTGGGCTACAAGGTGCGTTATGTACGTAATATCACCGATGTAGGACACCTCGAGCACGATGCGGACGAAGGCGAAGATAAGATTGCTAAGAAAGCACGGCTTGAGCAGCTCGAGCCGATGGAGGTGGTACAGTTCTATACCAACCGATACCACCGCGACATGGCGGCGCTCAATGTGTTGCCGCCCTCCATCGAACCGCACGCTTCGGGACATATCATTGAGCAGATCGCTTTCGTGCAGAAGATCCTCGATCACGGCTACGCATATGTGTCTAACGGCTCTGTCTATATGGACGTAGAGAAATACGCCAAGGATTTTCCGTATGGCAAACTCTCCGGACGTAACCTCAATGACATCGTCACCGATACCCGCGAGCTGGACGGTCAGTCCGAGAAGAAACACTCTTATGATTTCGCCCTCTGGAAGAAAGCCGCGCCGGAGCATATCATGCACTGGCCTTCTCCGTGGTCGGAAGGATTCCCCGGATGGCATATGGAGTGCTCTACGATGGGGACCAAGTACCTCGGTGAGCAGTTTGATATACACGGCGGAGGTCTCGACCTCATCTTCCCCCATCATGAGGCGGAGATCGCACAGAGTTGTGCCGCATTGGGGCATGAAACCGTACATTACTGGATGCACAATAATATGATCACCATCGCCGGAAAGAAGATGGGTAAGAGCTATAATAATTTCATCACCCTCGAGCAGTTCTTCTCGGGCGAACACCCGCTTTTGTCGAAACCCTTCGGACCGATGGTCATCCGTTTCTTCATTCTGCAGGCGCACTATCGTTCGACGGTGGATTTCTCCTCCGAGGCGCTTGAAGCCGCCGAGAAAGGACTCCAGCGCCTCCAGGAGGCGTACGCAAGATTACAAAAACTGCAAGCATCTGTCAGTCCGAAGGACGGTCTGTCAGGCGTAGCCGGTCTGCGTCAGCGTTGCGCCGAAGCGATGGACGATGATCTGAATACGCCGTTCGTTATTGCGGCACTCTTCGATAGCGCGAAAATCATCAACACCATCCACGATGGTAATGCTACCATCTCCGAGGCGGACCTCAAAGAGCTGAAAGACGTATGGCAGACCTACGCCATCGACATCCTTGGTCTGCGTCTGGAGGAGGATGGCTCTTCCCTTCAGGGAGGAGACGGAGGTAGGCTTCAGGCCTTCCACGGCGCTATCGACCTACTTCTCGGTATCCGTCTGCAGGCGAAGCAGAACAAGGACTGGGCTACCTCCGATAAGATCCGGAACGAACTGACCGCACTCGGTTTCCAAATCAAAGATACCAAAGATGGCTTTGAGTGGAGCCTGTAATAGTTGAAAGATGATAGTTTAAAGTTGAAAGAAGTTTTCAAGTTTATAGTGATAAGTTTACTCGGCGTGGTCTTTTTTACAGGCTGCGCCGGTTGCAGTTCTAACGAGACGAAAGAGCCGGAGATCATCGAGGACCATCTCGTTGCATATCCCGGACGGACTTTCAGTTACAAGGATAAGTTCAACGACCTGCAATCGAAACAGCACAGCGTAGCTTCACGCATCGGGTTGGCACGACCTCCAAAGGACAGAAAAGATGCCGCTTCTATGCGAAAAAGTCTCGTTGAAATCGAGACGAATGAAAATTATATCATCGATAGTCTGACCCACTCCGTGCCGTATCTCATTCCTTCGGCTAAACGTGAACTGGATGCCATCGGAGCCGAATGGGCGGATATCCTATCCCGCAATAACCTGCCCCACTATCGTTTTTACGTCACATCCATGTTGCGTACACAGGAAGATGTCAAATATCTTCAGCGCAGCGGAAACATCAACTCTACCACGCAGTCCTGTCATTGTTATGGTACCACTTTTGACCTCGCGTATATGCGTTATGATAAAGTAACGCGCACGCGCGATTACATGCACGAGGACAATCTCAAATTAGTCCTCGGACAAGTACTCCTCAATCATCAAAGGGCAGGGAAGATATACGTCAAATACGAATGGAAACAATCCTGTTTTCACATCACCGTACGCCAATAAACATCGCTTATCTTCCGTCCACGTCATTCTCCATCGCCGCTACGCCTCACCGCGTAGCGGTTTTTTATGCCCTGAACTTCCTCTCACCTTGCTTCATATCACGTGATTATCGTATGTGATTAGTACGTAATTAGTATGTCATTAGTAGGTGATTAGTAGGTGATTAGTAGGTTATTCATCTTTACACAGACATACGTAAAGCATACGTAAGGCATACGTACAACACTTATTGAATAGCTTTTTAGGGAATCTTTTTCTCTTCTTTCTCGCAAATGTCTATCAATGCGCACGCCGAACAGTCCTCTTGCGCGGTATGCTCCGGCGGACAGGCTTCCTCTCTTCCCTTTTGGGAGGAGTCGATGCTGGGCTTTCGTTTCGCCTTGATTCGTTCGTTGATCTCGATGAGAACAACTATAACGAGCGCCATTACTATAAATGCGATTAATGCTTTCATAAAATAAATCTCAAATCCCCTCCCCTCAAGGGGAGGTCGGGTGGGGCTTACTCATCCATTTCATCCACCCGGTCTTCCTCAATGACGAGGTTGTCGATGATGAACTGCTGGCGCTCGGTCGTATTCTTACCCATATAGTATGCCAGCAGATCTTTGACGTTGTCCTCTTTGCGGAGATTCACTTGATCCAGACGGATACCGGAACCTATAAAACCCTTGAATTCATCGGGAGAAATCTCTCCTAATCCTTTGAATCGGGTGATCTCCGGCGTCTTGATTTTAGCAAGGGCTTTTTGGCGTTCTTCCTCCGAATAGCAATAGATAATCTGGTTCTTGTCTTTGACGCGGAAAAGCGGCGTCTGGAGGATATAGACATGCCCTTTCTTTACCAGATCTGGGAAGAACTGCAGGAAGAAGGTCAGCATCAGCAGACGGATGTGCATACCATCCACATCGGCATCGGTAGCGATGATCACTTTGTTGTACCGCAACTCATCCAAACCGTCCTCTATATTCAATGCCGATTGGAGGCAGTTGAACTCTTCATTCTCATACACTACCGATTTGCTCAGACCATAACTGTTCAGCGGTTTACCGCGGAGCGAGAACACAGCCTGTGTACGGACGTCACGGCTCTTGGTGATACTACCCGATGCCGAGAGACCCTCGGTAATGAAAATACAACTCTCCAAACGCAGATCATCGTCTGCATCTTTTGCCGATTTCACCGGCTTGGCGTCATTCAGGTGGATCTGACAATCACGCAACTTAGGATTATTGACGAGGTTCTTCTTCGCCCGTTCACGAGCAGCTTTCGTTACACCGGCGATTGCTTTACGCTCTTTCTCGCTATCCTGGATCTTTTGCAGCATGATCTCCACGGTCTGCGGATTCTTATGCAGGTAGTTGTCAAGCTGCGTCTTGACGAAATCATTGACGAACTTATTCACACTCACGCCGCCGGTAGGAGACATATCTTTCGATCCGAGTTTCACTTTGGTCTGACTCTCGAAAACCGGTTCCTCCACATTGATAGCGATCGCTCCGACGACACCGTTACGGATATCCGCCAGTTCCTGGTTCTTATTGAAGAACTCCTTGATCGTTCTTCCTATCGCTTCGCGATAAGCAGCCTGGTGAGTACCGCCTTGAATCGTGTGCTGGCCGTTGACGAATGAGTAATACTCATCGCCGTTCTGGTCGGTATGGGTCAACGCAATCTCGATATCTTCGCCCTTCAGATGGATAATAGGATAGAGAGGATTAACCGTCATATTCTCCGTCAACAGATCCAAAAGACCGTTCTTGGAGACAAACTTCTTACCGTTATAGACAAGCGTCAGACCTGTGTTGAGATAGGCGTAGTTACGGAGCAATTCCTCGATATAGTCATCGCGGAAATGATAGTTCTCGAAGAGCCCTTTGCTATCATCCGGTACGAACTCTATAATCGTACCGCGTTTCTCCGTTCCCTTATAATCGAGAATGCCGCTATCGCTGGTTAATTTACCTTGTGCGAACTCCGCCCGGCGGGTCTTCCCTTCGCGGAAGGACTCTACGGCGAAGAAAGAGGAGAGGGCGTTTACCGCTTTGGTACCGACACCATTCAGACCGACGGATTTCTTGAAGGCCTTACTGTCGTATTTACCGCCCGTATTGAGGACGCTGACCACTTCGACTAACTTTCCCAGAGGGATTCCTCGTCCGTAGTCCCGCACTCGAACTCTTCCTTCTATCACATCCACCTCTATAATCTTTCCTTCGCCCATCCGGTACTCGTCAATGGAGTTATCGATACTCTCTTTGATGAGCACATAGATACCGTCGTCCGAATGACTTCCGTCACCCAGCTTACCGATGTACATACCCGGACGACGCCGGATATGCTCCATATCATCGAGGTGAATAATGTTCTCGTCGCCGTAATCCACGGCTGCCAAATTAATCTCTTCCTGTTCTGCCATAATTTTCGAAAATCGGGTGCAAAGGTACACAAAAAAAATGAAATACGCAAATTATAATACACATTTTCTTGCATATATCAATAAATTATACTACCTTTGCAGGCATAAATGGCACAATCTTTGTCGGAAAGCGGATAAATGTTAAAACGAATACCGCATATCGTTTTGGTTCTCTCCTGTCTCTTTTTCTTTGTATTGGAGGGACGAGCCGGTGAGGAGTCCTCGCGCAAGTATGTGGACTCCTGCATGATTCGCGTGCAGAATGGCGACACGCTATACATGGCATGGCTGCATGAGGTATGGGTCTATCCGCCGATGAAGTTTAAGAACCGCAAGCAGGAGAAATTCTACTGGCGCACCGTCCGCGACGTCAAGAAATGTCTGCCATACGCCAGGATGATCACCCAAGACATGGCATACGCGGATGAAGAATTAGCCAAAATGCCCGACAACAAAACACGACGCAAATGGTGGCGTAAGTTCGAGCGGCAACTATTCCGCAAATACGAGAAAGATTTTCGGAATATGTATCCTTCTCAAGGGCGCATGTTGATGATACTCATGGCCCGCGAAACAGACCGTACTAGCTATGAACTGATCAAACAGTATAAAGGCAAGGTGGCGGCTAATTTCTGGCAGTTCATTGCCAAACTGTTCCGAAACGATCTCAAGGAAGAATATGATGCTTCCGACAAGGACAAAATCGTTGAAAGAGTCATCAATCTGGTCGAAGCAGGGCAGCTTTAATGCAAAAAAATGCGCAAATCCTTGCGTATATCGAAAAAAAGCAGTACCTTTGCAGCCGATTTGAAAAACTGAATACAGAAAACTGATTACTGAATACGGAATATGTTACGAGAAATTCTTGCTATTACCGGTAAGCCGGGTTTGTACAAATTGGTTAGTCGCGGCAATAATATGCTGATTGTGGAGAGTCTGGTGGACGGCAAACGAATGCCGACCTACGCACGCGACAAGATCGTTGCGCTGAGCGATGTATCGATGTTTACGGACGCCGATGATATTGCGTTGAGCGAAGTGCTTACCTCTGCCGGTAAGAAAGAAGGTCTCAAGCCCGTTGCGATGGATCCTAAGAAAGCTTCCAATGCGGAGTTGCAGGCTTGGTTTGACGAAGTACTGCCGAACTGGGATCGCGACCGCGTGTATCCATCCGATATCCGCAAACTCATCCAATGGTATAATATTCTGGTGAACGCCGGAATAACCGATTTCTCCGTTAAAGAGGAAGAAACGGAGGAATAAGATCTTTCAGCAGCTTTGGCTGCGGTCTGCTTTTGAAAACTTGCTTTTAAAAAGCATCATCGATAGCATAGAATCTGTAGCGCCACGGAGTGCCCAAGAACAATGGGATAACTCGGGAATGCAGGTAGGTGACACAGGACGCGATATACAATCCGTTCTCTTGACCACAGACGTAACGCCGGAAGTGGTCAATGAGGCTGTTGTATGTGGATGTCAACTCATCGTCAGTCATCATCCTCTCCTTTTTCATGGTCTCAAACAGGTCTGCGGACAGACGCCACAGGCACAAGTGGTTGAGACCGCTATCAAGCATGATATAGCGATCTATTCGGCACATACATCGTTGGACTCCGTAGCTGGAGGTATCAATACCCGCCTGGCTGACAAACTCGGACTGAGAGCGTATCGAATACTGGTTCAGAGCGAGAACGGAGACACGGGATTAGGAGTCATCGGTAAGTTACCTAAACCTGTCAATTATGCCGATTTCATCGGAAAAGTTCATGATATTTTAGATTGTACATACGTCCGTTATACGCGTCCCGCGCATGACCAAGTAGAGACTGTTGCACTTTGCGGCGGTTCGGGAGCCGAATTCATTGAAGAAGCAATTCGCCAGGGTGCGGATGTCTATATCACCGCCGATTGTAAGTATCATGAGTTCCAGGATGCCGACAGTCGGATAGGTCTGATAGATATCGACCATTGGGTCTCCGAGCGGCACGCACGTGAGATATTCCGTGATATCATCGAGCCTCTCGGCGTCACTTGTATCATCAGCAAACAAGATAAAACACCAATACAACTATGGCAAGAACAAAAGAATTAACCGTAGAGGACAAGCTTCGCGCACTCTACGAACTGCAGCAAGTAGATTCGAAGATCGATAACTTGCGCACGCTGGCAGGTGAGCTGCCGCAAGAAGTGAAAGATATGGCCGACGAAGTAGAAGGTCTCAAGACCCGTTTGACCAATATCGAGAACGACATCAAAGAATGTGAGACCCAGATCTCGGACCACCGTGTACGTACGGAGAATGCGAATGCGTCTATCTCCCGCTACAAAGAGCAGCAGAACACAGTGCGTAACAACCGCGAGTTCGATAACCTGAATAAGGAGATCGAGTATCAGGAACTGGAGATCGAGGCATCGCAGCGTAAGATCAAACATTACTCGGCTGAACTCGAGGCGCGTATTCAGGACAAGGCCAATACGACCAAGGCTATTGAGGAGCGTACCGTAGATCTGAATCAGAAACGTTCGGAGCTGGATCAGATCTTGTCAGAGACCAAGTCGGAGACTGAGACCCTGATGCTCAAAGCAAATGATCTGTCCAAGAAAATCGACGAGCGTTTGCTCTCCGCTTTCAACCGTATCCGCAAGAACGCGCGCAACGGTTTGGCGGTCGTGAAGGTAGAGCGTGACTCCTGCGGTGGTTGCCACGCTAAGATACCTGCACAGCGTCAGTTGGATATCCGTACACGCAAGAAGATTATCGTGTGTGAGTTTTGCGGTAGAATATTAGTAGACCCAGAGATGTAATGATCAGGCTCACAACGCCTACCCACCATGTAGCGCCGGTACCGATGGTATCGGCGCTGCTGTTTTGTCCGAAGAAATAATAAGCAAGGACAGCCAAGCCGTTATTCACAAAGTGCATCGTCATCGGAACCCACAGGCTGCCCGTCCAAACAAAGATATATCCGAACATGGCCCCCATCAGCATACGCGGTACAAAACCATAGAACTGCATATGGATGGCGGAGAAGATAAACGCCGTAATCCATATAGCCACGTGTACCTTTGTACTTGGTATTTGGTCACTTTGTCCCTTACAGATGATCTGCTGGAGCGTGCCGCGGAAGGATAACTCTTCTGCCAGAGCAGGAAGCAATGCCATCAATCCGATATTGATCAGCAAGCCTCCTATCGAATCAGCTTGTAAAAAACGCTCCGTTAAAGCAGCAGCAGCTTCCTCTTGCTGCTTGAAGATTTGTTCGATGTTGAAATCGTGCCCAAAGGCTAAGAAATCGAGACATTCCGGCAATTCTACACGGCTATTCAGATCGGCCAGGAGATTGATACCGGGTATCGCACATATCATGATACCTATCCCTAAGAGAAAGACCTGCCATTTCGCGCCTTTCTCTAATCCCAACCATGTAAAACTCTCACCTTTGGCCCATAACCGGGCGCATATCAGCGGAGGTAACAAAAATGTGCCGATCGTTTGCAGGAACTGCAGCCATTTGAGACTTTCCGTGGTCTGACTGCCGCCGAAAACCACCAGCCATATTCCCATTGCCATGATCGTCATGATTGCCATGACACCCAGCCAAAACAATATACGCAGAAGAATTTTTTGCATTGCTTTTATCTTTATTTGCTGCAAAAGTACTGCTTTTTTTTGAATTGTGCAAGAAATCACACTTTTTTTGAAAGAAAAAGGAATTCGGCCTCACCATAATAAGCCGGAAAAACACCAATTTGGCTGCTTTCTAAATACCTGAAAATAAGCACTTTCTGAACATGATGTAAGGGGCATCTCGGAGTAATCTCGGAGGCATCCCGAGGGCAACGAGGGTGCAATGGCTCAAAATTCGTCAACATAATTCTTTTCATAATCACACGAATTTTGAAATCTGGTGCAAAAATACTACTTAAAAGTGATGAAAAATTTTGACATATGCAAAAAAAATAGTACCTTTGCACCAAATTTCAATACAAAGTCTATGGAACGTGAATTTATTCTGATTAATATTATCGGATTTGACAAACCGGGTGTGACGTCCGCCGTGACGGAAGTGTTAGGCAAATACGATGCGTTCGTGCAGGATATCGGTCAATCCAACCTGCATCATCAGTTGAACCTGAGTATTCTGATTCGTGTGGATAATCCGACTCAGAGCGGCGACATGATCAAAGAGGTGCTTTTCTGCTGCTCGCGATTGGAGATGATCGTGCGTTTTACGCCGCTGAGCGAAGAGGAGTATGCCGCCTGGGTAGGTCGTCAGGAGCAGGACCGTTTCGTTGTAACGCTGCTGGCTCGCGAACTGAACGCCCGTCATATCGCCCGCGTGACCGCTTTGCTTGCCGGCAGACAACTCAATATCGATAATATCCTCCGTCTGAGCGACCGCCCGAGTGTCGATATCCCTGTCGAGAAACGGCATAGCTGTATCGAGTTCTCCTTGCGCGGCAATCTGCCCGATCGCGAAGCGCTGCAACGCGAGTTGCTCGAAGTATCCCGCGAAGAAGGGATCGATATATCCTTCCAGCGGGATGACATGTTCCGCCGCAACCGTCGCCTTATCTGCGTGGATATGGACTCGACGTTCATCCAGACCGAAGTGATTGACGAGTTAGCGATGCGTGCGGGAGTAGGCGATGAGGTGAAGGCGATCACGCTCTCAGCGATGCGCGGAGAGATCGATTTCAAGGAGAGTTTTACGCGTCGGTGCGCTTTACTGAAAGGATTGGATGCATCCGTGCGACAGGATATCATTGATCATCTGCCTATTACAGAAGGAGCCGACCGCCTCTTCAGCGTGCTCAAGAAATGCGGATTCAAGATCGCCATCCTCTCCGGCGGTTTTACGTTCGTAGGCAAATATCTCCAGGAGCGTTTCGGAGTCGATTATGTGTATGCGAACGAGTTGGAGATAGAGGATGGTAAGTTTACCGGGCGTTACTTAGGCGATGTGGTGGATGCCAAACGTAAAGCTGAGTTGCTCGAACTGATTGCCCAAGTGGAGCATATCGATCTGGCGCAAGTGATTGCAGTAGGCGACGGAGCGAATGACCTGAACATGCTCGGCAAGGCCGGATTGGGTATCGCTTTCCATGCCAAACCGAAAGTCAAAGAGAGTGCGCAGCAGGCGATCTCAACGGTCGGACTCGATGGTATTCTGTATTTCCTCGGGTTCAAGGAAGCATTCCTCAAATAAGGTTTAGATACCTATCAAAAAAGCCGCTGCGTGTGAAAATGAGGTGACCCCAAAAAGTTGGACGGATTATTAAATCTATTTGATTTGATCTTGAAAGTGAGTTCGGTATAGTACTGGGCTCATTTTCAATTTTAGTTT
>ONND01000014.1 GCA_900319105.1 uncultured Bacteroidales bacterium | reverse complement strand
CACTCATTTTCACAGTATCTTCGGATTGAACAAGTTTTGCAAGTGCCCAAACGCGAGAGCCTTGGAATGAATCAATACTGTGAAATGTCTTATTCTGACTGCATGATGCCGTCAGAATAAGACAAATAGAGAATATAGCTGGAACTGATTTCATTTTAAATAGTTTGTTAATTGCCAAAGAACACTTTGTTGCACCACAAGTGTGGTATAAAATTCTCTCGGCAGTTCTTACAATACCATTACCCGGAAGTTTCATTTTTTTTCTTCGTCACAATCACATTTAATGCCTTATGACCTCCAAAAGCGAATCGTTCTTTTCTTGTTCAAATTGATAGCCATCACTTAATCTATAAAAGACAGTACAGTGATAGATGCTGTCACTTTCAAATTCCGTCACATCAAGATCTTCTTTAATCAGGTCAAATTCTTTGTATATAGAAAAATAGGATCCCCTCACTTCACCGAAACCGATGTTATTCATACGGTACATATGCCTGTCGATCAGCCCATCTCTTTTGTATAGGACAAACATGTTGGGGTCAAAAAAGTCGTAGTATTGCGAATAAATGACATATTCTTTGTTACTCCATATTTTTTCATCATGCTTGACCATTGCAATATACATGCTAATAAAACATGCCATGATCAATACGAAACAACCTATACAAGAAATTATTTTCTTCAGGATATGTTTTCCTTTCGAATAATGGATTGTTAATAAGATGCCAATGATGGCAATCAGCAGCGAAGCGAAAATCCATGTCCAATTGCTCAATTGCCAAATCAACCTGTCACCATTTTTGAGGAACAATGTCGGCACAAAGGTAATAGCCAAAAGCACCAAGGCAATAATTGCCATGCCACATATTCTTATCTTCTTCATTTTGCCTCTTTTAATTGGTCTAGTAATAATGTACGTTCAATTAGTTTCATTTCCAAAACTTTAATTATTTTCATTTTTTAGAAATCCTCAACAAAGGTACTCTTTTTTTGTTAATTATGCAAGAGTTGCACGCTTTTCCTATAATTTTATGCTCAAAATAACACGCTTTTCCCATAAAATCATCCTGATCTATGATTCTTTTCGCAGTTGGGCGATGATGAAGCCACGGAGGGTGGAATAGAACTTGCCCTGTGCAGCGGCGGTGGAGTTATCGCCGAAGAAACGACGGTTGGCGCGGTTGAGGTTCTTGTTCGCGAGTTTCTTGTATTCGGCGTACTGCCCCTGCCAATACGCCAGCCGCTCCGCTTCCCCCATCTCAACCTTGCATTGCTTGACTGCTTCGGCGAAAGCGGAGATGGCTTTTTTGCGGCTCTCCGCCAACGGACCCGTATAGGGGTTATGAATAGCGTAAGCATGCATCCGCCCGTTACGCGTACGCATGACGATACGTTCATTTCTACTTAGTTTGCCGCTCATACTCTCAAACGGCGATGCCGGTGTTACTGATGCCATAATTTATGTTTCCTTTCTTCTTGTTGTGCCGGATTCAACCCGGCGTATCTTGCTTCTTTCTGTTTCCGGGCGATGCCCTCGCCCGCCTCATTTCTCGTTTCTTTCCTCTGCTTTTTCGCTATATTTCCGCTTCTGACTACGATACATATACGATAGATATACGTTAGATACACGTTATATTAGTATAACTACAGCCTGCTCTCACCGTACTCACAGTATGCCCGTCGCCTCTTCCCCTTAATCCGCTGCAAAGTTACGACAAAAAATCCGAATATGCAAATTATGCTTGCATAAATTTGCTATTTGCGGGATTTTGCGACCGTATTTTCGAAGGCTAGGTGTCCTTGTTAATCGGGGAAACCACAACAAAAAAAATCCCACATACGCAAGTTTTTGTGGGATTTTTTGAAAGATTACATCAATTTACGTTTTCCCATGAGGCGGAGGAAAGCATCCCACCAGCGTGTCGGAAGCAGCCAATGAAAGAAGACAATCGCGTTTGCCATCCGACCTATACGGTAACGGGTACAAGGACGGCGTGCATTTACCGCACGAACAATCGCTTTGCGTACCACAGCCGGATCGGAGATAGTATTGGAAAGATACATGTTCCGCAGGTTGTTCGCCATCATCGTTCCTGTCTGTTCATAGGCTGTTCCTTTCGAGGACTCAATCAGGTGATCGGCCGCAATGATGCCCCAATTGGTCTTGATAGCCCCCGGTTCGATGATGACCACGTCGATGCCAAACGGCTTGAGTTCCATGCGCATCGCATCGCTAAGCGACTCCACGGCATACTTGGACACATGATACCAACCACCGTAATAGAAGACCGCTCTGCCGGCCACCGAAGCCGTATTGATGATACGTCCACTATGTTGGGCGCGCATCGTTGGCAGCACTAACTGGCAAAGGCGAGCAAGGCCAAACACATTGACTTCCAGCTGATTACGGGCATCATCCATCGGCACGTTCTCTACTGCTCCAAAATAACCGTAACCGGCGTTATTGATAAGCACATCGATGCGTCCTTCGGCATCCAGAAGCGTCTTCACACCCTCCTGCATCGATGCTTCATCAGTCACGTCCATCTTCAGCGGCACGATGCCGTACTGACGAAGCGGCTCCATGCGCTCCACACGGCGGGCTGCCGCATACACTTTGTGTCCCTGTTGAGCCAGCGCAACCGCGGTGTCATAACCGATGCCGCTACTTGCACCGGTAAGGAGAATTACTTTGTTACTTTTCATAGAGTTCATTGTTATTCAATTGCTGTGTCGTGAATAGATGCGGGCGATGATGGCGCCGCTGATATTATGCCAGACGCTGAATACTGCGCCGGGAATAGTGGCTAAGGGGAAAGCGGCAAAATGCATCACCGCCAGCGAGGTAGCCAAACCGGAGTTCTGCATGCCGACTTCTATACTTAGTGCCACACTCTTCGGTCGTGGCAGACGCAACAGTTGTCCGACCAGATAGCCGATACCGAGTCCGAAGAGGTTATGCAGCATCACCACCAGCACGACGAGCATACCTGCGGTCATAAGCCGGTCGGCGTTATGCGACACGACGATGCCGACAGTAAGAGCAACCGCGAGGGACGAGAACGCCGGCAGATAAGGCGTGACGCTTTGCGTGAGTTTGGGAATAAAACGCTGGCATAGCAGTCCGCAGACGATGGGCAGAATGACGATATAGACGATGCTGAGCAACATTCCCGTGGTATGCACATCGACCATCGTGCCCGCCAACAGCCAGACGAGAAGCGGCGTCAGGATAGGTGCAAGCAAAGTAGAAGCAGCCGTCATGCCGACAGAAAGAGCCAGGTCACCTTTGGCCAGATAGGTGATCACGTTCGAAGCCGTTCCGCCCGGACAGCAACCGACGAGGATGACGCCTATCGCCAGTTCTTGCGGGAGCGAAAAAGTCTTGGTCAGAGCCCATGCCAACAGCGGCATGACGGTGAACTGCGTGAGGCAACCGATGAAGATATCTTTGGGACGACTCAGCACTATCTTGAGGTCATTCGCCGAAAGGGTCAATCCCATGCCGAACATGATGACGCCTAGCATCGGATTGATGACCCACGTGCCGATCCACGCGAGCGAAGAGGGCATAACAAGAGTTAGTGCGGCTACCATCAGCACGATTACGCCCATCCATTTGGCTATGAAATCACAGATTCGTTGCATTGGCTTCTATATTTCGGATGAATAGTGGGCACAAAGGTACAAAAAAAATCTGAAATATGCAAATCCATATATCATTTTCTTGCATATATGGAAAAAAAGTAGTATCTTTGCAGCGAATTTCAAGAAAGACAATGAGAAAAATCCAGATTTTATTTATGGCATTAATGGCGTTGTTAGGCACGAGTTGCCGCAATAACGGCGAACGTTCAGAGGCTAACGGCGAAGGAAAAGCTCCCATCACGAAGCCTCAGATAACGATTGAAGGCGGTCGTTTGACGCCGGAAGGGTTGTGGGCGATGGGTCGCATCGGAAGCGTAAAGAGTGACATTGAGACCGGTCTATTGGCTTACACGGTCAGTTATCACAGCGTAGCGGAGAACCGTAGTACGACTTGGATTCGGATTTGCAACCCGTATGGAGAAGGACAAGGGGACGAGGTACAAAGTACAAAGGAGCAAGCTCTTCAAGTAGTCGATGAATTTGTAGGCAGCGAGCCGGCATGGTTCGGTTGCAGCGGATGGCTCGCCTATCTACGCAGCGGACAACTCTATCTGCGTCGCGACAAAGAGGAAGTGAAAGTGGAAGGCGCAGAAGATGTAGAGGGTTTCCTACTCTCCCCTATGCGAGACAAGATCATTCTGATCAAGCAAGTGAAGACCGTTCCGAGCACAGCGGACAAATATCCCGACCTACCTTTAGCGACCGGACACATGCACGAAGATCTGATGTACAAACATTGGGACGAGTGGACAGAAACGGCTCCGCAGCCGTTTGTCTATGAGCTGCAGACCGAATACTACGGTGAAGGCGAACGGATGAAATCTGCCAAGTTAGGCGAAGGATTCAATATCCTTGAAGGAACGGCTTTTGAGAGTCCGATGAAGCCTTTCGGCGGCATTGAGCAGTTGGCATGGAATCCAAATAACGAAGAGATTGCTTATACCTGCCGCAAGAAAACCGGACTGGACTACGCCGTTTCGACGAATAGCAACATCTATCTCTATCAAGTACAAAGGAATAAAGGACAACGGACAACGGATATTAATATCACCGAGGATAACAAGGGCTATGATACCAATCCCGCCTATTCGCCTAACGGCGAGTGGATAGCTTGGCTATCCATGGAGCGTGACGGCTACGAGAGCGACCAGAACCGGCTGATGGTAATGAACCTCAAGACGGGCGAGAAACGCTTCATCAGCCATTACTTAGAGACGAACGTCGATGAGTTCGCCTGGTACAACGATTCCGTGCTGCTCGGAACGGCCGTCATTCAGGGTACTATTCATCTATGGGCGATGGGTCTGGATGGCTCGGCTGCCAAGTTGACGGAAGGACAGTTCGACGTGTCGTTAGGCGATGTATGCGACCATTACGCCTACCTACTGCGTCATTCCATGCGCGAGGCGAACGAGATATGCCAACTGGATGTAGCTGCCGCTATGGCTAAGATTGACGGCTATATTGAGTTGAAGCAATTGACCCATGAGAACGATAATATCTACAATCAGATCGAACGCTCAACCGTTGTGCCGAGATGGCAGAAGACGACCGACGGCCAACAAATGCTGACGTGGATCATCTACCCGCCGCATTTCGATCCGAAAAAGAAATACGCGACCATCCTCTACTGCGAAGGCGGCCCGCAAAGCCCCGTAAGCCAGTTCTGGTCTTTCCGTTGGAACTTTATGATGATGAGCGCGGGCGATTATATCATCGTAGCGCCTAACAGACGCGGTCTGCCGGGCTTCGGTAACGAATGGAACGAAGAGATCTCGGGCGACTACGGAGGTCAATGTATGAAGGACTACTTCACCGCGATAGATGAGTTCTGCAAAGAGCCGTACGTCGATAAAGATCATCTGGGTTGCGTAGGTGCGTCGTTTGGCGGGTTCAGCGTCTATTGGATTGCGGGTCACCACGACGGACGATTCAAAGCATTCATTGCACACGATGGTATCTTCAATCTGGAGATGCAATACCTCGAGACCGAGGAGAAATGGTTCGCGAACTGGGATATGGGTGGCGCCTACTGGGACAAGAACAATAAGATTGCGCAACGTACGTTTGCCAACAGTCCGCATAAGTTCGTCGATAAATGGGATACACCAATCCTCTGTATCCACGGCGAGAAAGACTACCGCATTTTGGCGAACCAAGCCATGGCAGCATTCGATGCTGCGAAAATGCGCGGCGTGCCGGCTGAACTGCTCATCTTCCCGGACGAGAACCACTGGGTTCTCAAACCGCAAAACGGCATCCTTTGGCAACGCGAGTTTAGAAATTGGTTAGATCGTTGGCTCAAATGAAAAACGAAGTTAATCGTGCCTATGGCTAAGAAATACAATTACGAATACGAGATTAAGTATCAGGAGGTGGACGGCAAGAAGAAGCTGCGTCTCTTCAACCTAGAGAACTACCTGTTAGAAGTAGCAGGAACGGTAGCAGATGAATTGGGATTTGGTATCAAGACATTACATCCGCGAGGTTTGACATGGATCTTGACGCGCCTGAGCGTAGAGATGTATGAGTTACCTGCTCCTTGTCAAAAAGTGCGATTTGAGACTTGGATTGAATCCAATGCGCACATGCTCAGTACGCGTAACTTCCGGATTTACAAGCCTAACCCCGACCCTTCCGGAAGGGAGAATGAGTGGATTCTAATAGGTCAATGCAAGAGTGTCTGGGCGGTATTGGACATGCAGAAACGCGAAATCGTGAACTGCTTCGACGATCCTATTTTTGCAGATTGCATCGACGGCGAAGTGATCGAGATGGCGCGTGTCCGGATGACGACCATTCCCGAGCCGACGGGCGTCGCTCCGCATAAGGTCGTCTACTCCGATATCGACTACAACGGTCATTGCAACAGTTGCCAATACCTGAAGACAATGACCGACGCTTACCTGCCTGACTACTACGGCAAGAAAGTGCGTCTGGACATCAACTACAGCAAAGAAGCCATGCTCGGCGAGACGCTGCAGACCTATTATCTGACCACCGAAGACGGTGTTCAATACCAGCAAAAAAATGAGAACGGCGAGACCAGTTGCTCCGCAAAAATTACCATTAGCTGTTAGCTATTAGCCGTTAGCCATTAGCAATAGATAAAAGACAAAAGACAATTATGGAAAATACAGAGAGTACCACCTTATTAAAACGTCCGACCGAATTGGAATGTGACGTAGTGCGCTTCCAAAACCAGAAAGATAAATGGATTGCCTTTGTAGGTCTGAAGGACGGTCGCCCGTATGAGATCTTTACGGGTCTTGCGGACGACGAGATGGGTATTGCGTTACCCAAAAGTGTGATCAAAGGAAAAATCATCAAAGTCGTTCTGCCGGACGGACAGAAACGTTATGACTTCCAGTTTGTGAACACCCGAGGCTTCAAGACGACGGTCGAGGGACTAAGTTATAAGTTCGACCGTGAGTTCTGGAATTACGCCAAGCTGATCTCCGGCGTGCTTCGTTACGGAATGCCGATAGATCAAGTGGTTCACATGATCAGCGGACTGGAGATGGATAACGACTCCATCAATAACTGGACGACAGGCGTAGCGCGTGTGCTCAAGCGCTACATCCCCGGCGAGATAGTGGAAGAGTGTACGGTGTAGGGTGTACAGTGTACAGTGTATAGTGTATGGTGTATGGTGTACGGTGTATGGTGAGACGAAAAAAGCCCGCGGTTGCGGGCTTTTTACTTTACTTTTCTGCAATAAATCGGGTTTCTAACATTCCCAAGGATTGATTTTCCACGACTTTGATGCCGTATTTACATCTCCATTGGAAGGCCAAAGAACGCCACCATCCTCTTGTTACATACGCATAGATGAACGGATGTAAATGGAGTTGTAGTCCGCGTCCATGGCGGTCATACTCTTGCTCTATCTGTTCTGCGATAGTGTCGGTAAACAAGATAGAGGGCTGAATCTTACCCTTTCCTCCACATGTCGGACACACCTCCTCCACTTGCACTTCGACGGCCGGTCGAACGCGTTGACGGGTGATCTGCATGAGTCCGAACTTACTGAGCGGGAGCACGTTGTGCTTAGCACGGTCACGCTCCATCAGTTTGCGCACATAGTCGTAGAGCTGCTGTTGATGCTCTTTGGAGTCCATATCGATGAAATCGACGATGATGATACCTCCAATATCGCGGAGCCGTAACTGATGAACGAGTTCGTCCGCTGCGAGCATGTTAAACTGGAAAGCATTCTGCTCTTGGTCCTCATAGATTTTCTTGCTGCCTGAATTGACATCAATGGAGAACAGTGCTTCCGTTTTATCAATGATGAGGTAGCCCCCATGCTTAAAACCGACCGTTCTGCCGAGTCCCGTTTTCATCTGACGGGTGATGTCGAAATGGTCAAAAATAGGTTGTTCGCCTTTATAATACTTAACGATCTTGGCGCTTTCCGGTGCGATGAGCTGCAAATACGCGCGTACTTCCTCGTACATCGCTTTGTCATTGACTTGAATCGAAGTGAAGTCCGGACTAAGAACATCCCGGATAATACCGAGCGTGCGTCCCATTTCTTCGCTCACAAGGCTGACGGGTTCCTTGTCCTGCAAGGTAACGATCGTCTGCTCCCATCTCTCGATCAATAATCGCAGTTCATTGTCCAGTTCAGCTGCTCGTTTGTCTTCCGCGACAGTACGAACGATGATGCCGAAGCCCGCAGGCTTGATGGAAAGCATCAACTGCTTGAGTCGCTGGCGTTCCGCTTCGCGCTTGATCTTTTGGCTAACCATGACACCGTCGGCAAAAGGAATCAGGACGATATTACGTCCGGCGATAGAGATCTCGGCGGTCAAACGGGGACCTTTGGTGTTAATCGGCTCCTTAGAGACTTGTACCAGAATAGGATCCCCCACTTTGAGCACATCGGCTATCTGTCCTTCTTTGCCTACTTCGGGCTGGCGAGGGGTCTTCGTCATGACCGGCATCCGTCGTTTATCCGAAACGGCTTTGGTTACATACGTCTGCAGCGTACGAAACTGAGAACCTAAATCCAAATAGTGCAGAAAAGCTTCTTTCTCATGACCTACGTCCACGAAGACGGCATTCAGAGCCGGCATGACTTTCTTGACCCGCCCGTAGTAGATATTTCCAACTGCGAAATTATCCTGGTCGCATTTCTCACGGGCAACCTCTTGCAGGCGATCATCCTCGGTCAGCGCGATAGCGATCTCCGTCGGCTGTACGTCAACAATCAATTCGCTTTTCATACTAAAAAGGGATAATTAAATAAATAAAAAAGCCTTGTGGCAACTTACCCACACTTGGGTAAGTCTCGCGCCACAAAGCTGAGTTAGCATCGTCAATTACTTATGCTTATGACGATTCTTACGTAAGCGTTTTTTACGCTTATGCGTTGACATCTTGTGTCTCTTATGCTTCTTTCCGTTTGGCATAATGATTGAATGATTAAAATGTTATACTAAATATTATATTATCTAAGTTTTCTAACTTCAGCAGAAAATTCAGCAGCGGGCTTGAAGCTCGGGATTTTGTGAGCCGGAACAGCGACTGAGATATCCTTCGATATATTACGCGCAATTTTCGCCTTGCGGGTTTTGGTAACAAAACTACCGAAGGTACGCAAATATACATTTTCCCCTTCGCTTACGTTCTTTTTTACTTTCTCCATAAACGCCTCAACGATAACAATCACTGTCGGTCTGTCAATACCCGTTGCAAGGGAAATTTCGTTAACGAGTTGAGCTTTTGTCATAAATCTATTTCTATTTTTATTTATACAAATCGAAAAAACTTTGCAAAGTTACTATAAATAAATGAAATACGAAAATTTTTCGGCAAAAAAATTGCAAATTTGTGATTTTTTTTGTAATTTTGTGCCCGATTTAGGGAAAATTAGCCCCCAAAAAGGTATTTTATATGGTCAAATCACTCGTCTATAGTCATTTATATCATTGGTATGAAACGCATCGTCGCGTTCTTCCCTGGCGTGAGACGACGGACAGTTATGCCATATGGCTGAGTGAGGTCATTTTACAACAGACACGAGTGGCACAAGGTCTGGAGTACTACATGCGTTTTATTTCCCGTTGGCCGACGGTAGAAGATTTAGCGAACGCCGATGAAGCGGAAGTGCTGCGTGAATGGCAGGGACTCGGCTACTACTCGCGTGCGCGCAATCTGCATAAGGCGGCGCAACAGATAGTTGAAAGTATAAAGTTCAAAGTTGAAAGAACTTTTCCGCGGACGTTTGAGGAATTGCGTGCTTTACCCGGCGTAGGAGATTATACAGCGGGAGCGATCGCTTCGTTCGCGTACGACCTGCCTTATCCCGCCATGGACGGCAATGTGTATCGCGTCGTAGCACGACTACTGGACATAGATGAGCCTTTCGACACCACTGCCGGCAAAAAACTGTTTCATAAGCATATAGAGGAACTGTTAGACCGGGAACATCCGCGGCTTTTCAACTCAGCGATTATGGAGTTCGGTGCGCTACATTGTACGCCTGCTCTCGGCGATGCGTGTGTCAGTTGCCCGCTGCAGAGCTGTTGTATGGGGTATGCACACGGAACGGCAGAGTTATTACCCGTTCGCAAGCCCAGGCCCAAGGTGCGCGACAGATGGCTGGACTACCATGTTTATGTACAAAGGAACAAGGTACAAGGTACAAAGGAAGAAGTATATACTTTGATTCAACGCCGCGAGAACCCAAAAGACATCTGGTTCCACCTCTATGAATTCCCCTGCGAGGAATCTGTCAGCGCAAGCGGTCTGCCAGCGAAACGGTCTATGCTCTGTCAGGCAGAGCCGGTCTGCGAGTTCACGCATACTCTCTCGCACCAGCGCATACACGCGCGTTTCATCCTGCATAAAGTACAAAAAATGCCGGATATACCCGGCACTATTGCTATCCGTTGGGATGATCTCAACGACTACGCCCTTTCCCGATTAACGCTGCGAGCGCTTGATACGTTGTGCGCAAATCCTCAGAACTGAAGACTCCATCCGGAATAGAACTCAGGACCTCCGCCTGATGCGCCATCACATTGGCGTCCGCTCGCTGTGCAGGTCCTGTCTGCGCCTCCGAAGGCTTCATCGTGTGTATCTTAGCCGCCGTATTATCGATAAGCGGCAACAAAGCCTCAAAGGGTATCTGCGTACCTTGCAGAATTTGCGCCGCCATGCGGTACATAAGGTTGGAATAGTTATTGGCAAACACAGCCGCTACATGCAGCCGCTCACGGTCATGCTGGTTCGCCTCGTAGATACGCCCTGTGAGCGTTTGCGCCAACGAATAGATAGCCGCTATATCATCTATCATACGTCCCTCGATAAAACAGGGGATCGTACTCCAGTCTTCAATCATCACTTCCCGACTGAAACTCTGCAGGAAATAGAGCACTCCGGCATGAGGCTTATCGTCGCCGAACACCTCAATGGGCATCGACCCCGATGTATGCAGATGGAGCGATCTCGGCGCCTTTACCAGCGACACGATCTCGCGCAGCACATGGTCTGCAACCGTATAGATATAACAATCCGCCTGCGGCAACGCCTCAATAGCCGACGGATCCGCCGTCAGCGGACGTGCATGGACCAAGTGCGTCTTTATCCCTTTACATTCAAACGCATGATGCAGGTTTGTGCCTACGCTCCCTGCTCCGATAATAGCTATTTTCATGCCTGAAAAGCTTTATAAAACTCCGTAACGGCGATGATGCCTTTTTCCCATACTTCAAGGTCCATCGATTCGTTAGGCGAATGGATAGCATTCTGCTCCAAACCAAAGCCCATGAGGATGGTCTTGCAGCCGAGGATCTGCTCGAAAGCGGAGATAATAGGAATCGATCCTCCTCGACGAGCCGCCAAAGGTCGTTTGCCAAAAGCAATCTCGAAGCCTTTCTCGGCCGCTTTATAGGCAGGTATATCGATCGGGCAGACATACCCCTGACCGCCGTGCATCGGAGTTACCTTAACACGTACACCCTTCGGCGCGATGGATTGAATATAGTCGATGAAAGCCTGCGAGATCTTCTCGTGGTCCTGGTTTGCCACAAGGCGGCAACTCACTTTGGCGAAAGCCTTGGAAGGCAGTACGGTCTTCGATCCCTCGCCGGTATAACCGCCCCATATACCGCATACATCAAAGGACGGCCGGCAGGAATTGCGCTCGAGCGTGCTATACCCTGCTTCGCCAAACACGTCATCCACATCGATCGCTTTGTTATACGCCTCCTGCGAGAAGGGGATCTGTGCAATCATCTCCCGCTCCGCCTGAGGAATAGGCAACACATCGTCGTAAAAACCAGGAATCGTGATTCGTCCATTGCTATCTACCACTTTGGCGATTATCTCGCATAGAGCGTTAACAGGGTTCTTGACCGCTCCGCCGAAATGCCCGGAATGGAGGTCGCGATTCGGTCCGTCCACCTCTATCTGCCAATAAGCAAGTCCGCGCAAACCGGTGGTGATAGACGGAGTATCTTTGCCGATCATCGAGGTATCGGAAACAAGGATGATATCCGCCTTGAGCAGCTCTTTATGGCTCTCGAGGAAAGCTTCAAGCGAGGGTGACCCGATCTCTTCTTCGCCTTCGAAGATGAACTTAACGTTACAACAGAGTTGTCCGGTTTTGACCAAATACTCAAACGCCTTCGCCTGTATCATTGCCTGCCCTTTGTCATCATCCGCTCCGCGCGCATAGAGACGTCCGTCACGGATAGAAGGTTCCCATGGATCGGATTTCCATTGATCAAGCGGCTCCACCGGCATGACATCGTAATGAGCATAGACCAAGACGGTTGGCATTTCGTCCTTTATTTTGTATTCGGCATAGACGAAAGGATTTCCATGGGACGGCAGTACTTCCGCCTTCTGACAACCGGCCTCAAGTAGCAGTTCTTTCCATCGCTCGGCACAACGCGACATATCAGCTTTGTGCTCCGGCTGACAACTGACACTGGGAATACGGATGAGTGACGCCCACTCACTCAAAAAGCGCTCACGATGCGCTGCTATATACTCCTGAATACACATACTATCAAAAAATTTGTGCAAATTTACACTTTTTTTTGCATATATGCAAATTTTTTTGTACCTTTGTGCCGTAAAATATGTATAACCATGAGAAAAACTATCTTCTTTCTGTCCATCCTCCTTTGTTTGGCTGGATGTCAAAGCAATTCCATCAACGCAGATTTTATCGCCAAGAGTAACCCGATCATGCCGGTTCGTATGACGGCAGACACGATGCAGATCATGCTAACGGACTATGTTCCGGCGTTCTTCGGTGGCAAGAAAGCGCTGATGGACGATACGATGGAAGTTATTAACAGCGGTCACATTGCTGCTATTCCTTACAGCGACCCAAGCGGCCATTTTGCTATTCCTGTGCTTCCTAACAAGCCCGTTCGTCAGTCTTTTATCTCGTTGGGATATGAGGAGGACCGGCTGCGCGTTGGATTCTACGACGCGGTGGATAAACCCTCTATCGTGGCATATGTACAGAATATGCCGATTGATGCGGCGTACTGGTTAGAGACCGGCGAGAACGAATGGACACTCGACCTGTCCATCGTGCCGGAAGTGCAGGCATGCGCGGAAGGAAGAGCCTACCTTCGCGTCTTCGCCGAGGATAGTATCTATCTCTTCAATGACCTGTTGTTGCCGTTGGAGAACGGCAAGGTGGTCACGAGCGCTGACCAGCTGAACCGCCACGACCAGCAGGCACAAGTACTCTACTCGCTCATGATCGACCGTTTCTACGACGGCAACAAAGCCAATAACTGGAAGATGAACTCGCCGGAGGTACTCGATATAGTGGACTATCAGGGCGGTGATTTAGCCGGTATTACGAAGAAGATCAGCGAAGGCTATTTCGATCAATTAGGCGTTAACACGCTGTGGATCAGCCCTATTACGCAGAACCCGTTGGACGCCTGGGGCTGCTATCCGTTCACCAACGGCAATAAGTACGATAATACGAAGACGTACACCAAGTTCAGCGGCTATCACGGTTACTGGCCGATCTTCACGACGCAGTTAGACAGCCGTTTCGGAACGCCGGAGGAACTGCGCACCTTATTAGATACCGCGCACGCACACGCGATAAACGTCGTACTGGACTATGTGGCGAATCATATGCACATCAATTCGCCGACCTTGCAGCAACACCCCGACTGGCATACCGACTCGATCCTACCAGACGGACGCCGTAACTTCGAGTTATGGGATGATGCACGCTTGACAACCTGGTTTGACAAGCATATTCCGACGCTGGACTTGGAGCGTGAGGATGTATGTGAGGCAATGACCGACAGTGCGCTCTATTGGCTGGCTAACTACAATTTGGACGGATACCGTCATGACGCCTGCAAACATATTCCCGAAGGGTATTGGCGTATGTTGGGTCAGAAGATAGCCACCCGCTGGCCGGGAAGACCGATCTGGATGATTGGCGAGACGTACGGCAGCCCGGAACTCATCGGCAGTTATGTCAAGAGCGGTATGCTCAATGCCCAATTCGATTTCAATGTGTATTTCACCGCCCGCGAGGCACTATGCGGCTATACCGGAATGGACGAGATCATGAAGAACGAACTGACCTCGCTTGCTACCTACGGCTCGCACCATACGATGGGTAACATCAGCGGTAACCATGACCAGATACGCTTCGCTTCCATTGCCGGCGGAGCTATTGACATACACTCTTCGGGTAAGGAAGAAGGCTGGACGCGGACCGTGGGTATCGGCGATGCGGAAAAAGCCTATAAGCGCGCGTTGCTGTTGGAAGTGCTGAACGCTACCCTGCCCGGCGTGCCCTGTATCTACCAGGGCGACGAGTACGGAGAAGTAGGCGGTAACGATCCGGACAACCGGCATATGATGCGCTTCGAGACCTTGAGTCTGGACGAGCGTACGATGCGTGAAAAAGTGGCGGACCTGATCCGGATGCGCCGTAACTCAATGCCGTTACTCTACGGTGAGTTTATACCGCTCATCGACCGTCCGGACGAGATCGTTTACCAGCGTATCTACTTGGGACAGAAAGTGACGGTCATCATCAACCGCAAGAATCTGACCTATGAGATCATACAAAACTAAGTATCCATAATCCCCATTAAAGCATACATGAAAAAATCCTTGTTTCTCTTCGTGGCTGCGCTGACAATGCTCAGTTGTGCAGACCAAACGAACTTACGTCATCCCAAATGGGCTTATGACGCAACGATTTATGAGTTGAACACCCGCCAGGCTACGCCGGAAGGTACGTTTGCCGCTGCCGAGGCTTTGCTGCCTACGCTCAAGCAAAACGGCATTGACATCATCTGGGTGATGCCTTGTCAACCGATCGGCAAGATAACTCGCAAGGGAACACTCGGCAGTTACTACTCTATCATCGATTACTGCGCTATCAATCCGGAGTTCGGCACGCGCGCCGATTTCGAGCATTTCCTCAAAGCAGCGCATAAACAGGGTTTCAAGGTCATCCTCGATTGGGTAGCTAACCACACAGCTCCGGATAGCGAATGGACCAAGAACGACGGCTGGCACTACCGCGACAGCCTGGGCAACCTCATGGTTCAATACGACTGGACGGATATATCCAAACTGAACTACGAGAACCAAGACATGCGCAACGAGATGCTCAAGTGCATGCACTGGTGGATGGATACCATCAGCATCGACGGTTTCCGCTGCGACGTAGCAGGCGAGGTGCCGACGGACTTCTGGAACTGGGCAATGGCAGACCTGCGTCTGACACATCCGAATATGTTCACACTCGCCGAGGACGAGGACAAAGCGGATGAACTGACCGAAACAGCCTTCGACATGTACTACGGCTGGACGTTGCATAAACTGATGAACGGCGTTGCACAAGGCAAGAACACCGTACAAGACCTGTGGGATTATTTCGCGAAAGCAGATAGTACTATCCGCCCCGAAGCTATTCGCATGAACTTCATCACCAACCATGACGAAAACAGTTGGGCAGGAACTGAGCAGGAACGCATGGGCGATGCAGTGAATCTGTTTGCCGCGTTCTGCTATGTAGTGCCGGGAATGCCGATGATATACACGGGTCAGCTCAGCGGCAACCATCATCGTCTGGAGTTCTTCGAGAAAGACCTGATCGATAATGACGAAGCCTACTCGCAAGCAGACCTGTATCGCGATTTGAATAACTTGCGTGAGCGTAATAAAGCACTCTTCTCGCCGGAAGTAGGTGCGCCGATGGAGCGTATCGCTTGCGACAACGATGCCATCTTCGCTTGCAAACGCAGCAAGGTAGGCAAATGGCACACCAACACGGTGATCGCTGTGATGAATATGTCTAACGAAGAGCAGGTGGTTAACTTGGAGACCGGCGAAACGTATAAGTTAGCGCCATGGCAGTACGAGATCATGGAAAACTAGTAAACTAGTAAACTAGCATAATAAAAATCCCGAACGGTGTGTTCGGGATTTTTTGAATCTATAGACCTTTTGGTTATGCCATGGCTCCGTTGACTTGAATCACTTGTCCGGAGACGTAGGAGGAAAGGTCGCTGGCTAAGAAGAGTGCCACTTTGGCTACTTCTTCGGGTTCGCCGCCACGACGCATCGGGATCATCGTCACGAACTGCTTGAGCGTTTCCTCGGGAAGAGCCTTGGTCATGTCGGTCAAGATAAATCCCGGGGCAATAGCATTTGCACGCACGCCGCGCGCACCTAATTCTTTAGCTACGGACTTGGTAAGAGCGATAATACCGGCCTTGGAAGCGGCATAGTTAGCCTGACCGGCGTTGCCGTTGATACCTACTACCGAACTGAGGGAGATGATCGAACCGCTACGTTGACGCATCATAACGGGCGTTGCAGCGTGGGTGAAGTTAAAGGCGGACTTGAGGTTCACCTGAATGACTTGATCCCACTGTTGCTCAGTCATTCGCATGAGCAGCGTATCGCGGGTGATTCCGGCATTATTCACCAAGATATCCAGGCTACCAAAGTCCTTCACTACGGCTTCCACTACCTGATGAGCTGCATCAAAATCCGCTGCATTGCTGGGATAGAACTGCACGTTGACGCCCAAGGCAGCAATCTCGTCGCGGGTCGCCTGAGCGGCTTCGTTCAACTCCAGATCCGTAAAAGCGATATTGGCTCCCTCGCGGGCAAAAGCCAAGGCTATTTGTTTGCCTATTCCCCGGGCTGCGCCGGTGATCAAGGCAGTCTTTGAGGCTAATAGCATAATATTTGTGGTTTGTTATTTGTGGTTTAATCCTCATCCTTTATGGGGAAGATGCCCGTCGGATGAAGGATCGTGTATTTGGTCATTTGTTCATTGGACACAAACCCTACCCCTTCGATAATACTCTTCTCGCGGGTAATATGGATGTTTGAATCGGAATAGACACGATGGGCTTGCTGATCCCATTTGAGTTCCTGTGTATCGAACTGCTCGCCTTCGAGGTTTAACGCGTGCACATTACCACGGAGCGTCCATAACTGCTCCTGCTCGTTATAATGGGCATAATTGGCTTTGAGCGATGCTTCCACATTCAGGTCCTCATCGAATTGCTCGAGGTAGATGCCCTCGGGAAACTCCTGATAAGGATGCTCGGTCTTATCGTACATGAGCCACTGTTTGGCTTCGATGCGATAGCGGGTGATACCGGAATCGGAGATGAGTGTCGTCACGTCGTAAGTCGTCAGAACGGGTAACTGCTCACGGGGAACACCTACCGAGACCGCTTCCACTTTCTTTGGGCGAGACGAGCAAGCGGACAAAAGCATAGCGAGTAACATAAAGCTACTCGCTATGACCGTATATGTCCAATGAATCTTCACTGTTTATCGGATGGTTGTTGTTTCGCCGATCCAGCCGCCTACGTAGTAAGTCGAACCGTTGAACTCGTTCGGCAGGTCGAAACGCTCCTCCTTGGTCGGATAGTACTTGCTGTAGGACGAGATAAACTCGGATGCCTGTGCCTCTACCGACGGATCGATCTGTTTAGCTTTTGCGAACTTGTCCACAGCTGCCCAGTAAACAGTCTTGTTGAGGATACGACCCTTTGCGTCCTGCGGATAGAGCTGGGTGGCAGCGTAGCACATACCTATGATGATGTAACTGCGACCCTGGCCTTTGGTGATTCCAAGACCCTGCAAAGTAGCGATAGATGCCAGCGCATACTTGCGTGCTTCGGGATATTTCTTGAGGTTATTGTAGCAATAGAAAGCAGCATTGTACTGATAGTCTGCTACATCCTCCAGCTCGTCCTCTACCATCGCCAGTTTGATAGCTTGGTCGTAGTACGAAACAGCCTGCTCATAGTCACCTTTCTTAGCCGCCATCGATGCACATCCGGCAGCGGACTCATCGGTCGGTTGCAGTTTGTGGGCTGCCTCGCAGGCTGCGAAATAGACGTCACTCTCGGTGCAACGTACGCGTTTGTACAACTTAGCTATCTTGGTCAGCATATCGAGGTTCTGCAGGTTCTCTTTTACTGCAGCGGCATAAATCTCGTCCAACTTGGAGCAATCTGCGGCACCGGAAACGGCAAAGATATTATCTACATAATCTTTCTGCTTGCCGGCAATCTCGGCGTTCTTGTTGTTGGTGTTCGAAGCCTGTTCGCCCAGATAAGTACTGGCGAGTTCGTAGTCCGCGATGAACTGCTCTGCCTTACCGTTCGGATCTTGTTTATAGAGAGCGTAAGAAGCATCTACGAGTTTTACGAGTACCATAATCTTGCTGGATGCACCCATACCCGTTACAGATTGCTGGAGGCACTCACGAGCCTCTGCCAGTTTCGTTTCTCCATAGAAATCCATATATGCCAAACCCTTCTCGCCGAGGATATATGCCGTCGGATACTTCGGATCTGTGCCGAAATACTTGATACGCTTATCCTGCATCTCTACGGCAAGTTTAGCCAGACGCTCTTTCTCTGCAGGGTCAGAGGTTGCTTGGTACAACGCCTCTACAATCTTCGCACCATCGGAATAGATGGACTTATTGGCATTCGGGCAAGTCGTATATACCGACCACCACGGGTTATACGCATCTGCGTACATTTTGTTCTTTACTGCCTCGTGGAAAAGCGATACGTTCATCACGCACTCTTCGGTGATAGTCGGTGTTTCTTCCTCCACTACAGCTTCTTTGACTACTGTCTCTTCTGCCACTTTTTTCGGCTTCTTTGCGCAAGCGAGTGCCGGAACGGCGGCCGCCAACGCAACTACAAGTAAAGTTTTGAATTTCATAATTGTATTATTTTTTAGTTATTGTTAGTAGCGATTTTATCTTAGGCTTCCTAGGTTTTCCTAGGTCATCCTATGTCCTTCTATCAAATACCATGCCAAACTACAGTTTGCGTTTGAAGAACCAGGTCTCGGCGATAGCGACACCCAGGGTGAAGCGCAGTGAGTGTTCCTCCAGGCCGGAGCGTTTGCCTCGATGGCTGTATTCGACAGTGGTATTGACCATCGTTCCGATGTTCGGCAGGGGGAATCCTATACCGATGGATGCCGTATATTTGGGTGCTCCAACAGAAGCGAGGTACTCATCTTTGATACCGAGGCCCATGCGCCATCTCATTTGATCGACATAACGGCGTCCTAATGGATTATGGCGGTATTCCACACCGAAGGCATACCGGCTTGCATCGCGCAGACCGCTGTAGTGTCCTTCAAGACCGTTGAAGAGCATCGATGACATATGCTGACGCTCGTAGTCGAACGCAATGGTGAGGCGCTTATCGTACGTATAACTGCATCCCAGGCCCCACATCATCGGAAGTTGCCAGCCGCCTTTATAAATAGGAATTGAGTCCTCTGTTTGTGTCTCCACCAAGACGTATTCACTATTGAGTTTGCATTTGTTCTCAAAGGTAGCGCCCACTACCACATCATGCTTGCCCCAAGTATGGAAGAACTGCGCACCGTAACGGAAACGTACGCTGCTTACCGACAGCCATTCGATCTGGATCGTCGGCGTCAGACCGGTATCGTAGAACATCAGCGTTCGGTTACGATCGAGATCACCCCACATGTAGTAGAAGTTCGCTCCGACAGCCACCCAGTTGAACAGATTAAAACTCAGACCTGCATAGACCTCGCTGATGTTTCCCGTTCCTTCAAACTCAACGTTATAGGCGTACTCACCTCCCGATGTAGCATCGTCCAAACTAATCTTATAGCCTACCGAACTATAGGGAAGTAAACCCGCCGAGAGCGCAATCCATTTTTTCCAAAGAGGAATCTGTATCGTGACGTATTCCAAACTACCATTGGCTTTGTTCCGCTGCCCGGTAGCATCCTGATATCGGCTCCAACTGGCACTTGCTGCTACATCCATCATAAAAGTCATGGAGTCGCAAGAAGTATAAGATGCCGGCTGGGCGGGATTGATAGCACGGTTATTACGCATACCGAACCCTACTCCACCCATGGCACGGTACGCCGTGGGGACGTTCTCATTCAGGTCACCGTAGGCGTAGCGGCTGTAAGGCGAGCTGGTCAGGTTCTGCGCGCCAACGGCTATGCTAAAGGCGAGCATCCACACCAGTAAAAATATAGTTCTAAGTTTTATATTCATTTTCTGTCTTTTGTCTTTGAGCAAAGCGGTCTTTACTCTTTTAGCGAAGCGGTCTTATTATGTATTAATATGGTGTTTAATCCAATGAGCACTAAGTTCTTCTCGTAGCGGATCTCGCGTTTCTCCGTGCGCGACGTGCGCACGTTATTAAGGATGTAAGGAGCGTTGCCGCCGGTGAGAAAAGTCTGGAAATGATCCATTTTCTCCCGAAGGGTACGCATATACCCTTTTACCTCGTATGCGATGCCCCGGATGACTCCTGCTGCGATGGCGTCGCGGGTGTTCTTGCCGAAGAGCGGAATGAGTTCATTCTCCTCGGTCTCCACGAGCGGCAGTTTCTTCGTCATCCGCTGCAAGATCGTGAAGCGCATCTTGATACCCGGCGCAATGTTCCCGCCCATGTATTCCCCTTTGTCCGTCACGAAATCGTACGTAATGGCCGAACCGGCGTCGATGATCAGCAGGTTCTCGTTCGGGCAAAGGCTTTTCGCGCCTACTGCCGCGGCGAGACGGTCTTGACCTAATGTATGAGGCGTGTCGTACTTATTGACGATGGGCACCGGCGTCATATGATCAAAGAGCACGAAATGCTGCGAACGGCGATGAAGCGTGTTCACAATCGCTGCCTCTATATTGACCACCGACGAGATGATCGAATCCGTGATATCGTACAAGTCAAACAGACGCTCTACGTCCACCGATGAGAACTGCTTGTAGATAAAATGATTGATCATCTTACCTTCGTCCGTCATCAGCGCCACTTTCGTGCGACTATTTCCTTGGTCAATACAGAGGTTCATGAGGGCTTACACCATTGACGTGTACAGGAATCGCTTAATGGATTTCTTCGGGGTCTTCTCGAACTCATGCGGATAGAGTTTGACTATCGCTATCTGCTCGTAGGCTGCCAACTCGGAGTTGACTTGCTTACGGGCCTCCTCCATCTGCTCGTCGAGCTGTTCGCGGGTCAGACCGTCATTATCCACCTCGTTGTAGTCGGGACAGATAAGCGCTACCAGACGCGTGTCTTCCTGTTGCAGCACGAGCGACTCAAGCACGTACGGCATATTATTGATCTTCGCCTCGATCTCCTCGGGGTAGATATTCTGTCCGCTCGGGCCGAGCAACATCGTCTTACAACGCCCTTTGATATAGAGGAACCCGTCTTCATCCAGCATACCAAGATCGCCCGTACGGAGCCATCCGTCCTTGGTGAAGCTCTCTTTGGTAGCCTGCGCGTTCTTGTAATAGCCGTTCATCGTGTTCTCGCCGCGAACGACTACTTCACCTATTCCTTCGCTGTTCGGGTCGAGGATCTTCACCTCCATGATTCCCTTCAGCGGACGACCGCAGGAGTACATACGAGGTCCTTCGTTAATCGGCGTATAGCAAATCAGCGGAGCGCACTCCGTCATTCCGTAACCTACCGACACGGGGAACTTGATACGATACAGGAAGGCCTCTACCTCAGGGTTCAGCGGAGCACCGCCGATGATCATCTGGCTGAACTCTCCACCGAAAGCCTGAACGAGCTGCTCGCGGATCTTCGAGCAAACGATCTCGTCGAGGAACGGCACTTTGAGCACCCACGATACAGGCGGTTTCTGGATCTGCGGAACGATCATCTTCTTGTATATCTTCTCGAGGATAAGCGGCACAGAGAGGATCACCGTCGGCTTCACCTCGGCAAAGGCTTTCAGCAGAATCTTCGGCGACGGCGTGCGGCCGATAAGCCACGAGTGACCGCCGGACGCAAGGCATGCCAGAAAATCGAATGCGCAGCCGTACGCATGAGCCAGCGGCAGGAAGGTCACAAAGCGCGAACCCGCATGCGCAATACCGCTCTCCAGACCGTAACGTATATTACCCGCCAACGCGTTCAGGGGCGTGATAACACCTTTGCTGAAACCGGTCGTTCCGGAGGTATAGTTGATCGAACCGATCTCCTCGTTGCTGCGCTCGTCGAAATGCAGATCTTTTGCCCAGTAGCCATCCGGGTGCTTCTCTTTGAATTTTTCATCTACCGCATCGAAATTGATCTTCTTCGGATCTAACGCCAGCGAGATCGGATGCCAGTCGTTGAGCGACACAGCCGCTTTGACCTTCGGGATCTGATCCAAGTCGATACCTTCCCAGTTGATATCACTGATGAAGAGGAGCTTGCTCTCCGAGTGGTTGATAATATGAATAGCATCGTTCGCACGGAAATCCTGCAGAATCGGAACGATGATAGCGCCATACGTAATAGTCGCCAAATAGACTGCTACCCAGTTGGTGTTGTTCTTACCCATGAGAGCCACCTTGTCGCCCTTTTTCAGCCCACATTCCTTGAACAGGATATGCAGTTTCTCTATGTTGATTGCCAACTGTCCATACGTCAGCGTTACATCCGTTCCGTAGTCGGTCACGGCTTCTCGATCCCAGTTCTCCCGGAACGAGCGTTCGTACATCTTGACGAAATTGTATTTTTCTTCAGTCATCATAAGCCTAATCCTACTTTTGAATCACGAGGCGTTGCCACATAGACGGAATCTACGATGAACTGGCTGTTTCCACGCCAGGGCAACGTTCCCAAATAGCGTTTCCAATGCAGTTTGATACCCGTGTTGGCGCCCTCGTTCAGTTGCTTGGCTACGCTCTCGCTGACGACGGAGAAACGGAACTCATTGGATTGAATAGAGCCCTGAACCTTGGTGTTTTTCAGGCCTGTTTGGATCATTTTGCCTTCGTAGGTCTTAAAGATAAAACCCTCACGCTGGAAATAATTGATGTCGCCTTCGTTCACTCCCTCGCTATAGACGAAGCAGAACTTGAAGAAGATAAATCCGGCGATGATCAACAGCGCGATCAAAGACGTCCATGTAATCACTTTTCCTTTCGTACTCATATTCGATAGATTTAATTTTTTTCGTGCTTTTTTTTCGCATATTATGCAAATTGCGTGCAAAGGTACAAAGATTTTTTGACATACGCAAGTAAAAAAGTATTTTTTTTACTAAATAGGCTAATATGAAGAAGGAATTGAGGGTATGTATGACAAGATGGCATAATGTAAAATTTGAACATCAATTGGCACGATTTTTGTGGTGTAAATGATAGTATCTTTCTTTGTCTTTTTTGTTGCTTTCGTGACAGAAAAAGGCCTAAAAATAAACGAATTTCCAAATAATAACAAGACAATAACGCGCGAATCACCCGCCAATCACCCGTGAATCACCCGCGTTTTGATGCTGAAAAGCTCGAAAAAACCTCACATCCGGTAGTGGATGTATAGCGGGGGATTTGTGCTTTAATTGGGGGTTAGCCGGGAGTGGAAATATAGAACATTTAAGAGCCTGTATTCCAAGGTGTACTGTTGGGATGTTCGGAGGATTAGATCCGGGGCCGGTTACTTTTCATAAACTGGGTGCAAAGGTACGAAGAATTTTTGATATATGCAAATTTATTTGCAGGAATAGGCCTTTTTAGGCAGGGATAGGCAGGAATAGGGACGAGAGGGTTGCTGTTTTGAGGCTCGGGAGCCTTTGGCTGATGTATTTGTGATGGTGTGTCGTATGCTGCTCCGCAAAAAACGTGGTGCCCCCCCACTCATGCTTTTGCGTTCCCCATCCGCAAAAGAATGTTTTTGCCGGAGCACATACGACAAGGCGGGTGTTGGAGAGAGAAAGGGCGGGTGTGGAAGCCTCAAAAAGGCAGGTGTGGTTGTCGCAATGATGCGACAAAAATGCACAGAGAGAACGGCAATCTAATTGCCGAGAAAAAAAAAAGGACGGAGGGGAAAATGGTTGCCACAATAATGCGACAAAAGGGAAAGATGTAAAGGGAGAAGAGGGAGAAGGTCGTTAGTCGTTAGGCGTTGGGCGTTGGGCGTTGGGCGTTGGTAGGGTAAAAAAAGAAAAAAAACGCAGGGAGGCTTGCACAATTCAAAAAAAAGCAGTACATTTGCAGCAAAATTGATTTATACCATGACTGACGAACGGTATTTACGGCTACTAAGTGAGAAATTTCCTAATGCACAAGCGGTGGTGACGGAGTTGGTGAACCTGCGGGCTATACTGTCCTTACCGAAAGGTACGGAGCATTTCGTGAGTGACCTGCACGGCGAATCGATGGCCTTCATCCACATGATCAAGAACGCTTCCGGTGTAGTACGGAAGAAAGTGGATGAAGTCTATGGAGATGTACAAAGGGACAATGTACCATGTACAAAGGGTCTGAGCGAGGAGGAGAAACGGGCTCTCTGCGCACTCATCTACTACCCGGACGAGCGACTCGAACTGATCAAGAAATACTATAACGGCGAGAAAGACGAGAACTACACCGAGCTCTTCCGTCTCAATTCGCAGATCTCGAACCTGCCGACTTTGGAAGAGTGGTACCGGCGGCGGTTACACCAGGTCGTTGAGATAGCACGCGCCGTGACGGTCAAGTACAGCCGCTCCAAAGTGCGAAGACTACTGCCGCCCGACTACGCGTATATCATCTCCGAGTTGCTGCACGAATCGAACCTGGAGCAGAAAGACCGCCAGACCTATTACAACGCCATCATCGATGCCATCATCGAGACCGGTTGCGCAGAGCAGCTGATCATCGCCATCAGTTATCTCATACACGGCCTGACGATCGACACGCTGCATGTGGTCGGTGATATCTTCGACCGCGGATCGGGGGCTGCCAAGATATTAGACGTGCTCTCCACTGTCCGCGACTACGACATCCAGTGGGGCAACCACGATATCGAATGGATGGGAGCCATGGCGGGTAACATGGCGCTGCTGGCTACCGTCCTGCGCGTGAGCATCCGCTACGCGAACATCGAGACGCTCGAAGAGGGCTACGGCATCAACCTGCTGCCGCTGGCGAACTTCGCCATGACCGTCTATGGCGACGACCCTTGTACCATCTGGCAAACGAAAGATTTCGATAATAACCCTCGTCTGACGCGTTCGGCTCAACTGATGGCGAAGATGCACAAGGCTATCTCCATCATCCAGTTCAAACTCGAAGGACAGACCGTACGGCGTCACCCCGAATGGCACATGGACCATCGGGCGTTGCTTGATAAGATTGATTTTACTAAGGGTACCATTACCATAGACGGAGTCACTTATCCGATGCTCGATACGAACCTGCCGACCATCGACCCCAACGATCCGTACGCGCTTAACCAGTACGAGCAAGATCTGATGAACCAGTTATGGCGTTCGTTCCGTAAATCGGAGAAGATGCAACGCCACCTGCGTTTGCTCTACGAGCACGGATCACTATACCTGGTACGAAACGGTTTCCTACTCTACCACGCGGCTATACCGCTGAATGCAGACGGCTCTTTTACCGAGACCGATGTGTGCGGCAAGAAAGTGAGCGGAAAGGCGCTCATGGACCGGACGGACGAGATCATCCGACAGGCATATTACGGCGTGGGGAAAGCCAAACAGAACGCCCTCGACTATATGCTTTACCTCTGGGAAGGAGAGTTCTCGCCGCTGTACAACAAAGATAAGATGACCACCTTTGAGCGGTATTTCATAGATAAGAAATCAGCTATCAGTAGTCAGCTCCCAGACCCGCACGAGGAGCAGAAAGGCGCTTATTTCACCCTTTCAGACGACGAGCAGGTCTGCCGGCGTATTCTTGAGGAATTCGGTCTGGATCCGGAGACAGGTCGCATCATCAACGGCCATGTGCCCGTCCGAACAATCAAAGGAGAGACACCGATCCGTGCGAACGGCAAACGGTTCGTCATAGACGGCGGGTTCAGCAAGCCCTACCAAGAGAAAACGGGCATCGCCGGCTATACTCTCATCTACAACAGCCACGGTATCCAGCTCGTGGAGCATGAGTCTTTCGAGAGCCGCGAACAAGCGGTACTCTCCGGTTCGGATATCCACAGCCGCACACTCTTGCAGGATTTCTCCAACCATCGCATCCGCATCAAAGATACGGACAAAGGAAAAGAGCTGCTCGAACAGATTCACTATCTCGAACAACTCCTTGCCTGCTACCGAAACGGCTCTCTCCGGGAGAGGTGAGAAGCCTACCCCCACCCCCTCCCTAAAAGGAGGGGCTTTTTTATACCAAGGCTTTTACGTTTTGCTCTATAGTCCCCGGTAACAAATCAATGGGACGGAGCTCAATCATCGTCTTGGCTCCGAACTCACCGCGGGCTTTCATACGGAACGCTGCACGGGCGGCACTAACCATGATCTGACCCGTGAGAGCAGGGTTATTGATCTCCATGTTAAACTCAAAGCGCTGATTATGGGTTTCTCCGCTGACTCCCGAACGCACGAGGTTCACACCGTGCGCAACGTTATTGAGCGCATCCACGCTATCCACGGCAATGACGTGCGTCTCGTCGTGGGCAAAATAGTCGTCCGCCAGAATAGCCGCTTCTACGGTCTTGAATTCCGCCCCTTCCTCAAGTTCGATATACACCATGCGGCGATGAATACCTGTTCCAAGCGGAATAGTCATCGAGAGCGCATTCTTCACGCCCTTAATCGCCTTCGCAGCCACCGTGTGCCCCATCGAACGACCGGGACCGAAATTGGTGTATGTTAACCCTTTAGGAGCCATCGCCATGAATAGCGCTCGTACCATCGAGTCCGTTCCCGGATCCCATCCAGCGGAGATGACACTCACGCTCTTATTGACCGTACAAACGGCATCCAGAGCCTCGCGCAAGTTCCAGATCTGACCATGGATATCAAAACTATCCACGGTACAGATTCCCCGTGCCGCGAGCACGGAAGCAAATTTCTGCACTTCGCGCGTCGGCGTACAAACAAGGACGACGTCTACAGGACGTTCGTCATTTGAGATTTGAGATTTGACATTTGAGATTTTGTCCAGACAATCGTCATGGTGATAAATACCGGCTAACTCCATGTCCGGCGCTGTTTTGATGGCTTCTTCGGCAGCTTTGCCGATGTTACCATAACCAAGAATCGCTACGCGAATTTGAGATTTGAGATTTGACATTTGATATTTGAGATTTTATTCTACTGTTACTGATTTTGCCAAATTGCGGGGTTGATCGACGTCGCAACCTTTGACAACGGCAATGTGGTACGCAAGGAGTTGGAGCGGAATGACGGTCAGAAGCGGCGTGAGGCACTCTTCTGTCTGAGGCACTTCGATAACATAATCCGCGATCTTGGATACCAGTTCATCGCCTTCTGTAACCACCGCGATCACTCTACCCTTGCGGGCTTTGATCTCCTGGATGTTCGACACCACTTTCTCGTACGTTCCGCAGCGAGGCGCCACAACGACTACCGGCATCTCCTGCGAGATAAGGGCGATTGGTCCGTGTTTCATTTCCGCCGCCGGATAACCTTCGGCGTGGATATACGAGATCTCCTTCAGTTTGAGGGCTCCTTCCATCGCCACCGGGTAATTATATCCGCGACCGAGATAGATGAAGTTCTGGGCATAAGTAAAAGTCTTGGCGAAGTCCGCAATGCGCTTGTTCTGCCCCAACACACGGGCGATCTTATCGGGTATCTGACCCAATTCGCGCACGATGGCGAGATAACTCTCTTTGCTCAGCGTTCCTTTCTCTTTGCCGATACAGAGAGCGAGCATCGTCAAAGCGGTCACTTGCGCCGTGAACGCCTTGGTGGAAGCGACTCCTATCTCGGGTCCGACGTGCGTATAACATCCGCTGTCCGAGACGCGCGGGATAGAAGCACCCACCACATTGCAGATCGAGAAGATGAACGCACCTTTGGATTTGGCCAGTTGGATCGCCGCCAGCGTATCGGCCGTCTCGCCCGACTGCGAGATAGCGATCACTACATCATCCTTGTTGATGACGGGTTTGCGGTACCGGAACTCGGACGAGTATTCCACTTCGACAGGTATCTGCGCGAACTCCTCGATGGCATACATGGCGATGAGTCCGGCATGCCACGAAGTGCCGCAGGCCGTGATAATAATACGCTTGGCGTTCAGGAAACGATCTTTGTTATCAATAAAACCCGAGAGAGCGATATTATCCTGACGCACGTTAACACGCCCGCGCATGGAGTCCGTCAGCGTACGAGGTTGTTCGAAGATCTCCTTGAGCATGAAATGCGGATAGCCGCCTTTCTCCAATTGACTCAACGACAACTCGAGACGCTTGATCTCCGGCGTCTTGGCAACATTATTGATGGTCGTGATGTCTATTCCTTTATCCTTTGTGCCTTGTGCCTTTGTACTTATCACCACCACTTCCTCGTCCTCGATATAAATGACCTTGTCCGTATATTCGACGATAGGTGTGGCGTCGGACGCCAGAAAATACTCCTCATCCCCGATTCCCACCACGAGCGGCGAACCTTTGCGGGCAGCAATGAGCGTGTCCGGATGATCCTTATCCAAAATAGCGATCGCATAAGCACCGATGACCTGTTGTAAGGCCAGTTGCACAGCGGTCTTGAGGTCCACATGGCGGTTTATCTGCGTATATTCAACGAGTTGCACAAGCACCTCGGTGTCTGTATCGGACTTGAAGGTATACCCCTGTTCCATCAGTCCGGCCTTGAGTACAGCGTAGTTCTCAATGATGCCGTTGTGGATGATCGCGAGCCGTTCAGACTCCGAGTAATGGGGATGGGCATTGACCGTGTTCGGTTCGCCGTGCGTCGCCCAGCGCGTGTGCGCGATACCTATTGTTCCGCGCGTGTCCTTGTCCGAGCAGAAAGATTCCAGTTCTGCTACTTTGCCTTTCGCCTTATAGACATTAAGTTGTCCCTGCTCGTTGATGAGCGCCACGCCGGCACTGTCGTACCCGCGGTACTCCAAACGATGCAGACCTTTAATCAAAATCGGGTACGCCTGGCGTTTACCGATATATCCAACTATTCCACACATAAAGTTATTTACGATTTGACGATTTACGATGTACGATTTATTATTTTAGCGCACAAAATTACTATATTATTTTGAATTATGCAAGCGTTTTCATTCTTTTTAATGCTTCTTCGACATCTTTTCTGTCAGAGAAGGCGGAAAAACGCACGTATCCTTGTCCTAACTCTCCGAATCCCACTCCCGGAGTACAAACCACTTGACATTGCTCCAGCAGCATATCGAAGAACGACCATGAGTCCATTTGATGAGGTGTTCGGCACCATATATACGGGGCATTTTTGCCTCCCCACACCTCATATCCCAAACTGCGTAAACCCACGGCTATCAATTGTGCCGTCTGTTTATAATGACGAATATTGCTCATCACCTGCGCTTTTCCTTCCGGGCTGTAGGTAGCCTCTGCGCCTCTTTGGGAGATATAGGAAGTGCCATTATATTTGGTGCATTGCCTGCGGTACCACATCTGCTGTAAGCCTGTCTCTTTCGGGACGATGGTGTACCCACAACGTACGCCTGTGAATCCTGCCGTTTTGGAATAACTGCGGATTTCAATAGCTATCTCTTTCGCCCCCTCTAACTCATAGATGCTATGCGGTACGTCGGGATCTTCAATGAAAATCTCGTACGCCGAGTCATAGATGATGATGCTTTTATGCGCTAAGGCATAATCGACAAACCGTTGCAGTTGGTATCTGGTCAGCGTTGTGCCTGTCGGGTTATTCGGAAAACAGAGATAGAGGATGTCCACATGTTCCTTGGGAGGTTCCGGCACAAATCCGTTCTCTGCCTGACAGGGCATATAGGTGATCTCTCGCCCCGCCATCACATTCGTATCCACATAGGCGGGATAAACAGGATCCAGTACCGCCACGCGATTATTCGCTGCAAAGAGATCACTCGTATTCCCTATATCGCTGCCTGCTCCGTCAGAGATAAACACCTCGTCAAGGGACAAATCGACACCTAAAGGCGCATAATCGTTATCCAGGATTGCTCGGCGTAAGAAATCACTTCCCTGCTCCAAGCCGTAGCCGTGAAACGTCTCTTTATGGGCCAGTTCGTCCACCGCTTTCTGCATCGCTTGGATAGACGCGCCAGGTAAGGGCATAGTCACATCTCCGATACCCAGATGCAAGATCTTGGCATCAGGATGGAGCCGGGCATATGCGTGACTCTTATTCAACACATCTACAAAGAAATAATTATTTCTTAGTTCCCGAAAATGCGTGTTGATATTCATAATCTTCCAGATTTATGGTTCCCCGGAATACTTCGGTGGCAGAGCCTGTCATGAAGACGAGTTGATTGCCTTCGTCCCATCGAATAGTCAGCTCTCCTCCCGGAAGATGGACCGTCACCGTTTGTTCAGTCAGACCGTGGTAGATAGCCGCTACGGCAGACGCACAAGCACCTGTTCCGCAGGCCAAGGTCTCTCCTGAACCGCGTTCTATGACGCGCACATCGAGTTCTTTCTTATTGCGTACATGCACGAACTCAATATTCGTATTGGCAGGCAACTGCGGAATGGTGTCACGGAAGAAAACGGCATGGGGATTGCCCATATTCACCGACGTATAACCGATCGGATCCATACCGCTTTGGATAGAGTCCGGTTGTATCACCGGTTTACCCATATTCACCGTCACCTGATCCACTTTCTCGTTGTCCACATGCAGAGACAGTGCACGGATACCGGCAAGCGTTTCTATCTCCATATGTACGTCGCGACACAGATCACTCTCGTACAGGTATTTCGCCACGCAACGGATCGCGTTGCCGCACATCTCCGCTTCGCTTCCATCGGCATTGAAGATACGCATTCTCGCATCTGCCACCTTAGACTGCAAGATCAGCACTAGTCCGTCTGAACCTATCCCGAAATGGCGATCCGACACACAACGTGCCAAGTCGGCAAGATCAGACTTGGCGATAAGTTCCGCTGTTGTCTTCAGGAAACAGTCTATATAGACGTAGTCGTTTCCCAGACCATGCATCTTGATGAAGGGTATCGTTTTCATATACAAGCTGTTATAAAATCCAAAAATAACGGATGCGGATGCAAGACCGTCGAACTATATTCTGGGTGAAACTGCGTACCGATATACCACCTATGCATCGGTATCTCCATGATCTCTACTAAGTTGGTATCCGGGTTTATTCCCACACATTTCATCCCCTGTTTCTCAAACGTATCTTTATAGGAGTTATTGAACTCATACCGATGACGATGTCTCTCCTTAATCAGCGTTTGTCTGTGATACGCTTTCGCCGTACGGCTGCCTGATGTTAATGCACATTCGTATGCTCCGAGTCGCATCGTCCCTCCCTTCTGCGTGATATTCTTCTGCTCCGCCATCATATCGATGACATTATGCGGTGTCGTCTCGTCCATCTCGCTGCTGTTGGCATCTTGATAGCCTAACACATTCCGGGCGAACTCAATCACCATCATCTGGAAGCCCAGACAGATTCCAAAAGTAGGTATCTCATGCGTGCGGGTGTATTCAGCAACGAGAATCTTACCTTCTATACCGCGTTGACCGAAACCCGGACAGATAACGACACCAGCCATGCCGGAGAGTTGTTCGGCAATGTTATCGCGGGT
>ONND01000001.1 GCA_900319105.1 uncultured Bacteroidales bacterium | reverse complement strand
CTTTTAAACATTTTTGTACGGCTAATAACCGTTCTTCAGTTGAATGTTTCATAATAAAAACCCCAAAAGTTTTGTGTTCAACTTTTGGGGTTCATTACAAAGGTACTGCTTTTTTGCGATATACGCAAGAAAAATTTTATTTTATTCGGCAAAAAAATACCCGAACGCTTGCATATGTGCAAAAGATATGTGGCAATGAGAATTGCGATATGAGCGAATGAGGAAATGCTACCGAGGGGGTGTCGATAGAAAGAAGAGAAACGCTTAAAATGGCTAAAAACGGGCAAAAAAACGCATAAAATAATAAAAAAGTTTCGCGTACGCTTGCGTATATCAAAAAAAAATAGTAATTTTGCGCTCACTTTTGAAGCAGAGGAATAAATTTAACAAACTATATTACAAATGGAAGAAAACAACGAATTGATTCAGAATGATCACATTATTCCCGTGAAGATCGATGAGGAAATGAAATCCTCTTATATCGATTACTCGATGAGTGTGATTGTGAGCCGTGCACTGCCGGATGTGCGTGACGGTTTCAAACCCGTTCACCGCCGTGTGCTGTTCGGTATGAACGAGTTGGGTAACACCTCGGACAAGCCGACCAAGAAGAGTGCCCGTATCGTCGGTGAAGTAATGGGTAAGTATCACCCGCACGGTGACAGTTCTATTTACGGTACGTTAGTCCGTATGGCGCAGCCCTGGGCGATGCGTTATTGCCTCGTAGACGGCCAAGGTAACTTCGGTTCGGTGGATGGCGACGGTGCAGCCGCTATGCGTTATACGGAGGCTCGTTTGTCGAAGTTGGCCGAAGAGATGCTGCGCGACATCGAGAAGGATACCGTGGATATGCAGAATAACTTCGATGACAGCTTGAAAGAGCCGGTCGTCCTGCCATGCCGTTTCCCGAACCTGCTAGTCAACGGAGCGAGCGGTATTGCAGTAGGTATGGCAACGAACATGCCGACCCATAACCTATCAGAGGTGATCGATGGTTGTTGTGCGTATATTGATAATATCAAGGCACGTATGCACGACGCGAGCGTGGAGGATATTACGGTAGAGGATCTGATGAACTACATAAAGGCTCCTGATTTCCCGACCGGAGGTACTATCTACGGCTATCAGGGCGTACGTGACGCATTCGAGACAGGACGCGGACGTATCGTGATCCGCTCGAACGCAGACATCGAGACCGATGATAACGGCCGTGAGAAAATCATCATTACGGAGCTGCCGTACGGTGTAGTGAAGAGCGACCTGGTGAAGAACATCGCCGAGCTCGTAAACGACAAGAAGATTGAAGGTATCGCCGATATCAACGACCATTCGAAACGCGATATCCGCATCGTAGTGGACGTAAAGCGCGATGCCAACGCACAGGTGGTACTCAATAAACTGTATAAGTTCACTGCATTGCAGTCGAGTTTTGCAGTAAACAACATCGCTCTGGTGAAAGGCCGTCCGATGCTCTTGAACCTCAAGCAGCTCATCGGTAACTTTATCGAGCACCGCATGGAGGTAGTGACGCGCCGTACACGTTTTGAGTTACGCAAAGCGGAAGAGAAAGCGCATATCTTAGAGGGCTTGATCATCGCCGTAGATAATATCGACGAGGTGGTACGTATCATCCGCGCCAGCCGCACACCGGCAGACGCACAGACAAACCTCGAGAAACGCTTTAACCTGGATAACCTGCAGTCGAAGGCAATCGTGGATATGCGTCTGAGTGCCCTCACCGGCCTGCGTATCGATGAGTTGAAGGCTGAGTACGAGGAGATCGAGAAACTGATTGCCCATTTGAACGAGTTGCTGGCTTCGGAAGAGATGCGTTACGACTTGATTAACACCGAACTCATCGAGATAAAAGACAAGTACGGCGACGAGCGTAAGACGCAGATCGTGAAGATGGCTACCGAGTTCAATCCGGAGGATATGTATGCAGATGACGAGATGGTGATCACAATCTCGCACCTCGGTTATATCAAACGTACTCCATTGGCTGATTTCCGTCAGCAGAGTCGTGGCGGTATCGGTTCGAAAGCCGGTAGTGCCCGTGACCAAGATTTCATCGAGAAAGTTTACCAGGCATCAATGCACTCGACGATGATGTTCTTCACCGAGATGGGACGTCTGTACTGGCAGAAAGTATATGACCTGCCGGAAGGTAACAAGCAGTCCAAGGGCCGTGCAATCCAGAATATGATCAATCTGCAGAAGGGAGACAAAGTACGTACCTGTATCAATGTGAAGGGTCTGAACGACCAAGAGTACGTAGAGAACCACTACCTGATCTTCATTACAAAGAACGGTCTGATGAAGAAAACGACCCTGGAGGCATACAGCCGTCCGCGTGCCAACGGTATCATTGCTCTTGGTTTGCGTGAAGGCGACGAGTTGATCGGCGTTACGCTGACCGATGGACAGAGCGAAATGTTAGTAGCTTCGTATAACGGTAAAGTATGCCGTTTCAACGAGGCAGGCGTTCGTCCGATGGGCCGTGGAGCAACGGGTGTAAAAGCCATTACTTTGGAAGAAGATGGCCAAGATCGCGTGATTGGCACGGTTTGTGTAGAGAAGGGTACAGACAAGACTATTCTTGTTATCTCGGAGAACGGTTTCGGTAAACGTACGCCGGTGGATGACGAGGAGGGCAACCCGATCTATCGTGTAACGAACCGTGGCGGTAAGGGCGTCAAGACGATTGAGATCACCGAGAAGACCGGTCACCTGATCGGAATCGAGGCGGTAACAGACGCAGACGACCTGATGCTGATGACCAAATCCGGAACGGCAATCCGCATGGATATCTCAACGATTCGCCAGACCGGCCGTGCGGCACAAGGCGTTAAGCTGATCGAACTCCAGAAACGCAACGACAGCCTCGTAAGCGGTTGTATCGTTCCGAAAGAGGAGGAAGAAAATGGTGACGCTTCGCTTAATGGTGACGCTTCGCTTAATGGTGAAAATGGTGAAAATGGTGAGAATGGTGAAAACAATAACGAAAATCAAGAATAAGTATGAAAAAATCATTGATTTTGGCAGCATTGGTGCTGATAAGTGCCGGCTGCTTCGCACAAAAGAATCCGTTGGTAAAGAAAGCCAAAAGTTTAATGAACGCTGAAACGCCTGATTTCAACGCAGCGCGCGGCCAGATCGCCGAGGCATTGGAGCAGGAACCGACCGCCGAGAATTACTACTGGGCAGGTATGATCGGTTACAAAGAGGCAGAGCAGCAGAATAACAACCTCTACATGGGTCTGGCTAAAGATATCCCGACGGTAGGTTCTGCGATGGAAGAGAGTATCGAGTATTTCGTGAAAGCCGACGAGTTGGCACAGGTACCTGTACTGAACAAGAAAGGCGTGGAAGTACCGACTGATCCGAAGATGCGCGGCAAAGTATCCAAGATGATACTTGCATACTACAAGAGTGACGATCTGATCCGTTACGGAGCACAACTCTCTGACTCGAAAGATTACGAGGGTGCATTCAAAGCCTTCAAGACACACTTGTCTATCCCGAAATTAGCGTTGATGCAGGACCCGAAGATCCAGAAAGAGATCGTATTGGACACGACGTATTATAACTATATGTTCAATGCCGCTTATTTCGCACTTCGCGCTGAGATGCACAATGAGGCTATCGAGATGCTGCTTCAACTGAAAGCTTTCGGTCAGACCGAGCCGCTGCTGGTGAACCAGTTCCTCTGCCAGGAGTATATCACAGTAAAGGATAGCGTTAACTATGTAAAAGCGCTGCAGGATGGTATCTTGCTCTTCCCGCATGAGGACTTCTTCATCCAGAACCTCGTCAGCTATTCCGTTCAGACGAACACGGAGGCAGAGGCAGTTGCATTCTTCTCTACCTTGATTGAGAACAACCCGAATGAACCGCTTTACTATGTAAAACGCGGTGTGCTGTACGAGATGTTGGAGCGTTATGATGAGGCAACCGCTGATTTTGACAAGGTATTGTCGTTCGATGCCAACAACGCAGACGCAATCGCCGGCAAGGGACGTGTGATCTACAACAAAGCCGTTAAGATGAACGAGGCAGCCGCTTCTATCGTGGACAACAAAGAGTACAAGAAGGCTATTGATGACATGAATGAGGTATTCCGTGAGTCACTGCCTTTCTTCGAGAAAGCACACGAGTTGAAGCCGGATAATACCAACTACATGCAGACCCTCAAGATGCTGTACTATCGTTTCCGCACCGAACCGGGTATGCAGGAGAAATACGATGCTATCGAGGCTGAACTCAATAAATAATGGGTCGAATCTTAGCAATAGACTACGGTCGTAAACGAACAGGATTAGCCGTTACGGATATACTCCGCATAACGGCTAATCCGTTGCTTACGATTGAAACAAAAGATCTGATGAAGTGGCTGGCTGATTACTTCACCAAAGAACCGGTGGATGAGGTTGTCGTTGGTCATCCGACTCAAATGAACGGAGAGGAGTCCGAGTCGATGAACTATATCCGTCCGTTCATGGGAAACTTCAAGAAACAATTTCCCGACAAACCGATAACTATGTATGACGAGCGCTTTACGTCGGTATTAGCGCATCAGGCGATGATCAACGGGGGCATGAAGAAAAAAGACCGACAAAACAAAGCCGTGGTGGATAAGATCGCCGCGTGCATTATACTGGAAGGCTATTTGGATAGTCTCATCAAATAAATCGTAAATCGTTAAATCGTATATGATTTTACCAATATATTTGTATGGTCAGCCCGTACTGAGAAAAGAGGCTGAGGAAATAGAGAATACGCCGGAACTGAAACAATTCATTTCGGATATGTATGAGACCTTGACTGTCGCTGAGGGCTGCGGATTAGCAGCTCCGCAAGTGGGCAAACCATGGCGTTTGTTCGTCGTTGATGGAGCCGAACTGGCAGAAGACTATCCGGAATGTAAGGATTTCAAACGTACGTTTATTAATCCGGAACTGATCGAAGAGAGCGAGGACACCTGTACGTATAGCGAGGGATGTCTCTCGTTGCCCGGTATCAGTGAGAATGTCGTTCGTCCGAAAACGGTTAAACTGCGTTTTCTGGATGAGGATTTTAAAGAGCACGAAGAGGTGTTTACGGGCTTCTGTGCGCGTATCGTGCAGCATGAGTACGACCATCTGGAGGGACATGTGTTCACCGATCGTATATCGCCGATCCGTAAGACTTTCGTGCGTAATAAGTTGGCCTCCATTGCCAAAGGCAAAGTAGGCGCACGGTATAAGTATAAGAGGAATTGAAATTTGTTCGATATAAGAGGTGGACTGGGATAATGTCGTCATAATGGCTGTGGGGTTAGCAATGGATTGTTGCGCGGTATCGGCTGTGCAAGGTCTGAACCAACGCAGCTGGCATCCACGGGCGTTGCTCATGGCAGCTATCTTTGGTTGTTTTCACATGGGGATGCCGATTATTGGTTACTATGCCGGTACGTTTTTTGTCGATTTCATGCGAGTGTATGCGCCCTGGATCGCTTTGGGTTTATTGGGATTCCTGGGTGTGAAGATGATCTGGGAGTCGTATTTCGAACATAAAGAAGAGAAAAAAGCGGACTGGAAAGTATCGAACCTGCTGTTGCTTGCCATCGCAACGAGTGTTGATGTGTTGGCAACCGGTCTGCTTTTCGTTCCATACCCTGAATGGCTCTATCCGTCCGTACTTACTATCGGAGGCATCACCGCCTGTTTCTCTCTCGGAGGTTACCTGATAGGTGTCTATGTGGGAAAACTGAAACTGAATATGGAACTGGTTGGTGGTCTTGTGCTGATTGCTTTGGGTATAAAGATCTGGGCAGAAAGTTTCTTTGCATTATAGAAATGTTTGTCATAGGAAATAACACATTAGTCTCGCTCGATGTATTGGAGAAAGAGTTCTGCTGCGACCTCGATGTATGTCGCGGCTGTTGCTGTATTGAGGGTGATGCAGGTGCTCCGCTGACGGCAGAAGAGGAAGAGAAGATACAAAGTATCTTACCTGTGCTGTTACCGGATATGACCAAAGAGGCAAAAGCAGTGGTAGAGGCACAAGGCATCGCCTATAATGATCCTTCCGGAGAACGCGTGACCTCTATCGTGAACGACAAAGATTGTATCTTTGCCCGAACAGACCATCAAGGCTGGTGTTACTGCCTGATAGAAAAAGCCTACAATGCCGGAAAGATTGATTTCAAGAAACCTATCTCCTGTCATCTTTATCCGGTTCGTTTGACACAAGTAGGAGACATGACGGGCGTAGAATACCATCGTTGGGATGTATGCCATTGTGCCCGGATAAAAGGAAAGAAACTCCATCTGCCACTATACCAATTCCTTAAAGAACCGCTAATAAGACGTTTCGGCAAAGAATGGTATGACGAGTTGGAATTAACCGCAACTGAATGGAAAAAACAATGCGCGCAGAAATAATTACCATAGGAGACGAACTGCTGATCGGGCAGGTAGTCGATACCAACTCCGCCTGGATGGCAGAGCGATTGAACGAGTACGGCATCGAACTATATCAGATCACCTCGGTGCATGACGAACGCACGGCGATCATCAAAGCCTTGGATGAAGCTTTCGGCAGAGTAGATATCGTCCTAACAACCGGCGGATTAGGTCCGACCAAGGATGATATCACCAAACAGGTGTTATGCGACTATTTCGGGACACACCTTATTGAAAGTGCGAGCGTGCGCGCGCATATATATGACTTATACAAGGATCGTCCGGATGTGCTGAACCGCCTGACGGCTACCCAGTGGCTTGTGCCGGAGACTGCTACCATCTTGGAGAACAGAGTAGGGTCCGCTCCGCTGATGGTTTTCAATAAAGAAAGTCAACTCTTGGCTTCTATGCCCGGAGTACCATACGAGATGAAGATAGCGATGGATGAACAGATCTTGCCGTACATCAGTCGTCAGTTGTCAGCAATCAGAAATCAGATTATTCATCGTACGCTGCAAGTAACGGGTATTCCGGAGTCCAGTCTGGCGATCCTATTGGAAGATTATGAAAACAGTATGCCTCAGGGCTTGCACCTGGCATACCTGCCCAAGGACGGTATCATTCGTTTGCGCCTTTCGTCGTACGGTGAATTGACCGAAGAAGAGATGACGTATTGGTTCGCTGAACTAAAGCGTTTGACGGCCGATTATCTGATAGCAGATACGGATGAACCATTGGAAGTTATCGTTGGCCGAATGTTGAAAGAACGCCATCAGACCATCTCCACAGCGGAGTCCTGTACCGGCGGTAAATTAGCATCTTTGCTGAATAAGCATGCCGGTTCATCCGCTTTCTATTATGGTTCGATTATCAGCTACGACAACTCGGTAAAAGAGCATGTTTTAGGCGTTCCTGCAGCATTAATAAAAGCGCACGGAGTAGTGAGCGAAGAAGTGGTGCGAGTTATGGCAGAGTCTGTTCGCAAAATACTCAATACTAATTATAGTATTGCCACCTCCGGAATAGCCGGACCGACCGGAGGCTCCGAAGAGAAGCCGGTGGGGACCGTTTGGATAGCCTGGGCAACACCGGAAGGAACAACTGCTGAGTGTTTCCATTTGGGCAAACTGCGGGAGCAGATAACCGACCGGGCATGTATGAAAGCACTTATTGGAATGATTGAACGGATTAGGGGTTAGCGGATTAGTGGATATGAATTCAATAGAATCATTTTTGTTTACCCCTTCTATCACACAGTCGCTCTTATGGCTGACGATAGTAATGACGATGGGACTTTGGGTAGGCGAGAAAGCTAAGATTAAGACTTTCTCGTTAGGTGTTACGTGGGTTCTGTTCATCGGCATTGCCTTAGCGTCGTTGGGGGTGCAGATTGACCATTCCGTAGCGCAGTTCGCCAAAGATTTCGGTCTTATCCTCTTTGTCTATTCGATTGGTTTGCAGGTAGGTCCTTCTTTCTCTCCATTCAAGAGAGGGGGGCTGCAACTCAATATATTAGCTGCGGTAGTTGTGCTCTTAGGTTGCGTCTGTGCGATCATCCTGCATTATAGTACAGGAATAGATATGAGTACCATGGCGGGGGTGTTGTCCGGAGCGACTACATCAACTCCCTCTCTGGCTTCTACTCAACAGGCCTATTTTGATATCAAGGGTGTTTCCAACCCGGATATTGCAACCGGCTACGCGGTAGCTTATCCGCTTAGTATTGTGGGACTTATCTTGGCTATTGAGCTGGTTCGACGTTGTTTCCGGGTTCAGTTACCCGTAGAAGAAAAACGACTTCGCGAGGAAGCTGCTGAGACGAGCGAAGAGCCGCTATGCGTTGATATAACGCTCAATAATCCGCAGTTAGGAACGATGACCTTAAGCGAGTTGCAGGAGGTTTGTCCGGTGAAAGAAATGGTCGTTAGCCGTGTTATCCGGCCAAATGGTTCGGATGAACTGATCAGCGAGCAGACCACGTTCAGCAACGGTGATATAATCCGTGTACTCACGGATAAGCGGCATTTGTCCGCTTTGCGGCTTTTAGGACAACTGAAAGATTATGATCTGCGGACACAGAAGGAAAAATCGGATCATCTTATCTCGCGCCGTATAGCTGTAACCAAACCGGAATGTAACGGCAAACGGATCCGCTCGTTCAATCTCCGTCAGCAATATCATGCTACGATCACTCGTGTAAGCCGAGCAGGTATTGATCTGCTGGCAACGGACGATATGGTTTTGCAGTTAGGCGACCGTCTGATGGTGGTAGGCGATAAACATGATGTGAGCCGCGTAGCCGACACCTTCGGTAATGAGTTGAAACGCCTTGATGTGCCGCATCTGTTGCCCGTGTTCTTCGGTATGGTGCTGGGTATCTGTGTCGGACTGCTGCCTATTCCTCTTCCCGGCATGGGACAGACATTCAAGTTGGGCTTAGTCGGCGGTTCACTGATAGTAGCAATCCTGATCGGTCATTATGGCCCTTATTATAACATGGTTACTTTTTCCACTACTTCGGCGAATATGATGTTGCGGCAAGTGGGTTTGACGCTATTCCTCGCCGCACTCGGGCTCTCTGTAGGAGAGGAGTTTGTACCTACCGTCATGAACGGAGGTTATATGTGGATCGGTTATGGATTCTTAATGACGATTATTCCGCTTCTTATAGTCGGCTTCATCGCTTATAAGGGACTTAAAATGAACTTTTTTAATGTGATAGGACTTCTAATCGGTTCCATGACTTCGGCCATGACATTACCCTATGCTCAATCGCTTTCGACCGAGAACAACCAGGCTTCTGTATGCTATGCAACGGTCTATCCGTTCACTACTTTCCTTCGCGTGATGGCGGCTCAACTATTGGTACTCATCTTTTGTTCGTTTACCGCGCCGGATTCCACTCTTCCGGTACGTTTGCCGGAGACGGTGAATACACCGCATGGAGAGGAGTATGGACCGACCCTGACCATCGATGACAACACGCTCTATTTTGTTGGACTGAATCGCGAGGACGGAGCCTATACGGAAGATATCTATGTCTCGTATCGGGATCGCCGGACAGGAGAATGGGGAAGAGCCAAACGTATTCCGGCTCTCAGCAACCCGCATCGGAATGAAGCACCGACTTCTGTCTCCGGTGACGGACGAACGATGCTGGTCTTTGTGGAAGGGCGTATGTGTTTCTCCGTAAAAGCACCCCAAGGATGGACAGAACCGAGACTATTGCCGCAGTATCTGCAATTAGGCAACTGGCAGTCAGACGCGATGATCACTGCAGATGGATCCGCTATTCTTTTTGCAGCCAACTATCCGGCAGAAGGAGAGGAAAAACCGAGTTTAAACATCTTCGTCTCTGAGCGAGGCAAGGACGGTCGTTGGGGCAAACCGTATTCAATAGGTAAGACCATCAATACCTCCGGCATGGAGCGTTCTCCCTTCCTGCATCCGGACATGCAGACTCTCTATTTCTCGTCCGATCGTCCGGGTACGCATGGCGAATTGGATGTATGGGTAAGTCGTCGGCTGAGTGATACCTGCTGGAACTGCTGGTCTGAACCGGAAAACTTAGGCGACACCATCAATACGGTAGGCAGGGACTGCTGGTATAAGATTACGGCGGATGGAAAGACCGCCTATTATGCCCGTAAGATAGGCCGGATGCACGATATCTATTGTGTCGCGTTGCCGGAAGACAAACGGCCAAAGGCCATTACGGTCCTGCGCGCCAATGAAGCGGTTGCGATTGATAACCTGCTGTTTGAGACAGCGAGCGATGTTATTATGCAGGCTTCGTTACCCGAACTGAAGCGAATTGCTTCGTTCATAGCCACTTACGGTTACTCAGTGCGTCTTGCCGGACATACGGATAATATCGGTAAGCAAGAAGATAATAAAGTGCTCTCGGAACAACGTGCGCAAGCGGTTCGCCGCCAACTCATAGAATACGGTTGCTCGCCCGATAAGATTCAGGCATTCGGCTATGGTGACACCCAACCTGTAGCCACAAACGAAACGGAAGAAGGACGAGCCCTCAACCGCCGCGTAGAAATCACGATATATTAGGCCTCATATAGAAAAAAAACGCCCAAAATGGCGAAAAAGAATGGCATATACTTGTATATGTCATTTTTTTTGTGTAATTTTGCAGCCGTAAATGAAAAAATAGGTAACGACCAAATTATAAATGGTTTTATGTTTGATAATTTATCAGAACGATTAGAACGGTCTTTTAAGATTCTCAAGGGTGAAGGCCGAATTACGGAAATCAACATTGCGGAGACTGTCAAAGACATCCGCAAAGCGCTGTTAGAGGCGGATGTGAACTATAAGACAGCCAAGCAGTTTACCGATCAGGTGAAGGAAAAAGCACTGGGTCAGAACGTCATCAATGCCGTTCGTCCCGGGCAGTTGATGGTGAAGATCACGCATGACGAATTGGCGGCTCTCATGGGCGGCGAGACGCAGGAGATCAATCTCAAGGGTTCGCCGGCAATCATCCTCATGGCGGGTCTGCAGGGTAGTGGTAAGACTACGTTTGCTTCCAAACTCGCCAATTATCTCCAGACGAAGAAGAACAAGAAGGTGATGCTCGTGGCGTGCGACGTTTATCGTCCGGCTGCTATTGAGCAACTTCGTGTGCTCGGAGAGCAGATTAACGCCAAGGTCTATACGGCGGAGAATGAACCCAATCCGGTGAAGAAAGCTCAGGATGCTATTTCGGAGGCAAAGAAATTCGGCTACGATGTGGTTATCGTCGATACAGCGGGTCGTCTGGCGGTGGATGAGGCGATGATGACCGAGATCGCGGCTATCAAGAAAGCGATCGAACCGTCTGAGACCTTGTTCGTAGTGGATGCTATGACCGGTCAGGATGCCGTAAATACCGCTAAGGAATTCAACGATCGTTTGGATTTCGATGGTGTTGTATTGACCAAACTGGATGGTGATGCACGCGGCGGTGCTGCACTCTCGATCCGCTCGGTGGTCAATAAACCGATCAAGTTCATCGGTACGGGTGAGAAGATGGAGGCGCTCGATGTGTTCCATCCGGCTCGTATGGCAGACCGTATCTTAGGAATGGGTGACGTAGTCAGCCTCGTGGAGCGCGCTCAAGAGCAGTACGATGAAGCAGAGGCACGACGTATATCCAAGAAGATTGCCAAGAACCAATTCGATTTTAATGACTTCATCGGTCAGCTCAACCAAATCAAAAAAATGGGCTCGATGAAGGATTTGATGGGTATGATTCCCGGTATGGACAAAGCGCTCAAAGGGGTTGAGATCAGCGATGATGCCTTCAAACCCATAGAGGCGATGATCAACTCCATGACGCCTGCAGAACGTTCCAATCCGGCGCTATTGAACGGCAGCCGCAAGAATCGTATCGCCAAGGGAGCCGGTGTGACTATTGTTGATCTCAATCGCTTTATCAAGCAATTCGAGCAAACATCCAAGATGATGCGCAAAGTGCAGCAAATGAATTTCAAGAGACGTTAATGTCTGAAACTCCCAATACATATCAACCGGGGTGGGGTGAACCGAAGAAAAAACATCACCATCATCACCTTCATTCGTCTGACGACAGGTACACCAACTCGTGGGGCGGCTCGATGAAGATGAAGGACAAGCAGGCTTACTACGGTCTGATGGTGATTGTGCTGGTGTGTCTGGCTTTCGGTGCGTACAAACTCGTAATGATGTTTGTTAACGAATGGCGTGCCATGCCTCACGATGACCCTACAACGGAAATGAAAGTGGACGCACTGCGTATTCATAAAGTGGACGAACAAGACGCTCTTTTATTGGCAGACAGCCTGGCACAAACAGCGAGCTTGGACTCCATACGGCATACCGTACAGATCGAAACACGTCCCGTTTATCGTCCGCCGCGCAGGGAAGACAAATGGTATATAACCCAGCGTGAGTGGAAGGAGATTTGGCGCTACATCAAGCGTTGGCGCAAGTCTCGCCAGAACGACAAACAATTTGAAAAAGAATGATATTAGACGGAAAACAAATAGCCCAAACGATCCGCGCAGAGATACGCGAACAAATATCCACCATGAGTGCAAAAGGTCTTCGCGCACCCAAGTTGGCGATAGTTATAGTGGGAAATAATCCTGCTTCGGAGACTTATGTAGCGAACAAGATGAAGGCTTGTGCGGAGGTTGGCGTAGAGGCTTTGAAGATAGCGTATGATGCCGGAATATCCGAGAATACGCTTCTCTCGGAGGTGCATCGTCTCAATAATGATCCTTCGATAGATGGATTTATTGTGCAACTTCCGCTGCCGGACCATATCAATGAATCCACTATTCTCTCGGCTATTGATTACCGCAAGGATGTAGATGGTTTGACGCCGGCAAACGTAGGACGTACCGTGCAGGGATTGCCGTCTATCGTGAGTGCCACCCCGCGCGGCATACGTGAACTCTTAGCGCGCTATCAGATATCTACCGAAGGAAAACATGTAGTGGTTATCGGACGTTCGAATATCGTCGGCAAACCTATCGCGATGCTTCTTATGCAACGTCCTTATCTCTCGCTGCCAGGCATGTCCGCTGCTTCGCTCGGTGATGCCACCGTGACAATCTGCCATTCCAAGACCCGTGATCTCAAGGCTATTTGTCTCACAGCCGATATCATCATCGTGGCTGCAGGATGCCCGAACTTGCTTACCGCAGACATGGTACGCGACGGAGTGGTGGTGATAGATGTGGGGATCAATCGTATTGATGATCCGGCGGCGCCGCGTGGATACAGGTTGGTGGGCGATGTCGATTTCGAGCATGTGGCACCTAAAGCATCATACATAACTCCCGTTCCGGGAGGTGTAGGTCCTATGACGATCGTCAGTCTGCTGCAGAATACATTGCAAGCCTACAATCTGAAATCTGACATCTGAAATCTTCATATGAATATTCTCGATAAAATAGATGGCTTAGAGGCCAAGTTTCATGAGGTGAGTTTGCTGATAACGGACCCTTCCGTTATTGCGGATCAGGCTCGTTATGTGCGTCTTAACCGTGATTACCATGATTTGGAGCGCGTACTGGAAGTGGCGCACCGCTATAAGAAGGCGGTGACCGATCTGCAGGACGCCAAGGACCTTTTTTATAACGAGTCCGACCCGGAAATGAAGGAGATGGCGAAAGCAGAGATCGATGAGCTTGAGCCGCAGATACCGAAACTGGAGGAGGAACTGAAAATCCAATTGCTGCCGCAGGATCCGGAGGACGGAAAGAACGTAGTCATGGAGATCCGTGGCGGTACAGGCGGCGATGAGGCAGCTATTTTTGCCGGAGATCTTTTCCGTATGTACACCAAGTATTTTGAGATCAAAGGATTCAAATATACAATCTCTTCGTTTACTGAAGGAGCCGCAGGAGGTTATAAAGAGATTATCTTCAACGTCACGGGACAGAACGTCTACGGTACGCTGAAATATGAGAGTGGCGTACACCGTGTGCAGCGTGTGCCGGTGACGGAGACCCAGGGACGTGTCCATACCTCGGCGGCTACAGTAGCGGTTCTGCCGGAAGCGGATGAGTTCGAGGTGCATATCAACGAGGGTGAGATCAAATGGGAGACTTTCCGTTCCGGTGGCGCCGGAGGACAGAATGTGAACAAAGTGGAGTCGGGTGTCCGGTTGCGTTATAATTGGAAGAACCCCAATACAGGTGAGGTGCAGGAGATTCTCATCGAGTGTACTGAGACGCGAGACCAGCCTAAGAACAAAGAGCGTGCTCTCTCTCGTCTGCGTACGCAGATATACGATAAGGAGCACCAGAAATATATCGACGACATCGCTGCGCGCCGTAAGACCATGGTCTCCACCGGTGACCGGTCTGCCAAGATCCGCACCTATAACTATCCGCAGGGACGTATCACCGACCATCGTATCGGTTATACGGTCTATAACTTAGCGGCTTTCATGGATGGCGACATCCAAGGTGTCATTGATGCGCTCCAGGTTGCCGAGAACGCAGAACGTCTCAAAGAAAGCGAATTGTAATGTACCTATTCTATGCTCCCGATATTGCTCAAACGCCTGTTCTTCCTGAGGAAGAAAGCAATCATTGCGTGCAGGTACTTCGCCGCACGGCGGGTGATGAGATCCAGGTGACCGATGGAGTGGGGAATCTCTATCATTGTGTCATTACCAATCCTCATCGCAAGCATTGTGAGGTGCGCATCGAGCGTGTTGAGACGCCTGTGCCTTTGCACGAAGGACATATCCATATATGCATTGCTCCGACCAAGAACATCGACCGTACCGAATGGGCGATAGAGAAATGCGTAGAGATGGGGGTAGACGAGATAACCCTCTTGTTATGTGATCATTCGGAGCGTAAGACGGTTAATATAGATCGGTTGCAGAAGATCCTCGTTTCGGCTGCTAAGCAATCCCTCAAGACCCGTTTCCCGATACTTCATCCTATGACCAAGATGACCGATTTGCAGATAGCAGGTGATCGGTTCATCGCGCATTGTATCGAGGGGTACAAGGCCTCGGATAATAAATACGCGTTGCAGCAATGTGTGCAACGCGGACATGCAACGACCGTCCTCATCGGTGCGGAAGGAGATTTCTCTCCCGCCGAAGTAGAGTGGGCACTCGCGAACGGATATAAACCGGTTAGTTTGGGTGCAGCACGCTTGCGGACCGAAACCGCTGCTATCGTCGCGTGTCACACAGTTGTCTTAATCAACGAATGAATATAGACGCAGACATATTAACTTGGATCAATGGCCATTATACGGAATGGCTGGATGCTTTCATGTGGACGGTCAGCCGCTCCAAGACTTGGATCTGGCTCTACTTGGTGCTCGTGACGCTGGTCATCTATCGCTTCCGTAATTGGAAGACCGTGTTGTGTATCTTCGTCGCCTTCGGGTTTGCTGTCGGTATGAGTGATTTTATCTGCAGTGGCATTCTCAAACCTCTTGTCTGCCGGCTGCGTCCTACACATGAACCTGCTATTGATCCGATACGCCTCGTACATGGATATGTAGGCGGACTATATGGTTTTTGCAGTTCTCATGCGGCTAATACGATGAGTTGCGCACTGCTTTTCAGCCTGATCTATAGAAATAAAATCGCTACCGCATGTCTGATGACGTGGGTAGCGTTGAATTGTTATAGTCGTATGTATCTTGGCGCCCATTATCCGGGGGATATACTCGCCGGATTGCTTATTGGGGCTTCGCTGGCGTTGCTGGCTTATTGGGCACTGCGACGCTGGGTGCTGAAACAGGCGCCATCCGGTTCGCACCATGCGGACGACGGGGCTGTTCCACCGGGTGATTCATGAAGCGCTCATACTCATCCGGAGTCAACAATTGCTTCAGATCCGCATAGAAAGATTGCATCTTTTCCATGCTCTGCGCACGGGTCATCACACGCTGGCGCGTACGCGCATATTTAAGGTGCATACGATAGAGGGTATCAATACGGACGGAATCGTTAATGCCTAACTCACGAACCAAACGGGTCGTTTGTTTGACCGCTTCCTCTTCCGGAGTGCGCTGAGGACGCTCATGTACCGCCTCTTGAGCCGCCATACTGCCCGAAATCAGGGCTACCAATAAGATAGATAGTACTTTTTTAATCATAATTTTCACTAGTCAACTAGTCGTATAGTCAACTAGTAAACATGCAACAAAAATCATGCCAAATAGCGCCTTTAAAATAGCAACCCGCCTATATTTCTCCGAGCAGGCAGAGCATCGTCAGTCGAAGCCTGCCGTCCGGGTTGCTTTGGCGGGAATGATTGTCGGTGTGCTGGTCATGATTCTGACGATATGTATCGTCGTCGGGTTCAAGCAGACCGTCACAGCGAAAGTGGCTGGGTTTGGCGCACATATACAGGTCGTTTCCTTTGATAATAACAACACCTATGATCTGCAACCTATCGAGGTGTCCGATTCGATGCTCACTCAGCTCGCGTCCTTCCCGCATGTGGTCCAAGTAGCTCCGTTCATTACCAAAACCGGTATGATCAAGACCGACTCGGCTTTTCAGGGCATCGTGCTCAAGGGTACCGATTATTGGTCTTTCTTTGAGCGTAATCTGATGGAAGGAGTCCTGCCTGTCGAACCAAACGAGGTCCTTATCTCCCGCATCATGGCGAATCGCCTGCAACTGGGAGTAGGGCAGTCCGTGCTGGCTTATTTCGTGGATGGAACGGATTATCGGGTACGGCGTTTTAAGATAGTCGGTCTCTACGACACCGGCTTTGCGCAGAATGACGAACTCTTCGTCGTTACAACGCTCTCCACGGCTCGTCCGCTTCTTTCAACTTTCAACTCTAAACTTTCAACTAATATTTTCTCTGGCGTCGAAGTCCTCATCGATGATTTCGCCTATCTGGATCAAGTGGCGGACGATATCTATTTTGCGACGGTCCGGCGGATGGATGAAAACGGCTATAATGTCTATTTTGTCCAAACCCTGCAGGACCAGAACCCGGCTATCTTTGCCTGGCTTGATCTGCTGGATATGAACGTCATCGTCATCATCATCCTTATGTTGCTTGTCGCGGGCTTTAATATCGTCTCTGGGCTCATCATCCTTATCCTTGACGGCGTGCAGCTTATCGGAACCCTCAAAGCACTCGGTGCGGACAATCGTTTTGTCCGTCATATATTTCTAATCCAAGCGTCGTGGCTGATTGCGAAGGGCGTGTTGTGGGGAAATATAATAGGCTTAGCACTCGTCGCGTTGCAGTATTTTACACATCTCATGCCGCTGGATCCGGCTACGTATTATGTCAGTTTTGTGCCGGTTGTCTTCCCTTGGGGCTGGCTCCTTCTGCTCAATATGTTGACGATCGGATTATCGCTTTTGATCCTCTTACTGCCCTCTATGATTATCTCTCATATATCACCGGCTAAAGTCATGCACTTCGAGTAATATGAAACTCCAAACGATAGTAGATATCAAGCCGTCCCAATGGCATATCGGTTATGAGGATAAGATTCTCATGCTGGGTTCGTGTTTTGCCGATTCGATAGGCGAACAGATGTCGCAGCGGGGACTGGATGTAACTGTCAATCCCTTCGGCACGCTCTATAACCCGCTCTCCATCGCCAATGCTATCAACTTTCAACTAAACGACTTCTCTCAACTCTCAACTTTCAACTCTCAACTAATAATCCATCACGATGGTCTCTGGCACTCGATGGCACACCATGGTTCGTTCTCGCGTCCGACCAAGGAAGAAACTGAGCAAGCGGTCAAAGCGTCCATCGAGACCATGCAAAAAGTCCTTTCTGAATCCTCCGTCATCATCGTCACGTTCGGTACAGCCTGGGTCTATGAGATGAACGGTGAGATAGTCGCCAACTGCCATAAACTCCCCGAATCGTCTTTCACCCGCCGACGGATTTCCGTTGACGAGATTGTTGCGGCTTGGCTGCCTATTATGGCCCACTATCCCGATAAGCATTGGATCTTCACCGTCTCACCCATACGTCATATACGCGACGGACTCCACGAGAACCAACTCTCGAAAGCCACACTCCTCATGGCTGTAGAGCAAATAGTAAATCGTTCTGTCAGTCCGCAGGACGGTCTGTCAGTGAAACGGTCTGTATTCTGTCAGGCTATGCCGGTCTATTTCCCTTCATACGAAATAATGCTTGACGAACTCCGCGACTATCGTTTTTATGCGGACGATCTTGTGCATCCGTCTTCTCTTGCGGTGGAGTATATCTGGGAACGCTTTGCCGACACGTTCTGCACACCCCAGACGCGCAATGAGATGAATATCCGTCTCAAGCAATTCAAACAAACCCAGCACCGCCCTTTGCATTAATAATCTTACCCAAAAAGAGATATATTTGCATATATCAGATCTTCATAAGCCGGCTGCTGCGTTGCAAAACGTAGCGGCTTTTTTTGAGCCGTTACACCCTCGTTGCCCTCGGGATGCCTCCGAGATTACTCCGAGATGCCCCTTACATCATGTCCAGAAAATGCTCATTTTCAAACAAGTACAGATTAGTAATTTTCTGGGATTTTTCGATATGGCGACATAACGATACATCGACATACAACAGACAGAATTTATATTAAAAAGACATAATTTTTCTAAAAAGTGACGTACACCCTTGCGTATATCATTTTTTTTTACTAACTTTGCACCCGATTTTGCTATGTTGACTTTACAAATGTAAAATCGGATCTGTAAAATCGCACAAATAAAATACCAAAAATAACACAATTATGGCTAAAGTTTATCAAGCAAATGAGATCAAGAACGTCGCTATGTTAGGCGGCTCAGGATCCGGTAAGACGACTCTGATGGAGTCGATGTTGTTCGAGTGCGGGGTGATTAAGCGCCGCGGTACCATCGAGGCGCAGTCCACTGTCTGCGATTATTTCCCTGTAGAGAAAGAGTACGGCTATTCCGTCTTTTCTACCGTTTGTAACATTGAGTTTGAGAACAAGAAACTCAATATTATCGATTGCGCAGGTTCGGACGACTTCTGCGGCGGTACAGTTGCGGCGCTCCAGATGTGCGGTTCTGCCCTCATCGTGCTTAGCGCCAATGGCGGCGTCGAGGTGGGTACACAGAATAACTTCCGCCTCGTAGAGAAAGCACACAAGCCTCTCGCGTTCGTTATCAACAAGTGCGATCATGAGAACGCTGATTTCGAGCGTACGTTCAACCAGATCAAGGAAAACTTTGGTAATAAGTGTACCCTCATCCAGTTCCCGGTGAACGCTGGTGCCGGCTTCAATGCTGTCATTGACGTGCTGAAGGGCAAGATGCTCGTTTGGAAACCCGAAGGCGGAGCTCCCGAACTCAAGGACATCCCTGCGGAGTATGCCGGTAAGGTAGAGGAGATGCGTCAAGCGCTCCAGGAGCAAGCCGCAGAGGCAGATGAGACGCTGCTTGATAAGTTCCTCGGTGAGGGTCTGACCGACGAGGAGATCATGCAAGGTCTGAAATCCGTGTATGCAGACGGTTCGATGTATCCGGTGATCTGCTGCTCGGGTCTCAAGGATATGGGTGTCCGTCGTCTCATGGACTTCCTCAACGGTATGGCTCCGAGCCCTGCTCAGTTCAGCTATCCGACCGTGGACGGCAAGAAGATCAGTCCGGACGCATCGGCTCCGACCAGCCTCTATGTCTTCAAGACTTCCGTAGAGCCGCATATCGGTGAGGTGAACTATTTCCGCGTAATGCAAGGTACCGTTCATAACGGCGACGACCTCGTTAATATGGAGCGCGGCTCGAAAGAGCGTATCTCGCAGCTCTATTCCGTAGCCGGTTCGATCCGTACAGCGGTCGATGAACTCGCTGCCGGTGATATAGGCGCCACTGTTAAACTCAAAGATACCCGTACGGGCAATACCCTCAATGCCAAGGAGTGCGACAACCAATACGCGCCGATCGTTTATCCGCAGCCGCGCTACCGCCGTGCCATCAAGCCGGTTACCGAGTCCGACGCCGAGAAACTGGCTGCTCTGCTGACCCGTATGCACGAGGAAGATCCGACGTGGATCGTAGAGCAATCCAAAGAGCTCCGCCAGATGATCGTTTCCGGTCAGGGTGAGTTCCACCTCCGTACGCTCAAATGGCGTCTCGAGAACAACGATAAGATGATGGTCGAGTTCCTCGAGCCGAAGATCCCGTATCGTGAGACCATCACCAAGGCTGCCCGTGCGGATTATCGTCATAAGAAACAGTCCGGTGGTGCCGGCCAGTTCGGCGAGGTACACCTCATCGTAGAGCCGTACGAGGAAGGTATGCCGGTTAAGGAAACCTATAAGTTTGGTAACCAGGAGTACAAGATCTCCGTCAAAGATCAGCAGGAGATCAACTTGGAGTGGGGTGGTAAACTGGTCATCATCAACTCTATCGTCGGCGGTGCTATCGATGCTCGCTTTATCCCGGCAATCGTCAAGGGTATCATGGATCGTATGGAGCAAGGACCGCTCACCGGTTCTTACGCACGCGACGTACGCGTCATTATTTATGATGGTAAGATGCACCCGGTTGACTCGAACGAAATCTCCTTCCGTCTCGCCGGACGTAATGCGTTTGCACAGGCCTTCAAGGAGGCGAACCCGAAAGTGCTCGAGCCGGTTTATGACCTCGAGGTCTTCGTTCCGTCGGAGATCATGGGTGATGTCATGTCCGATATCAACGGCCGTCGCGGTATGGTAATGGGTATGGAGACCGAGAAATCGTTCACCCGCCTCAAAGCACAAGTGCCTTTGAAAGAGCTCTCGTCGTACTCAACGACCCTCAGCTCCCTCACCGGCGGACGTGCTACCTTCACGATGGCATTCAACTCTTACCAACTCGTTCCGGCAGACGTACAGGAGAAACTCCTTGCTGCATACGCTGCTACACAGAACGAAGAAGACTAAGGGGGGGGTACAAAGGGACAAAGTACCAAGTACAAAGGAAAAAGCGCATTTCGGTGCGCTTTTTTTATCCCCTAACCCACTATGAATACGGAAAAGAGTCGCTAATCTGCGACTCTTTTTCTTATATGTGTCTTGTCTGCTGTCTAACGGGTATAATTAGCTTGAACAACAAAAGGCCTTAGTATGTTCCATTGCCCGTTCTGCTTATATTTGATCTGTCCGTCTTCAATCATCAGATCCTCATAGATTCCTTCGGCAATAATACTTCCGTCTAATGCAAACAACGCGGAGTAGCCGGGTTTATGAGCGCGGGCGTAGAAGATATCATCGCGTCCGCTCAACTTGAGCCGCATGCTTTCCCATTCGTCTTTTACGGTATGTTTCCAAACGCCCGTAGCAGGATCACGGGTTACCAAACCCCATTTACGATTGTTGCCGTTGCCTTTGGCTACAGCTATAGGCGCGCGGTGGGATACACATTTGACATCGTCGTATGCATAACCGACTACTTCTTTATTTTGATATATGACGCGCTTATTTGGGTGCGCCTGAGTATCGATAATACACCATTTGCTGCCTGTCCATCGCTGGATACACACCGCGCGAGGGTCATATAATAGAATGTGAATCAAGATAGAACCTGCGGGAGTGGCGATTTGCCATTGTTTCGCATTGTTGTTCCATACCGAGAAATAACCGTCCATTCCCAATGCCACGACATAGCCTTGCGCCTCACAGCCGCGCTCTCCCCATAGGAGCGTAGCGCCTTCATTCATCTGTCGCTCGCGTTCAATGGCAGCCGCTAAACGGCTGAACTGCGCATGCGCACTTTGCGTCATCAGCAGCATTAATACAAGGATAATATGGCTACGGAAATGGCTCATCTTTATAATTTTTCGGCTGCAAAGATACTGCTTTTTTTCGATATGTGCAAATTTATTTGCATAATTAAAAAAAATGTAGTAATTTTGCAGCCGAAATAATGCATGTAATATGAACAAACGGATTTTGGCATTCATAGTACTTCTGCTCGCTTGTTGCAGTTTGTCGGCGCAGCGGACTGTTTCTTATACGGTTAAAGGCGATACCATCGTTTATCCGTTCTATAACGGCCTGGCAAAAGTGAGGGTGGAGCATGTAGGCATCATCGATTCGACTGGCAAGGAAATCATGCCTGTTTTGTTCTTTGATGCACCTCTGTATTTCGGGGAGAACCAGTTCCGTCCTTTGGACCCGCATAGTAAAGAGTGTGTCGGATACATGGTAGATTTCGACGAGACGGCGGTGTGGTTTGATAGAGAAGGGAAGATCCTCGTGAAAGAGGGAAAAACAGTTTACGGACTCTCAGATACTATCCCGGAAATATTATGGAACTACTGAAGCATATTGCATCATCCATTGGCGTTTTGTGCGCCATGCTCGTTGTGCCTGTAACCAAGGCGCAGCATATAGAGGAATACAACCGCAGTTCGCTCTATACCATCACCTTGTTGCATTCCGAGGACCGCATGTATAATGAGATATTCCTTACTGCGCTTGACATGCCTGTACCGGATCGCTATAATGATAACTCGCTTAGTCTGAGGGTCGTCGGAGCACCGAATGCCAAAGGCAAGATGAATTATAGCCCAGAGAAAATGTCCGCGGAGATAGCAAAATTCCTCAATGAAAACCATATAGGCCGTCGTATGGTGGCTCGTTGGTTTGATCGTGACAAGAATACAGGTGCTTTTTCTACGGCTACTCTCGAGCAGCGTGGCCATTACAACCTCTCGGCGCTGGATCTGCAGCGAGCGCAGTGGACCATCGATGGTCGCATGTATATTGAGGACGCGGATGTGGAGCTGATTCCTCAGACTTTTGTCATCGTGAACGATATTACCTATATAGACAAGGAGAAAAACGCCCAGATTGCAAGCAGTATCTTGTCGGCTTTAGGCAGCGCGGCAGGCAGTATAGGAAACGGCTTGTCCAACTCTGTAGCCGGAGCAGGATCAATAGGGTCTTTGGCGGAGTTGACGCTCAATGCCGGCGCGGATATATCCGATCTCATTGCCGGCTTTACCGTTGATATCCGTTCTTACCTGTTCCAACTGGAGTGGAATGAAGAGATTGCCAATAAATTCTACCTTGATTATTTCTATACGGATACCATTGACCTGGTCAAGAAAGCGGCGTTTGAAGCGGATGAGACGTCATTCCGTATGAAATATTTGGGTACATATAACGCGCGTAGTGCGAAAACCTCTCCACGAGGTCTGTACGAACCGGCACAGGTATTCAGAAAAGTGCTTACCCGAGCAACAGACAAGAATATCGTAGAGTTGCAGAAACAATATCCGGTATTCAAAGTAACCACTGTCATCACGGGAATTAATGACCAAAACGAAGCCATGCTCAGTATAGGTCTCAAAGAAGGAGTCAACCCCAAATCCAAATACGAGGTATTGCAACGGGAACTCAAAAACGGCAAACTCAAATATACGCGTGTAGCGACGCTGACACCTGTAGCCGGTAAGATTTGGGACAATCGCTATATGGCGGCAGAAGAAGAGGCGGAAAATGCGCAATTAGGCTTCACTGCCTTCAAAATTAACTCTGCCAATGCAGATCTTCTGCCGGGCATGTTAGTGCGGGAAATGAGATAAGAGTCATGCTTTTCCAGATCATCCAACCGGCAGAAGCCTTGCGGCCGTATATATCCCGCTATGTGTTTGTCAAGGCGGAAGGATCGACGGATACAATGACGCCGCCGGATGACGACCCGCGGTTCGTCAACGGCAAGCATGTGCAGCAACTTCTCCCGAACTACGGCAGTCTTATTTTCCAGCGTAATGTGACGACCGACATCCATGGTACGGTCTCCGACGGTTTGGTTCTGCTCGGTGCGAACCAGACGACTCTCGGGCTTACCACACTCAGCGGCTGGTTTGAAGGGATGATGCTGGATTTTGAGCCGGGAGGCATGCATGCGCTTCTTCATATCGATTTGCAGCAACTCTCCGGCAAGGTGCTTACCGCTCAATCTTATGGAGACGAGGGGCTGCTGCAACTGGATCATATCTTCCGCTCCACACCTGCAGCCGAGCATATCGCGCCGCTCATAGACGCTTTCTTCCTCGGTCATCTGCCCCATAATGATGACCCCAACTACACCCGTTTACGCCGTGTGATAGCCGCCTGTGATGAGGCGAAAGGGAATATATCCGCTGCCGAAATGGCGTCTGTCGCCTGTTTGGGCGAACGCCAGTTCTTGCGTATCTTCCGTACATATGTCGGCATCCCGCCTAAGCAGTTCATCCGCTTGCGACGTTTTCATCGGACGATACAGACCATGCAGCAACAAGCAGCAGACGGCAAACCGATAGACCTCATGTCCATCGCCTTGCAGCACGGCTATTACGATCTGAGTCACATGGCACTTGAGTTTCAGCAGATGGGATGCGTCTCTCCAAGCCATTTCCGGATGTTAGGCATCCCTCTGACGGCGGATTTCTCGGTCTTTTTTGCCTAAAAAATGCAGTCAAATGGCATAATGTCCGTTTTTTCATATATTGTTTGACCGAAAAGCAGTACTTTTGCACCGGATTTCTAATCTCGCGATAGAAATCGCTCGAACGATTGTTTCAAAAAATCAACAGACAAATGAAAAAGATTGTAACGGGATTATTGATGCTGTTTGCCACCATAGCATCGGCAGAAAACGTAAAAGGAACAGTAGTGGACAGGCAGGGAAATCCCATGCCCTTTGTGACCGTCTCGGTGCTCTCGCAGGACTCCACACTCCTCACGGGTACGATTACCGACGATAACGGTCGGTATAGTATAGAGGTTCCTGCGCGCACGTATATTATACAAGCTTCGTATATCGGCTACCAGACCGTTTATGGAGGACCGGATTTTACGATGCGTGAGGAAACGGAGCGCCTCGCGGAAGTGGAGGTCAAAGCCAAGAAGCCCCTTATCGAGCGCCAGATGGACAAGCTAGTAGTGAACGTCAGTGCGTCGCCTCTCTCCGCCGGATCGAACGGAAACGACATCCTCCGTCGGGCACCAGGTGTGCGTATCGACAAGGACGGAAACATTACCGTCAACGGAAAGGCCGTCGAGATATGGATGGACGGCAAGCCTTCTTACCTATCCGGACAACAACTCAAAGCCATGCTGGACGGTACCGACGGAAACACCATTGAGAAGATAGAGATTATGTCTAATCCGTCCGCCAAATACGATGCAAGCGGGCAGGGTGGTATCATCAATATCAAGACCAAACGAAATATGATGAAGGGTCTCAACGGAATGCTCTCGGCAGGTTATGGAGGCATGTATTTCGGTGATGTCAAACGATGGTTGAATAACGAAATGGTCTCGCTCAACCTCAACTACCGCGGTGAGAAAACCTATACTTTCGGCCAATTGACCCAGGTCTTTGCGCAGAATGACATTGACTTTGAGACCCGCAGAAAACTTCCGAATGCACTTACCAAACAACCCATAGAGAACTATTCGTACTCGGGCTATGATATTGGTTTTCAGTATTATATGCTCAAATTAGGGAATGACTGGTATATTGATTCGGCAAATACCTTCGGTTTCATTCTTCAGGTCCCGTATATGCGTATTCGCCAGGATATTATCGGCGACCGGAACATCGGATATACCATCAATGGCGCGGACACCACCTTCAGCAAAACGGCTACCAATACCGCTACCCAGGCTCCGCAACACACGGCGAACCTCAACTATACCCATACCTTCAGCGAAGCGTTGGAACGTGAACTGACAGTCAATGTGGATTATAACCGTTATTCCACGCGTTCCAGAAACAACCAGATGACCGATTTTGGTATCCGTACGCTTGAACTCGATATTAACACACGCCAGACAGCGGAGATTTATGCTGCTAAAATGGATTTCCAGACGAAATTCTGGCAAACGGGTATGCTGGAGTGCGGCGTCAAATATGTCCTGTCTTCCACCAATAACCACATGACGACAGACTCCATACCCAACGGCACTTTCCTCAGCCAAACCACATCGGATTTTATTTACCGTGAGCATGTGGCAGCAGCGTATATCAGTGCCGGAAAGCAGTTTGGCGACCATTGGACGGTCAAACTGGGGCTCCGAGGAGAATATACCTTCAGTCACGGAAACTGGGTCAGCGCGGATTCCGTAACCAACAAATCCTATTTTAATCCGTTCCCGACGGCTTATATTGGCTATACCAGCAGCCCGCTCGGCAAACTCCAACAACCTATCTCTGTCAGTGCCAGTTACACAAGGCGTATCAAGCGCCCGAACTACTGGATGCTGAATCCGTTTGTCACCTACGTGGACGCCTATTCCTATCAAACGGGTAACACCGGCCTCTCGCCGGAGTTTAACAACGATGTGGAGCTCCATTTCTCCTGGACGCAATACCTCAATGTAACGTTCAATTTTGCGCACACGCAAGACATGTTCTCCCAGCGCACGACGATTCTGCCCAATGGTAGCGGTTATATGAGATGGGAGAATTTCGGTACGTGTACCACACACGGAGGAAATATCTCTCTCACGGAACTGCCTATTGTTCCCAAGTTTGAGAAATGCGAGGAAAACCGGAAGGTAAATGGGAAATGTCCAAATCGTAAATTAGCCGGGGCTTGGCTCGCTCTCACGGTCAATGCCGGATGGTATCATTTTATGAATAAATCCTATGCGAAGAATGCGGACGGCAAACCGGTTTACCAATTGGGAAACCATTACGGCTATGTGGGCGGCACGCTGTCGGCTTATCTGCCGAAGGACTGGATCATGACCCTCGATGGCAACTGGTCTTCGCCGATGACTACCGGATACAATCGTACAAACAGCACTTACTATCTGAGTTTTGGCGTGAGAAAGATGTATATGAAGAAAGGCCTCATCTTCAATCTTAACATCCAGGATATGCTGCGTTCAACGGTCTTCCGCACGGAAGATATGGGGCAGCAACCCGGATACGAGAGTTGGACGCGTAATTCGGTTCGACAACAGCGTGTCATGTTCTCCATCACTTGGATGTTTGGACAGCAACAGCGTACCAAGTACCGCAAAGTAGGCGATCTGGAGGAATTGAACCGACTCGGAGGAGGCGGAGGTGTACAAGCAGGACAATAACAAATGTGCTAAAAAAATACGAAAAAGTGGCATACACTATTGTGTATGTCATTTTTTTTGTGTAACTTTGCAGCCGATTTGGATTTTGCGCCACATGACGCTTGTATAGGACATATAAACTAACAATTATAAATTTATTCATTATGAAACCCACACACATTGAACATTTAGGTATCGCAGTTATCTCTATTGAGGAGGCTGCGCCTTTCTTTGAGTTCCTCACCGGTAACAAATGCTACAGTATTGAGGAGGTGGCTGACCAGAAAGTGAAGACGGCGTTCTTCAAGGTTGGCGAAGTGAAAATCGAACTCTTGGAGCCGACGAGCCCCGAATCGACCATCGCTAAGTTCATTGAGAAGAACGGCGGTCGCGGCGGTGTACACCACGTTGCTTTCAACGTAGAGAACGTAGCTGAAGCTCTCGCAGAATGTGAGGCAGCAGGTATCCAGCTGATCGACAAAGCTCCCCGCAAAGGTGCAGAGAACCTCATGATTGCCTTCCTCCATCCGAAGAGCACCAAGGGCGTCCTCACCGAGCTCTGCCAGCAACCGAAGTAAATCGTAAATCGTAAATGACTAAATCGTAAATGTCTTTATGGATCAAGCAAAATTAGATAGATTAGTAGAAAACCGCGCGAAGGCAATGGCCGGTGGCGGTGAAGCAGCGGTTGAGAAGCATCACGCAAAGGGCAGTTACACCTGCCGCGAGCGTATTAACATGCTCCTCGACGAAGGATCGTTTGAGGAAGTGAATATGTTCCTCACCCATCGCTGTCATGACTTCGGAATGGAGAAGAAAGTGTTCCTGGGCGACGGTGTTGCTGTTGGCTCGGGTACCATCGACGGCCGTCTGGTCTTCGTCTTTGCGCAGGACGCAACCGTCATCGGCGGTTCGCTCTCTGAGACCATGGCGCAGAAGATCTGCAATGTCATGGATCAGGCTATGAAACTCGGTGCGCCGATCATCGGTCTGAACGACTCCGGCGGAGCACGTATTCAGGAAGGTGCATGTGCCCTCGCCGGTTATGCTGAGATCTTCGAGCGTAATATCCTTGCTTCAGGCGTAGTACCGCAGATATCTGTTATCTTCGGTCCGTGCGCGGGTGGAGCAGTATACAGCCCGGCGCTCACCGACTTCATCATGATGACCGAGCAGAACTCCTATATGTTCATCACCGGTCCGAAAGTAGTCAAATCCGTTACGGGCGAGGATGTGACCGTTGAGCAGCTCGGCGGCGCAAAGATTCACGCTACCAAATCGGGCGTTACCCATTTTGTGGCTGCTACCGAGGAAGAGGCACTCGCGGAAGTGCGACGTCTCGTTTCCTTCATTCCGCAGAACAACATGGAGGAAGCACCGCTGGTAGAGTGCACCGATGATATCACCCGCGTGGATGACAACCTGAACGACATCGTTCCGGCAGATCCGAACAAACCGTACGACATGCATGAGATCATCAATACCATCGTGGATAATGGAGATTTCATGGAGGTGCATAAGGATTACGCGAAGAACGTCATCTGTGGTTTCGCGCGCTTCAACGGCCGCTCCACCGGTATCATCGCTAACCAGCCTTCTTGGTTGGCAGGTGTGCTTGACTGTGACGCATCCCGCAAGGCAGCGCGTTTCGTACGTTTCTGCGATGCCTTCAATATCCAGATCCTCACCCTCGTGGACGTTCCGGGCTTCCTTTGCGGTACCGGACAAGAATACGCAGGTATTATCGATCACGGAGCAAAACTGATGTTCGCTTACGGCGAAGCCACTGTGCCGAAAGTAACAATCACCGTTCGTAAGTCCTACGGCGGCTCGCATATCGTAATGAGTTGTAAGCAACTCCGCGGCGATATGTGCTATGCTTGGCCGAATGCAGAGATCGCCGTGATGGGTGCCAGCGGTGCAGTAGGTGTGCTGCAGGCAAAAGCTATCAAGGCTATCGAAGATCCCGCAGAGAAGAAAGCCTTCATCGCGGAGAAAGAGGCGGAGTACAAAGAACTCTTCGCTTCGCCGTACCAGGCTGCCAACCGCGGATATATCGATGATGTCATTGAGCCGCGCTACACCCGTAGCCGCATCATCCGCGCCTTCGAGATGCTGCAGACCAAGCGTCTTACCAACCCGCTTAAGAAACACTCTAATATACCATTGTAATTAAGATTACGAATTAAAAATTACGAATTATGGTACTTTTAGCAATAACAACAGAGACATGGATTGTGACCGGATTAGGCTTCGGTATCGTGCTCGCGTTGCTCTTCTGCCTGGTATATATCCTCCAGTTCTTCGGATGGATCATGCAGAAAGCGACCGCCCCTCGTGCCCCGAAACCCGAAAAAGCCGCTCCCGCACCGCAGGCTCCCGTCAAATCGGCGGAGCCTACGGACGAGGGAACGAAGGTTGCTATCGCTATGTCTCTCGCGCAAGCAGGGGATGAAGACATCGCTGCTATAGCTTATGCGCTGCATCTGGCGCGTTTTAGTAATCATGATATTCCTACCGCTATGATCTCCCTCAATCAACACGAGACGGCGTGGAATACGAAATCCGTAGGAATGAATAACGTGGGTTTCTGACCCACGTTAATCGTGCCCATCAGGGCTAAGAACAACGTGGGTTTCTGACCCGAAAATTAATCGTACAACAATGAAAGAATTTACATTCAAAATCAATGGCGCTGAGTATAAATGCGCTGTAGAAGAAATAGAGGCTGGTTTAACCAATGTAACCGTAAACGGCAAAACCTACCAAGTAGAAACAGAGAAACCGGCAGCTCCTGCTCCGAAACCCGTAGCTAAACCGGCAGCCGCACCGGCACCGAAACCAGCAGCTGCTCCGGCTGCGCCGAAAGCAGAGGCTCCGAAACCCGCTGCTGCACCTGCTGCCGGACTCCAAGTAAAGAGCCCGCTGCCAGGATCGGTTATCAAAGTGCTCGTTTCCGAAGGACAGGCTGTCAAAAAAGGTGACACCCTTCTGACCCTCGAGTCCATGAAGATGGAGAATGCCATCATGGCTGAGCAGGACGGTACCGTTAAGCAGATTGCCGTTACTCCGGGTCAGAACGTAATGCAGGACGACCTCCTCATCGTTTTAGGATAATCGTATTCTAGTTGACTAGTCAACCAGTAGACTATCAAAATCACGGATTATGAATATCATTGATTTTTTCTCCGGCATGGGATTTATGCAGATGACGTGGCAGCAAGGCATTATGCTCTTGGTGTCCTTCCTCCTGCTGTACCTTGCCATCCATAAGAAATACGAGCCGTTGTTGCTGCTGCCTATCGCCTTCGGTATGTTGCTTACCAATCTGCCGGGTGCCGGTATGTTCCATGACGAGTTATGGACGGCCTTCCTCGATCCGAATAGCCCTGCGTATCATTCGTACGGCGCTATTCTGAAAGAAGCCGGGCTGCTGGATGTACTCTATATAGGCGTAAAAGCCGGTGTATATCCCTGCTTGATCTTCATTGGAGTAGGTGCGATGACCGATTTCGGACCGCTGATTGCGAACCCGAAGTCATTGCTCCTCGGAGCGGCAGCGCAAATCGGTATTTTCGTCACTTTCCTCTGCGCAAACCTCATGGGCTTTACCCCTGCAGAGGCAGGTTCAATCGGTATCATCGGTGGTGCAGATGGACCTACGTCTATCTTCTTGACCTCCAAGTTAGCCCCGCATCTCTTGGGCCCGATCGCTATTGCTGCGTATAGTTATATGGCACTCGTGCCGGTTATTCAGCCGCCTATCATGCGCGCACTCACGTCTAAAAAGGAACGCGCAATCAAGATGGGGCAACTTCGTCCGGTTTCCAAAACCGAGAAGATCATCTTCCCGATTATCATTACCGCCATTGTGGCGCTCATCCTTCCGGATGCGGCTCCGCTGATCGGCTGTCTGATGCTGGGTAACCTCATGAAAGAGTGTGGAGTAGTGGATCGCCTCTCCAAGACTGCCCAGAACGAACTGATGAACATCGTGGTCATCTTCTTGGGTCTCTCGGTAGGAGCTACGGCTACCGCTGGCAGCTTCCTCAATTTGAAGACTCTTGGTATCCTTTCTATGGGTATCGTAGCCTTTGGATTAGGAACGGCTGGTGGTGTATTGCTCGCTAAGTTCATGAACCTCTTCCTCAAGGAGAAGATCAATCCGCTCATCGGCTCGGCGGGTGTCTCTGCGGTACCGATGGCAGCACGCGTCAGCCAGACCGTCGGACAAGAAGAGAACCCGTCTAACTTCCTGCTCATGCATGCTATGGGTCCGAACGTAGCCGGTGTGATCGGCTCCGCGGTGGCTGCAGGTGTTCTCCTAACCATGTTGGGTTAATATGTCCAATAGACAATTAGGTATCATAGTACTGGTAATCGCCATGGTCATCGTGGCGATTTCCGTACTATTTACCAATAATCTGGCGCGGTCGTTGCAATCCGAGGAACAGAAGAACATGGCGATTTGGGCAGATGCCACACGCCAACTCATCCTCGCCGAGGACGATGCCGATATCGACTTCGTTTCTTCTATCATCGAGAAGAATACCACTATTCCTGTCTATATCTGCGATGCGGAGGGAAAAGTGATTGCCAGCAGAAATGTGGAGAAGGAATCTGAAAATCTTCAAATCCTCAAATCTTCCAATGGTGACCACCATGGTCCCATAGAACTGAAGATCGATGAATCGACCACGCAGTATATCTATTGGGACGACAGCAGTCTGCTAACGCGCCTGCGGTATGTCCCTTATGCCCAATTCGCACTCATTTTTATTTTCATTGCCATCATTGTGATCACAATGCTTACTGCCCAGCGCAGCGAGCAAAACAGACTGTGGGTGGGACTCTCCAAAGAGACCGCACACCAGCTCGGCACACCGATATCGTCCCTCAATGCGTGGCAGCAACTCCTCGCGGACAAGTACCCGGACGATGAGTATGTGCCCCAGATGAAGCGCGATATCGAGCGTCTGCAGTTGATCGCGGACCGATTCCAGAAAATAGGTTCCGAACCGGACTTGCAAGCGCAGAACGTCGTGCCGGTAATTGAGTCGGCCGTCTCTTACATGCGTACGCGTACGTCGAGTCGGATCACCATTGATGATAGCGCGCTGCAAAACGTTAAGCGCACAGTCATGCTGAACGCTCCGTTACTGCGTTGGGTCTTTGAGAACCTACTCAAGAATGCCGTGGATGCTATTACCGGAGAAGGGACCATCTCCCTTCAGATACACGAAAACGAGCATGATGTCATGCTCGATATCAGTGATACCGGAAAAGGTATCGAAAGTGCAGCCCAAAGACGTATCTTCGAACCGGGCTTTACTTCCAAAGAAAGAGGATGGGGGTTAGGACTTCCACTCGCCAAACGTATCGTCGAGCAATACCATGGAGGCAAACTCATCCTTAAGCAGAGCCAGCCGGGCGTCGGTACGACCTTCCGGATTGTGCTTAAAAAGCCCGAAAACGGTTGAGCCGCTACCGCTCATACTCGCATAAAAGGCGCCTGCGTCCAGCAGACGCTTTTTTATTTCGCCGATAATAGGGTGCTTCGGAAATACCGTCTTTTCGAAATCGTTCACAAACACAGAGTAATCTGTCTCCGTGCATTTCTGTCGCATCGTTGCGACAGCCTTCCGTATCTCTCCTTCAACCTCCGGGTGTTTAGTAATGCCGGAGTAGGCTTCTTTGGTACTCACACCCTCATCCGGTTTGATTAGCACGATACGCGTACCCTTCAGATCCATCTCTATCGGCGTCAGTATATCACCTATACCCTCTGCATAACAAGGTCGGTTATAGATAAAGAACGGACAATCCGCTCCTAACGGTTTCACTTCTTCGGCCAATTGCGCCTTACTCAACCCCAATTCAAACAACTCGTTCAAAGCAATAGCCATATGTGCGGCATCGCTGCTGCCGCCGCCAAGTCCGGCGCCGAAAGGTATATTCTTCTTAAATCGCACATCTACTGCCCCTATCTGCGGGTACTTGGCCTGCATCCGCCGGTAGCACTGGACAATCAGGTTATCCTCCGCCTTACAATCCACAGCAATCCCCTCCTGTTTGAATAGCAATCCACCATTGAGCGGCTTTGCCGCGCTCATTTCATCAATAATAGTTACTTCTAACTCGTCGTGTAGCCCGTAAATAGGTACAAAAATGGTCTCCAGGTCATGGTAACCATCTTCACGCTTGCGCACTACGCGCAAACCTAAATTGATCTTACAATTCGGATAGAGTTTCATACAAGGTGCAAAGATAATACAATTTTGGCAAATATGCAAATAATTTAGCTATTTTATTGCCTTGTACGCGAAAAAGTACCACAATGGGCACCGGTGTAAAAACGGGAACCGGAATCGGATAGAGTAGTTCCGTCGGAATTCTCAACGAACAAACGCAGGATAAAATCCTGCGCTTGCTGTTTGATTGTGTCAACATCAATTTTCATTAGTTCGTTAGTTAGAGTTTAAGTTTAATGACAATAGTTGCCATATGTTTCTTTTTCAAATTCGATGCAAAGTTAATACATTTTTGTGAAATATGCAAGAAAAAACTTCACAAAAATTACACAATAAACGTGAACATATATTTCGGCTGAATTATTCACAAACTACATATTCACAAACCGCAAAAAATCCTCTTCACCAGGATCAGATTCATAAGTACCGCAGGATAGAGTAGAGTAGTCACCCTCTTCCTTAAAAGTTCAATTGTAGATATCGAACATTCCTGCGATAGACCCTAAATATTTTATATTCCTAAAACACATAACTGCTTAAATATCAGCATTTATGAAAATTACTTAAAATCCAGCTTTAACACCTTCTGCAATATTATGCACAATAGCGGATTTTAGCAAAATCTACTTCTTAAATTTGTGCCATATTGCTTATTTTGAGGTATTTATAACATTTGTCTAAAGTGATATTCTTGATATTTTATAGTCTCTCTTCTATTAAGGGTAGTGTTAGTCCGGAGGGTGGTGTAAAATTGTTCCACGGAGACCCTCTCGTGGAACATATTCACAGTTGTAAAATGGAGCATATTCACAAATAACAAAAATAATTTGCAAAAAAGTTTGAATATATTTGTGTATTTCACATTTATTTTGTACCTTTGCAGCGTTTTTTGATAACAATTATGGGAGATAAAGAACGAATAGAAAAAGTCATCAGTTCGTTAGGACTGAATGCACGTCAGTTTGCTGCAGAGATTCATGTGCAGCCGGGAACGATCAGTAATATGATGGCGGGACGCAATAATCCCAGCCTCGAAGTGATGAAACGTATCATGGAACGCTATCCAACCCTCAATCCCGAATGGCTAATTGCCGGTCGCGGAGAGATGTGGCGTACGGAACCGGGAAAAGATCCAGGCCTGTTTGATACACAAGCACCGGATCCTAAGGAGAAATCGCCTCGTCAAGCACAAAAAGAAGAGCCGCAAGTGGTTCTTGCAGCTCCTCATAAATCAATCAGTCGTATTGTTGTCTATTATACGGACAATACCTTTGAGGAATTCTCAAATCGTTAAATCCTCAAATCTTCAAATATAGAAGAGGCGCTGCTTACTGCAGTGCCTCTTTCAGTACTTCGCTGATATCATGCACGTAGTGCAGTTTCAGCCCTTTGAGGTAGATATCGTTGATCTCCGCTACATCTTTCCGGTTATCCTCGCAAAGGATGATATCTGTGATTCCTGCCCGTTTAGCCGCGAGCAGTTTTTCTTTCACGCCGCCGATAGGCAGCACTTTGCCGCGGAGCGTCATCTCGCCTGTCATCGCGATACGCGGTTTGACCAGTCGCTTGGTGAATGCACTCACAAGGGCGGTCGTCATCGTGATACCCGCGCTCGGACCATCTTTCGGAATAGCACCTTCCGGCACATGGATATGAACCGCCGTCTTCTCAAACACCTCCGGTTTGATACCTAACTCCTTGGCGTGCGCTTTGACGTAACCCAACGCCAGAGTGGCTGATTCCTTCATGACGTCGCCTAAGTTACCCGTCAGCGTCAGGCTCGGGGCCTTGCTTTGGCTGAGACTGGTCTCGATGAACAAGATCTCGCCGCCCACTTGTGTCCAGGCCAGACCTGTCACAACACCCACGTACTTGTTCGTCTCCCAACTGTCGCGGTTATATCGAGCCTGACCGAGATACGCACGCAGGTCCTCCAGCGTCACAGAGACGTTGTATTCCTCACCCAGCGCCAGTTTGGTATCTACCTTGCGGCAGATGGTCGCTATCTGGCGTTCCAGACTACGAACACCCGACTCGCGCGTGTAATCATCTATGATATGCGACAGGATCTCTTTCTTGAACTTCAGCTGACTGGCCTTCAATCCATGATTCTTCAGCTCCTTCGGGATCAAGTGCCGCTTGGCAATCTCCTCTTTCTCCTCCTGCAGGTATCCGGTCATCTCGATCAGTTCCATTCGGTCGAGTAGAGGCCGAGGAACGGACTCCAGGCTGTTGGCGGTTGCGATAAACAGCACTTTGCTCAAATCATAATCGACATCCAGATAGTTGTCGTGGAAGCTACTGTTCTGTTCCGGATCCAGCACTTCTAACAGCGCCGACGTCGGATCACCTTTGTAGTCCGCGCCGATCTTGTCCACCTCATCGAGCACGAAAACAGGGTTCGATGTGCCGCATTTTTTGATGTTGTCGATGATTCGTCCGGGCAGGGCACCGATATAGGTTCTCCGGTGTCCGCGGATCTCCGCTTCGTCATGCAAACCGCCTAACGAAATCCTCGCGTATTTCCTGCCAAGCGCTTCCGCGATACTCTTTCCCAGACTCGTTTTGCCGACTCCCGGAGGGCCGTAGAGGCATAGGATAGGGCTCTTGACCGGATTATCTTCCTTCTCCTTCTTCGTGCGAAGAGCCAACTGGCGTTGCACCGCCAGATATTCGACAATCCGTTCCTTTACTTTGTCCAAACCGTAGTGGTCTCTGTCGAGCACTTCTTTCGCGTGCTGCATGTCGTAGTTATCCTCGGAATAAATGCCCCAAGGCAACTCCAACATTGTGTTCAGATAATCGAGTTGGGTGGAGTAGTCCGGCGAGAAAGCATGCATGTGTTCCAGCCTTTTAACCTCTTTCTCGAAGGTCGTTGCCACCGACTCTGACCATTGTTTCGACTTCGCTTTCTCGCGCAGCTCTTTGATAGTTTGCTCGTTATCGTTGTCGTCACCCAGGTCTTTTTTGATGGTCTCCATCTCTTGTTGCAAGAAGTACTCACGTTGCCGTTTGTCGATTTTCTCGGCTGTACGGCGACGGATATCCGCCTTGATCGTCTCTTCCTCTAAGTCTTTCTCTAAGATGGTCAACAATGCCTCCGCGCGCTCCATCAGCGAGTGGATCTCCAAGAGGCCTTGCTTCGTATCAGTCGGCATATGGTAGATCGAGCATACATAATTGAGCATAACTGCATCATTATTGATGTTACGGATCGAGGTCTGCAGGCCGGCCGGCGCATCGTCTCGCTCGTTAAGGATCTTGACGATCGTCTCACGGATATTCTCCGAAATAGCTTTGAAATGCTTGTCGTTCTTGGCAGGCATATTCTCTTCCATGTCGGTTGCTTGAGCCTTCAGTTGACCGTTTTCCTCCATGAAACCGTTGGCTTGTACACGGTGGTAACTCTCAAAAATGGCCATCATCGTGTCTTTGCCCATTTCCGGAACAGGAATGATCTGAATCACGCGGGCCATTACACCGGTGGTGTAAAGGTCGTCCGCTTGCGGGTCGGTCACTTTGCCGTCTTTCTGCGTTAGCAACAATAGCTTGCGGTTATCCTTGTTCGCTGCCTTTATCAGTTTAAGGCTGCTTTTCTTGGAAACGGCAATAGGGAGCAGCACTCCCGGAAACAACACCGTATTCTTTATCGGCAACACCTCAAAATACGGCTGTTCTTGATTTATCGTATAGTTTTCTTCCATATTCTTATCTTCCATATTCTTATAAAAGGGACTTTCCTTGATTTATCGTATAGTTTTCTTCCATATTCTTATAAAAGGGACTTTCCTAAATATACTATTTTACATAATTCCGATTAGGTTTGTCTTAGGTATATTCATTATATATAGACTTGTACAACAATTATGCCATCATTCATTTCTGCCATCATCTCTGCCATTATGTCAGTTCTGATTTTGAATTGATTTATGTTTATCGCTTTTGAAGGCTTTATCCCGTAAGGGTTGCGGGCTTAGATGATAAAAAGCTTGCTTGCGAGGAGTTTTAAGCAGATAAGTACGCGGCAGCGCGTAGCGCAAAAGCCTTCAAAAGGGTTTATCTATGTTTTTGTTCTTTATAAAGTCTCTTTTAACTCCTTCATCAATACCATCCGCACGAAAACCGGAAACATCCCGTATATCTTGGTCTTTCCCGCCTCGTCGTTCAAATACGGATCTCCGCCGCCTTTGAACTGTGCATTCCATCGTTGCCGCAATTCTGCATATCTCGGATGGTTCTGGTCATGAATGATCTCGCTTGCCGCACGGCAAACGGTCTGCCAGATCCGAGCCTGAGCTTCCTCTGCCTCTGTACGCGGACTCCGCTTATAATCTCTGCTACGCCGTTTGAACATCTCCTGCGGACCGACTTTTACCACTTTTCCGTCGTCGTCCTTCCATTCTTTCATCCGTGCTTGCATGCCCGAATAGCCGGCCAGTTTTCCTCGCAAACGATCTATTCCTGGACTCAATTCTGCTTGTGCCATATTTTATCTCCTTTTAATTATTTTTTTATTTCATTTTACACCATTCCCCGACTAACATCCAACGACCAACAACTAACATCCAACTACTACTAAATCTTTAGTTCTTCTTTAGTTCTTTTTTAGTTCTTATTTAGTTCTTCTTTGGTTCTTCTACCTACGTTTCTTATACCTCTCTATTCTGTTATTCCCTCATATGGATCACTCAATATAACTCACGTACGAGCCGCGGACGCATTTCCAACGGCCGTCGTTAAGCAACGTGACTTCATCGCCATAGACGCCGTCTATCTTGTCGCCGTCACGATCCACGGCATACCAATACCTTCCCTGTTTAATCAGGAAAAAGCCGTTCCAGAACATAAACGGCGATTCGTCGGAATAACACTCCACCTTACGCCCGGAACAATGGTAGATGTCCCAATAACCGGAACTGCGTTGGAACGTCACATAGCCAAACGGGAAATAATAGATGGTATTCCCGTAGATGCCGTTCACAAGATCTCCGTCTTCATCGGCTAAGTACCATGTTTTGCCTCGTCTGACGCGGTAGTAGCCGTTATAAAGGAGATTGATTTCGTCTCCGTAAAGAATAGAATAGCCGTTTCGGTAGATATAAACCGTTCTGCCGGAGAGACGCACCTGGCAACCATTACGCAGGTCTTGGTAATGCTCTGTGCAGTATTCCGCTTTACGGGTTGTCACTTCATGGTCGGTATCTTCGAACCAGAGGTCATACTTGTCGTTCACCACGTACTGCGCCTGCATGCCCAAGCAAGTCATGAGCGCCAGGAAGAAGGAATAGAATCGTTTCATAAGGCCATCATTTTAAGCGTTCAACATTCGTTTCCTCCAAGGTACAAATACTATGCCATCTGCAGGCTGATATTTACCAAATAGCCTGAATCAGGTCAACGATCATGAGACCGCAGGCGATGAGCTTGAGAACGGTACCCAGAAGAATTCCGATGAAACTACCCCATCCTGCTTTGATGGCTTCGTTAAGCTGCTTTCCGGCCATCAGTTCGCCGAGGATTGCTCCTACAAGCGGACCTAAGATGACACCCGCTGCGCCAAAGAAAAGTCCGACAAAAACGCCTATCGTACTGCCCCACACGCCTAATCTGGTACCGCCATAGTGCTTGGTTCCCCACGCCGGCACGATATAATCCAGGATAGAGATGACGACCACTACAATACCCCAAATCAGCATAAACTGCCACGAGAAATCGATCTTTTCCGTCGCTTGGGCAATCCACAAACCGACATATGCAATCGGCGTGCCGGGAAGACCCGGGACTATACAGCCGATGATACCGATTAGCATCAAAAGAAAAGCTATAATAAGCAATGCAATGTCCATAAATCTAATGAATTTACGCGATCATAAAACATTTTTTGGCTACAAAGGTACAACAAAAATTGCACATATGCAAGCGTTCGGGTATTTTTTGCCGAATAAAATGAAATTATATCTGTTGCATGGGGCTATGAGACGTCTATGCTCGCATAAGAACGGCTTATAGACCTATGCAACAGGGAAAGCCGCCAGGCTTGGCAAAAAATGCCCGCGGTGGTATATGTCCGGCAGGACGCGACTGTACTTTCGGGGGAATGCCCGTAGGGCAGGCGGCGTCCGAAGGTACAACTTTTTTGCAATATATGCAAATTTATTTGTTTATTTGCCCCAAAAGCAGTACTTTTGCGAAAAATCATTATTGCTTGTAGTCGGACAATGATGGTCAGTTTGTCCGAGAAAAGTGCATTCCAAATGAACTATATTTGCTTTTTTTTGTCTAAAGACTTGCATGTTTGAAAAATTTGTCGTATCTTTGCAGCCGAAATGAAATCATATTGAAATCAATTATCATCAAATAGGAGGAATAATTATGGCACAAACAGCAATGACCGTCCGTGTGGACAATAACGTAAAAAGACAGTTTGATGCACTCTGTGAGCAATTCGGTATGAGTGTTAATGCGGCAGTAAATGTCTTTATCAATGCCGTTGTTCGTACGCGCTCTATTCCTTTCACGATTAGCGCCGAAGATAATCAGACTGGTAAGCGCGCCTTAGAAGCCTTTCTTTCAGCAGATCGTTCTAACAGACCGGAAATGACCTTAGAGGAGATTAACGAAGAAATTCGCGCAGCTCGTCGTGAGCGAAAAGAGCGTTTAGCAAAAGAAGACAAAATCTAAATGGCGAAGTGTATGGTATATGCAGTAATTGACACAAACGTATTTGTGTCCGCGTACATGACACACAATTTGAAATCTGCCACATCAAAAGTCGTTCAGCGATTATTTAAAGGAGAAATTATACCCCTTTATAACGACGAAATAATCGCTGAATATGTAGATGTTCTTTCACGTCCTCATCTTCGAATAAACCCAGTAGAACGAGATACGTTATTGGCCCATATTCAAAAGAACGGAGTTTTTTCTAATCGGACCTCATTTGATGAGTTGCTGATAGATGAAGATGACCGTGTTTTCTATGAAGTGGCACTTTCTGAAGAAGATTCGTTCCTTGTCACCGGTAACTTGAAGCATTTTCCTATTGATCCGCGAGTGGTAACTCCGGCACAAATGCTGCAAATTCTTGGAGAAGAATAAGTTTTTTCTCTACTATACTTCAAAGATCATTTGCCCGTGCTGGGTAAACAAAAAAAGAGGGCGAGGCACTGCCCCACCCTAAATGTTTACACATCGGAATAATCCTTATTGTGTATGTCATTCAAAAAGTTGGTGCAAAAGTACTGCTTTTTTTTGATATATGCAAATATTTTGGGATATTAACCAAAAAATCCGCACTTGGCGTACGGATTATTTGGTTAGAGCCTTAAGAATAGCCTTGCAAGAAGCGTAGATATCTTGGTAAGCCGTTTCGAAATCACCGGTGTACCACGGGTCGGAGACATCTCTTTTCTGCCCCACCCACTCCATCATCATAGAGACCTTGGCATGGGAGTGATGGAGTACTTCTTCTCCAAAATGGTACTCCATAATCCGGATATTAGACCTATCCGCACAAATAATATAGTCATAGTTCTCCAGATCCGTTTTAGTGATCTGTCTTGCCGCACGACGTGAGAATGGAATGCCATGCGTCGTGAGCACCCGTTTAGCCGGCGGATAGATGTCGTTTCCTATCTCCTCGGTCGAGACGGCAGCAGAAGCGATCTCAAACTGCTTTTCCACTCCTGCCTCGCGGCACAAGTGCTTCATAATAAACTCCGCCATCGGTGAACGGCATATATTCCCATGACATATAAAGAGGATTTTGGTCATTCTTTGTGGTGATTTAGAATTCCGCCCTCAACGCATCTATGCTTTCAAAGGTTTGCCAATGGACAGTTTGTTCAGCTGCCAGCCGGTTTGCCTCAATATCATCGATAAAAACAACCTTTTCGGGATTACCTATTTCCTTTTGTACCGCCTCAAAGATCTGCGGTTCGGGCTTCGCCATGTGCATCTTCTGAGACAGGAAGAACCCGTCAAAATGGCTATCTAAACCATACTTATGATGGATAAAATCAAAATGAAGGTCATTGCCATTGGACAACAGATAGACCGGATGTCCCTTAGCGCGCAATGAATCAACGAACTCCAACCGCTCTTGCGGTAACTCATCCAGCATGGACATCCATGCTTCTACAATCTCATCGGTCGTTGTTCCCGGATGGCAGTATTGCCGAATCTGAGCGAGGAAAGTCTCTGATGAGATCAATCCCCGCTCAAAATCCGCCATCAGTTGTTTGGAGGCTACGCTGACTGCTTTTACGCCTTCGCCGCGACTATCCATGCCCAGAATGACACGCATGTTCTCCTCGCCCATAAGTTGCTCAAAAGCTTGGAAACAGCGCTTCACATCCAGTTTGATGAGCACGCCTCCTAAATCAAAGACATAGGTTATACGCATGTGTAACCGCCATCTACCGGCAGAGCCACTCCGGTAACATAGGTAGAGGCATCCGAAGAGAGGAAGACAACAGCGCTGTCTAACTCTCCCTCATGACCATAACGCTCCATCGGGATAACCGTTTTCGCATAATTAGCGAAATACTCGGACTCCAGCGTCTCCTTGGTCAGCGGCGTAATGAAATAGCCCGGACAGATGGTATTGACCGTAATGCCGTATTTACCCCATTCCGCCGCCAAAGCGCGTGTCAGGTTGACAACGCCGCCTTTCGCTGCATGGTAAGGCGATGCGGGGGCAATCTTATTGCCCACCAGGCCATACATCGACGCGATGTTGATGACGCGGCCATAGTTATTCGGAATCATCGATTTCTTCGCTACTGCGCGTGCTACGCGGAAAGTACCAAAGAGATCAATCTGCATCTCGTTCTCAAACTGTGCATCGGTAATGTCCTCCGCCGGAGCTACTGCTCCCGTTCCGGCATTATTGACCACAATATCAATGCGGCCAACCTGCTTGAGCGCCTCATCTACCATGGTATCAACCGCCTCGGTGGAGGTAATGTCGCATTGCAGCGGCAGCACTTTGACGCCGAACTCCGCTTCGATGGCTTTCTGCACTTCAACTAATTTTTCATATCGGCGGGCGATAATAACCAAGTTCGCCCCCCGAGCTGCGAGAGCTTTCGCCATCTGTACACCCAAACCGCCGGAACAGCCGGTAACTAATGCTACCCGGCCTGATAAATCAAATATATCCTTCATTTTACTGATTCATTACTTATTCATTTTCATCCTACTTGCACCTCCGGATTGATCTTACGAATCATTCCTTTGAGCACATCTCCCGGCCCGAATTCATAGAACTCTGTTGCACCGTCTGCAATCATGTTTTGTACGGATTGCGTCCAGCGAACGGGGCTTGTAAGTTGTTTCAGGAGGTTTTCGCGGATTTCTTCCGGAGCCGTTGCTGCCTTTGCTGTCACGTTCTGATAGATAGGACAGAAAGGTTTTTGAAAGTCCGTTTTAAGGATGGCAGCCTTGAGATCTTCTGCCGCGGGAGCCATCAACGGCGAGTGGAATGCACCGCCCACATTGAGACGAAGCGCACGACGTGCGCCGGCTTCTTTGAGCGCCACGCAAGCTGCATCGACCGCCTCAATCTCGCCGGATATAACTATCTGTCCCGGGCAGTTGAAGTTGGCAGCTACCACTACGTGGTCATTTGTGATTTGGTCACAGATCTCCACTACTTTCTCGTCGGGCAGGCCGAGGACGGCAGCCATCGTACCGGGGTTGGCTTCACAGGCAGCCTGCATCGCTTGCGCACGCGCGCTCACTAATAACAAGGCGTCCTCAAAACGCAATGCTCCACATGCTACCAACGCGCTGAACTCACCCAGACTGTGTCCGGCTACCATGTCGGGCTTCTCGATGGTCATAAGACGCTGTGCCACTACCGAGTGCAGGAATACTGCCGGTTGCGTCACTTTGGTCTGCTTGAGGTCATCCGCTGTACCGTTAAACATGACATCGGTCAGCGAGAAGCCAAGCAGCCTATCGGCTGCCTGACACATCTCGCGGGCCTCTGCATGAGCATCATACAGGTCCTTGCACATCCCCGGGAACTGGCTTCCCTGTCCCGGGAATACAAATGCTTTCAGCATTTTCGTTTAGCGTTAATGGTTAGAGCACTACGGGTTCGCCCATCAGACCGCCCATAAGAATTACTACGAGCAGTGCCAAAATAGCGTAGAACTCTGGGAAAGCGGCCATGATCATGGTACCTGCAGTCACATTGTGACCACTACCGGTAGCTGCCACACCATTGGCGCAAACTTGTCCTTGACGGATAGCAGACAAGAGGGCAACCAAACCCAGTGCGATTCCACCACCGAGGATTGCTGCTGCTTGCAGTGTCGTAATACCTGCGGTGAGGTACTTCTGAACCATAAAGTAACCTACGAAGCCGTAGATACCTTGTGTAGAAGGCAGAGCGGACAATAGGATGTAAATACCCATTGCATCCGGGCGTTTCTTTAATGCACCGACAACCGCGTTACCGCACATTGTCAAACCATACACACTACCTACGCCGGACAGACCGACCATAAAAGCGATGCCAATAAAGGCGAGAATCAAATTTAATGTCATAATATTATAATGTTTAATGTTGAATGTTTAATGTTTAGCAAAAGGTTTGTACTCTTTTCCTCCTCCTTCAAATCCGGCATTCTTATAGAACTCAACGAAGGTAAGACGCATCGGGTGTACCACCGATGAGATAAGACACAACGCGAAGTTCAGAGAGTGACCAAAGACGAGGATAAGCAATGTAGGAAGCCATCCTATCCAGCTTGGACAAGCGCCGCCGGCCTGCAATGCAAGCGCATTGAAGACATTTCCGAGAATACCTCCGGCGAGACCTAACGCAAACAGACGTATATAGCTGAGCACATCGCCCAACAAGCCACTGACCATGTTATACGTTCCCCACAAACCTCCTCCGATATTGAGCAACAATACCTTGCGATCCGGATTGCTATAGAACATAATGAACAGTGCGCAGATACCCAATATAGCATAAATGCTATACAAGCCGACAGTAGAAAGCGAGCCAGCCATCGCAAACCAAACGATTAGCGTGACCAGAGCTACTAACCATGCGCAATCGTACGCCGCATATTTGAAACCGTCACGCAAAGTGATCTTAACTACCTTAAAGCCCATACCGAACAAGATCTGGAATATACCAATCATGATGGCAAATACCATCATCGGGTGATATGCACTGCCCATGAAATGAACCGTCGCGTTCGTCTCTGTAATGAAATACTGCTTAACAGGAGCCAGGAATGCCACTTCCTCAAGGTTAATACCGAAGAACATGCCCGTGAGGATACCGACCACCATGGTCGTTAAGCCCATGAACACACCCAACCAGCCCCACTCCTTGAGTTTAGGAGCCTTGAAGATAATAGCGATACCTGCCAACAGAATCAGTAATCCGTAACCTCCATCGCCCAGACACAAGCCGAAGAAGAGCATAAAGAACGGCGCAAAGAACGGCGTCGGGTCCAACTCGGCATAGTTGGGTAACGAGTAAAGGCGTGTAATCGGCTCAAAGAGACGCGAGAAGAAGTTATTCTTCAGCTCTATCGGCGTATTATCTTCCGATGTCGGGTCGGTCTCTTCATAATAAACCTGCGCGCCATCGAGCATCGTATTCAGTTCTGTTTCTTTGTCTATCGGGCAGAAACCTTCAAAGAGGCACAATGAACCTTCAGCAAGCTTATCCGTAGAAAGCGTAACGCGCTGCCAGTCAATGTTTTGACGTGCTTCAGAGAGTTCCTTCTGCAAACGCTCCATGTTCGCCAATTTCCATGCTTCTATGCGTGCATTGGCTGCAGCAAGCAGTCCGTTCAGGTTCTCTACCTCCTGATTCCATTGCGCCTCTGATTTCTCAGGAGCAGGAATTTCTGTCACTTTCTCAAGCATTTCCGAGTCGATATCTTGAAATGTCGGGTTATCGACTTGTACGAAATATGTCTTTCCCTCTTTGTTATTGATCACGACACCCCACTCTTCCTGGAAAGCGGAAGTCGGGCATGAGTAGAAACGAAGGGTATAACCTGCGTCCTTGAGCTCCTGAATACGAGTTGCATCGAAATCTCCCCAAACGGCAGCTTGAGCAGCAGCCTGTTTGGCCTCTGCGATACTTTGCTCAACGTTTGCCCGTTCTGCGAGCAGTTGATCCGTAGCGCCTTGATTGATCAGACGACGTAACTCATCCTCATGCTGCAAAGCCGCTTGAAGATTCTCGTCGTTCTCAATGAGGCCGGCGGCTTTCTGCGTGATATGTACAACGCCTAAATCGCGGAGTTGCGTCAGGAAAGGCTCATAATCGCGATGGAACACCAAGAAGGTGTATTTCTTCATTTGCGTAATCATAAATTTACCCCCTTTCCCTTATTCTCTTCCGCGGCACGTGCTTCGGCTTCGCGTTTAGACTTAACGATCTTCTGGCTGGACTTGGAGAGGTTCTCCTCGTCTTCCATGAATCGTTTGATTTTACGTATAGCATCCTGATACCCAGGGATCTGTACTTTCTCAAAGAGGTTCACTTTCTGCGTCGTTTTCTTACGCGCATACTCGAGCAATTCCACTTTGCGCTGTACAAACTCCTGGCGGATACCCACATCGGCTATGGCCTTGAGTTGCTCAAAGCCATCTGCAAACCATTTAGGGCTGGAGAACAGTGAGAACTCTTTGGTAGAATAGACAACTTCATCCAGCACGGGTACGCGCACGCCCGCAATCTTTTTAATAGACATGCGTACATCGTCCACGTGGATGAGCGAAGTGTCAAATTCGCCCCAAAGTGCAATCATCTGGTCGTAATCCTTAATGCGTTGGTCGACTTCCTTATTCAGGTCGTCCAGCTCTTTCTTTGCCTTCTTTACTTCGAGACGTAACGCCGTCTCTTTGCTTTGTAAGGTAGGCAAAGTGCGCTGTCGCATTTTCAGATCTTTCTCCAGAGTCTGCAGCGATGTTTTATTGAATTGATATTGAATTGCCATTTTTATTTACCATTTGGTTATTTAGGCCAATATTTCTCCACGAGAGCGGCTTTGATGTTTACCTCTTCGGGCTTGAAGTATTTACCGAAGAGTTGCCATGCTACATCGAGCATCTGAACGGTATTGATGTTTACGTCGATAGCGAGGATCTCGCGGCTGTAGTCGCGTGCGAAGTCCAAGCAACGCTCATCGTAATTGGTCAAGTCGAAACCGTTCTCTTTCTTGGTCTTGGCATTTGCGGCGTCGGCATACAAGCGAACGGCGGCGTTCATTACCTGCGGATGATCTTCGCGGGTCTTCTTGCCGGCTACCAATTGTTTCAGACGAGACAGCGAACGGAACGGATCGACGATAACCTTACCGATCTCGGAGTCACGACGGAGATATAGCTGACCCTCTGTGATGTAACCTGTGTTATCCGGAATAGCATGTGTGATGTCACCACCGGAAAGTGTTGTTACGGCAATAATGGTAATAGAACCACCACCTATTTCTTCCGGGAACTGAACCGCCTTCTCGTAGATCTTAGCGAGGTCCGAATAGAGGGAACCAGGCATGGAGTCTTTAGAAGGAATCTGGTCCATACGGTTGGAGACGATGGCCAAGGCATCGGCGTAGAGTGTCATGTCGGTGAGGAGCACAAGCACTTTCTCGTGTTTCTCGACAGCGAAATACTCTGCGGCAGTAAGTGCCATATCCGGGATCAAGAGTCGCTCTACAGGCGGGTTCTCGGTCGTGTTGACAAACGAAACAATGTGGTCTAACACACCGGCATTGGTGAAGACATTCTTGAAATAGAGGTAGTCATCGTTGGTCAAACCCATACCGCCGAGGATGATCTTATCCGCCTCTGCACGGAGAGCCACGTTTGCCATCACTTGGTTATACGGCTGGTCCGGATCCGCGAAGAAAGGAATCTTCTGACCGGAGACAAGCGTGTTATTCAGGTCAATACCTGCGATACCGGTAGCGATCAGTTCTGATGGTTGTTTACGACGAACGGGGTTTACGGAAGGACCACCGATCTCGACTTCTTTTCCTTCGATAGCAGGTCCACCATCAATCGGGTCTCCATAAGCGTTGAAGAAACGTCCGGCGAGTTGATCGCTCACTTTGAGCGATGGAGCCTTGCCGAGGAATACCACCTCTGCGTTGGTCGGAAGACCTTCGGTACCCTGGAACACCTGAAGCGTTACCTCATCACCGAGGATTTTTACCACCTGTGCCAATTTGCCATTGACCGTAGCCAACTCATCGTTACCTACTCCTTCGGCTTTAAGCGAACAGGTCGCTTTAGTGATCGCCGTAATCTGGGTATATATTTTTTGAAAAGCTTTAGCCATAAATCTATTTACAATTTAATCATTTACAATTTTACCATTTTACGCAGCGATCTGCTTCTTTGCCAAGAGGTCATCGAGTTTTTTACGATACTCGTCGAACTCCTTCGATTTGAACTCGCAGTAGTTCATCTGCTTGCAGTAGTTGATGATTCGCTTGAAATAATCGGTAACATCCAGGAAATTATCGAAGTCGTAGTCATGATCGCATATATCCATTACGAGACGCAGCATATACTGCTGACGCTCCAACGGACAAACGGCATCAATCTTATCAAAGGCATCCTGCTGGAGGATGACAAAGTCAATCACTTCGGCTTTCCAGAACGTCTCATGATAATCAACAGGTACACCGTCGTCACCCAGAATATTGATTTGCTCCTGAATCTCTTTACCGCGCTGGAGGTACGTCTTCATATTATTCACCATCGGCAGCCAATCTTTATCAATCAGTTCCGAGATATAAGCCTCAAACTCAGGATATTCCACGTATTTGGAGTATGAGTCAATCGGGTTTACCGCCGGGTAACGTTTACGGTCAGCACGAGCCTGCTCCAAGGCATAGAAGCAACGTGCGACTTTCTTTGTACCCTCCGTAACCGGCTCTTTGAGGTTACCACCGGCCGGCGAAACGGTACCGAGGAAAGTAACGGATCCTGTAGCTCCATTATTAAGGTACACGTATCCTGCGCGTGCGTAGAAGGCACCGATGATTGCGGAAAGGTCCATCGGGAAAGCATCCTGTCCCGGAAGCTCCTCCAGACGGTTGGACATCTCACGCAAAGCCTGAGCCCAACGGGAAGTGGAGTCTGCCATCAGCAGAACGCGCAGACCCATCGAGCGGTAATACTCCGCAATGGTCATGGACGTGTAAACAGACGCCTCACGCGATGCGACAGGCATGTTAGACGTATTGGCGATGATGATAGTACGCTCCATGAGCTTACGGCCTGTGTGCGGGTCTTCGAGTTCCGGGAACTCAGTAAAGGTCTCTACGACCTCGTTGGCACGCTCACCGCAGGCAGCGATGATCACGATGTCCGCTTCGGCTTGTTTGGAGATAGCGTGCTGAAGTACGGTCTTACCGGTACCGAACGGACCAGGGATGAAGCCTGTACCGCCCTCGCACAGCGGGTTAGCGGTATCGATGGTACGAACGCCTGTCTCGAGAAGTTTGAATGGACGCGGTTTCTCGCGGTATGCGAGGATTGCTTTCTTCACCGGCCATTTCTGAACCATGGTCACGTCGTGATCCACACCTTCCGCATCCGTCAGAACGGCAATCACCTCATTGATGGTGTATTCTCCGGCTTTAGCGATCGACTTCACCGTATAGGTTCCCTCAAAAACGAAAGGTACCATGATCTTGTGCGGCTGATGGTTCTCATCCACCTCACCAAGCCAAGCGGCAGCCTCGACCTTATCGCCCACCTTGGCGATAGGAGTGAACGCCCATTTCTTCTCTTGGTCAAGCGGGAAGTTATACTCTCCTCGTTTGAGGAACACGCCTGTCAGTTTGTCCAGGTCGTTCTGCAGACCATCGTAGTTACGGCTCAGCAGACCCGGACCAAGTGTCACCTCAAGCATGTGACCGGTGAACTCTACCTTGTTGCCCACTTTGAGGCCACGTGTGGACTCGAAAACCTGCGCATACACATTTACGCCGATGACCTTGATGACCTCCGCCATCAACTTGGTCTCACCCACGTAGATGTAGCAAATTTCGTTTTGCGCAACCGGACCATCCACTGCGACGGTCACCAGGTTGGCAATAATTCCTTTAACTTTTCCAGTTGTCATATAGAATAATTAATAATTAACAATAATAATGAATATCCCGTTACGCATCCAGCTTAACTCCTTTTTTCTTAGCCCTTAAGGGCACGATTAAAGGACTATGCTTCCAGGCGTACTCCTTTTTTCATGTCCGCTACTAATTCGCGGAAGATTTTCTCGCCCTGCTCAACGGTAAGGATTGACCAGCGGTGGAGCATAAGTGCCTCAAGATAATAGGCAAATACGTTTTCAATGGAGAAAACATTGAATCGTGTTGTATCTTCCAGCCAGATGAAACGGATGGCATCCAGGCGTTTCTCCCGTTCGCGCAGATTCTCTACTTCTACAACCGCCATGATCTCCGGCAGATTGTCCATTACTCCGGCAAGACCGAAATCCTTCTGGGGCAGATTCTTACGCAAAATCTCCGCTACCTCATTATGTCCGATTATCGCTTTGGACACATCGAAGCCGTGCTTGCGGCAGATGGTAGCCACCATCACATTATTCAAGTCCTGGTTATAAGCGAACCATTTACGCACGAAACGGCATTTGTTCTGCTTGCCATATTCGTAAAGCAGCTGCGTACGCAAATCTTCTTCACTGAGCCTGTTAATGGCATCATCCCACCAGTCCGGACGACCGATATACGAATCGTTGTATTGCTCCTGCAAATTCAGAATGACCTCATCGTCGTTGCGCATTTGAAGACTATGCAAAGCCTCCAAATCTTTCTCGCTGAGCGATTCGGAGAACAGCGTAAGGAGCGACTCCATTGATATGGGAGCCTCTCCGTCAGCCCGTAGTTCCGGCAGTCCTGCTAATATATATTCGTAACCCATGACATTTACGATTTACGAATGTATGACTTAGAATAACATTTCTACCAATTGCGGACGAAGCATTTCCTTGAAGTAGGCTATGAACTCGGCGTCTCCAAAGGTCAGTTTGTAACCGCCCTTAGCCGGCTGAATTGCAAAATCGGTTTTGATGCCCTTTACCTCAGCGATCTTCACGCCTTTATCGAGCAACCCCTTAACATTTGCGGCAAAGTATTTCTTAAGAGTTTCGGCATCCTTGGCTTCTATGAGCACTTCGCCGTCTTTTGCCATCTGCTCCGCCAGTTTGGCGATGAGGCCTTGCATAAACTTGGCATCTGCCGTAGCCGCCTTCACGCTATCCGTAGCTATCTTATCTGCCAACAGATTTACAATCTCGGTCTTCACCGCATTGACACTCTGCTCTGCGTAGAGTTTCAACTCAGCACGTGTTTTCTTGTCCAAATCAGCAGATTTACTCTCCGCCTCTGCAACGAGAGCAGCGGCTTTTTTCTCTGCTTGAGCAATAATGTCGGCCGCCTTGGCATTCGCATTCTCAATGATTTGTTGCGCCTCGGCATTGCCTTTCTCTACGCCCTCCGCGTAGATCTTGTCGGTTAATTCTGATAAGTTCATAATATATGTATTTTTGTTATTAGCGCCAATTTGGCGCAAAGTTACTGCTTTTTTTTGACATATGCAAGAAATTATAGAGAAAAAACTTGCATATATGCAATTTTTATTGTACCTTTGCACCCAAATTTAGAATAGAGAAGTAATATTACTACAAAAAAATGGAAAGAAGAGTACGTGTACGCTTTGCGCCGAGCCCAACAGGCGCACTTCACATCGGCGGTGTTCGAACCGCATTGTATAATTATCTTTTCGCCCGTCAGCACGGTGGCGATATGTTGCTTCGTATTGAAGATACCGACTCAACCCGCTTTGTTCCGGGAGCAGAAGAATATATTTTAGAGGCTCTCGAATGGCTTGGTATAGGTATCGACGAAGGCCTTCGCATGAATAAAGGCAAGATTGAAGCAGTAGGCGCGCATGGCCCATACAGACAGAGTGAGCGTCGGGAGATATACCATCAGTATGTGAAGCAGCTGCTTGATTCGGGACATGCGTATATTGCCTTTGACACACCTGAAGAGTTGGAGGCTAAGCGTACTGAGATACCTAATTTTCAATATGACGCACGTTCGCGCATGCAAATGCGCAACTCGCTGACTATGAGTGCGGAAGAAGTAAAAGCGCTCATGGATAAAGGCGAGAAATACGTTGTTCGCTTCAAGGTAGAGCCTAATGAGGACGTGCATGTTCATGATCTGATTCGCGGTGAAGTAGTGATCAACTCCAATATCCTTGATGACAAAGTGCTGTACAAATCGGCAGACGACCTGCCTACATACCATTTGGCAAACATCGTTGATGACCACTTGATGGAGATCAGCCATGTTATCCGCGGCGAGGAATGGTTGCCTTCCGCCCCACTCCATGTGTTGCTCTACCGTGCGTTCGGATGGCAGGACACAATGCCTGAGTTTGCCCACCTGCCGTTGCTGCTGAAACCGGACGGAAACGGCAAACTGAGCAAGCGTGACGGAGACCGACTCGGTTTCCCTGTTTTCCCGCTTGAGTTCCACAACCAGAAAGATGGTACCGTTTCATCGGGTTACCGCGAGAGCGGGTATCTGCCGGAAGCGGTGATTAATTTCCTGGCCTTGTTAGGATGGCACGGTTCGGGCGATCAGGAGATGTACACGATGGACGAACTGATCAAGGAGTTCTCGCTCGACCGCGTATCCAAATCCGGCGCCAAGTTCGACTACGAGAAGGGCAAATGGTTCAACCACCAATACCTCCAGCTCCGCAGCAATGAAGAGTTGGCAGAGATGTTCTTGCCGACCTTGAAGGCTAATGGTATAGAGAATCCCGACATGTCAATGGTAGCCACCGTTGTAGGCCTCACCAAAGACCGTGTGAACTTCGTTCCGGAACTATGGGAGCAGACGAACTTCTTCTTCGTTGCTCCGACCGAATACGACGAGAAATCGCTCAAGAAGCGCTGGAAAGAGGACAGCCCGAAACATATGACTGAGTTATTGGCATTATTAGAGGCACAGGAAGATTGGTCCGCAGAAGCCCTCGATGCACTGGTTATGCCGTGGATTGAGAAGATGGAGTACGGCGTTGGCATTGTGATGAATGCTTTCCGTATCTGCCTTGTAGGCGCAGCCCGCGGTCCGCATATCTGGGCTATTACGGATGTTCTTGGCAAGGAAGAAACACTCCGACGTGTCCGCACTGCACTGGCCAAACTCGCAAATGCCTGAATGGTAAATTAAAATGACTCCCAAGGAGGCATTACATACCTATTTCGGATATGAGGATTTTCGTCCTTTACAGGAGGAAATCATCGTTTCTGTTTTATCGGGGCGTGACACGCTGGCGCTGATGCCAACCGGCGGCGGTAAGAGTATCTGCTTCCAGGTACCTACTCTCGTGATGGCGAATGAGCATCCCGAGAAACGACTATGCCTCGTTATAACGCCGCTGATCGCGCTGATGCGCGACCAAGTGGCTAACTTGCAGGCCCGGGGTATTCAATCGGCAGCGGTATATACCGGCATGAGTTATGACAGACAGCGCGTTGCCTTGGATAACTGCCTGTACGGGCCTTATCATTTCCTCTATTGTTCGCCGGAACGATTGGAGAGCGAAGAGTTTCGCAAGCGTCTGGCGGATCTGCCTATTGGTCTGATAGCCGTAGATGAGGCACATTGTATCTCGCAATGGGGCTATGATTTTCGGCCGTCATACCTGAATATCGCAGCCATTCGCGAACTACTGCCGGGCGTGCCGGTATTAGCGCTGACAGCAACAGCTACTCCCGATACGATCGAGGATATACAGGCGAAGCTCGGTTTTGCGGAGCAGAATGTGCTCCGTAAATCGTTCCATCGCGATAACTTGATATATGTTGTCCGCCGCACGGATAAGAAAGAAGAACAAGTGGCGCATATATTAAGCCGTGTACCCGGTTCCGCCATCGTATATGTCCGCAACCGCAAACACGCGCAAGAACTCGCCCAATGGTTAAAGAGGTCTAACCCCGCCCCTTCCCTGAAAGGAAGGGAGGATATCAGCTCTGTCAATTTCTATCATGCAGGCTTGACGACGCAGGAGCGGAATGAACGACAGGAAGCGTGGACAAAAGGCGAGACGCGGGTTATCGTAGCGACCAATGCTTTTGGCATGGGCATCGACAAACCGGATGTACGCCTCGTCATTCACTATGATCTACCTTCCCATTTGGAGAGTTATTATCAGGAGGCAGGCCGCGCCGGACGAGACGGCAAAACGGCTTATGCCGTATTACTATATAACGAGCAGGAGGACAAGGCGAAAGCCCGGAAGCGTGTGACCGATAACTATCCTCCGAAAGAGTTTGTAGAATCGGTCTATCATAAGACGATGGATTTTCTGCAGATAGGAGCAGGTAGCGGCTTGGGGCATCGATTCACGCTGCACATTGACCAACTATGCCAGGTGATGCACTTGCCGGTTATTCAAACCTACTCTGCCCTGCATATCTTGACCCAAGCGGGTTATATAGATTTCGAAGAAGAACATGAGACGCAGCCTCGTGTGCAGATCAACGTGCCACGGCATCAATTAGACGAATATAACTTATCCTATGAACAGACAGAACTGCTGGATAGCCTGATGCGCTCATATACCGGTATCTACACTGATCTTCAGTACGTCCGGGAGGCAGACAACAAGGCTACGCATGAGTTGCTTGTCTCCTTGGCGCAGCGCGGTATTATCACCTACATCCCGCGTTCTATAGGATGCTCGCTGACGATGGTCAATGAACGACAAACAGAGATCTACCTCTCGCCCGCTATCTATGAAGAACGCCAGCAACGCTACGTTCAGAAACTCAAGGCAATGGTCGAATATGCGGACCAGACGATGTTCTGCCGCGAGCAGGTTCTGCTTGGATACTTTGGAGAAAACAACGCAGCGCCTTGCGGGCACTGCGATGTTTGTCGGGAATTGAATCACCGTATTATATCGGAATAATCCTACTCTCCCATGAGGAATTGCATTTCTTGCATTTCTTCTTCGCTTATTTTAGATTTATTCTTTTTGTCTCCTGTTCCCATAAGCGGACCGAAGAACACTTTTCCTAAGGCACGACCGATAATCTTGCGGAAACTGAACTGCGGGTTGTTCACATCTCCGGTTACAGGAACATCGAGCACGATCATGCCTTGCGCCGAAGTAAGCATTGCAAAGCCTAATTGCAGCGGTATATTCTTGTACGGTGCATCGGAACTGAGATCTTTCATTCCTACTTTGGGCTGGTCTATCTCAATATGATTCGTACCGTTCAGGCGAGCACGTTTGACGTCCATCTTTGATTGAACACTCAGCACACCCTCTTCCAGGGGATACGAAGTATAATTACGGCAAATAGCATCAAAATCCGTCAGTTTGACTCCTGAGAGCGAAAGAGTCATACGGGTGTCCTCCTTCGCCATATTCAGGCCTCCGACGAAGTCTGCCTTCAGTTTGGCATTGCTTGTAAGGGTGGCATCGAGACGAATACTATTACGTCCGGAATTAGCAACGTTCTCTCCTTCTACGTTCAGTTTTTTGATGGCATAAGACCATTTATTGGGCATCGAGTAGTCACTATATGTCAAGTCATAGCCGGAGAGCAGCACTTTCTTTGCCATCCATGTGATAGGCAGCGGTTCAGTCTGTTCGGTACTATCGGTCTCGGCCGGAGTGGCTTCTTCGGGTTCTTCGGGTTTAGCCTGACGTTTTTTCTGCAGTTTGGACAAGGTATTCCATGTGTCGTGTACCTCGTAGTTTCCAGTAAGGCCACTGATGGAGAGTGTGTCCAGAATGAAGGTGTTGGTACTGAGGTCGATCTGATCGAGAACCACACGCAGTTCATCAAGCGCTGCCAGTTGCTGATAATCCATATCTCGCAGGCTGAGCCCCGCTATACTGAGCGCACCTTGTACCTGCAGGTTTGTTATGTTCTCCAGGCTACCATCTACATGGATCTGACCATTTATAACCGCGCCTAAACCGCTGATATTGAGATAGTCCTGTACCAGCGGCAGTACAACGCTCGTATGTACGCTATCCAAGGTCACACGTACGGCATAGCGATTCGCTAACATCTTATAGCCGGCTACAATACCTACCCTTCCGCCTGTAGGAATAGCGAACTCCAGTCCGGCATTGGTCTGCGTATTATCGAAATATAGGCCGGGGATGCGCAGGTTAAGATCCTCTAATTTCCACTGCTTGTGCCCTTCTACGTCGCGGTAGCGGATGGCACTGCTATCAATACGGATGTCGTCCAACGCCACGGTCCAGTTGCTGGGCGTAGTGTCTTTGGGCTGCTCAATAGAGTCTTTGGACGAGAAACGATTGATAATATCCGAGAAATTGAGTCCTACGCTGTCCTTGAGAACCTGCCCTTTGAACCCCTCCAGATGGATGGCGCGCAGGTGTACTTTCTTAGCAATCAGCTTGGGATATGCTATTTCTACATAGAGTTTATTGAACGAGACAAAATTCGTTGCGCCGTTGGGCTCTTTACATTCAAAGCCTTGGATAGTCACACCGCCGGTAAAGGGGTTAATCACTACCCGGTCGGTATGTAACTTACGACCAAGGATATCTTCGCCTTTGTTATTGACGATATATTTTGCTACGGGCGATCCTACGCCAAGTATCAAAGCAAAGAGGAGTACTATTACTAGTACTCCCCATGCACATATCTTCAGAAATTTTTTCATGAACTAATTCATTATTCTGCAGCTAATGTGATTCGGCGGAAGTCAGTGATTACCACGCCCTTAGCCTTGAGAACATCCTTCACGAGCTCTTTAGTCTCGCTCATGATGTAAGCCTGCTCAACGAGAGTGTTCTCTTTGAGGAACTTACCGAGACGACCTTGTGCGATCATCTCAATCTTCTTAGCCTGATTAGCGAGGTTAGCTTCAGCCTCTGCGGCTACAGTAGCCTTGATCTCGCGAGCCTGCTTAGCCTGCTCAGCGGTGATCCAGCCCTTGGCCTGGTTGGACTCGATGTGGTCATCGCTGTCCACGTGAGCCGGGTTGATGCCAGCCTTGCGGATAGCATTTTCCACAGCCTTGTTGATCTCGTCCTGTTTGGTTTTCTCGATAGCTACTTCGAGCTCGTGTTTCTTAACGTCCTCAGCAACGTGATCAGCGTCCAGAGCGATCGGGCTCATAGCGGCAACCTGCATCGAGATGCCGTGCACGGTCTCGTGGTCTGCGCCAGCCTCTGCTGCAACGAGCGAGCTGAGTTTGTTACCAAGGTGGTTGTACGCATCTACTACGGGAGCCTCGAGGCAAGCGTAGTCAGCGAGCTCCATTTTCTCACCCGTAACGCCGGAGCGCTCTGTGATGATCTCAGCCACGGTGAAGTAACCGATCTTGAGGTTCTTGAGCTCTTCCTGGCTCTGCACTTTGTTATCCAGCGCAGCGTCGAGGATGAGTTTAACCATGCCTACGAAGTCCTCGTTCTTAGCTACGAAGTCGGTCTCGCACTTAACTCCAACGATAGCGCCGAAGTTACCTTTTACTTTACCAAGCACGCATCCTTCGGAAGCTTCGCGGTCGGAACGTTTTGCCGCGATGGCCTGTCCGCGCTTGCGGAGAAGGTCCTTCGCAACCTCAAAATCGCCGTTGGCCTCTTCGAGAGCTTTCTTTACGTCCATCATACCGGCACCGGTGATGTCACGTAATTTCTTGATGTCTGCTAATGTTACTGCCATAATAATTAACGATTTAACGATTAACGATTCACGAATTATTCGGCAGCAGCCTCTTCAGCTTTAGCCTCTTTAGCCTCTGCTACTTTCTCAGCCTCTGCTTTGGGAGCAGCTTTGCGGATACGCTGACGACGCTCTTTGGGAGCCGGAGCCTCTGCATTAGCCTGTGCCTCTGCAGCTTCCTCGTCTGCTTTCTCTACCTTGCGCTCCTCAAGGCCCTCCTGGATAGCTGCGCAAACAGCACCGAGGATAACGTCGATAGCCTTAGTAGCATCGTCGTTAGCAGGGATTACAAAGTCGATATTGTTCGGGTTCGAGTTCGTATCTACGATACCGAAAACAGGAATACCCAGACGGTTAGCCTCTGCTACTGCAATATGCTCTTTCATTACGTCCACTACGAACACAGCGCTCGGGAGACGAGTCATGTCTGCGATAGAACCGAGGTTCTTCTCCAGTTTCTCACGCTGACGAGCGATCTGCAGTTTCTCACGCTTCGAAACGTTATCCAGCGTACCATCGGTCGTCATCTTGTCGATCTGACTCATTTTCTTAACGGCCTTACGGATGGTGGGGAAGTTGGTGAGCATACCACCAGCCCAACGCTCGGTGATGTACGGCATGCCTACTTCCTGTGCGTGAGCAGCAACTACTTCCTGAGCTTGTTTTTTCGTACCTACGAAGAGGACTTTGCGTCCGCTGCGTGCGAGGTTCTTCAATGCCTCTGCTGCCTCTTCGATCTTGATAGCAGTCTTGTTGAGGTCAATGATGTGAATACCGTTACGCTCCATGTAGATGTAAGGAGCCATAGCCGGGTTCCATTTGCGTTTGAGGTGGCCGAAATGAGCGCCAGCCTCGAGCAATTGATCAAAATTTGTTCTCATTCGCGTTCGGCAATCGGATTGCAAAGGTTTATACCGCTCCGCTAAATAAACGGGCAACCGATGCCTCCGCTCTCCCCACCGGACGCGCTACGTTAGCGTCCGTCGGGGACCCTCTATGCCGACAAAGAGGGAAAAATAATGAATAATTTTGTTTATTAATAATCTCCTTATATCTTGGAATACTCGTTCACGCGCATAATACATTATTAAATATACGCGCACGCATATGCGTTGGAGACTCCAAAACAATCGTGTGGTAATCCCGAAGGAGTCCACACGATTTGGAGTTATACGATTAACGCTTACTGAACTGGAAGTGCTTACGAGCCTTCGGCTGACCCGGTTTCTTACGCTCAACCTCACGAGCGTCGCGAGTCATGAAGCCTTCTGCCTTCAGAGCAGCCTTATCTTCCGGATTGATTTTCACCAGCGCACGAGCGATAGCCAAACGCAGTGCCTCTGCCTGACCTTTGAAGCCACCACCGTCAAGATTAGCCTTGATATCGTACTGAGCAGCCACGCCGAGTTTGTTCAGCGGCTGGAGAACGATATAGCGCAGGATAGAAGACGGGAAATATGTCTCGATGTCGCGACCGTTGATCTCGATCTTGCCGGCACCTTCATTTACGTAAACGCGGGCTACTGCCTCTTTACGACGTCCTAATGCATTAACTGTTTCCATTGTCTTCTAATTATTTCAGGGTGTTAATATCAATTGTTTTCGGTTGCTGTGCCTGCATATTGTGCTCTGCACCTGCAAAAATGTACAGGTTCGTGATCTGGCGAGCACCCAGACGATTCTTGGGAAGCATACCTTTTACTACTTTGCGAACGAGCTTGTCAGCGCCTTTAGCCATCAGGTCAGCCGGAGTGAACTCACGCTGGCCACCCGGGAAACCGGTATAGCGTACATAAACGCGATCGTTCCATTTGTTACCCGTCAGCTGCACTTTGTCAGCGTTCACGATGATTACATTGTCACCACAATCCACATTCGGAGTGTAGGACGGTTTGTACTTACCACGCAGCAGTTTAGCTACTTTGGAGCACATGCGGCCAAGGATCTGGCCCTCAGCGTCAACAACCACCCACTCTTTCTTGGCGGTCTCTTTGTTAACAGACGCTGTCTTGTAAGAATTGTATTCCATTAATTTTGTTTGTTTTAGCAAGACCGACGGACTTCCTTTATGACTTCCGTTTTACGGGCAATACCCTACGTTATCCACCGCCCAGTCTTACGATTAATAATAATGTTTTTTCGCGTTCGCGTGCATTACACACGCAAAACGGCTGCAAAGGTACTACTTTTTTTTGACATGACCAAATTTTTTGATAAGAAAATGCAAATTTATGTTAAATTTATGCAAAAAAGAGAAAAATAAGTTCCCCAACTTCCGCGTAAGGTACGTGCAAGGTCTGCTGATTTATGGTTACTTAAAAACGACGTTACGAGTCAAGTTCATTTAGGAAATCCTGTACGTAACCCTCTCGAACTTTATACGATGCTTCGTAATCGGCAATTTTCTGATTGTAGTCAGGTTGCTTTTTGTAGGCTTCCAAATATTCCTCATATTTTGGATCTTCCTCAATCTCTTTCCAATCCAATTCTTCTTTCTGACCATTATACTGGAACCATGAAGGATATGTCTCATAGTCAAAGCCGTAAGCATAAATAGTAATACCATTTATACTGTTCAAGTATTTCAAAAATGATATCGGATAATCAAGGGGATCTATCAATTGAAATGACAAACAGAGTTCTTCTTCCGTTTCGCATTTGAGTTTCCATAGATCCAAGGGAACACTCTCCGGGCATCCGTTGTGTTCCTTGCTCCATGCTTTCCTTCCTATAACTCCGTATTTACGCTTTTGATGCGGCACCGCACAAGCGTGACGATGTAGATAGTCTCAAAATTTATAATTGAATATTACATTATTATGCTAATCCTATTCCGGTTAGTTTGCAGAAGATGACAGTTACTCCGCTTACAATTAGTCCCAAGATGCAGAGTAGCACTATTTCGCCTACTGCCGATTGAAAAAAACGGTACCAGGCATCGCCTCGAGTGCCATATTCCGGGTGGATAATATCGGCAATCAATCCCCAAACATAAGTGAACGGAAAAAATATACGGTACGCGTCCGGATGAAAGAGCCTTAGCCCTGAACGATGCAACTCACGATCATATTTATCGTTGAACGGATTCTTAGCCAGCCATACATGCTCCAGGGCATTCTTCTTGTCCAGCCACCAGCCTTGCGAGAACTGTCTGAGCTCCTCATCACAGCCGTACAATACCGAACCATCCGGTTCTACTTTGTGGTTTTCAGGTAGCTCCAATAACTCATCCAACCAATACTCGTTTTCTTCCATTTTTGTTTTCTTGTTCGTTTTCATACTTATGCGCGTTTAAAAATTTTTTTCGGCAAAGGTAATACTTTATTTTGGGATTAAAAAATAGAAGTTCTTATTAGCCCTAATTAGCCCAATAAAAGCTATTTTTTTCATTTTTTATTAACTTCTATTTTTTAATTTAAAACCTTTTTATTACTTTTGCGGCGAAAATTCAGTTTTACAATTTAAAATCAGGAGGTAGATATGGAAAAGAAATTCAGTGAATGGTTAGCAGAAAATTACGGCAAGACGGTCACCAAGTCTTTAAAAGGTTTTCAAAAGTGCTTTGAGTCTCTTTCGGCCGATGAGAATCTGAATGACATGTGTCTCATGGAGCTGATGGAGCATATGGCGAACATGGCGGAAGGCCAAGGCTCTCCAAAACAACAAATCAAGCGCCCTATCATGGCATTCTACGCGACCGAATTAGGTAATCGGCTGGACATCACTCCGTTGCAGGCATTCTTGCTCGCGGAGTTTGTAGACCAGTATCCCGACGATAGCATCGAGACAAAGCAACTGGCAAAGAGCCTCGGTTGCAGCAATCTTTCCATCATGTCTTGTTATCAGGATATTGCCGTCCTGCGCGATAAGAAGTATCTCTCCGAGCGCAGATATAATAAAAACAAAGTGGTGTGTTACCAGATTCCTATCCGTGTCATTACTGCGTTTCAGGCAAACCAAAATGTAGAGCCACTGGACTATAGCAATATGAACGGAGATCAGCTGATGGACGAGCTTTTCCAAGTGATATCCTCCTATCGGAGTGATGACATCGATATACACGAAGCCTACGAAACCACTTCTGCTATGATTGCAGCCAATATGCAGCTTGGTTTCTGCCGCCAAATAAACGAATACTCCCTTTCCAAAGAGAGTTGGATAATTCTTGTCTATGTCTGCACGGGATATTATTACAGCCCTAAATTTACGATGGATAGTGATGAGTTCCGGGAGTTTTTTGATATGCGTTGCGGTCTTTCGCAGCTGCGACTTTTCCGCAGTAACAAGCACGAACTGCTCACGAAATCGATTCTAGAACCCGCCGGAGGAGAACTGGCTAATGCAAATGAGTGGTGTCTTTCACGCCGCGCAGCCAATGATCTGATGAGCGAACTGTGTCCTGTTACGGCGAAAAGCACCAAACAAGGCGTGATTGATGCGGAAAGTATCGGTAAGAAGGCTTTGTTCTACCCCACCAAGACCACCAGACAGGTTTCTGAGCTGGAGAACTTGCTCTCGCAGGAGAAGTTCCGGCAAGTGCAGGAGAGTTTGGAGGCGCATGGTATGCGCAAAGGTTTCGCGTGTCTTTTCTATGGTACGCCCGGAACAGGAAAGACGGAGACCGTTTTGCAGATTGCCCGTAAAACGGGCCGCGATATCATGCAGGTAGATATGTCCCAGATGCGCGATAAGTTTGTCGGCGAGAGCGAGAAGAACGTGAAGCAGATCTTCACGCGTTACCGCCGGATTTGCAAAGAGAGTGATCAGACACCTATTCTCCTCCTCAATGAAGCGGACGCCTTGCTTGGCGTGCGTATGACGAATGTGGAGCACTCGGTGGATCAGATGGAGAACACGATGCAGAATATCCTCTTGCAGGAGATGGAAAACTTCGACGGCATCCTGATTGCGACAACCAACCTTACGCAGAATCTGGATGGAGCTTTTGACCGTCGGTTCCTCTACAAAGTAGAGTTTCTCAAACCGACACCGGAGGAGAGTCGGCATATCTGGCAAGCCATGTTGCCGGAAATCAGCGAAGAGGATGCCTGGACACTCGCGAAGCAGTATGCTTTCTCCTGCGGCCAGATTGAGAATATCGCCCGCAAACAGATAGTGAACTCTATCCTCTTTCCGGAGGAAGGCAGAGATCTGAACAAAATCCGCCAAGCTTGCGACAGCGAGTATCTGAATAAAAAACAAACCCGCCCCATCGGCTTTTGCTGATGCGGCGGGAGTTTCACACTTCTGATAGAATATGTTTGATTTGTTTGGCGGCTTGTTCGTTGCAGCGATGCCCGAATTTGGCATTCCAATAGATCTCATAGCCCAAGGATTCCAAGATAGCTGCGTTTTTCTTCGAGAACTCACGCCCAATCAGTTCGTCGTCCGTGGAGAATAATGCAATATTCCGTGTTCCGAGAATAGGCGTATGGGTCTCTCGGAATGTGATAAACTGCCGAATCATTGGTTCGTCAATGACATATTCTGTATCGCCATTCTCTCTCGGTTGCAGGTATGGGTGTTTACCGTAGCCTATTTTACGAAGCACCCGCTCTATCTCAATACACGGATTGACGGCTACTTTGACGGCATTCGGACTATTGACATACAGCGCCAATAAGCCGCCCATCGACGTGCCGGCAATCAGAGCCGGCTGGAATGCAGCAACCCACTCATTCAATATATCTAATGATTCAAACGGGTTATGCGTTATTTCCGGCGACAGCCATTCATAAGCTTCCAAACTGCGCGCCAGAGAGGATTTCGTTCCAGACGCCGCGCTGGATCCTAAGCCGTGAATATATAGTGCGTACGGCTTTTGTGCCGGAGTGCCATAATAGAAAGATTTATTCATTTCATCAAATAACATAAGCAATTAAAACGCATAGCCCGTTAGTTCTGGGTTGCGGAGTGATTCATGTTGTGCGAGTTGACAGAACCAATATAAAGCCTCATCCTTATCGCAGCAGCGTTCATCCTTGGCAAGGATCTCCGCCAAGAACAGCTGACCACGCTGCTCTCCTTGTGTAGCTGCCTCTTTCAGCCACGACAAAGCGTCAGACAGATTAGGTTCTGTTCCGACTCCTTTGTACAAACACATTCCTACTGCTGTCATCGCTTCTGCGCATCCTCGGTTAGCCGCTTTGCGATACCATGCAAAGGCCAGTTTCTCATCTTTGGCATCTGCGACTTTCCCTCCGAGACAGCCTGTCTCATGGATGACTCCCATATTGTATTGAGCGGTCGGGAATCCCTGTTCTGCCGATAAGCGAATCAATTCAAACGGGTCTTCATTAACTTCCACACCATCCGGCAATTGAGAGTTCAGAATCCAAATCCCCAATAAGTTTTGGCTCAAGGCATTCCCTTCCCTGGCTCGCTTCAGCGTACCTTCAAAGGTAGATATTTCATTATCATTCTCTTGGGTCGTCATTTGTATTCACTTTTGGCGTTTCTCAAAGCATTTTGTTATTTCCTGCGGCATGATTTCTTCGTAGCAATCCACGAAGATACGCATGTAATATTCCTGGCTGACAATATGGACAAATACGCTGTCCAGTGCCGATTCGGTGCGATTCAGTTGATTGACAAACTCCCCGGAAGCACCTGAGCGCAGAGGCAAAGTCTGCTGATGCAGGTAGGTCTTGGCGTTCTGCAATCGATGCCAGTATCTTGCTGAATATTCGGGCGGGAAGTCGGGATGTATTTGTGCTCCGATCTCGTCCGGCCAGTCGCAGTTGTACGGGCGATAATAGAGCGTGTCTATCAATGCCCAATCTACCGTTGAGCAATTATAAAAGTTCTGCAGAACAGTTTCCGAAGTCTGCTGCTGGCATGGACGGGAACAACTGCCCAACACCAATAAGGCAATCAGCAGAAGTTCCGATACAATGTTTTTTAAAAATTTACAGTTCATAGATAAACATATCTACCTTGTCTGGATTCTCTCCTTTCTGTCACACTTTATTTTCCCCAGCCGGCGTCTTTGAGTTTTTTAACGACCAACTCAGGACTTTCCCATACATCCACATAAGGAATGCCTTCGCAAAGGAATCGTTTGTCTTTTTCCGACAATTCTTTGGGAAGTAGTCCTATGAGATACAAGCGACTGCCCTTATATTGGTGAGATTCATAACAGTTCTGTTCAATTTCTTCGACATACGTAACCGCTGCGGAATGCATAGTAATGGGCTTGCTCCAGAATTCGTCCCGTCGGCTTCCGTCATTGTTAAAACGAGGCGCCTCTGTCAATCTTACCAACTTGCCATCTGCCCGCTCTTCATTGGATTGAGGAGCACGGAAAAAGAGATGATTGTTTTTCGCCTTGTCTGTGCCTTCTATCTTAACATTCTCGTAATAGTTGTTGATATAAAAATAATAATTCTTAGCTACGACAGAGTCTCTTTCGTCTATGCGTAGTAATTCTATATCATCTTCAAATCGAATCTCTTTTTTACAATACTCATTTCCAAATGATATAACATCTTTGTTAGAATAATAACTATTTGCCCATTTGGAAATATAATACGTTTTTCTCCACCATCTAAAGTCTATTTTCTTCCCTCCGCCTTTAGTAAAAATCACCCCGGTTGCATCCTTTTGCTGCGCCCAAACATATTTACAACCTATACTATAGAGCGGGGAAAAAAAATCCCTTGCTTTCGCATATTCCTTGCCAAATTCTCTCTCTATTTCTATTACCGAATAAGGAGAAATGCACCGATTTATGCCATCCACTTGGCAGATGTCCTTACTACATGCATCATAATTGAGCAGCTTAGATGGGATTTTTAGTAGATTTTCCATATGCTATTAAATTTTTAAAGTTTCGCCCCATTCTTTGTTCGGCATTGGGGCTCTTTCCGATTTTGTGCGGCAAAGATAATACTTTATTTTCAAATAAAAAAAACAGAAGTTATTTTTTGGGGGTATTCGCCCTAATTAGCCTCTATTTAGCAGTAATTTCCGTTAGCATCTCGTTACCATTACGGACGTCACTATACAGTTTTTGGGTCATATATTCCCTGATAGAATATTCTTGATTTGTTTGGCGGCTTGTTCGTTGCAGCGATTTATCCAATTCCTTTAGAAAATCTTTGACATAACCGGTCATGGCCTTGCCTACTGCGGAATATTCTTGATAGCCCTCATCTTCTTCCGCTTTTTCGAATTCCTTCCGATACTTTTTATAATTGCGGTCCTTCCATGGGTTTTTCTTTATAAGTTCATCAGTCTGTCCATTAAATTGATACCAGAACTCATACTCCTCATTATCGTTTCCATACGCATAGACTGTAAGTCCGTCAATGCTGTTCATATACCTCAAGAAAACATCCGGAATAAGTGCGCTGACGTTCATTTCAATAGCAAGACATAGACTGTCCCCCGTTTCCTTATACAGTCTCCACACATCAAAAGGAGCAGGCCAAGTACATCCGTAGTTTGTGCGACACCAATCGAGCCAGCCGATGATTCCATACTTATGTTTTTGGTATGATTTGGCCTGATAATAGTTTTGCCGGTATAGCCGGTAAGAGTCTTTCAGGTCCGGACGCAGCAACTTCATAGCGCGGTTATAATCTTTTAAACCGGGAGCTTTACCGCCAAATACATCTTTTCGGGAATCAATAAAGTCGTCCACTTCTTTCTGCCGCGCATGAGAGATCCGGCTATCAATCATATCGTACGGCCCCATTCCTTCTACGTACCACGAATAAAAATCCTTTACCGTGTTCGTCGTGTCGTAAGTAAGGTATGTTCGGGGCATGGGGATGTATGAGGTCATAGAGATGGGATAGCCATGATCATTGAGGCGGTTCACTATCTCAGCGCCGCTCATTGAATCGGAAACACGTTTTTTCACTCTGCTGCCCACAAGGCCGCGATTGATAAAGTCTACAATAGATTGTTTGGACCCTTTTATGAAAATAAAATTACTTATATCCGCCATAGTTAAATTATCTTTTGCTTAAAATGTCAAGAAGATTACGATGTTTCTCAAAGAAATCCATAATGCCCTCTGCTGCAGCATTATTTTCATCCCGTGGTAATTGCAGCCATGAAACATTGTGTTCCTGACAGAAGAAATAATGACGGAAACCATAACTTTCCCCCATATCCGGCCCTTCCTCTCTGCCTTGCCAGATTTCGTTCCAGTAATGATAGAATTTGAGGTTCTTTTTGTTAAACTCGTGCCATAGTTGTTTTTTCTCCTCAGCGCTCAGCACTCGCACATGGAAATACAATGCGTCAACGAGGTCTATGTATGCCTGTATGCGTCTTTCGTCAAACGGATCTTCACATTCGGGTTCATTGGGCATCAACCAATCAATAGATTGCCATTCTTTGTTTTCTTGAATTTTAAACAAATCCACAGGGGTTTTAGGGGTATTTGGCAGAACGATGATATATTCTTTGTCGTAACCTGCTTTATCACCGAAATAGCGGAGTTTGTTATCAGGTGTTACGACTAACCCTTGAGGTTTGTCCGTCTCTCCATCAATGGTATAAACATCCGCGTATTCGTTTTGCTTGAGCAGTTTAAGTGTTTGATATTTCTCGTTCATATGATTGGAATTTTGTTTTAGAATAGAAATTATAAGTTAATCATCCCCAAAGGTATTTTTTCATTGCCATTTTCATCTTCAAAATCATCCAATCTTTCCGATTTTGCGCTGCTAAAATATTACCTGTTTTAGTGCTCAATATTTTGCAAGGCATTGTCAATCTTCTCTATAGAAGATGCCAACTTCTGGATGATTTCCTTGTATAGTGCCACGCGGACCTCTTTATCGTTAAAATCTTTGCCTTGTATATCAAAGTTTTTTTGATAAACGACTCTGAATATGCGATTGTGCGCATCCCATGTATCCGGATTGGCATAATCCTCCTTGAATGCTAATTGAGCAACCAACCTATCAGCCGTATTGCGTATATCGGCTTTTTGCTAGGATTGGAAGAATGCCGGCGAAAGATGCGTGATTGCCAGCGAGACTTTGAGGTTCTTAGCCTTGTTACTCAACCGATGGAAAGGAGTGTGAATATCGATTTGAATAGTAGGGCACGCGTATTTATTGTTGTCCATACTGGTCCAATCACGTTTGTACAAGAGGCAGAAAGAGGGTGTATAATGAATACCCCAATCGTTTAGAACGTGCTCCAGATCGTGCGCAAAGATATCTTCTCGCGCAAACTCCAACGCCTTGATAAGGCTATCGGTGACTTGATTTTTTGACTGCTTTTGATAATACGCTATACCATCCGATATGAGTTTATAGTTAGGAATATCCGAGGCTGTTAAATTTAAGGTATTAGTGATCCATTGTTGTTGCCAATTGGCCGCCGGTGCCAATAGATATTCCAGATAAGCGATATATTGCTGCATAGCGCTATACAACAAATCGTTTTGTGGAATCAGTGGCAGAACAATGCTCTCAAGCCATTGATAGAGGTCGTTTTCGTAAGATATTTTACGGAAGTGGCCGAGAGTTTCCAACTGTGTTTTAATGCTTCCTGAGAAACTGGAATGGCTCGGGTTCTCATCACTCTCATGTTTCGTAAGATAATAGACATAGAGATTCTGCAGTTTTCTATCTATTATTCTTTTCTTGTTGTCCTCCAGCGCATCATACCAATCGGGGTCAAATTGTCCGGCTGCATTATACGGGGAAGTAACGCGCACGAAGAGCATGGAAGCTACGTAACGCGCTAATTGGTTTTTCACATCAACCGCTCCGTTAACCTTATTCTCAATGATAATATCCGTATCTCCGATACCGATTACCAAATCTACAAGTCCCCACGTGTCTTTTTTGTTTCCCAACGCTTTTAATTGCGTTGTGACATAAACATCTCCGGACTCTATGAACTCTTTCGTTGACAGAGAATCTATGCCCAGCACTTTTTCCACGAATGATGGTAGGAGCATGTAATTGTTGTATGTCAACAACTGCTCTAACAGATTTGTGTGCATATTCTCTTTCATGTCAAAGATATCGCACAAGAGAAATGGACGACTATGCGTGTCGAATTCTCGTTGATACTGCTCCAACAGGATATCCCAATTGAGGCCACCGTCAGTTGATGTTGAGAAAAGATTATTGATTTTCATAGGTATATTATTTATTTGTTCATATTTATTACGCACAATATTATTTGGCTGCAAATATAATAATTTATTTTCAAATAAAAAAATAGAAGTTAATCTTTTTTGCAATTCGCCCTAATTAGCCATAAAGGTATTTGAAGGATACTATTTCAATTGTTTCTCATACTTGCTGATTGTGTCGTCAAAATACCACAACCTGTCATTGAGTGCTGGGGCATCGGACTTTTGCAGCATCTTCCGTATCGCGAGTGTAACGTCATATGCGGCTTGAAGTTCTTCCTTAGGAGTGCTGGCATCGCAATAGCAATCCAAGCCGTTAGCGAGAATCCATAACAAATCTACATCGTCATCCGGAAAGCGAATAGAGGCCAATCGTTTTAGCAATTCCGGAGTGATTATTCCCGAATCTTCTTTTTCTTCTCCATTTGAGAAAGAAAGGAATCTCTCTCTGTAGGAATAGTACGGGCTTATAGACTTCCTGGACATAGCTAAATCTGTTCCGAAATAATCCTGAATTTCCTTCATTTGCCGGACTAACTGCAAGCGGGTTGTTTCGTCAATAGAGGTGTATGGTAGTACCTGCAGAAAATCATTAATCATTTCTATGGCCTCGAGTTCATTCTCATAGGTGATAATCATATCCGCGTCAAAACCTTCCACCATATACCATAGCAACTTGCGCTGATACAAGTTGTCTATGAACTCTTTTATTTTCTGTTCAAACTCTGTCATTTATTTTGGAAGATGAATGCGGCATTTTCGCCGATTATCATGCTGCAAAGATAATACTTTATTTTCAAATTAAAAAATAGAAGTTAATTTTTTTGCAATTTTGCTGTTTTAAGTTATTATGATACTCTGTATAATTCCTTCAAAATAACCACCATTGACCAGGTGTCAAGTTCGCAGTATTTTGTTGTTGGTAGATTATATGCAGGAAATATTCCCAAATAAAGACCATTGCCATGGTGTCTAATTCGCAGTAACGTAACAACGCCGTTCGTAAGGCCTTATCCATCTGACCGTCGCAGAACATAAGTTTGCTATAAGCCGTCAGGGCGGCTCCTCCATTAGCAACCGTCATATCGTCATCCTCACTCACTTCGACTTGGTTATCCTCTAATCTCCTTGCTTGTTCTTCGGTTATACCCAAATAATTTGCGACAGAAGGCAGCAAATGGTAGGGATTATCAATCGTGTCATCTGCCATGCGGTTTATCCATGCAATAGGGTCATTCGCAGGAATATTCTCGCTATGAATCAAACTACCGTAAATCTTTTGACTATATTTATTCTGCAAATAGAAAGAACTATTCAGCACAGCCGGAAGAACTTGCTTAATAGAGTTGGAGCCATGCATTTGGCTATAGCAATAATAGAACTTCTTTACGATATCGCATAGATCAATCATATCCCGCTCACCTTTACGACCGGTTTTGTCATGAGTTATGCTATTAATAAACGCAATCAAATCGTCTTTGTCATCTTCATTGCTCTGTTCCAACTGCACTTTAATGGCATTTAGAATGCTATTTTCATGCGTCGCATAGCGGAAGATAGTGCCCTGATCTTCTTCTAATTGCGCTTTCAAGGCACGAACGAAATCGAAGTTCGGGAAGGCATTCACATCTTCATTTAACCATTGTCCCTTGTGCTCAATGGTAAACGTTCCATCGGGATTTGGCGATATAATATGATGCGAGAACTGAAATGCCACCTGTTCATAGGGATGCATTCCTTTGTAATATGGTAATGCCACAGATGTTGTCTCAAAATCAATCATATGATAAGGAGGCTTGATGTCGTGCTCTTTGATATACGCTTTGATACCTTCGGTGTCCAGATAAACATCGTCATTCATGCCTAAGCCGTAGTTTGCCAGTAGAGCCTTGTTATGTGTAGCGATAGCAATCTGTAACCAACGACGTTCAGAGGCTGACAATCCCTCTTCGAGTTTGGTATTATGTTCCAGTTTAACCCAATCTTCTGTAAGGTCTTTGAGATAGTACATCCCTGCCTTAATCATCTCGTCGCGTTTGGATGGATTCCACAACTCCGAAATCTGAGGCTCCTTTGATTTGGACGGCGCAAATTTAGCTTCAGCAAGCCAACACTCGTCTCGTCCGTCTTTCATTTCCTCTTGGCCAGAATTGCAAAACTCGCATTTGAAGCATTTCTTCGATAAATCTGTAGCGATGCGTTTTTCATTTGTCCATGCATCACACATCTCTTTTACAAAGTCCTTGAACTTTTTCTTTCCCAAATACTCGTCTTGCTCTCCACTTGTGCCGTTGATGATCGCATTAACTACATCATCTGCCGGAAAAGCAGTCAACACCTCCACTTTGGACGAGGCTAATTTCTTTTGTACATCCGGATTTACTTTTATGGACGTACGGTCATTCTCTTCGCAGATCTTGAAGAGTTGGTTCAGATTATCCACATCTGCCACAAGACTTTTGTCAGCAACCATCAGATAGCTGTGGATTTCGTAGTCAGGCATAGCAAGCGAAACAACGTATTTCTGGAAAGCCAAGTCATAGAGATATTCCCGCCATGTAGAACTGATGCTATTCTTCTCTCGCTTTCCCATCCAACTCTCCGTTTTTGGATTGAAGGATTTGGCTTTTACTTCTATTAAGTCGATGCAATCGCCATCCTTGCGCACTATATCCGCTCGGACGAACATGTTCTTGTAGGCAAACGCAGCCTCTGCAATCACCACTTTATCACGCTTCAAGAGATCTTCCGTTTGCGTTAACGCTTCATTGTGTTTAGTAATGTCGTGCAGATCAACTTCAACATGCATATAGAGCTTGGCTAATTCGCCTACTTGGAATCCGCCTTTTGCTAATGCCGCCAAGAATTCATTCTCGTCATTGCTGTTGGCATACTCTTCCGGATGTCGTGCGTAATACAACTTCGTCGGACAGGACAAAGCAATCTTAAATACCGACTTGGTAAACGGTCTGTTAGTTGTGATTTTCATAATAGTTGAGCGATTAGTTTATTCTTCACAGAATAGAGTTCAATCTTTTTGAAAGTTTTTGTCTATATAGTCTACTATTTCTTGGATTTCATTATACTCTACAAACTTTTTGAAAAACGCTTCTATTTCTTTATCTTCAGCATTAGGATCCCATATAATGCCCAACTCATTTTTAATCTTTTCTGGGGCAAAGTATAAATGCCAGTAATAGTGATTACTTCTCAAATAGGACTCTTGTGCTTTTTCATGATTTATTAAATAAGGATCCTGAATGTCTATTTTAATATTTTTTACACATTCCATTAATGCCCTTTGTCTTTTATCGTATGTTTCTTCATCATCCATATAGTTCTTGCAAGCACTATTATGAATATCTAAATTAAACTTACGATCAAGACCACAATTATTCCAATTTGTGAATATAAAATGGATGCAACTTGATGTTGCTCCTCCGTATTTCTCTAACCAACGGGTTGGATAGAATGTAATATAATTACATGCACAATAAACCTTCCATCCTTCAGGAGCAAATTTGCCAAATACATTATTGCGCCAACATAACACACAACTAATTAAATCAGATAGTATGCTATTGTCTTTATATTCATCCAACTTTGCAGCCTCTGTAAGATTTTTATATATAGCATCTAATCTTTCATACTTCTGCACATTAGTTTGACTATCTGTCGCATGATAGATTTTTTTGATAAAATCTTGCACTTGTTCCGTCTCTAAATACCATTGGTTTTGGGCGGCATTGGAAGCTAAGATATTCTCCAACTCACGCAGGTATAGAATGATACTATTTACAGCATCGCCATTCTTTCCATATGGGACTTGAGGCAATACCTTAGTTTTCAGCCAATCATAGATATCTTCTTCGTAAGAAATAGGGATATAATGATTTCCTAACTTATCTTTTAGATCCTTTGGTAAACTATTCTTACTTGGTTGCTTATCAGCTATATCTGTCAAATAAACTATATACAGATCAGTATTATTGACATAATTTTTCTCGTTCCACCATTCATTATATGAATCCTGTAATTTCTCTGCATATTTTTTTTCATCTTGTTTAAACTCTTCCCAACTACATTCCTTCAATAATTGTTTTAAATAGTCTTCATCCCCTTTTATATATGAGAAGTAATACCTTGCTAACTGGAACGGTCCATCTCCTGCGCCACATACCTTATTCTCTACAATGATATGTTTACCATTACCAACTATTAATAAATCTATAAATCCCAATCTTTTCGCACTAATAGCTTGAACTTGAGTTTTGGCCACCAAGTTATTGTAATCCATTTTACTTGTAATACCCAACACGTCACGCACAAACGACTCCATAAATGGCTTTTTGCCGTCGACCTTCATATTGAGTATTTCGCGCAGAATATTCGTGTGGTCATTCTCGCTCAAATGCACAGTAGTCAACGCATTAAAATCGCGACTACGCGATAAGTAGATTTCTTCGTACTTATTCAATAAATCTTGAACGTTTGTTTCCATAACTTTCCTCCGAACTTAAGGTATCGGATAATCCATTTACTGATTGCACATATCAATTAAGAGCGAACTAGACGCATCATAATCTTCTAAAACAGCCTTTAGCCGGTGTAATTTATCGACATCCCCACTATAGTTCTCCTTTATGATTTCAAAAACCTCTTCCACCATTTTGGCAGGTTCTTCATCTAAAAATGGAGATTTATCACATGGCTCATTTAGCATTTCCTTAAGTTTAAAAAGTAATGCCTTAGGAATAACTATTTCATTCCAACCACTCTCATATCCGATTATTGCTTTGTAATATCGAGTCTTAGGTATATTAGGATACCTTTGCTTAAAAAAACCAGCTATTTCTTTTGCAAATTCAGTAGCCTCCTGCATAAGTACTGGATCTTGGGGAAAATTATCTAAACTTAACATAATATTAAATTTTAAAAGTTTTTGCCTACTCTTTATCGGATTTTGGGCATGTTCCAATTATTATTCGATTATTAAAAGGAAGTGATACCCCTGTATTTCGATACAATAATTGTATTCTACATCCTCATATTCCATTTCGTCTTCTACTTCAAATGCCTCTTGAACTATCCATTTTCCTGATTGTAACGGATAGTAGGCTCCGCCATAAACGATAGCCAATTCTCCCTGTTCGTTTTCATGGAGTTCGCCATCGACCACCACGTTTTCATACGTGTTACAAATTTGTTTATGCAATTCAGGATTGTCTACGCGTAAAGCCATTATGGCGTCCTGCTCAATTGCACCTCCTACGCAAATAACAAATTTTGAGGATTTTTTCCAAGAGGATTTACCATTCATAAATTATTTCGTTTAAAATTTTAGTATTCACGCTGCAAAGATAATACTTTATTTTCAAATTAAAAAATAAAAGTTAATTATTTTTGCATTTTTGCAATAATTTACTTTTCCTTTCTATCCATGCAGCCCAATACTTCTTCAATAGATTCGAGAGAGAATCGAATAGAGGGTATTTCGAGATTATCGCGAGGTTAGCCTCTGCCTATACTTAGACTATACTAATGTAACGTGTATCTAACGTATATCTATCGTATATCTATCGTGTTTGATAGCGGATTAACTGCGGATTAACAGCAGATTAATTGCAGGTTGGTTGCAAATGGGTAGCAGATTTGCTGCTGGTTGATACAGACACGTATAAAAAATACTACTTTTGTTACTTCCCTTGTGAAGGCTCTGGTAAGCCGTGGGTAGAAAACAAGGTTGTTGACTGTTAGTCTCTCAAATATGTAGTCCGTGTCCGCTGACACGGGCGCGTCTTTCAAAGACGCTACAAAGATACAACAAAAGTTTGAAATATACAAGACTTTGAGGCAGAAAAATCAAATTTATTTGTATTTTTAGTCCAAAGGCTTGTTATTTGCCCCTTACTATATGTCCGTGCTTGTCCAGATGATTCGTGCGATCCAAAACCGCGTCAATCATAGCTCCGATAAACGCCTTTTGGCACAACGGAAACGAAGTTTCTGGCATGTCCTTCTGTGCGGATTGTACCAGCGCTTTCTTGATTCGTTCGGGACAAAAAACGATTCGAAATGATTCCCCGTCATAGTAACCTAGAGACTCTATTGGGATGTACTCAACCTCGGTAACTTCCGGCATTTCTGATTCCCTTGCAAAACGGACAGAGAGTGTAGCAACTACCTCGGAAATATCCAACCTCTTGTTCCGCATTTCTTTTTCTTCCGGCATACTAAAATATGCCTTAGTAGGATCAAACGCATCCCAGAAATCAGCAACAATGTCTGCCGGAACCGCTTGCACGATGCTTGTAAAATCGGGTTCCGGAGTTGTCGAGTCTGCCAGACATGAAATGATAAAATCCAGCTCCTCGTCTGTAAGTTGCTCCCTACATATTTTCAGGAGTAAACGATTGTATTCAATAATATTTGCAAGTGTATTATTTTCCATGTTTTTTGCAACAAAGGTACAATAAAAAATCAAAAGGCACAAAGGTTTGGCCCTTTACGCCCTAATTAGCCCCAATTTAACGAGTGAACGAATTAACGAATGAATGAGTGAATTATTTGTTACTCAGTAATATTCTGCCAAATTGCATTACAAGCAAGGCTAAGCAACAATACAATCCATGGCCATTTAAGAGACAAGTATATCTGTGTCTTTCCACGGACACTCATGATAAAAAGCACGAGCAGCCATATAGCCATCACCGGCCATGGGGGAAAACGATACAAGCTGTCCAAAATGCGGCCATCCAGCAAGAGCAAAATAGCCCGCTGGAAGCCGCACAAAGGACAGCTTATACCAAAGAGTTGCTTATATGCACAGGGCAGTAGCAAGAACACTTTCCATTCCGATTAGGAGAACATGTTCATCCATTCGAGCCAAGCAAAACCGGCCGTTCCAAGGATAGCCACTAGAACTACATAATAAACGATGTAGATTGCGCCGAAAATGATACCAATGATGGAAGTAATCCGTCCCGCATTGAGCATGCCATAACCGGAATAGATAGCGGGATTAGCGTGATAAGCAGCCAAGCCTTTGTTAGCCAATACAAGACCTACAATGCCACAAATGAGGCCTACAAAAAAACATCCGAAAACGAGGGAACAAATTCCCAGCACTAATGCCGCAACGGCATAAGGTGCATTTTGTTGCTGAGTTTCCATAAATAGAATAATTTAATTTGATTGGTTATTTTACATTTGAGCCGCAGCGGAAGCCATTTTTGCTGCAATTTTCTGGAATCTTGTTGCTTGAGCGACGCTCATATTATCGTTTGCAGAGGACAACTTTTCATTCAGTTCATTACATTCCTGCATTAATGACATCATTTCTGAATAAGCATTAGCATCACCCGCATTCACTTTCTTCAAAACTTTGATATACTGATCCATATAGCTCTCATACGAATCCAATATGGCATCCCAATCTTCCGAAGCGCCAGAATTCTCCATATCTTCATCATCCAAATCTGCCTCTGCCTCTAAGATGTCACGTTCAAGTGCAGACAGGAAATCCTCCTCTTCCGGTTTATCTACATGCAATTCTATGTCGCAAGAAGCAAAGGACTGTAATACTTCTTTCACTTGTTTACTATCTGCAAGTATGCACGTAAATTTAACCTTAACCACATCTCCAGTTGATGCACTTATAAGTTCTTTATAGGCAGATGTCATATTTTCGGCGGCAAACTCTACATCCTTGTGATTGATCTCAATATCACGCCCTTCTTTATCTTTTGCTTCAAGAATGAATTTTTCTACGATATAATCGGGATTTTCATATCTTCTAACTATCTTTAAATCAATCGTTGTTGAAAGTGTGTTTTCTTCCGCCGAAATAGTATATGTGCCCGGAACAGGTTCAAAGAAATCGTTACTGCCGTACACATCCCCAATATCCTCTGCGTCATCTGTTGTGATCACAAAGGTAGTGCTTTTACTGGAGCAACCGGTTAAAATAATTGCAAATGCAATTACAAACAAACTAAAATACTTTTTCATATTGATTAAAGATTAAAAATTTGCTTCTAAAGTGATTTTATGAAAACGTTCCAATTGTTCCATTGTTAGTTCGTTTTCGTCTAACTTTTCCATAATTTTTAACGCTTCTACCCGGTCTCCTTTCTTACATGCTTTTTCATACTGATCAAGCAACGAATCGTTAGAAGGAGTACAAGCAACCATAGCTAAACAAAATAATGCCATTACTGCATAAGTTAACTTTTTTTTCATATTATTAATAATTTAAAAGTTTTGCCTACTCTTTTGAGGATTTTCGGCATCTTCCATTTCATTGACAATTTGCGAGTGCAAAGATACAACAAAATAACGAAAGGCGCAAAGGTTTGACCCTTTACGCCCTAATTAGCCCTAAATTAACGAGTGAACGAATTAACGAATGAATGTTACATGCAGAATACCGCGTAAAAAGGTATCGAGCGTATTCCTTCTTCTAAACCAAAATTCTTCTGCGAAATACGGATCGCACATTCCGGATGATACGTTAGCCGGAACTGGTTCATACTCTTTGCGCGTGTATGCAGACCTTTTTTGACTTCTATGGGAATGATTGCAGTGTCCTTTTGCCATAGAAAATCCAATTCTGCTGTATTACTATTTCGCCAATAATACAAAGGTATTTGTCGAGCCGCCAGCGCTTGTGCTACATAATTCTCCGCAATGGCTCCCATGAATGTGTTGTCTATCGGCATTGGAGACAGAAGCAAGGAAGAAGGCATACCGGCTTTCATCGTCAACAATCCGACGTCACTCATGTATAACTTGAAATCCCCAAGTTCCATATATGCAGCAAGGGGTATGAGTGCTTTCTCCACCTCCTGGCATTTGAGCACAACCCCTGCATAATGGAGCCATTCGATAGATTCGCCGAATATGGTTGCACTACCACCACGTTGCACTACTTTATACTGGAACTTATGATTTTCTTTCGCCAATTGGGCAGGAATAGAGTTATAGCACGCGCGTATTTTGACGGATGTGGCGGGTGAGGCATATTTCGCCATATCTGCCACATACTCATTCAGAATACGTTGCTGAATATCAGCTATATGCACGATGCTGTTAGTCTGCGCATATTCCACTACAACGGCAGGCATTCCTCCGACCACCAAATACTGTCGCCACATAGCCAATGCTTCTTCATGCAAAGCTGATGGCATCTTCGTGTTTTCAGCGGTATGCAATCGTATCTGTTCCGCCAGCGACTGTTTCGACATCGCCCACAGGAACTCCTCAAAGTCCAATGGAAAGAGTTGTAACTCTTCCACTTTTCCGACGGGGAAGGAATAATTCTCTCGATGTATAGCCACGCCTAACATGCTTCCTGCTGCACATACATGATACTCCGAGGCTTGCTCGCAAAAGGATTTCAAGGCGGTTAAAGCACGTTCGGAGGCCTGAATCTCGTCCAGAATAAGCAATGTCTCATGCGGCACAATACGCTGGGAAGAGATGCTTTCTAATTGCATGATGATGTTTTGGGGATTCAAGTCATCCTCAAAAACGGCACGCGCACGCGTATCCGCCTCTAAATTAAATCTCACGATGTTGGTATAGTACTGCTTGCCAAATTCTTCCAAAATATAGGTTTTCCCCACTTGACGAGCACCATTCAAAACGAGCGGCATTCGTCCATTTTTTGTACGCCATTCGCGCAAGGAGTCCAAAATCTTCCGTTTCATGGTTTTGCATATTTATATGTGAATTTATGTGTTGATTTTAGATTTTTCCATACGTAACTATTAAAAATCCGCTGCAAAGGTACAACAAAAAACTGAATTATGCAAATAAATCTGCGTTTTTTTGTGATATTGGTGAGTTATTCGGGAAGTGGTACTCATGGATGGATCATAGTATCGCCGTTGAGGTTGACACTATAAGCCGGATAATCCTTGTATATGTCTGCCAAACGTTTGGAATCGCGGTCATAGATAAACAAATATTGGTCATACAGTTGTTCGGCATATTGAGGATAAGACGTAGCCGCATGATTATATACTTTCCACACTTTGGTGGCATAACGACCGTTCATCAAGATACCTTCGTTCAGGCTTTTCTCCGGCATATTTTTAAGCGAATCGGCATAAGTGCGGTACAAGGCGCTATACTGCCGTTCTGCCCTACTCTTTACATCCAGCCAAACGGAGTCAACAACAGGTTTTGCAGGAACAATAACTACCACTGTGTCGGTCTGTATCTCTATAGGTTGCACCGTTTCCTTCGGGCTTGGCAAGAATACTATGACAAACGCCACAATAGCAGCTAATGCAAGAACCAAAGGCAGCAACCATCGCATCCGCCAATAGCGGTGAAGAGCAGCACGGACTTGACGAACAGAAATGTAGCGGCTTCTATCGGAAACTAAGCAACGACGGAAAATTGGTTTGGCGGAATGCGGGAAAAGAAGCGAGAGGATTTTGCCTAAGGCGTAGATGTCCCTCTCGGGAAGCAAAACATCTGTCGGCAGTTGTTCGGGTGTGCTGATGGAAGGAGACGTACCGATGTTTTTGGCGATATAAGCCTCGTTATCCGCAAAGCCGAAATCAATCAGCCGCACATGATTGCCGGAGTCGGTAATAAGGATATTGGAGGGCTTCAGATCACCATGGACGATTTGGCGGTCATGGAGGAAAATCAAGGCTTCCATCAATTCGTCCGCTACGCGGCGACGCTCTGCTACAGAAGGATTTTCCGCTACAAATTTGTCCAACGAACGGCCGTGGACGTATTCCATTAAAATAGCACGCCCTAACTGCGGATCGTTCACCATGGAAATCGTCTGAACCACATAAATCGAGTCCAAACGATTCATGATCTCAAACTCACGCTCCAACAAGAGTTGGTTGCGGATTCGTTCGCCTTCGGTAGGTTTGGCTGCCTTCAGAACAACCCATTTACCGCCCATCTGTGCACGGTACACCAAGTTGTGCCCGGAATCAGACAGTAACTCATAATCTGTAAGGTGCTCCACACCTAATTCTTGCGAACTAAGCGGACGAATCGGCCCCGATGTGAACGAATTTGTATCCATTGACGCTGCAAAAGTACAAAAAAATTTGCGTATATGCAAATAATTTTATAATTTTGCACAAATTTTTGAATTATGGAAACATCCTATCCATCCAATAGTATCGCTATCTGCCAACTGAAAAAGGCAGTTGAAGTGCGTTTTGGGTATGTTCCGGCAACTCCTGCGGACTTCGGAGAACTGAGTATCTCTATCTCAAAAATGACCGGCGAACGGCTCAGTCCAGACACTTTGAGTCGTATTTGGGGCTACAAAAAAGGCTATTCTTCCGTGCGGCAGAGCACGGTGCGCGTGTTGGAACAATACGCAAAAGCGAACGAAGAATCGGACTTCATTCTTTCAAACGCTATTCACGCCGATGAATGTCAGAAAGGCGACCGCGTGCGTATCGCGTGGCTGCCGGATCGTGTTTGCGTGCTGAGTTATCTGGGGAACTACAGATGGCGCGTAGAGGAAGCTATCAACGGCAAACTGCAAGTCGGTAACACGTTCTCATGCCGCACGATGGTGCAAAATCATCCGTTGATAGTGGATCACTTACATACAGAGTATGCCAACTACGAAGGCTATGCCATCAGCAATAACGGCCTCACATTAGTAGCCAAGATATAAATTGGTGTATATAGCCCTTCTCGGCGGAGACCACTCCTCCCGTTTGGCGGGAGGACGTTCCGGGTGTATGGTGTATGGGTGAAGCGGCGGATACAATCCGCCTGGAAAAGAAGAAAGAGCGGCGGAATAGCATTCGGACACAATGGACAAAGTACAATAGACGAAGCGTAGTTGCCGCAAATATGCGACAAAAAGGCAAAACACACACAAATCAATACAAATTGGCACAAAAAACACAAATAATTTGCATATGTCAAAAAAAAGCAGTACCTTTGCACGCTTTTTTGTTTATGAAGATAGATATTGAATTAATACGGAACATCCTTTACAAAGGAGGTTATTTGGAGTGGGATAAGGCGAGCCTAGAAGGGATCGCCGAGTGTTACACATTCCTGGAGCAGTTTGCTTCCAACAAAATCATTTACGGGATCAATACAGGTTTTGGTCCGATGGCACAGTGGCGGGTGGCAGATGACCACCTGCGTGATTTGCAGTATAATATCATCCGCTCGCACGCTACCGGCGCAGGCGAAGCACTTGACGATTTTTCTGTACGCGCGAGCATGCTGGCACGTGTGGGATCGTTCGCACAATGCAAGAGCGGCGTTCATCCGGAGTTGGTTGCCCTACTGACCGAGTTCATTAACCGCGGCATCTATCCGTTCATTCCCAAACACGGCAGTGTGGGTGCGAGTGGCGACCTTGTTCAGTTGGCACATATCGCTCTCTGCCTGATCGGTGAAGGCAAGGTTCATTACCAAGGCGAATGGCGTAAAACGCGAGAAGTAATGAACGAATGTGGTTTACAACCGATACATATCCATATTCGCGAGGGATTAAGTTGCACAAATGGTACAAGTGTGATGACAGGTATCAGCGCAGTCAATCAGATAGATGCGGAGAACCTACTCCACCTCGCTACGATTTCGGCTGTATGGATGAACGAGATCGCAGGCAGTTATGATGATCTGATGGCTGCTCCGCTGAATGAGGCGCGCCGCCATGCCGGACAGATCCGTATCGCCGAACAGATGCGTCAAATGAGTCAAGGCAGTCAACGCTTGCAAAAACGCGAAGCCAAATTGTACGACGATGCGCATAAGGACGTACAGGTATTCAAGGACAAAGTGCAGGCTTATTACTCGCTTCGCTGTGCGCCGCAGATATTAGGTCCGATTGCGGATACATTAGCGTACAGCCGTCAGGTGATCGAAGAAGAACTGAATGCGGCAAGCGACAATCCGATCGTGGATCCCGTCACACAAAACGTCTATCACGGCGGTAATTTCCACGGCGATTATATCTCCTTGGAGGCGGACAAGATGAAGATCGCGATGGTACGCCTGGCGATGATCAGCGAGCGCCAGTTGAACTATCTGTGCCATGATCGCCTTAACGGTATTCTGCCGCCTTTCCTGAATATGGGCACGTTGGGTCTGAACTACGGTATTCAGGCCTGTCAGTTCACCGCCACCAGTACGACCGCCGAGTGCCAGACGCTCGCGATGCCGAACTACGTTCACTCGATCCCCAATAATAACGACAATCAGGATATCGTCTCGATGGGTACGAACAGCGCCGAGTTATGCACGCAGGTGATCAACAACTGCTATCAGGTGCTGTCCGTTTTATTCCTGGCGATGGCACAAGCGGTGGATTGTTTGGGTATAGCGGACCAACTGGCACCTGCCACCAAAGCGCAGTACGATGCCATCCGCGCCATTACACCGACTATTATTGAGGACACACCGTTCTACGAAGATTTAGTGAATATCGAAGCTTACTTACGATCAATAAAATGAATACTTACGCACTTATCACAGGAAGCAGCCGTGGTATCGGACGCGCCATCGCAGAGCGTTTGGCGAAAGAGGGCTACACGGTTCTGATCAATTACCACAGCCACCCCGAAGCAGCAGAAGCTACCAAAGCCGCTATCGAAGCTGCCGGCGGACAGGCAGAGTTACTGCCTTTCGACGTAACGGACGGCGCCGCCATCGAGGCAGCTCTATCCGCTTGGGACGCAGCACACGAAGGAGAGCATATATCCGTGTTGGTCAATAACGCCGGTATCCGTCGCGACGGGTTGTTGGTCTTTATGAACGAAGAAGATTGGCATGACGTTTTACGCACGACAACGGAAGGGTTCTACTATACGACCCACCACGTGTTGCCCGGCATGCTCCGTGCACGCAAAGGCCGCATTGTCAATATCGCTTCTGTCTCCGGCGTGTGCGGTATTCCCGGACAAGCCAATTATTCAGCAGCCAAGGCCGCTCTCATCGGTGCCACCAAGGCGCTGAGCAAGGAAGTAGCGGCCCGCAAAGTGACGGTAAACGCTGTTGCTCCGGGCTTCATTGCTACCGACATGACCGCTGATTTAGACGAAGCCGAACTGAAGAAAACGATCCCAGCCGGCCGTTTCGGCACGCCCGAAGAAGTAGCGGCATTAGTCAGTTTTCTTTGCTCCGACGAGGCAGCTTATATTACCGGACAAGTGATCAACATAGCAGGAGGAATGGGATGAGACGAGTTGTAGTAACAGGCATCGGTATCTGGTCGTGTATCGGCAAGAACCAAGCAGAAGTGACGGCGTCTCTGATGGCCGGCAAGAGCGGTATCGGTATTGACGAGGCCCGCAAAGAGTACGGTTTCCGCAGTCCACTCTCTGGTATAGTGGAGACGCCGGACTTGAAGAACCTGCTGCATCGCCGTCTCCGAACCGGCATGTCACAAGAAGCGCAGTATGCCTATATGGCCGCCCGCGAAGCGTTTGAGCAAGCCCGGATAGACGAGTCCTACTTGCTGAACAACGAAGTGGGTGTTCTGTTCGGCAACGACAGTACAGCTCTGCCGACAGTAGAGATGCACGAGACGATGTTAGAAAAACACGACACTGCCCTACTCGGCAGCGGATTGATTTTCCAGTCCATGAACTCGACCGTCACCATGAACCTCAGTACGATCTTCCATCTGCGGGGAATCAATTTCTCCGTGAGCGCCGCCTGTTCGAGTGGCAGCCACGCCATCGGCTTGGGGATGATGTTCATCCGCCAGGGGTTGCAGGACATCATCCTGGTAGGTGGCGCACAAGAGGTGAACCCCTATGCCATGGCGGCTTTTGATGCGTTAGGTACTTTCTCAGGTCGTGTTGACGAACCGACGAAAGCCAGCCGTCCGTTTGATATCCACCGCGACGGTCTGGTACCGAGCGGAGGAGCCGCGGCGTTAGTATTAGAGGACTACGACCATGCCGTTGCTCGCGGCGCAACGATCCTTGCCGAGGTATGCGGCTACGGTTTCTCCAGTAATGGCGGCGGTATCTCCCAGCCCAGCAGCGAGGGTTCACTCATCGCCATGCAGCGTGCGCTCAAGGACGCCGGCATGAGTGCCAATGAGATCGACTATGTGAACGCACACGCCACTTCGACCCAACAGGGCGACGAAGAAGAGGCTATTGCTCTCACGCAACTCTTCAAGGACAAGCATGCCTGGATCAGCAGCACGAAGTCCATGACCGGACACGAGTGCTGGATGGCGGGTTCCAGCGAGGCAGTGTATAGTATCTTAATGATGCAGAACGGCTTTGTGGCGCCGAACATCAATATAGAGACCGTCGATCCGAGTGCAGCCACGCTCCACTTGGCGACAAAGATGATTGAGACGCCGGTGGAGACGGTATTGAGTAATAGTTTCGGATTCGGCGGTACTAATAGTGCCCTCGTTTTACGCAAAGTTCATTAAATCAACAGAAAAGATGGGAGTATTAAGCGGAAAGAAAGGACTTATCTTCGGTGCATTGGACGAGCGTTCGATCGCGTGGCATGTAGCCAAGCGATGCCAAGAAGAAGGGGCTCAGTTAGTTCTGACAAACACCTCACAAGCTATTCAATTGGGCTCCATCGGCTCGCTGGCGGCTACACATCAGCTGCCGCTCATTGCCTGTGACGCCACTAATCTGGAGGATCTCAAAACGCTTTTGCTACAAGCTCAGGAGATACTGGGCGGTAAGATTGATTTTATCCTACACGCCGTAGCCCAAAGTATGAATCTGCGTCGCCATAAAAACTACGAGGACGCCAATTATACCTATTTCCAGCAAACGATTGACATCTCCGCCCTGAGTCTGCACAAGCTACTTCATACCGCCATGGAGACAGACGCCATAGCGGAAGGCGGCAGTGTTGTCGCGCTATCCTATATCGCTTGCGAACGGTTTGTACAGGGTTATAACGACATAGCGGACGCTAAAGCGCTATTAGAGAGTATTGCACGGCAGATGGGTGCTATCTACGGGCAAAAGAAACATGTGCGGGTCAATATTGTCAGCCCTTCCGCCATCCCCACCAAAGCCATCACATGGGATGAGATGGAGCGTTACTACCACTATACGGACAGTTTATCACCATTGGGCAACGCCGATGCCGACGACTGCGCCGGTACCTGCGTGGCGCTATTCAGCGATCTGATGCAACGGGTGACGATGCAGACGATCTACTGCGACGGAGGATTCAGCCGCACGATCCTCACGCCGCCTTTTATGAATGACTATCGAAAAATATAACATATGACAAAACAAGAAATTGCAACTAAAATCAATGAACTGCTTGTGGAGGAGTTCGAGATCAACCCCGAAGCCCTTACTCCGGATGCGTCGCTAAAGAACGACCTGGAGATAGACTCTTTGGATTTTGTGGATATCGTGGTGATCATTGACCGCGAGTTCGGATTCAAACCCCAAGCAGCCGAACTGAAGAATGTCAAAACATTAGACGAGTTCTACAACTATATCGAAGCGCATATCTGATGTCACAGCAATGGAGCGGACAAACAGGCGGTACGCATTGGATGCAACGGGCATTAGTGGGTATCATTCGTCATACGGGCCTCCGGTTTGTATATGGATGTATGCACTTATGGCTCGTTTGGTACATCCTTGTCCGCCCGACGAACAGACACGGGGCGTATCTCTTTCATCGCAAGAGAGGCCGGACACGCACCCAAGCCGCTGTCGATGTATATCGTTCGTTCTATCATTTCGGTCAGGCTATCCTCGACCGATTTGCCGTCTATGCCGGAGAACCGTTTGAAGTAGAAGTAGAGAACCGTGATTTGTATTACGGGAGAATGGATAGTCCGGAAGGGTTTATCATGCTTTTCTCCCATGTAGGCAATACCGAGATTGCAGGCTATTACCTGTCCACTCCCGACAAGCCCATGCACATCGTGCTGTACGGCGGCGAATCGCCGGTAGTGATGGAGAAACGCAGGCAGACTTTCTCCCGCAATAACATCGACATCATTGATGTGCAGCCGGACAACTGGGGACATATCTACCGGATTAACGAAGTATTGCAGAAAGGCGATGTGCTGGCATTGGCAGCCGATAGGAAGATGGGAGACCATACCATTAGTTGTCCGTTCCTGGGCGCAGACGCTCAATGGTCTACAGGGGCTTTCCGGATCTGTCAGGCCTTGAAACAACCAGTGTTGCTCGTCTTCGTCATCAAAGAAGGGACCAAGAAGTACCGCGTTTTCAGCGAAGAACTGCAGCCGACCAAAGACTTGGTAAACCAATACGCTGCCAAAGTAGAACAGATGGCATTGAAGTATCCGTATCAATGGTTTAATTTTTATGATTTCTGGGCCCGATAACATATCACATTATATCCCGCAGCGTCCTCCGTTTGTGTTCATCGATACTATTGACGAGATCAGCAATACGGTAGCCCGCACGCGCTTCACCATCCCGGCGGATTGTCCGTTGGTGACAGACGGGATACTGCCCTTAGCGGGACTGATGGAGAATGCCGCACAGACCTGCGCCGCAAGAGCCGGCGACCGGATAGGATACATCGGTGCAGTCAAACAGATGGAGGCCTATCGGTTTCCCGTTATCGGCGAAACCCTATACACCGAAGCACAATTGGTGCAAGAAGTAATGAACATATGCCTCATGGAAGTGAAGACCTACATCGCCGATGAGTTGATCGCCTCCACCACCCTCAAAATAGCCACTATCGAAGCATGATATATTGCATCGGACATAGTATTATCTCTCCCCTCGGAGAAGGCACACAGGCAAACGTTAATGCTGTACAAGAAGGCAAGAGCGGCCTGAAGGTGCATAGCTCGCGTTTTGCTGACGTAGAGCCGTTCTGCGCCTCGCTGTTCGATACTCCCCAGACGTTTGTGCCACTCTGTATCCGTAGCGTTGAGTTGGCATTAAATGGTTTGGATGCGTCTTCTGAGGAGGTCCTTTTTATCCTTTCTACGACCAAGGGTGACCAACTGGATCTCCTTACTCCGGCTCAGACTATCGCCCGGCATTTCGGCAATCCGAACCCGCCGATTGTAGTGAGCAACGCCTGCACGTCCGGTGTATGCGCACAAATCACCGCCAAGCGGCTCTTGGAGGCAGGTCTGTACCGTTATGCCGTCGTTGTTGGCTGCGACCTCCAAACACGATTCATCGTAAGCGGTTTCCAGGCGTTCAAAGCTCTATCGCCGGAACCCTGTAAACCCTTCAGCCCTGATCGTAACGGGCTCAACTTAGGTGAAGCCGCCGCGACCATCATCTATACCTCCGAACCCCATGAGGGTTGGCGTCTGGAAGCAGGCAGTATACACAACGACGCCAACCACCTGTCGGCACCCAGCCGAACCGGTGAAGGACTGTTCCTTTGTTTGCAAGACGTCCTGCGAGAAACAGACCCTGACAGCATAGATTTGTTAGGCGTACATGGAACCGCGACACTCTATAACGACGCAATGGAAAAGATAGCTATTGAGCGTGCAGGATTGGCGAATGTGCCTATTTCTGCGCTCAAACCAATCTTCGGACATACAATGGGCGCTGCCGGAATAGTAGAGACCATCCTCGGAATGGAGCTGCTACAATGGGGTACTTTCATCAAAATGCTCTCCGGATTCGGAGGTGTAAACGCAGCTATAAGACTACGATGCGAGTAACACATGAGATAGAAATAACGACCTCATCGGTGCTCTTGGACGGACAACCAATAGCGGTGGAGAACACAGGGGACAAACTTCTGGTGGAGCTCTATCGCCGTTATGCGGGAGACTATCCTAAGTTCTTCAAGATGGACACACTCAGCCGCCTCGGGTTCATGGCTGCGGAGATCCTATTGCAAAAAGAGAAAGTGGAGGCGGTCATATTCGCCAATCGCAGCGCAAGCATCAAAAACGATACCGACTATCTGGCAACCATTGCAGAGGGCAATTACTACCCCAGCCCCTCGCTTTTCGTCTATACATTGCCTAATATTGTTACCGGCGAAATTGCCATCCGTCACCACATACAAGGCGAGACTGCATTCTATATCCTGGAGAACCCCGAACAGTTAGAACCGATCGTACAATCACAGATAACTTGCTGCCCTACTCCTATCCTCGCCGGATGGGTGGAATGCAGTGCCCCTAACATGTTTTACGCGAAATTACAAATCATATGGAACAACTAATTGAACAACTGAAAGCTCAGATTATTGAGGCGCTCAATTTTGAGGACATGACTCCCGCTGATATCGACGCCGAAGCACCGCTCTTCGGAGAAGGTCTCGGACTCGATTCGATTGATGCGCTTGAACTGATCATGCTGATGGATCGCGAATACGGCATTAAGTTGGCAGACCCCAAACAAGGCAAAGCCATCTTTGCATCCGTACGCACTATGGCTGAATATATCCAAGCCAACCGCACCAAATAATAGAAATGAGAATAGCCATCACCGGCATAGGAATTATCAGTGCTATCGGCAAGAACTGCTCCGAGACACTACAATCGCTGCTGGAAGAACACTCCGGTATCGGTGCTATGCACATTCTTAAGAACGTGCATAAGGATCTACCAGTGGGTGAAGTGCCCTACTCGGACGAGGAGCTAAAGGCGATGACAGGCATCGCGGCGGACGAGCCCATGCCGCGCACCTCGCTGCTTGGTCTGATGGCAGCCCGCGAAGCCTTGCAGATGGCAAACTGTTCGTGCGACACCTTCATCAGCGGTACCACGGTAGGCGGAATGGACCTGACCGAACAACATTGGGAGGACTATACCCAAGGTCGCGCTGCGGAGTATATCCGACTGCATGAAGCCGGCGAATCGACGAATGTCATCGCCCGCCATCTGACGGATGACAACCAAGCGCCGTTCTCCTTCATCGCCACGCCTTCTACCGCCTGTTCGTCTGCGCTCAATGCAATCATGCTCGGCGCTAATCTGCTGCGTACCGGTCAATCGGAAGCCGTCATAGCAGGCGGCGCGGAGAGTCTCAGCCGTTTTCATCTCAATGGTTTTAACACCCTGATGATCCTGGACCATCAGCCCTGCCGGCCGTTCGATGCACAGCGGAACGGACTCAACCTCGGCGAAGGAGCCGGGTATCTGGTATTGGAACCCGAAGCCAAGGCGCTCTCACGCGGTGCACGTATCTTAGGCTATATCAGCGGCTATGCCAACACCTGCGATGCGTACCATCAGACCGCTTCTTCCCCTGACGGAGAAGGTGCTTACCTGGCGATGAGTCAGGCAATCCGGATGGCCAGTCTGCAACCCGCCGACATCGATTATATCAATGCGCACGGGACGGCAACCCCCAATAATGACCTGTCCGAATCAGCCGCCATTCAACGGCTTTGGGGGAATACTCTGCCAGCTATCAGCAGTACGAAAGCGTTCACCGGACACACCACCTCTGCCAGCGGAGGTATCGAAGCGGCAATCTGCGTGCTCGCTCTCCGGCATGGATTTATTCCGGCTAACCTGAATTGGACGAGTTCTGCAGAAGGATTGGTACAGCCGACGATCCATACAACGCGCCAAGTGCTGCGTCATGTGCTATGCAACGCTTTTGGTTTCGGAGGCAATGAATCGTCCTTGGTACTGAGTACACAAGGAAGCGAAATGAGCGAAGCCCCATGCCTCGATGTATCGGAATGCTGTTCTGTCGAGATATCGGACGATACCCTTATATCGGCTTATATAAACGGGTCGGAGGCACGGCGCATGACGCCTCAGATGCGTCGCATCGTAACGGCAGCCAAGCGTGCAATGGAGCAAAGCGGTATCGCCCGGCCGGATGCTATCCTCTGCGCTACCCGATGGGGATGTATGATGCAGTCAATGCGGTTCTTACAAGAAATGATTGAGTCGGACGAACAACAGCTCAAGCCTACTCCTTTCATTCAATCAACGCACAACACGATTGCTTCCCTCATCGCCATCCTGACGGCTAATCATGGCTACAACGCCACCTATTCACAATGCAAAGAATCGCTCTCCTGCGCCTTGGCAGATCTACAAGCGCAGATGAGCCTCGGACTCATCCATAATGCCCTCGTGCTCGAATTTGATGAGCAAGTAGAGACTTGGGATCATATATTATCGCTCATCCATGATGGCACCGCCGACATCGCTCGAGCGACCATCTACAAAGCCCACATACAGAAATGAAACTGATCCTTTTTGCCGTCATACAGAGTATCTTCCTTTGCGCAGGCCAACTCTTCATGAAACTGGCTCTCAATGCGTTTGAGCGCGCTTCATGGTCCTGGTCTTTCTTCGTGAGCCAACTTACCAACTGGTGGTGGCTGGCTTGCGGTGTCTCTTTTACGGCGGCAGGCGTGCTATGGATGTACATCCTCAAACACTGGTCTTTCTCGCAAGCTTACCCGCTCTCGAGCCTCGCATATATTTTCGGAATGATTGCCGCCATGCTTATTTTCCACGAACATATCGCCTGGACACAATGGGTCGGTATATTATTTATTATGGCAGGTTGTTATCTGGTAGTAAATTGAGAGTTGAAAGTTGAAAGAAGTAGGAAAGTTTAAAGTTGAAAGATGAAAGGACTATTTTTGATCATATTGACGGCGATCATATCGCTCAAGGCTGATTTTACGCAAACGAAGACCGTTGCACTGATGAACGAGCCTCAGGTGTCCACCGGACACATGGAATACCGTGCACCGGATTATCTGCAATGGGAATATATCACCCCTCAGCCGGTCGTTTGGCGCATGGACGGCAACACATGCAATGTTAATCCGCCCATTCAACGCTTACTACGTATGATCATGGCATCCATCGCAGGCGGCAACAAACAGGACGAGAAAGTGATGCGGGAAGCCAAACGGTTCTTCCAATCCATTCACATCGTCATGGACGAAGACAAGGAAGTAGCCAAGCGCGTTGAGATGACCGAGAAAAACGGAGATACCACCATCATTGAATTTACAAATGTCGTTGCACAATAATCTCTATAGTATCATCGCCCGAGACGAGACATCCTTTACGATCCGTTTCGATGCCTCGCATCCTATTTTTGCCGGGCATTTCCCCGGACATCCGATAGTTCCGGGAGCTTGCCTGATACAGATATGCGAAGAACTGGCCTCGCTCCAAGCGGGTCATACCGTACATTTCAAGGCTCTCAGAAATCTTAAATTCCGTCAACCCGTCACTCCGGACAAACAAGTGACCATCCGCATACAAAATGGAAAAATCGAAATCAACCCGTATATGTGCGCTTGTGCCGACCTATAATAATGCCGGTACTATCCTCGATGTGATTCGTCGCGTGCATCAACAGCTACGCGACATCATCGTCGTGGCGGACGGCTGTACGGATGATACTCTGTCGCTATTAGCCACGCTCGATTTTCCTGTCACTATCGTTTGTCATGATCGCAACAGAGGCAAAGGCAAAGCACTCGTCTCCGGTTTCCGCAAAGCGATTGAGTTGGGCTTTGATTTTGCTTTGACGATTGATGCGGACGGCCAGCATTATCCGGAGGATATCCCCGTGCTGCTTCGTGCCCACGACGTGCATCCCAACGCAATGATTATTGGCAGCCGGCTGTTCTCTGACGAAAACATGGCGGGGAAAAACAAGTTCGCCAACCGCTTCTCCAATTTCTGGTTTGCCCTGCAAACGACCATTGCTTTGCCGGACACGCAGACGGGGATGCGCCTTTATCCTCTGCACCAACTTTACGGGCTCAATATCCTCACCAGCCGGTATGAAGCGGAACTGGAACTGTTAGTTTTTGCCGCATGGCATAATGTACATCTGGTGCCGGTACCTATCCGCGTCTATTATCCGCCTAAGGAAGAGCGAGTCAGCCATTTCCGCCCTGCGCGTGATTTTACCCGCATCTCCATCCTCAATTGTTTCCTGTGCGTCGGAGCGCTCGTCTTCGGCTATATCAATATGTATTGGCGAGCGGTCTTATGCTTCCTGTTCTTCGGGCTAATGATGCTTTTCATCGTCAATCCGTACACCTGGATTTTCTTTGCCCTCCACGGTCGCAATGCTGCGTCCCGCAAGAGATACCATCATTTTGTATGGCGGGTAGCGAGTTTCTTCATCCGTCATATAGCCGGCCTGCATCTCTCCGTCACTGGTACATGGTCTAAAGAGCAATCGATTGTTATTGCCAACCATCAATCGTTCATCGATATCATTTTATGCCTCTCGTTGCATCCGGATTTGGTCTTTGTGCTCAAGGACTATGTATGGCACAACCCGATTTTTGCGGTCGTAGCACGGTACCTGGATTGCATTCCCACCTCCTATGATGACGACCAACGTGAAGCCGTCATTAAGCGGGTTCTTGACGAAGGCTACTCACTTTTGGTTTATCCGGAGGGCACTCGTTCCATCAACGGCGAGATCGGACGTTTCCATCGTGGCGCTTTCTATTATGCCGAGCAATACCACCTTCCTATCCAGCCGCTGCTCATCGAAGGAATGGCAGATTATATGCCGAAAGGACAATGGGCACTCAAACCTGCTTATGCCACGGTACGCGTATTGCCGCTTATTCCAGCGGACGACACTTCCTTCGGACCCAACTACAAAAAACGCGCCAAGTCCGTTGAACGCTATTATGATGCGCTCCTTCATTCCAACCGTACTTCAGTCGCCATCCTCGGTGCCGGTGTAGGCGGACTTTTCTGCGGAGCGTTGCTGGCACAGCGCGGATTTGAGGTGACGCTTTATGAACAGCTCCCCGTCTTTGGAGGCGGTCTGTACTCGTATGAGCGGGAAGGCGAAATCTGGTACACCGGCATGCATATACTCACCGGCATGGAGCCCGATGGATATGTTGCACGTGTTCTTCAGTCCTTGGGCATAGAAGCCCGTGTGACCCCTACGGCCATCGATCACAGTCCCGCCGATCTGATCGGAAAAAAGGAATGGGAACAAAGTGTTCACGGCCTGTCGCGTTTTGTGGGAGGAAGCCAATTATTAGCAAATGACCTCGCTTTATACATCACGCGTCACGGAGGGCGAATACACCTCTCAAAACGAGTGAATAGTATTTCGCAAAATAACAAATCACATTTTATCCTATTCGACACGATCTTCGACAAGGTGGTCAGCACGCTTCATCCCAAGCAACTATTGACCATCACCACCCTCCCCATCTACCGTCCGGCGACACGCAAACGTATCGTCTCTACGCCCGAGACATTCGGATCCTTCAAGACCTACATCCGTCTCCGTCAAGATACTCTGGCATACGACCCCGTGACCCACTATATTCCGGATCACCGTCTGCTCGTCATGACACCTTGTACGGACAACCGACAAGTGTATGCCCGCACGATAGAAACCGTCATGCCGCTGGACTATCAAGAACTATCGCCTTGGCATCAGGACCGCAAGGCTCATTATGACGAATATGAGGCCTATAAACGGAGCAAAGAGCAAGAAGTACTGAACTTCATCGAGACTATCTATCCGGATATCCGCCGGCAGATGATCGATATCTTCAGTTCCACCTCGCTTACCTTCCGGGACGACTACCTTTCGCCCGAAGGCGCTATGTTCGGTTTATCCGAACCTGTCGGTTCTGTCAGGACGCATGTAGTAGGATTCTACCTATCGGGCCAGAACGTCTTTTTACATGGACTATGCGGCGTAGTAAGAACCGCTCAAATGACCGTAGAGGCATTATGCGAAGATATGTAACAATCATAGGATTGATGCTGTCGTTGGCCCTGCACGCCAAGACACAGCGACTGACGTTTTTTCCGGCGGATAGCGTCGGGAATACCGGTATTGCTGTGATCGTTTGCCCGGGAGGCAGTTACAGTTGGCTTGATATGAACCACGAAGGCAGAGACGTAGCCGAATGGCTCAATGAGCACGGTATCAACGCGTTTGTACTCAAATACCGGGTGGCGAACATCAGCGCGTATGTGCTTGGCTACAGGCTCTTGGGGCTGGGTAACAAATATCCGGATATGTTGATGGATGTAGAACAAGCGTTACAGTTTGTCTATACCCACGCCGACTCCTTACATATCGACACAACCCGTATCGGAGTGATGGGGTTCTCGGCCGGAGGTCACCTCGCTATGATGAGTGCGACCCATAACAGAACCAGCTACAAGCCTGCTTTTGTTTGTTCCGTTTATCCGGTCGTCACAATGTCCGACAAGCGCTATGCACATCGCCGATCGAGGCGTGGCGCACTCGGTGTCTGGGGGCAGTTCAAACAAGCGATGAGAGACTCGCTCTCGTTGGAAAAACATATCCCGCAAGATTGTCCACCGGTTTTTCTTGTGAACTGCATGGATGATCAGACGGTCAATTATTATAACTCCGTGCTTCTGGACTCCGCCCTGACAGCCCAGCATATCCCGCACTCCTATCTGCAATTCCGGACTGGCGGACACGGCTTCGGGGTGTCCGACACCAAAGGGACAGAAGAATCAAAACAATGGAAAAAAGAATGTTTACAATGGATATCGAATTTGAATCAAGCAAACGTATCAAAGAGTTCCAAGAGGAATTATTGCGAAAACAAATAGCGTATCTGGCGGACCGTTCGCCTTATTACCAACGCCTGTTTGCCGAGCAACAGATCGAGCCTTCTTCTATCCGCACGATAGAAGATCTGCAGCGTTTGCCATTTACCGAGAAAGCTGATCTGCAGCGCTTTAACGATGATTTCCTCTGTGTTCCTCGCGAAGACATTATTGACTACATCACAACCTCCGGCACATTAGGCGATCCGGTCCTTTTCGGCTGTACCGAGGGGGATCTGCAGCGGCTGGCGTACAATGAGCATAAGTCTTTTGCCTGTGCAGGGCTGCACAAAGGCGATATCCTGCAACTCATGACGACGATCGACAAGCGCTTCATGGCGGGTCTTGCCTACTGGATGGGTATACGTCGCATGGGAGCCAGTATTATCCGCGTAGGAAATGGTATTCCGGAACTACAATGGGACACGATCCAACGCCTGCATCCGACCGCTATCATGTGTGTGCCTTCTTTCATCCTCAGGTTGATAGAGTACGCCGAACAACATCAGATTGACTACCGTCATTCGTCCATTCGTAAAATCATCGGTATCGGTGAAGGTCTGCGAGACCAGCAGTTCCGCCTGAATTTGCTCGGTCAACGTATTCATGATAAATGGCCGGAAGTGGAGCTGTACGCCACCTACTCTTCGACCGAGATGTCGGCTACTTTCTCGGAGTGTGAGCATGCCTGTGGAGGCCATGTACACCCTGAACTCATTATTGTGGAGATCATAGGAGAGGACAACCTTCCTGTTCCCGATGGCGAGCCCGGCGAGATCGTCATCACTACACTCGGTGTCGAAGGAATGCCGCTATTGCGTTTCCGCACGGGCGATATTGCAGCAAAAATAACAGAGCAATGTGCATGCGGACGTAACAGTTACCGCCTCACTCCGCTTATCGGACGCAAGAATAACATGATCAAACTCAAAGGAACAACCATCTATCCGCCGGCCATCAATGATGTACTGGATAACACCCCGTTTGTGGGCAATTATGTAGTGGTGGTTCGTCCTTCGGATACCGGGACTGACGAGGTCATCGTGCGGATCAGCCTCCGAGAAGGAGCTATGCAGCCTGACGAGGCGGTCAAGCAGCTCAAAGATCACTTCCGATCACGGCTGCGGGTTACTCCGCTTATAGAAATCCTGCCGGCGGATGTGATACAGCAAATCAATTTCCCGGCGAAAAGCCGTAAACCCGTTAAGTTCATTGATGAACGCTGACAGTCGAATGTTGACATCGGAATGTTTACATATATATGATTGGTTCTGTTCTCACCGCCGCTGGTGGTGGGGCATAGGAATAGTCGTCCTTCTTCCTCTCATCGTTCTGGCGGCAATGTTGCGCTATAATGAGGATATTATGGATTTTCTGCCGGCTACGCCGGAAGAACGGGAGGCTTTACAGCACCTCCGGTCGCAGAAAGCCGCCTCGCGTATCTATCTTATTATCGAGGGTGACTCGCTGCGGGAGGATGCCTTGTACACCTGTGCGGACAGGCTTCCGGATCTACAATGGGATATGAATGATCATATCTGCGAGCTATACAGCCGTCTGCCCTATCTGATCTCCGATAGCGTTTATGACCGCCTCGATTCGCTATTCACGCCGGAGGCTATCCGTGCTGCGCTGATGGAGGATAAAACGATCCTTTCCACCCCAGGCTCGTCGGCTCTTACGCCAGTTATTCAGCATGATCCATTGCGATTGGTACGGATGAGCGATTTCCAAGCATCCCTCTCCGGCAAGACGTTTGCTTATATTGACACGCCTAACGAGGCTACGGAGACGAAGCGTAATGCGGCATTAGTCGATTCATTAACGGTCATAGTGGCCGAGGTGGCACACTCCTATCCGCATCTGCATATCCGCTGGATTGGCGCTCCGGTCATTGCGGTGGGCAACGCGCGCCGTATTAAGATGGACTCGGCGCTATGTATCGCTTTCTCACTCGTCCTCATTAGTGCGCTCTTGGCATATGCCTTCCCGCGCAAACGGGATATAGGGCTCATCTTGCTTTCCGTCTCGTTCGGATGGCTCTTTGGTATGGCTGTTCTACGGATTTTCACGCCCACAGTCAGTGCCATCGTCTTAGGTATCGGCTCCGTGCTCATCGGAATAGCCGTCAATTATCCGTTGCATCTCCTGGTTCACCAGCGCTACACCTCTTCCGTCCGCCAGACTCTGGAAGAAGTACTATCGCCGCTTGTGATTGGAAATATCACGACCGTGGGAGCATTTCTGGCACTCGTCCCGCTCCAAGCTACAGCAATGCGTCATCTGGGTATTTTTGCCGCATCAATGCTCATCGGTACGATCCTCTTTTGTGTCTTCGTTCTCCCCCACTGCATGTCGGCGGAGCCCACTCCTGTACGGGAACTGCCGATCCCTCATCGCTCCGCCTCCGTCAAGGGATTCCAATACCTTGTTTTGGTCCTCACCTTGTTGTTCGCCTGCTATCTATGGTGGAAGCCCGGAGAGCGGTTTGATACCAATCTGAGTCATATCAATTACATGACGGCGGAGCAACGAGCGGACATAGCGCTCTTCGACGTCCGGCGTGGCGATGCTACCCGATGGACGGAGTATTGGAAAACCCATGATCCGCAAATCCTCATCGACCACATACAGTCAGAGGCATCAGCGCTGGGATTCAAATCCGATGCGTTCGAACCTTTCTATACCCAAATAACAAATAATAAAGCACCAGATATTCAAATGGTAAATGCCCGAATGGTAAATAACTTGGGTGCTGACTTTGATTATATCGGAATATGCTGTTCGGTGATCGTCTTCATCTTCTTATGGCTCAGTTTCCGGCATTTCGGATTAGCACTCATCGCGTTCATACCTATGGCACTCAGCTGGATCTGGATTCTCGCGTTGATGCAATTCTTCGGGCTACAGTTTAACATCGTGAATATCATTCTGGCGTCCTTTATCTTCGGCCAGGGGGATGATTATACCATCTTCATCGTCGAAGGTCTGCTCTATGAGCATCGTACCGGCAAGCCTATCCTTCCGCAATATCGCCAATCGATATTGCTCTCGGCACTCATTATGCTGATTGGTATCGGCATTCTCGCTTTCGCCGTACATCCCGCCATGCACTCTTTAGGCATCCTGACGCTTCTCGGGATGTCCATTGTGCTCATCATGGCTTTAACGATTCCGCCTTTACTTTTTAAATTATATACATTATGGTTTAACATTAAATGATTTATTGCTTATGAAAAAGTTATTTTTTGTGCTGAGTTTCGCATTCGTTTGCGGCTCTGCGTTCGCTCAAGAGGTAAAAGAGACTCCGGCTACGGAGGAGACTACCGAGAATCAAGCCACTCCAGCTACTCAAGAGGCTGAACCGGCTAAACCCTGGCGAGTAAAAGGCTTCGAGCCCCAAGTCCGCATCTTTTTGGATGAAGGTCTGGACAAGCAGAAAAACCTGTCCCTGGGTGTGGATTTTATCGCATCCTACCGTTTTAACGAGATCTTCCGTTTAGGTGGTGGTGTCGGTGTGCAATACGTCAATCTCCGTTTCGACGAGCCCAAGCAGACATTGAAAGCAAGCTATGAAGGCGCAGTGGCGATTCCTTTGTTCGCTAACATCAAAGTGGATTTCCTTCGTAAGAAAGTGTCCCCGTTCTTTGCCGCTGACTGCGGTTATCTCTTCTATCTTCCGCTAAAGGACTATGCCAAGGACAATAAGATGGGTGTGTTTGTTCGTCCGTCCTTCGGTGTGGATATCCGTTTCTCGAAATGTACGCTCTGTATCGATATCGCCTACAAGTATCAGGCTCGCAGCTTTGAAAATGCTACGGATGCCTATAACGGCTATCATCAGATTTGCCAATCGTTTGCGGTTTCTTTCTAAAAACTGTACAGACGCATGTATCCTAATAACGCCGGCCTTCCGGCGTTTTTTTATGTCAAATATATAAAATTTCATTTTATTTGGCAAAAAATGTCCGAACGCTTGCATATGTGCAATTTTTGTTGTATCTTTGCAGCCAAATTAGTCGAATACAACAAGTAGAACGCTTATGACAAAGCATTATTTACACTATCTGACTAACGTGATGGCGCATCAATGGAACGATGCGGCACTCACGGATTACGGCGAGGAGCACGAATATACCTTCGGCGAGTTGGCGGAGCAGATGATTCGTCTGCATGTGCTGTTTGAACAGTTGGGAATCAAGAGTGGAGATAAGATCGCCTTGGCCGGTCGTAACTGTGCCAACTGGGCAGTCGCATACCTGGCTATCGCCGCCTATGAGGGCGTATGCGTGTCCATCTTGCAGGATTTTACGGCGGAAGATATCGCTCATCTGTTGGAGCACTCGGATAGCGAGTTGTTGTTCGTTGGTCCGTACGTTTGGAAAGACCTGCAGCATCAGACGATGCCGACCAAGCTGAAGGCGGCTCTGTCGCTCGAAGACTGGAGACCGCTCTACGAGCGCAAGAAGAGCAAAGAGACGGAGGCTGTTCATGTGCCCACAAAGGACGAATGGGAGGCAGCATACAAAGCCAAGTACCCGAATACCTTGAAGCCGGAGGATGTACATTTTACAGCGGATGAGTCAGCTCTTTGTCTGATCAACTACACATCGGGATCGACCGGTAGTCCAAAGGGCGTTATGCTCAACGGGCGCGCCATCAGCAATAATATTGAGATCGGTATGAAGATTCTGCCGGTTGATCCGGGGCAGCGCCTGGTATCCATGTTGCCGCTGGCGCATATGTTCGGACAAGTTTGCGAACTACTCTACCCGCTTTGCAGCGGAACCCACATATTCTTCCTGACCAAGAGTCCGACGCCGTCTATCCTGCTGAAAGCTCTAAAAGAGGTACAGCCGTACTTGGTAGTCACGGTACCATTAGTGATAGAGAAGATCTACAAGCAGAAATTAGACCCGACATTGAGCAAATGGGCGATCCGCATGTTCTGGCATACCCCCATCATCGGTGCTTTCCTCAAGAGCCGCGTGAAGAGCGGTTTGAGAAGCGCTTTCGGCGGTAAGTTACGCTATTTCATCTGCGGTGGAGCGGCCATGAACCCGGTGGTAGAGAAATGTCTGATGGATATCCATTTCCCGCTCTCTATCGGCTATGGAATGACGGAGTGTGCGCCGCTCATCGGCGGCAACCCGCCTAAGTACTTCAAAGCCCGTTCGGGAGGCGCGCCTGTGTCCGGTATGGAAGTGAAGATAGACAATCCGAACGAAGCCGGTATCGGCGAGATACTCGTCAAAGGCGAGAACGTAATGATGGGATATTACAAGAACCCGGAAGCAACAAAGGCCGTCTTTACCGAAGACGGATGGATGCGTACGGGCGACCTTGGACGTCTTGACAAGAAAAAGAATATCTATATCAAAGGGCGCTGCAAAACGATGTTCCTTGGTGCGTCCGGTCAGAACATATACCCCGAGGAGATCGAAGACAAACTCAATAACCAGACAGCCGTAGGCGAATCGCTTATCGTAGAGCGCGAGGGTAAATTAGTGGCCTTAGTCTTCCCGGACGAGACGCTGACCAAACGGATGACGTTTGAAGAGATTCAGAAGATCATGCGTGCGAACCTCGAGAAACTCAATACGCTCATTCCTTCCTACAGCAAGGTTTCGAACATTGAAGTACAGGAACAGCCCTTCGAGAAAACACCTAAGAAATCCATCAAACGATTCCTCTATAAGTAAAAAAGCGGAGCAAGTTGCTCCGCTTTTTTAGCTATTGGCCATTGGTTATTATAACAAGTGATAAGTCACAGTCAGACCTGCCATGACGATGGAGACCATCGACATCAGTTTGATGAGGATATTAAGCGACGGTCCCGACGTATCCTTGAACGGATCACCTACGGTGTCGCCCACCACGGTAGCCTTATGGCAGTCAGAACCTTTGCCTCCAAAATGACCTTCCTCAACATATTTCTTCGCGTTATCCCATGCACCGCCGGCGTTTGCCATAAAGACAGCGAGCACAAAGCCTGTAGCCAAGCCGCCTATCAGCAGACCAAGTACACCGGCTACACCGAGTACAAGCCCCGTGATGATCGGCACGATGATGGCAAGGATAGAAGGCAACAACATCTCATGTTGCGCACCCTTCGTAGAAATCGCTACGCAACGAGCATAATCCGGATCGGCCTTTCCTTCGAGAATACCCTTGATCGTCTGGAACTGGCGACGTACCTCTTCTACCATTTTCTGTGCGGCGCGACCTACTGCGTTCATCGTCAGACCGCAGAAAAGGAATGCCATCATCGAACCGATGAAGATACCCACCAGTACGATCGGGTTCATGAGGTTGACATTATACGCATCCATAAAATCCACAAGCGTCGCTTTGGCAGCGATAACGCCATTCGGCAATGCCTCCCCTGTACGGATAAGAGCAATCTTGATTTCCTCTACATACGAAGCCAAGAGCGCGAGCGCCGTGAGAGCCGCCGAACCGATAGCAAAACCCTTACCCGTAGCAGCGGTAGTGTTTCCGAGCGCATCGAGGGCGTCCGTACGCTGACGCACTTCAGCGGGCAGCCCCGACATCTCAGCGTTACCACCTGCGTTATCGGCGATCGGACCGTACGCGTCTGTAGCCAACGTGATACCTAAGGTAGAGAGCATACCTACTGCGGCAATACCAATACCATAGAGACCCATCGAGAGATTAGCAGCGCTGAACTCTACATGGAATCCGTTCGCGCACAGGTAAGCCAGAATGATGGCAACACCTACCGTTACTACCGGAATAGCCGTGGAGAGCATACCCAAGCCAAGACCGCTGATGATGACTGTAGCCGGGCCAGTCTGCGAACTCTCGGATACTTTCTGGGTCGGAGTATAACTCTGTGAAGTGTAGTATTCGGTACTCTGTCCGATAATCATACCGGCAATCAGACCGACTACTACCGACAGCGATACTTGCCACCATTGGTCGGTCTCTGTACCAAAGAGCCAAGCGAAAATACCGAAAGTCACAGCTGCAATCAGGAAGCCGGCTGTGTTGGTGCCGATAGCAAGCGCTTTGAGCAACTCTTTCATGCCTGCTCCCTCTTTGGTTTTCACCAGATAGATGCCGATGATAGAAAGCAGAACTCCACAGGCGGCGATAAGCGAAGGCGCCATAACAGCCTTCAACTGCATTTCTTCGCAGAAAGCAAATGCCGATGCTCCTAATGCCATCGTAGCCAAGATTGAACCGGCGTACGACTCATACAAGTCTGCGCCCATACCGGCTACGTCACCTACGTTATCACCTACGTTATCTGCAATCGTGGCAGGGTTACGCGGATCATCCTCCGGGATATTATACTCCGTCTTACCTACCAGGTCTGCGCCGACATCCGCAGCCTTGGTATAGATACCGCCACCTACACGGGCAAACAGCGCCTGGGTAGAAGCACCCATACCGAACGTCAGCATAGTAGTAGTGATCGTGATCAGATCAGCATCTGCGCCTACCAGCGCCAGCAGACCTGTCTTTTGGAGTACCAGGAACCATCCGGCGATATCCAGCAACGCCAAGCCAACCACCGTCAGACCCATTACTGCGCCCGAACGGAAAGCCACTTGCAAGCCGGCATTAAGGCTCTGACGAGCCGCATTTGCGGTACGAGCAGAGGCATAGGTAGCCGTCTTCATACCGAAGAAACCAGCCAGTCCCGAGAAGAATCCGCCGGTAAGGAAAGCGAACCAAACAATACCGTTCTGGAGTTTGAAATACGCCATCACGGCGAAGATAAGTGCCAGCACGACAAAGACGATTGTTACTACTTTGTACTGCTGTTTGAGATACGCCATGGCTCCCTTACGTACATGGGAAGCAATGGTCTTCATGAGCTCCGTGCCTTCATCCTTGCCCAACATCGAGCGATAGAAATAATAGGCAAATGAGAGCGCAAGAATCGATGCAGCCAACACGACATACATCAAAAGTGTTACATCACTCATAGCATTAAAATTTGTTAAATGGTTAAATATTTATTTGTGTTTTTATATTATAAATCAATACCTCCGGTGAAGATGACACCTACGCGGAACAACTGCTCATACTTGCCGATTGTAGATTTATCCACGCCCTGTACCGGATATTTATATTCAGCAAAGAGATCCATCGGGAACCGCCCTGAATAGTTGAATCGCATTGTGACACCGCCCAACAGATGTGTGCGGATCTTCTCTACCTTATTATACCAATCGTTGATGTTCACACTCGCACCGCCGTAGAACGTGAAGGCGAAACCATGATTGCAAGGCAGCACCAGCGATAATCTGGGACGGTAGCACAAGGTCTTAAAGATATTGCCGTCATTTACCGTTACTTCGAAATCAGCGGGGTTAACGCCTAACATCCGATAGCGGAAAGGCAGCACACCCAAGTGAACCTGATGGCGATAGCCGTTACCTCCATTGAAATCAAACGAATAACCGAAATCAATGATACCGATGAACCATTTACCGGCATTATCATAGAAACGCTGGAGGAAAGCCGGCGACTTATAGCCGCTCTTGTTTGTCTGGAGTGTGTCGCCTACACGGCGCACGTTGGCGCGATAGATGAGCGATTTGGAATTGGTCACACTCAGATCAATTGTGTCTTTATAGGTGATATAGCCTTTTTTCTCCACCGTAAGCGCGTACGGATACGGGAGAAGTTTGATCTTCTTATTGGCTTTGATTTGATATTCCGGTTGTTGAGGTCCCTTGAGTTTGATGGTACCTCCGGCTATATTCTTACGGATCATCAATTCACGCTTGAACGGCAGTGTAACCGGATCATGAATCTCCTTATCGTTGAGGAAAATGCGATAATAGCACTTCACTCCATCCAAGTTACGCAACTCGATGACATTCTCTCCCGCCGGCAGTTTACCTTGAAAATCCGTATGACCGAGGAATATAGGTTCGCCATCCTTAACCACAAGATATATACCGATCTCCGACTCTGTATGAATAGTTATTTGGCCTAATGGAATAGGCGTCAAGAGGTACTCATGCGTAGAGAGTTGACCGGACACCACCGTGAATGAATCGCGTACCGGACTATAGTCCGTCATGCGTATCTGTACGTAGTGCGTACCCGTCGGATAGCGGGCTACGTTATAAACGCCATCCGTGGGCTCAATCGGCACACCATCAAGCATAACGAACGCTTCCTTAGGAGTGACAGACAGATGCAGAGAACCGTATTGCTTGTTCAACTTCGGGATCTTAATCGCCTTCTCGGAATTGGCGGTAAAATCATGGATTGGGAACTCAAACGTGTCGTATCCTGGCCGGCGTCCCTGTACCGAGTGTTCACCCCACACGATCTCCACGTTCGCCTTTCCCCTACCCTTATACTCATCGTCAATCCATATCTCGGTATCATCATCTGCGGCTGTAACAGTAAAGATGGAGAAGGCCGGTTTGAGCGCGGCATAGACGGATGTCTGCTCGTTGAGTTTCACGTCCACCTGGGTCTCAAAAGTCTCATAGCGATCTTTCTTGATGACCAGTTTGTGCATACCCGGTTCCAGTTTGAAACGCTTGTTCTGTTTCTGCAGTTCATCGTCCACATAGACCGAGTAGGACGACTGCGTCGCCGTCAAGAGCACCTCGCCCGAGTAGTCCTCCAGGCGGATGGTATCCATATACGGCCGGCTGCGATAGACACGAATGGTCTTGGAGAGCGGCTTGTACATTTTTGACGACACGTTGATCTCATGCGCTCCGATCGGCAGTTCGGTATAGTAATTGCGTCCGGCATTGAGTACCGGCTCGGAACCATCAATGGAGATATAGAACGGTATTCGCTCGCAGTAGATATTAACGTTCTGCGTAGTAGCTACTTCCTGCGGCAGGCCGGTAGTCAGTTTGGCGCGATAGACATTTCCAGCTTTGAGCGAGACACGATAATCCTTGAGCGGCGAACACTCGGAACAACGAATGGTCATTTTCTTGACGTCCGCGCTGACCCAGATCCACACTTCGTCGTCCTTGTTCTCGCGTTTCTCAACCTGCTGTGCGCCGAGGTTAAACGAGAAATACGAAGGAATCGGCGTCTCGAAACGAATCAATGCACAGCGCTCACCGTTCTGATCGTATATTTTAGAACTGCGCTGGGATAAGTCCTTGATATCATGAGTTAACGCCGTCGCTTTGACATGATTCTCAGCGTTAACACCTGCAATACCAGCCAGCAAGAAAAGAGCTAAACTCAGCCATTTAGAAAATCCATTCACCATAATTCATAAGATTATTGCGGTCCTCATCCCAAACACGTACGTGGATGATAGGCCATTCCGGATTAGAGATATCAGCCAAAAGGTATAGATAACCCTTGTCGGCATATGTAGCAGAATAATAATTCTGCTTAATGATGATTTCATAGCGTTCGGACGTGCGGTTGGTTTTCTTCACAGCCGCGTCCTCGAATTGGATATTAACGTATTCCTGTTTGTCAAACACGCGTTCCAGTTGCTTCATATACTGGCTCTTAGTCAGTTTGTTATGTTCGTAACTCTCCTGATCTACTGCCGTTATTTCCGCTACTTTGGGCTGCGGGAGTTTGTTTCCCACGATGATCAGCGCATCGTCGGAGAAAACAGCATTCAGATAGTCCAGGCGCTCCAAAGCATAAGCCGTCTTGTAGTTTTCCAGGAAATTGACGAGCACGAGGCGGCTCTGTGCGTCCCACATGCTATGCCGCATGATATCCTCCAGAGCACTTTTCTCCAGACCGAAGTTGATGCCCTCAATCTGGTCGTCTTTGATATAGAAAACAAGGTCTTCTACGAAAGTCTTGTTATTGCGTTTGAAGGAAAACGCCGCTTTGATACCTCGCACGAGATAACCGTTCGCAAAAGCGGTCAGTTGAAGTTCGTTACGCTCAATAATCTTGGCATTGCCGTACTTAATCAGTTTGACGAACCATTTCCAGCCGTTCTCCGAGCATAGCGATTTCACATCATCGTACTTGCGGGACTCGATAGCTTTGATGAGCGGCGCGATGATCTCAGCCTGGTTGAATACTTCTTTCTTATTGCAGGTAGTCAGCGTGTCCACAGTCATTTCTTTAGCTACCGCTTTAGTACTTTTAACCGGCTCGGGTGCTACGGCTTTGACCTCCGCAACACTGACGCGTTTCTCCGCTTGCGGATAAGGCAGACGGGAAGGTAACTGCTCCAATATTGCATTGACCATCGGGTCCGATTTCCATAGTTTCTGATATTCGTACTCCAGACGTACCTGCATATTCTTCGTGTCCGCGGGCAGTTCCGCTACCGCCACACCATCCTTAACCGCTACAGTCAACCAGTCGAATCCGTCGAAATACTGATAATCACAACTGGTAACAGGGCGCGATTTATAAGAAAAGCGCAACTCCACACTGTTGGCATCGTCCTCTTTCTCTATCTTCGCCACGCTCACTTGCACGCTATCCAAGATATTCGCTAAGCGTTCACGCAATTCGGTAGTAAGCAACATACCACCCTCGGAACGCATTCGGCTACGCTGCTCCTCTGGAATAGAAATCGTCATTTTCAGCGCCCAGTAGTAGTTACGCAGCGCGTCACCCACCTTAGTTAATTCTTCCGCACGCTCACCCGCGCGTACAAGATCGTCGATCTTTGCTTTACGCGCATCGAACATCTTATCAATCTCCTCACGCGGCACGTAACGCAGTACGATAAAATACGAACCCTCTTCGGCTACCAAACGCTTACAGTTCGAGAGCGAAACACTCGAACTAACCCGCAGATTGCCTGACGTAGAGACAGAGGACTTCGCCTCATCGCCACGCTGCTCATTGCTGATCGTGGTTTCCGTCTGGTTGTCAATGTTCATGGAGATTTGACTAACAAGATCCTTCACGGCATTGTCATCAGCGGATTGAAGGCTCTCACCGGATCCCTGTCCCCACACATAAGAAGGGTCGTTCTTAATGGACTCGAAGTCCTGCGCCGACACCGAAAGGGACACAAACAAGGATGCTAAAAAAAGGAATAAAGGTAGAATTCGTGTTACTTTGGTATTCATTTTCTCAAATATTATTATAAAAAGCGCACAAAGGTACTACATTTTTTTTACATATGCAAATATTTTTGAATAAAATATAAAAAAGTACGCGTACACTTGCGTATATGAAAAAAAAATTGTAACTTTGCAGCCGGATTTGAAAGACACATTATAAATCATATATAATTATTATTCACATGGAAAAGAAAAAAAGAGTTTACACCTTCGGTAACGGTAAAGCTGAAGGTAACGCACAAATGCGCGAACTGCTTGGCGGTAAGGGCGCAAACTGCGCGGAGATGAACCTTGTAGGAGTACCTGTTCCTCCCGGATTTACGATTACCACGGAGGTTTGCAACGAGTACTATCAGGTTGGTCAGGAGAAGATCGTGGCTGAGTTGACCGAAGAGGTGAATGCCGCAGTAAAGCACGTAGAGGATTTGATGAACTGCAAGTTCGGCGATCCGAAGAACCCGCTCCTTGTTTCTGTACGTTCGGGCGCACGCGCATCCATGCCGGGTATGATGGATACCATCCTCAACCTCGGTCTGAACGATACCGTAGCAGAGGGCATGGTGGCTAAGACCAACAACCCCCACTTCGTTTATGACTCCTACCGCCGTTTCGTACAGATGTACGGCGACGTAGTGCTGGGCATGAAACCGGTGAACAAAACCGACATCGATCCGTTCGAGAAGATTATCGACGAGGTAAAAGAGATCCGTGGTATCAAGCTGGACAAGGACCTCAACGTAGATGAGTTGAAGCTCCTCGTAGCGCGTTTCAAGACCGCTATCAAAGAGCAGACCGGCAAGGATTTCCCGGACGACCCGATCGAGCAGCTCTGGGGCGCTATCTGCGCTGTATTCCGCAGCTGGATGAACGAGCGTGCGATTTTGTACCGTAAGATGGAAGGAATTCCTGACGAGTGGGGAACCGCTGTTTCCGTAATGGCTATGGTCTTCGGTAACATGGGCGAGACCTCCGCTACCGGTGTTTGCTTCAGCCGTGACGCCGCAACGGGCGAGAACCTCTTCAACGGTGAGTACCTCGTGAACGCACAGGGTGAGGACGTCGTAGCAGGTATCCGTACTCCGCAGCAGATTACATTGGAAGGCAGCCGCCGTTGGGCAGCCCTCCAGGGTATCAGCGAGGAAGAGCGTGCATCCAAATATCCGTCTATGGAAGAGGCCATGCCGGCTCTTTATGCCGAACTCAACGAGATCCAGCAGAAACTCGAGGACCACTACCGCGACATGCAGGATATGGAGTTCACCGTACAGGAAGGCAAACTCTGGTTCCTCCAGACCCGTAACGGCAAACGTACCGGTACGGCCATGGTGAAGATCGCTATGGACCTCGTACGCGAGGGTGTCATCTCCGAGAAAGAGGCGATTATGCGCTGCGAACCGCAGAAACTGGACGAGCTGCTCCACCCTGTCTTTGACAAGGACGCGCTCAAGAAAGCGAAAGTCATCACCCAGGGTCTGCCTGCTTCTCCGGGCGCTGCGTGCGGACAGATTGTCTTCCACGCTGACGATGCTCAGGAGTGGCACCAGAACGGACACAAGGTTATCATGGTTCGTATCGAGACCAGCCCTGAGGACCTCGCAGGTATGTCTGCAGCCGAGGGTATCCTCACCGCACGCGGCGGTATGACCAGCCACGCAGCTGTCGTTGCCCGCGGTATGGGTAAGTGCTGCGTTTCCGGCGCAGGTGCTATCCAGGTGGACTACAAAGCCAAGACGGTTAAGATTGAGGGCGTGACCTACAAAGAGGGCGATTATATCTCCCTCAACGGTTCTACCGGACAGGTTTACGCAGGTGAGATCCCGACCAAGGCTGCTGAGCTCAGCGGTGACTTCAAGGCGCTCATGGACCTCTGCGACAAATATACACACCTGCAGGTTCGTACCAACGCCGATACGCCGCACGACGCTGCTGTGGCACGTGCTTTCGGCGCAAAGGGTATCGGTCTGACACGTACCGAGCACATGTTCTTCGACGACCAGAAGATTATCGCCATGCGTGAGATGATTCTCGCCAAGGACAGCGAGGGCCGCGAGAAAGCACTGGCTAAACTGCTGCCGTACCAGAAGGCTGACTTCAAAGGTATCTTGGACGCTATGGACGGACTGCCTGTGAACATCCGTCTGCTCGATCCGCCTTTGCACGAGTTCGTACCGCATGATCTGAAGGGACAAGAGCAGATGGCGAAAGAGATGGGCGTTTCCGTTGAGGAGATCCAGACCCGTGTAGCTCAGTTGGCAGAGAACAACCCGATGCTCGGTCACCGCGGCTGCCGTCTGGGTATCACCTTCCCTGAGATCACCGCTATGCAGACCCGCGCCATTTTGAGCGCCGCTTGCGAACTGAAGAAGGAGGGCAAGAACCCGATGCCGGAGATCATGGTGCCGCTGATCGGTATTCTCTATGAGTTGAAACAACAGAAAGAGATTATCCAGCGCGTAGCGAAAGAGGTATTCGCTGAGTATGGCGTAGAGGTGGAGTTCGAGATTGGTACAATGATTGAGATCCCGCGTGCAGCTCTGACCGCAGACCGCATCGCTACAGAGGCTCAGTACTTCTCCTTCGGTACCAACGACTTGACCCAGATGACCTTCGGTTACAGCCGTGACGATATCGCTTCGTTCTTGCCGGCTTACCTCGAAAAGAAGATCCTGAAAGTCGATCCGTTCCAGGTACTCGACCAGAACGGTGTTGGTCAGTTGATCAAGATGGCTGTAGAGAAAGGTCGTGCCGTTCGTCCGGGACTCCGTACCGGTATCTGCGGCGAGCACGGCGGCGAGCCGAGCTCTGTTAAGTTCTGTGCCCGTGTCGGCATGAACTACGCATCTTGCAGCCCGTTCCGCGTTCCTATCGCACGTCTCGCAGCCGCTCAAGCCGCCGTCGAGGATGAGCAATAAGAAGCCTAATCCCACCCTTCCCTAAAAGGAAGGGAGTATATAAACAACGCACTCTCATTTGGGAGTGCGTTGTTGCTTATATGAGCGTAATTATTGTCAATTATTAAAGAAAGGTGGATAGGTGTTATTGGTGCTTCGTTATTTAGTCATTATAAGATGGTCCCGTGATGATCAAATTATTCAATGCTCATTAGAACTATCTTCCGACATAGGTCTTTTCACTTGACCATCACGGGACCATCTTCCAAGGAGAACACAAGAACATACGAATCAGGAAAAAAGTAGCGTGTCTTTAGGCACACCGGTACAAAAGTTTCCGATTATTAAGATTCTTTTATAATGCAAGCAGATGGGTATCTCGCCCACCTGCTTGCATGAAGAACTATGATTTATTTTTTGCCTTTTCTTGCATAATACTAACGAACAAGACGAATAGAACAACCATAGTAACTAGGGGAGGCTGGCACGCCCACTCCGTTCGAAGTGAAGTACAAGCCCCACGCGTCATTTGAACCACCAGTGGACGACCAATAATAACCACATGAACCCACGTAGTACACACTTCCGTCTCCTTTTCGACAGCCTGCCGCGGGCAGAACGATGGACATACCATTAGAGCCTTTTACAATGTATTCATTCTCGTTCCATTCCCAAGTACAATTTTTCTTCAGCTCTTCCCACTGCTTTTCTGTAGGAAGATTTTTTCCAAAAGTTCCACATGCTCCATCAAAAGTATAAAAACCGTTAGAATCTTGCGGATTAAGTTCATTTACAACCTTCCACTTTGTACCGGAAGGCAATCCCAAATCCACATAATCACTATTGTTTGCAGAATTGTCATCAAGTGTTTTCTTTTCACATGCCACCAAACATAATGTAGCGGCAATTACATACAAAATTTTTTTCATTGCTTTAATAGAATTAATTCCCTTCTTACGCCTTCGGGGATTGGTTATCATTAAAATGTATATAAAAAACGTGAGACTTGTTAGCCTCAATCTGGAGTGTTGAGGATTTCTGGACTGCCATTCCAATCAAATATTTACCGAACAAGACTCACGCAACGCGTGAGCATGAAAGTCTTGTTCTTGTTTGGTAATGTTAGAAAGTGGCCAGTTTCAACACCCCAAATTCTTAGCCTAATGCTTTATTATTTATGCATGTTGTTTGTCTGTTGTTTTATGCCATAGGCAGTGTATGATTTCAATTTTGCTCGCAAAATTACTGCTTTTTTTTGACATATGCAAGTTTATGTGAACTTTTTTTCGGCATGAACAAAAAAATCTGCACCTTTGCAGTGCAGATTTCTGTAATTTAAGCTTTGGAGAATTGGTCCTTTCCTACTCCGCAGAGCGGACAAACCCAATCTTCGGGAAGGGATTCAAACGGAGTGCCGGGAGCGATTCCATTGTCCGGATCGCCAACTGCGGGATCGTACTCGTACCCGCATACATCACAAATGTACTTTGCCATAAGACGTTAATTTTGGTAAGTTAATATTTTGGTTTGCGTTTATTTCGCCAACAATGCGTCAGCGAGTGCTTCCAGTTCTGCCGTTTGTTCCGGCTTGAGTGCTCCGCGGATGGTAACAGTCGGCTCGACGATCTCCACGTTCTTGCATGAAGCCAGCATCTCCTTCATGACACGTACCGCTTGCGGAGCCCAGGAACCGTTCTCCAACAGTGCGACACGGCGGTTTTGGTAACCTTTGAGGCGGAGTTTATGGAGGAACATATGCATTGCCGGGAAGATGTCTCCATCGTAGGTGGCGCAGCAGAGCGCCAACTTGTCCATCCTGAACGCATCCTCTATTGCCTCAGCCATGTCATCGCGACTCAAATCGGTAATAGCAACCTTCCCTGCCCCTTTCGCCTTTAGGATCTCTGCCAGTTGTTGTGCGGCTTTCGCCGTGTTGCCATGGATGGAAGCATAAGCTACTAACACGCCTTCGGTCTCTACACCGTACGCGCTCCAGATAGTATATAACCGCAGCGCCTCATCTTTCTTCTCTCCCTCAAGCATCGGCCCGTGCAGCGGAGCAATGGTAAGCCTACCCCCGACCCCTCCCTGAAAGGAGGGGAGATTATTTAATTTCTTCAACACATTCGTCACCTGCATGCCGTACTTGCCGACGATGTTGAAATAGTATCTTCTTGCCTCGCATGCCCAGTCGTCCTCGTCGGCGTGATAGACACCGAACTTACCGAACGCATCCGCGGAGAACAACACCTGCTCCTCAGGACAATAGCTCATCATCACTTCGGGCCAGTGGATCATCGGGGCTGCGACGAACTGTAACGACAAGCCGCCGAGGTCTATTTGCGTCCCTTCCGCCACAATCTGCACGTTCTTGGCCTCAATGCCAAACTGCTGCATCATCACCACTGCCTGTTTCGAGCACAACACTTGCGCCTGCGGATACTGGCTCAAGAATGCCGCAACCGACCCGCTGTGATCAGGCTCCATATGATGGCACACCAGATAATCGGGAGTGCGGCCGCCCAGTGCCTCCGATACCTTGTTTAACCACTCGTGCGCGCAACGCGCATCTACTGCATCCATTACTGCCACTTGCTTTTCGCCGAGCACTACATAACTGTTGTAGCACATTCCTTCCGGCAAGGCGTATTGGCTTTCAAACAAATCTAACTCTGCGTCATCGCAGCCTACATATTTGATATTTTTCATAAGATCTAAAATTTGCGACCCTTTTCAAAGGCGTTTTATTTGTTATAATCAGCGAACTTTCGTGCAGCAATACGATAGGAGATACGCGAATCGGTATAGGCGTTCTCCGCCTGGTTCAACAAGGTCTCTGCTTCAAGCAGTTCGGTCATTGTCCCTACTCCGGCCTTATAGTTCATGAGCGCCACTCGGTAGTTATCCAGCCCCAGATCACGAGATGCACGATGCTGCTCCATGAGTTTGATAGCTTCGGTGAGCTGATCATATACCTGCCTATTCTGGAGGTTGAGTTTCTCACGCAAGTCATCCTGCTGCATCTTTGCCTGCTCTATTTGGTAATTATGCTGTTTCAGTTTATGGGAAGTCTCCCCCCATCCGGTCAAAGGAACTGAGAGATGCAGGAAACCGATAGCATTGAGACGATGATGGCGGAAGAAATTAGAATATCCACCGCTTACGCCCAACGCGAGATGCGGCAGACTTTCACCAAGCGATACTTTTTTCATCAGTTGGTTGTACCGCACGTTCATCTCTAATAGTTTGGCCTCTGGGCGTCCATCTATAGAGATATACTCAGGTTCCTCCGGCAGCAGATTAATGGTTTCTTCTTCAGGCCAAGTCTCCAACATTAGTTGCTCGCCGTTGTAGGGCTGTCCGATGAGTTGGCAAAGCAGTCTGCTCGCCAAGCGAATACCGTTCTCTAACTTGACGGTATTGGTATTGAGTTCGTTCTGCTTCAGCTGTACGCGCAGCAGGTCATTTCCGGTAACGATACCGTTGTTATACGCTACGTTGGCTATATGTGCCACAGAATCAAGCAGCTCGGTTGCTTTGTTCAATGTTACTTTTTTCTGTTGCAATCCCATTACAAGCCAGTAAGTCTCCGCTACGTTTTGCAGGACATCGCGTTCGCTCACTTCCTGCTTGAGTTGTGCCGCATCAATACCGAGTTTAGCAAGCTTATTGGCATTGACAATCTGTCCGCCCCAGAAGAGAGGTTGTGCAGCCGTCAGTTGCGCCGATGCGCCCCATTGCAGCAGTTTGATCTTCGAGTTGAGCGTAAAATTAGGATCATCTGCCCTCCCTATTTCCGTAAGTAAGTCAAAAACCTGTTTGAAGAAATCACCTGTATCATCATCCCATCCTTCGGTCACGTCAGCCTCTACCAGATGCTTCACCGCATAGAAGCCAAACGCCTCGATACTAACCTGCGGGAAATATTTCCACAGCATCTGCTTTTTTACCTCACGCGAGATAAGCACTTCCAGTTGCGCGGAACGGATAGTACAGTTACGCTGTTTTGCGCTGCTAAGGCAGGAATCAAGCGTCAATACCTGCAACTGCGCCGATACACTAAAGACACAGAACAGAGAGCACAAAGCACTAAATATCAATCGTTTATTTCTCATAGCGACGTGTTGATTTTTCAAATAGTTTCCAATAAGCGACAGGCAGCAACGTGACTACCATCGGCATCGTCAGGATAGCGCCGAAACAAATCACAACACCCATCGGCATCCATAGATCCGTAGCGGCAAGGATCATCGGTACGACACCAAGCGCCGTGGTGGCAGTGGTGAGGAAGATAGGCCGCATACGACGCTGCCCCGCCAGATAAGCGGCTTCGCGAGCCGTCTTATGCTCGTGGCTAACGAGATGATCCGAATACTCATACATAATAATGGCATTACGCACGATGATACCGATAAGCGAAATGACACCGAGGATTGCCGTAACAGATATATCCATATGGAACATCCACATTCCCACCGCCGAACCAAAGAGACAGAGCAGACTGGAGCTGAGCGCGAGGAAAGAGATATTCAGCTTGCGGAAGTGATAAACGAGCAATACCAGCAGCACAAGCAACGCCGCTCCAATGGAGGCAATCAAGCCCGGCAGCATCAACAGAGACTGCTCCAGAGCTCCACCAAACGATATCGAAACGCCGTCTGGCAGATGCTTACGCAACTTATGCACATAGCGGATCACCGGCTTCGTAGCCGTGATCGCCGACAGTTTACCACGCGTATCCGCAGAGACCGTAATGGTACGTACGCTATTACGCCGCTTGATCTGCGCATGGTGGAAATCAGGCTCTATATCCGCAATCTGACGCAACGGCACCCATAGTTTGGGGATCAGCGTCGGGATCATGAGATTGCCTATGTCGCCATAGTCAAGCGAATCGACACCCAACGAATAGAGTACAACGGGCGTTTTATAGCCATCTTCCCAAATAGAGGTCATGCCTCGTCCGTGAAGCAAACCATTGAGATAGACAGAAAGAGAGGCCTGTGTAATCCCCAAACGGCTCGCTTCATCATCCTTAAGACGCAGACGGATAGTCTGCACGGTCTCGTCGTAATCCGTATGAACCCAAGTCAAGTTGGGGAACTGCGCAAGGAAAGTTTTGACCGAATCCGCCACCACCTCCAGTTTGCCGATATCCGAGCCTTGTACATAGACCTCTATTGGATTGTTAACTGCCTGATAATCCAACATCTTGAAACGGCAGTAAGCATTCGGGAAGGCATTCTCATAAAGCGGCTGATAATGCTCGATGAGTTCAAACGTAGCCTCCGGCGAAATGGTATTCACAATGAACTGCGCATAGTTCTTTCCTCCCATCTGCGGCGCATAGGTAGCATGGAAACGCGGACTGGACATACCTACAAAAGCCGTGACGCTCTGTACACGCTTGTCGGCGTTGAGTACGCCACCCAAGCTATCCACAATAGCTTGAGTCTGCTCCAGCGAAGAGCCTTCCGTCAAATGGATCTCCACCGCAAAACTATCGCGATCGGCTTTCGGCATCAATTGGATATCCAACTGCGTGAGGATGATGCTTCCCAAAACGACCGACCCCAGACTGATACCTATCGTCCACCACGGATGGCGGAAACAGAGATCCAACAGTTTCTGATACCCCGCCTGCAGAGCCGCGAAGAATTTCTCCTGCGTACGCTCCACTAAGGTCGGTTTGGCGCCTACCGGCTTGCGACGGATGAAGGTGCTTGCCATATAAGGGATGATCCAAACGGCATAGAGGATACTACAAGTAAGGGCAATAAAAATCGCCCATGGAAATAGTTTAATGAAATCCGCCAAGCTACCAGTCATGAGACCTAACATCGGGAAGAACATACCGGAGATAGAGGTCGTAGCCAGAACCATCGGCACAAACAAGTCACGAGTCGAGACAGCAGCTGCGTACCAACGCGAGTGGCCTTGCGCCAACAGATCGCTGTATCCGTCAATAACAATGACCGAGTCATCAACCACCATACCCAATACCACAATAAGTGCCGCCAGGGTGACTGTATTCAATTCGATTCCGAAGAGGTACATGATACCTATCGTAATGGCGATGCAGACAGGCAAACCGGTTGAACTGACGAGGGCTGTACGCAACGGGAAAAGAACAAGCATGACCGCGATGACGATGAGCACAGAGACCACCAGGTCTTTGAGGAACGACCGCACACTACTATCCACTACGCGCGGCTGGTCGGTGATCTTATGCATCTGGACATCCGGCGGCAATGTAGCACGCATCTGTTCCAATATTTCATCCACTTTGGCGCCAAACGCAACGATGTTATTACCCGATTGCATTTCAATATTGAGCAGCAGACAATCGCCCACCCCATGCTCGTCATAACGACGGACATACTTGGTCGCCTCTTCATAGCGTCTTTCTATTTGGGCGATGTCTTTGAGACGGATGGTCTGGTTGTTCACCGGATCGGTAAAGATGATCTGCTCGCCCACTTCGTACTCGGTCCGATACGGTACATCGACATGTACAAGAGCCGCTCCCATCTCGTTATCTACCTCACCTGTCATCGTTCGGAATCCCTGTGAAGCCAAGCGTGCGAGGATGACGTTCTGGTCAATCGAATATTTGGAAATACGCTCTACATCCAGCGTGACGGCGATCTCTTCGTACTGCTGGCCGAGCAGTTTGATACTACCCATCTCTTCAATCTCCCGCAGCCGGTCGGCTGTCATCTCGGCGAATTTCTGCAACTCTCGCGGCGAACGTTCAGGGCTCTCTATCGCCAGTAAAATACTACTTGTGTTGCCAAAATCATCAATGACGGCAACGGCCAGCAGACCGGTAGGTAGTTGCATCTGCTTGAGCAAGGAGATACCGCCGCGTATTTTGGACCATGCTTCATTGCTATTTGTCACTTTTGGCGACAGGGCAGCGAAGATATAACACATACCATCCTTACTCAGGCTGTAGGTTTTGCGTTTGTCGATTTCCTTGAAGGAGAATAAGTATTGCTCTATAGGCTTAGCCACCTGCTCTTCTACCTCCTGCGCCGTAGCACCCGGGAAGATCGCTACGATGAGTCCCTGACGAATCGTTACCTCCGGGAACTCATCTTTCTTCATCTTACCGAGGGCAAAGATACCGAAAGCAACCAGCACCGCCACTATCGTATAGATAATGCGGCTGTTACGCATCGCAGCCTCTATATGATTACGCGTACTCATAGATTAAAACTTCACTGCTGCTCCGTTATACATCTTCTGGTAGCCCTTGGAGATCACTGTATCGCCAAAGGAGATGCCTTTGCTGACCAATACGCCGTTCTCCACAAAATCGCTGATAGCGACCATCCGGCGCTCGGCACGACCGTTCTTAATCAACCATACACTGTGACCGCTTTTCTGGGTTTGAATGCAACCGGCGGAAATGATGTATCCCGCCTGGTCACGTTGAGAAGCAACCGCCCGACAAACCATTCCCGGCAGCAGATCTTTGACAGCCTCCGGCGAGGTGATCTCCGCTTTCACAAGGTACGTATGCGCGATCATCGTAGCCGCTACGGATTTCTCCGTTAGATGTGCCTGATATTCCTTACGCAGCGCAGGAAGCGCTACCGTAATCGGCTGACCGATAGTCATTGCTCCTACTTCGTTCTCCGGCACCGTGAACTCTACCACATAGGCTGACAGATCCATGAGCGTACCTATCGGCTGACCGATTCCTACATACTGCCCCACGTTGATATCTTTCATATCAACAATACCCGCCTGCGTAGCACGCATCGTGCAATCCTCGTAGCGCTTACGGGAAGAGAGAGCCAACGAACGGGCTTTTTCAAGATTCGTCTCCATCTCGACCCATTTCACATCACTGATACCACCCTGTTCATGCACAGGTTTGAGACGGTTCCATGCATCTTTAGCCTGACGAAACATCGCCTCTGCGCTCTCTAACATCGCCTTGGTTTGCGTACTATCCACGGTAGCGATCAACTGTCCTTTGCGCACACGGTCTCCGCTCTTAACGAAAATACCGGTGATCTGACCGCCTATCGGGAATATAAGGGAAATGTCCGTTTTCGGACGTATTTCGCCCAGATAGGAATTCATCACAAGCTGATTACTCTCGCCTACAACCTCTATCTCTACAGGCAGCGGTTTATCCGTCAAATAGGCATATTTAGACTTACGGGAACAACCTGCCAACAAGACCACTGCTGCTGACAGGCATAAAAAAAGAAAAGTTGTTGTTTGGAACTTTCTCATACACTAATACTTTTGCGGCTGCAAAATTACTGCTTTTTTTTGACATATGCAAGAAAATCAAAGATTTTTTAATCAGAAAAAAAAATGCTAAATTATTTGCGCATATAAAAAAAATATTGTATCTTTGCAGCGGATTTCTGAAAAGAGGATTCGAATGAAGATTAAAAATGAGAATTTTGCCCCGATGTGGGAGTTAAATCCCCTGTGGCAAACGCTGACAGAAGCGGAGAGAACAGATATCGTGAAGCACGTTGAACTGGTTCATTACTCGAAGAACGAAACAATTCATTTAGAGGGCGAGGAATCGAGTTATGTATGGATGTTACTCAGCGGCAAAGTGCGTATTTACAAAGAGGGCATCGGTCAGCGTCAGCAGATTATCCGTTTGCTCAAACCCTACGACATTTTCGGTTACCGCGCATGTATCGCGAACGAATCATACAATTCCTGCGCGAACGCTTTTGAGCCATGCACTATCTATCGGATGCAGAAGGATTATTTCACAAAACTTATTGGCTCCAACGGCAAGCTCTGTTACCAAGTAATGCTGATGATGGCGAAGGACTTGGCTTTCTCGGAGATTCAGACGGTAAACCTCACTCAGAAGCATATTCGGGGTCGTTTGGCGGAGAGCCTTCTTCTGCTCCTCAAGAACTATGGTTATGAGGAAGACGGCAAAACCCTGGCTATGGCAATGCCTCGCGAAGATTTAGCGAACATGAGTAATATGACTACAAGCAATGCTATTCGCACACTCAGCCAGTTTGCACAAGAGAATCTACTGGCGATAGACGGAAGGCGGATACAAATACTGAATGTGAAAGAATTGGAAAAAATCTCCAGATTAGGCTAAACAGCCACCCCAAACCCCTCCGTGAAGGAGGGGCTTTTTGTATCAATCCATCATATTTCCCATATTGGAGGAGAGCTGTACCATCTTGTCGTAATCTTCCGGACTGAGGTCGTAGAAATAGAAATTACGCGGGTCAATGGGGCGACCGTTATAATGCACCTCATAATGGAGGTGAGGTCCGGTCGATTTACCCGTGTTACCCACGAGGGCTATGACATCACCCCTTTTCACTTTCTGCCCTACCCGGACTACCCGTTTGGAGCAATGGGCATAGAGGGTGGAATAATTGAAACCATGGTCGATCTCGACGGTCTCGCCATAGCCTTGACGCCACCCTGAATAGACCACCGTACCATTGCCGGTAGCGAAGATATCGGTGCCGACAGGCGCGGAGAAGTCCATGCCCTCGTGGAAACGACGGATATGATATACCGGATCTACACGCCACCCGTAACCGGACGCCATTCGTTTAAGATCTTTGTTTAGGACAGGCTGAATAGCCGGGATATTCTCCATTCGGACATTCTGGTTCTTCGCCAACTCGAGAATCTCGTCATATGAGGTTGCCTGCACGTATAGCTCTTTCTCCAATATATCCACTTTGCGCTGGATATCTGCTGCCAACTGCGTATTCGTCATACGGGCAAGAGAGTCGTAGTAGGATACCTGCTGGGTTGCTCCCATTCGGGCACTGAGCGGAATAGGTTCGGCACCCAATATAGCCCGATAGAGGTTATCATCACGCTGGGACAGGTCCGAGAGGATGATCTGCATCTGATCCACCTGCTTCTCCAATAGTTCCATCTCTGCCGTCAAGTTGCGGTTATACTGCATCAGGGATGCCTCCCGAGGAGACGGGTAGAAATAGAGGAATACATAGAAGAAAATGACTCCCAAGCCTATTCCTGCAAAGATATAACCTCCCGAGCGACGGATCCAGTAACGGAAACCATGCTCGATACGCTCCAATTGAAGCGTCTCGGGATTGATTCGGTAACGACGACCTTTTATCAATTTGTTATTTGTCATTGTACTTTATTTTTTGTACCAGAAGAAATACTGGTTTTGTTGTTTTTTCTGTTCGGGTGTACGCGCGACATAAATAGGTTCGCGCGTGTAGGGGTTAATGCCGGTGTAAAACATCGTGGTGGAGAGCGTCATCGGCGTCGGGGTGAAGTCCTGTACCTGCTCCGGTCGGTAATGCATCCGTTTGGTCTCATCCGCCAGACTCATCATATCATGCTTGGTACAGCCCGGATGGGACGAAATGAAGTACGGGATGAGTTGTTGGTTAAGTCCCGCCTCTTTGTTGATACGCAGGAAAAGATCCCGGAAACGCAAGTAGTTCGCCCATGAGGGTTTGCGCATGATCTTCAGTACCGTGTCAGCACAATGTTCAGGCGCTACCTTGAGACGTCCGGACACATGGCGGGTAATGAGTTGGCGGGCATAAGCCTCGCTCATCAGGTCGTATCGGATACCCGAACCGACGAATGCATGCTTGATGTACGGCAACTTATCTACCGTCCGATAGATATCCAGAAGCGGCTCAAAATCCTGATTGAGGTTCTTGCAAATCGACGGCTGGAGACACGAAGCACGGGCGCAACGCTCACAAAGGGACATATCCTTGCCGTGCATCATGTACATGTTCGCCGAAGGCCCGCCAAGATCGGAAATTATGCCATGCCAGTCGGGCAACTGACTGAGTCGCTCTATCTGACGCAGGATAGAGGCCTTGGAGCGGGAAACGATCTGCTTGCCCTGATGCGCAGAGATCGTGCAGAACGCACAACCGCCGAAACAGCCGCGGTGCATACAAACGGACCACTTGATCATCTCGTATGCCGGGATGCGTTTGTCCTTGTATTTCGGATGCGGCGTGTATTGGTACGGCAGGTCGTAGATTGCGTCCAACTGCTTGGTTGTCATAGGCGGATAGGAAGGATTGACCACCACGAAGCGGTTTCCTACAGACTGCACGATAGGAGACTGATGAATCTTGTTCGACTCAATCTCCATGAGACGGAAGTTCTCCGCATGCTTGCGCTTATCACGCACGGCGTCTTCGTGTGAAGCAAGCATAATGGCCTCCTCCGGTATCTCGGATTGGTCGCCCGTTAAGAATGCCGTCTGTGGTATTCGGTGTAAATACTCCTTTGTACTTTGTACCTTATCCCTCAGCACATTACTTATCTCCGTCATGGCCTGTTCGCCCATTCCGTAAACCAACATATCTGCGCCTGAGTCCACGAGGATGGAAGGCATCAGTTGATCCTTCCAGTAGTCGTAATGCGTGAGGCGGCGCATAGAAGCCTCGATACCACCGATAATAACCGGTACATCGGGATAGAGTTGTTTTAAGATCCGGCAATAAGTAATCGTGCAATAATCAGGTCGCGCACCGGCCTTTCCTTCAGGCGTATAGGCATCATCCGACCGACGGCGCTTGGCTGCCGTATAATGGTTCACCATCGAATCCATACTACCTGCCGATACGGCAAAATAGAGACGCGGCTTGCCGAACTTCTTGAAATCGCGATAGTCGCCGTGCCAGTCCGGTTGCGGCACTATCGCCACACGATAACCGGCGGCTTCCAACACACGACCCAACACTGCCGCCCCAAACGAGGGGTGGTCAATATACGCGTCACCGGTGAAGAAGACAATGTCCACTTCATCCCAGCCACGCAGATCCGTTTCTTTGCGGGTCGTAGGCAGATATTTCAACAGGTCAACCAATATATGCTTTAGTCTATCTGGAGGTTCAGGCGCTCTTTGAGTTGGGCGAGTGCCGGATTTTGCTCCACCATCACTTTATATTTCTCTTCAGCGGTAAACGCCATCTGTTCTTGGGTGTACTCAGCCTGCACGAGTTGTACGTGCAGCAGGTTGTTATGCAGTGCTTCGCGCAGTTGGCGCGCTAATTGAGGCATAGCCTTGCGCATCTGGTCCATCTGCCACGGGTTGGGCATCTGTATCTCTGCCGTCTGCTCATCTATCAGACGAGGGATATAACTCTCGATCAACTGTTTGAGACGCGGTTCGTCCGTATGGATTGCTGCCAGACCAACCCACGCGTCTCTGAGTTGGTCAGCCGTAAAAGGGCGGTTAGACTCCTCCTGCGGCGTTGGCGTGGACGGTGACGTGGGAGCCGGAGCCGGGCTCTCCTCTTTCTTCTTTCCTAAGCCGAGACTGATCTTGGGCATCTTCGGAATCGAAGGAATAACCGGTTCTTTCGGCGCATTAGCCGTTGGCGCCGGCTGAACAGGCGCACTTGGTTGACTAGGAGCACTCGGCTGTTTAGGTTGACTCACCTGACTCGCCTGCATCGGGATATTCTGCGCCATACCGAGTTGGCATAACTTGACAAGAGCCAACTCAACCGTCAGACGCTTATTGCGTGCCGTGCGGTAGTTGATATCGCAGGTATTGAGGATATCGAGTGCCTGGAAGAGCCATATAGGATGGCATCGTTTGGCCTGCTCGGCATAACGCGTACGAATCGCCTCGCTGGTCTCCAGCAGCGTCACCGTCTGCGGATCTTTGCTCACCAATACATCGCGCAGATGTTGCGCCATGCCGGTAACGAAATGACCGGCATCGAAACCATGATTGAGTACATCGTTGAGCAGCATCAAAACACCCGGTACATCGTGCGCAAGAGCTTTGTCCACCAGCGAGAAATAATAATCGGTATTAAGTACGTTGAGGACCTCAATCGTGCGCTCGTACGTGATCGTGGAACCGCAGAACGCCATTAACTGGTCGAAGATGGAAAGCGCGTCACGCATTCCGCCGTCTGCTTTCTGCGCCACTACATTGAGTGCTTCTTCTCCTACCGTGATACCTTCGTTCGCTGCAACTTTTTGCAGATAAGCAATCGTGTCGGGTACCGTGATACGATTGAAATCATATACCTGACAGCGACTCAAGATTGTCGGCAGCACTTTGTGCTTCTCCGTTGTCGCGAGAATGAAGATGGCATAGGAAGGCGGTTCCTCAAGCGTCTTGAGCAACGCATTAAAGGCCCCGGCGGAAAGCATATGTACCTCGTCTATGATATAAACGGAGTACTTGCCTATCTGCGGCGGGATGCGCACCTGGTCAATCAGCGAACGGATATCATCCACCGAGTTATTCGACGCGGCATCGAGCTCGTGGATATTAAACGACCGCTGCTCATTGAAGGCCTTACACGACTCGCACTCATTACAAGCGTCGTAGCCGTTTTGGGGATTCAGACAGTTAATGGTCTTTGCGAAGATACGTGCGCAAGTGGTTTTGCCCACTCCTCGCGGACCGCAAAACAAGTATGCATGCGCCAGATGGTTCTGACGTATCGCATTCTGAAGAGTTGCCGTCAAGGCCTGTTGCCCCACGACGGACTCGAATGTCTGCGGTCTGTATTTCCGCGCTGATACAATGTAGTTTTCCATATATAGTGTTATTTATGTGCTATACTGTAAATATATTTCTCTTTCTCTATGGTCTGAATTCTGAATTCTGAATTCTGACATCTTATCTCTCGCAGTTGTTCAAACGACACGATCCCTACTCCTTCCGCTTTGACGATAGCTTCTTTCTGCGTCCAGAGACGAGTGAACTTCCTCTCATCCATCCCTTCCTGCTCTTCCTTATTCATCGTACGCGCAATAAGCTCTTTGTCTGCATGACGGATACCTTCGATGTCAATGCCTATCGGCGTATCATCCACAGCAACGGCGATGCCTTCCTTGCAATGACTGATACTGAAATATGGTCCGCTCTCCATAAAGGGCTTGCCGTGTTCGTAGTACTTAAAATCGCTTATGGTCTGTTGTCTTTTGTCTATCAACTCCTTCAACATCAGCCATGATTTGAGGCAGCAATACTTCCCATGTGTATGCTTGTACCTAAGTGCCTGTTCGCTCCGCTGCGCAGACACCATCGGCAGCATTCGTTGCACCTCGCTTTCTGTGCATTCGCTCATATGATCAAAGATCAGTATCTCCATTTGACCGTCAGATAAACCACCCGTGCTATCAAGTGGGCGAAATAGGCAATGTATAATGCCTGTGCACCGACGAAGCGGTAGGTCATTACGTACGCGACCACAAAACCTACTGCCGCCCAGATCATCGCATTACGGATCGGCTTGCCCGCCGTTGCGCCCACATAAACTCCGTCCCACATGAAAGCGATGGCGCTCACGATAGGCATCGCAATAAGCCAACCCATATATTTTTGGGCAGCTTCTAAGACCGGCACGTCATTCGTCATAACCGCGATACTTTCATCGCCCGCTACGGCATAGATCAGCGTGAATAGAACCCCCACTCCTATACTCCAGTTAAAGAGCGTTTTCACGATGATACTTATGCCCTTTGTACTTTGTACTTTGTCCCCTTGTACTTCCCCTAATGCTTTCCCCACTAATGCTTCACCGGCATAAGCAAAACCGTCCACGAAGAACGAGAAGAACATAAAGAGCTTCATCAGGATGCTGCTCACCGCCAGTTCAACATCGCCGTAACGGCTCGCTAACATGGAAAAACCAACATAAACAACCATAAAGCAGAGCGAGCGGATAAACAAATTGCCGTTCAGTTTCATCATTCGTCTCAGCTCGGGCCAGCGCATTATAGCTCGCCATTCTTCGAGAGTCTGGTAAACCCGCGCATCGGGATACCGGACAATCATGATTGCCTCTGCCAACAAGAATCCGCTCATCTGGGCAATCACGGTGCCCCAGGCTACACCAAGAATACCCTGCGAGGTATAAAACGCGAGGATATAACTGGCGGCCATATTCACCACATTCACCCATATATCTACGGCCATCGGACTTCGTGTGTCCTGCATGCCGATGAACCAACCCTTGAACGCCATCAGCATAAGGGTAAACGGAGCCGCCCATATACGGATAAAGAAGTATCTACGGGCTACATCCGCTACCTCTGCCGAGCAGGGCACAACGGCCAAAACGGCGGTGACGAAGAACCATTGGATTGCCCAGATAGCCAAAGCGGCAAGGCAGGCAACCGACAGACTCTGCATAAGGATCTTACGGCATTCATCCGGCACTTTCATCCCTTTCTCTCCCCCTTCATGGGGGAGTTGGAGGGGGCTTCTACCATAGGCCTGCGCCGTTAGGCCCGACGTCCCGACCCTCAGAAAACCGAAGTTCCAGTACAGCAAATCAAAGAGCATCGTGCCGATGGCGATTCCGCCGATCGCGGCCGCATCACTAAGATGACCCACTATCGCGGTATCTACTATTCCCACAAGCGGGATAGTGATATTCGCCAAGATACTGGGTATCGCCAAACGCAATATTTCCCTGTTTACGGATTTCATTGCTGTCTTTATTCCTTCAGCGCAGCGGTCCTTATTCTTTTAGCGAAGCGGTCTATATAAACAATAGGATCATCAACTGTCCCGTCAGCACGCGGAGGAACATAGTCAACGGATAAACCGTCGAATAGGCTACCGCAGCGCGGTCGTTTGACGAACTCTGAGAAGTGGCGTACGCCAGTGCCGGCGGATCAGTCGTTGAGCCGGCAATCAAGCCCATCAGCGTGAAATAATCCAATTTGAAATGATACCGCGCTATAATACCTATCAGCAGCAGCGGCAGAAGGGTGATGATTACGCCGTAGCCTATCCATACATATCCGCCGTCCAATAAAGTCTCTACGAACGAACTACCGGCTCCGAAACCTACCGCCGCGAGGAAGAGGGAGATACCTATCTCGCGGATCATCAGGTTGGCGGAAGTAGTCGTATAGGTCACTAAATGCCATTTTGTTCCGAAAGCGCCCATCAGGATTGCAATAATCAGCGAACCGCCGGCAATACCTAACTTGAAGGGCTGTGACAGGCCCGGAAGCGCAAAAGGAATAGAACCCAGTGTCACGCCGAGGATGATGCCGAAGAAGAGCGATGCCAGGTTCGGTGCATCCAGTTTCTTGGTGGAATTGCCGAAGGCCTTCGCAATCCGGTCAACCGCCTCTTTCTCGCCCACTACGGTCAGGCGGTCTCCTAATTGCAGCCGCAAATCCGGCGTTGCCAACAGCTCGATACCGGCGCGGCGAACACGGGTAATGGTGATGTGGAAGGCGTCGCGTACCTTCAGATCACATATCTGTTTGCCGTTTATCTTGTCTCTGGTGACCACGATATGTTGGTTCACCAGGTGAATATTCTGCTCTTTCTCTTCCCAGTGGATGTCCGTCAGTTCGCCGAGCAGCAGCACCGTGCGTTCATTTTTCTTATCTGTTACCAGCCGCACTTGGTCGCCTACGTGCAGAAGGGTCTCTGCATCCGGCATGAACTCATTCCCATGCGTGTCAAGCACACGGCTAACCACGATGGTCACATGCGTCAGCAATCCCAAGTCGCGCACATGCAATCCCTCTATCTGCGGGTTCGTCAGGCGCATGTCGTAATGCTCTACCTGTTGCACCTCGCCTTTCTCGGCTTTGACCTGATCTTCCTCTTTGTCCATCTTGATGCGGAACACCCAACGGATGACGAGCATGGAGAACAGAATGCCTACCACACCCAGAGGATAAGCCATCGCATAGCCGGACGCTATATCGGGGTTGGACACACCGGTCATATCTTGATACGTCTGTTGTGCCGCACCCAGACCAGGCGTGTTCGTCACAGCGCCAAACAGCACACCCGTCATCGTAGCGATATCCGTGCCGCTCACGAGGTGAATGACGTATGCCGTGACGCAACCTAATAGGACGATACTAGCCGCCAGCATATTCAGCTGCAGACCGCCCTTGCCGAACGATGAGAAGAAACCGGGACCAACCTGCAAGCCTATCGAATAGACAAACAGGATAAGTCCGAGATCCTTCGCAAATGATTCTACTAATGGATCCAGACGCATTCCGAAATGGCTGCACGCAATCGCGCAGAAGAGGATCCACGTAATACCCAGAGTAATACCTTTGATCTTGAGTTTCGCACCCAAGAAAATACCAATAGCAATGGCAAGGGCAAGCACAAAAATTGAATGTGCTATGCCCGTGCCAAAAAATAAATTACTAAACCAATCCATTTAATTATTTTCTCATTTTTCCCATTCTGCTCATTTGAGCTCTGCACCGAGAACATTGAATTCGCGTCCGTCGCGGAGAATAACAACCTGCCCGTCACGGAATACCTTTACGGCCTTCTTTGCCTCGGCTGACTTGGTGTTCTCTACGCCTTGCGGTTCCTCACCGGCTTTCAAACCGAAACCACCGCGGGCGTTCGCTTTACGGACAGTGATTCCTGAATCTTCAGGGAACACCTCTTCTTTAAGTTGCGAACCCAGCATTAGCTCTGCATTGCCGTTAAGAGTCTCTACCAGATAAATACCTTCATCTTCGATGTTTTTCAGATCGCAAACTGCCTGTGTAGCATCAGTCTTTGCCGTTGCTGCCCAGTCACCGAGGGTATTAGCCATAGTGAATACAGCTGCTTGCTCTGCGCTCAGCACGGTCTCAACATCTTTGGTTGCATCATTGGACTTTTTATCAATGAAGGTTACTACATTGCTTGCTGGAGTAAGCAGATTGCCTGCGGTATCACAAGTGTTGTACTCGCCGAATGTAGGCCAGGCACCGGCACTCATCAGAGGCGTAGTCCAGCGCTTGATTTCACCTTTCGAATCGGCAAGAGCAAACTGACCTGCGCTATAGTCGATAGTGGTATTGAGATATTCGACTTCCGGCTGGTTATTCCATGCACGTCCGAGAGAAACAATCGGGCACACACTCTTGATAGTACAACCTTCAAATACATAACCGTGATCGCTATCTATTGCGTTGCTGGCTGTGATTACATCGCTACCGGAGCCATTAGCATTACGTTTCTCGCAATAGAGAACGTTGTTCTTGAAATAAACGCTACCGTCGCCGCAGATGAAGTCAACCGTTCCGTGAATCTCGCAATCCTCGAAATACTTTACTGCACCTTGTAGGTTGCTGTAATAGGTATCCTGATAGGAGAGCAGACGTACGTTCTTGCATACAGTCTGCGTTCCTTGATCCTGCAAAACCACACCGCGACCACCTTCCAGACCGGCTGCGATAGCGGCATAGTAATCCATGGCGTTCTGGAGGGTCAGATCCTGTAAATAAGTGCCGGATACATTCTTGGTAATCAATAGAGTGGCTGTTTTGCCAATTCCCTCGTTATGGAAATCTGGAGCGTTCTTGATAATCGTTCCTTCCATTGATTGACCGATAATGGAGATATTATTTTGACTGATGGCTGTCAGAACAGTCTCACCTAAGTCATACACACCGTTCGGCAGGAAGATCTTATCGCCTTCTTTTGCTGACTCAAGAGCCAGAATAAATCCGGCACCATCGTTCGGAGCGATCTCGTAGTAACCGGTCTCGCCCTTCTCGGGAAGCTCAGAAATATTATAAACCTTTAGGTTATGGATATAATTCGTAGCGGTGAAATGGAATGTCAGCGTAGTAGCTTCGCCTTTATAAGAGATGGACTGTTTCAATCCGTCACCGGTTACTTTTTTCTCCACCTGCAGAGAACCTACAACATTGCCGTCTGCATCTTTAACCTCCGTTGTTCCTGTTGCGGATTCCTCACATACTCCTACAATCAGCAATGCATTTCCGGCTACCTGGACACTTAATGTATTGCCGTTTGAGAATACCCATCCGTGCTTACTATCATGGAATACACCACCCTCCGTAGAGAGTAACTCATGATCCTCAATGTAGAAACTTTTTTGCGTGAGATCATAATTGAAGATTGCGCCTAACTGCGCTACTTCAATATCCGTAGCTTTGGCAAAAAGGTTTAAATCCTCATAAAGTTCAATACCTTCTGCTACCTTGAGGGAAGTAAGAGTAGTACCGTCGAACCAACCGCGGAAAGCCTTACCTGCGGCTACAGTTACCGAGTCTGCATTGTATTTGTATGCCAGTTTAGAGCCACCGTTTACTATTTCGCTACCGATGAGCGTTTTGCCGTCTGTGTCATAATAACGCACCTCTACCTGCGGCACGAAATCACATGCCTCTGCGAAGAAATACGGGAGATAGCCGTTTACAGTGAAGGTCAGCACGGCTGCCTCCTCTACGTTATATGTCCAAGTCACGAACTTGGTGTAACCACTACCTACTCCACTATTGTCGCAGCCTACTTTGTTATCAATAGTCGTCAGAGCCTCGTCATTTTTACTGATGGCAATACCATTTCCCCAAGAACATCCGCCGAGGGTGAATTTCACAGGTCCATCCACGTTTACCGTGATCGTACCGCCTTGAATACCGTGCTGGGCATCCTTGTAGTTCAGGTTCGCAAAACTAACATTGCTCGGTTGTACGCCGCCTTCCGGAAGAACGAAGGTCGGATTCTCAGAACGGAAATCAATCTTGAAATCTGTGAATGCACGTACCTCCTCTTCACCGTTGATAATACCGGTTAACTGAATATTACTCAAACAAAGCAACTTTCCGGCGTTAAAGCCCGATACGTAGAAACGTACGCTCACTTCCTGTCCGGCACTCGCCGTGATAGTTTGTGAGTGATTCAAAGCCGGCGTGCCGCTGGTGTTATTGTCACGCAGAAGTTCTCCCTCCGGTACATTAATGGCATCTCCGGCTATACCATCTACCGCATAAGTCCAATCGAATGAAGCACCATCTGTACCTTGCTTGATGGCGTCAAAACTAACGCCTGTCAGCGTAAAGGTAACGCCTTTCTTCATCTTCACGCTGTACTCCACCATTGCTGATGTAACTTTACCGGGTTTGTTGGTGGCAGGAGTGAATGTCGCCATCGCAACACCGTTATTGGCGGCAAGATTACTGCGGGAGCCCTCTGTTAGAGCTGTGCCCACTTTACGTTTTGTCTCCTTGATTCCATCCAAGGCATCTGATGTTACGACTGCTTTGTCGGTTCCATCAGCCCACTTTACGGTCGCTGCCACGTTGTCATACGACCATGCATTGATGCTTAACATTGCACCTAACACAAAAAGAAATGTCTTTTTCATTGTGGTTAATAATTAATGTTGTTTAATATCGTTGTTGTTTGTTCGATTTTTTTAACTTAGGTCATCCTAGGTTTTCCTAGATTTACCTATCTTCTCCCCTCCAGGGGGAGGTCGGGAGGGGCTGCTAATATCGTGTTCATCGTACGGCTCTTACCGCCTAACACAAACGTCACTTCGTTCGTCTCAGGCGAGACTACTCTGCCCTCTTGGTCCATCGTCCGGTATTCGCCAAAACACTCCGGAAGCGCCATCATCCCTTGTACGGTCCATCGTTGGATGCCTTTGCCTTCCAGACGGAACTCGCCCGCCGAGAAATCCAGTCTCGTATTCAGGAACACACATTTCGGGTATTTCTTCCAACTCCGCCCAAGACTCACTACCGGGCACTCGCTTTGGATCGTGCAGCCATCGAAGACGAATCCCTTATCATCCTTCCCGGCACCCGATGCCGTCAAGGCGTCCGTGCCTTCGCCGTTCTTGCTACGTTTCTCGCAGTACAGCAGACAGTTTTTGAAATACACATTCCCGTCTCCGCAGATAAAATCCACCGTCCCGTGTATCTCGCAGTCCTCGAAATACTTCGATCCCCCCTCTTGGTCGCTATAATACGTATCCTGATGACTCATCAGCCGCACATGCTTGCAAACGGTCTTCGTTCCTTGGTCCCATAAGGCTACGGCTCTTCCGTTGTCATCTTTGTAGTAATCTAACGCGTTCTGGATCGTCAGGTTCTCAAGATGTGTCCTTTCTACACCCGGAGCGATGCGGAGGGTCGCACTCTTGTCTATAGACTCCAGACGATAATCCGGCTGGTTGCGGATGATCACGCCTTCCATCGACTCGCCGATGATAGAAATGCCATTCGCTGTTATGGCCGTCAATACCATCTCGCCCAAATCATAAACTCCGTTAGGCAGATAAATGGTGGTGTCGCCTTTCAGGTTCGCGGCCTGCAACGCTTGGATGAAATAAGCCGCTTCCTTACCCAGCGAATCCGTCCGCATATCCGGCGTATATTCCTTCAGCAGGTTCTCCAGTTTCTCGCAGGGTTGCGGCGTTTCCTGAACGCCTGCCACGAACTCAATCCGCTGCAGCACCGTCTCTATATTCAACATGCGCGTGATATAAATGATATTCTGCTCCGCAGTCAAAGGAATTACCTGTGTCTGCAATCCGCGTACCTCACAGGTCACACCGATGGTCGTTACCTGACGGGTATCCTCTCCGGAATAGGCCGATACATGAAGCGAAGCCGGATTCATACCGCTGCGGGGACCAAAGGTCAGTTTCAACACACCGGCTACAGGGGCTTTCTCAAAACTACACCAGCCGGAACTGTTCAACTTGATTCCTTTCAACCCGTTCTTCACTCCCTCTGCATCATTTACCACACTCGAATACGAAAGACCTCTGTCCGGATTCGCACTCGGCGCTGCTTCACTATAGTCCCACAGCAAGTCATACTTCCCCGCCGAGCTGATCATATTCTCTCCTTCCATACCCGGGGCTTTTTCCCCCGCCATACCGGACACGCTCAGCATAATGGATGCTATGTAAATGAATATCCTTCGCATATACTAAAAATCCGGCGCAAAGGTACAAAAAATAATTGATATACGCAAGCGCGCATAATATTTTTTCGTTTTTTTTCACTACACCCCCAATGATCATCATAGACCCATCCACTGCCTTTTGTACTCTATTCAGCTTGTAATACTGAAGGATTACCCAACCATTACCGAAGGATTACCCAAGGATAAAACAGAAAAAAGTGCATTGAGGCACTTTTTGTATATATATACATAGTATATATATAGTTTTTGTTAATAGTACAGTCAATACACAAGAAGAAAATGAGGTGCTAAAACACAAATATTTAAGGAAAATTGTGCGCGCGCTTGCATATATGAAAAAAAAGTATTACCTTTGCAGCGAAAATGGAAAAATGGCGAAAATATGGCGTGGGCGCGCTGCTTTGCGTGTTGTTGTGGGGTGCGGTGTTCTGTGGACTGCGCGGCAGTTTCCAGCGGTATCCTCTACAGGTCAGTTTTGCTTATTTCTGCAACAATCCTTTCTATAACCGACTCGGTATCAATCCGATCTTTAATATCGTCAAATCGGCGGAGCACGGGAAGAAACCTGTTCCCAAGGAAATAGCAGCTATCGATGAGCACAAAGCCATCGATTATATCCGGCAGGCATTGGGTTACACGCCCAAAGATAGCCTTAATCCCATCGTGCGCGAGGACTCTTGTTACGCGCGCATAAGCGCCCGCCCGAACGTTATATTGATATTCATGGAGTCCATGACCTCCCTCAACCTGGAGCGTCAGAGCGGCGATGGACAATACTTGACGCCCTATTTGCGCAGCCTGCGTGACCGCAGTATATACTGTTCCAACGCCTTCTCCACCGGTATCCATACCAACAACGGCATCGTCGGTATTCATTACGGCTACGTACCGAATTTCGCCAAGACCTGCATGGACGTAACCTCTAATCTTTATACCGGTCTTCCCTATTACTTGAAACAAGCTGGCTATACGAATGTTGCTTTCGTCACCGGCAATCCGCAGTACGATAACATGAATTCGTTCTGGAGGGATAATAACATCCCCACCATCTATTCGCTCTACGACTATCCGTCGGAGAAGCGGGTGAATAATTTCGGCGTGCAGGACGACTACATGTTCGAATGGGGTTTGGACAAACTGAACGAAATGTCCGCAAGCGCTCAACCCTTCTTCGCCTCTTTCCTTACCGTCAGCAATCATAGCCCGTTCATCGTCCCGGAGGCTTACAAATCCCGTGGCACGAACGATACGGAGCGGATCATCGCCTATTCGGACGATGCGATACGGCAGTTCATCGAAGCGGCGCAGAAGACCGAATGGGGACGTAACGCACTCTATATACTTGTCGCCGATCATGGTACGCCGATGAACTCACCCTACGAAATGGTACTGAGTTACAACACCATCCCCATCTTCCTCTTGCATCCCGACCTGAAGCCGGAGGTCATCTCTACGCCCGTTTCGCAGATAGATATATGGCCGACCGTCTTGAGCCTCCTGGGTATCCCGCATGAGAACAACTGTCTGGGTATCGATTTTCTCAACGCTCAACGCCGTTATGCTTTCTTCGTCAGCGACGAACACCTGGGTGTCTCAGATGGAGAATACTTGTTCTGCCATAGCATCCAGAGCGGTCGCGATTGCCTCTACCGCATCGGAAGCGGGGAAAACATCATAGAACAAGAACCCGAAAAAGCCGCAGAAATGCGGGAATATGGATTTAACATGGAGCGGGTCAACCTGCTCTCTATTGCTAACGAATGGACCGGACCGCAAAAACCATAGGATACCTCATTGCCGTACATGTGCTTGGTATGCTCGCCATGAGTGCATGCCGCCTTGTGCTGCTGTTGGCTAACATACCCGAAGCAGGCATCGACTGGACCTTAGCCGGTCATGCAATGTTCATCGGGCTGAAGTTCGACAATCTCATCGGCTGTTACATCGCAGCCCTGCCTTGCGTCGTATTGCCTGTCTTGGCGCTCACCTGCCCTGTGCGCGTGAGTGAGATAGCCGCAAAAATAAGCAACTGGTGGTTTGGGATCTTATATACCTTGGTCATCTGCATCGAAGTGGCAAACGCACGGTACTTCCATTTCTTCGAGAACCACTTCACTATTGGTATTACCGAGTGGTTTGGTTTTGCGGGAGACACAGCCGGCATGGTGACGGGCGATGCGACAAACTGGATATTCCTCGCCATAGCGATCGTGCTCATTGCGCTCTATATACCGGCGCTCAAAGCGATCACGAGGAATTACTTATTACGACTTAAATAATTAAATGATCATATGAATATTTCGTACAAATGGTTAAAACGCTACATCAACCTGCAGGATGATGCAGAGACAGTAGCTAAAATTCTTACCTCTATCGGTCTGGAAGTGGGTACTGTGGAGACCGTAGAAACAATCAAAGGCGGATTAAAAGGGCTGGTGGTTGGTGAAGTCCTCACCTGTGAACCCCACCCTAACTCCGACCACTTGCATATTACCAAAGTCAACATCGGGGAAGGCGAACCATTACCTATCGTTTGCGGAGCGCCGAACGTGGCTGCAGGACAAAAAGTCATCGTGGCTACTATCGGTACGGTTCTCTATGACGGCGACCAGAGTTTCACGATCAAGAAAGGCAAACTGCGCGGCGAAGACTCGTTTGGTATGATCTGCGCCGAAGATGAGATCGGCGTCGGAACAGACCACGCAGGCATCATCGTCCTGCCCTCCGACACGCCGGTGGGCATGAAAGCAGCGGATTATTACCACATTGAGAACGATACCATCATTGAGGTCGATATAACGCCGAACCGTTCGGACGCCGCTTCGCATTACGGCGTAGCACGCGATCTCTATGCGTACTATAAAGCACACGGACAGGAAGTGGCTCTCACCAAACCTTCTGTGGATGCCTTCAAGATTGACAATCATGACTTGGAGATCAAGGTGAACATAGACGCTCCTGAAGCCGCTCCGCGGTATTCCGGCGTTAGCATCAAAGGGGTGACGATCAAGGAGTCGCCCGATTGGCTCAAGAACAGCCTTTTGGCCATCGGTCTTCGCCCGATCAACAACGTCGTGGACGTGACGAACTTCGTGCTCCACGAGTGCGGACAAGCGCTCCACGCCTTCGATGCCGATAAGATCAGAGGCAATGAGATACACGTTCGCTATGCACACCAAGGCGAGAAATTCGTCACCCTCGATGGTATTGAGCGCGAGATGAACGAACGCGACCTTATGATCGCAAACAGCGAAGAAGCAATGTGTATTGCCGGAGTCTTTGGTGGCTTGGAGAGCGGTGTAACCGATAACACCAAGAACGTGTTCTTGGAATCGGCTTATTTCGATCCTGTTACCATCCGTAAGACCAGCCGTCGTCATCAACTACAGACCGACGCCTCCTTCCGGTACGAGCGTGGATGCGATCCCAACAACACCATCTACGTTCTCAAACGCGCTGCCCTCCTCATCCAGGAAGTAGCCGGAGGACAAATAGCGATGGAGATTACCGACACCATTAATGGAGATTTTGCACCGTGGCAGGTTACTATCGATATCAACCGCGTCAATTCGCTTATCGGTAAAGTCATCGGCGAAGACACCATCGAGACCATCCTCAAAGCCTTGGAGATAGAGATCCTCGACAAATCACAAAAGTCAAATGACAAATCACAAATATGGCACCTTGCCGTTCCGCGCTACCGCGTGGACGTTCAGCGTGAGTGCGATGTAGTGGAAGATATACTCCGTCTTTACGGCTATGACAATGTGGAGTTCCCGGATAAACTGAATACCAGCCTTGCGTACGGCGTCAAGCCCGACCCAGAGAAACTGCGTCGTAAGATAGCAGAGCAACTTACCGCACAAGGCTTCAACGAGATCCTCAATAACTCGCTTACCAAGGTATCTTACTACGAGCCTTTGACCCAACTCACTCTTGACACCTGTGTTAAGATCATGAATCCGTTAAGTCAGGATCTCGGTGTAATGCGTCAGACTCTCCTCTTCGGCGGACTTGAGTCTATCGCACGTAACGCGAACCGTAAGAATAGCGACCTCAAGTTCTATGAGTTCGGCAACTGCTATCATTTCCATGCAAACCAAGCAGCGCGCGAGCATAACCCGGAGAACTCACTTGTTGAGTATTCCGAGGAGCCGCATTTGGCTCTCTGGATCACCGGTAACAAAACATCGCAGACTTGGGTACGCAAGGACGAGAAAACAACGTTCTACCAGCTCCATGCTTATGTAAACGATATTCTTATGCGTTTGGGTATAGACCTTGCCAAGGCTACCATCGAGCGTTTGGAGAACGAACTCTTCTCCGACGGACTCGTACTCAAAGCAGTTAACGGCAAGGAGCTCGGCTTTATCGGTATTGTGGCACGCAAGCAACTCAAGGTATTCGATATCGATCAGGACGTATTCTACGCGGACCTTGACTGGAACCAACTGCTCAAGCAGAACAAGCAATACAAACCCTTGATTGTGGACCTGCCTAAGTATCCGGAGGTAAAACGTGACTTCGCCCTACTCGTGGATAAAACAATCGAGTTTGCAGATCTTGCACGCGCAGCCTTTGCTACGGAGAAGAAACTGCTCAAGAATGTTTATCTGTTCGATGTATATGAGGGTAAGAACCTCGAGGAAGGCAAAAAATCCTATGCCCTCTCGTTCATCCTTCAGGACACGGAAAATACCCTCAAAGATACACAGATTGAGAACATTATGAACCGCCTCAAAAAGACTTTTGAGGATAAATTTGGTGCTACGTTACGCTAATGCTTCCTTCTTCTGATCAAAACGAAATACTTCGCCGTCGTACCTTTGCTATTATCTCCCACCCGGATGCCGGTAAGACGACCCTGACGGAAAAACTTCTGCTCTACGGAGGCGCTATTCACGTGGCGGGAGCGGTCAAATCCAATAAGATCCGTAAGACGGCTACCTCCGACTGGATGGAGATAGAGAAACAACGTGGTATATCCGTTGCTACCTCCGTCATGGGATTTGACTACGACGGCTATCACATCAACATCCTTGATACGCCGGGACACCAGGACTTCGCGGAAGATACCTTCCGTACCCTTACCGCAGTGGATAGCGCGATCGTCGTCATCGACTCTGCGAAAGGTGTTGAGACGCAGACACGCCGGCTCATGGAAGTCTGTCGCATGCGGAAAACACCCGTCATGGTCTTCATGAATAAGATGGACCGTGAGGGTAAAGATCCCTTCGATCTGATGGACGAAGTAGAGCGTGAGTTGCAAATCAAAGTGACACCGGTAGTGTGGGCGAACGGGCAAGGACTGAAATTCGAGTCCGTCTTCGCACTCAACAACCGCCCGAAAGACATTAACGGCAAATTGGCAGAGGACCTCGAAATGATTGACGGCGTATATCCGGCATTTGACAAAGAGGCATACCTGCGTGGAGAGTTAGCGCCCGTGTTCTTCGGCTCGGCGTACAAGACTGTCGGAGTGCAGGAGTTGCTGGATTTTCTGGTAGCAAACGCTCCTTCTCCACTTCCGGTTACTGCAGAAGAGCGTACCGTGGAGCCCATGGAGGATAAGTTCACTGCCTTCTGCTTTAAGATCCATGCCAACATGGACCCGAACCATCGCTCCTGTATCGCGTTCTTTAAGATCTGTTCTGGTAAGTTCCTGCGTAACACCTATTATTATCACGTGCGCAAGGACCAGCAGATGCGTTTTGCTGCGCCTACCTGCTTTATGGCGCAGAAGAAAGAAACCGTCGATGAAGCTTATGCCGGTGACGTAGTAGGTCTGCCGGACACAGGAAACTTCAAGATAGGCGACACCCTTACTGCAGGAGAACACCTGCATTTCAAAGGTCTGCCCTCCTTCTCGCCGGAGATGTTCAAATACATTGACAATGCTGATCCGATGAAGCAGAAACAACTTGAGAAAGGTATAAACCAGCTCATGGATGAAGGTGTGGCACAGCTCTTCGTCAGCCAGCTTAACGGACGGAAGATTATCGGTACGGTGGGACAACTGCAGTTCGAGGTCATCCAATACCGCTTGGAGCATGAGTACCAGGCCAAATGCAAATGGCAACCGCTACAGATGTACAAAGCCTGCTGGATTGAGTCTGACGATGATGCCGAACTCGATATGTTCAAGAAACGCAAGGCGCAATACATGGCGACGGATAAGGAAGGCCGAGATGTCTTCATGGCGGACTCCGCATACGTGTTGAACATGGCGCAGCAGGACTATAAACACATTACGTTCCATTTCACCTCGGAATTCTAGGCTCCTAGGATTCCTAGGAAACTAGGACAACTAGTAAAATTAAAACAATATGAAAAACAAATCTCTTCAAATCCGCCTCATTGTGATGAACTTCCTGGAGTTCGCTGTTTGGGGCGCGTACTTAACCTCAATGGGTACATACCTCTTCAAACAAGGTATGGGTCAGCACATCGGATGGTTCTACTCTATCCAAGGTATCGTCAGCCTTTTCATGCCGGCTTTGATGGGTATTGTAGCCGACCGTTGGATTCAGGCGCAAAAGACACTCAGCCTTTGCCACGCCTTGGCGGGTATTTTCATGTGCGCCGCAGGTCTCTACGCCTACACGGCAGCTGATGTGCAGTTTGCTACACTCTTCTCGCTCTACACGGTCTCCGTGGCTTTCTTTATGCCGACGATCGCGCTTACGAACTCTGTTGCCTTTAACGCACTCGTCAAAGCTAACATGGACACAGTCAAAGACTTCCCGCCTATCCGTGTGTTCGGTACGGTAGGTTTTATTGTGACGATGTGGTGTATTGACCTGCTTGGCTTCCAGGCTACCCCGTGGCAGTTTGTGGTTTCGGGCAGTCTGAGTATCCTCTTAGCAGTTTACGCATTAACCTTGCCGGCTTGCGAGATCAAGAAAGCAGAAGGATCGGTGGATCTCGTAGAGGCACTCGGTCTGAAAGCATTTACGCTCTTCAAACAAAAGAAGATGGCGCTTTTCTTCATCTTCTCAATGATGCTCGGTATGTGTCTGCAAGTAACCAACAGTTATGCCAACCCCTTCATCACTTCGTTTGGCGCAATCGAGAAGTTTGCTGACACCTTCGGCGTTCAACATGCCAATATACTGATTTCCATCAGCCAGATCTGTGAGGCACTCTGTATTCTGGCTATTCCGTTCTTCCTTAAGAGATTCGGTATCAAGAACGTGATGCTTATGGCAATGTTCGCTTGGGTATTCCGTTTTGGTTTCTTCGGAGCAGGTGACCCCGGATTCCCTGGAGTCATCCTCTTCATCCTGAGTTGTATCGTTTATGGCTTTGCCTTTGATTTCTTCAATATCTCCGGTGCCCTTTATGTGGATCAGGAGACCGAAGAAGCACAACGTTCTTCCGCACAGGGGCTCTTTATGATGATGACAAACGGCCTGGGCGCTACGATTGGTATGCTCTCTGCACAGGGTATCGTGAATAGTTTGGTGATCAGCCAAACCGAACCGATGGCTATCTGGGCGGGATGGAGAGAAGCATGGTTCATCTTTGCCGGCTTCGCACTCTGTGTGGCTATCCTCTTCTGGATCTTCTTCCCCAAAACCCCGGTGAACAAGAACCTTGAGGTAAAACACTAAATGGCTAAATAGCCAAATAAATGGTACATGGTAAATGTATAAGAAGGAACTCACATATTATTTCTCTACGTCGATAGCGTACATCGTTATTGGGTTGTACCTCTTGGCGATCAGTCTTTTCCTTTGGGTGATCCCGGGTCAATGGAATATCATTGATTCCGGGTACGCCCAGGTGGACGGACTCTTCCAACTCAGCCCGTGGCTTTTCATGCTACTCTGCCCTGCTCTGACGATGCGTTTGTTCTCGGAAGAACGACAGTCGGGTATCTGGGATCTGATACGTACCAAGCCTATCTCACTCACGCGCATTGTACTTGGTAAGTATTTCGCAGCTTGGACACTTGTACTGATTGGTCTGTTACCTTGCTTCGTACATTATTTCATAGTGGCGTATATGGCTGAACCGATGGGCAATCTGGATAGCGGCGCGTTCCTTGGGTCGTTCATCGGCTTGATCCTTCTTTCCGGCACATTCATGTCTATCGGTCTTCTCTGTGCTACGTTCAGCAAGAGTCAGATCGTCTGCTTTATTTCCGGTGCGCTCGTTTGCTTTGTGCTCTATTGGGTCATGATGCAGGACCATTACGCTTCGCTCTCACGCGGAGTGATTGACCTGCGCGATGTGGTCTTCTTTATCACCATCTCTACCCTCGCCATCCTCGCCTCTATCTTCACCATCGACCGCCTCACGAAGAAATAACAAACGACAGCCCTCGCATAGACTAACGACTAACGACCAATGACAAGAATCGGCATTTTATCGGATACCCACGGTCTCTTGGACAAACGCGTCTTTGAGCATTTCAAGGATGTAGATGAGATCTGGCATGCCGGCGATATTGGCTCGGAAGATGTACTGCGCCGTTTACGCGAGTTCAAACCCACGCGCGCGGTATATGGTAATATGGATTCCGGCGATGTACGGTATTCCCTTCCGGAGTTCTATCGTTTCCGTGTAGAGGAGGTCAACGTCCTCATGACCCATATTGGCGGCTATCCGGGACATTATAACCCCTGGCTCATCCCCTGGTTCCGCAAAAGCCTCGAGGCAAAAAATGCTCAAGCGACAAACGACGAACGACCATCGACCAACGACATCATCGATCTCTTTGTCTGCGGCCATAGCCATATTCTGAAAGTTCAGTATGACCACCAGTTCAAATTCCTGACGATGAACCCCGGAGCCGCAGGAAAACAAGGCTGGCAACCCTGTCAGACATTACTCCGTTTTGCCATCGACGGCAAGGAAATTAAGGACTTGGAAGTTATCGAATTGCAGCGATTATGACCATTTTGCAAACTCGATTTTGCAAAATATGTTGAAAAACATAAAAAAAAATTTGGTCATATCAAAAAAAAGCAGTACCTTTGCATCGGATTTGAGAAAGAGACCAAATCCTACGAACAAGACCAATCTTTTTTGTACCTTAAATAAACAGACTAATACCTTAGAAAAACAGACGTCGCGATGACGGCTGTTTTCGCTTTTAAAAGACACTAAGAACCGACCTGACTACAAGCACATTTCTACTTACAATAAAATCCCGCCTACTCTCTCGAGTGGCGGGATTTTCTATTCCTTTCTACTTTTGTCTTTATACTTTGATCAAAGCGGACTATTTGATTTCTACAGCCTTGATACCATCGCGCTCCAGCAAAGCATTTATGGTAGGTTCGCCGCCACGGAAACGTTTGTACAGATCCATCGCTTTCTCTGTTCCGCCCTTCTCCAGGATATTCTCACGGAAACGCTTGGCGGCTTTCTTATCGAATATCGTGCCGCCCTTCTTAGCCTGCGCCTCTTTGAATACCGAGAAGGCGTCTGCATCAAGCAGCTCCGACCACTTATAGCTATAATAGCCGGCGGCATAGCCACCCGAGAAAATATGGGTGAAGGCGGTAGCCATCTGAGTACCGGGAACTGTTGGCAGCACTTGTACCTGCTTCATGGCCTCGTCGCTAAAACGGCAGACAGACTCAATGGTACCGATACTCTCATTGATCTCGAAAGGTTTCTCCAATGTATGCCAGGTCATATCGAGATAGCCGAAACTCAACTGACGGACACAGGAATAAGCAGCGTGATATGTCTGCGATGCATGCATCTTATCCAAGAGCTCTTGCGGCAGTGCTTCACCTGTCTTATAATGTTTTGCAAACGTATCGAGGAACTCTTTCTCATCGATGAAGTTCTCGTTGAACTGGCTCGGCAGTTCCACAAAATCCCTCGGCACATTCGTTCCGCTCTGTGCCGAATACTGGCAGCGGGTCAGCATACCATGCAGGCCATGGCCGAACTCATGCAGGAACGTACGTACCTCGTCGTAGGTAAACAAAGCCGGCTTCTCTGCCGTCGGACGAGTGAAGTTCATCACATTCACAATGTGCGGACGATGATCTTTCTTGCCTTTCATATACTGCGGCTGGAAATCATTCATCCATGCGCCGCCACGCTTGCCATCCCGCGGATGGAAATCAGCATAGTAAACAGCAAGGAACTTACCCTTCTCGTCAAAGACCTCATATGCCGTTACCTCGGGGTTATATACAGGTATCTTCTTGTTCTCCTTGAAGGTAATGCCATACAGGCGTTGAGCCAAACCGAACACACCCTTCTTGACGTTCTCCAATTCAAAATACGGACGCAGATCATCGTCGGATATATCGAATTTCTCTTTCTTCAGTTTTTTGCTATAGTAGCCGAAGTCCCAAGGCTGCAGATGAGCTGCATAGAATCCGTGCGCATGTGCATAGTCCTCTAATTCCTTTACTTCCTCTATAGCCGTCGGCATATAGGCATCACGCAACTCATTGAGCAACTTATATACGTTCTCCGGCGTCTCAGCCATAGTCTTATTGAGCGATTTCTCTGCGTAGGTCTTTTTGCCAAAGAGATTAGCGAGTGCCAGACGCGTATTCACAATCTCTACAATGAGACCTGTGTTGTCAAACTCACCGCCTACACACTTGCCGGCATTAGCCATATAGAGTTCACGACGGATATCACGGTTGTCGAGATCCTGCATTACAGGAATAGTGGTCGTCGGTTTGAGGTTCAGCAACCATCCCTCCATGCCCTTCTTCTTTGCATTTTCTTTCAGCATTGCCTTCGTATCATCGTTCAGACCGGCCAGCAGTGCCTCATCCGTAATGAGCATCGACCATGCGTTAGTTGCCTTCAGTACGTTCTGACCGAATTGGAGAGTCAGTTTGCTCAACTTTGCGCTCAGTTCGCGATAGGTCTGCTTGTCCTCGGTACTCAAGTTGGCTCCGTTATTGGCAAAACTGTCATAGATATCTTCCAATAGTTTATACTGCGCTTTGTTTAGTTTCAGTTTATCGCGCTGTTCATAAACCGCCTTGATTCGTTTGAAGAGTCCTTCGTTCAGACGGATAGTAGCCGAGTACTCCGACATCTTCGGACTCAGTTCCATCGAGATCTGCTGTAATGTGTCGTTCGTCTCTGCGCTCGTCAAGTTATAGAAACAACCCGCTACGATCGTCAGCAACTCGCCAGACTGCTCATATGCTTCAATCGTGTTCTTGTACGTCGGTGCTGCAGGATTATTGACGATGTCGTCGATCTCCTTCAGTCCCTGTTTGAAAGCCTCTTCAAAGGCCAGCATATAATGTTCCGCATGGATCTCATTAAAGGGATACGTGCCATGCGGTGTCTTCCAGTTCTTATAGTTAAAGAACGGATTGGTGGTTGCAGCAGTAGCTGCCAGAACAGTGGTGGCTAAAGCCATAGTTAAAAATTTTCTCATTTCATTTTCGATATGTCGATATACCGAAATGTCGATATACCGAAGTTAATATTTATTCTTTTCTTCTCAGCAGATTGATATCTCCGCTCATCTGATAAACACCAATGACCGATTCGTCTTGGTTCTTGGTTTTCTTCTTATATGAGATTTTGGATTGGTATTTGGCATCTTTGGCGGCATCTGTTCCCATCGCGCGTATCACATAGAAATATGCTCCTTCGGCAGCCTTGCGGCCATTAATCGTACCGTCCCATCCACGGGCGGGATCAGTCCAGTCATAGACTAACTTACCCCATCGGTTATATACCCAGCAGTGGAACTCACGCAGCGAGCGGTACGACACGCGGAACTCGTCGTTCTTACCGTTACCGTCCGGTGTAAACACATTCGGTACGCGCAAGTACGACTCGGATATATTCACCTTCATCTCCATAGAGTCCGGCGTACAGGCAGCGCTATTCACATTGCATACCACGCGGTAACTTCCCGGTTCGGCAAAGGAATAGCGTATATCCTGATCCGTACGGGTGGCTATATGTTGGTTTGCTTTGTAGATATCCCATCGGAAATAGATCGGATGAATACTCGGCGTCGGATTGGCATAGAATGCCACCTCGAGTGCTCCGCTATAGTCATCCGAGGTCGTCGCAGTGATACATTTCTGGTCCGTAGCGCGATTCAACTCATTGCTCTTCTCGCCTTTCTCGCCACGCAGCGTAGCCAATGACTCCAAATGAAAATCAATAGCGACCAGGTCACTGTCCTTCAGCGTGATCTCTACGCAAGCAGAGTCTAAATCCAACTTACTGCGCAGCTCTGTATCATAGCATAGCGATATATCCGTCGGACCGTACATCGCGGGCAGGTTCAGCGTGCGCGACAAACGCATGTCGGTATGTACCGCCGAGTCTGCCCATGCTTCGCCATTCCATGCTAACGCATTATAATTTATAGAACACACGCGCGCGAGGGTACCCATCGACGCATCCGGACGGATATAGGTATATGCCGCTACGTCGCCCGTCAGGTGCAGCGTCGTCGCTGTACAAGACGGAGCCGCCGTGAAGGCGATATCTGCCGGCTTGCAGTTGAATACATAAAACGGGCTATACGTTACTCCGTTCTGCTTGATATAATATCCGCCATCATCCAGCGTACCGGCATAAGAAGTGTTGGTAAGAACCGGCGTGGTGCCATTCGTAGTAGAATACCAATCGGCTACCTCGTTATTCACAGTCTGCAGTTCTATACCGTTCTTAAAAATAAACAGCGTATCACCTGTATGTACCACCTGCGTAGCTTTCCCTACGCACTTGACATTCATCTGTGCGTAGGTAAAAGCCACAACAAGGGTCATTACTATTAAACTAATGAGTCTTTTCATTTATTTACTTGGAAACGGGTGTTACCGTTCTGGATGAAATCTACGATCTGCTTGGCAGCCGCAATACCGGCATTGATATTCGCCTCCGCAGTCTGCGCACCCATCTTCTTCGGTGTGGCAAAGTAACGTCCCTCGAAAAGCGTGCGGAACTTCGCATCTGCCACCGGCATGATATCCGTCATGTATTTGAGATCGGCGCGCTCCTGCATCAGGGCGATCAGACCATCCTCATCGATCACTTCCTTGCGGGCGGTATTGACCAGCACACCACCCTTCGGCATCAGGTTCACAAGGTCATGATTGATGCTGTTCTTCGTTTCAGCCGTCGCAGGGATATGCAGGCTGACGATGTCGCAGGTCTTGTACAGTTCTTCTGCGGAATGAACCGGCTTCACGTTAGCCGCCGTCATTGCCTCGTCCGGGCAATACGCATCGTACGCGTACACGTCCATGCCGAAGCCCTGCGCGATACGTGCTACATTACGGCCAACGTTACCAAAGGCATGAATACCAAGTTTCTTGCCCTTCAGCTCCGTTCCGCTCGTTCCGTTGTACAGATTACGTACGGCATAGACCATCAGACCGAGTGCCAACTCCGCAACCGCGTTGCTGTTCTGCCCCGGAGTGTTCATCGCTACCACGTTGTGCGCCGTTGCGGCTTCCAAGTCGATGTTATCGTAACCGGCACCGGCACGAACTACGATCTTCAGTTGTTTGGCGGCATCCAGAACCGCCGCATCTACGACATCCGAACGGATGATGAGAGCGTCGGCATCTGCTACAGCGTCCAATAATTGAGCTTTGTCTGTATATTTCTCGAGCAGCGCCAGTTCATATCCTGCGCCCTCTACCACTTCGCGAATACCGTCCACAGCCACTTTCGCAAAGGGTTTCTCTGTTGCTACTAATACTTTCATAGGTTTTATCAATGTTGTGAGTTCTATTGTTTTACCCGTAGAAGTCGGCATCCTATGCCGATCCGTGGGCAAAATATAAGAATACCCCATAATTAGTGTAATTTTTCGTATTCCTTAATGCAATCTACCAACGCCTGTACGCCCTCGAGGTCCATGGCGTTATAGCAGGATGCACGGAAACCGCCTACCAGACGGTGCCCCTTGATACCCACCATGCCTTTTGCGGTAGCGAACTTGAAGAAGTCGTCCTGCAGTTCCTCATAACCCGGTTTGAAGACGAAGCAGATATTCATGCGGCTGCGGTCCTCTTTCTTCGAGATCGTCGGCATGAAGAGTTTGCTCTCATCCAGGCACTTGTACAGCAGATCGGCTTTCGCTTTGTTGCGCGCCTCAATCCATTTAACACCACCGTTCGCTTTGAGCCAGCGCAACGTCAGCAGCGCCGTATAAACCGGCAGTACAGGAGGTGTGTTGAACATCGAACCGCCTTCGATATGCGTCTGATAGTTCAGCATCGTCGGGATATAACGGCTCACTTTGCCCAAGCAACTCTCTTTGATGATGACGAAGGTCACACCTGCCGGAGCAAGGTTCTTCTGCGCACCGCCGTAGATGATGTCGTACTGACTCACATCAATCGGACGACTCAGTATATCCGAACTCATATCGGCTACCAAAGGTACATTACCTTTCTTCTTGTAGATCTCAGCGAGTTTCTCGTCGTTGATCTCAGTTCCGAAGATGGTGTTGTTGGTCGTGATGTGGAAATAGTCAGCATCCTGCGGGATCTCATAGTCCGTCGGGATCGAATCCGTCGAAGCGGCTACTTCTACTGCCTCGCCGAAACCTTTTGCCTCTTTGAGTGCTTTCTTGCTCCATACACCGGTGTTGAGGTATGCTGCTTTTTTCTCCAGCAGGTTAAACGGCACCATGCAGAACTGCAGGCTCGCACCACCTCCGAGGAACAGCACACGGTAGCCCTCCGGCACATTCAGCAACTCTTTCATCAATGCCTCTGCTTCGTCCATCACCGGCTGGAAATATTTCGCACGGTGGGAGATCTCGAGGACGGAAAGTCCTTCACCTTGAAAATCAATTACGGCATCAGCCGTCTGTTTGATCACTTCTTGCGGCAGGATACTCGGTCCTGCATTAAAATTGTACTTTTTCATGTCTATTTAAGTGTATAATATTTATGATTCCATGCAGTGGATTTGACTTGCGGTAACTCGATGATACCTTCTTTGTGCTGCTTGCCTTGCGCGAGATGCAATGCCATAGCGACAGCCGCCATCTCGTCCTCGGAAGTTCCCTTGGTACTTGGTACTTGGTCACTTTGGCCCTTAGCCAAGTATTTCCGTAGTTCCTCCGGCACCTCTTTACCGGCTTTCTGCATTCTTTCTGCGAGGTCTTGATTAAACTGTTCTTTCGCCAAGCCGCTCTTATACTCGCGATATTGTTTGTCATGCATAGCGAACTCAAAGAGTTCCTCATCGTCCTGACCGCGATCCCAACCGAGTTCCTCCATCTCCTTGATATACTGCGGCAGGACGTTCGGATAGAGTTTCTGCGGATCATCGGTATAGAACTCAAATCCTTTTTCTTTGGCGAGTTCAATGATCTCCGGCGCTAACTCGCCCGGCAGTTTACCGGACTTACCGAGTATCATGCCCCACATAGCCGGATCCATGCGGGTGAAGTCTTTCTCACCCATCGAGCGGCTGAAGAGATTCATCAGCGCAGCGTTCTTCACGTACTGACTGAACGGCGTCACGAGACACGGTGTACCGAGCATCGGCCAGATACGTTGTACTTCGTCGAAGAGCTGAACGAGCAGCTCGTCCTCAGAGAGCTCTTTCTCGCCTTTCTTCTTGAGGTTGGCATTGATAGCGGCATGCATACCTTTGAGATCCGCCATAAGGCTTCCCATCATACCTCCCGGCAGACCGCAACCTACCAGCAGACTCGTCATTAGCGCATTCTTCGGGTCAATCCAGTAGCCTAAGAAATCATCGATGAAGGACTGCGTGAGGCTGCGCGCCTCCATGTACGCCTTCATGTTAATATCTTTGACGAGGAAGCCTGCGTCTTTCAGCATCGCCTGAATGGTGATCACGTCCGGATGCACCTTACCCCAACTCAGCGGCTCCATCGCTACGTCGAGCACATCGCCGCCGGCTTTTGCTACCTCAAGCATCGAGGCCACACTAAAGCCCGGTCCCGTATGACCGTGGTATTGGATGATGATATCGGGATGTTTCTCCTTGATAGCAGCTACAATCTTACCTAACATCACCGGCCGACCGATACCCGCCATGTCTTTCAAGCAAATCTCCTGTGCGCCACCCTCGATGAGTTGCTCCGCGAGGTTAATATAATACTCCGCCGTGTGTACCTTCGAATAGGTGATACACATTGTCGCCTGCGCGGTCATGCCGGCCTCTTTCGCCCATTTGATAGACGGAATGATATTGCGCGGATCATTCAGACCACAGAAAATACGGGTGATGTTTGTTCCTTGTGCGTGTTTTACTTTATACATCAACTGGCGCACGTCCGCGGGCACAGGGTTCATACGCAGCGCATTCAGACCGCGGTCCAGCATGTGCGTCTTGATACCCGCCTCGTTGAACGGCTTGCAGAACGTACGGACAGCCTGGTTCGGGTTCTCGCCGTATAGCAGGTTCACCTGCTCACTCGCTCCGCCGTTCGTCTCTACACGGTCAAAGCAGCCCATGTCAATGATTACCGGCGCAATACGCGCTAACTGATCCTTACGCGGTACGTACTTGCCACTACTCTGCCACATGTCGCGATAGACCAGCGAAAATTGAATTTCTTTCTTACTCATATAGTGTATTTTATTACGATACTGATATAACCGACTCCGGTTTAAAACCTTTGCGGCTGCAAAGGTACAAAAAAAAAATGACATACGCAAGCGTATGCCATATTTTTTCGTTATTTTAATGAATTAGTATCTTCTTTGTATGCCATGCGCCGTCGTAGAACGCCTTCACGAAATAGACGCCAGTGGAGAGCATTGGCAGATGGAGACGCGACAACTGACTGTCACTGGCATCCTCCAAACGACCTTGATAGATATGAATCAGTTTGCCGGATATATCAATCAGATAGAGCGTCGTAGGTGAATCCTTGGCGATGATCTCTTCCTCCGTCAAATCCTTGATTTCGAAGGGGTTCGGCACGAAATCACCTTCGGTATTGATTGCCTCTTCGGTCCAATGACCCGTACAATCCGGCATCATACTGAACTCCACAATCGTACGAACGAGCATATCGTTAAGGTGCTCTACCTTGAGCGTGTCGGTCGTCGGCTTGAGGTGCGTATGTCCGATACCCGAATCATCGGTCAGGAAAAAGGATGTACCGTTCGTCATCAGCGCCATCGAGCGAAGCAGGTATTCCCCACTCTCGTCCAATCCGCTACATACCACCGGCACGAGACGTACGCCAAGCGCCGCTGCATTGAGTATCTGTTCGTGAAGAAGTGCCAAGGTAGCCGAATCCCTATGGCAGGGGGCATCTAATACAAGGAACGCGATACGCGCACGCGCTTCTGAGTCCCAACCGGCACTATTGAGCGCTGCCATAAGGGCTTCCGGTATCGCTTCGGGATAGTCACCTCCACCATTGGCAGACTGCTTGTCAATGAAAGTCTGTGTCGTGGCAAGATCGGTCGTCAGGCGGGAAATACGCGTCAGGTACTCATCCCCATGATCGCGATAAACAACTGCGCCTGTACGGATGGCCAGACCACCTGTTGCATTCGATGCACGCGCGATAACATCTTTCATCTCTGCCTGCAGATAGCGCAACTCATCGCCCATCGATCCGGTAGCGTCAAAGATGAATAGCACATCCACATCACTCTGGTCGTCAGTCGTTGATGGTTGGCCGTTAGAACAAGGTTCGTCGAGAATAAGCGCATTGATACCTTCGCTCCAGGACTTGGCAGCAATCACTTGGTCCTCCACACGTATCTGAGTTCCTTCACCCCAAAGCTCTGCTTTGCCGGTATTGTCCGTCACGGCCTGGAAACGTGTATTTCCTTTCTCGTCCAAGAGGCTCACGGCACGGGAGGCAAAGGGATAACCGTTCTTGTTCGTCACCTGTATTGTATAGCGTATTTTCGGAGTGAGACCCCATGTCTGCTGATAACTGATGGCAGAATCCAGATATGCGCTCCATAACGCCCACTTGGCGAAATCATTCACTTCGCCGGCCGTCAACATACCTGCCTGGACATTATTAGGCACCGGGATGTCCGGTAAAATACGTGGAGGCATATCCACTTCCGGCATGGGTTCCATCGTAGCATAATCCATCGTGGCTGCCTCTGCCATGGGTTCTCCTGCAGCAACCATCATCTTGTTATAGACTACTCCACTCCTGCGAGTAGCGCCTAAGGTCATCGCCATCTCTTCTTTCCCGCCTTTGTCCTTTCCGGTCTTACGAGGTTTCGGAGTCAGCGAGACAATAGCCACGGCATTACCATCCAGCGACACTTTGCGGCTCTCAAAAGAACTGTGCGACACAGTCAGACTCTTCGCTTTACCGATCTGCTCAGGCTTGATCACTACCCGTCCGTCGAAAGAGGTAGTCCAAACCGTTTTACCGATCTTGACCTCCGCGCCATTCAGCAAGGACTGCGTCGTATCCATCACGATAACAGTCAGTTCTGAATTCTGAAGGTTGACAACTGAATTCTTCTTCATACATCCGTGCGCTGCGCTGAATCCCATCAACGCCGCCACTAAAACAGAGAATATCTTCTTCATACGCTTTATTTTTTACCTTATTCGTACAAAAAACATGCCAAAATAAGCAGATTTCCCAATTTGATAACTTTTAACCTTTTCGAGAAAGAAGGGTTGAGCACCTTACAGGCACGTACGGGATGCGAACGTAGTGCGAACGAGATTGACAGGTAAATGGCAGGTGCTTCTTAATAATCATATACCGTACTACTACCTTCTCAGAACCTTCGAAACAGCCTATCTTGCTCCACAATTAATATAATGCCACAAAAGACAAAATTCCATTTTATTTGAAAAAAAATACCCGAACGCTTGCATATGTGCAATTTTTGTTGTACCTTTGCACTCGATTTGGGAAAAGGTACGAGGTACACGTCCCCAATGCGGTGTTAGCACATCGGTAGTGCATCGGCTTCCCAAGCCGAGGAGGCGGGTTCGATTCCCGTACACCGCTCACAAAGCAGGTCGGTCTATCGCTGCGGAGGGAAAGAAAAGCATCCGTGCTTTAATCTCATCGGCAGAGGAAAGTCCGGGCAGCACAGAGCACCACAACGGTTAACGGCCGTCAGGCAGCAATGTTTGGTCACCGCTACAGAGACGAGGGATGTGAAACGAGCATACTGTGGGCTGCAATTCCAAGTAAACCAACGCTTGAGCGCTGCTCGCGTGAGTTGGAGGGTAGGAAGCGAGAGAAGCACGTGGTAACACGCGACTCGAGATTAATGATAGACGCCCGAAAGGGTACAGAACCCGGCTTACAGACCTGCTTTCCCTTCGGGGGCTCCATTAGAGAAAGAGATGCCATGAAGAAAATTTCCGATATAATACGCTTTCTGCGCTACGACATGTGGCGACGTACATTGACGGAAAACGATAGTTTTCTTCGCCGTTTCGGATATGGATTTGTGCGTACAATCGTTCTGGTAATACGCGGTTTCAACAGCAAGAGCCTCAATGACAAAGCAAAGAGCCTCACCTACTCCATGATTTTTGCGGTAGTGCCAATCCTGGCTATGATCGTAGCTGTAGCGAAAGGTTTTGGTATGGTGGATGTGATCGAGAACCAGTTAAACCATTCGTTTCTTGGCGAGACGAACATGGTTCCCACCGTCATGTCCATGGTGCAACGGTATTTAGACACCACCCAAGGCGGCGTATTCATCGGTATCGGCATCCTCATTTTGCTATGGGCTATTTATTCGTTCTTCCAATCGGTGGAGAGCGCTTTCAACAAGATATGGAATGTGCAAAACTCGCGCTCCATCCTGCGTCAAGCGACTACCTATATCGCCATCGTCGTGTTCATCCCTGTGCTCATCGTCTGTTCGGCAGGAATTAACATCTTCGTGCATACGACGGTCGAATCTGCATTACATATAGAGAAACTGCATGCATTCTTCCATGAAGGAAGCGCCCAATGCTTGCAGTTCCTCATGAGTTGGCTGGTCTTCACATGGATGTACATCGCCATACCGAACACCAAAGTGCGGTTCATTAACGGACTGATCCCCGGCATTATCATGGGTACGCTGTTTCAGTTGTTGCAAATGCTATCGGTCTATTTGATAGCGATGTTAAGCCGCACCAGTATTGTCTATGGCGCTTTTGCTACAATACCGATTATGATGACCTGGCTGCAATACACGAGTCTGCTTATCCTATTAGGCGCAGAGATGAGTTATGCCATCCAGAATAACGAAGAATTTGAATACGAGCACGATGTTAATCGAATGTCCCGCCGGTACAAAGACTTCATAATGCTATACCTGCTATCCATTATTATAAAGCGATTTGAAGCAGACGAAGCACCCTTGACGGCACACGAACTTGCCATTCGCGATCATTTTCCCATCCGTCTTGTAAACCGGTTATTGGGCAGAATGGTAGAGACCGGCATCCTCCGCGAGGTATATACAGAGGAGGAAGAAGAGCGTACGTTCCAGCCTGCTCTGGACACGCATAAGATAAGCGTTGGCATGGTGATTGACCGAATCGACAAACAAGGATCAGAGGAATTTCTACAAAAGCCTTCAGACGAGATGCAGGCATGCTGGGAGAAATTCCAGGAACTGAAGAAGACGCATAGCACGCTTGAGCAAGTGATGGTCAATCAGTTATAAATACGAATCATCCGAATCACGAATAACATTATGAGAAAAAGTTTGATTTTAGCAGCATTACTCATCGGACAGATGACTTTTGCCGCACCAAAGATCCAGCAAGTGGAACCTCTCTGCTGGTGGACCAACATGACCACTCCGTTGACCTTGCTCTTCCATGGCGAGGATTTGGCGGATGCCCAAGTAAGCGTACAACAGGTAGTCAAAGGCAAAGCGATGCGCGGAGCATGCTTGGGTCTTGTGCCTACGGGTCAACACAATGCCGAGAGCCCGAATTATCTATTCGTAAACATGGACGTCAACCAGCCCGGCACGTACCGCATCACGCTGAAGAAAGGTAAAAAGAAAGCCACGTATGACTATGTCATCAACGAGCGTCGGGCAGGAAGCCGCGAGCGTCACAGTTTCGATGCGTCGGATGTGGTTTATCTAATCATGAGTGACCGTTTCGTAGATGGCAATGAAAGTAATAACAGCACCAAAGATACGCGCGAGAAAGCCAATAAAGCGGATGTAAACGGACGTTTCGGAGGCGATATACAAGGTATTATCAATAGTTTTGACCATATCGCCAAACTCGGCTGTACCGCTATTTGGCCGACGCCGATGTTAGGCGACGACGAAGCAGCTTGGAGTTATCATGGCTACGCTTGCTCGGACTATTATCATATTGATCCGCGTTATGGAGACAATGCGCTATACGCCAAGATGGTACAACTGGCTCATGAGAAAGGATTGAAGATATTGATGGACATGGTGCCTAATCACTGCGGTGCTGCTCATTGGTGGATGAAAGACCTGCCCTATCCGGATTGGATCAACCAGTTCCCCGAGTTCACCAATACCAATAATGTCTTCACTGCCAACTACGATATCAATGCCTCGCAGTACGACCGTCAACTCAGCAATCGCGGCTGGTTCGATAAACCGATGCCGGATATGAACCTTGAGAACCCCGATCTGCTGAAGTATTTCCAGCAATGGGCTATATGGTGGATTGAGTTCGCGGATCTGGACGGTCTGCGTGTGGATACCTATCCGTATATCGAGAGGATTCCGGGCAGCCAATGGCTTAAAGCCATCCGAGAGGAGTACCCGAATATCAATATCGTAGGCGAGTGTTGGACCCGTCCGGCTCCGGCAGTAGCGTACTGGCAAAGCGGCACCAAGAATTTTGACGGCTTTGATTCGAACCTGCCTACCGTAATGGATTTCCCTGTAGAAGAAGCTATCCGTCAGGCATTAGAGAACGACGGTACGGGTTGGGGCAACGGCTTGACACGTGTATATGACGCGATGACCATGGATTATATGTACGCGGATGTGAATAAACTGCTCACTTTCCTCGGCAACCATGACATGGCACGTATCACCGATATCGTCAAAGATAAAGATCCGCGCCGCGTGAAACTGGCGTACGTTCTCTTGGCAACCATGCGCGGTATCCCGCAATTGCTATACGGCGATGAGTATGCCATGACGGCGGACGGCGACCCGAATAGCCATTCCCTACTCCGTATGCCGCTTCCGCTGGGCGACGCAGTAACGCCGCAGATGCAGGATATGTTTGATTTCCAAAGCAAACTATTCCAATGGCGCAAGAAAGAACCGGTTCTGCATTTCGGCAAAACGATGCATTTCATCGGAGGACGTGATAACACGTACGCATTCTTCCGCTACAATGACAAGGAGGCTGTGTTTGTATTTGCTAACGCCGCTATGGAGGCTCGTCGGATTCCGACTAAGACCTACGCGGAGATTTTAGGCAACTATAATGCCGTTGGGTTCAATCCGCTAAATGGCGAATTAGTCGACCTCAACCGCACGGATATTGAGGTACCTGCACTCAGTACCGTCATCGTCAAGCTAACGAAGTAAATGCTATATTGATGGAATTCAGGAATGAAGGAATAGCAAAAGTATGCCCTCGTTGCGGGGCATCTTTTGTTTGTACCCACGATGCATTCTGTCAATGCGTGGGTATCACCTTAAATGAAAATGCGCGCGCATACCTGCGCACGCATTACAAGGATTGTCTCTGTAGAAACTGCCTCAAAAGCATCTCCGTTAGTACAACCTATTAGCGAAATGGAGCGTTGAATCGGGGGCGTTATTCAAGATATGAATAACGTCCTCAAGCATTTCTTCAGGGTGCACTACCCCACGCTCCCAGAAATTATTGGCTCCGTTCGGCAGCCGTTGTTTGCGCCAGTTGTAGACACGGCCGTTTTTGTACGCCTTAAACCAAGTATGTTTCTCGTCTATCCGGGCGAGTTCTTCCAACGAGTTTCCTCCGGCGCCTACCCATACATCCGCATCATGGAAATAATGGATGGTCTCCTCTACCGTCAAGGGGATAGAAGTCTCACGCTCGTCCTCATAAAATGGATAAACCGCACCTGCGTCCTTGAAAAGATACGCCAAGTAGTTCTTTCCGCTTGGTACATACCACGTGCCGCGGAAATTATTACCGGACATGATAGAGACCGCTGCGCTATAAGACCGCTTGTTTACACTCGCTGTAAGCGCGTTATAGCGTGTTTCCACTTTGTGGAAGATAGAATCGGCTTCGCGCAGTTTTCCGGTGAGCGCACCGAGGACACGGATCCACTCAGCACGTGCCAGAGGTGAGTGTTCCTGCCACTCGTTGATAAAAATGATAGGCACCCCTAACTTCTCCAGCCGCATTGCTTCCAGATTATCATACTGGCCATAATTGACCGCCAAGAGTATATCTAATCCGGCTTGCAGAGTTCTTTCGGCAGAGGGTTTCATTGAGTCACCAAGGTCAATCTCGTTGCCTTTGACAGGCGTGTAGATGAGCTCCGGGTTGCAGACGGCAGCCAGACAGTCAATAGCGTCCAAGGCATACAGAAAACCCACTTGCACCGTACTCATCGTACCGATGCGCCGCATCGGCTCTTTCACACAGAGACACTGGTAGGGTTTAAAAACCTCTACCACAACGCCCGTATCCGTCTCGTTAATCCGAAAGCCCGTGGCATATTTATTCCCCTCGGGCACACTACCCTGCTCCGCAGGCTGTTTGGCACAGCCCACGAAGCAAAGAAGCATTAGTGTACAGAGAATGGTGTACGATGTATGGTGTATGGTGTACATTAGAGCTCAGCACCCAGGATGTTAAACGCTTTCTCACCACGGAGAATAACTACCTGACCGTTGCGGATCACCTTAACCGCCTTTACAGCCGCGTTGGTATTCTCAACACCTTGCTCCTCGGGGAACTTAGCACGTTCCGGAACTACATATCCTTCCGGTTTAGCTGCACCGAAATTATCCATTGCGAAATAAGCCGGTGTGTTTATACCATACGCGCTTGCATCGCTACTGGTCATACCGAAAGTAAGCCCGTCAATCTCGCCCAGTACACTCAAGTCAACATATGTCCATTCGTTGATATACTCGCCATCGGAGGCTAACTCCACTGCTACAGTATCCACCGCAGCACCATTCTTGACACCGATGCAGAAGAGCGTGAAGAAGTCCTCAGCGCCGAACTTTTTGGCATACGTATCTCCGTTCACCATCGAAGAGGCAGCATAAGCAGTGTTATTGACAAAGAAGCCCGGTACCACCTGTGCATCAAAAGCAACCGTATCTGCGCCGTAGTAGTTCATATTCCATACCGCGAAGTTGTCTCCTTCGTATGCGCCACCGGAAGCAGAATGATAAGGCTCAGCCATACCTGTAGAAGTATTTGCCTTCTCGTTCGTTACCGTAAAGGCAGCATAATAATCTCCGTAGCCGGAATTACCTCCATAGTACGTTTGGAAAGTATAGGTACCGCTTGTCCAGTTGTTCCAACCTACAACAGGTGCATCCGCCCCTTGCCATACAGTATCCGCCTTTGCCAAGGTAATGTCCTCAAAGGTAGCCACTTCCTCCGGTTTGTAGATCTGCAAACCGTCCAGCGCGAAATAGAGGGCGGTGTTAGACCCCCAATCTCCTACATCACTCGTCTTCATGGTGAAAGAAAGACCATATACTTCGCCGAGCGCAGAAAGATCACATGCCTCCCAACCATTGTTCAATTTCCAGTCTGATTCATTAGCGCTACGATAGTCAGCAAGGAAGAAAGTAACTTTCTTTCCGTCAATTACTTCATAGTTTTCGTCCAGACCCTGGATCTCAATAACGAGGCTGTCTCCAGCAGCAAAAGTATGCCCAGCACCACCAATCGTTACATTATGCAAAGCCCACGATCCAATGCAGAAAGAGACCTCTTTCGGAATATAGGCTGCATCAAAGAAGGCCTCACAAGGCGGTTCTGCGGACATGCCTTCTGCGGCATATGCCAACAGATACGGGGTGCCTTTACCAGCCAAGCCTCCACCGGCTACACAATGGAACTGGTCAGCCATTTGAGCGTACGTAGTGTCCTGACATTTCGCGATGGTGAAGCCATACCAGAAATTGTAGTCTGTCCACGCAACGTGGGAAAAAGACATCGACTGATAGTCAATCGTCTCATAGTCCTCCTCATTGTAGGTCTCCTTCCATACATCCAGCGAATCATACTCGATGGTTGCCGGATTCAGCGGTTGAGCTACATTGAGAGTAACCGTTTTTGCCTGCATTGCGCAAGCGAGAGCAAGTGCTCCAATAAGAAAAAGTTTTCTCATAATGTTTTTGTTGTTTAAATAGTTAATAAATATGGTTTATTTTAGAGGTTTTTGAACCTTTGTCTCGTTCTTTTATTGTTGTATCATTATAGTTCGTTGCCGTGTCGTTGCCGTGTCGTTGCCGTCTTTTTGCCGTGTTTGAAAGCTAATTTAAGCACAAATGGAACGATTTAATATGTTAATCATTGGGCGTCGATGTGTAAATCGACAGCTCCGGTTATCTCGGTACTCAGTTCGCCTGTCTGCGGCAGAACTTCATCGACGGCATTATAGACACGGATGAAGTCCACAGAAGGGAGGTTCACCGGTTGACCTGACGCATCTACCGCCCAGGAGAGATCAAAGGAAGTACCTTCTTTGTCCGTATTGGGTTTATTATCCACATAGCCGAAATCCAAAATACGCTGTACTCTCTGACCGCTTACCATAACCGACTGCGGCGGAAGAAGAGCTCCCGTGAGGGTGTATTCGTCCGCTGTCATCCATTGCGGATAATAGGGATGTTTATGGAACGGATTTTGCAGGGTGTCGCCCTCCCGCGTATAGGTTCGCGAGGTATGATGTTTCGTCTGCGGGTCGTCATAAAGGCACCCCTTTAATTCGTACCATGTGTCGTCCGGTTTGCCGTTCTTGTTCTCATCTCGGCTCACCATCACGATACCCGGTTCGCTACTGCCGTATTCCGTGCTGCCGGACATACAAAAGGCATTGCCGAGGATCTGGATATCCTTGCCGGCTTTATTCTCCACCGGATGATCAAAACCGAAAGTGACATAGCCACCCCATCCTCCCAATGAAATCATTCCTCCGGCATTGTTGGCAATCGATTGTTCGCATTTGCGGCACATAGACGCCGCATCGTCACCCACTTCGTATTTCGGCAGTTCATTGACAAACTGTCCCATTCCGGGCAGGTACTCATATACACGTTTGATATACGGCGAGTGCTTCGTTGTGTCCTTTTTGGTTGTCTCTCCGCTGAGATCATAGGCTCCTGATACGCGGCATAGGTGTCCCGGGATGTCCCCCGTCTTGGCATTCCAATGCTCACAGCCGTCGTATCCATAGCAATGCAGCAGACCGGAAGAGACATAGTTCTTGGCGTCCGTAATATACAAAACATCGTCCGTAGCTAAAAGGCCATACGGATGCTCGTAGTTTTTAATGGTAATAGGGCAAGGCTGCTCCGTATAGTCAACCGTAGAAAATGCCCGCAGCGTATTCTGCTTGTTATCAATAACATACGCCGTTGAACCGGCAATAGATATATTGGCACAAGCCGTATTGATACGTTTTACAATAGCCGATTGGTCAAGGATTACCAGCATCGGGTCTTTATCAGCATAGTTCCCTTGTGTACAAACCCAAAGACGCTTCCGGTTATCCACACGAACCCGTGTCGGATTCAGGCCAACCGTAATCTTTTCGATCTCCGTAAATGATTGCAAGTCAATAACCGAAAGCGTGGAGTCATAACGATTGGTGAGATAGCCTCCGGAATTGCAGACGTAGAGACGATCGTCCACTACACAGAGTTCATCCGGCTGATGCCCCACTTTCACTTCCCGCGTAACAGACAGAGTGACAGTATCTATCTCAAAGACAGACCCTAACATATCCGGATTCGCCACAGACCCCACATACGCGCTGACATACAGTTTGCTTCCTTTGAACGCCAAATAGCGGCAATTCGGAATATCTATCTGGCCTATATGCCGCGCCTGCGCGTCCATCACCTCCACCTTATGCGAGCAGTTGATGACGGCATAGAGACGGGTGCCGTACTGCTGTAAATCATTGCCGACGTCCCCTAACTCCTTCACTTGCTTCGGGTTCTGCGAACCATACCAATTGGAATAATAATCGCCTTTCTCCAGATTAATATAATCCAGACGAGCCTTATTCGAGCCCATGTTTCCTTCACAAAGCACATACAATCCGCCCTCGCGCACCTCATCCGTGACATGCGAACCGATAGTAGGATAAACGACTTCGTCGCCCCTGCAAGAGAAGAGACAAAGGGACAAAGTACTAAGTACAAAGTAAATTAATATCTTATGGCTATGGTGCATCGTACGTTTTGTTTAGGCATCGGATAGTTCTGAATCACTTCGTAGTCCTGTCCGAGCAGGTTGTTGATTTCGAGATTTGCTTTGAGCCAGACCAGGCGCTCTTTCTGTACAGAGTTAATCCCCCACTCTCCATATAGCGTAAGGTCATGCGTGTACCAGGGCAGCACGTAGTTATAGATAGTGTTCTCCTGTTGGCTATAGCGCTCGCCCACATAGATAAACGAGTAGTTCAGACCATAATGGTCTCCGCGGCGGCTGGTCCACTCAAGTCCTCCTACCGCACTACCACTATGACGCGGGATATAAGGAATTTGGTTTTTATAATAGGTGTCATTCGGGTCGGTAACATCAATGGCCTTTTGATAGGTGTAGTTAAAGCGCGTATGCAACACAAAACGCAACGGCAGATAGAAAGACATGTCCGCCTTGGCATCAACGCCGTTGATCTTCACCTCCCCTAAGTTCAACATCGTCCATCGGAACTGCTGTCCTTTAGGATAAGCGATGATTTTATCCGTCACGCGATTATAGTAATAGGAGGCGGAGAAAGACAGGTTATACTGTTTGGCCGCCTTGCGATAAGCTATTTCAACCGAGTGCTGGCGCGCCAACTCCGGCCGAAGGTTGGCATTTCCGAGGTCAGTATAATAGAGATCATTGAACGTCGGGTAACGGTAACTCTGCTTGTAGAACGCATTCAGGCTCAAGTCCATCTTGGGATAAGGACGGAAAGAGAAGAAGATACCCGGAGTAATACGCGGCTTATTGTCATCCACAGCCGTCATCAAGACGGATGCCTGCATGCGCAGGTATTCCTTGACATTAAACGCCGTAGCGGCACTCAGCCAATGACTTTTCCGATGAAAATGTTCCGGCTCAGCATCCAATAACAAATTCTCGCGGGAAAGTGCATTATACTGGAAATCATATGCAACCGAAACATCCCACCAATTGAAGATTTGTACCTTATTGGCAAACGACAGGTAAGCCTCTTGTTGCAGATACTCATTATTGGAAGGCAAGAGACGTTCGTCATAATTCTTATAATGCGTGTAATCATTCGCCCATTTAGCAAGGACACGCATGCTCCAGCGGTTAAACCACTCGTCTTGCCATTGCGCCTGGACAAAAGTGTTTCTATCCCAAAGTCGCTCGCCATTACGCCATACATTATTGACAATTGCCCCCGGAATACCTCGTTCCGACCAGTAGTTATAAGCATGAATACGGAAGAACCCCGTTGAGCTATAGTAGTCATGAAGCCCTATCTCAGCCCGAACGGCGTTAATATCGCCATTTTGCCGTACAGCTGTGGTATCGTACGCCGTATCGCCGTTAGGAAGAACCCGTTTATAACGGAACTTATACTTACCGCTCGAATACACATACTCCGCATCCATCGTAAGCGATAATTGGTCCGTCAGTTTGATATCGACTCCCACATTGGGGTTCGCTAATGCAAATGAGCCAAAACGCATCTGCGCACGCACATGCACCCGTTCGCCGGCCTTAAAATATGGTTTACGAGTCGTAAGATACACATTTCCTGCCGATCCGAACTCCCGAGCAGACTGGAAGATATCGGATTTCTGACCATTGTAGAGCTCAATCTGCTCCATGTTATCCAACGAATAGCGACCTAAGTCCACTTGTCCGTTCTGGGCATTCCCTAACTGCACGCCGTTATAATAGACCGCTGTATGCTGGCTGCCCATCGAGCGCACGTTAATGGTCTTGATTCCGCCTACTCCGCCATAATCCTTGATTTGCACTCCCGCAAAATAACGCAAGGCATCCGCCACAGAAAGCGCATTCAGGTCCTGCAGTTCTGCTCCTTTAAGCGTTTGAGGGACAATAACATCCTTGGTTAAGGTACGCGCCGTTACCTCAACCTCGTCAATACGGAAGTCGTTGTATATGGAGTCTATCTCTGCCTCGCCGGTAGCGAAAGCAGAGTGTGCACAGAGTGCGAGAATCAGTATGAAAAGAATCTTTTTATTCATTGTTCGTCCTATTCCTGGAGGACTCTCAATCGCGCAAAGTGTAAGCGATCTGGCTTAGACCATCAGGTCATCACAGTTGCCGGTCAGTCCGGGATTCTCACCCGAGTTCTCTTACGCTCTTTGCTTATTTTTTTGCAGGGTCTGTTGTTAAATCTATACCTAATTTCTTAAATGTTCTCCAGTCCACTTCCTTGAGCATCACCGTGGAGTGTGCCTGACAGCCTTTGAGCATCGGAAGGGTTGCCAATGCCTTACGGCAGTTCTCATCTTGCAGCGACAATACGGACAGTGCCACCAGCACTTCATCCGTATGCAGACGCGGATTTTGACCATGCAGGTAGTTAATCTTGGTCTGCTGGATCGGCTCGATGATGTTTTGCGGAATGAGTCGCACGGAATGGTCAATACCCGCTAACTCTTTCATCGCATTCAGGAGCAGGGCTGCCGACGAACCCAATAAATCGCCGGCCTCGGACGTGATAATTCTTCCGTTCGGCAATTCGATAGCCGCTGCATGGGAAAAAATACCATCATGCAAAGCTCCTGTCAGGGCACGACGTTCACGGGCAGCTACCGTCGTACGGCGATAGGCAGTATTGATGCCCACCTGCTGCTGCAACAACGCCAGTTTCTTAATCTCTGCATCGTTACATTTGCCGTTCGCCAAATGGCATAGAGCCTGAAAATAACGACGAATTATCTCTTGTTTGCTTGCCTCGCGCACCGCATCATCATCGCTGATACAGAACCCTACCATATTCACTCCCATATCGGTGGGCGACTTATACGGGTTCTTGCCGTAGATAGAGGTGAAGAGTGCATCCAGAACCGGATAAATCTCCACATCACGGTTGTAGTTCACCGCCGTCTTGCCATATGCTTCCAGATGGAAGGGGTCAATCAGATTGACATCCTGCAGATCCGCCGTTGCCGCTTCATAGGCAACATTCAACGGGTGTTTGAGCGGTAAATTCCAAACAGGGAACGTCTCAAATTTCGCATATCCGGCCTCATGACCGTGCACTTGTTCATTATACAACTGACTCAAGCAAACCGCCATCTTACCGCTACCGGGTCCCGGCGCCGTAACGACTACCAAGGGACGCGTGGTCTCAATATAATCATTTCGTCCAAACCCGTCCTCCGACGCGATTAGATCCACATTATGCGGATAGCCGTCAATGATATAATGATAATACACCTTGATGCCTTTCCGCTCCAAACGCTGACGGTACGAGTCTGCCGAACGCTGACCTGCATAGTGCGTAATCACCACCGAAGACACCATAAATCCACGCTCGATAAAGGCTTCGCGCAGACGAAGCACATCCTCATCATACGTGATACCCAAATCCTGGCGAACCTTATTGCGCTCTATATCCTCGGCTGAAATAACGATAATAATCTCCAGCGAATCGCGCAACTGGGTAAGCATACGCAACTTGCTGTCCGGCAGAAAACCGGGCAACACTCTACTCGCATGCATATCGTCGAACAACTTGCCGCCTAATTCAAGGTAAAGCTTGTTGCCAAACTGCGCTATTCGCTCACGGATATGCTCCGATTGAATGCGGATATATTTATCGTTATCGAATGCTTGTTGCATAATCGGGTACAAAATTACTGCTTTTTTTGTATATATGCAAGTTTTTTTTGCATTTATTATAAATTAAGGTACACGCGCACGCACATGCGTTAATCGGTTGTCTGCTGCTTCGACTCCTCGTCGTCCTCGTCGTGGTGGTAATAATGGTACGAGCGATACGCTTTCTCATCGTTGATGAACTTGCCATACAGTTTGCCATACAACTTACCATAACGCTTCGATTTGCCATTATCTCCGCCATAACCGTAGCCATAGCCACCGTAACCGCCATAACCGAGGTGGCCGTATCCATAACCGCCGTAACCGCCATAACCATAACCATAGCCTGAACCGTACGAGTGACGTCCTTCGGTCGGGATATCGGAGAGAACCAACTGAACTTTCTCCGGGGTATCTACTACCTCCGACATTTGCTCAAGCGTTTGCTTGCAGAAAGCCTTATTGGTCTGCATACACCGGATAACGAACAGGCACAAATCGCTTTGCTCAATAATAGCATACGCGTCAGGAACCAGTCCGATAGGCGATGTATCAATAACGATGAAATCGTATTCCTCACGCGCTTTACGGATGGTTTCAACCAGTTTGTCGGTGTGCACCAATTCTCCCGGGTTAGGAGGAATCGTACCGGCGCGCACGAAATCAAAGCCGAACGGAGTATTGCGGATAAAAATATCCTCTGCCTCACAATCGCCTATCAGGTAGTTGGAAGCACCTAATCCGTTCTCCAAGCCCAGTTTGGTGTGGATATTCGGTTTACGGAGATCCAAGTCCACCAGCAACGTCTTCTTTCCGGTCATGCCATAAAGGGCCGCCAGGTTGGTTGAGAGGAAGGTTTTTCCATCACCGGATTCCGTAGAAGTGATACAGATCACCATTTTCTCTTTACGGCGAAGCACGAACTCTATCCGTGTACGTATTGCGCGTAGCATCTCGGCATAACTAGATCGGGGCGAAGCCCGAACGAGCGTCGGGTTCTGGCTGCGTGCATGGCGAAGCGTACCGATGAGACGGAAGAATTTGAGCTTCACTACATCCTTCGGCGAGCGGATCTTGTTATTGAGCAACTCGCTCAGGATGATCAGTACTAACGGGATAAGGAAACCAATGATAAGATAGGTGGATGTCGTCTTCGATTTCGCCTTGGCATTCATGATAGCCGTAGTGCGGGCTTTATCCATAATGCTGTTGTCCGGTGTGTTCGATGCTTTCTGAATCTCCGCCTCTGCGCGTTTCTGCAGGAAGAAAGTATAGTAGTTATCGTCAATACGGTAATTACGCTCGATAGCTACCATCTGCAGTTCTTTCTGCGGCAGGGTCTTAATAGATTTCTCCACCTCTGCATAACGACGTTTCAGGTCTTCTTTCTCTATGCTTAGCGATGCCCGCATGGATGTTACAACCTCCTCAATTGCTTTCTTTACATTCTCGATATCCTTCGTGTATTTGGCGTAATAAACATTCTTCTCCGTCAATTCGCCACGCTGGATACGCAGGTCGTTCAACTGCTGGACAAGACCCATTAGAATCGGTTCATTCACGCCCATCGTCGTCGGTGCAATCACAGCCCCGGATTCGATATTGGTATGAATATAATTGATGAGATAATCGAAATAGGTCTCGCGCAAACGCAACTCCATCGATTGTTGGTCATAGCCGGCAATCATACCCATCAGCTGTCCCGCATAGGAGTTCACATCAACGAATTTGTTCTCCTGACGGAAATCGGTCATCGCACCTTCGCTGACCTGCAAGGATGCCTGTAAGCTTTTCAACTGCTCATTGATGAATCGGATTGAGTTCTCCGCTACTTCGTTCTTCTGTTCCAGATTCTGCAGCAAGTATATCTGAGCCAGTTTGTCCAGATACTCGCAATCACGTTGTGGCGTCTCGCTGACCATCGAAAGCGAAAGCACAGTCGATCCCTCAGTTACGAAACTCAGTTGCAGACGACTCATGAACTCATCAACAAGCGACTCATGCGTACGGAAGCGGAAATAGATCTTACCGGAGTTCACCATCAGCTCGGTCGGCCAGATGACGATGTCGAAGAGATGGCAACTAATGGGTTCGCCGTAATGTACCACCAAGTTCAGATCGACCGCCTCGTCCGTGGAAGAGATCCGCAGCGAACCATCGCTGTTAAAGTTCACCTGGTAAAGAATACCATAAGCGCGGGCATCTATATGCTTGGGTTCGACTAAAATAGGCGTCTGACGATAGAGTTGGCGCGTCTTGAAACGACCTTGCGTGATATACTCTACGTTCAGGAACGGTAACGAATCCACCACGCGGCTTGTCAAGTCGTACGAACCCAGCATAATCATCTGGTTATTCACGTTCTTATAACCGGCATCGACACCAAAACCCTGCATCAGAGACAAACTGGAACCGCCATAACCCGTGTTCTCCTTGATTACAATCGTTCCTTGCGACAGATAGCTTGGTATCCAACGACGATTCTTGAGCGTTGCCAGACCCATCGCTATCACTAACGCTATCACAAACAGATACCAGTAATGCAGGAACGTAAACAACCACTCGATGGGATTGAAACTCATCGATTCATCTTCGTTGTCGCCGCCCTGCTGAGGGTCCTGCATGTAATACTGCTGATTGCCTCCGCTTTGATAGTAGGCATTACTGCCTCCCGGTTGATAATACTGATTATTGCCTCCCGGTTGATAATATTGATTATTTGCCATATTCAAATTTACTTATACAGGTATGCAACATAGTTAAGAACAGTTGTCAAGAGTGCCACACTACTTGTAATAAGGCCGATAAAGCCCGCGTAGTTCGGTACAGTATAGAAGCTGTTCTTCGTTCGTGCTACATAGATGACGTCGTTCGGATAGACATAGTAGTACTTGGAATCGATGATCGTGTTGGTTCGGATGTCGAATTCCAAGATCTCCGGTTCTTGTCCTCCGTCGCGCGGACGGATGATACGTATATGACGACGGTCACCACTATTCATCACGTCACCGGTCATAGCAAGCGCCTGAAATATATTCATCTTTTCCTTATAAATATAATACTGACCGGCATTGGCATCACCGATTACAGAAAAACCTTTGTTGTACAGGGCTAACTTAACATCAGCGTCCGGAATGATCTCCCGGAAGGCAGCTCGCAAGGTATCTTGTGCTTCTTTTTCCGTCAAACCTTGCATCTTGACAGGTTTGAGGAACGGGATATCGACCGTTCCATCCTCATGTACACGATAGGAATTGGCGTACTGCGTACTGATACCCGCTTCGTTGGCGCCTAACATCTTCGACATCGTCTCGTCCATCGTGATCAGACGATAGATGATCTCGTCGTTAATACGGATTCGGTAGGGCTCATATGCCACACTGTCATATACCGGCAACTTATTGTGCTTCGTTGGCTCTTGCAAATAACCGATTACACGATGGCTGTAACAACCGGACATCACCATTGATACGAGAACTAATAAGATAATCGAATACTTTTTCATATCATTTCCCTCCCGTATTTGATGAAGAACCCGAATTGGAGCCGGAGCCGTAGTGTTTCTTCACATGGTTAATACCTGTCTGCACTATCGTATAGATGAATACGCCGAACGAGATCGTAGCCGCAGTCACACCAATAACGGTTGTCACGTGGTTGATACCGAAACTATACCCCGGGATCTGACGGATGTAGATGATATCATTCGGCTCGATGTAGTAGTACTCCGAGTTCACGATATCCTCCGAACGGGCGTCAAAGGTCTTGATAGTCGTCACGCCGTTTCGCTCACGTACCAACTTGACCTCCTTACGGCTGTTAAACTCCCCTAAGTCACCAGCTAGAGCCAAGGCCTCGAAAATAGTCATCTTCTCCTTGGTAATCGGGTAGCGACCGCTCTGCGCTCCAATAATCGAGAAACTGCGGTTGACAATATGTACCTCTACGGAAATCGTACTATAACCCGGTATCTCTTGTAGCAACTTGCTTAACTCTTCCTCCAGCAGCATTTTGACCTGACGAGAGGTCAAGTTCTGCACATATAACTTACCGATAGTCGGAAAATCAATCGTTCCCTCTTCGTCCACCAGATAGGTATATAGATCATACGAACTATTCATACCTCCACCGGTCATCTGCTGACGCATTTGTGAAGAACTGCTTCCGCCAGCATTATACATCTTCATGATTTTCTCATCCAGCGAATAAACATAGATATACAGACGGTCGCCTATTCGTACTTTATAATCCTCGAAACTCAAAGTATCAGTATAGCTCGGGATCTGCTTGTCAGGTTTCTGCATATAGTTCACTTTCCGGGCTGTCACACAGGACGAAAGTGCCCAGCTCACTATCGCAAAAAATAATATGTTTCGAAGTTTAACCATTAACTATTAAACATTTCACATTAAACACTAAACCACCCCTCCTGCCCCTTTAGGGGTAGGTAGAGGAAGGGGCTTTACCTCTTTTCATCCCATCCGAACGGGTGAGGACTCAATGGCAGTTTGGCAAGCGGATGATAATCTCCTACCAGACCGATAGGCTCCGCATGACGGATCTGCGCAACCGTCTCGATACACGGACGAGCCTCCGCAATACGGAATCCGTTACCGGCGAGTATCTGCTTGTAACTCTCTGTATGTAACTCCGTAAAACCAGCACTGAACTCAAACTCCTCGCCATCGATACTCAGCGTACGATAGGTGCGTTTCTCACCTTGAACCGCATTAGCAGGCAGACAATCCGCGTTAATAGACAAGAAGTAGCGCACACGCGCTTTCTCCAGTTCCAAGTAGCCGGCTACACGGTCAAAACTCATCACATGGACTATATTTTGCTTTACCGGACCAAACACCCATTGCAGCATATCATAGAAATGCACGCCGATATTGGTAGCTATACCGCCGGACTTATGCACATCGCCTTTCCATGAAGAATAATACCATTTGCCGCGACTCGTGATATACGTCAAGTCCACGTCGTAGATCTTATCTTTCGGACCGGCTTCCACTTTCTCCTTCAGCGCACGGATCTTTTCGTGCAGACGGAGTTGCAGAATCGTATAAGCCTTATGTCCGGTCTCTTTCTCCAACTCCAACAAGTTGTCGATGTTATACGGATTGAGAACCAGTGGCTTTTCGCAGATCACGTCGCATCCCAAACGTAATCCGTAACGGATAAATGCATCGTGCGTGTAGTTTGGCGTACAGATTGATACCCACTGCAGCGGATTGTCTGTCCGCATCTGTTTCGAGCAGAAACGGTCGAACTGCTCATTCTCCGTGTAGAACGAACAATCCGGGAACGAACTATCCAGACGCCCTACACTATCAAACTTATCATAAGCCACCAACAGGTTGTTACCCGTGTCGGCAATCGCTTTAATGTGTCGCGGAGCTATATATCCTGCTGCTCCGATGAGTGCAAAATTTAATGGTCTCATTATTTGGTTTTAATCAATATTCTCTTAATTATATTCTTTGCGTTCTGCATTACGCATTCTTTCCACCATGCGGCCGGGTTGTTGGTCCAGCGTTGAGGATGGGTGGTGATCATCACATGTGCAGGGATTTTTCCCTGTCGGATTGCATCTATCAGAGCCGGCGTCGTGTGCCATGTAAGGCCTCTCGCGGTCCATTCATCTTGATAACTGGGAATCTTATCCCGTACGCTGACCTTGTAGCCGTCCCAGCAACGTCCTGTGTCCGTCAGGTAAAACACATCGCTAAAATCCGTATCTAAATAAGGTTCTCCGATGATATCCAGTTTCTTATAATCGTATTTCTGCCAAAGATCCTTGCTATCATATTTACTGGTCGGCGCGCCATGCATACAAATCGTCTCTACGGCGTAGTACTGACGGCAATAATCGAGCCAGATCTTAAAATGACTCCATGCCGTATCTATATCTCCTCCACACAAACTCATATCTTCGTAATGGTACCCTATCTCATGTCCCAAAGCCGCTATCGCGCGAACACTCTCCGGTAATGACAACTTACTTCCTTTATAACATCCGGTTTCTCCCGTTCGGAAATAATAGCTTGCTTTCGCTCCGAGCGAGTGCTCTATCTGCGCTGTCTTCAAACTGTTCTCCGGCTTTGCATCCACATCGTGTCGCAGGATGACATATTTGTCATTTGACATTTGACATTTGTCATTTGACATTTGATGCAGATAGTCTGCATAGGAAATCAATTCGTAACCTTGTTTTTGCAAGGTCTCCAAGAGTTCACGATATATATCCAGCGTAAAATCCTTCATCTGTATAGCCATCTTGCTCCGGTTCTAAACCGGTCATCTTTCCGCTCTCATTGGATTTTCAAGAAAGTCTTTATAAGCCAGGCGTATTCCGTCTTCCAGTTCTGTTTTATAGGTCCAGCCAAGTTTGGTTGCTTTGCTTACATCGAGCAACTTACGCGGCGTGCCATCCGGACGGGTGCTATCCCACTCGATCTTTCCTTCATAACCAATCACTTTCGCTACGAGTTCCGTCAACTCTTTGATCGTTAATTCCTTACCCGTACCGGCATTCACGGTCTCGTTGCCGGAGTAGTTATTCATAAGGAACACGCAGAGGTTCGCGAGGTCATCCACATAGAGGAACTCACGCAGCGGAGAACCTGTTCCCCAACAAGTCACGCTCTTTGCGCCACTCACTTTCGCTTCATGGAAACGTCTGATCAACGCCGGCAAGACGTGGCTGTGCTCCGGGTGATAGTTATCGTTCGGACCGTAGAGGTTCGTCGGCATAACGGAGATATAATCCGTTCCGTACTGACGGTTCAAAAACTCGCAGTATTTGAGTCCGCTGATCTTTGCTAACGCATAAGCTTCGTTGGTCTTCTCCAACTCGCCGGTTAACAAACAACTCTCCTGCATCGGTTGTGGCGCCATACGCGGATAAATGCAACTGCTGCCCAAGAACTCGAGTTTCTTAACGCCGTTCTTCCATGCCGCATGGATGACGTTCATCTCGAGGATCATGTTGTCGTACATGAAATCCGCTAACGCATTCTGGTTCGCCACAATACCACCCACTTTAGCGGCAGCAAGGAACACATACTCCGGCTTCTCTTCCTCAAAGAACTTCTCCACTGCCTCTTGGCGACACAGATCCAACTCCTTGTGTGTCCGTGTCACGATATTCGTATATCCCTGCCTTTGCAGCTCTCTCACAATCGCAGATCCCACCATTCCCCGGTGTCCTGCCACATATATTTTCGAATTTTTCTCCATTTTTCAATTCTCAATTATCAATTATCAATTGTCAATTGTCAATTACATTTCCACCTGCTTTCCACCTTTCTCCATCGGATGCTCATCGGGTGCTCATCGGATGCTCATCGGGTGCTCAATATAACGACAGCGGTACGTAACCGTAACGATAAGCCGATTTTATTTGTCAATTCCTTTCTCCAGAAACTCCGCCAAGTTCACTTTGCGGATTTCAGCGGCGGCATCATCGGCAGCCACTTTCTTCATATCGTGCGCCACCATGAGTTCAACGAGTTGCTCAAAGCTGGTGGTCTGCGGGTTCCAACCGAGTTCGCGTTTGGCTTTGGAAGGATCGCCAAGGAGGTTCACCACATCCGTCGGTCTGTAGAAGTCCGGGCTTACAGCCACTACCACATCGCCGGTTTTAACGTTAACTCCCTTCTCCTCTATTCCTTTGCCTTCCCACCGCAATTCGATACCTGCGTGGTGGAAAGCGAGCGTGGCGAACTCGCGTACACTATGTTGTACACCGGTAGCGATCACGAAGTCCTCCGGCGTCTTGTGCTGCAGAATCAACCACATGCACTCCACGTAATCTTTCGCATAACCCCAGTCGCGCAAACTATCCAGATTGCCCAGATACAGACAATCCTGCTTGCCTTGGGCGATACGTGCGGCAGCGAGCGTGATCTTCCTTGTCACGAACGTCTCTCCTCTGCGCTCGGACTCATGGTTAAAGAGGATCCCCGAGCAGCAGAACATATCATACGCCTCGCGGTACTCCTTGATAATCCAATAACCATAGAGTTTGGCAACCGCGTACGGGCTATAAGGATGGAAAGGTGTGGTCTCGCTCTGCGGCACTTCCTCGACCTTACCGTATAACTCACTCGTCGATGCCTGATAGATCTTACAGCTTTTCTCCAGATGGTTCGTTCGTACCGCCTCTAAGATACGTAGTACCCCCACAGCATCTACATCCGCCGTGAACTCCGGTGCATCAAAAGAGACCTGCACGTGGCTTTGTGCTGCAAGATTATAAATCTCATCCGGCATAACCTTACCCACTAATTTGACCAGCGACATAGAATCGCTCATGTCCGCATAATGCAAATGGAAATGCGGCGTGCCCTCCAGATGCGCTATACGCTCACGGAAATCCACCGAACTACGACGGATGATACCGTGTACTTCATAGCCTTTATCCAACAAAAACTCCGACAGATAACTGCCATCTTGACCCGTTACTCCGGTTATTAACGCTACTTTTGCCATAATCCTAAATATATTTTCCGCACACGGAATGTACGTGTACGCGCAAATCGGCTGCAAAATTACTACTTTTTTTTCATATATGCAAGCCGATGTGCATATTTTATTATTTTTTTGCAAAAAATCTCTTTTCTCTTGCGTATGTCAAAAAAATGTTGTACCTTTGCAGCCGATTTCGGGAGAGAAGTCTCTTTTTCCGAGATAATTTCCAAGTACATACATCAATTGAATTTATGCAATACGAATTACAAAAACTCGAGCGAATGTCGCTCGACGACGTGCGCGAAATTGCGCGTAGTATGGGTTTGAATCCCCGCCGTAGTCAATCGCAACGTGAGATCAGTTATGCTATTCTGGATGCACAGGCGGATAACCGCGCAGCAGTAGTTCAGGCCAAGGAAGAGGCGCGCGCAGCGGCTGGCAAGCCCTCGAAGCGCGAAAGGGTGCGTGGTGTCCAAAGGACAGCTGCCAAAGTGACATCTGTATCCACTGAACCCGTCGTGGCTATGGTAGGAACCGAGAAAGAGGAAATGACCCAGATGCAAGAACAACTCAAGGCCAATAACCACAAGCCCAACAAGACCGTCAAAGCGGTTAAACCGATGGCTGGTGAGATCGAAGTGAAGAAGGAAGAAACCAATGCCAAGGAAGCCCCCCAGACGCAGCAAGAGGAGACGAATGCAAAGGCCGAAGAACCCAAAACCGAGGCTCCGGCAGAGGCTCCGAAAGCGAAGAAACGCGGAAGGCCGAAGAAAAACGAAACGCCGGAAGCAAAGAAAGAAGAAGTAAAAGCCGAAGAGCCGAAAGCAGAGGAACCCAAAGAAGCACCCGCCAAGAACGAAGAACCGCAGGAGGAAGAGAGTTCGTACGTACTGCCTAACTTAGGCGAGAACGTGATTGCGATGGGTACACTTGAGTGTGCGCCCGACGGATACGGATTCCTCCGCAGCGCAGATTATAATTACCTGCCCTCGCCCGATGACGTCTATGTCAGCAAGGATCAGGTGCGTCAGTACGGACTCAAACCCGGGGACACAATCGAATGTTCGATCCGCGTCAACCCGCAACCGGATAAGTTCTTCCCGATGGATAAAGTGATCCGCATCAACGGTCTCGCACCGGAGTTGGCGAAGAAACGTGTCGCTTTCGAAAACCTCATCCCGCTTTTCCCGGATCAGAAATTCAAACTCTGCATAGGCAACCATCAGGACTCGCTTAGCGTACGTATGATTGACCTCTTCAGCCCGATCGGTAAAGGCCAGCGCGGACTTATCGTAGCACAACCGAAAACCGGTAAAACGGTATTACTCAAGGAGTTAGCCAATGCTATTCTGAAGAACAATCCCGAGGTATATATGATTGTCCTGCTCATCGACGAACGTCCAGAGGAGGTTACAGATATGCAACGTAGCGTCAACGCCGAAGTGATTGCTTCGACCTTCGACGAGCCGGCTGATAATCACGTCCGCGTAGCGAACATCGTCCATGAGAAAGCCAAGCGTCTGGTAGAGAGCGGTCACGACGTAGTGATCTTACTTGATTCCATTACACGTCTCGCTCGCGCTTATAATACCGTTGCGCCTTCGTCGGGTAAGGTTCTGTCAGGTGGTGTTGAGGCTCAGGCTCTGCATAAACCGAAACGCTTCTTCGGAGCTGCTCGTAACATCGAGAACGGTGGCAGTCTGACCATCATCGCTACCGCATTGACCGAGACAGGGTCCAAGATGGACGACCTCATCTTCGAGGAGTTCAAGGGAACAGGAAACATGGAGTTGCAGCTCGATCGAAAGCTCGCTAACCGCCGTATTTTCCCGGCGGTGGACATCCCTGCTTCGAGTACGCGTCGAGACGACCTGCTCCTTCCGCCAGACGTGCTCTCACGCATGTGGCAGATCCGTAAGATGCTCAGCGATATGAACGGACAGGAAGCGATGGAAAAACTCAAATCCTATATGGAACGCACAGAGGATAACGACGAGTTCCTATTAGCTGTTAATGGGGCACGATGACTATCCTCATCCTCAACGGTCCGAATCTGAATCGTCTTGGTACCCGTAAGCCGGAAATATACGGTTCTCAAACGATGGCACAGATTTTGTTGGATATCCAGCGACGATGGCCGGATATCCACTTTAGGTATGCTCAATCGAACCATGAGGGAGACCTCATTGATCAGATCCAGGAAGCGAACGCCCCGCGACCAACGACCAACGACGCACCTGTCGGTATCGTCCTCAACGCAGGAGGCTACAGCCACACCAGCGTGGCGATTCGGGATGCCGTAGAGGAAAGTGATGTGCCTGTAGTAGAAGTGCATATAAGCGACATCACCAAGCGCGAACCCTTCCGCAGGACAAGCCTGTTAACGGATGTGTGCGCGCATCATATAATAGGTCACGGCTCTAAGGGATACTCCGAAGCCGTAGAATGGATACTTACTCACCACCGATAAAAAGAAACAATGAAAAGATGGTTAAACATAATGCTGCTCCTCGCGTTTGCCGTCAGCACATTTGCCGCGCAGATCACCGGTAAGGTGATAGACGCGGGAACGAAGCAACCGATTGACTTCGCAAACGTCAGCGTCGAGAAAGTACAAGGAGACAAGGGACCAGGTACAAAGGAAATTGTCACTGGTACGATCACCAATGAGAAAGGTGAATTCTCCATAGAGCTGAAGGACGGAAGCTATACGCTCGTCGTGTCCTTTATGGGCTACGGGGAGCAACGCAAAGAGATTAGCGTTGCGGGAAAACCGCTGAACGTCGGACGCATCCAACTCAAAGAAGATACACAGACCCTGAACGAAGTAGAAGTCGTCGGACAAGGCAGTTCGATGCGCTTTGAGCTGGACAAGAAAGTGTTTACCGTCGATCAGAATATCGCCTCTGCGGGTGCGTCCGTGACGGATATTCTGGAGAACATCCCGTCTGTTGATGTCGATCAGGAGGGAAATATATCGTTGCGCAACTCCGAAGATGTAGAGATCTGGATCAACGGCAAGCCGGCCGGACTCAACTCGGAGAACCGCGGACAAGTACTCCAGCAAATGCCAGCCGGTACGATTGAAAAGATCGAACTCATCACCAATCCTTCTGCCAAGTTCAGCCCGGAAGGAACCTCAGGTATCATCAACTTAGTCATGAAAAAAGACCGTACGGCGGGCTATTACGGATCGGTACAGGCTGGCATAGAATACTCGCTCGCAAAGCCCTGGAATACACCTCCCGGAGCCAATGCAAGCTTTAATATCAACTTCAACTCCGGACCCGTGGATGGTTATTTCAATATCGGCTATCGCTATCATACCAGCAACGGAGGTAGTTATACCGACCGCTATAACTTGAGCGGAGAAGGTAGTAAAAAGTTAGATTCCACACTCATTATCAACCATTTAGAGCAAGAAGGAAAACAGACCCATAAAGGCGGTGGTATGTTTGCTCGTGGAGGACTCAATTTCCATGTAGCGGAAGGACATACCATCGGCATATCGGGTTTTGGCATGGCAAGTGATCCCAAGGTCTTCAAGATGCAGAATAAAAACCAACGTACTTATGACATGACGACCAAGGATGGTACACTACCGCGCCATTTCACGCGTGACCAGAACGGCACGGGCTCCCACCCCGGCGGAAACGTCACGCTCGATTATACCTTCGAGAAAGACAAGCATAAACTCTACGTCAGCGGTACCTATAACAATTTTGGCTTTGAGATGAATACCGACTACACCCAGATAGAGAACGACACCTCGTATCAGAACCAGTGGAGCAAGAGTCTGGAACAGAGTATGGAGATCAAGGCGGATTATGAGTGGAAGCCGACCCAGCAGAGCCGATTGGAAGCGGGCTATGACTACACGCGGAACTGGAGCAATAGCGATGCCGATGCACATAATACCTTAGCGGACGGAAATCCCACGCAGGAATTATTCCCCTATTTTTCCGATGTCAACGGCAAGACTCAGAACCACGCCATCTATATCACCTACGGAAACCGATTCTGGGATCGCCTGTCTATCCAAGTGGGGCTGCGCGGCGAGTATTACATGCGCCATTTGGAGTCGTTCTACAAGGATGCTAACGGGAATACACGCGATTCGTACGAAGGCATGGAGAATAAGAAAGATACCTCCTATTTCCAGATATTCCCGAGTGCTTATATCAGTTATGATTTCGGGAACGGACATGAGTTACAACTCAACTATACCCGCCGTGTGAATCGTCCCTGGGGACACCAGATCAACCCGCGTATGGACTTTTCAGACTCCACCAACATCAGTTATGGTAATGTAGACTTGCTTCCCGCATACTCCAATAATCTGGAACTCAATTATCTCAAGACTTGGGAACGTCATACCATCTCCGCGGGCGTATTCTGGAAATACCGCGAGAGAGCCGTACAGAACGTCAAATACATGGATCGGGACGGCAAGACGATGAAGAATACCTACCTCAATGTGGGGAAACGTCAGGAATTAGGTATCGAGGTGGTGGCGAAGAACCGTTTGTTCGGCGAACTGCTGCAACTCACTACCAGCGCCAATTTTTATTGGAATAATATCGGAGCTGTCAATCAGGACATGTACCATTTAGGCGATACGATTCCTGTTCGCTTGGCGGGGCAGAATATCTTTGCCGGTTCGGTACGCCTCAATGCGCAGTTCATGTTCACGAAGAATTTCAGCGGTCAGATTAGTGCCCGTTATCGTTCGCCGAGAGTTGTCGCGCAGGGAACGACAAGCCATAGTTACTCTATCGATATTGGTCTTCGCCATACCTTCCTCAACAAACAACTCGTTTTGGCGCTTAACGTACGAGACCTGCTCGACAGCCGCGCAAGACGCAATACAACATGGGGAAACGGCTTCTGGCAATATAGCGAGAATAGATGGCATAGCCGGAATATAAGCTTCACCATTACCTATAATTTCGGTACCCAGATGGGCAAACGCAAAGGTAAAATGGGAGAGAACTTCGACAGCGGTGGAAATGATGATTTCGATGATAGTGGAAACAGCAATTTAGATAGCGGATTTTAAATTTAAGATTTGAGAATTGAAATATTTTAGATTCATATTAGTCTTTAGTCTTTTGTCGTATGTCCTGTGTCCGGTAAAAGCACAGGTAGCGCAAAACAGACCGTACGTGGATGATAAACTCTTCCACTTCGGCTTCCAGTTGGGACTTAACTTCTCCAGTTTCGGAGTAAGCGATAGTGAGTTACCGCTCGTAAACCCGATTACCGGGGAGACGGAGATTTACCATGCGCGCGTTAAGACCCTTCTGCCGGGCTTCAACGTGGGATTTATCACGGATCTAAGGCTGTGTAAGTACCTCAATCTGCGTTTCTGCCCGGGGATGCAGTTCAGCAGCCGGACGATCAGCTATAAGACTGAGTCCGGACGGCCGGTACAAGGTACACCCGGCAAACGAGGATCGACTATCGACGTGCTCGCTATTCCCGTGAGCATGCCGGTCTATCTCAAGTTCTCAGCGGCGCGAGAAGGCAACTACAGACCTTACGTCATCGGCGGAGGTGGTGTCAGTTTTAACGTTAGCCGGGATCGCGAGAAGCCTGTGCTGCTCAACCTTATGGACTATTTCTGCGAAGTGGGATTCGGCGTCGATCTGTATCTCCGATGGTTCAAGTTATGTCCGGAGATTACGTACCGCATCGGTTTTGCAAACCAGCTCTACCCTTCCGACAAACGAATGGAATTAGCGCCGCAGGACGTTTTCTATACCGATGCCATCTCGCGCTTGACGAATCACAGTATATGTCTCACGTTTAATTTTGAATAAGGATGAGGAAAAAGAAGATCCACATATTACTCCTTTGTACATTGTACTTTGTTCCTTTGTTCCTTCTTCTCCCCTCTTGCCGTGAGTACAAAGTGAGCAACGATCCTTCCTTGCGGCTGTCGTTTTCGTGCGACACACTGCTCTTCGATACGGTCTTTACGGCACAAGGCTCGTCCACGGCACAAATCATGGTCTATAACCGCAATAAGAATGCCCTGATCATCGATCGTATATGGCTGACCAACGGAACAGCTTTTCGGGTGAACGTGGACGGCGAACCCGATCTATCACGCCTATCGCATGTTCAAATCAACGGTGGAGACAGTATGTTCATCTTCGTGCGGACCGATATTGACCCAACGGATAGTAATAATCCGGTGTTGGTGACAGACCAACTGCATTTTCATCTGGAGAACGATGCTACGCAGGAGATTGAGTTAGAAGCGTATGGTCAGGACGTGATCCGTATCGGACGTAATAACAACGGCCGCACGGATACCGTTTCGGCGACCTTTAAGGCTGCTAAACCGTATATCATCTACGATACCCTGGTGGTTCATAAGACGCTGACGATGAATGCCGGCGCACGCATCTACATGCACTCGGGTGCATGTATCTACGCCTTGGGCGACGTCAAAGCCAAAGGTACCCTTGCCCAGCCTGTTATCCTTCGCGGTGACCGTCTGGACCGCCTCTTTGAGAACGTGCCGTACCTCTATGCCGGAGGTAGTTGGGACGGTTTCTATCTGCAAGCGGAGCAGAAACAGACGTATGAGTTTAGCTATGTGGATATCCTATCCGGTAACGTCGGCCTCTACTGCATGACGACAAACGATGGCGCAATGCCTTCTTTGCGCATGGATGGATGCCGCATCCATAATCATACGCAGTATGGTTTGGTCCTTCTGCACACGAACGCGCTGGTGACAAATACGGAGATCAGTAACTGCGGATCATATTGTATCTATTGCGACGGAGGTACGCATACTTTTATTCATACGACCGTCGCCTCCTATTTCGGCAGCACGGATATACGCATCCAGTCGGCATCGAAACAAGATGTTGCAGCAGTTTATATTGATAATCTCAGAAAGACAACACCCAAGACTAAGACCTCGTTCTATAACTCGATTATCACCGGTTCACGAACGCGCCAGGTGGTACTTGCTACACCTTTGGATCGCTATTACGAGGGAGCGTTTGTCAGCAATTATCTCAAGACCGACTCACTCGCAATCCCTCATGCTTCTATGAACGTCTATTGGATAGAAGACGAGAAAAATCCCGTCTTCCGCAATACCTTCTATAAATACAAAGAATACAACTACTACGATTTTCATCTGGACAGCCTTAGTCCGGCACGTGAAATAGGAGACAGCATCGTTGCTTTACCTTATCCTTCAGACCGTGACGGCGTGTCCCGGGCAGAGGTCAAGCCAGACGCAGGGTGCTATCAATATCGTCCTTGATCTGCTCGCGAAGTTCTTCTATGTTTTCAAAATGTTTCTCTTCGCGCAAGAACCGCACGAAGCGTATCTTCAATATCTGATCGTACAGATCACCCTTGAAAGAGGGGATATGTACCTCGATCAGACCTTTCTTGTTGATATTGACAAACGAGGGGGCATCGTCCATCGTAGGGGTGTTTACTAACGCCACATAGACGCCGAACTTGGGAATCACTTTATGCGGATCAAGAGGCTCTATGTTAGCCGTCGGAAAACCGATGGTACGGCCTATAGCTTTGCCGTGTACTACCCTGCCGCGCAGACTGTATGGATGACCCAACAATTCATTCGCCACAGCGATGTTACCCGTCTCAAGAGCCATTCGGATCTCCGTCGAGGAGACATGCCATTCGCCTTCCGTATATTCGCTGAGCGTAATAACCTCCACGCCGCATTGTTCGCCTATATGCCGGTAGTCCTGCGGGTGTTTCAAACGATCCGAACCAAACCGGTGGTCGTAGCCCATAAGCAGGGCCGTCACGCCATACTCATCGCGCAGACGAAGCATAAACTCCTTAGCGCTCAATGGTTGGATTTCCTCAAAAGGAAAGACAAGCACCTCACCGTACTGGTTGAGCTTGGCGGTACGCTCCTCGAGCGAGGTCAACAGGCGTGGTACATAGTCCGCATCCAACGCCCGGCGGGGGTGATCCTCAAATGTAACAATCAACGGCTCCAAGCCGCGCTCGGATGCCAATTGACCCAGATGTTCGAAGAGGAACTGATGTCCCTTGTGTACTCCGTCAAAAAAACCTATAGTCGCTATTTTATTCCTCTTCATAGTACCCTTTCTCGATACCGTACTGTAGCTCGGCATCCTGGATCAACTGAATCTGTACCGAACTAATCGGACGACCTTCTTCTTTCATCGCCTTCAAGACATAGTTCAGTTGCTCTGTCTCATCCACCTCGCCGTCGATATACTGCATCTCGCCGGTAGCGGGATCTTCCTCCAGCAAACCTTGTTCCTCCAGATAATCATCCATCAGGTCCAAAACCAGCAGCACATCGTCTGCAGTCAGTTCGCCGCGGTCTTCTGCCGGAATCGCGCGCAGGATATATTCCACTAATTCTCGCTCTTCAGGCTCCATCAGAGCCATTTCAATACTATTATTTTCCATAATTTGTCAAAATTCGCTGCAAAGTTACACATTTTCTTACATATATGCAAGTTTTTTCCGCATTTTTCGTATGACTAAATGAAACTTGAATGCTCGAATAAAAATGATGCTATCGTATAATACATTGGGCGTCGGGGGCAGTGCGGTATGGTGTTTGGACGCCGGGACCGAAAGAAGGGCTATTGATGATGACGGTAGCCTCGCGGCGGACATCAACCGCCGGATGAGCCGTAGTACATTCCCATCGGCAGTGGTCCAGAAGGATCGTACCAAACCGCACCATCGGCATTCGTTGTTGACACCCCTCTCCCCAAGTACAATACGCATAGGTGACATGCAGTTTGCCTCGGTCAGCCACTACCCTGTCTGCGGCACCAATGAGATTCGAGTTCATGTGGTCGTAACTGAGTGCCGAATAGCCGAAATAACAATGGGAGATCGTAATAGAATCAGATTGCGAAGTGATATCCATGTTCCCGTCCATACCGTCCATCAGCACACAACTGTCAATCGATATATACATGGAATGGTCCATGCCCAGAAGGTCGTTTCCGCTGACATCAATAGCTCCGGGGCCTTGTATGCGCAAGCCGCGGATAGTTATATGCCGACAATGGGAGAGCTGAATGCCTCCGGAGGAACGGAACGTCTCATCTGGGTCGTTAAAACGGTCGATGAGCAATTGGCGTGTCTTCCGTTCGCGCTGTTCACGCACCATCATTCCATTGGAGAGCAAGCCTCCGTCGCCGGCAGTGGAAAGATCCATCACATGAGCGGAATCCAACATAGTACGTATATCCTTTGTAACACGAAAACGCGTACGCAGACAAGCATCGTGCGTACCTATTATCGTTTTATATTCTAGATGCTTAAGAACTACTGTATGGTCTAGGATTATCTCTCCTTTAGTGCCGTCCAATATCACGGTGTCATGCGTCCGGATAGCCGCTAAAAGACTATCCGACATATTCGCTCCGTTAGAAGTGATGGTCAATGCCGCATGAGCGGTTGAAACCATCATTAGGAGGCAGAACAATATCCTATTTCGCGTTGTAAGCTTCAAGGGCCTTGCGGAGAACGATCATCGCCTTTCCGAGATCTTCCTTATTCAGGATATACGCCATACGGACCTGATGACGGCCATCTTCGGGGTTCGTATAGAAACCTGTACCCGGCGCCATCATGATCGTTGCCGGCATCTGGGTACCGTTTCCCTGCGGGTCATCGACCGGATAAGAGAAATCCGTCAAACACCATTTGCAGAATTTCTCCACGTCGTCCACCGGCAACTCGACCATCACATAGAAAGCACCTGTAGGCGCAGGGGCAAAAACACCGGGTATCTGGTTGAGTTGGTCAATGAGAAAATTACGACGGCTGAGGTACTCGTCATACACCTCCTGCATATACTCTTCCGGCGTGGAAAGCGAAGCTTCCGCAACCACCTGACCGAAGAGAGGAGGACTCAAACGCGCCTGACAGAACTTCATTACCGCCTCACGTACGGCTTTATTCTTCGTGATAAGCGCACCTATACGGATGCCGCACTCCGAATAACGCTTCGAAACGCTGTCCACGAGGATCACGTTCTGCTCAATTCCCTCCAGATGGCAGGCAGAGATATACGGCGATTTGGTATAGATAAACTCCCGATAGACCTCATCGGAGATCAGGTAGAGGTTGTATTTCTGCACAAGATCGCGGATCTGACGCATCTCCTGCTTGGTATAGAGGTAGCCCGTCGGGTTATTCGGGTTGCAGATAAGGATAGCCCGCGTCTTGGGCGTGATCTGCTTCTCAAACTCCTCTACCGGCGGCAACTTGAATCCGTTCTTGATATCCGTCTTGACGGACTTGACTACGGCTCCTGCGGAGATAGCAAACGCCATATAGTTGGCATAAGAGGGATCGGTCACGATGATCTCATCGCCCGGATTGAGGCAACTCATATACGCGAACATAATCGCCTCCGAGCCACCGGCGGTAATGATGATCTCATCCGGCGAGAGGTCGATCCCGTAGTCTGCGTAATAACTGACCATCTTCGTACGGAGCGATTTGAGCCCCTGGGAAGGCGAGTACTCGAGAATCTCCTGATTAAACTCCTTCACCGCCTCCATGGCCTGAGGCGGAGTTTTGATGTCTGGCTGACCGATATTCAAATGATACACATGAACCCCAGCCAATTTCGCCTCATCGGCATACTTGGCAAGCTTCCGGATCGGCGACTCCGGCATCGATTGAGCACGTAAGCTGATTTCCATAATCTTCAATTTTGCCGCAAAGGTAGCAATAATTTTTGATATACGCAAATAAAATCAGAGATTTTTTAGTCAAAAGACAAAAGGCAAAAGACAAAATTCTTCGCATTTCCTTGCATAATTCAAAAAAAAGCAGTACTTTTGCAGCGCAAAAGTTTTTATTATGGGAAAAAAGAAAAATCTACCGGTATTAGAGCATATAGAGATCACCGGCGTGGCAGCGGAAGGCAAGGCCTTGGCGAAGATACAAAGTGACCAAGTACCAAGTGACAAAGGCATGGTGGTCTTTGTACCCAACTGCGTACCGGGCGACATCGTCGATATACAGGTGACGAAGAAAAAACACTCGTTCATGGAAGGCCGTGTGCTGCGTGTCATTCAGCCCAGCCCAGTTCGATGCGAGGCACGATGCAAGCATTTCGGGGTTTGCGGAGGATGCAAATGGCAGATCCTGCCCTACGAGGCACAACTCCAATACAAACAGCAACAGATCATCGACAACCTCACCCGTATCGGTAAAATCGAACTGCCGGAGATCTCCCCTATCCTCGGCTCCAAGCATATTTACGAATACCGCAATAAACTGGAGTTCACCTGCGCCGATAGAAAATGGCTCCCCATGGAAGCCTTTAAGGAATTAACGAGTGACCGAATGAACGAGTTAACATACGGACTCGGCTTTCATATCCCAAACTGCTTCGACAAAGTGCTGGATATCGAGGAATGTCACCTCATGCCGGAGATTAACAACCGTATCCGCAATAGCGTGCGCGAGTACGCACGCAAGCACGGGCTTACGTTCTACAATGAACATACGCACGAGGGGTTGCTCCGTACCCTCATTCTTCGGAATAACCACAAAGGCGAATTGATGCTCATTGTATGTTTCGGACAGAGCCTGACGGCTTCAGCCGCTGATGCGGATAGCGCTAAAGCGTTTGCTTTCCTGGAGTACCTGCATACGGAGTTTCCACAGATCATCTCCCTACTCTACGTGGAGAACACGAAATACAACGATACTATCGGCGATTTGGAGGTCAAGACCTATTTCGGTCAGGACCACATCATCGAGACAATGGAAGACCTGCAGTTCAAAGTAGGTCCCAAATCATTCTACCAAACCAATACCGAGCAGGCATACGAACTCTACAAAGTAGCCCGTGAGTTTGCGTTTGACAATGGTGGATTGATTAATGGTGACGCTTCGCATAATGGTGAATTGCCTTTAGTGTATGACCTCTATACAGGAACCGGTACGATTGCTAATTTCGTAGCGCGCCGTGCCCGTCAGGTGATCGGTATCGAGTACGTACCGGAGGCTATTGAGGACGCGAAAGTCAATTCGAAGATCAACAAAATCGACAATACCCTCTTCTTCGCAGGCGATATGAAGGATATTCTCAATGATGATTTCGTAGCTCATTACGGTCATCCGGACATCATTATTACCGATCCGCCTCGTGCCGGCATGCACGAAGCTGTAGTGAATGTGATCCTTAATGCGGAGCCCAAACGCATCGTCTATGTGAGTTGTAATCCCGCTACACAGGCACGCGACCTTGCCCTGCTCGATGCCAAGTACCGCGTCACACGCGTACAACCCGTGGATATGTTCCCTCATACGCAGCACGTGGAGAACGTAGTACAATTGGAGCTGCGCTCGTTAAACCGTTAAATCGTTAAACCGTTATGGTGTTGTTCATTTTGCTACATATCTATTTTGTGTCATTTCTGGATAAGCCGGAGAAGAGCGCACCTCAGTTATCGCCGCGGGCAGTAGAGCAACGCGCCAAATGGGGCATTACTACCGACGGTATGGATTACCCCGTCAGCCCGATGTATATGAATCAATTAGAGAAAGCCGGTGCCAAGATACTCTATAAAAGCCGCTGGTTCAACGGCGTGACCTGCCGGATGGACTCCACCACCGCTGCCAAGATAACCGAACTGAAATTCGTTACCGGCGTAGAGATGACGCGCGATGACTCCAAACCGAGACAATTTACAGAACCTTGGCGTATCACGCGGCGCATCGAAGAGGACTCCAATCCGGATTATGCATCGGACCAACTGCAACTCTATAACCTCCTCCCGTTGCATAATGCGGGTTTCAAAGGACAAGGGATTCTGATGACGGTATGCGACGGAGGATTCCATAACGCGCATACTCTAACTTGTTTTGACCAAAAGACAAAAGAGTTGGGACATTTCGATTTCACGGATGACACGGATGATTTCTATGGTTCCACAGGTAACCACGGCACAGAATGTCTCAGTACCATCGCTGCGAAAGCCAGCAATTACACAGGCTCTGCACCGGAAGTGACTTATTACCTCATGCGCTCCGAGGAAGCCTATACAGAGAGCCCTAAAGAGATGGATAACCTGGTAGCAGCACTGGAGAAGGCAGACTCTTTAGGAGTGAATATTTTCTCTGTATCACTCGGGTATGCGATGTTTGACAACGATAGTTGGACCCTGTCCAAGTCCGCATTGGACGGACATACGACCCGTGTAAGCCGCGCAGCTACCATCGCCGCACGCAAAGGAATGCTGGTGTGCGTCGCGGCCGGTAACGATGGAGAAGATTCTTGGAGAACTATCTCTGCGCCCGCTGACGCAGACAGTGTGCTGACTGTCGGCGCTGTGAATATCGCCGGAGAGATAGGCAGTTTTTCCAGTTATGGTCCCTCTGCCGACGGACGCATTAAGCCGGAGGTATGTGCAGTAGGCGTTCAAACGACACTTATACGGCCTGACGGATATATCATCCGCGGTAATGGTACCAGTTTTGCTACGCCGCTCATGGCGGGCTTTGCTGCGTGCTTATGGTCCGCCTTGCCGGACGAGAACGCCATGCAGATACGGGAACGCATCATCCGCTCTGCCAACCACTATACCACTCCCGATATCCTTAATAACCACAGCGGATACGGCATCCCCGACGCCTGGAAGGCCTATACGATGAAGCCGACAGGAATAGAGGAGTTACGAGGAAATGATGGACGATATACGAAAGTTCTCCGGAACGGACAACTCTATTTGATATACAAAGGAAAGATGTACGATGTACGAGGGCTACGCGTAGAGTAACGGGCACAAAAAAAGGCAGGCTAACTACATCGCACCGCTACAACCTCTTACCCTTGCTACGGTCAAGTCCTGGGGGAGTTCAGAGGGAGCTGGTCGTATAGCACCTGCCTAAACCGGGTGCAAAGGTACTGCTTTTTTTTGATATGACCAAATATTTTTGCAAAAAAATTGCTTACAGACTTCATTATAGGACGAATTAAGGCGGAATTGCCGTTTGAACCCAATGCCGAGAAGGAAGGTTTATTCCAAGCTCTCGGTTCTTTTTTGGTGTCCCGTGATCCGCGCAAAGCATTTATTCTCCGCGGTTATGCCGGTACGGGTAAGACCAGTGTGATAAGTGCCTTAGTGCGCGCCTTGGCATCTCTCAAGCAACCTTGTATCCTACTCGCTCCCACGGGTCGTGCCGCCAAGGTTATGAGCCGCTACTCGGGCTCGCCCGCCTATACGATCCATAAGCAGATATACCGGCAACAACAATTAGGAAAAGAGTCGTTCTCCCTTGCCGATAACCTGCATCGCAATACACTCTTCATTGTCGATGAGGCGTCAATGCTCTCCGGTAATCGGGACAACCCTACTTTTGGTAGCGGATGTCTGTTAGATGACCTGGTGCGCTACGTCTATCGCGGTTCGGGATGCTCGCTTCTCCTGCTTGGCGACGATGCCCAGCTGCCGCCCGTAGGCAGTATTAACAGTCCTGCTCTTGATGCCGATTATATGGCAAACAGTTATCAGTTATCCGTTACCGGTTATCAGCTGTCTCAGGTCGTCCGTCAGGCGCTCGACAGCGGTATTCTCACTGAGGCAACGAGGCTGAGGGAGGAGTTGAAAACCTCTCCCCACCCCTCTCCTCAAGAGAGGAAGATAAAAATACAACCCAATGGCTCGGATATTGTGCAGCTTAAGGGAGAAGAAGTCATTGAGATCCTTGAGCAGAGTTGGCGGGAAGCCGGCGCAGAAGAGACGCTCATCATCGCCCGCAGCAATAAGATGACGAACCTTTATAACGGCGGCATCCGGGCACGCGTATTATGGAAGGAAGAGTTGCTCTCCAACGGAGACCGTATCATGGTCACGAAAAACAACTATTTCTGGGCAGAGGAATACGAGGACCTCGAGTTCATCGCCAACGGCGATATGTTTGAGATCGAGCGGTTGACGAACGTACATGAGTTATATGGTTTCCATTTCGCCAAAGCGAGCCTTCGATCGGTGGACTACGATTGGGAAATAGAGGCACTCGTATGGTTAGACACGCTGAGTACGGACAGTCCTGAAGCCAACTATACGCTGCAAAAAGAGCTCTTCGCCCGCGTTGCAGAGGACTATCCGGAGATACGCAACAAGAAAGAACTCATCAAGCGTATTTACGAGTCGCCGTATTTCAACGCGCTGCAGATTCGATATGCCTACTGCGTGACCTGTCATAAGGCACAAGGCGGGCAATGGAAACATGTATTTATTGATAGCGGATTAGGGGATGAGTGGATTAGTGGATTAGAAGAATCGGAAAAACGGGAATACCTCCGTTGGCTCTATACAGCCCTCACACGATCGACCGAAAAAGTATATCTTTTGCGATAAAATATCAAATTTACGAAAATAATAGTCCATATATTTGCATATATGGATTTTTTTTTGTAATTTTGCACGCGGAATTGTGATTATAACAAACAAACTCTTTAATTATATGAAAAAAATCTTACTATTTCTTGTGCTCGGATGCACATTGATGGGTTGCCGGTCGAAGATCGATCTGGGCAATATCGATGCGAAAGCCGGGTTCGATGATGTAGGTCTTGCGCTGCCGATCGGTAAGTTTCGCATGACTCTCAAGGACATGGTTGGCGATGTAGACAATATCTACATTGAGAAGGGTATTGTTACGTGGAAGATGGACACGCCTATCGTGCGTGACTACCACAAAGTCGATCTGGCGAAATACCTCTCCTCGACTCCGTCTATCTCGATGAAAGTGTATGACAAATTAGATGCAGAGGGGCTGATCGGTCCGGACGGCAAGGTGACGACGCTTCCCGGAATGCCGATGAAGATCTCCCTCGATTTCCCGCTGACGATTAAGTTGAAGGGTATCAACAATCCGGACATACTTAGCGATGAGCGCGTTGACAGTGCGTGGATCGAGCATGCTAATTTTGCTTCTACCATCCAGGCGATAGGTGGTCTTCCCCTTGATTGGAATTGGATCGATACGGTAACGCTTGATCTGGGCGACCGTGTTCGTCGTTCGAAAGAAGCCGGCGGCAACGTGATGGTTGTATATGCCAAGGGCGATAAATACGGATACGGCGATTCGATTCCGACCGACGTCAATGATTTCAGTCTTAACATGATGAAAAACACGTCACTTCCGCCGCACTATACGAACGTGATTGACTCTTGTAATTTCAATATCCGGTTCACCTTCACGATTCCGGCCGACACCTCATTCTTAGTACCTGCCACGTCGGCGTTTGACTATCGTCTGAGTGTTCGCTTCATCGATTACACGGCTATCTGGGGTATGTTCTCCCCGTCCAGCGATATGCAAACGGAGGAGAAAATCAACTTGAGCGATAATTGGGGTTCGCTTGATTTCCTGACGAAGGCCAGTCTGCCGTTCGCGGCTCCATCTGTGGACGTAGATATCCGTACGTATATCGCCGGCGCGCTCTATATAGATAGCGCGTATGTGTTCGTCACGGACTCGAACAACATACCGAAATATGCGGAGTTTGGTCCTAATCGCCAGAAAACCCGCCAAGTGCTCTTCAAAGAAGGCGAGTACCTGCCGCTTTCGAGCCAGATCGGCGATTCGACTACCCACATGAAAGTGCTCTTCGACAGCACTGCAGAAGGCGGACGCATTAATGAACTCTTCCAGCGCGTACCGAAAGATCTCGGGTACCGCTTCAAGGTACGTTTCAATCAAGGTCTGACGCCGCAGATACGTGTGGTACCAAATACCTCGATTAAGGTAATTGCACACTCTACCCTGCCCTTCATCTTCAACGAAGGCGTCTTTGTCAACTATCCCGACACCTTCCATAATGTGAACCTCAGTGACGTGAGTCTTGATTCGCTCCAGGCAAGTTCCGATGTAGTGGATACCATCTCTGCCGCAAACCTCAAGATTGTCATGCAGGCTAAGAACAATATTCCGCTGCACGTGAAAGCAACTATGCGTTGCTATGATAAGGACGATAAGATGATCATGGATCCTAAAGATCCGACTAAGCCGTTTATCCTCTTCGATTCGGATACAATCACGATTGATCCGCCTACGATGGCATACGACGCAAAGGAGGAGTCCTGGCGCACAACCGGAGAAGGTATCACGACTTTCATTTCTACACTCAGCAAAGAGGATATCAACTTGCTGCCCAGCGTCAAGACCATCAGTATACGCGCTATCATCGATGATAAGGCACTCAAATATGCATATGACCAAGGAATGGAGAGCATCCGTCTGCTGCAGAATCAGGATTTGATCTTCAAACTCGGCGTTACCGCCAAAGTGAGTGCAGTTCTGGATTTTAATAACGATAAAAAATAAGGAGGGCTGAATCATGAAAGCAATGAAACGATATATGATGCTTGCCCTCGTGGCATTAAGCTCATTAGCGCTTAGCGCGCAGCAGGTCAACACGCTCTATTTCTTGGAGAACGCCCCGATGCGCCATACGATCAACCCGGCCTTCCAGCCGGTAAGCCAAGGCTATGTCAACTTCACGCCCCTCGGCTGGACCGTATTGAGTCTTGGCAATAACTCGCTTACCCTGTCCGATATCTTCACCGTAGATCCGACGACCGGTAAGACGATCACACCGCTCCACCCTAATGCGGACAAACAGGCGTTCCTCAAGGCATGCCATAAAATCATCACCATCAATGGCGATATGACGATCGGCTTGCTCAATATCGGTGTGCGTATCAAGAAGAAGGGTTACCTGACCATCGGTATTAACGAGCGTATCGAGTTTGGTACCTCGATTCCGAAAGCTCTGCCGAACTTCTTCCTCAACGGAGGTATGACCAACCTGGACGGCGTTAGCAATTTCAATCTCAATAAGTTCAGCCTCAATGCGACCGCTTATACGGAGATCAGCGGAGGATACAGCCATCAGATCAATGATCAATGGACTGTCGGTGGTAAAGTGAAGTTCCTCTTAGGCCAGATCAATGGTGGTTTGAATGCCAAGAGCCTCAATATCGACGCTACTACCTCTGAATGGCATGTGTACGGCGATATGAACCTCGATATTGCATCGCCGATGAATAACGAATACCTCGCTTCCTATATGGACGGCAAAACGATCAAGGAGATCGGCGAGGGTTCGATCAATAAGGACAGCCTGATCCACAAAGGTATCGGCTCCTGGTTGAAGCCCTCCGGTTACGGTGCTGCAATCGACCTCGGTTTTACCTACAAACCCATTGAGCAAGTACAGATCAGCGCCGCTATCACCGACCTCGGATTCATCTACTGGACCAATAACCAGCGGCTCAAATGCACGGTTGACACGACCTTTGAGGGTGCCGGTCTGATCGACTACAACGATCCGAAATACAAAGACGAGAACGGAGATTTCTCTACCGATATCATGATGGATACGGTTGGCAGCAAGCTCAAGAACCTGCTCAACGGCTTCAAACTGCAGAGTACCGGTAAGAAAGGCAGAGCCAAAATGCTCACGGCGCGTTTGAACGTCGGCGTGGATGCTAATTTCTGGGACAACCGCGTAGGTGTCGGTATCGTTTCCGCTACCCGACTCTATAACTCCCGTCTGTATGAGGAGTTGACGCTCGGTGCTGCTTTCCGTCCGGTCAATTGGTTCAACATCGCAGTGAGCTACTCGCTCCTGGAGAACGGTAAATGGAGTAATATCGGTGCCGGCTTGGGCTTCATGCCTTACGATGGTATCAACCTGACCCTCACGATGGATTATATCCCGACGAGTTATGCCGCGATACCGAATACCAACAAGTATTTCATCCCTTCCAAGGCCAAGACAGTCAACCTCGCACTCGGCTTCTCTATCTGCTGGGGTTCGAACCGCAGGGATAAAGATAAAGACGGTGTATATGACAAGATTGATATGTGTCCCAACACTCCGCGTGGCGTAAAGGTGGACGAGAGAGGTTGTCCGCTGGATGAGGACCACGATGGTGTACCTGACTACCTCGATCAGTGTCTCGGTACGCCGGCAGCCGCTATAGGATTCGTCGATTCTGTGGGCTGCGAACTGGATACCGATGGCGATGGTGTAGAGGATTACCGCGACAAGTGCCCGAATACGCCGGAGGCTGCATGGGGTAAAGTAGATACGCTCGGTTGTCCGATCGACAGCGATGGAGATGGAGTTCCTGACTATATCGACGAATGTCCTGAGACCCCGGAAGCTGCTTGGGGTAAAGTGGATGAGAAAGGTTGTCCGATTGATAGCGATGGTGACGGTGTACCTGATTATATCGACGCATGTCCGGAGACACCTGCCGCCGCTAAGGGCATGGTGGACGCTAATGGATGTCCGCTGGATAGCGATGGTGACGGTGTACCCGACTACCTCGATCATTGCCCGAATACGCCGGAGGCTGCCAAGGGATATGTGGACTCGATCGGCTGCCCGCTTGATAACGATGGCGACGGTGTGCCTGACTATCTCGACCAGTGTCCTACCGTACCGGGTACCGACGCCAATAGAGGCTGTCCGGAGGTTAAACGCGAAGTACGTCAGCTTCTCCAGAAAGCTATGCAAGGTATCGAATTCGAGACCGGAAAGGCTAAGATCAAGAAGAAATCCTATGCCCTGCTCGATAAGATAGCTGCTATCTTCGTTGAGAATGAAAGCTATATCATCGAGGTACAAGGTCATACGGATAACACCGGTAAAGCTTCTGCCAATAAGAAGATCTCTGAGCAACGCGCGAAAGAGGTAATGAAATACCTGGAGAAGAAAGGTGTTCCGGCTGAGCGCATGACCGCAGTCGGCTATGGTCAAGAACAACCTATCGCGGATAACAAGACCAAAGAAGGTCGTCAGAAGAACCGCCGCGTAGAATTCAAGATCACTTTCGAGGAAGTTCATTACGAGACCGTGCTCGATCATGCAGAGCCGGCTCCGACACCCGAAACGCAGGAATAATAATTAACAACATAAAAATATTTATACAATGGGACGCGCATTTGAATACAGAAAAGCGACTAAACTGAAAAGATGGGGACATATGTCCCGCACATTCACCAAATTAGGTAAGGAAATCACTATTGCAGCCCGCGAGGGTGGTCCGGACCCGGACTCTAACCCACGTCTGCGTACACTGATCCAACAGTGTAAACGTGAGAACATGCCGAAAGATAATATCGACCGCGCGATCAAAAAAGCGACCGATAAATCTTCGGAGGGATATAAGGAGATCAACTACGAGGGATACGGGCCACATGGCATCGCCATCTTCGTGGAGACCGCGACGGACAACCACATGCGTACGGTAGCCAACATCCGTTCGTACTTTACCAAGTTCGGCGGCACGCTCGGTACACAAGGTAGCCTCCAGTTCCTCTTTGACCGCAAGGCATGCTTTACCGTCACGATGAAGGATGGTATCGATCTGGATGAACTCGAACTCGAGCTGATTGATTTCGGCGTAGAAGAACTCGGCGTGGACGAGGAGGAGAACACCATCGTTATCTACTCCGATTTCAACGAGGCGATTAACATGCAGAAATACCTCGAGGATAACGGATTCGAGATTCAGTCCATGGAGTTCGTTCGTATCCCGAACGACACCAAAGAGTTACCGGAAGACCAACGTGAGTCTGTACAGAAACTCATCGACAAGATCGAGGAGGACGAGGATGTACAGAACGTGTTCACCAACCTCGCTTAATCTGACATCAGCATGCTGATATCTGAATTCTTCCGACTAAGCGATCGTCAGGCTGAGCAGTTCGCTCAGCTTGACGCGCTTTATCGCGACTGGAATAGTAAGATCAACGTCATATCCCGTAAGGATATTGATAATCTCTACGAGCATCATGTGCTCCACTCCCTCGCGATAGCCAAACTCATCCCCTTCCAACCCGGAACAACCATTATGGATGTCGGCACAGGTGGTGGTTTTCCGGGAATACCTTTGGCAATCCTATTCCCAGAGTGCCAGTTCTTGCTGATTGACTCCATCGGCAAGAAAATCAAAGTAGCTTCAGAAGTAGCTCGTGCTTTAGGTCTGACGAATGTCGTTTGCAAACAAGAACGCGCCGAAGAAGAGAAACAGAAATTTGATTTCGTCGTTTCTCGCGCTGTGATGCCCCTACCCGATTTGGTCAAACTCGTCCGTAAGAACATCTCCAATAAGCATCGTAATGCTGTACCTAACGGATTGGTAGTTCTCAAAGGTGGCGACCTCAAGGAGGAGATTGCGCCGTATATAAAAACTGCAGAGGTCACCCCCTGCAGTCAATGGTTTAAAGGCGAGTGGTTCGAAACCAAACAGGTTATTTACCTACCTCTCTAATCCACTAACCCACTAACCACTAATCCGCTAATCCACTAACCCACCGGTTAACGTATAGACCTTTACGTTTCGGTCACCGACCGCTCCGCGTTGGATATAGAGTTGTCCGTCGCGGAGTATTTTTTTACTCTCAACTTTAAACTCTAAACTCTCAACGCCTTCGGTAGAAGGCTTATATCCGTCGTCCATCGGCTCTTTATGCTTCATCGCATAGTCGAGGTACATCTCCAGCATCGTATAGCCGGAAGCATGACGTACGTTATTATCCGCTACATTCGGGTCACAGCCATTAGCACTTTCCCACTCATCCGGCATACCGTCCTTATCGGTGTCGGTCAGCGGAGCCACCACGGTATAGTCATAGAAACCCTCCGCGTCGGTCTCCAAATCAATAATTCCTTTCTTCTTGCCTTTATAACCTTCGTATGTATGCGTTCCTTCCTCTGTATCTTTTATCAGCCTTAATTCTACATGATCACGGGGAAAACATCCTACCGTATCCATCACTGTTTGATAGGCATTCGCAGCATTTTCATACTCACCTACAGCATATGCATACATATCAAAATCGTAGCGACCATAGATAGAATCTTCCGTCCAGCGCCACCAAGGTGTCTTAGGCCGAATCAGTGTATCCACCCGCAACGTATCTACATTACTATATGGCGATTTGCCGTGTACAGCCGACCAGTTATTTGCCGTTGCAGAGGAAACTCCTTCAAATACATTACCTGATAAATACCATTGACTCGGTCCCCATGAAGTGGCACCTGAACGAGCAGCCTCCACAGAGACAAAATCTTTCTGCGACTTAGTAGTATTGGGACCTACTTTATAGTAATTATTGATAAAATTGCACTCATGTGCCGAGTTCAGACCATTGAAGCTATCTATCTTTGCGGTATTTTCTCCGCCATAACACCCTGTAGAACCTCCTTCATAGTTATACTGCACATTATTGATGTAATCCAGATAAACAACCCAGTCATTATTTTGGGCACCGTTAAAACGGCAGGAACGAGCATTATTATTAACCAATAAGTTATGATGATACGAAGCCGGTGAGCCACCCCACTGACATCCGTAAGCACGAGGTTGTTTAGGATGGCCGGAATAATAAAGTCCTTCATGCACAATACAATATTGAATTGTCAGGAAATGGCTGTCATTAGAGTTCATGTTTTCTTCTGTGGACCATCCAAAATCACAGTGGTCAAAGATATAGTTCTCGCAGTTTTCCGCTCCTACTGCATTCGCTTTAAGCAAGTTACCTTTAACATCGGCATGCCCTATTCGGAAACGAAGATTACGGACAATAAAATTCTTCGATCCGCCGAACTCCGTTTTATGATGGGTAATGACTATTCCTATACCGGGTGCAGTTTGACCGGCAAGGGTAAAGTTCTCCCTACGGTTAAAATAGAGTCTGTCTACCAGCCGGATCTCTCCGGAAACTGCAAAACAAACGGTCAATGGCTCTCCTGGGTACTGCTTGATAGCCCAACGAAGCGAACCTTCCGTCTCTCCGTTGGCATCATCTGCCAGCGTCGTTACATACACCACCTTACCGCCACGTCCGCCGGAGGTATATTTGCCAAAACCTTCCGCTCCGGGGAAAGCAACAATCGTGTCAGGCAGCAAAGCTGCGGACAAACTACAAAAAGCCAGAGTGCAAAGTACAAATGTTAAAATCTTCTTCATATAATTTATTATTTATATTTCAGGATTTTCCTCTCTCCCTTGAGGGGAGAGTTGGAGAGGGGTTATCAATTGCTGCCACAAAGAATCTTCTGGAACTGGAGCTGTGATACATATTTCTTGTTTACTTACAGGATGAATAAATTCAATTTTTCTTGCATGGAGACAGATACCGCCGTCGGGGTTGGAGCGCTTAGCGCCATACTTAAGATCGCCCTTTATCGGACAACCGATAGCCGCCAATTGGCAGCGTATCTGATGATGGCGTCCGGTCTCTAAGTTCACTTCCAAAAGTGTATAATGATCACCTTTGACGAGCGTTTTGTAATATAGGATGGCCTGTTTAGCGTCCTTGGCACCAGGCTTGGCGATAAAGGACTTATTGAGTTGCTCATTGCGTGTAAGCCAATTCTCCAACCGTGCTTCGGGTCCAGACTGACAGACCGCTTCGCTGACAGACCGTTTCACTGACAGACCGTCCTTCGGACTGACAGATTTTTCTTTGAACATCTCATTGAGACGGGTGAGTGCTTTAGAGGTACGGGCAAAGAGCACTACGCCACTCGTCGGGCGATCCAGACGATGCGTTACCCCGAGGAACACCTCGCCGGGCTTGTTGTACTTGTCTTTGATATACGCCTTCACCATCTCGCTCAGAGGCGTGTCACCCGTCTTATCGCCCTGCACGATCTCGTTGCAGGTCTTATTGACAGCGATGATATGATTATCTTCGTATAAAACAGTCATAGGATTTACTATTTTGTCATTTACCATTTAGTCTTTTATAGGAACCGGACACCGAAATAAAGCACGGCATTCCAATCCCAAGTCATGGTTCGCATTCGAATTTTAGGGTTATAGGTAAGCGTAGAGCCATCTCCGGTAGCAATCATTCGATCTTTCGCCTTGAAACGGATATTATTCACCACCGTATTAAATGCCAACACAAACCGCGGCGATATATTATACACCAACGCCACTTTCGCTTGTCCCGTGATATAAACAGGAAACTCGGGTTTGATTTTGCGGCTTAGAATGAGGTTATAACCTGCTTCGTCAGGCATGAACATCCGGTCGTCACCGGTAATGATCATTCGGTTCAAAACTGCCAACATCGGTGTCGCCGAGACATGCAAGAGGAACTTCCCTTTATTCGGCGTGTAGTTATACCCATAACCTGCTCCGATTGCTATTTGGTAAAGTTCCATCTCATTGACGCCTCCTGTTCGCGAGACCAGCGCATCGCTGAGGAGCGCCATGCGGGAGTAAATAAAATCCGCCACAATAAGAGCAGAACCTGCCGACTTGCGCTGAATGAACGAAGCGTTGAAGGCCGCAGGCATAGAGAACTTACGCCGGTTAAGCGCCACATAGCCGGAAAGGAAGAACGTCGTCGTAGCTATGTCACCGCTTCCAACTTCCAGTTTGCCGCCTGTCCCGGAAGACTCAATCGCTCCGCCGGAGAACGTGGTCTTACGCCTAAAGAGTTCTATTCCGAAACCATTTTGCAAAATAGAAAACTTAAAGTTCGAATACCCTCGAAACAAATCCACAGAATAACCGATATTCGTATTCCGATAAGAGAGGACGAGTCCTAATTTGGGTGCAACGTTGGAGCCGAAACTCATATTGACGTTCTCATAATAAGGAATGTCGCTGCATTTCATCGATGTATAAACACTTCCCCAGTCGCCACTAATCGCTATACGAAAACGATGTTTTGGCAGGGTAAGATAGTTTGGATCGACATTCTTCATAAAGAAACGGTCAGCCCTATCCAGCATACGGTTAATCCAGTTCTTATGCGGTCCGGTGGGATTGACAGGAAGCATCTGTATTTCCGGAGCAGGCATAGTAAACGCGGAATCCAAAGGAGGAAGATACGCAGGAAGAGTATCTTGCGCCGAGACACATATACTAATCCACAGAAGACCTATCGGTACCAGACGCTTCATCCGTTTATTGCATTCTCTGGCGTACTGCCTCATAGATAAATACACCTGCTGCAACGGACACATTGAGACTCTCAATGATGCCTGTCATCGGCAGCCGCACCTTATCGGTACAGAGTTTGAGATTCTCCTCGTAGATACCTTTTTCCTCGCTTCCCATGACAATACAGGTCGGTACTGTCATGTCCACCTCGGTGTAGTTACGGTCGGTATGCTCGGTAGCGGCAACGATGCGAAGACCGCTTTCTTGCAGGTATTGCAGCGCGTTCTGCAGGTTTTCTACTTTGCAGATAGGTAAACTATGCAGCGCACCCGCAGATGCTTTGACCGCATCGCCGTTGATAGCCGCACTCCCGCGCGTACCTATTATAAGCGCGTGTACACCTGCGCACACACACGTACGGGCGATAGCTCCGAAATTGCGCACATCGGTCACGCCGTCGAGCATCATCAGCAGCGGCGTCTTGCCTTCGTCGTAGAGGCTTTGCACGAGGCTGTCCAAGGGAGTAAACTCAATCGGAGAGAGGAAAGCAATCACGCCTTGGTGGTTCTTGTCCGTGAACTGGTTCAGTTTCTCCAGGGGAACTCGCTGTATCTGCGTGCCCGTGCCCTCTAACTTAATCAGCAACTCTCGGCCGATAGCCGAACTCATATCACGGCGCACCAGCACTTTATCCAACGCCTTACCGGCGTCAATCGCTTCCATCACCGCGCGGATACCGAAGATCATCTCTTTCTCCGGCGGTCGTTTTGTTTCGTATTGTTTCTTTTGTATCATAAAATCAGTATTTTAGCCAGTTGATAAACTCCATCGGGTCGGTGGTAAACGCCATCGGGGCGGCTATTTGATTGCCTTGTGGGTCGAGTTGCACATAGAACGGCTGTGCGTTCGAGCCGAAACGCTCCCGCTGCAAACGGCTGTTTTCTGTGCCTTCACTCTCGCCGTCATGGTCCGTGTCCAGACGATGATCCACAAAAAGTTCAATGAAGACATAGTTCTTCAGCCGCGCTTTGACGCTATCGTCATCCAGCACAAAGGCTTCCATCTTACGGCAGTTGACACAACCGTAGCCGGTAAAGTCGATGATTATCGGTTTGCCTGTCTGACGCGCATAAGCCATGCCCTCTTCATAATCGTTAAAGACTACACGCCCTTCAATCTCCATCGGAGGAGCAAAAGCGATGATCACGATCGCACGGATGATTTTACGTGGGGTCGATACGCTCCATATATCCCATATAAGATAGATTCCTATGCCCAGGAAGCAAACGATCCATATCGCAATAAAGAGCCATCTCGGCAGTATACCCCACCCGTATGCCATGTCTGCCACACTCAAGAACTTCAGCGAAAGCGCCAACTCAAGGAACGCCAACACGACCTTGAAAGAGGTCATCCAGTCGCCGGATTTAGGTGCCTGTTTGAGCCACTGCGGGAACATCGCAAAGAGCGAGAATGGCAGGGCTAACGCAATCGAGAAGCCCAACATACCTATCGCCGGAGCCAATAAGGACTTGCCTGCCGCCTCTACTAACAGCGTTCCGATGATCGGACCCGTGCAGGAGAAAGAGACGATCACCAGCGTGAATGCCATCAGCAGAATACTGAGGAAACCGCCTGTACTTCTTGCCTTACTATCTAATGCAGTAGACCAACTATCCGGCAGTGTGATCTCAAAGAGCCCGAAGAACGAAAGGGCAAAAATCACCAAGATCAGGAAGAACACGATATTCACTACCGCGTTGGTACTCATCTCATTAAGTGCCGATGCACCAAAGAGTATCGTCACTAACAATCCTAATCCCACGTACAGAATAACAATACTCAGCCCATATAGAATCGCATCCTTCAATCCGCCTCCTTTCTTTAGGAAGAAGCTAACCGTCATCGGTATGATCGGCCACACGCAAGGCGTGAAGATTGCCAACAATCCTCCCAATAATCCTAATAGAAAGATAAGCCAAAGAGATCTGGAGCCTGATTGTAAGTCCTTCCCTTCAGGGGAGGATTTAGGAGAGGCTTCCTCATATTCCCACACCTCCGGGGCGGTACACATGTTATCGTTGCAGGCGTTGAAACGGATGGGAGCCAGATCTGTTTTCGCCACAGTCATCACAAAGGAATCTTTGAACTCCTGCGTGAACATAAAATCATCCATCCCAAGGATACTCATATGCCATCCGTCATCCACGGTTGCCCGTATCCGCACGCTATCGCCGATTTCTTCCCCGCTCCAATGAACAGGCTGTACCATCTGCGCCGCTGCAAACAGCGGCAGGCACGCTAAAAGTATAAATAATATTCTTTTCATTTGCTGTTTTGTTCTTGTTCTATCATTCTTTTTATTTCTCTATCGAAGTCAGAAGTAATAGGTTGAGTACGATTAAAAATATCGTACTCTGCCTCAGCTTTTTCGTCCGCTTGCGCCTTGGAAATACGTCCTTTATCCAGTAAAATATTATATTTTCTGAAAGACAAGAACTCATTCACGCTGGCAGCAAACTGCTCCATATTGAAGGTATTCTCATTTTCAATTAAATCCTCAATATAATCAAAATACCCCGTAACTGCACGCTCTAACCGATGAATTTGCTTCTCATCCAAGTAGTTCTTGGCAATTGTAACGTCCGACTTCAAAATACGGCCTTCAGGAGAGTTCTTCCATGTCCTGAGTCCCATATTCGGTTGCTCATGATCGGCGTGTGTATAGATAATCTCCGCCGCTGTTTGACCTGTAATGGCATAATGGAAACGATTTTGTATCATCGCATAGAACTCACGCGTAGTCGGTGCTTTCGGGTCATAATCTATACTGCACTCCGCATAGATGTCAGTTATTTGTTGCCAAATACGGCGTTCGCTCGCACGAATGGAACGTACACGTTCCAAGAGTTCACGGAAATAATCCTGCCCAAATACCATTTTGCCTTGTTTGAGACGATCATCATCCAACACAAATCCTTTGCGTATATATTCGTTCAAAATCTTTGTCGCCCATTGACGGAAACGCGTTGCACGGGTAGAATTGACGCGGTAGCCAACAGAAATAATCGCATCGAGATTGTAGAAATTTGTCTCTATTGTCTGCATTTTTCCTGCTATAGCTCCATGTGGAGTGGCTATTTCCATTTTGGAAACAACCACTTTCTCTTCAAGTTCTCCACTGTCGAAGATATTCTTTAAATGCTTGCTTATAGCTGGCACATTAACATCAAAAAGCGTAGCCATCGCTTTTTGAGTCATCCAAATGGTCTCATCTCGTACCACTACTTGCACCTGCGCTGTATTGTCCGGCGCATCGTATAAAAGAAATAATGTCTGTTTATCTAATGGTGTCATATTTCATTTTTTTGAGAGTTGAGCGATTACAAATCCACGGAGGGTAAAATAGTACTTGTCTTTCGAGTTATAATTAGCTTTGTATTCGTCATATCGTTGCTGCCAAGTGGCACGTTTTTCGGGGTCTGTGAGTTCGACCTTTGCCTGTTTGGACAGTTGGGCGAAAGAGGTGTTTAACTCACGTTGATGAGGCGTGAGAGACTTAGGATCCCGATGTTTCGGGTAATGAGAAATGACCGTTTTTCCATAACGATGGGTAATATACACATCGCTTTCACCATAGATTTTTCCGGACATTTTGTCAATTGTAATATTTAGTTCCGCTTGTGCCATTTTCGTTTTAATATTTTAGTTGATTATTATACTTACCTTGTATTGACCCTATAGGTCGATGCCGTGTCGTTGCCGTGTCGTTGCCGAGTGAAGACCTTAAATGGGGTTATTTACTTTAATGGTTTTATCTATTTTGAATTGTCTGTTTTATGATTGTGGTTTTGAAAACTATCCACTATATTCACCCACTTCGCTTTCATTTAATGTACATTATTTCAGCAATATTTTAGGCTCTGACCAGAAGAGATCTGCGTTTGTCGTAATAGTGTTGCCTCCTCCGATGTTAAACGGTTCAAAGCCTTTCGGGACAAGGACAATATAACTATTGCGGACAACATCTTCTTTATTCCATTCTTCTTGAAAATAGGACATTGTTCCCCAACATTGGAACCAATAGGTATCCTTCGCCAAATAAGCGTAGTAATAATTCATCTTGTTGCTGCCGTTCTTAAACTCGGGATACATAAGCATTTTCTTTCCACCTACATAGTGTTCTCTTATCTCTCTCAAAGACAGCAGATTACCTTGTTTGTCCGTCACATAATGTCCTCCCATATCGGTATCTAACATGACCCATTTTTGCTTTTCGGGGAGCCAAACTTCATTGACGACATGACAATCGTTATCATCTTTATCTTGCGGCAAACAAGTTACAAAACGTGCAGGAATATCGGCTGCTAACAACAACTCAAACATCAGAATACTATGCAAGCGACAATTGAAAGCCGGCTCTACATCCCTAGTGTATTCCCAAAGGCCGATAGCATCCTTTTGTTCGGGCCATTTAGTCTGATTAGCGTGAGGGATATTGGTTGCAACAAAATTGCCAATTGCGAGCGCTTTTGTCCAAGTGTCATCGGACCCTGAATAAAGAGTGTCCAAACAGAAATATTCTTTGATTTTCTTTGCTTGCAAAGTGTCTTGAATGATAGTAAATGAGAAGTTTGCTGTGTCCGGTTCGAAACTTCCAGCCGCACGAAGAGTGTCTACGCGTTGCTCGTACAGACTATACAAACTATCAACAGAAATAGTAAAGTCATCCTTTTTTGCCCAGAATAGTATTATTGCCACAGAAGACAAAATGCCTATTATTGCAAAAAATCCTCTCAATATTGAATATAGTTTTCTCACTATCGAGTGTTGTTTTTATAGTTTTAATTCTTTTGGTTTATCAGATTCACTACCACTTTGACCATGGTGTCTTTCTCTTCCGTGCGGCTCTCAGCAATCATGAGGGTCAAGGCGACAAGGGTGTTGTCCGCCAGACGCTTGGTGCCATCCTCGCGGTAGAGAATGCCGTTGTTGTTCAGGAACCACAGAAACAACGTAGCCGCGATACGTTTGTTGCCGTCCGAAAAGGAGTGATTCTTGGTCACTAAATACAGCAACATCGCTGCTTTTTCCTCCACACTCGGATAGAGATCCTTGCCTCCGAAAGTCTGATAAATCTGACCTATACTGCTTTTGAACGAGTCATCTTTTTCGTTGCCGAACAAGGTACTACCGCCGAATTTCTCACGCAGTGCAGCAATGGTCTGCATGGCGTTCTCGTACGTGGCATGGAAACGCTCTTCAGGCGTAGTCTCTTTGACGGTCAGACGCTCGTAATCATAGTTATCCAAGGTATCCAACGCGTACGTGTAGTCCAAGACGACATCAAAAATAGCCTGCGTCTCGTCCGTACTTTCCACCGCTTTGCTTTGTACCGTTCGACCCACAATCTGAACCAACTGCCGCAAATCCGACAACTGCTCACGGCGCAATTTTTCATTGATGGCATAGCCTTTGACAATAAATTCTTTTAGAATCTTTGTTGACCACTGTCGGAAAGCGATAGCACGCTTGGAGTTAACGCGGTATCCAATGGAAAGGATTACATCTAACGAGTAAAAGGGGACAGGCTTCTTAACCCCATTAACGTGTAAAAAATGCACGTTATTCTCGCGCTCTACTTCTTCGTCGCGAAAAACATTAATTATATGACGGCGAATGTTTGATTCTTCCTTGCCAAATAATTGAGCCATCTGCGCGGCGGACAACCATACGGTTTCATTCTCCATGCGCACATCGAGTTGTACCGTGTTGTCTTGCGCACGATAGATGATGATTTCGCCTCTATTTTCAATGGGTTTCTCGTTCATATTGTACAATTGCACTTTTTGCATCTATACCAACAGTTTCCTTTGGGGAACCTGTCGGAAATTCCGACAAGTTGCTTTTTTGTTATATGCAAATTTTGCACATACCAATCACTCTTCTCTCCTTATGTAAGCACCGAGGGCGTTGAGGCGGGACTCGATATCTTCATAACCGCGGTCAATCTGGTCGATGTGGTCAATGCGGGACGTGCCTTCGGCAGACATGGCGGCAATCAGCATGGCAATACCCGCACGGATGTCGGGGGAAGTCATGTTGTTACGCTTCAGTTGGCGCTCATGGTTATGCCCCACGACTACCGCCCTGTGCGGGTCGCAGAGGATAATCTGCGCGCCCATGTCAATCAGTTTGTCCACAAAGAAGAGGCGGGACTCAAACATCTTCTGATGAATCAGCACGGTACCCTTTGCCTGCGTAGCAACCACCAAGAGGACGGAGAGCAAGTCCGGCGTGAGTCCGGGCCACGGCGCGTCGGCTATCGTGAGGATGGAGCCGTCGAGGAAAGACTCTATCTGGTAATGCTCCTGCGCAGGGATGACGAGGTCGTCGCCCTCTTCGTCGATACGGATACCGAGGCGACGGAAGGCATCGGGAATGATACCCAAGTCGCGGATTCCGGCATCTTTGATGCGCAGCTCGGAACCGGTGATGGCTGCCATGCCGATGAACGAACCAACCTCAATCATATCCGGCAGGAGTTTATGCTGCGCGCCGTGGAGGGCTTTGACTCCTTCGATGGTCAGAAGGTTCGACCCTACTCCACTGATTTTCGCGCCCATCTTATTCAAGAGCCGGCAGAGCTGTTGGACATAGGGTTCGCAGGCGGCGTTATAGATGGTAGTCGTTCCTTTCGCCATGACTGCCGCCATGATGATATTCGCCGTACCGGTGACAGACGCCTCGTCGAGCAGCATGTATGCGCCCTTGAGGTTTTTGCCGTCAAAACGGTACGCCAACAGATCATGGTCGTAGGTGAAGGTAGCGCCGAGATTGACCATGCCCTGAAAGTGCGTATCCAGCCTGCGACGCCCTATCTTGTCTCCGCCGGGCTTGGCGTACGTCACTTCGCCCAACCGCGCCAAGAGCGGACCGATGAGCATCACCGAGCCACGCAGTTTATTGCATTTCTTGAGGAAATCCGCCGAGCGCAGGTACGCCGTGTCGAGATTAGCAGCCGTGAACGCGAACTTGCCTTTCGCCAGTTTCTCCACCGTCACGCCGATAGAGGCGAGCAGGTCGATAAGGTTGTTCACATCCAATATATTCGGGAGGTTGTCAATGACGACCGTCTCTTGGGTCAACAGCACGGCGCAGAGCACTTGCAGGGCTTCGTTCTTTGCGCCCTGCGGAGTGATTGTACCATGTAGTTTATGTCCGCCTTCAACAATAAATGATGCCATTATAAATTACGAATTAAAAATTACAAATTATATATAATTCACCTCAGGGTGAATGTCGATGCCAAATTTCTCTTTAACGCTTGCGCTGACTTTCGCCGCCAGGTCGATGATGTCCTGCGCCGTAGCGTTATTCGCGTTGACGATAACCAGCGGTTGTTTGGGCCATACCTGCGCGCCGCCAAGGGTCTTGCCTTTCCATCCGCATTGCTCAATGAGCCAGGCCGCAGGGATTTTGACGCGTTCGCCTTCAACAGGGAAATGCGGCATATCGGGGTATTGCGCCAACAGCTCGTTGGCTTTCTCTTCCGGCACAAACGGATTCATAAAGAACGAACCGGCGGAACCTGTTTCGCCCACTGTCGGCAGTTTTGCCATGCGCGTCTGGATAATCTCCTCGCGGGTCTTCGTTGCATCGCCGGGTTTGACCTTATAGACCACCGAAGTGACGATATACTTACCCTTCAGTTCGTGCTTGAAGGCGCTATCCCGATACCCGAAACGGCACTCTTCGTTGCTGAACACGCGCTCTTCCAATGTCTCCACATCGAGCGTATAAACGCGCTCGATCACATCTTTGGCTTCGACGCCGTACGCGCCGACGTTCTGCACCGCCGACGCTCCCACTTCGCCCGGGATGAGACTCAGTTTTTCCAGTCCCGAATAACCCATGTCGGTCAGTTGGGCAATCATGTCATCGAGCTTCAAACCGTTCTGCGCCTCAACGGTCTCGTCGTCGAGAAACTTAGCGCGCGCCATGCCGGAATGGAGAATCACACCATCGAAATCCCTTGTAAAAAGCAGATTGGAGCCCTGTCCGATATGCAGGATGGGCTCTCCTTTATGCTCCTTGAGAACCTCGCGCAATTCGTCCAGAGAGTGATACTCGATGAAAAGCCGCGCCTTGGCATCGATGCCAAAGGTATTATACGGCGACAATGAAATATTTTCTTTGATGGTCATTTTAGTCTTTATTCTTTCAGTGAAATAATCGTGCTCTTTAGGGCTAAGAACGAAGTGAACGGTCTTTACTCTTTTAGCGCAGCGGTCTCATATACAGCACGCATCGCTCGGCATTCGCCAGTCGCCACGCGGGGACAGCGACACATTAACTACTTTGGGTCCGTCCGGCATCGCAGAACGTTTGAACTGTTGCGTGCAGAAACGGTGCATGAACGTGTTGAGCCATTTCTCGATGGTCGCCTCGTCGTATTGGTCTTCGAACGCACGGCATGCCATGTATAGGATCTTCTCGCGCGTGAACCCGAAGCGCATGAAATAGTACAGGAAATAGTCATGCAGTTCGTATGGTCCCACTTTGTCTTCTGTCTTCTGTGCGATCTCGCCTTTCTCGTCCGTCGGCAGCAGCTCCGGCGACACGGGAGTATCGACCACGTCAAGCAGGATTGACCTCAGCGGCTCGCCGTACAGGTTCTCCGCCGCATAGCGTACAAGGTAGCGCACCAGGGTCTTCGGGATGCCGGCATTGATACTGTACATCGACATCTGGTCGCCGTTGTAGGTACACCATCCGAGGGCTAACTCACTCAGGTCACCCGTGCCGACCACCAGTCCGTTCAGTTCGTTCGCCAGATCCATCAGGATGAGCGTACGGATACGTGCCTGCGCGTTCTCGTACGTCGCATCGCGTTTATTCATGTCGTGCGAAATGTCCGCGAGGTGTTGGGTCGCCACATCCGTGATACTGATCTCGCGATGCGTGATGCCTAATTCCTCCATCAGATGCAATGCGTTCTGATACGTACGTCCGCTGGTACCGAAGCCCGGCATCGTCACGCCGACGATCTGCTTGCGGTCGATACCTAACATATCCGCCGTCTGGACGCATACCAGCAAAGCTAAGGTACTGTCCAATCCACCCGACACACCTATCTCTAATGTCTCTGCGTGCGTATGTTCCCAACGACGTGCCAGCGCGGACGTCTGGATGGAGAACACATCCATGCAGTATTGGTCTTCCTTGCCTTTCTTGGGCAGGAAAGGCGACGGAGAGAACGTACGATGGATTGGTTCTGTTCCTTCTTCCTCCCGCTCAATAGGCGCTACGTTGATATGACGGTAGTGTCCGGTCTTATCCTTCGTAAAGTTCGTATTACGCTGACGATCGGTACGCAGACGCTCTACGTCTATCTCCTGGATGATCATCGAACTGGTGCGTTGGAAACGCTCGCCCGTAGTCAGTATATCGCCGTTCTCTGCGATGTACGTGCTGCCGGAGAAGACCACATCGGTCGTCGATTCGCCTACGCCCGAAGACGTATATACATAGCCGCAATGAACACGCGCACTCTGCTGCTTGATCATCTGTTTGCGGAAGATATGCTTGCCGATGATACAGTTGGACGAAGAGAGGTTGAAGATGATCTCTGCGCCTTGGATAGCTAACTGCGTCGAAGGAGGCAACGGACTCCATAGGTCCTCACATATCTCGATGCCGAACGTATAGGTTCGAGTGCAGAACAGCAGGTCCGTTCCGAACGGCACTTCCCCACTCCATATCTCTATTTTCGGAATACGAGGCGCTACACCTCCCGGCGTATATTCGCGCGCAGCACGACCGGATGTGAACCAGCGTTTCTCGTAGAACTCACCCGTGTTAGGCAGGTTCACTTTCGGCACCACGCCCATCACCTCGCCATCTGTCATCACGAACGCACAGTTGAACAAGTCATTATCCACCTGCAGCGGAGCGCCCACCAAGACGATGATCGCTTTCCCGCGCGTGTAGTCACATAACGCCTCCAACTCGCGCATCGAACTCTGCTGCAAGGCTTGTGTGAAGAACAGATCCGCACAACTATAGCCCGTTATACTCAACTCCGGGAAGCATATCACTTCGATACCTTCCTCAATCGCTTCATCAATCTGAGCACGGATCTGCTCCGCATTATAACGGCAATCCGCTACGCGCATCGACGGTACAGCTGCCGCCACACGCACAAATCCAAAATTGCTATTCATGGCTTAATTCATTATTTTGCGTGCAAATTTACTGCTTTTTTTTGATATATGCAAATATATTTGCAAAATCGCAGATTTTTCTTGCATATATCATTTATTTTTAGTACCTTTGCACCCGCAAACTCACGCTGGGGTGTCTGCGTGATACAACGGAGTGAGGGAGCAGACATATTTTATGGCGTTTGCTAACGCTTGTTTTTGACCGTTTGGAACCTAGGAAACTTCAAAAAGTCAATATATCTAAAAAACAAGTAGTAGTAGATGCTCATGGGGTGTATTGTACGCCCGTGTGTACTATAATTTTAGGTACGCACGTGTGCATGTATATACACAGCGTGGGTTTCTGCATTGCTTATTCGGATATATTGGTTTTCCTAGGACCACAAACGGCGGATAAGCAATAAAAGAGATCCGCGTTTTTTGATGTCCGATAAGGAAGACCAACTCCCTATTTCCCATCTTAACAACAATCCGGCAAATGCCAGAGAATTGTTAAGGTGGGATTTTTGTTTTATAATCATGCTACGGGAATGCTACATAGTGCTAAGTATATAGATATATAAAACATTGCGTACAGCATTGCTCGCAGAGCATGAAATCAAACATAGTATAGTGATGTACAGGATGTGAACCAGATGCGTTCGAAAATGAAAGGTAAATAGAAATATATGAAATACGATTATCTTATAGTTGGCTCAGGGCTGTTCGGAGCAACTTTTGCTTATTGTGCAAGACAAACCGGCAAGCATTGTCTCGTCATTGAAAAACGTCCACACCTGGGCGGCAATACCTATTGCGAAAAAATTGAAGGTATCAATGTGCACAAATATGGTGCGCACATCTTCCATACCAATAACAAAGAAATATGGGATTTTGTGAACTCCTTTGTTCCCTTCAACCGCTATACCAACTGCCCCATAGCAAATTACCACGGCGAGCTCTATAATCTTCCGTTCAATATGAATACTTTCACGCAACTCTGGGGTGTCCGAACTATAGAGGAAGCAAAAGCAAAGATTGACGAGCAACGCGCAGAAGCACTAACTTCTCTCAACGGAAGAGAGCCTGCCAATCTTGAAGAACAGGCATTGTGCTTGGTAGGTAAAGACATCTTCTACAAACTTATAAAAGAATACACTGAAAAACAATGGGGACGTCCTTGTACCGAATTACCGGCTTTCATCATACGTCGCCTACCTTTGCGTTTTGTTTTTGATAACAATTATTTCAATGATCCTTACCAGGGCATACCTATCGGAGGGTATAACGTACTCATCAACAAGCTCCTTGAAGGTATAGAGACGAATACCAACTGTGATTTCTTTGGCGAATTTAAAGACTCGTGGCGAGAAATAGCAGACCAACTGGTCTATACCGGCCCGTTAGACGAGTATTTCAATTTCCGTTTAGGTCGTCTTGATTGGCGCACTGTCACTTTTAAAACACGCGTAGAAAACACCCCAAACTATCAGGGCAACGCAGTCATTAACTACACATCTCATGACGCACCTTACACACGTGTAATTGAGCATAAGCATTTCGAGATGTTCGGGCAGGCAGTGTATAATTGTCCTAAAACGGTGGTCAGCGAGGAGTATTCCGCAGAATACAAGCCCGGCATGGAGCAGTTTTATCCGGTGAATGACGAGCGGAATAATGCGTTGGCAGATCAGTACAGGGAGTTAGCGGCTAAAGAAGAGAATGTAATCTTTGGCGGTCGGCTGGCGGAATATAAATACTATGATATGGCTCCTGTAATCGAAAAGGCGATAAAAACGGCAAATATAATCTTCTTGCGATAAGATATACATTATGCTCGTAAGGAACTCCACTAATGAATAATAAAATAATATTGTATGAGTAAATTGTCTGTATTGAGAGATGTAATCTTGAATAGAATTGTTGATTATAATTTTTATAAATATGATCATGTCTGTTGGCTAAAGACCCTAATTTATAATAGTCTATGGTTTGGATTTGCAGGAATACGTCATTTACCAGTTTTAATATATAATGATGTTGAAATTCTTTCTAGAGGTAAAATATTAATTGAGGGAGAAATGACTTATGGCATGGTTCGTCTAGGCATATGGAAAGCAAAATCACATAATAAAACGCGTCTGATGAATTTTGGAACAATTATCTTCAAAGAAGACATTGTAATACAAGGAGGATGCATAATAGAAGTTTATGGAGGAAAGATCGAATTTGGGAAGCACATCAAATTAGCAGAAAGTTGTAAGATAATGTGTTGTAAGAGTATAATTATTCAAAACAATGTTTCAGTGGGCTACGAAACTACATTTATGGATACTGATTTTCATTTTACAATTGATGTTGAAAGTAGAAAAGTTTTTAGAAATGAGAGTCAAATAATCATAGGTGAAGGATCTTGGATCTCATCGAATTGCAAAATAATGAAGGGAGTTAAGATACCAAGATTCTCAATAATTTGCACTAACTCATTAGTGCTAAACGATTATTCTGCATGTCCCGAGACATCTATGTTTGCAGGAAGTCCTGCAAAGCCAATAAAATCTAAGAAAAGACGTATTTTTAATGTTGAATTAGAGTCCAAATTATCGGCATTATTTCGAAATGAAGTTAATGAAGATTTTGTGATTTTAGATGACGACAATTTAGAGTCCTTATGTTATGGAAAAATTAAATAAAAAATATTAAGTTAATTTCTTATGAAGAAACGCGTGCTTTTGTATAATTGGACTCCTCTAGAGCAAATAAAATTCGGGGGAGGAGTAGCTGTTTATGTGAGAAATCTCATGCAATATGCTGCGCAAAATAAAGATATGGAGAATATAGAATTTGTATTTTTGTCTTCCGGTTTTTATTATGATAGTGACCATACCAACGTATATATACGTAAAGAGCCGAATTTTATGTCCTATGAGAATTATACCATAGTAAATTCTCCAATTATTGCACCATTGGCATTGTCCATTTCTACACTTAGTAGAACTATATCAGATAGTATACTGACTCATGAAATCGATGAGTTTATTAGGTTACATGGTCCATTTGATGTTATCCATTTTCAATCATTTGAAGGGATTTCCTCCTCGGTATTAAAACTTAAGGAGAAGTACAAGTCTATAAAATTCTTTCATTCCATCCATGATTATGGCATTATATGTCCAGATATAAGGTTATGGACAAAACACCAAGAAAACTGTTTGTATAGCAAGAATAAATTTATTTGTAAAAATTGTGTTAATAGCAATATACCTTTTACAATTCGTGTTGTATCAGAAGCATCTTCTCGTTCCTATGAGTATAAAGTGCCATATTATGTTTGGGTTTGGAATAAATTAATAAAAAAAACAAGAAGACTATTTCATAAATATATATATTCTCCTAATACCATATATTCTAAATATAGATGTAATAACATAAACAACATTAACAAATATTCTGACGGAGAGTTGTGTGTTTCTAAACGAGTCGCAGAAATTGCAAAGTCAAATGGAGTTAATCCAGAAAAGATTATAGTCGATTATATAGGGACATTAGCAGCAGAAAAAGCGCAATACAGATGTCTTAATAATCCATATAGTAAATACTTTACACTTCTTTATATGGGGTATGCCGCTATAGAAAAAGGGTTTTACGAATATATTGAAGCAATTGAAAGGATACCTGAAGAAGAAGCAAAATTAATTAATCTTGTATTTGCATCTAAGATTTATGATAATGATTTAATAAATCGAATAGAGGCTTTAAAATCGAAATATCATAATGTAAAACTTTTTGATGGATATAAGCATACTGATTTCCCCGTGATTTTTGAACAGGTTAATATGGGAATATGCCCACCATTATGGGAGGACAATTTGCCGCAAGTTGCTATTGAAATGGTAGCAAATGGGATACCAGTCTTAACAAGTAAAAACGGGGGGGCACAGGAGTTAAATAATCATCCTGATTTCAAGTGTAATAATCATTTGGAGGTAAATATCCTCAATATTATGCACAACCGAGACTTACTTGAGTCTTATTGGAATTATTCAAACAAACTTACAACAATGGAAAAACACATTTCAAATTTGCTAAACATATGGACAAACTCCTAACCATAGTTATCCCAACATACAATATGCAGGATTATCTGTATCGATGTTTGGATTCGCTAATTTTTTGCGATGCCGCATTGATGAACCAATTGGATGTGTTGGTTATCAATGATGGCAGCAAGGATAACTCATCTGTTATAGCGCATGAGTATGAAGCGAAGTATCCTAACACTTTCCGTGTTATTGACAAAGAGAATGGCAACTACGGTTCGTGTGTCAATCGTGGATTAAAAGAGGCAACTGGCAAATACATTAAAGTGCTGGATGCCGATGATTGGTATGATACTAAAAATTTTGAAAAGTACCTGCAGTTCCTCTCTGCAGTCGATGTGGATTTAATCATTACTGATTTTGATTATGTATATAGTGATAGCTCTGTAAAAAAGTCGCATAAGTATGATATACCTGAAGGCATTTGGCGAATATCAGATTTAGGTGATAAGCTATACGATATGTGGATGCATGCTGTAACATATCGCAGAGCAATTCTTGAAGGGCTGAATTATCATCAAACAGAAGGTATCTCTTATACCGACCAAGAATGGATATTCCTGCCCATGAGCAGAGTGAAATCTCTATGTGGCTATCCCCATGTGGTATATAAATATTTAGTCGGCAGAGAGGGGCAGAGTGTTGACCCTAAAGTGTTCGCAAAAAATATTTCTCAAGAAATAAGGAGTTGGAAGACTCAACTTGAAGCTTGGAATTATGCAACTAAAAATGGATATGAAGACGCAGAACAATATATGTGGTATCGCTTAAAATCACGTGCTATTTATATTGAAACAAATATGATATTAAATTATAAAGCAGGTTTTAAGAATGCTGAGCTCATTGCTTATGATGAATATGTGCGAAATAATAATGATTTATTGTATATTCAAATGGAGGATACCGTGCAGCGTGAAAACCTAAAATTTAGATATATTCATTATTGGAGGAAATGGCATAACCGCCCTATCGTATGGTTTATATACAAAACTGAAAGTGTATTAAAACGTAAACTATTTGGAGTATGAATAAACTATTATCAATAATCATCCCTGTATACAAGGTAGAGCCTTATATCAACAAGTGTCTGAACTCGTTATTGCTCTATAAGACTGACGAATCTGGAACACAAGTGTTAGAGAATGAGCGGATGGAGCAGATAGACATCCTTATCATTAATGATGGTACTCCTGATCGTTCCGCTGAAATGTCGCGGGAGTATGTGAAACGCTATCCGAAGTATTTCCGTCAGATAGATAAGGAAAATGGCGGACATGGCTCGGTGTGGAATATGGGCGTGATGGAAGCAAAAGGAAAATATATCAAATTTCTTGATTCCGATGACTGGTTGCAGAATCTTGACTTGTTCTTGGACAAATTGCAGCATACTGATTCGGACTTAGTTCTTACTTCTACCAGATGCCACTGCGAGAATAACGAAGTTTGGAAGCAGAACATCCTTGAGATGGAATTCTATCATCCATATGACACGGAAACATTTGACTGGCTTGGTAACCCGACGCACAATTATCTTTTGCATCATTGTTGTTGTTACAAAACAACTGTCTTCCGTCAATATATGCCGGGATTGTTTTTGGAGAAGCAACCATACGATGATGTCGTATCGTGGCCTGCTGCTATGATAGGTGCTAAAACGATAGAGGCTTTCGATTTCCCTCTGTATAATTACTTGATGGATCGTCCTGGGCAGAGTATATCTATCGAAGTGCAAAAGAAAAACCTTTGGGCTCACATTAAGACGCAAAAGCATACAATAGAGTTCTATGAAAAACATCCTGTAAAAGCGGGAACGACTAAAGACCTATTCATACGTCATCGTTTGCCTCGCTCCTATAATTCATATTATCGTTCCAGTGTGAATTATCCATACTACGACGGAAAAAAAATAGCACAGGAATGGGATGAGTGGGTCCGAGAAACTAATCCTCAGGTAAAGACGATCTGGATTATGATGTATCGTTCAATGCCTTATTGTATGTACTATCTTACAGTTAAGTGCATCCAATTATTGATTAACCTAATGGCAAAACTAAAACCTAATAAAGGAGCTTATACAGCAGATTAAAATTCTTGTTATTATGTTCAAATACACTAAAAGACTAATCTCTGACATCCGTTTTTTGTGTAGAGAATACAAGTTGCGCAGTAAGGAAAATGCGGAGTTGGAAAGAATAATTGAAGATGTAGAAAATTATGGTAGACATGGTAGTATGGCCGGTTTTGGTTATTACCAAACGATCAAACGCAATCGTGCGGAACGGAAGCGTATTCACGAAGAACAGCGCTCTTCAATCAAATAATCCGTTGTCTATACTTCCGACCTCATATTAGTCTCATATTAACCTCGTTTCAACATCGTTCTATATAACTTCAAATCAGCATATCTTGCGCATCTCTTGTGCGTAGGTTAAGGAGAAAGTACATATCCTCATGAGTGTTTTAACTTCTAATCTCGTTCGCATGTCGTTCGCATCCTGTACGTCATAATACCGTGCTTTGTCGGTTCTTCTTAGGATGTACTGTACCTATTATTAGCCCAATCCGTGAGTTTCTTATGATAAAACCGTAAGATTACCCAATGATTACCGTAGGATTACCGAAGGATAAGCCCCACATTTCGTTTTTATTACTCTTTTTCTGTATATATACATAGTATATATACACTTTTTGATATAATTTCCCTTCAAAAATAGAAAATGTTTTTTATGTTTATCGCTTTTGAAGGCTTTACCCCGCAGGGTCGTGGATTAGGGATTAAAACTATCCGAAAGCTTGTTTACGAGGAGTTTTAAGCACTAAGACACGCAGGAAGCAACGCTTCAAAAGCCTTCAAAAGGGTTTATCTATGTTTTTGTTCTTAAAAAAATCTTTGATTTTATTTGCATATTTGCAATTTTTGTTGTACCTTTGCACAAAATTTAGTTTAACCACAAAATTTTTGTACTATGAACGTAACAATCAATGCCGTTAATTTTGAAATGGCTGACAAACTGGAGCAGTTTATTGAGAAGAAAATGAATCGTTTCGAGCGTCACCTTAATGGCGACGACAAAGTCGAAATCCGTATGTCGGTCATCAAACCGCAAACAAACGCCAACAAAGAGGTGAAAATCCGTATTGCCGGACTCTTCGCTGAGAAAACAGCGGATAGCTTCGAGGAAGGCATCGACGCATGTCTCGCCGCTTTGGAGGGCCAATTAGAGAAAAGAAAAAATTGCTAATGCACTATTTATTTACGTCAGAATCGGTGTCTGAGGGACACCCGGATAAGGTAAGCGACCAGATCTCGGACGCTATCTTGGATAATATGTTGGCGCAGGACCCGCAGGCTCACGTAGCCTGCGAGACCCTTTGTACGACCGGACAGGTTGTCATCGCCGGCGAAGTGAGTTGTAAGGGATGGGTGGATATCCAGCGCGTGGTGCGCAAGACGATAGCCGAGATCGGTTACACCAAAGCGGAGTATAAGTTCGAAGCGGAGAGTTGCGGAATCCTGACCGCGCTGCATGCGCAGAGCCAGGATATCAACATGGGCGTCAGCCGTGCTACGGAGGACGAACAGGGTGCCGGCGACCAGGGAATGATGTTCGGTTATGCTACCGACGAAACGGATAACTATATGCCCTTGACCCTCGATCTCGCGCACACCTTAGTCTATACGCTCGCGCGCATCCGTAAGGAAGGCAAACAGATGACGTACCTCCGTCCGGACAGCAAGAGCCAGGTAACCATCGAGTACGACTCGGACAACAAACCCGTTCGTATCGACACCATCGTGCTCTCTACCCAACACGATGAGAATGTACAAGGGGACAAAGGACAATGTACAAAGGTGACACCGGAGTTGATCAAACAGGATGTGATTGATATCCTCTTGCCGCGTGTAGCAACGCGAGACAGCCGTTACGGACATCTGTTGCATAAGTTCCTCGTCGATAAGAATGCCAAGCTGCTGGTTAACCCCACCGGCAATTTCGTCATCGGTGGTCCTCACGGCGATACCGGTCTGACGGGACGTAAGATCATCGTCGATACCTACGGCGGTCGTGGTGCTCACGGCGGCGGTGCGTTCTCCGGCAAAGACCCGTCGAAGGTTGATCGCTCGGCAGCGTACGCTGCACGATGGATCGCCAAACATCTGGTAGCAGCCGGCGTGGCGCATGAGGCACTGGTGCAGGTCAGCTATGCCATCGGTGTGGCCGAACCCGTCTCTATCTATGTCAATACTTATGGTACCGCGCAGGTGCAGATGAGCGATGCAGAGATAGCCAATGTCGTTGCGAAGTTATTCGACCTTCGTCCGGCGGCTATTATTCGCGCACTCAAACTCACCCAACCGATGTATGAGGAAACGGCGAAATACGGACATGTAGGACGTACCAACGAAGTGGTCACCAAATCCTTCATCGATGCCGACGGTAACACATATACCCGCGAAGTAGAACTGTTCACATGGGAGAAACTGGACCGATTGAACGAAGTAAAAAGCGCGTTTGGCTTGTAATCGCCATCGTGCTCTTAGCGGTAGCGATTGACCAGATCATCAAATGGTCGATTGCTTCGCATTTTTACCTGGGCGAGAGCCGCGAGGTCACCTCGTGGTTCTGGCTCTGCTACGTGGAGAATAACGGCATGGCGTTCGGTATCGAGTGGTTCTCCAAACTGGCGCTGACGCTCTTCCGGCTCGTGGCGGTAGGTCTGCTCGGATGGTATATCCATACACTGCTGCGCAAACCCGAAACGCCGACCGGCTATATCGCCACCATCGCGTTCATCATCGCCGGCGCATTGGGAAACATCGTCGATTGCGTGTTCTACGGTAAGATCTTCGGCTACGCCGGATGGTTCTACGGCCGCGTGATCGACATGTTCTATTTCCCGCTCATCCATAACAGCGCAGGAGAGGTCCTTTTCTTCCGCCCGGTCTTCAATTTTGCGGACTCGTGCATCACCTGTGCCGTTGCCGCTATCCTGCTTTTCTACATGAAGGAGATTAATAAACAGGTGTAAGGTGTACGGTGTACGGTGTAAAGTGTAAGGTGTAAGGTGTAAAGTGTAATGAAAGGGTCTAACAGCGATAGCGGTCTAACAACGAAGTGGTCGAACAGACTACTGGTAGTCGGTCTAACAGCCATCTTGATGGCGGTCCTCTTCACAGGCTGTCGTCCCAAGGGCATTCTCAGTTCGCGCGAGATGCGGAAGGTGCTTATCGACCTGCATAAGACCGACGCGCTCATCAACATCACCGGCTTGCAGTACGGCCATGACGAGGCGCAGAATATCTATTATGCGCAAGTCTTAGAGAAGCATGGCATCACCCAATCGCAGTTCGATTCGTCCATCGTCTGGTACACCGCCCACCCTGTTTTCTTCGATAAGATCTATCCCAAAGTGCAAGCCGATCTGAAGGCCGAGCATGATGCATTTCTGGAGCAGTATGCCGATGAACTGCATCTCACTCCGCAGCAAAGCGAGACGACAGAACCAGCCGCACCGCAACCCTTGACGCTGAATCAGTTAGACAGCCTCATATGGGTTAACCGGCATGGTTTCCCTTCAACCTGGAGTCCGTGGGTTCCTCCCTACCGCCTACTCCGCTAATGCATAATCTTGTAAATCAACTCTTTCCAGAGGTCGGCATCCTTGGCTGACGGGTTGTTGATGCCCTTCAGTCGAGCATCTGTATCACGCAGATAGCCCATGATAAGGAAGGCTTTTCCAGCAGGATAACGTCTTGCTGCCGCCTCGTAGTCGCGCACGAAATAGGGATTGATTCCCAACTCTTTCGCTACGTTCGCCTTGCTCTTATCCGGCATGTAATGGTACATGAGCAGATTGGAGAAGAACGTATAAATAGGTGCCATCTCACGAATCATCGGATGATCCTTGCTGCCGGCGAAATACTGGGTGATCTGGTTCGCTTTGGCGATATCGCCGCGTATGAGAGCTGATTGCAGCTCCATGATATTATAATCCTTCGAGATACCGATATTACGCTCCACTAATGCCGCATCGATCGTGTGTACGCCCTCGGGCCTGCCGTCAATCAGTTTCTGCAGCGCCCCGACGATAGCCGTCAGATCGGTACCTAAATAATCAGCCAGCAAAGGTGCTACCCGCGGGTCAATCGTGATGTCTGTATGCAGACGGCTGAACTCCTGGATATAAGCGCTTATCCATTTCTCCACCTCGTAGTCGCGCAGTTTGTCGGATTGCAGCCAGACGACCTGCGGGTGCTCTGCCATTTTCTTCCATACGCCCTGCCGCTTGTCCGGCTTGCCGTTGTAGCAGATGACGAGCACGGTCTGTGGCATCATGTTATCCGCATACGCACTCAGCGCCTCCCATTTCTTGATGGCCTGCGCCTCTCGTACGATCACTACTTTGCGTCCTCCCATCATCGCGAAACCGCGTGCCGCACCGATGACCGGCGCTATATCTGCGCCTTGCAGGTCACGGCCGTACACTACCTGTTGGTCAAACTCACGCGCCATCTCATCCAGCGCATTGGCTGCGATAAAGTCATACACGCGATCCGTGTAATACGGTTCTTCACCGCATAACACATACACCGGCGCATACTCTCCCGCGTGCAACGCACGCATAATATCTTCGTATTTCTTAATCATTTTCAATCATCAATCATCAATCCATCAATCATCAATCCATCAATCATCAATCATCAATCCATCAATCATCTCCCCCTACTCCCAATGTCTATCCTTGGCGAACAACCGTCCTAAGCCGCTGAGGATGATCCCTGCTCGCAGATGGCGGGCATAAGCGGGACTGAACTGCCCTATCCTGTCGGCATTGCGCATCCGGAGTTTCATCGTTTGCCATTTGCGCACAAAGCGGTTCTTCGCCGACGCGCTGTCGATACTGCGAATCTCTCGCATCCGTCCTTCTAACAAAGCTTTCAGCAGTTGGTCGGCATTCTTCACTATCCGTTCATCCATACTGTAGAACGGCGCTTCCGTCTCTTGCAAGCCCAAATGCCGCACGCAGATGGCCATATAGAGCTGCCATACCTCCGTCAGGTGCAAGGCGCGCAGCCAGCTTCCCAAGCGCTTGCGGTCAATCCGGTCGGCGTATTGATGCAGCAACAGCGACATGTCGCATAACTGCCGCAGGCTCGCTCCGTTCGTCATCATATGTTCCCAGGAATGCATGAAGACAAAGAGCGCGTTGAAGGTCGGTTCGAAGACCTTCACCATACCCTGTACACCATACACCGTACACCGTACACCATTCACCGTCCCGTATTCCTCCATCTTCTCATACCGCCGTTTATCTACCGGATGGGTCAGCGCCATCGTCACACGGTGTACCTCAATCGACACGCCGTCGGCAATCAGGTTATAATGCTTATAATGATCCAGTTCCTCGTCGAACTTCAGAGCTTTCGGGAAAGCGCTCCGCATTGCTGCGCAGGCGGGATGGTATTGCTCCTTACCGACAAAGAGGTCCACATCGCCCCACTGCCGCATCTGAGGCTCCGGATAGAGCGCTGCCAAACCGGCTCCTTTCATCAGCACCGGCTCTATGCCTGCATCCACCAACGCTTGCCATGCTTTCTCCAACGTATAGTGCATTCTCACCTGCTCCTGCATGTTCTGCAGGCACACGGTTTTCATCCGTACGCTGTTCGCCGGATCAATCCCTTTCTCCAGGCGCTTGGGGAAGACGAACGGTCCTACTCCCTGCGCCATACATTGCTCATATGTAAGTTCGTCCAATATCATGCGCTATGCGTTTTTCGTGTCAGTATGGATGCCATCGTCAGGAAGAAATACTTGATGTCCGTACGGATCGGATGCGCCAGATATTCCGTCAGGTACTTATCCTCGCTGGCGAATAGTTCCTCGAACGTATTCGGATGGTCAATATAGAACGGCGGAATCAAGCCCGGCTTGCATTGGGTGCGTTTCTCTTGCAGCCACTGAGGATAACTCTCGAACATCGTCTTGCTCAACGGCCGGACACCCACTAATTTCACATCTCCCTTCAGCCAGTTAAAGAGCATCGGCAGCTCGTCCAGCCAGTACTTGCGCATGAACTTGCCCCAAGTAGTGATACGCCAGTCGTCATTACTCTTATCCGCTATATCCATGCCGCCGCGGGCATCAAAGACATATTTCTGTATATACTCCGCGTACGGGTGCATCGTACGGGCCTTATAGAAGAACTTGATCTCCTTGTTTTTACAAACTCGCGGTAACTTGATGAGCGGTCCATAGACCTTGATCTGCTCCTGCGGGTAAGGTTGCGACTTACGATGGGCGAACACATACTCGATATGTCCCATCGGCACAATCTCATCCACCTCAAAACCACAGTAATACAACCGTCCTAAGACTTCCGTCTTACTCAGCATACGCTTGCGACCTTTCGTCAGATCGTAGTACAAACGGCTGGTTAACATCAACCGCGGCAATACCCGTTTGAACCAGAAATAGAGAGTGTACACAATCCAGTTCAAGCCCCATGGGAACCGTTTGAGTATCTTCTGCTTGATATATTCCTGCGGTCGGTAGCAGCATACATAGCGTCCTTCATCCGGCAGTTTCTGGTTGACAATACAGAATCGGCGGTTGATACCCTTGGCATCGTTGAGCAGCGTCAGATCAACGATTGTCTTGTATTGATAGTCCTGCAACTGCAGAAAGGCAAACCGGTTACGGTCGCATACCACCTTGGTTAAGCGTGAATCCAAACGCGCTTTCTTGCGCAGCATATAGTAATCCGCCTCCGTGGTCACACTCAGTACCGACTGATGGATTGATTCGATAGAGGCCTTGGTACGTTTCTCGTCCGGACGTTGCACCCGTGCGTTCTTGCGCTGCTCAATCTGAATCACCGGCACCGTCATGTTCGTCGCGTATTTCCAGTAATGCTCCAAGATCACCACAACCGTCTCCATGCCGCCGACCATCAGGATCGTCCACATCGCCACGCGGGGCGACAGGTTATACGGCAGCATCGGCAGTACCCACCAGCATAAAGCAATCAATATACCGGCATCCGCAATCAACGAGACGATGGACTGCCAAAGCCATGTCTCTTTGTACGACCGGTAGAGCTGTACGGCAAAACCTACGATGATCCATAGCACAGTCAGCGCCCCGAAGAGCGACCAGTATGCCCAGATCTCACTCTTGCTCGCCACCAGTCGCCAGAGCATACAGAGTAATGCCGCGATCACCCAAACGATCACGTCAATCAGCATCCTTTTTTTCCATCCTTCACGTATCATATGTTGATATTATGGTGTACAGTGTACAGTGTACAGTGTACGGTCTATTCTGTTTTGTCTGCTTGTGGAAGATACTTCGCTCTTAATGCCGATATTTGCTTACCTAAAGTACTAATATCTCCAACAAGTGTATTATATTGTTCTTCATTTATATAATCGAGTGCAACCGAAATTTCCAGCTGGCTATCTAGTTCCATTAATGATCCATAGGCTATCTCAAGGAAATGTACTTTCTCTTTATCAGAGTAACGGCTCATACCTTCAGCTATATTTGATGTAATGGATATAGCGGCCCGGCGCACTTGATCGCATAATGCATATTTCTCCTCAACAGGATATTTTCTCAACAAACGATATACCTCTATTACTAGTGCTTTTGCACCTTTGTACACATTTAATGTTTTGTAAGAATATTCATTCATATTTTTAATCATTTACACTATACACTGTACACCATACACCGTACACTATACACCGTACACTATACACCGTACACTATACACCGAGATACAATAGTATCTCCTTTATGATTTTCTCGCTTGCATGGCCGTCGCCGAATAGTGCCGGGAACGTAACAGGTTTGTTTACCAACTGCTCGTATGCCGCCATAATCCGGTCATAGTCCGCATCGGCGATGATGCCGGCTCCGGCTTCTACTATCTCTACCCATTCCGTCTCCGGCCGCAAGATCACACATGGCGTGCCATAGAAAAACGCCTCTTTTTGCACGCCCCCCGAGTCCGTCATCACAATTGCCGCATTCTTCTCCAAGCGGATGATCTCGAAGAACGATGCCGGCTCAATCACTCTAATCTTACCACTAATCCCTAATCCACTAACCGATAAACGCTGCCTCGTCCGCGGATGCAAAGGCAACACAACATCCATACCCTTTGCCGCGATATCGTTCAGCGCACGGAAGATCGTTTTCAGGTTCTCCGGGTTATCGGTGTTCGCCGGACGATGAATAGTCGCTAACACGAACTTCCGGTAACTGAGTCCAAGCCGTTCGATAATGTCGCTTTGCATATCCGCCATTGCGGAGAAATACATCGAGTTATCATACATCACGTCTCCCGACAGCACCACTCGCTGCTCTTTTCCATCTGCAAACTTCCTTATTCCATACGCCTTACACTGTGCGCCATCTCCTACGGGGAATCCTTCCGCCTGCAGGTTCTTCAGACCGGTCTGCGTCGGTGTGAACAGTACGGATGACAATTGGTCGCATACGATGCGGTTGATTTCTTCTGGCATGGACATGTTGAACGACCGTAACCCTGCCTCGACATGGAATACCGGCACATGGATCTTACTTGCCGCCACCGCCGCCGCCAATGTACTATTCGTGTCACCATAGACGATAATACCGTCGTACGAATGCTTCTCACCACTAACCCCTAATCCACTAACCTGTTCTCCCGTCAGGACAGCCTCTACCCCTTCTATCATCTTCGCCGTCTGGACACCGTGACTGCCGCTACCCACATGCAGGTTATAATCCGGCTCGGGTATGCCTAATTCGCGGAAGAAGACCTCGCTCATGTTGGCATCATAGTGTTGTCCTGTATGGAGGATATGTTCCTCCACCTCCCCTGCGAACCGTGTCCGTATCGCTCTCGATATCGCCGCCGCCTTAATAATCTGCGGCCGTGCACCAATGATAGTCAATAGCTTTATCATAGCATCTTACAATTTACAATCTAAAATCATCACCGGAACTGTTTCCAAAACTTATCATCTGCCTTTCGTGCTTGCTCTGCAGATACCGGATAGTTCTCCAAGAACCAAACCCAGAACTTCGTCACATCAATCTTTTCGTTTAGCATCTTTTTGCGGCGCTCTTGATATGTTTCACGGGCATCCGGCATCGCCAGGATCTCATCTATTTTGGCATATAGCACCTCCGGCGTTTTCGACGAAATACCTTTCGTCAGATGATATTTCTCATCCAACTCTTCCAGCACGCTTATTTTCTTTGCCCCCACAAAATCATTGAACCGCAAACACGGAGTACCCAACATACTTGCCTCCACTGCCATTGACTGGGAATCGCCTATATATAGAGACGCATATGCCAGAATATGATGGATATCCAGTGGTTTGATTCGTAAACGGTATTGTTCAAACTCTTCCGGTAGTTCCGCTTCGGAGGTAATATATACTCGTCCGTGCGCGGTTAGTTTGTTAATCACGGTCGCAGCAATCTCCTTCGTGAATCCATGTACACCTACATCATGATGTGCAGACAACTTCGCAAACCGGATAATGAAGTACGGTTTATCTAATGGAATTCCGTAACCGCTGACCACTTTCGGGTTGGGTTCAAATCTCGTAGGCCATAAATACGTTAATTTCTGATACCCGGGATAGCCCACTTTCTTATCATCCCATTTCCCTGCATCGCAAACATAAGGACAAACTACATGACTATAAAATGGGAAAAACATCTTCGCATATAACTTTATCACGCTATAATCATCCTCAAAAAACTCAAAAGATGGTATTCGCAGAAGCGTGCCCACGTACGCTAACACACCATCGGAACCGACCAATAGATCCGGCTTCTCTTTGCGTGCAATATGCCACACCTCGAATATCTTCTCTATAAGGAAGATGGCCAAGCCGAACATGCCCCATTTCTTGGGTCTGTTTTTTACTTTATAGAACTCCATCCCGGCATTGATGCATAGTTGCTCCAAGACATCTTTGGGGCGGATAACGATGACTACTTTGTGACCATCACGTTTGAGGTTGTCAATCGTGTACCTGAACATCCAGAAGTGCGCCGGATGGCTAATCATAAATAGTATTTTCATAATAAATTCGTTTAGTGGTTAGGGGTTAGTGGTTAGGGGTAACGAATTGGGGTTAGGGGTATTAACGCGCTTATTGCGCATTCCCGCTAAAATCGCTCCCACTTTATTTATTTCTTCAAATAATTCTGCTGTTTCCATATTCGTCACATAGCCTAAATCGGAAGCTATGTCCATCTGACAATCCACCTCTCGTAATGAGCCATAGGCTATCTCCAAGAAATGTACTTGTTCTTTTATAGAATACCGTCCTAAGCCTTCAGCAATATTCGACGGAACGGATATAACTGCTCTGCGCAATTGATCGCATAGGGCGTATTGTTCCTCTTTAGGGAACTTACGGAGTAATTCGTATACCATCTTCACGAGTTTCTTAGACTCTATGTATACGTCTAATTGTTTATAATCGTATTTTGTAGCCATAATCCACTAACCACTAACCACTAATCCCCTAACCCAACATACGTCGGTATCATTAATAAATGTTTGGTTAATTCTTCTGCTTTGGGACAGGAGCCTGGAATATATCCGAACTCCGTAGCCCAATCAATCGCATGAGCGAAATGCGTTGCTGTTTCTACTCCTCGATCTGCGAACCATTTCTTCAGTTCTTCTGGCTTCCGCGTCCTTGCTATCAGCATAAACGCATTTTCTCCCAGTAACCACTCATCCACTAATCCACTAACCCCTAATCCACTAATCCGTTCTGCATTCTGCTTCTGCGCAGCAATGGCCTCATCAGCGGATGGCAACCATGCGTTGTATAATCGCCGAATACCAGGAGCCATCTTCTTCATCACGACTTGTCCTCTAACCTTTAATCCTCTAACCCCTAATTCCCGTTTCAGCAATCTCGTTAACCAATATACACAGCGGGAATAAACGAGGGCTTTTAGAATCATTGAACAGAACAACTTCACCTGCGCAATAAAGCCATAGGTTGGTAATGCCTCATACATCTCCCCTAATCCACTAACCCCTAATCCACTAACCCACAAAATTCCCCCTTCTCCGAGCGCAGGGAACTTGCCTTGGTTGATGCTATAGACCGTAAAATCGCCTTCTGCGGGCAGACCATATCCATGTGCATTATCCACAATGATTATTGCGTGAGGACAACGCTTGCGAATAGCTGTAATATCATTCCGTATGCCAAATAGATTTGTAACTACAATCGCATCCAAACCTGCGGGTACCGACTCTATATCTACCGTTAATCCTTCCGTAACATCCACAAAGACAGGAGTGCATCCTGCATTGACTACTGCATTGGCTACCGTGTGACAGTTATATGCGACCACACCTACTTTGCCCCCGTTAGGTAGCGAAACTCGGAGTGCCAGCACAATACCCGATCGCGCATGATTGAGCAGGTATTCACCTTCATGAGGTTCATACGGTTTGCCAAACCAATACTGCCATTGGCGGCAAAACGGGAATTGTATGTCTAATCGCGGTATCATTTTAGTTTCTTCAATATTTTCACTCCCAATGTTCCTATCTTATACAGAAGCGGTTTGGTAATACAAAGGAATCGTCCATGTTCAACTTCTTTTCCTCCGAACTTGGCTTTAAAATCCCTCACCCCGTATGCCTCGTCCGGTTTGCCGGCACCCATCATATCGAATCGCGGCATACCATGCTCCGCTGCATAGCGTATTCCGGCATACGTAGCATAACACGACGGAAAAACATGAGGATATACTCCATCCTCTCCACAGGCGAACCACTCATACAGACATTTTCCCGCTTGCGCCACACATACGGTGCCACCCACGATCTTGCCATTTAGTTCCGTCAATAAGAACCGTGCATCCGGATGCTTCGCCAGAGTTTGAAAGAATGTTTCCGGGAAGAGCGGCGTCTTGACCTTGGTCTCATACAGGTTCTTGAGTATAAAGTAGTACTCACGTACCATTCTTTCTCTCTCTAACTCACTAACTCTCTCATTCGATAAATCAGCAATAGTAACGCCCTCACGGACTGTAGTACGTATATCACGTTTACGGCTCTTCCCAAGATTGGATTCCACTACTTCAACGGACGATGTATCAACATGGAAATTGAGATGCGGCTGATAGCTAAATCCTACCTTCTCGAATGCGCCTTTCCATCGGCTATAGTCATTAAAATTCCGGGGTTCAATATAGATTGGAGAATGAAGGAATGAGTGAATGAGTGAATGAGTGAATGAGAGATTTTTCACTGCAGTCATCAATGCCTCTACTTCTTCGTCAGTTGCATCATCTGCCAACGCCGGACCTCCAATGATGATTGCACGACGAGTAAAGAATTGTTTCAACGGACTCTTCTCTATCGTCACGTAACCAACGCAAACAGCCCGCAATTGGGTTTGAGCCCCAGCGGGGTCACATGCAATGCCGACCACAAATGGTCGAAACAGTTCCGGCATGGAGGAGAAGTAATGATCGTGCCCGAATTGGGCTAAGAAATCATATGCCTCCGGCGTTTGAAACCAGGTACCGGTAGCGGAAGAAGCAACCAACCTGCTCCACTCATTGCGATTAATATCGTTATGTTTTAATATTTTTATCATCCGCATTCTTCTTCCTTCTATGAGCCGCGTAACATTATTGTATTATTAAAGCATCCAAATCAACGGAAGTAATATTATGCAGACAAACCACAAAAATATTCCCACATCAGTAGATATTTTTTCCGATTGTTTCTTAGAATATTGGATTACTGAAGAAATAAATGCGACAAGTATAACTCCGAACGAAAAAACTTCCACAACAATAGTTATCCACCATAATGTACTCTTCAATGCTTTTGGAAATTTATCCATCAATCTTTTTTCGGCTATTTGTTCTTTTGGCGAATATGTTACGTTGGATATTGTCACATTTTCAATTTCCCGATCACTGATTGTAACCTCTGGGGCGGTCTCACCATCCGAATAAAGCAAAATTTCCACATACTCATTAGGACGCCACTGAGTAAATTTCAAATAACAATCATTCTGTAATACTGCATCTGTATTCGTACTAATGACATCAATAGATAATAATTTTTTACAACTCTTAATATCCAGTTTTATAGCATTTCCCCGAATATTCTTATTATCAAATCCTTCCCCCAGAAGAGTTACATCACCTGTATTCTTTATGACATATGACACTTGCCATAAATGTTCTACCTGAATGGAGTCATATAAATATGTAGACGATAATTTTGCCACTTCCAAAGGACGTGTTAACTCTATCTCACTTATTTTCTTTATTTCTATAGCCGGTTGTTTCTCTCGATGGATATACAACTGAAGAAGTGCCACCACCAAGGCAGCTAATGGAATAATCGCTACTACGGATTTTCCAATTTTCGTCCATAAATTTTTCTCCATAGATTTTTATATTTTAATAGTTTTTACTAATGTTCGAAATTTTGCGCAAAGATAATGCATTTTCTCTCATGTACAAATAATAGAGATGTATTATAATATTTTTGCCTTATGATTGCGCCAATACCGGACTGCGCTCATCAAGTAATTACTCTTGTTTATATCTTCATTTTTAATTTTTTTCTTCATATCAAACCGCAAAAATTCTTTTTCCCATTTATCCGGCATCATCATTGGCCATATGGTGTCGGTGAAATCAAATATTCTTGATGAACCGATTACACTGTTGATAAAATCCTCATTCCATTGTAATCCTTCATCGGTTGGTTCTACCAAATGGTAGAAAAAGGGCTCTCGGCGTTTCATCAACTTCACTTTCTCTGCGACATACTCTGATATAGTCGAATCAATCTTCATATATTGCTTGACATACCGATATGTCTCCTTGCTGTATTTGTCTCTCGCCCATACGTTATTCACAAATTGTCTTTCGGAAGCTAAAATACAGTCCCGAATGCTCTCAGAATTCTCAAATATATACGCATCATGGTTCGGGATATCCGTTTTCAGCATCGAGAGGACTAAAATCCGCCGCGCATATTGCGAGGTGCTTATTAGCCACGCTAATATAGAATTCCACTCTTTACGTGCCTTTTCATTCGTCTCGAACGGACGCAAATGGAATAAAGCCAAAAGACTTGCTCCATACCATATTTTAAACATCTCTATCTTATCATCGTCATCCTTGTGTTTTTCGTCTTCCCACTCTATTTCGAATGCATTCATTACCAACTCAAGCGCTTCCAAGCGGTTGTATTTCTGTGTTTGCAGATACCATGTCATTTTATGACGGAATGCTTCCAATCTATCGGCATGTATTATGTCTCGCACCATTTCTGTGAAATTCGTACTTCTTGTATTCATGACACCGATGACCTCAGCATTGGACATCTCGGTACCTTTGTAAGTCGTAGAGAAATACTTGAAATATTCAGTCGGATGACAAACACAGATCTTAGATGGGGCAGCTGTCGTTCTCGGGAACAGAATACCTAATAACTCGCCTATTATCTCTATTTTAGTAGGTTTACTCCATTGAACCAGATCAGAGATATTTTTAATATTCCTATCTATTTCCTGCTTAATCACTCCTTTCGAATCCCACGAAGAAGGATTGCGTGTTTTTGCAAGATCTTCTACCATCTTTTTATCTGCTCTATTCACGAATAAACCGGAGAAATGGTCATGCACTTCAAAATGTTGCTTCTCGTATCCCAGAATATATTCGTTATGATCACGCAATATTTTGTAGAACTCAGAGTCTATACATTGTATCATACAGATACCAGCAACATCGCGCATATAGACATCATCCAAAATACCATGCGCCTTAAAATTAACCAGCGTATAATCCAAAATATTAAGATATCGTTTCACATCCCTAATATTCGCAAATACCTCATTCTTGTACTTAAATTGCCGGATAAAACGTATTACCTCAAGAGTACTCTTATCATACCTGCCGATAACTTCACCGATCCCTTTCTCTATGATTTTCATCAATTGCATATCATCCGCAGGGAAACAGATTTCAAAATTAAAGAATTTCTTCAGATATTCAGCCGGTTCTTGCACCTTTTTTTCTTTCAGTCGGTTCTGCAACGCCTCTTTATCTCCCGCTATAATATAATACACATAGGGGAAATCAGCTATGTTACGTACAAGTTGCAGCAACCGCAGCAATTCATCGCTCTGTAATCGGTCAATATCATCTATCATCATGATGATTGGATGATGTTTCTCTTTGAGTTTTTCTTTAATCTCGGATAATTGTTTTTCTACAGAAACGTCATCATATGTGATATATGACAGTACTTTATATCTATCTACTGGAGAAAGCACTTTTGCATACCGATCCAGCATCTTCCGCAATTTTGTATCATTATCGCCTATTAATTCTTGCAAAATTCGCATGTAGTTCTCAATCAATCTCGTGGTATTATCATATAGCCATGGCTTAAACCAACATACATCCATCCCATTTTCTTGCGCCTTCTGTTCTAATTGGAGCATAAAACTGGTTTTTCCTGCACCAAAATGCTCATTCAGTAGAATAGCAAACGCCCCTTCTTCATTAGTTCCTGCCTGCATCTTGTTAACTAACTGGACAGCATATTGTTCTCGTGCCATTTCATCTTTTGCTGTTGGTGTATCAATAAAAAAGGGTTCTGCTAACTTATCCTTAATTTTACTCTCATGTTCTTCTCTTCTTTTCCTTCGCTGAAAATAAAGGTATAATTCTACCAGTGCCACAGTCATCCACGCATAATCCGAATAACCTATTACGTTATCTCCTATTCCATAAAATTTGAATTCTGGTCTAAACCGAAATATCAAATAAATTATCAATAGAAAAAACAAGCGCTCATTTCGCAGCATCCATAATTCAGTTTGTGTTTCTAGTCGTTTATATGACGCGATATAGCATAATCCTATTCCAAAAACTATTGCCGCTAACAACCACAATCTATCCGGTTCAACGAGTGAGGTAATTGGCACGACATAGTTGGTCACCCAGTTTATGACAGCGACACGGAAGATAATCAAAATACACATGAGTATCAACCACACGATATTCCGCGCAATCCACTTCTTACAAATCCCCCATTTCGTTGACACACTACTCATGTCGCATTTAGTATTTCACTACCTATTAAGTTTCAAATCGTACAGCTCAAATATATTTGGAAGGACTATGTATGACATAGTACGTGCTTCCATCTATCAAATATTACTATCGATTTCATTTAGCTTCGGTAATCTATTTCCTATTTATCTGTTATCAATTTACAGTTAAAACCTCTTTTGCATTTTCAATACCCTTCCGAGAGTTTCAATATTCAACCAATCTGTTTCTCTACACAAATCCAAGGGAGGCGCTACAATATCACAATCCTCTTCCTGCCATCTTAAACCAGTTCCATGCCAATGCAGCCACAAACATCAATGCACTCCAATAAGTAAACCAACGCTTGTATTTAGGCCTTGTGACCGCAATACTCAATCCATACGCTGCAAACATCAACTCAAATGGCATTATAGGTTGGTGGAAACGTTCTGACTGGGCAAATACACTCATCACCAATACTACCAAATATCCTAACATGAATGACAATGGCAACAAATGTTCTCGCCATTTTCCGGACAGCAACAGCATGACCATAGCAAATATCGTAAAACCCGATAATATATTTTTTACAAAATTTCCTCCGTTGTTCAATTGCTGTGCCTCTTGGCCATCCCAAGGGCGCACCATAGACGGGAAGGGTATCGTAAAAATAAGCGGAGCAAAGACTGATTTTCCGGCATATTTTGCAAACTTATTTCCATGTTCTCGTGTACTGCGCCATTCCATATTATGCTTCTGCATACCTCCCTGCACTTGCTCGACGAGAGCCCTACTCTGCTCTTCAATACGATTACCGGCTGTCACACCTATCAGCAGCACAGCCAATACACCCACTATGATTCGCTTTCCCCAGTTAACCACCTTAGAGGAACTCATCACAACAGAAAAAACTAATGCTAATAAAGCTACTAATGCCAATGGCGTACGTATTGTAAACAATGCGCCAGCAATTAGCAATATCGGTATTACCTTCCATGCAGTAAACTGCCGTGAACGGAGCATTTGATCTGCTTGTTCTACAAACAGCCCCCCCAAGAACACCATCTCTGTTTCTTTGAGATGCACACTACTATAGTACCAGAAATTTGGCCAAAGCGCACAAAAGACAGCGGCTATTCGACCTGTTTGTTCGCCGAAATTTCGTTTTGCAAGGCGATATATCAAAACAACTGTTAGTGCGGACCATAGGCATTTCAGCAAACGCACTACGATAATACTATTTCCAGTCAACCAATACACAATCCCGACATAAAATCCATACCCCATATCAGAAATATCTGTATACTTGGTCGTTGCATTCCATGTCGAGATAACTCTTCCTTCACGAAATCCCGCTGCAAAATCCAATCCTAACTCATGATAAAAATCTGCATCTGCATTTTCAAAGCCAAATGCGTTCCCGTAATTAACTTGGAACACAATATAGATGAGCAACATAGTTACAAGACGCGGAATAAAGGCAATAATAAAAATCTTTTTCTCGAAATTCTTTTCTTTTTTAATCCTGTTTGGAGCAAGGTCATTTACTGCTTTACTACCATAGAGAAAGAACGCCAATACCGCCACCACACCGGATAGCATGTAGTACCACGGCAGGCTATATGCCGAGTACATCAGCGTCACCGCGCCCAAGGCAAGGAAATATACTGTAATGGCATTTTGGGACAGCCATTGCGGCCACGCATTGGGCGTTCTTAACGCGCTGTATAGCGCTCTCTGCCGGAGAGGCTGTTGGGGCAATGGGGGTTGAATATTTTGATCTGCGGGGTTAGTCATTTATATGCGACATGTTTCAGCCTGCAAAGGTAGTATTTTTTTTGCATATATGCAAATATATTTTGAAAATTATAGTAAAAATACCGCTTTTGCGGAGAAAATAATAATTATAGGTAATCAAAAACGCGGCGGTATGGCCTACATGGCCTGAATGTAAACAGCTATATATCCACTTGTAAATAAATTTCCAGATGGATTTCTATCTATTTACCTTCTCAGTCTGATGTGAACATCATACTACCGCCTTACAAAAAACACGGATTGGCAATCCTCACAAAAAATCGTTCGTAGCACTCACTTTCAAAAACAATATCAACGTGGGGTGTGGTATTTTTCAATTCTTTCTCTATGCGCTCATCCGTCAGGTTTTCCGTATCAAATAGTTCATCGATTTTTGTGTCCGGTATTTGACCGGTATATACCTTATCTTCATAGGTTGACATGGTAAACATCACTTCCGTGTCACGTCTGCCTCTTCCGTCATAACTGCACACTCGCGCAATCATAAAACTGGGTATGATGTGCGAGTTTAACTATGTTGCCGGACGCATTCCGCATAATATGCAAGGTTGTATATCCATATTATTGTTCTTCCCTAACCTATAAATATATTCACAATTCAGCGCGCAAAGGTACAAAAAAAAAATTGACATATACGAATGTATATGCCAAATTTTGTAAAATTTTTAATTTTTGCTATGGATTCTGCAAAATTCCATAAGTTTTGTTGTACAAATAACTCATGCTCCAACTAATAGTACCATAGGCAAATCAAAATGTCCCCGAACCTCATTTACTGCCAAATTATCTATCAGCGGACAATATATTCCTAATTCTTCGTATGTAAGAAATGGATGCGGTATAACAGTTCCTTTCTGAGCCGCATAATGACGACTATCAGCTCGAGTATTTGCCAATCCCATTAAATCCTTTATTGTTTTCCCTTTAAACAATTCCTGCATTCCGTCGAAACATTCATCTATCCGTTTATCCGACTTCCCTTTCAGCGGATGCAATGCATCTATGATTTCCAACACTTTACCATAGACCAAGCAGCGTACAGCATCTGATGCCGTATCTGCCTCATAATTTAGGCGCATTAAGTAACGTATATTTTTATCCGCTTTCTTATATCTTTCAAGAATAATCTTTAATTCCTCAAGAGGGCTTTCCGGGATCTGAGCATATGGGCGTGATGGATGATGCGATATTTCTAGTCGTATTTTGTTCGTATCAAGCAATTCATCCAATTCCGGATAGTTCGTACTCCATCCATTCGGACAGACTCCGGCTACTATAAACCGCTTACGACGATAATCAAATGAATCTGATGACATAAACAAGCATGTTCCTGTGATATATTTTAAAAACATCTCTATGTCTTTCACATGTTCCTGCATATCTATCGACGTTCGGTTGAGTTCTCCGTGGTCCTGTATATCACCCGACTCTATGTGAAGTATATAGTCCCCATATTCCGCACTATCTTTTGACAAAGTATATTCATCCGAATATGTGTACTTTTCACAAGTAAATCTCATCGGTTTATAATTACCAATGAGTAAATGCAATGGCATTGATGTGTATTTAAGCACCCCCATCTCTCTAATTAATTATTACTTGTTTTCCAAATAGTCCTATTTTCTTCATTATAATTTCCGCAAAACACCCGACTTCATTCCATGGATCATAATAACAATGATCACGGTTACCGGGACACATGCTTACAAAAGGACAAATATTCTCAAACCCGTAGCGCGGTTTCATCAGGAACTCAAACATCTTGTAAAAACTCACCAAGAAAGCGACATCGCTTGATCCTTGCGGACTATTTTCTGTCGTAGGAAAAGATGTACTACCATCTTTAGCATAGATAAACGGAATGGCTAAATAATCCACCAACTGCTGCACTTGTTCTAAACGTATAGGCCCTGAATCCTCAAGAATGCTTATTAAAGGAGCCATTTTATTACTCAATCTCACTCCATTCAATATATTCTTTAAATAATCTGTCTTTATCGAGATTAATCCTTCTATAGATTTTATGTAACCATCTATCATAAAATCAAAAAAAGAGGATATATCAACCGGTCTGCCATGCACAAAAGCCTTCCGTTCTACAACAAAATAATCAAATATTTCGACTGCTGATTTCTCACTCCTACATTCAGCATATCGCATCATATCTAACAAACACCATCCCGGATCTAAACTAAATAAAGCTATATAGCATAGACAAATCAGTTTCTTTTTGTCACCTGCTATGTGTGGATACTTTTGATTTGCAAGAATCTGAACCACATTATAGGGCACGTCATCATGTTCTGCATCCGGATCTATTCAAGGTTATAATAAGTAAGTTCGCGAGTTTGGGTTTTTCCTTCTATTGCACAGTTTCACCTTCAAGCCGGACATCAAGCTGCGTTGTTCCATCTTGCGTTTGATAAATTACTATTTCGCCTTTATCTTCCATTGTTCATTTCCAATTTCGTTGCAAAGATAGTAAAAAAAATCCATATATGCAAGAAAACAGCCAAATATCCGATGAAAAAATTAGATTTTTAATCTAAACTCGAACATTTGGCTTTTTTCTAATGGTGGATTGATTAATGGTGACGAGCCAGAGGCTCTTAATGGTGAATATCAATTTACCGAGGCGATAGCCACTCCTCTATTCCGACCACCTCAATCCGGAATCCGTCTTCCTCTATTGTCTCTTTCCGCTCGCGCGTCACGATAGTAAGTTTCTGGCATTTGGTTCCTTTTGCAGCTTCTTTTATGCCCTCTATCTCACGTTTGCGCGTATCCTCATCCGCCATATCCCATGTTACTTGTATCAACTCTTCTACATATTCTTCACGCTGCACCACAAAATCACACTCGCGTCCTTCCTGCCAGTAAAACATCTTCCTGTCTGCCCCGCGGCGACGGAATAACTCCAACGCCACTATATTCTCCAGCAACTTACCCTTGTCTTCCGATTGCGGCATCAGCACTGCTTGACGCATTCCCGTATCTATCACATAGTACTTACGCAGAGACTGGTTCTCTTTCACTAACGAACGGCTGTATTTGGGATAGCGCACAAATAGATATGCTTCCACTGCCCAATCTGCCCAATTATATAGATCATCCTTGCTTACTGAGACTCCATTAGAACGCATATCGTTCACGATGGCATTGATGGATGTCGTCTTCGTAAGATTTTGCATCACACGCTTGAGAAAATAGCGTAGTGCCTCTATGTTTTTTATCTCATGACGCTCTGCGAGATCGCGGAACAGCATGGTATTGAAATAGCCTTGCAGCAAACGCAACTTCATTGATTTCTCGCTCGCCAGTACTACTTTTGGGAATCCGCCACCATGTATATACTCCTCCATCGCGGCATAACGCTTTGCCTTGTCACTCTCCAAATAACTATTTGCATCTATCCCTTTGAATCGGCAGAACTCTCGGAAACTCAATGGCAACATCTCATAATCGAGCGTCCAGCCGCGCAAAGCCGTAGAAATCTCAGAAGATAGCAGTTTGGCATTACTACCCGTCACATATACATGCTGACAATACGACTTAAATACACGCAACACAAACAAATCCCAGCCATCTATATTCTGTATCTCATCGAAGAACATATACACATCCTTCAGTTCTATCTCCGGATACATCTCCCGATAGGCTTGTAGTACTTCGTCCAGTTCTTCTGTTGACATTCCGTCCAAACGCTCATCGTCGAAGTTCACCCAGAGTATCTGTTCGCGCTTGATGCCCGAAGTCAATAACTTATTCACAGCCAACATCAGTAATGATGACTTACCGGCACGCCGCACGCCGGGAACAGTTATTATCAGCTCCGGCCGTACCGGCAGATCTATCTCTCGTTCTATCCGCTCGAACGGCAACTCTGCCTGACTCAATGCAATTAACGATTTGAATAACTCTTTTCTTGCCATAATCTTCATATTTTATCCCCAATATCAGGAAATTTTTCTACAAATCCTTCCTTATTTTCGGGAAATTCGCTGCAAAGATACACTTTTCTATCGAATTATGCAAATAATTATGCAAAAAAATGCAATATTTAGATTTTTTGCTATTGCTAATTGAGTAATGGTGACACAATTTTATTGATAATTGCTAAATGGTGAGGCGGCAAGCCGCTTAATGGTGGAAGGATGATTATTATCAAAGAAAAGAAAAAGCCGTCCCTTGGGGCGGCTAAAGAAAAAACACGTAATCATAGTTCACGTTGGATCCAGTAATCTAAAAACAAATCGTA
>ONND01000002.1 GCA_900319105.1 uncultured Bacteroidales bacterium | reverse complement strand
ATTATTACCCACATCGCCAAGGGAAGAAGGGGCTTTGCATTAGGAGCAGTATTAGCAGCTGAAAAAATTGGGATCAGGTAATAATCAGGTAAAAACCAGGTAACAATAAGTACAAAAGCACGAGTGAGAATGAAAAGTTTGCAAGATAGAATCAACGAAGTGCCGCGTAGCGGATGGATCCGCGCGTGTGTCTGGAGCGCGTTGTATATCGCGTTCGTTATTTGGGTCGCATGGGGCGACTGGAAGAGTTTGGGTTGGCTGGCGTTGCTGCCGCTGATCGTAGATATGTTCACTACGCGGTACATCAACTATAGTTGGTGGCGGAAATACAAAGACACCCAACCTGCCCTCTACACCCTCTGCTCATGGATCGATGCGATTGTTTTTGCATTAGTGGCAGTGTATTTCATCAATGTGTATATCTTCCAGAACTACCAGATTCCTTCGTCGTCTTTGGAAAAATCCCTGCGTGTCGGTGATTTTCTGTATGTCAGCAAGATGGCTTACGGCGCCCGTGTGCCGCAGACACCGTTGAGTATGCCGTTGGTACAACACACGATGCCGGATTGGTTGGGTGGCGGGAAGAGTTATCTGGATTGGCCGCATTGGGAATACAAGCGTCTCAAGGGCTGGACAAGTCCGAAGAAGGGCGACATTGTTGTATTCAACTTCCCGGCAGGCGACACCGTTTGTCTGAAGATGCAAAATCCTGATTACTACACGCTCAAATATTACTACGGCGAGAACATGATCCAAAGCAGAAAGGATGTTTTCGGTGAGATCGTCACGCGTCCTGTGGACAGGCGAGAGAACTACGTAAAACGCTGCGTGGGCGAGCCGGGAGACTCGTTGAAAATCGTGGACAACACGATTTGGACGAAGGACAATGGACAATGGACAAAAGACAAAAATGATTGGCAAGAAGAGCCTTTCCGCGAGGGTGTGCAACTCAATTATTTTGTACATACAGACGGACATCTCTTCGGGGCAAAATACCTGGAGAAAATCGGCATCAGTGTGGCAGACCGTGTGCAGGTAGAGCCGACAATCTGGCATTTCCCGTTGACCGAAGCCATGAAGGCAGAGTTGGAGAAGAACCCGCATGTAGTGCGTATCGAAGTAGAGCCGGCAGATCGCGGCGGTGCTGTATATCCTTTGGGGCACAACGACTGGACGCGTGACAACTACGGTCCGATTTATATTCCACGAAAAGGCGACAAGCTGATGATTACGGAGGAGAACTATTGGGTTTATAAGCGAATTGCCGAGGCGTATGAGTTCAAGCCGATGCACATCGGTGAGGAGTATGAGTTTGCGATGGACTACTACTGGATGCAGGGAGACAATCGGCATAATAGCGCGGACAGCCGTTATTGGGGTTTCGTGCCGGAGGACCACATCGTCGGACGGCCGGTATTCATATGGCTGAGTATCGACAAAGACAAACACGGTATCCGCTGGGAGCGGCTCGGTCGCAAAGCAACAGGCAGATGATCCTACCTACCGCATATTTGCCGCCCTTGTCGTACATGGAGGCACTGATGAGCGAACCCTGTACGATCGAGCAGATGGAGACGTTTGAGAAACAGACGTTCCGCAACCGGGCACTCATCCGCGACGCCAAAGGCGAGTTGGTGCGACTGACGATACCGGTGAAGAAAGTGGAGCACAAACAGCTCACGCGGGACATCGAGATCAGTTATCAGACGCGTTGGCAACACCAACACTGGATCACCCTCGTCAGCGCCTACCAACACACACCGTATTTCATGTATTTCGCGGACTACCTCAAGCCGTTCTACGAGCAGGAATACAAGTGGTTGCTGGACCTCAATGACGAACTGAACGCAACGCTCGCCTCGCTGATAAAACGGGAAAGGCCGGCAGCCGTCAGCATTCAGCATTCAGAACGCACCGCCGACTGGAGCGGACAGATTTGGACCGACAAACATCCGTGGCAAACGGAGATAAGTATATTAGACAGATTATTTGATGAAAGAGATTGATTGGAGTAAACTGAGTTTTCATTACACGGAGACGGACTACATTGTCCGCTCTGCCTGTAAAGACGGTGTATGGGAAGAACCATACGCCACGAAGGACAAGACCATCCAACTGCATGTAGCCTCTACGGGACTGCAGTACGGTCAGCAAGCTTTCGAGGGATTGAAAGCATTCCGGGGAGTGGACGGAAAAGTGCGTATTTTTCGGATGTGGGAGAACGCGAGACGCATGGCGAAAAGCGCAGAAGGGCTGATGATGACGCCTCCTCCCGAGGATATTTTCTGCCGCGCTATCGTGCTGGCTCTGAAAAAGAATATAGACTATCTGCCTCCGTACGAGACAGGAGCGACGCTTTATTTCCGTCCGATCCTGATAGCCACCACTCATGAGATTTCCGTGGCTCCGGGCAAGGACTGCGAACTGATCATCGTAGCCACTCCCATCGGCGCCTATTTCCCGGGGAAATTCCATTGCACGCCGTTCATTGTGGAGCGCCACGTAGATCGCGCAGCCCCGTTCGGCACAGGCACATGGAAAGTAGGCGGCAACTACGGAGCGTCCTTCCGCGCCACCGAAGCGGCACACGCCCAAGGGTACGACTGCATGTTCACCGACGCAAAGACCCATAAGTATATCGACGAATGCAGCGCAGCGAATTTTATAGGCATCCGGCGTGTCGCCGGTGGCAGCAAGCCATGCGGCGAGTACGAGTACCTGACTCCGCGGAGCAGTGCTATTCTGCCGAGTATCACGAACGACAGTCTGATTACGCTGGCAAAGGAAATGGGCATGAAAGTGACAAGGCGTCACATACGCGTCGAGGAGTTGGCTCAGATGGACGAAGCCGCAGCCTGCGGTACCGCCTGCGTCATCTCCCCTATCGGAAAAGTATATGACCCGGATAAAAACATCACTTACCATTTCGGCGACGAACCGGGTCCAGTGCTGACGAAACTCTACCACGCACTGAAGGATATCCAGTACGGGCGGGCGGAAGACAAGCACGGATGGTGCACCGTGATTGACTAGGACCCTAGGACCCTAGTCTACTAGTAAACTAGAAAATAACAAAAAACCAAATAATTTATGTTTAAGAATCAACCCAAAGGATTGTTCGCGTTGGCGCTTGCCAACACAGGCGAGCGTTTCGGCTACTACACGATGTTAGCCGTGTTTGCGCTTTTCTTGCGCGCTAATTTTGGTCTGTCCGCTTCGGCTGCAGGCGCTATTTACTCTACGTTCCTTGCGTTCGTATATTTCCTGCCGCTCATCGGCGGTATTGTAGCCGATAAAATCGGTTACGGCAAATGCGTGACGATAGGTATTATCATTATGTTCTTAGGATACGTGCTCTTGGCGATTCCTATGGGCGGCGTGGAGTACGGCAGTACCGCAGTAGCGATGGCGGGCATGATCGGAGCTTTGGTGCTCATCAGTTTCGGTACGGGTCTTTTCAAGGGCAATTTGCAGGTGATGGTCGGCAACCTCTATGACGATCCCGCCTATGCAGATCGCCGCGACGCCGCTTTCTCGCTGTTCTACATGGCGATCAACATCGGTGCCATGTTCGCACCGACGGCGGCCGTGAAGATCATGGCTTGGGCACAGGAGAGTCTGGGCACAAGCGTGAACGACAGTTACCACTTTGCTTTCGCTGTAGCCTGCGCTTCGCTGGTACTCAGTATCGCTATTTATTACGCTTGCCGTCCTTGGTTCAAGCACGTAGAGAACACCGCCAAACAAGCAGCTGCAAGCGGTCAGAAAGTAGAGGAACTCTCGCCGGAGCAGACGAAAAAACGTATCGTGGCATTGTGCCTCGTATTCGCCGTAGTGCTCTTCTTCTGGATGGCATTCCACCAGAACGGACTGACGCTGACGTATTTCGCCAATGAGTTTGTAACGCCGGTAGTGACGGGCGTCCAGACGATGGCATTTGATATTTGGAATCTTGTTTTGGTAGCCATCCTCGTTTATGCGCTGTTTGGCGTGTTCGGCGATGGAGAGAAGAAAGCGAAGATGATCTGGAGTTGTGTTGGTGTAACAGTTCTCGTAGCGCTGGCATATAAGTACTTCCACCACCCGATTGAGTTGGGTATCTCCGCGCCTATTTTCCAGCAGTTTAACCCGTTCTACGTAGTAGCTCTGACGCCGGTTAGCATGGCTATTTTCGGTGCGCTGGCAAAGAAAGGCAAAGAGCCGAGTGCTCCGCGCAAGATTGCTTATGGAATGCTGGTAGCCGCAGCTGCGTACGCCTTGATGGCTTTCTGCTCTATCGGTCTGCTGACCCCGGCAGAGCAGGAGTTGGCTCGCGTGAGCGGCGAGGCTACGTTTGTAAACTCGAACGTACTGATCTATACGTATCTGATTTTGACTTTCGGCGAGTTGCTTCTCAGTCCGATGGGTATCTCATTTGTAAGCAAAGTGGCACCTCCGCAATACAAAGGAATGATGATGGGTGGCTGGTTTGTAGCTACAGCACTGGGTAACTTCCTTGTTTCTGTGGGTGGTTTCCTCTGGGGCAGTCTGCCGCTGTGGCTCGTTTGGAGCGTGTTCATCGGCGTTTGTCTCATTGCTGCCATCTTCATGTTTGCCATGATGGGTAAACTCGAAGACGCAACAAAATAAGGAACAAAGGGACCAAGTACAAAGGACAAAGGATTTTATGGAAGAGCTTGTAAAATATTTTGAAGCGCTGGAAGCACGCATCGCAGCGTTGGAAGAGGCTCAGCAGACGAATGAAGCGGTGATCGCTTCGTTGGAGGCAGAGGTGGAAGAACTGAAGAACCGCCCTGCTGCCGAACCGCAGGTAGTGGAGAAAGTTGTAGAGAAGATTGTAGAGAAGCCTGTGGAGGTAATCAAAGAGGTAGTCAAAGAAGTGATGGTCGAGAAACCGGCAGAACCGGTGGTAGCACCGGAACCTGCAATCGAGCCCGTACCGGTTGTAGCGCCGGAGCCTGTTGTTGCACCTGAGCCCGCCAAAGAAGAACCCGTGATAGCCGAAGTAGCTTCGCCCAAGGCGGCAGTATATGGCAAGGCAGTGGATGATATCCGTCTGGCTATCTCGTTAGGAGACCGTTTCTTGTACCAGCGTGAGCTATTCGGTCAGAATGCCGAGCTGATGCAAAAGACGCTGACCGAACTGAACGAGTTGGGTTCGTTTGACGAGGCGATGAGTTATATCAGTCGCTTCGGATGGGACACAGAGAGTAACACTTACCAGCAGTTCATCGTGACGCTGCATCGTAGATTCGGTTAAACCGTTAAATTGTTAAGATGTTATACCTCGTTCCGACACCGGTAGGCAATCTGCAGGACATGACGTTCCGCGCGATTGAGGTGCTGAAATCAGTGGATCTGATTTTAGCAGAGGACACCCGTACAAGTGGTGTCTTATTGCAGCATTTCGATATCCATACCCCCTTAAAATCACACCATAAGTTCAATGAGCACGAGACGAGTGCGGATATCGTGGAGCGATTAAAAGCCGGCGCCAATATCGCCTTGATCTCCGATGCCGGTACGCCGGCTATCAGTGATCCGGGCTTCTTCCTGGTAAGAGCCGCAGCAGAGGCGGATATTGAGATCCAATGTTTACCGGGTGCAACAGCGTTCGTGCCGGCACTGGTGGACAGCGGTTTGCCCAATAACCATTTTTACTTCGAGGGCTTTTTGCCGCAGAAGAAAGGAAGGCAGACCAGGTTGCAGTACCTTGCCCAATTGGACGAGACCTTCATTGTGTATGAATCGCCCTTCCGGCTGGTAAAGACCTTAGAGCAGTTGGCATCGGTATGCAGCGAAGAACGCAAAGCGTCGGTAAGCCGTGAAATCAGCAAGGTACACGAAGAGACCGTTCGGGGGACATTAGCCGAACTGATAGCGCATTTCAAAGAGAAAGCTCCGAAAGGCGAGATCGTAATCATAGTCGAAGGTCGCAAGACAAAAGTCGAAAGAGAAAATGAGTGAAATGAAATCCTTGGCGAAGGACACCGCCATCTATGGTTTGAGTTCGATAATAGGTAAGTTCCTGAACTACCTGTTAGTGCCGCTCTATACCTACGCTTTGGCGCGTACGGACGATTACGGTATCGTTACGAACCTGTACGCCTGGACTGCATTGCTGTTAGTGTTGCTGACGTACGGCATGGAGACCGGCTTCTTCCGTTTCGCCAACCGCGAGGACTACGACGCGAAGAGTGTCTATAAGACCGCCTATTGGACCTTACTCAGCACGAGTACGTTGTTTGCGCTGTTGGTCATCGTCTTTCAGCAACCCTTGGCCAGTGTGCTGGGTTATGCCGACCATGCGGAGTTCGTAGCGATGATGTTCGTGACGGTAGCAGTTGACGCGTTTGCATCCATTCCTTTTGCTCACCTACGCAACCAGAAACGCCCGATCCTCTTTGCCGCCCTGAAACTGCTGTTCGTCATTCTCAACATCGCTTTTAACCTTCTCTTCCTGGTTATTCTGGGTAAGAACGACGTCTTCTATGTCTTCCTCAGCAATCTGATGGCGACAGGTATTCAGACGCTTTGTTTATTGCCGTTCACGATGCCGAAAGGCGGACAGTTTGACGGAAAGGCACTCAAAGAGATGCTACGTTACTCTTTGCCGTTACTGGTATTAGGTGTGGCAGGTATCATGAACCAGACGCTGGACCGTATTCTCTTCCCGTACCTCTATCCCGGCGAAGACGCTCAATCGCAACTCGGTATCTACGGTGCCTGCTTCAAGGTAGCGATGGTGATGATGATGTTCACCCAAGCCTTCCGGTATGCCTACGAACCCTTTGTCTTTTCCAAGCATAAAGACCGTCAGTCTGTCGAGGCGTACGCCGATGCGATGAAGTATTATATCATCTTCTCGTACCTCATCCTGTTAGGTGTGATCTTCTATCTGGACATCTTCCGTTACATCGTTTCCAGTGCGTACTGGGAGGGATTGAAGATCGTGCCGGTAGTGCTATGGACATATGTGTTCCAAGGGGTCTATTTCAACCTCAGTTTCTGGTATAAGTTGACGGATGAGACCAAATGGGGCGCGTATTTCTCATTAATCGGACTGGTAATCACATTGGTGCTGCAAATCGTGGGTGTGCCGCGAATCGGGTACTGGGCAAGTTGCGGCAGTAGTCTTGTATGCTATTTTACCATTATGCTGCTGTCCTATTTCATCGGTCAGAAGAAAGCCCCGATCCCGTACGATCTCAAGAGCATCGGCGACTATACCCTGCTGACCTTCGGTTTATTAGCGGTATATTACTATATACGCCATTATTTCAACTTGAACATGTGGGTACTGATGGCGATCGGTACATTCTTCATAGTGGTGTATATTATCAAAATGACCCGCAGCGATTTTCCGCTTAGCGGACTACCGGTTGTGGGAAAATACTTTAAGAAATAAATCGTAAATAGTTAAATCGTAAATAGTTTTATGTTTTCAGGAATTGTAGAAACAATGGCTCAGGTCGTTAAGATTGAGACCGAGCAAACCAATAAACATTTCACACTTCGCAATCCGTTTGGCGAAGCGTTGAGTATTGACCAATCGATCGCTCATAACGGCGTGTGTCTGACCGTGGTGAAGATTGAGGGCGACCTCTATACCGTCACCGCCATGCAGGAGACGCTCCGTCTGACCAATCTTGACCTGCTTAAAGAGGGCGATTGGGTTAACGTAGAGCGCTCAATGCTCATGGGCGGCCGCTTGGACGGACATATTGTACAGGGCCACGTGGATCAGAAAGCCGTTTGTATCGACGCGCATGAGACCGACGGCAGTTGGTACTACCGCTTTGAATATGACTCGACCAAAGAGATGGTTGAACGCGGCTATTTCTGCGTGGACAAAGGATCAGTAACCATCAATGGCGTCAGCCTGACGGTCTGCGAACCGGATATCCAAGGCAACAAAGGCTATGTATCTGTTTGTATCATCCCCTATACCGAGGAGAATACCAACTTCAAGTATATAGAAGCGGGTACCGTGGTGAATATCGAGTTTGACATCCTCGGCAAATACATGGCGCGGTACTTATCGCAAATTAAAAATTAAAAATTACGAATTCAAAATTATATTTTATGGACAAAATCAGTTATGCATTAGGCCTCTCAATGGGTCAGAATCTGATGGGTAGCGGTGTAGAGAAACTGAATTATCAGGATCTCGCAGCCGGCATCGAAGATGTACTTACTCATCAACAGCCGAAGATCAGTTATCAAGAGGCGCAACAAGTATTGAACACGTTCTTCCAGGAGTTGGAAGCCAAAGTAGCCGGTGCAGCAAAGGCAGACGGAGAGAAGTTCCTTGCTGAGAACGCGAAACGCGAAGGCGTCAAAGTAACCGCCAGCGGATTGCAGTACGAAGTACTTGAACCCTCGCTGGGCCAGAAACCGAAGGCCACAGACACGGTACGTGTTCATTATGAGGGCACCCTCATTGATGGTACTGTTTTCGACAGCAGTTACAAACGCGGCGAGTCTATCTCCTTCCCGCTGAACAGCGTGATCAAGGGTTGGACCGAAGGTCTGCAGCTCATGTCAATCGGTTCGAAGTACAAATTCTTCATCCCGTACCAATTAGCTTACGGCGAGCGCGGCGCAGGTGCATCTATCCCGCCCTACGCAGCCCTCATCTTCACGGTAGAGTTGTTAGGAATTGAGTAAAAATACACGATATACCGATATACCGAAATATCGAAAAATTAAATAATAACAACAATGAAAAAAACAAGTATTTTTCTTTTGGCTGCACTGATGATGATTTCGTGCGGCAACAGTTACAAAGCACAAGATGCCAAATTAAGCAACCAGAGCGACTCCATCAACTATGCAGTGGGTCTGCTCAACGGTTTGCAGATCAAGATGTATTACATGGCTAACGACAGCAGCGACGAGGCCGTAGCGGAATTCATTGACGCGCTGGAGAAAGCTTATCAGGACAAGGACGAGCAACTGAGCGAGATAGCTCAGGCAGGTCGCCAGTTCGGTACTTCCGTCAAAGGTTTTGAGAAGAACGGCTTGGCCGAGAACCCGGCATGGACCTTCAACGGCGAGTTGTACCTGCAGGGGTTGGTGAATGCTTTCTACAACGACACGACGATGATGAACCCGGACGATGCACAGGCATTCTTCATGGCGGCTTATCAATCGAAGACCGAAGGCACAGCCGGCGAGGCTATCTCTGCCAAGTGCCCGAAGAGCGCAAAGACCGTTGAGTTGAAGAACCTGAACGACTCGCTCAACTACGCATTCGGTTTGTTGAACGGTACGCAGATCAAGGCTTATCTGATGGCAGACGGCGGAGAAGATAGTATCGAAGAGTTCATCGACAATGTGAATGCCGGCATGAAAGAGAAAGTACGCAATCCGCAAATCGTAGGTCTGGCAAAGAACATCGGTAAGTCGATCCGTGAGCAGGAACCGGTAGGTCTGCTGGGTATCGAAGGTCTGGAGACCAATTTCGACTGCATCAAACAAGGTTTCATCAACGGTCTGTACAACTACACCCAACAATTCGATTTGCAGTCTGCCGGCGCATATGTTGATGGTGCTATTGCTACCCTCAAGTACGGCGAGACCAAAGCTGCCGGTGAGAAATTCCTCCAAGAGAACGCTCTGCGCACTGAGGTAAAAACGACCGAGAGCGGTTTGCAATACGAGGTAATCACGGAAGGTAAGGGTCCGAAGCCGACCGCAGAATCTACCGTTAAGGTTCACTATGAGGGTACGCTGATCGACGGAACCGTTTTTGACAGCAGTTACCAACGCGGCGAGCCGATCGAGTTCCCGTTGAGCGGTGTGATCAAGGGTTGGACCGAGGGTCTGCAACTCATGCCGGTAGGCTCGAAATACAAACTGTATATCCCGTACGAATTAGCTTACGGTGAGCGTGGCGCAGGTCAATCTATTCCGCCGTACGCAGCGTTGATCTTCACGGTAGAGTTGCTGGATATTAAATAGTTTACTTTCAACATTCCATGGGCGTCATCGCTAAGCAATCCATACGTGGTACCATCGTGACCTATTTAGGCATCGCCGTAGGCGTTGTTACCACGTTCTTCGTGTTAACCCGTTTCCTCACAACCGAGGAAATCGGGTTAGCGCGAGTGCTTATTGATGCAGCGACGCTCTTCATCGGTCTGGCGCAGTTAGGCACCAACGCCAGTATTATCCGATTCTACCCTTATTTTCGAGAGAAAGGCAGTGACGAGGATCATGGTTTCTTCTTCTGGGCATTAGTTGTACCGTTCATCGGATTTATCCTCATCGCCTGTATCTACTGGGCGTGCCGCGTACCTTTAGGCGAATGGTTTGGCGATAAGTCTCCGCTCTTCGTCGATTACTACTATTTCGTTATTCCGTTAGCGTTCTTCATGCTCTACCAGACGATTTGCGAGAGTACCTGTAACGTACTGATGCACATCGTTCTGCCGCGTGCGGTCAGGGAACTGATTGTACGAATAGGGCTGTTGGTGCTGTATCTGCTATACGCTTTCCGGTACTTGTCTTTAGACGGGTTTGTGGTTGGTCTATGCGCCAACTACGCGGTAGCGGCTCTGATTAACCTCTGCTATTTCTTTACTCTCAAACCTATCCGTATGCGGCCGGATTGGGCATTCCTGCGGGCGAACAAACAACTTGTGTACCGCTATATTGTCTATACGGGTTTTCTGATTATTTCAGCCGTAACGACAGTCTTGGCCCCCACTCTGTCTTCGTTCTTTGTGACGGCGAAGATGGGTCTGGATAGTACCGGCATCTTCGCGATTGCCACGTATATGGCAGTGTTGGTCAGTGTTCCGAACCGCTCGGTATCGGCTATCGCTTCGCCGCAATTAGCGAGAGCTATTAAGGAGGGGAACAAGGAAGAATGTTCCTTCCTCATTCGCCAGGTAACGCGGAACATGCTACTTATCGGCGGATTCATTTTATTAGGTATCTGGGTGAATATTGACCTTATTTTCTATATTCTCCCGAATGGCGCTACTTTCGCGATAGCGAAGGACGTAGTGCTGATTTTAGGTGTCAGCCAATTGGTTTTGGGGACATTTACTATATGTTTGACCACGCTCAATTATTCGCGGTATTACGCCTTCAGTCTATTACTATCGTTAGTACTGACGATTAGTGCGTTACTGCTGAATAATTACCTTGTTCCATTATGGGGGATGGAGGGTGCCGCACTCAGTAATCTCTTCTCGTACGGATTATACTACCTGTTGATTATTGGTACCATTGTGCCGCTTTGCCGCTTCCATGTGGTAGATGGGCGGTGGTGGTTGATTGCCCTGCTTTTAGTGGTCCTTTTTGCGGCGAACGCCTTATGGCAGGCCTGCCTTCCGGCGATGAATATATGGGTGGATAGTATCGTACGGAGTATCGTTATTATCGGAGGCGGAGCAGGGATCGCGTATATAGCCAAACTATCGCCAGAGGTAAATAGCCAGATAGACCATTTCGCACAACGACTAAAGACCACTTCGCACAAAGACTAAAGACCATGCGTTATTTTATTGAATTTGCATATCGGGGAACGGATTTCCACGGCTCGCAGATACAGCCGAACGGAGATACAGTACAGGCATCGTTAGAGTCTGCTTTTGCAACGATCATGCGGGAACCGGTCTCTCTTACTTTCGCCGGGCGCACGGACGCGGGTGTCCATGCAGAGAAGATGATAGCGCATTTTGACGTAATGAAGGATATACCGGCTAATCTTGGCGCGCGGCTGAATAACCTGCTACCTAATTCGATTGCCGTTCACTCTATTCGTCCTGTGATAGAATTGGCGCACGCACGCTTTGATGCCACTTCGCGAACGTACTACTATCGGATCACCACCCGCAAGGATCCATTTCTCTATATTAATCATGCGCGCGTAGCGGAGGGGCTTGATTTCGACGCCATGAATGCTGCCGCACAGCGACTACTGGGCAAACAGGATTTCGCTTCTTTCTGCCGCGCACACACGGACGCCAGGACAACCATCTGCGACGTTCGCGAGGCACGATGGATAGAGGAGAACGAGACGGAGGCTTATTTCGTCATTACCGCAGACCGATTCCTGCGTAACATGGTTCGGGCAATCGTCGGAACGCTTTTCGAAGTAGGGAGAGGCAAAATGGACGAAGAAGCGTTTGACGATGTAATTGCGGCGCGTTGCCGATGTTGTGCAGGTCATTCTGCGCCTGCGGAGGGATTATCATTAGTAGAAATAACTTATCCGGAATTCATTTATAACATATAATTCATCATTTTTAAATGTTTAATTCATGAGAAACAGATTCATTCTATTGCTGCTTACCGCAGCGATGATGGGCGCTTGCAACGCGCCACAGTACCAAACAACGACGCAAAAGGAAATCAACAAGCTGACCAAGTCCGCTTCGTTCAAGATGCCTAAAGTGGAAGTCCCCTCTTTCCCGAGCCGCACGTACAATGTGCTGGATTTCGGAGCGGACAACACAGGTGTTGTTCTGGCAACGGAGGCTATCCAGAAAGCCATTGACGAGTGTACAGTTGCCGGTGGCGGTACCGTTATTATCCCGGAAGGCATTTACACCACCGGACCTATCACCTTAAAATCCAACGTGCGTCTCTACACGGAGAAGAACAGTTTCATTCTCTTCTCTCATGATATGAGATCTACGACGAGTGGTTTGAGGGCATCCCGACCAAGCGTTGCACCAGCCCGCTCAATGCACGCGACGCAGAGAATATCGCTATCACCGGTTATGGTACGTTCAATGGTAACGGCGATTGGTGGCGTCCGCTCAAGAAGGGCAAAATGGCTCCAAGTCAATGGAAGAAACACCTGAAGGAGAAAGGCGGCGTTGTAGATAACGATATCTGGTACCCGGATAGCGCTTCTATTCTCGCGCAGACCTACTGCCTGGACCAGAACGTGCCGGTTATTACCGATGACAGCCTTTGGCAGGTAGTGAAGTCTTTCCTCCGTCCGGTAATGCTGCATTTCGTAGGATGCAAGAATATCCTGCTTGAAGGAGTTACGTTTGAGAACAGCCCGGCATGGAATCTCCACCCGATGTGCTGCGAGAACCTGATTATGAACAACCTCAACGTCCGTAACCCGTGGTACAGCCAGAACGGCGACGGCGTGGATGTAGAGAGTTGTAAGAACGTAGTGATCTGTCATTGCTCGTTCGACGTGGGCGACGATGCCATCTGCATGAAGTCCGGAAAAGATAAACCCGGTCGCGACAGAGGTATTCCGACGGAGAACGTAGTAGTTGATGATTGTGTCGTTTATCATGGTCACGGCGGTTTCGTATGCGGGTCGGAGATGTCAGGCGGTATTAAGAATGTCGAGGTGCGCAACAACCTCTATATAGGAACCGATGTCGGTCTGCGTTTCAAATCGACTCGCGGTCGCGGTGGTGTAGTGGAGAACATCTACATCAACGGCGTAAACATGGTCAATATCCCGAACGAGGGTCTGCTCTTTGATCTCTTCTACGGCGGTAAGGGCGCAGGCGAAGAGACCGAAGAAGAGTTGGCCGCACGCATGAATGCCGAGGCTCCGGAGGCAAGCGAAGAGACGCCGGCCTTCAAGAATATCGTCATTGAGAACGTGAAGGGCACGAATATCAAACGCGCCATCTATTTCAACGGTCTGCCGGAGATGAAGATCCAGAATGTGACCCTGCGTAACATTGTGATCTCTGCTGACGAAGGAGCTCTCTTCCGCCAGACGAACGGACTCATCATCGATCATGTAGATATCAAGGCTAAGAAAGGCGAAGCTTTCTCTCTTGCGCCGACGGTAGAGAATGTACAGATCAATTGATGATTGATGATTGATATTGAAATGTCGATATATCGAAATATCGGACTATCGCTAATGAGTTTGTTACTCGCGGGGTGCGCCCCGCGGGTAGCGACCTCGTTTTGGAAAATCGGCACTCCGGCAGATAGTATCCGTCCGGGGTACACGGTTATCCATGCCGAAGGTAAAACCCGGCACTGCTACCCTATTACCGAATGGACGTCCAATGACGAGAAAGTGGACACCTATCATTCGCTTCACCACCACGGCGTAGCGGTGGAAAGCGAAGTAATGGCGTACCGCATCTATTTCGACAAGAAACAGACCATCGATCCTTATTGCAAACGGAAGCCGCAGTTGGAATTGGGTGCCAGTTATTGGTACCCGAACGACAGTCTGCTCGCTGCCGGCTACGGCGATGATATTCTGCGCGTATCCGGCACAGTAGGTGTCGGTAGTGTCAAGTACTGGAACGGCAAAAAAATGGTACATATCGAGCCTGTGGCCGAACGCAGCCAACGTATCGTTCGCCAAACCCGCAACGCTGCCACCATAGAAGTAGCGGTGAAGGATTGGAAGCCTCTCCGGACCTCCCCTGAAGGGAAGGAGAATGGTATAGATATGAACGTCCGATACACATTAAAAGCGGGCCATCGCGATATGCGATGCGATGTATTTTGCTCATCCCCTCTTCACGGGGGAACTGAGAGGGGCATTGAAGGCCTCTGTACGGGTGTGCAAACCATTCCTGCCAAAGGGGGCAAGGACACTATAACGATTATTCTTCCGAATGGTGTGTTATTAGGTTCCTGGGGCACCGATTGGCCGGTAAACGATTCTGCCAAATATGCCAAAGAGACGGTAGGCTTAGGAGTGTTTATTCCCAAAGAATATGCGGGAGAAGTTGTTCATGACAAACAGAACAATCTCTGCCTGCTAAAACAGAAGTCAGAAGCCAGAAGTCAGAAATCAGAAATCAGCGGTCAGAAGTCAGATATGCCTTATACCGCACATTTCTACCTGACCTGCTGCGGAGTGACGAAAGAAAACCACCCCGTGGCAACAAGTGCCGAGGAGTGGTATGCATATCTTCGCCGCTGGGCGGCTAAACTGAAGTAAAAAGAGTAAACGGCATCCTTTCGGGTGCCGTTTATCTGTCATTTAGCGGTTATTTAGCGGTCATTTACGTTAGCATCTCGTTACCATTACGGACGTCACTGTACCGTTTTACCCTCGTTTCGGACCCTCTCGGGGTCCGTTTTTGTAATGCCTTAGAATGCAGGCGGACGCCGCTCAGGGGCAAAATGTCCATCATGATAACTATCCGCTATCATGACGGCTATATTGGTATGCAGTTGGATTATCTCCAATGCCGGAACTTCGTATTTCTTCTTAGCCATTTTCATTTGCGGGTGCAAAGGTACTACATTTTTTTGACATACGCAAATTTATTTTACAAATTTGCCGGTTATATCATACATTTCCCCTTCCGGAGTAACGACATAGAGGGTATTATTGATCATTACCTTACGTGCGGAGTTCGTATCCGTAGCGGTGCTCTCAATGCCAGTCGCTACCTGCGGTGTGCGTGCCTCGATACGCAAACCGTAACCAGTAGTCTTTCCTTTCGCGAGGTCGATTGTGTAAGCACCTAATGTCAAATCCCAAATAACCTGGTCATTGTACGTCAAGTAGAGATTTGCGTCTTGCGGAGCTTCCTCTACGGCGATGGTATAGGTACGTGCTTGCGGCGCATACAAACCGAGTGCGCATTGTGCTATATTATCAACCAGCGGCATCTCATTGCTGCAGAGTCCCATTCCCGCACGGGTGGTCCACATACGAGCTACTGTAGATTCGTTCATAGAGCCCATCTTGAGTACGTCGCGACCGATAATATATTCATCGGTTGCCTCTTCCGAGGCGGAAACCCAGATGTAATCCGCAGGATTGATGGCATCCTCAGCCGTCAAAGCCAAACGGAACTTCTCCACATTGCTTATAGCACGTTCGGGTGCACGGAAGTTGGTGCCATTCCCCTCTGCCGCCAATAAGTTAACGGTCTCTACTCTATCAAATTGCATGAAGAAGGACAGACCGACAGCGATAGTATAGTCTTTTGCCTCACGCGGTTGATAGCATCTGTGTGCATGGTCATATAGCTGGATCAGTGTTCCAGGGGCCACATTCAATTCCGTATGATGCAATGTGCCATTACCGAAGCCATTCCAACCATTATCTTTGGTTGCTCCGAGTCCGGAGTATTCTGTTGTAAACGAGCGGTATCCCGTGACGGCTTCGCCGGCTTTCTTCTTGAAGACAACGGTATTCCAAGGTTTCGTCTCATCCAGAGTAATAGTATAAGCTCTACCCGGCAACATTGTTCCGGTAAATTTGTTCCAATGTTTGCCTCTTTGAGCATTTTTTGCCTCGTCGTAATTCATGACAGCGTAATTGACATTGAATTGCATTACAGCAGTCGGATCTTCTGCAATACTGATGCCACCGATGACATCTACCGGGAACGGAACAACGAAGTCGTACCAACCTAAAGTATTATGACCAGAAGGATCTACCGCTAAGCGGAAATACGCGTCACCCTTAACTGTAATCTGTGACTCACTTGTTATCTGTCCCGAGGTGGACGCAGTAGTTGTTTGTTCGTCCGTCATACCCAATGCTGCATCCAGGATGAAGTCATTCACGATCAATTCACCGGTAGTCAATACCACCTTACCGCCATTCTCGATATGGAGGTTACCAGCCTGCTCACGGAAGGAATCACCATCACCAATAGTTAGCGTAGCGCCATTCTTCACTGTGACAGTTACGCCTTCGTTGATCGTCATACTATTTACTGTCAGCGGGCCATTCACTTCCATGTTTTCTGCGATTACGGCATCACTGGTAGCTACCGGGTTCTCTGTCCAGTTGAGGTTATTCTGCGCGTCATGGTCTTCTTTTGTATTTTCGAAAATACACAATCCTTCCCCTCCGTAGAGCATCGGATAAACACGACCTGCAATCTGAACTAAATGCGATTTACCGTACCAGTCGGGCAGTTCTGCATACTCTTTTTCTGCACGCGCTAACACTTCGTCACGACTATTGAACGGACGAACGGTTTTGCCTTTTGCATTATAGCAAACAATGGTACCGTCATTGAATGTGCCACCATCGATGACGGTGTTTTGTGGCAGACCGAGAGTACTCTCACCGATGATAGTACCGTCGTTGATCTTCACGCTACCATCCGTCTTCTCCGTATTGCCGTCCATATGCACGATAGCCATCTTATCGGCATTATGCAATTCCAATTGGGTGCCATTAATGATGACGCTGTTTGCGCCGTTCAAATCAATCGAAGGCTTGCCTGCCGCAGGAATCAAAGCCAGATTACCCGGCATTGCGTCTCCTGCCCAACTATCCTCTATCGTCAACGCCGATGCGCTGGAGCCTAACTGAATAGCCGCAGCATTGGAGGAAGAGCATGTATTATTGCCACGGGCATGAATCGTATTCGCGCCGTTTAATACCATGACAGAGCCTTTGGATGCTATCTCTGCATTATTCAGATATATCTCAGTAGCTCCGCTCAGCTGAATAGCCGGAGTAGCTACAGTTTCGTTAACCGGTTTATAACCGATAAAGCCGAGTTTCTTGCCTGCTGCATCTATATCCAGAGAGCCTGTTGCGGCATCAAAGGTGCGAATATATTCATACTGCGCTCCGCTCTTGGCATACACGAAACACGGAGTATGTACATTTCCTTCCGCTACATTCAATGCCGGCACTTTATATCCCTTCAAAGCATCCATCTCCCAAAGGCGCTCAGCGGCAGCGGACTCGGATACACCATAAATATATAGGGTGTCAAAAATCGGGTTACCACCATTGAAGCAGGCAGTGAAATTATGCGTCTGTTGAGCGCGATAAGCTGAACCCTCAGAAACAGCATGCTCTGTTCCTGTTTGGAAGATTAGTGTTTCCTTATGCGCTGTAGTCAAATCCGGTTTGGTAGAATGTACATTAACCGTGGCCTTTGTACCATCGTTTGCTTCGATAGTCAGTGTACCGGTCTGGTTCACATCGTTGCAGCGTACGCGGATCGTATATTCGCCCATTTGGTCGATGTCCACATTCTCCGTAATCTCTGATTCATCCACGTAGAATGCAGGGTTACTGCTGGTTACGGTTATCTTGCTGTTCTGGTCTCCACAGTAGCCCAGCGAAGCATAACTCAACTTGATTGTCTGTGGCTCTTGGAGCGGATTAGCCTCAGTACCAAAAGTCAAAGTAGGTTTATCTACATTCAGATATTTCTTCTGGGTAATTTGCAAGTTCTTCACAAAGCCCGTGAAGTTACCGGAATATTTGATGCGGATATAACGGGTATCTACCTTCAACTGGCGGTTCCGTACTTGGTGACCGCTAACGAACTTGTCCCCTACTTGCGTATAATTTACGCCGTCCGCACTCTCATACAGGTACCAATCTGTAGCCGAAGCTTTCCATGTAGCGTCAGGAGGAGAAGAAGTCACTTTCTGAGATTCCACATCAAAACTGATTTTATCCGGTACACCTGTGAAGGCCAAATCCACAGACTTGGGTGACCATTCAAAACCATCACCAGAAATGAGTCCCCAGAATTTTGTCCATGACAGACCGGACAATCCTTCATCCCAAGAACCAAGGGCGATACCAACACGCTGAGTATATCGAACATCGAAATGGGCAATATAGTTCTCACTGTACCCATCCTCATTTGTAGAGCACCAGGACACCTTATCAACAGAACTCTCCTTGGCATCATTGAACTTATTCTCATCGAGTATGAGCGGCAGGCACACATTGGATTTAGGATTGATTGTCACATTGAGTATCTGTTCAGGAACTGCGTTATAGTTATCGGAAGCAGGTTGGCTCACTTTGATCCATCCGTTTTGCGCGTTCTCCACCTCTCCTGTGGTCAACACATTGCCATCTACAGAAAGAGGACTACCCGATACACTGATATTCAATGCTTTCTCGGTATTGGAAGAAATGACGAAATTTCTATAACGTGAGTTCTCGCGCAGGCGCTCGCCTATGTTCCATGTTATAACAGGGTCTGCCTTGGCTACCGTTACAGGTACGTCAAAGGTAACGCTGCCGTAGGCATCCTCGTTTTCAGGAGTAAAGAGAACGGAATAACTATGATTTCCGGCATTGGGCAAGGTAGTCGGCGCCACCCATTCCAGTATACCGGGAACAGCCACATCGCCTAATTTGACTACACCGCTCAGCGTGGATTCTTCCAACAACTGACCATATACCAAACCGGTTGCAGAAACATTCCATTTATCCGGTTTCGCGCCGCAAGTCTTGAAGGTCTTGGTTACCGACACTGCATCATTCCAATTACCCGCCGGATCCACACAAGTTGCCGTAATAGTAACAACCTCGTTAGATTTCACCACATTCAGTTTATTTCCATCGGTAATGGTAGCAAAAGCAGAATTGCTTGAACTATAAGTTACTGTCAAACCCGTAGGATTGTTATTCGCTGTACCAAACGAAGTTGCGTCAAAGGTCTCACCCGTTGCGTATTCATAATACTTGTCTCTTGGATTCTTCCCGTCTAACAGATTCCATGTAATATATTGGTCTATCGGGTTAATAGGCACGTTAATATTCTTAGTTTGAGGCTCATCAAAGCGAGTTATGTCACTCGGAGTAAAACCTACAACACAAGAATTTCCTGCAGCAGGAGCAATACTTTCATCAACCCAGTAGAAAGAACCATCTACTGTATAGCCGTTCCAAGTTACAGCTCCACCTGTGAAAGTAGATTTATCCAGTGTCTGTAGATAATCTATCTCACTTGCCGTTGGGAGAGTAGTTATTGTAGGCGTAATCTTTTTAACAGTCACTTTGAATGTCGCAGGAGTTGTGCTCGCCTCATACTTGTCAGAAACACCCACAGAAGCAGAAATGGTATATTCTCCGCATTCGGTCGCCGAAAAAGTAGAACCGCTTATTGTTGCATTTATCTTATTGGCACTTGTTACCATATAAGATACATCTCCTTCACCAACCTTTTTCTTAATAAGCGAGTTCAAATCCAATTGAGATGCAGAAATGCCTTCTGCTACTTTGACAAACACCTCTCCATCATTCATCTGAATAGAAGACGGATGTCCGACTACATTAATAGTTATATTTCCGCTATAGCCATTTGATGCTTCGTGACAATCTGCTTTTGATGATATTTTAGCTTTTACAAAATACTTTCCCTTTTGAGTAGCGTTGAAATAATCATACTTATTATCACCGGATATTGTGGTTTTTACTTGGCTCTTAGAAGTTGCATCAATCCCAGCCTCAGCACTTCTAAAATATGATAGATAGTTATAGAAATGAGCATCATTAGCCGGTACTGTAAAGCAAGAGGATGTGTTTATCTGCAACTTCTCATTCGCAGCAATATTGCTATTGTTCAGCGTTACATAAATAGTATGTTCAGTAGATACTGCCCCTGGAGCATCAGGAGTAATTGTGTAAGTAACTTTTACCTCATATAGCCTCGCTTTATCACTATTTGCCTTTATAACAATACTTGACTTATTACCCAAAGACAACCCGGATGCTGTCACAGAACCTGTCGTCCAGTGTTTGATAGTTCCTGAAGCAGATCCCACATACACAGTAAAATTTCCCCATTCAGACCCTACTTCTGCATATACAGAGGTTACTTTAATTGTACAATTTTTATTAACTGTCCAACTTAAAGTATAGTCTCTATTCTTTACCATATTGAGAGCTTGCAATGTTCTATTATAATCAGCCTGACCAGAAAGTTTAAAACGCACATGCAGACCATCCCATTCCCTATTACTATTATTGCTAGTATTTAAACTTGCTTTCTTAATTGAAGATTCATTTCCCCAAGCTACACTATTCCATGCACCGAGGGTGAGGAAGGAAAGGAGAATTATAAAAAATTGTGTAAATTTTTTCTTAACCACAAGGGTACGATTAACTTCGTTTTTCATATTTTTGTACCTTTTATTTCTATTGTTTGTTAATTTTGTCAAGTCTATTTGGCAAATGTACTATTTTTAAGCATTTCTGTGCGTTTTCATAACGGAAATACTCAAAAACGGGTGCAAAATTAATATTATTCTTTGGATTATGCAAATTTTACACCCCCTTGCGCGTGCGAATAATAATAAGGTATAGTCGAATATTAATAAAATACACTTGTTTTCTTCAAAAAAAGAACAAAAACATAGCAGGTGCGATAATTTAAAAACATAAACATAGATAAACGAACTATAGAGCAGGCAATTTTTGTTGTACCTTCGACCTCCTCCCCCAATTATTTATACCCCTTCCCGTGTTACGGTTTCCCCGATTAACGGGGACACCTAGCCCCCGAAAGTACGGTCGCGTCCTGCCGGACATACACCACCGCGGACATTTTTTGCCAAGCCTAACGGCTTTCCCTGTTTTGCACCAATATATACCGTCTTATGCAAGCATAGCCGCTATCTATCCGTACAAAACAGATAAAATTCCATTTTATTTGGCAAAAAATGTCCGAACGCTTGCGTATGTGCAATTTTTGTAGTACCTTTGTGCCCGAATTAATGAAACAGAAATGAAGAACTTTCTAGAGACAAGACTTTGGGTTATTCTAATGGCAATGCCTATAATGGTTCACGCAGAGAGAATTAGCACACCACACAACTTTCAAACGATGGTAACCAAATCCGAAATAACTGTTACCAATTCCTACAAAACAGCGGAAACGGCTCTCACAACATATAATTGCAGCGGAACCAACTGCACGTTCGCCAAAGATCATTATTCGGGCACACTTTGGAGTTTTAAGATGTTGGATAATGGAAGCACTGTAACCACCACCCGCATTAACGAACTCGCTGAATTTCAGCTTGCTCACTATCCTCCAACCAAATACGAGGACCTCAAAGTTTATGTTTCTACAGACGGTGTTTCCTGGGGTCTTCCGCTTTCCGGAGATGCCATTACGTATTCAGCCGGAACGATCAATGTAACAGTTCCTCGCAACAATTATTACGTTCGGTTTCGCAATAATGCCTCTACAGATGTTTCTATTCTTAGTATCATCTGGTATCAGGATCATTGTAATTGCTTTATTTACGAGGCGGAATGAAGGTAGAGAACGATATATTGATTCCTGAGATCGCAAGGCTGCTGCAAGAGGGGAAGGAAGTACGATTCACGCCTTCGGGAGTCAGTATGCGTCCGTACATAGAAGGCGACCGAGACAGCGTTATATTGGCGAAGATGAGTCGTGCACCGCGTATTGGAGACATCATTTTAGCGAAGGCCGAGACGCCATGCGGAAGGAGTTCGTACGTGTTGCATCGGGTGATTCGTATTGAGGGAGAGCGAGTTGTACTACAGGGAGATGGCAACTTGGCAGGCGAAGAGGTTTGCGCATTAGGGGATATTATCGGTACAGTAATACGGATCAAGGCTCCTTCGGGAAGGCGGAAGTTACTGACACGCGGGAGATTATGGTACCATTTGCGGAGGTGGCGATGGTTGCTGCTAAAGATTTATCGAAAGGTAATTCTTTTAAGAGCATAGATTTTTTTTTAGAACATAAACATAGATAAACCCTTATGAATAGTAGCCGCGCTAAATAGCGCTCATGAGTATGCGTAGGCTAAGTTGTCTCGATGAGCAAGCTCCTCAGCCGCCTTACCCCACACATCCTCACCGCAAAGCAGTTGCTACTATTCAAAAGCGATAAACATAAATAAAACATTTTCGAATCATTAAGAAAATTTAGCTCTATAACGTATTATATATCAACAAAATAACTATTATATGAGAACGATTGAAGGATTTAAATTGCGGAAGCTGGGCAATGAATATATCTTAGTGGGCGAATCGATGGCGCTGATCAATTTTAACAAGATGATCACGCTTAATGAGACGGCAGGTTTCCTCTGGGAACAGGCAGAGAAAGAGACGGCTGCGCACGGTGAGTTTACTGCCGCGGGGCTGTGCAAAGCGCTGTGCGAGGAGTATGAAGTAGATGCTTCGCAGGCCATGACGGATGTAGAGAGTACCATCGCTTCATGGCTTGAGGCCGGTGTTGTTGAGTAGATGAATCTGTAGTGTCCCATTAAAAATATACAAAAGCCCACAAAAAAACAAGTCTTCTTACGCAAAAGATGACATACGAAAGTATATATACTACGTATATATAGTATTTGCGGCATTTTTCCTATTTTTATGGTTTTATCCTTGGGTAATCCTTCGGTAATGGTTGGGTAATCCTTTGGTCCGATAAGCGCCCCTGCCTACGATTAGCTGCCGGCGGTCGGCTGCGTCCCTCAAAAAGAACATAAGCATAGATTGTTTTTTTTAGAACATAAACATAGATAAACCCTTTTGAATAGTAGCCGCGCTAAATAGCGCTCATGAGTATGCGTAGGCTTAGTCGTCTCGATGAGCAAGCTCCTCAGCCGCCTTATCCCAACCATCCTCACCGCAGAGCGGTCACTACTATCCAAAAGCGATAAACAAAAATAAAACCATGCAGATACGAGGATTATTGATCTGATGATATACTCTCATGGGCTGATGTATTGGGAATGTGGAAAAATTGACGAAATATGTATAAATGTTTACATTTTAGGCGGGTGGGCTTGCGTATATGCGAGAAAAGCAGTATCTTTGCGGCTGATTTTGCAAAGTGCATTTAGCAAACATCGCGTCGGTAGCAAGTGTGCAGGAGTTTATACCGCTCCGCTCTCCCCAGAAATTAAAATTCCCGGGGACCCCAACAAAAAAAATATAATATATAATATTATATAAAAACCCAAAATTTTCGTTTAACTAAAAACACAAAACACATGAAGAAATTTTTCACATTAGCCGCTGCCGTACTGGCAAGCTTTAGCTTGATGGCAGCAGAGCCGAACTATGGTTCTTACGATTGGGGAGCCAATGATTTCGCAACCGTATTTACAAACCATGACGGCATTGTTCTTTCCTCGGATGCTTCTGCATGGAAAGGTAATTTCAGTGGTATTCAGTACGTTGCATTAGGCGGCGGTACCGACATGAGTGCAAGCTCTCCGACTCCTTATTTCGGCATCACAGCAGATGCTCCTATCGATTCTATCGAGGTATTCTGGGCTCCTAATGGTTCCAACAACACCAGTGTTGCGTGGGCAGGATGGGAAGAAGCATCTCAGCTGCTTAACCAGACGGTCGTTGCTATGGGAAAAACCGAGACGTACGCGGCTTCTAAAAGCTACGAAGCTGCTATCTGGCAGAAGATTGACCTCTCCGGCTACGATTTCAAAGCTGTTATGTTAGCTCGTCAAATCAAGAAAGCCATTATTGACGGTCAACAGCAGTCTAACCTCGGAGACAACCAGACGGTAAACATCCTGGGTATCCGCGTCTGGGTGCGCGAGACCAAGACCGTCGTTTCTACCGAAGAGAGCTTAACGGCCGTTACTATTAACGACGTAGCTATCAGCGCAACTGATCTCGCCTCTCTAGTATCAAACAAGTATCTTTTCCTTGCGGATGCGTATGTTACCGCTCCGGTCGTTAAGTTCACTAAGCACACCGTCATCACCTATGATGATGCATCCACCAAGGAGAAAGACGAAGTCATTGAAGTAACCTCCCAGCCAGCAACTACTACATGGGGTGCTTCTGCTACGATCAATGGTAACTCATACTATGTATATACTTCAAAAGCTGCCAGCCGCACCGTTACCTACATGTATGGCGAGCAAGTTCTGGGTACTGAAATCGTTGCGGCTAACGGAAATCCAGCAGAATACGCACAATATGAGACCATGCCTCTTGCAACCTTCGGCGGATGGTACAAAGACGCTGAATTGACCCAGAAGGTTGAATCTATGGCTGCCGAAGTCATTTCAGCAGATGTTACTTTCTACGCTAAGTTCTCCAAGGCTTATGCTGAATCGATTGACTTTGAGGGAATGGTTATAAATAACGGTAAGAGTTATGATGTGAAGTCCGCTTTGGATGCTAAGTATTACGATTACAAGACTATCGACGCATTGGATTCGCTCAACAACGAAAAGGGTGCAGCTCGTAACGAACCGTATCTGGGTCTGAAGATCAAGAAACAAGGCGGCTACCTCGCTTGCAACGTTCTGCCGGGTACGACCATCCGCATTAAGTTCGGTTATGTTGGAGATAAAGTTTTGGCAATCGCCGGTGGTGATACGCTGCCTTTGAATCCGACCAACAATAAGATAGCTAATCTGTCGTTCCCGATCGCGGTTGAGACATCCGTTAAGCTCCAGACGACCTCCGACAAGACCGTTGTTATCAAGCAGATCATGATTGATAAGCCGCTCGTAACCTGGATGTATCCGATCACTTATGCAGCAGCAGAGAACGGCGAGGTTAGCGGCTGGACCGTAGCTTATCCGGGCGAGGAAGTTGTCATGAACATCACCGCCAACGAAGGATACACTTTGACTAGCCTCACCTATAACGGCACCGAGATGGTACAACCGGCTCCGGGCGCTCCGATCAGCTTCACAATGCCTGCAGAGGCTGTTACTGTTGCGGCTTCGTTTGGAGATATTGCTACCGGTATTGGCAATGCTGACGCTGCAGTAAAGGCAGTGAAAGTGATCCGTGACGGTAAACTCTTTATTGAGAAGAACGGTGTGCTGTACAATGCACAAGGTGTAATCGTAAAGTAAGAAAAAGCCTAACCCCAACCCTTCCCTAAAAGGAAGGGAGGATAGACAGCTCCGCAGAAATGCGGGGCTGTTTTTTATCTAATCCGGCCATGGAATAGTTGTTCATCTTAAAGATTTAAGAGAAAATCGTAATAAATTAGCATTTTTATGTTAAAAACTTTGCATATATGCAAATTTTTTTGTACTTTTGCACGCTTTTTGTTATACTAAAGGTAATATGCGTATTTTACAACACATAGGAGAATACTTCTTGCTGATGCAGAAAGTGCTTCGAATGCCGGATCGGCAACGGATGTTCTGGCGTCAGTACAGCAGGGAGTTGGAGAAGCAGGGTTTGCAGAGTCTGCCGATCGTACTGATCATCTCTATTTTTATCGGAGCGATCCTGACCATACAGGCGAAGATCAACACGGAGAACCCGTTGCTGCCGACGTACACGGTAGGTTTGCTGACACGCGAGACGCTGCTGCTGGAGTTCTCGAGCACCATCTTATGTCTGATTCTCGCCGGCAAAGTGGGTTCGAACATCGCCTCGGAGATCGGAACGATGCGTATCACGGAACAGATTGACGCGTTGGAGATCATGGGCGTGAACAGCGCTAACTATCTGATCTTGCCGAAGATATTGGCGTTTGTAACGATGATGCCGATGTTAGTGATCGTCTCCACGGCTGTGGGTATTTTAGGCGGTTGGGCGGTAGGTGCGTTCACGGACATCATCACGATACATGACTATTTGCTGGGCGTGCAGTACGCGTTCAACCCCTATTACGTTTGGTACGGAATTATCAAGGCTCTGGTGTTTGCGTTTGTGATCACGAGCATGAGCAGTTACTACGGGTACGTGGTACGCGGCGGAGCGTTAGACGTAGGAAAAGCGAGTACGAACGCTGTGGTGAACAGCAATATCATGATTTTGTTCCTCGACTTGATATTAAGTAAATTGTTGCTGTAAGGGCGGCGAATTCAATTCGCCTGTAATGGACGAAGTCAAAGAAAGGCAAGGGACGAAGCAGTAAGTCAAATGACAAATGATAGAAGTAAAAGATATAGTAAAGAGTTTTGACGGGAATGTGGTACTGGATCATGTGAGTGCGACGTTCCGGGACGGAGAGGTGAACATGATCATCGGTCAATCGGGTTCGGGTAAGACCGTACTGATGAAGAGCATGATCGGTTTGCACGAGGTCGATAGCGGGCAGATCCTATACGACGGCCGCGACTTGGCGGACATGCGCCATAAAGATATCCGAATGCTTCACCGCGAGGTAGGCATGCTGTTCCAGGGCTCGGCATTGTTCGATAGCATGAGCGTAATGGAGAACGTGTTCTTTCCGATGGAGATGTTCAGCCACATGACGCGCGAAGAGATGCAGGCACGCGCAGAGTTTTGCCTGCAGCGCGTGGAGATACCCGAGCGCGTATGGAACCTGATGCCGAGCGAGATCAGCGGCGGTCAACAGAAACGTGTAGCCATCGCACGGGCGATCGTACTCGACCCGAAATACCTGTTCTGCGACGAGCCGAACTCGGGTCTGGATCCGAAGACCAGTCTTGTGATTGATGCATTGATCCAGGACATCACCCGAGAGTATAACATCTGTACGGTGGTTAACAGCCACGACATGAACTCGATCTTAGAGATCGGCGATAACATAGTTTTTCTCAAGAACGGCAAGAAAGAATGGGAAGGCAGCCGTCATGAGATCATCAAAAGTGACAACGAAGCGCTGAATGATTTTGTGTTTGCGAGTGAGTTGTTCAAGAAAGTTAAAGAGGCACAGTTATGAAAAAAATCTTATTGATAGCCACGCTATTTATCAGCGTAGGCGTTTGGGGTATTCCGGCGCGACGCGGAGGTTTTGTCCGCACAGGCGCAGACGGAAAAGAGAAGACCGTTTATCTGCACGGTAATGAGCATTTCCACTATATGACAGACGAGCAGGGTCAATGGTTAGACGAGCAGAGTTTGGTTCCGCTGAGTGAGAGCGAGAAAGCGCGTCTGCAGCAGGCAGGTGAGGCAAGGTTGAGACAGGTTCGCCGCGCCGCCCAACAGACTGCGGGTATCGGCGACGAACCTAATCCGGCTCCGCGCGGCTTGGTGATCCTGGTTAATTTCCAGGACAAGTCGTTCGTGACGCCCAGAGATACTTTGGACAGCTTGCATAATGGGGAGCATTTCACTCGTGATTACAAGTACAAGTACAGCGGCCATACATTACACTATACCTCGGAAGGTAGCGCGCGGAAGTATTTCCAAGACCAGAGTTATGGTCAGTACAACCCGGTCTTTGACCTCATCGGTCCGCTGCAGTTGAGCAATACGGTTTCTTACTACGGCAGCAATAAAGATGCCAATGCGCCAAAGATGATCAAGGAGGCGTGTGAATTAGCGGACCAAGCAGGTGCTGATTTCTCGCAGTACGACAACGATAATGACGGATATGTCGATTTCGTCTATGTTGTTTATGCGGGTTATGGCGAGGCCGACGGCGGTGGAGAAGAAACCGTATGGCCGCATCAATGGAACCTTCGATCCTCCGCAGGTATAACGCTTAAGTTAGATGGCAAGTATATCGACCGTTACGCGTGCGGCAATGAGATAAGCAAATGGAGCGATGTATATAATGGTATCGGCACCTTCTGCCATGAGTTCGGCCACGTGTTAGGCTTGCCGGATTTCTACGAGACGAACAATCCGCAGACAGGTTTGCACACTTTATCCGAATGGGATATCATGGACTATGGTCCCTATAACAACGACGGCAACACGCCTCCCTCCTATTCCGCCTACGAGCGTTTCTACATGGGATGGCTTACGCCGCGCATGCTGAGTAAGGCGGAGAACGTGACGTTGTATCCGATTAACGAAGGCACCGGTTCGTCCCTTTTGATCTCCACCGCCAACACCCACAACATGTCGGGTTGGAATCCCAACCCCACTACATTCTATCTATTGGAGGTACGTACTCTAACAGGATGGGACGAATATCTACCGGGTCCGGGAATGCTGATCACCAAAGTGGATTTCGTTTATAGTAACTGGATCTATAATCGAGTCAATAACAACGGCCGTGCGTTCGGTATGGATATCTTAGAGGCCAAGGAAAACACCACAAGTTACGCTGCATATACCGATGCATACCCCGCCGGCGCAACGGAATGGACAGCGTACTCGAATCATGAGATCACCGATATCACCCGCGACGCTACGACCGGAGCCGTGAGTTTCAAATACCGCGGCGGTGTTCCTTCTGCGGTAGAAGACGTAACGAGTGAAGACGGCAAGCCCAGGAAGATCATGCGTAACGGACAAATCTACCTGATGTACAAAGGACAGATGTACGACCTAATGGGTCGTAGGATCGCTACGCTGTAAGACCGTTACACTGTAGGACCGACGATAAATCGTCTGTAAGATAAAAGAGAAATGAAAATCATCAGTTATAATTTGAATGGCATCCGTTCGGCAATCAACAAAGGGTTGCTCGAATGGTTAGCGACGGAAAATCCGGATGTGTTCTGCATTCAGGAGAGCAAAGCTCAGCCGGACCAGATAGACGTTCTCGCCTTCCAAGAGTTAGGATACCATAGTTATATCCACTCGGCGGAGAAAAAAGGCTACTCGGGTGTTTGTATCTTCTGCAAGAAGGAGCCGGACCGGGTGGTGGCTGGCATGGACAATCCCAAATACGACCGCGAGGGCCGTGTGCTGCGCGTAGATTTCGGCGACCTGACCATTATTGATGCCTATATCCCGAGCGGCACGACAGGCGACGTACGGCAGGATTTCAAGATGGAATTTCTGGAGGATTTCCTGGTATGGGTGAACGAGTTGCGCAAGGAGCGGCCGAACATCGTCATCTGCGGCGACTATAACATCTGCCACAAGCCGATAGACATCAACCATCCCGAGCGACAGATCGGCGTGTCGGGCTTCCTGCCTGAAGAGCGGGAATGGATGGATCGCTGGGAGGCGAGCGGCTTAGTGGATTCCTTCCGCGTATTCGACCAGAGTGCCGAGCGCTACAGCTGGTGGAGCTGGAGAGCCGGTGCGAGAGCCCGCAACGTAGGCTGGCGAATTGATTATTTATGGGTCAGCGAGAGTCTGAAAGACCGACTCAAAGATGGTAAAATCTTAACAGAGGCAGTACATAGCGATCATTGCCCGGTAATGGTCATCGTTGATGACCAGACCGCCTGCGGCTGAAAGACCACTACGTTGAAAGACCGTTACACTGAAAGACCGCAACTAAAGTTGCTGAAAGAAATATGGATAAACTGAGAACAGAACATCTGATAAAGAAATACGGGAAGCGAACCGTGGTAAACGATGTGTCAATCGAGCTGGAGCAAGGCGAGATTGTAGGTCTGTTGGGTCCTAACGGAGCCGGTAAGACCACCACGTTCTACATGACCACGGGTCTCGTGACCGCCAATAATGGTAAGATCTTCCTCAACGACCAGGATATCACGACGTACCCGATGTACAAACGCGCCAAGTTAGGCATCGGATATCTGCCGCAGGAAGCCAGCGTCTTCCGCAAACTGACCGTAGAAGATAACATCCGCTCGGTGTTGGAGTTGACCGATTTTAGCAAAGAGTACCAAGCCGAGAAATTAGAGCAGTTGATCAAGGAGTTCAATCTGGCACACGTCCGTAAGAACTTAGGCGACCGTCTGAGTGGCGGTGAGCGCCGCCGTACGGAGATCGCCCGGTGTCTGGCTATCGAGCCGAAGTTTGTGATGCTTGACGAGCCTTTTGCTGGAGTCGATCCGATCGCCGTGCAAGAGATTCAGGATGTCGTTTGGCGTCTCAAGGACAAGAACATCGGTATTCTGATCACCGACCACAACGTAGATGAGACGCTGATGATCACCGACCGTGCGTACCTGCTTTTCGAGGGAAAGATCCTTTTCCATGGCACGCCGGAAGAGTTAGCCGCCAACCCGACGGTGCGTAAGAACTATCTTGGTCGCGATTTCGAATTGAAGAAAAAGTCAAGACCGACGGAAAGTTGAGAGGTGAGAGTTGAGAGATTCATAGTATTCGTGATGGCGATGGTGATGATGAGTTGTCATCATGTGCCGGAGGTGGAGGTGCGCGCGCGAGAGTGCGCTTCGATGCCTGTGCCTCGTGCGAGCGCCGTGTCGTGCAGCTTGAACGGCAAAGGGTTCGTCTTCAGTGGACGGGCTCAGAACGGCGCTTATCTCAAGGATCTATGGGAATACGATGCGGCTACGGATCAATGGAAGCAGGTCTCCTCATTCCCGGGCAAAGCGCGCGTGAGTGCCGCCATGATCGCCTACGACGGTGCGCTCTATATGGGTCTGGGGTACGGCAAAGGTAAGATCTATGCAGACAGCAGTTATCTTCACGACTGGTGGCGTTGGGATCCTAATACAGACCAATGGACCGAGTTAGCCTCCTATCCCCAAGAAACGACCGTCTCTCCTACCCTCTTCGCGGTAGGTTCACGTATATACGCCATCTATGGCACCTCGGGTTGTTTCACCCGTGAGATCAATTATTACGATACTAAAACCAACCGTTGGCATTCGACACCGGACAGCCGCTACCGCGCGTTGTCTGCATTCGGCAGCGTCGGCGCCGTCTATGACGGACGCTGTTTCTATGGTCTGGGAAATAACACCACTAATCTCAAGCAATGGTACACCGTTGATTTAGAGGCGGACGACTGGACTCGTCTGCACAGTGCGCCAGGCAAGGGACGGACGTTCAGTGCCTGCGCGGCATCGAAAGATGCTATCTATGTCTTCGGCGGACGATGTTTTGCGGGAGAGATGACCGGCGGTGAGGTTTTTCCGGATATATTACAATACTCCCCAAAAGAGGATGAATGGCGTCATGCGGGTGAAATGCCGTGCGGGCGGGCGGAGAACCAGATCGCTTTTGCGATTAACGGGAAAGTATATTTCGGTTTGGGAGAAGACGAGAACGGAACAATGATCAATCAGCTCTACTGCCTTGAAGAATAAAGTGCTTGTCATAGTATGGATGCTCAGTCTGGCGTTACAGATACAGGCTTGGGATTGGTGGCCATTACCGATGGCAGAGCCGGACACGTGCCGCGACAGTCTGTTGTACGTGGGCGAGATCGATGTTCTCTCATCGAGCGGCACGAGTGCGCCTACCTGGCTGCAAGCGAATCGTCACGGTGCGATCTCTTCGCTGCCGCATAGCGGTAATATACGCGCGGGCATACGCAAGCCTGCTACGCGACCGAACCGATGGTTTGACTATGACGGCGCCGTGATCCTGAACGGACGTCTTGCGGGTTCACAAAGATCGGCTGATCCGTACAAGATAGAAGGTACGGGTTTCTTCGACGAACTATACGCGCACGTGCGCTTGTACATCGTGGATATTACCGCCGGCATCCAGCCGATGTACACGGGACCGGGCGATGAGGAGTTGAGTAGCGGAAGTCTGCTTATCTCGAATAATGCGCATCCCATCCCGCGTGTCAGCGTCGGTATAGACCGCTGGACCGCGTTCCCGGGACTATACGGGTACTTGGAGGTCAAAGGAGGAATGAGTTTCGGATGGTTGCATGACAAGAACGAATATGTCAAACACACGCTGTTTCACCATAAGTATATCGGCGGACGTGTAGGCGGTAAGTTACCGGTGAATATCCGTTATGAGTTCCACCACGCGGCACAATGGGGCGGCACTTCGGCTACAAACGGCGATTTAGGTCATGATTGGAGGAGTTTTCGTAATGTCTTCTTCGCCAGCAGCGGAGGCAGCACCCGCAATGAGCAACTCAACGCGCAGGGGAACCATCTGCTGAGTCAGACCTTATGCGTAACCGCGAAAGGGGAAGGATGGCATGTCGATCTCTACTGGCAAGACATCCAGGAAGACGCCCGTCCGCGCTTCATCGGAACGGGGCAGAACAAGAAAGACGGTCTATGGGGTGTGAGTATGGAGCAAAGCCGATGGCCGTTCCTCAGCGGCTTCACGTTTGAGGTGTTGCAGACGACCGACCAGAGCGGTCCGTGGCACGATCGGGACGGAATGGTTTTCGGCGGCAATGACTCGTATTACATGAATAGTATCTACCAGCAAGGCTGGACCTATTTCGGCCGTACCATAGGCAACGCGCTGATGACACCGACGAACAGCCGTGTATGGGCATACCATGCAGGAGTCAAAGGAGATATATACGGCTATAAGTACCGCGTGCTATGCACCTATGCCGATAACTACGGGACGTACCAGACGCCCGCCCGCAGCCATAACACGGCGTTCCTCATGGAAGTATCCAAATATGTGCCTCAGGCTTGGGGATTAGAGTTCGGTATCGCTTTGGCAGGCGATTTCGGAGATCAGTACGGCAATCAGTTCGGTGGACAGATCACCGTACGCAAACAAGGAATCATTAAAAATTGGTAAATATATGAATTTTGTAGAACTAAGTAACCGCATTTTTGCGCAGGCAGTCAAGGACTATCACCGTACAGATGATGTCGATGCGCCGATCAACAACCCGTATCAGGCCGGTACGATCGAGCACGACCTGTACGTCAAGAACTGGATTGATGTCGTTCAATGGCATTTGGAGGATATCATCCGCGATCCGAACATCGACCCAGTGGCAGCCTTGGCACTCAAGCGCCGCATCGACCACAGCAACCAGGACCGTACAGACCTGGTAGAGCGTATTGACAGCTATTTCTGGGAGCAATACCACGACGTGAAGCCTCAGCCGAATGCGAAGATCAACACGGAGAGTCCGGCATGGGCGATTGACCGACTGAGCATCCTGCACGTCAAGTTATGGCACATGCAGGAACAGGTGGACCGCACGGACGTCAGCCCGGAGCAACACGCACAATGCGTAGCGAAGATGGCGGTGCTCAAAGAGCAGTTATCCGACATGACAACCTCTATCAGCCAGCTGTTGGAGGACTATGCTGCCGGTGTACGGATCATGAAAGTCTATCGCCAGATGAAGATGTACAACGACCCGAATCTCAATCCCGTATTGTACGGGAAGAAGGGTTAGTGATTAGTGGTTAGGGGTTTTGAAGAGGGTTCTTGTCATACGATTCTCAGCATTAGGTGACGTAGCGATGCTCGTACCTATCGTGCGTGCGGCAGCGGAGCAGTATCCGGATGTCGAGTTCACGATGCTTTCCCAGCAGCGTTTTGCAGACTTGTTCAGCGGCCTGCCGTTGAACGTGAAGTTCCATGGTGTGGACCTGAAGAAGCAGTCGTTGCTAAATATCGTGTCGGGTTTGGATTCGTATGATTTAGTTGCCGACATGCACAGTGTGATCCGATCGGTTTATATCCGTGCGGCAATGCTCTTCAAGGGCGCAAAGATCGCCTCTATCCACAAAGGCCGCGAAGAGAAACGGCAGTTAACGAAAGGTAATATCCATCACCCGCTGCAACATACGACGGAGCGGTACGCAGAGGTGTTTGCATCCCTCGGAATGCCGATCACGCTCCCCGCACATCGTTGTTCCGGCGAAGGGAACGGCATCGGGATTGCACCTTTTGCTGCCCACCAAGGGAAGATCTACCCAATCGAACGGATGGAACGCGTGATTGAAATGCTGAGCCAAAAGGGCGAGCGCATTGTGCTTTTCGGTGGAGGAAAGAAAGAGAAAGAGATCCTTGGCGTATGGGCAGACAAGTACCCGAACGTCACATCCGTAGCAGGACAACTGACGATGAAAGAGGAGTTGGCACTCATGCGCGGCTTGCGCGTAATGCTGACGATGGACTCTGGTAATATGCACTTGGCCTCCCTCGTCGGCACACGAGTCGTTTCTATCTGGGGTGCTACCCATCCTTTCGCCGGGTTCTTAGGTTTCGGACAAAGCGAAGACGACTGCATCCAACGCGATCTGCCGTGCCGACCGTGCTCTATCTACGGCAATAAGGCCTGTAAGTTTGGCGACTACCGATGCATGGATATTGCGCCGGAGAAGATTGTGGAGAGATTGATGATTGATGATTGAGAATTGAAGGGATTGCGCTACATATTGAATAGCGGGAAGAACTCGAAGTTTCTTTATTACCTGCGAGGATACACCTCGCAATTAGTTCCTGCGTGCGTATGGCGCCTCCAACGGGAACGACTGTTAGCAGAGATCGCTCGTAGGGATGATGCAGCGGCTATTCGGGAACGGATTGACTATTATTGTCCGTTGAATGCGCCGCGTGTATTGCCGGAGACCTACCCCACCATCGGCGAACAACGGATTCCCAAGAAGCAGAAAGTCTATTATTTCGACAGCCGTGAAGTGACGCGTTATTTTGACCCTTCGCTTCGTTGGGCATTGCTGCCGGGAGATATCACGTATGTGCCGGAGGTGCCTTCGATCGTCAAGAGCCGTCCGCTGGCGGAAGATGTGAGCAACAGTACCCTGCTGAAGATGGACAAGGTGCGGCATTTTATTTTCGTGGATGATCCGCTGCCTTGGGAGAACAAGAAACCGATGGCAATCTTCCGCGGCAAAGCAGCAGGCAAGCAGTCCCGTCTGGATTTCATGCGTATGTATTTCGGCAGTCCTGTTTGCGATTGCGGCGATGTGAGCAGACCGGGGACCGTACCGCCGGAGTGGCAGACAGAGAAAAAGACCATCCGCGAACATCTGGCGTACCGGTATATCATGGCGCTGGAGGGGAATGATGTAGCAAGTAACCTCAAATGGGTAATGTCCAGCAACTCGATTGCGGTTATGCCCAAGCCGACCTGTGAGACCTGGTTCATGGAAGGTACGCTCGTTCCCAATTATCACTATATAGAGATCCGTCCGGACTTCAGCGACCTGAAGGAAAGGCTTGATTATTACAACCGCCACCCCGAGGAGGCAAAACAGATCATCGCCAACGCCCATGCGTACGTGGCGCCCTTCTTCGATACCCACCGCGAACGACTGATTGCGCTTGGCGTGATGGATAAATACCTGCAATTCGTCAACGCATGATAGTAATTCATCCTACATATGAACATCTGCGCGCATGGATAGAGGCCTTGCCGGATACGTTTGAAAAGCAAGGCGAGGTCATCTATGACGCCCGCAACCAGATCCGTTTGATCGTTGCGCCGGACGGAACAGAGACTTGCGTGAAGCGTTTTCATGCGCCCAAAGGGCTGAATAGCTGGGTTTATATACATTGGCGTACCCCAAAGGCCGTGCGGGCATACGAGAATGCAGTGCGTTTACAGGCGGCAGGTGTAGGAACACCGGAACCCATCGCGTATATCCTGATCACAGAGAAGGGACTGTTGCGCGAGTCTTATCTGGTATGCCGCAAGAGCGTCCTGACACGCAATTTCTATGAGTTCCGGCATCATCCCTTAGCGGGCGACGAAGATATCATTTGTGCTTTTGCCCGTTTTACGGCCGCCATGCATGAGCAAGGGATCCTTCATAAGGATTATTCGCCGGGTAATATTCTCTTTGACCGCCGAGGAGACGGCACGGTGGCGTTTGAGATTGTGGATATCAACCGGATGGTGTTCGACAAACCGGTAGGATTAGACACGGCTTGCCGTAATTTCTGCCGGTTATGGGGGAAAGAGGATTTCTTCATCTTGCTGGCAAAGGAATACGCCAAGGCACGCGGTTTTGACGAGGAGCAATGCATCCTTCTAACGATTAAATACTGGAAGCGTTTTTGGCGTTTTCGCAAATAGGGAAATAACAAATAATTTAACGCGTATATGCAAACAAATAAAATCTCTGACTGGATTTATCAGAACCTATTCGTACTACTATGCGGAATCGGAATCTTATTATGGTGGTTTCTATGCCGCATGATACATCCCAGCGTTCCTATTCTGATAGAAGAGAACAATCCTGTTTATCTGCCGATCGTCGGATATATTTCTTTGGCATGTCTCTCACTTCCGGGAATTGTTTACCTGTTCCGCCATGAGTTCCGCGAACTCCGATGGCAAGAGCAATTGCAGTCCATCGGTATTGTTATGATGCTCAGCACTATTGTCTGCCGTCCGGCTCCTTACCTGCGTGCACAGATTTTCTTTTTTGCCTTTACGTTCATTGCTTTTATTGCCTCCCAAACCCGTGAATGGCGCAAACAGCCTATCTTCTATTACGCCTGCTGGATATACGTCATTTGTATGTCACTCAGCCTACTATGGACGCCTCATAGCAGAGAGGTATCTACCTATTTCAATCGCCTTGTACCATTGGCATCCTACTCCCTTGCTTTTGCTTTTGTATCCCTTTCCAAACAAAATTATGCACGTCTGCTGACTATATTCTGGCATATCGTATGTATTGCATGCTTGCTATGCGTAGCCAGCGGCATATATGAGACACAACGGTTAGGATTTGATCTATCTGAATTTATTCAGTTCCGCAAGATCAATCTGCATGATTATTTCCCCTTTCAAATCCTGTTTGCTTGGAGTGGTGCCGGACACCCGTCTTACAATGCCTTATGGATAATGGCCGGCTTGACTTGCAGTTTCTATCTTGCTGACAAACAATATATTTCCTGGTTTGAATTGGCATTCGGCTGCATGCTAACCCTGTTTATCGTGATTGCTACTCAGAGCCGCGTAGGCTCGGTAATGTGGCTGATGATTGTATTTTTGGGCATTATATACTGTTTACGAAAATACAAATATGTATTAACGGGCATATTGGTACTTTCCGTAGGAAGTGTGCTCGCCTTCTGCCTGATGCACTTGGATGCGATAATAGATCTATACTCCGATCCTGTCCGTGAACGTATTTTCCGAATCACATACGATTATCTGCATGCCGATCCTTGGGTCGGATGCGGTCTTGGTGGTATGACGTATGAGCACATGGAGCCTGTTATTGGCTATGAGATCAAAGACTTCTGGCCCCAATACCCGCATAACCAATTCTTGGGAGACTGGATGCAAGCTGGTATTATCGGACTTATTGTATCGTTAGGAATCGTTGGAATAGGTTTTTACGAAGCTATCCATCAGCGGAATTTCATCGGCTTTGTGTATATGACTGCCGTCTTCTTTTTCATGCTTATCGAAATGCCGTTCCGTTTCTTGGGAGGTACGACAATTATTGCCTTCTTCCTATGCTTCATTTTTGGTCATCACAACGCCTTAAACTGCGATAAAGCGCCAGATATGCCTGCATGTGATTCGTCCACGAGAACGAAGTAGCATAATCGAAGGCATCCTTCAGCGTTTTGTCGGTGCTCTTTTCAATGGCTTGTCGGATCAGTTGTGCAGAAGCCTCAGCGGGATAGCCTTTTTCAAAGAAGAATACATGCTTGTTACCGATCTCGACGAGGCTAGTCTCATGGCTGCAAATGACGGGTTTGCGGAAAAGCATTGCTTCCACTACCGGCAGGCCAAATCCCTCAAAGAGCGAGGGGAAGACGAAGGCCTCGCAATGACGATAGAGCCATACTTTCTCCTCCGCCGACACTTTTCCTATCAGGTGCATATTCGTCACCCCTTTCTCGCGCAACATTTGCTCTATCTCATGCGCATAAGGTGTGCTGTTATTGCCGGCGATATAGAGTTGGTACTCCGGCATCTGCTTCATGATATCTACCAGCACGTGGAAATTCTTCTTCTCCTTGATTTCACCAATACTAAAAAGGAACGGCGCGCATACGCCCACGGGTGCCTGCTCGCGCGTGAGGTCGATGCGCTCAATACCATTATAGATAACGTCCACTTGTTTGCCATCCAGACGCATATACTTCTCTATCTCCGATTTAGCGAACTGCGAGATTGCCACAATCCTGTCTGCTCGATCCACTTTGCGCTGGATCTTATGCAGGTATTCCTGCACTTTTCTACCCTCTTTCTCATACACAAAATTGAAATCATGGATAGTCAGTATATAACGGCGGGTATTGGGGGTATATCGCGAGAGCTGATGAATCGCATGCCAGACATCATATTTGGCACCCATCAACTGCGGTAAGAGGCGATATATCTTCCAAGAGCGGACATACTTCACCTTATCACCAAATGCGCCCATGAATTTCTTGGGGACCATGAGCGTAATCTCTTCTCCTTCTTGGGCTTGATACACGTCCCGAAAATAATACCCGTAGTTGAGGGCTACTTGTCCTAAACCGCAGTGGATATTTTTTAAAATGGATAGATCAATTAAGATGCGCATAATTCGTGATATACTTGTATTAAATGGTTAGCTACTTTTTCATCGGTGAATTTTTCTGCCTGCTCTTTTCCCTTGGTGCGCATCGCCTCGCGCAGAGCCGAGTCGGCAAGGATTCGCGTTAACTGCGCGCCTATCTCTTCCGCATCCAGCGGGTCGGCATAAAGCGCCGCTTCACCGCCTGTCTCAGCAAAGCAACTGCCGGTGGAGGTCAGTACAGGTGTACCGATGCACATGGCTTCGAGGATGGGAATACCGAAGCCCTCGAAGATAGAGGGATAGCAGAAGAGTTCCGCTGCTTTATAGACCGCAGGCAGGTCCTCGAAGGGCAGACCGTGCAGGAACCTCAGATCGACGCCGCGCTGCTTCGCCAGTTCCGCCATTTCGGCGGCATAGGCACTCTTTCCACCTACGGCAATGAGAGGCAGGTTGATCTTGGCAAGGCTCATCGCCTCGATGAGGTTGCGGAGGTTCTTGCGCGGCTCGATAGCGCCGACGGTAAGGATATACCGGGGCGGCAGGTTGTACTGCTGACGGACTTGCATCATTTGTGCGTCCGAGACGGGTTCACGGAAACGGTTGTTACAGCCCTGATAGACCACACGAATCTTACGCTCGTCGGCATGGAAGAAGTGCATCAGGTCCTTTTTCGTCTGCTCGGAGATAGCAATAATGCAATCCACATGGTCGCAGGCGTACTGGACCTTACGGGCAAAGAGAAGGCGATACGTGGTACTGTACAGTTCCGGGTAGCGCATGAAGATCGCATCGTGCATCGTAACAACGGTCTTGACCGGTTTGCGATGAATACCGAAAGGCAGTTCGCCGGAGAGACCATGGTAGATATCCACCCCATTGAGCTGGGACAAACATCCGAAACTGCGCCAGAGAGAAGGACAGAGCCGCCACAGGCCCTGCGGACTAACCACTCGCGTACGCGATGCGTCACAAAGCGGCGTCGGCCTACCGAATAGGATATACTCGTTCCCCGGCGCATAGGTTGTCATGAGACGGATGACGTCCCTGCTGTAGTTTCCCAAACCGCGGCGGTTAGCGAACGCCCGTTTGGCATCAAATGCTATCTTGAGTCCCATCGTTACAGTTTTTCTATTTCCTCCATGATACGCTGCACGAACGCCCGGGCGTGGCGCTCCGTCTGCGGGTTTGAGCCCAAGATACAGCGGTCCGCCTTGGCATCCACGACGATGGTGTCCTGCGCGGTAAGTAGCGCAAAACCGTCGTTGAAGCTATAGAAAGCGAAGGGCACGGAGGTAGTGTCCAATATATCTTTTCCGAATAAATAAGCCGAGTGATCAATGTCCATTTGTGCGAGCAACGTCGGCACGAGGTCTATCTGCGAGCAGAGAGTCGGTACTTCACGAGCGTCTTTTACAGCACCGCCTGCCCAGACGATCGGAATAGCATAGCGAAGAGGCTCATGGTTCTGCAGGTTAGAGGGGTACGGGAAGCCATGGTCGGCTACGAAGACGAGCAGCGTCTTGTCCCATGCCGGGGACTGACGGAGCGAGCCGGCAAAAGCGCCGATACAACTGTCGGTATAAGCAATGGAATTGAGGTACGGGTTTTCGAAATGGGTAGAGGCAGGCACCTCAAAGGGCTCATGACTGCTGAGCGAAAGGATGACGTCCAAGGTAGGGTTCGTATCGGCTCGCGAGAGGATCTCCGATGAGGCTTTGGCAAAGAGCAGATGATCGTGTACGCCCCATTTGGAGAGACGCTGCGAGAGCGGGAAAGAATGGTCATTCACACGGTCGAGAAAACCGCCGCTGATGAGGTACGAACGCATGTTCGTGAAATCTTCGTCGCCGCCGTACCAGAACTTAAGCCGATACCCTTCATTAGCCAACGACTTACCTAATTGCGGCAGGTTGCGGGATTTGTCGGGCTGCACCATAAGCGAGGAGGTCGGTTGACCCGGGAAAGCACTCATGACAGCTACCACGCCTCGGTCGGTACGGAAACTGGACGCTTCGACATGAGAGAAGAAGAGCCCTTCCTCCGCCAACTCCCGAAGGCGAGGCATCGCTTCCCAGGCATTGAGCGAGAAACTCTCCAAGATGAAGAGTACGATATTAGGTCGTGTGGTCGTCAGCACACGCTGCGGAGCAACGGTGTCGGTTTTCGCAGGCAGCAGGTCTGCCACCAAAGCGTGCGCTTCTTCGGAAGGCATGTAGGTATAGCGGCGGGCGTCGAACGTGTTCTCGCTGAGTGACTCCACGATATTAAAGAGCGGGTTGATAGCGGCTATGTTAAGCGGCTGTTTCTGAGAGAAATAAACGCGCCCGGTGTTCATCGTCGAGGTGGTCACACTGCCTCGGATCGGCAGGAAGAGCAGTCCGGTCAAGAGCAACATGCCAAAGGAAGAGAGAGCTCTCTTGGTCCACGATGCGGGTACAGGCATCTTCTCCCACCCTCGCATCCAAAAGCGATAGAGGGCAAAACTGCCTACCCAGGCGGCGATGAGCACTACGAACCCTAAGCACCACACCCACCCTTCGGCGCAGGCAAGCACCTCACGCGGCGTAGCGAGGTAGATGAAGACGGTCTTATCCAAGTGAAAACCCCAGGAAGGGAAGACAGCAAGGTCGCTGATATAGGTGAGGAGTGCCACCAAGAGCAGCAAGGCGGTACACCCGTCGGCGATACGCGCCAGAAGACGGGACGGCCAGAGATAAAAGACCGTCAAGATCAAACCAAAGAGCGCCGCGACGTACGAAGCGACACTAAGGTCCAAGGGGAACGAATGGATCGGAACCAGAAACCAGTCCTGCCAACTCAACGAACCCATCAACGGCAGATTGAAGAGCATAAAAAGCGGTTTCTGCACGAGGAAGAACAGGATCCAGAAGAGGTAATATTTGATGAAGGCCTTCATAAATTCAAGATTCAAAATTCAAGATTATAGGTCGATTGCATAGGTAATCAAGAGTCCGGTGGGGACGTGAAGGATGATGGATGAGCGGACGGCTTGCGGAGTGTCTTGCTCGAAGGACAGTTCCGCTAAGTCATGACAGAAATCCCAGAGGTTGTAGCACTCGACATTCAATCGCATCGGCACGCCGTTGATTGTCCATGAGCCCTGCACATGCAGGTCGATATTATAGATCGCGCCATGCCGGCGTCCGAAATCTCCGTCGGTAGGGTTTGTGCCTCGCGAAGTCCAAGGCATGATCGCCATCTGTTTGGACGCCGAGTCGTAGTAATAGCGGTAGGAATTGACGGGTTTGCCGTCCGTCCACTTGATAGTCAGACCGGCTTGTACCCATTTGCAGATGTTATAGCCCAGATAGAAACGCGCCACAAAGCCCTTGTCGAGGTCCATGCGTCCTACGCCTTGGTGCGGGCCATCGGGGTTAGAAACGGCACGGAGGGTATTGGGATTGGCGGTCGACTCCGAGAGGACACCCATCGTATTGCTATTCGCGCCATTACCGAGCCCGGTATATCCGGCGGCCTGCATGGACTGCCATGAAACGCCTACCGTCACTCTCTTGCCGGTGAAAGTATAGCGGGTGAGTTGGGAGAAATAATACGGCGAATTGAAGAGTATATTCTTGCCGAAACCGGGTGTAGTACCGACCTCGTACTGGCTCTCGCCATAGTTAGGGAAGAAGACATCCTTCGCCTCGGGGAAGTCCTGGTAGGTACCATTAGCATCCGCGCCGCCGGCATAGTACGTATGCCATACATTGAAGAATTTTCTATAGGCGTTCTGCAGCACGATCTCATGCTGACCGCCGGACGTGCGGAAGATAAAACGGATCGGGATATGCAGTTCCAGATAGGAGGTCTGCTGCAGTTTTTTCTTGTAATGATGGTATTTACCTCCGGTGGTAGCGCAGAGCGTGTTCGTCCCTGCCAGGTAGATATCGGCGTTCATGTAATCGTCGGAGAAATAACGGAGGTAGTCGCTGTTGTAGGGCATGCGCTCGTACGCTATATTCAAGCCCATCTCGAACCAACGGCAGGGATGCAGATCGAAGTTAATGCCCGCCTGGAAGTTCGGGGACACTTTGCTTTTACCATGCCCGAGCAACAGTCCGTCCAGCGTAAAGTCCAGATGGGCGTGGAGGTCGAGTTGGCGGCAGATAGTATAGTCCGCATTGAGTCCGATCGTGTTCTCCAGGATGCCTCCGGTGAACGCACGGCTGGTCCACTCGTAGCGATAGAGAGCCGTATCGGCCGTCGCAATAGGAGAACGGAAATAGACCTCGTTGCTGAAATGGTTCTGCGTAGGACGGAAGAAGATGAGCGAGTTGAACGACCGCACATGCACGGACAGCCACGGCAGAACGGGCTGCTCGTAGTTGACGGACCAACTCAACTCATGCGTCTTGCCGTCTGCCACCCACGGCGCAAAACTCTCGCCGTCGATATCAAGGATATTCTTACGGAAATTCAGCGAGTCGTGCTTGACGGTATTGGTGGACCAAGTCAGACCGGTCGTGAGGTACTGCCGCTGCGCGAAGAGCTGGGCAGTGTAGTTCTTATGGTCGTATATCTCGTTGTAGTTATAGAGGTACTCACTGCCGCCGTCCTGCTTACCGGAGAAATTGAGACGGTACCCGAGACGGGTAAAGACGCGGTTGGGCTTCATGGGGAAGAGTCCGTCTGCCTGCACTTTGTAATAAAAGGCGTTGTAGTACGGCTGCTCGGTGATCAGGCCTTGCTGGTTCTCACGGGTGATACGCCGTTCGCCAAAGGTGGCATAGAGATGTTGGCGGAAGGGGTTGCCCTCTTTGTCGCGGAAAGTGTAAGCGGCGTCTATGTTTCCTGCTCCGCGCAGATGACGGCGGGCGGTAATATGCTTGAACTGGTCGGCACTCTGCATGGCGGTGCGATGGGTGATATTAACGATTGCCGCCGTACCGGGGGCTGGTTTGCCGTTGCCTACCTGACCGACGTTGTACTGGAACTGCACATAATCGCGTGCAGCGGTGTCGGCGGTGAACTGGAGTTGCCCGTTATGGGTATTGATGAGCAGGTCGTACTGCTGCATGTTCGGCGTAAAAACGCTGTTGCCCGGGGCAAAACGGTCGTCCACCCGCATGCCGTCTATCGTATAGGCAGTCATCGTACAGGGCAGACCTGCTACGGCAAGGCTGAGACGGTCGGGATGCCACCACTGACCGGTCACCGTGTTCTCTACGATCACATGATCATTGAGCGCCTCGAGATAATAGATGAGGTCGGAGCGGTGGTACCATTTACGGAAATACTCCGCCGGCACACTGTCGCTACCGTCCATGGCGGTGTGGCTGACCTCCAGAGCCCATGCGGAGCAAGGAATAAGGAGTAAGGAGTAAAGACAATATACGATCAGTCGTTTCATTTTTTTGCTGCGCGGCGTAAGATATTAATATTATAGACGAGTCCGAGACGGATCTGGTGGAAAGGATAATCCTTGATGCCGTACTGGTATTGGATGTAGGGTTCAAATCCTTTGATATGTCCGGCGGCGCGGGCTTTGATACTCATCGGCGCATCGCCGTGTTTCTCCCATCCGACATAGCCGCCCCAGGTGGCCTGCACCGAGAAATACTCGTGCTTGAGCTGGGCTTGCAGGCCATACATGACGGCATCGTTCTGCCGCGCGTTGTCGGTCTGCCAGCAAAGGAAACCGGCTGTTCCGGCAAAACGCAACTCTACGGATTGGATGGGGATAGACTGACCGATCGCCAGATCGAAGAAATAACCCGGACAGTCGAAATGCCGACGGCGCTCGAACTGCTCACCGCTGGCAGACTTAATACCGGCGCGGACGGTCATCTGGGGGATATACTTCGCCTTGGGAGACTTGAACCACTCATTATGGAGGATCTGAATATCCGCGGACACATACGCGTCTCCGGCACCTTTGCCTGTGCCGTCATACTGGTCGTACCATCCGAAAACAGGCATCCAGACGGTGAGGTTCGCCCATCGCGTGAACAGGGGCACGCACACGCGCGCAAAAAGATCCGCCGTACGGTTCTTCTCCTTGTAGCCGATGTACCCTTCTCCTGCCAACTCGACGCGCAGAACAGACGACGTACGGCCGTCCAGCATGTCGATGATCGGTAAGGCATTAGGACCGAAGTAAGCCGGCGCTATACCCGTCGGCTTACTCAGATCCGGTTTCTCTATCGGTACTTCCGCCTGGGCGGAGTAAGGAATAAGGAATAAGGAATAAAGACCGAACAGGATCGGTCGAATCATTTTTGTCTTTATTCTGTCAGCGAACATAGTGAGCGGTCTTTATTCTATCAGGCCGTAGGCCGGTCTAAATGCCAAAGAGGTTACGGAAGAAGTTCTTCTTGTCTGCAGCCCCCGGAGCGATGTTCGGGCTGTCCTGCAGTTTCTCGATGAGCGCACGCTCGTCCTTACTCAGTTTCTCCGGGATATAAACGCCCACGTTGATGAGCAGGTCGCCCGTGCCATAGTTACGTCCGTACTGGTCGATACGCGGCAGTCCTTTGCCCCGCATGCGGAGCACTTTGCCCGGCTGTGTGCCCGGGGTGATGGTGATCTTCACATCGCCGGTGAGGGTCGGTATCTGTACCTGTCCGCCGAGAACCGCCGTCGGCATGTCGAGCAGCAGGTTGTAGATCAGGTCGCTCTCCTGGCGCACGAAATCTTTGTGTTCCTCTTCCTCGATGAGGACGAGCAGGTCGCCGTTGACGCCGCCGTGCGGAGCGGCATTGCCCTTGCCGGGAACGGTCAGTTGCATACCGCCCATGACGCCGGCAGGGATCGTGATGGAGATGATCTCCTCGTCGCGAATGACGCCCTGACCGCCACATTTCGGGCACTTGTTCTTAATGATCGTACCTTCGCCGCCGCAGGTCTCGCACTCCGACTGTACCTGCATCATTCCGAAGATGCCGCGCTGCTGGCGGATCGTTCGTCCGGAACCTTTACAGGTCGGACAGGTCTCCGTGCGGCCGTCGGCAGAGCCCGAACCGTTACAGTCCTTACACTGCACGAGCTTGCGCACTTTGATCTTCTTCTCACAGCCTGTGGCTATCTCTTCGAGGGTCAGATGCACCTTGACGCGCATGTCGGATCCACGGCGCACACGCGGACCACGGCTGCGACCTCCGCCGCCCATGAACATCTCGCCGATATCGCCGATGTCGAAGCCTGCGCCCTGGAATATATCACCGAAATGCGAGAAGATATCTTCCATGGACATACCTCCGCCGCTGAAGCCGCCTGCGCCGCCCATGCCGGCAAAACCGTACTGGTCGTACCGCGCACGTTTCTGCGGGTCGGAAAGCACTTCATACGCCTCAGCGGCCTCCTTGAATTTCTCCTCGGCTTCTTTGTCGCCGGGGTTCTTGTCAGGGTGGTATTGTATCGCTTTCTTGCGGTACGCTTTCTTTATCTCTTCAGGGGTCGCGTTCTTCGCAACCTCCAAGACCTCATAATAATCACGTTTTTCTGCCATAAACCTATTCTCCTACTACTACTTTGGCGAAGCGGATGACTTTTTCGCCGAGTTTATAACCTTTCTGCGTACAGTCGATCACCTTGCCTTTCTTGTCCTCGCCGGCTGCGAAAGTCGTCACGGCTTCGTGCTCGTCGGTATTGAAATCCGAGTCTTCGGTCTCGATGGGATGCACATCGTTCTTGTCAAGGAACGAGAGGAACTTCTGCTGGATGAGCTTGATCCCTTCGCGCACGGCATCAATGTCGTTGGTCTTATCCATGACTGCCACTGCACGCTCAAAATCATCGACGAGCGGCAGCATTTCTTTAAAGATCCGTTCGCCGGCGGTAGCCATGAGTTCCAGTTTCTCCTTGTTCGTGCGGCGGCGGTAGTTATCGAACTCCGCCATCATACGCAGGTTCTTGTCCTCCAGTTCAGCGATGCGTTCCTGCGCTTGTGCCAACTGCTCCTCTATGGTCGGTTCCTCGGACGCCTCTACGTCACCATTTTCACCATTGAGCGAAGCGTCACCATTGGCACCATTTTCACCATTAAGCGAAGCGTCACCATTGGCACCATTTTCACCATTGAGCGGCTCTGCCGCGTTCATTTCATCTATTTTTTCTTCTTTTTTCATAATGCATAATTTTACACTTAGGCAAGGTCAAATCCCGTGCCAAAGGGTCTATTGCTGCCAATTTGGCAGATTTGGGTGCAAAGGTACTGCTTTTTTTTGAGATATGCAAGCCCGCGCGCGCATTTTTTCATCTTTTTATTTGCGTATGTCATTTTTTTATTGTAACTTTGCAGCCGCAAAACTTTTGGGGCAGTAATGAAAGCTAAAATGCAACTACATAAACGCACTAACGCGACCAGTGGCAAAAAGGCGCACAATGAAAACCAATTTATCAAAATCGGTCGTGTACGCTTACATAGTTGGATGAATGAGAAGTTGCCGGCGGCTGATATTATCATTTCCGAACGCGAAATAGTTCACATTGCCAATAAACACAGCCATGAGTTATCATCGCTCGGCATGGAAGCATACAACTACGTGACGATGATCATCAATCAGTCGAACGAAGTACGAAAGGATAGCAGGGACGCCTTGTTCTTTGTTGTTTCAGGCGCACGTAAGACGGATAGTGACTTGGAACAATGTGCAGTAGTCGAACTGAAAATCGAATGGATGGGCAAGAAAAAGGTCTATGTAATAAAATCAGCCCGCCCAATGAATTGGGGCAGGCTGCGAAAAATTGAGTTGGTGTGTGTTAAACCCCGCTCTTAACATAAGACCTCCGTTCAGCCTTACCTCTGTACCGCTGAATTGCAACAAGTAAAAACGGAATGCAACCAGACGCAGGTAGTGAGCCACACGCGCTCAATAAACTTTTGTGACTGCAAAAGTACTACAAAAAATTGAAACCAGCAAATATTTGAACCATAAAATGCAAAAAATCTGCATTTTTTAGCAAATATGACATAAAAAGAGCCCTTCGCTGGCTCCGACAGCGTAAAAAAAACGGTGATAAAAGACATAAAATAGCGCAAAGCGTTGCGCCATAACATATTAAACAACAGTAAATAAGCGTTTGCTATTTATTCATCAGTTGTCGCGGAACGTAGGAAACTCTAAGACAATAATAGATGAGGATAATAAGTGAACGTCTGCGTTTGTGCAGATGTTTCTTATCTCTATTATTGGGCACTTCCTACGGCCTCGCGACAAGATAAAAAACATCTGCATTTTTTATGAAAAACATTCTTGTCTTTCCGTGTGGTTCGGAAATTGCCTTAGAGGTACATCGTTCTTTACAGTATTCCACTCATTTTCGTCTAATTGGAGCTAATAGCATAGACGATCATGGAAGGTTTGTATTTGAAACCTACATCGGAGGCTTACCTTTTGTTACGAATCCGGCGATTATTCCGGAACTACGTAAGATTATTCAACAATACAATATTGACGCAATCTATCCGGCAATGGATAGCGTAATTTATCATCTAAAAAGTAAAGAGAAAGAGCTTGGTTGTAAAGTAATCGCTCCTGAGTCTGATGTTACGGAAATGTGCTTGTCTAAACTCAAGACTTATCAAAGACTAAAAGACATCATCCCTGTTCCAAAAATATATCAAATTGATGATGAGTTTGAATATCCTGTTTTCCTTAAACCGGAAATCGGCTATAGTGCTCATGGGACAAAAAAAGTCACCAATAAAACAGAATTATTGCAACACTTGCAGGAAGAACCCACATGTTTGATAATGGATTATTTGCCGGGCGAAGAATATACGGTCGATTGCTTTACGGATAGGCATAGAAATTTGTTATTTTCTGGAGTCCGAATAAGAAAACGTATCTCAAATGGAATAAGTGTAAATACTCTGCCATTCGCAGGAGACACAACTGAATTTACGCAGATTATTGAGGCTATAAATGCTACTATCCCAATGAGGGGAGCTTGGTTTACGCAACTTAAAAGAGATAAGGATGGACATTTGGTATTAATGGAGATTGCGGCGCGTTTTGGAGGTTCTTCTTCGCTGTTTAGAGCACAAGGCGTTAATTTTGCCTCACTTACGCTATTTGATGCATTTGACCATGATGTTTCTATCTGTAAAAATGAGTTTCAAGTAGAAATGGATAGAGCACTGGACACAATTTATAAAATTAATATTCAGTATAATGAGGTTTTCGTTGATTACGATGATTGTCTGGTAATGAGGGATGGAACAATAAATCATACCTTAATGGCATATTTGTGGTGGTGTATTAATAGAAACATTCGCCTTACATTATTAACCAAGCACGAAACAGAAATTCATGCATGTTTAAAGGAACTAAGAATGGATCATTTATTCGATAGAGTAATTCAAATAGCACCTGATCAGCATAAATCGGATTTTATTGATAATAACGAAGCGATTTTTATAGATGATAGTTTTGCAGAGCGACAAGAGGTGTCTATTCGTCACAAAATTCCCGTTTTCAGTATAGATATGATAAAAGGACTTGTGCAATTATAAAGAGGCGGATCGTATCCGCCGCTTTCTCCGCGCCCGCTACGTTTTATTCATTTTGCATTTTTGTCGCATACTTGCGGCAACCACGCCCGCCCTCTCTCACACCCGCCTTGTCGTATGTGCTCCGGCTCATCCCACACCCGTCTTTTTGAGGCTCCTCGTCAGAGGTGATGTGTTCTCCGTAGAAACAGTGGCTTCCGCTTGGGGAAGCGGACGGGAGGGGGCGCCGGCAGCGCCCGTTTCCGAGGAGAATACATCAGCCATAGGCTTTAGAGCCTCAAAACAGCAACCCTCTCGTCCCTATTCCTGCCTATCCCTGCCTAAAAAGGCCTATTCTTGCTAATAAATTTGCATATATCAAAAATTTTTCGTACCTTTGTACCCGATTTTGAAAACACCTGTAAAGAACCTATTTACGGACTAATCCAAAAAGTTCTATTTTTCCACTCCGGACAGACGCCCGTAAACATCCCACAAAACCTCCGTTAAACATACCACAAAACTACCATACATCCACCACCGGATGTAAGGTTTTTCCGAGCTTTTCCACATCTTAACGCGGGTGATTCACGGGTGATTGACGCGTGATTCGCAGGTGATTCTCTTGTTATTCATGGGAAATTCCTTTACTTTTAGACCAAAAATGGTCAAAAAAAAGGCCAAAAATTGACCTCAATCTGACATAGACTGACAAAGAAATAACTATACTATTAACAACAAAAATCATGCCAAATTATGTTGTAAATTTCCATTCTGCCATTTTTTCAGAAATTCCGCTCTTTTATCAATACTTTTCTTCACAAAAGGCTCAGAAAAAAAAGTAAAATAGTCCCCTAACGACCAACGAGTAACGACTAACTACAAAAAAATCTACGATTTTCCTTGCGTATGTCAAAAAAAAGCAGTACCTTTGCACGCGATTTTGTATTTCCTAATAAAAATCAATTATATGACAAACAAACATTTACTACTTTTTGCAGTCGCAGTCATGCTGGCGGCGTGCGGGGGGAAAGAGCCCCAAGTTGTACACACATCGTACCCGACGATGAGCATCACCAAGAGCAATGTGAAGGTGCCGTTGAAGTTCAGCGCAACGTTAAAGGGTACTTCGGATGTGACGATCAAACCGCAGATCAGCGGTCAGTTGATGGAGGTATGTATCACCGAGGGTCAGCAAGTGAAGAAAGGGGATGTACTCTTCCGTATCGACAGCCGTAACGCCCAGTTGGAGTTAGAGTCCGCGGAGGCGAACCTGTTGTCTGCCAAGGCCATGGAGAGCAGCGCCAAGCTGGAGTACGAGAGCAGTCTGAACCTGTACGAGAAAGGGATTGTCAGCAAGTATGTGCTGGACAATGCGGAGAACAGTTACGCCCAAGCGAAGGCCTCGGTAGCCCAATGCCAGGCGACGGCTAACAGGGCACGAGTGAACTTAGGCTACTGCACGATTACCGCTCCGGTGGATGGCGTGATCGGTTCGATTCCCGTGTTTGCCGGCGACCAAGTGGACGTCACCACCTACATGACGATGGTGAGCGGAAATGCGAAGATGCACGCTGAGTTCTCGGTAAGCGAGTCAATCTTAGAGCCGGACAAAGCGACAGAGAAGAACCAGAAGAAAGGGGCAGGCAAAGACGAAGATGACGAGTGGACGCTGGCGGATTTTCCGGACGTGACGTTCTACTACAAGAACGGCACCGAGTATCCGTACAAAGGTCGTATCTCCAGTATCACGGGTACCGTCGATCGCACGACGGGTGCGCTGACCTGCAAGGCTACGTTCCCGAACCCCAAGGGTGCGCTCTATTCGGGGATCCAGGGAACGGTAGTGATTCCTCTGGACGTACACGATGTGTTTGTGGTGCCGCAGAACGCCGTGGTTCGGCTGCAGAACAAGAGCCTGGTGTATAAAGTAGGACCGGACAGTTGTGCATACAGCACGATCGTGACGACGGCAGGTATCGGTGCCGAGCGCGACCTGATCATCGCTTCGGGTGTCGAAGAGGGCGACGTGATCGTGACCGAAGGAGCCAATAACGTGTATGAAGGACAGAGAGTGATTTTTTAAATTTGAGATTTGAAATTTGAGATTTGAGATTTTAGATTTATGAAAGGTAACATCTTTATATCGAAGCATGTGATGGCGTGTGCGATTGCCATCGTGATCATGCTGGTCGGATATATCAGTCTCAACACGTTGCCCGTTGAGCAATATCCGAACATCGCGCCTCCGACGGTGGAAGTATCTACCTCCTACTCGGGTGCCGATGCCTACAACTGTATGAAATCCGTGATCCAGCCCCTTGAGGAGCAGATCAACGGTGTAGAAGACATGACGTACATGACCTGTACCGCCACCTCGACAGGTGACGTATCGATCACGGTGTATTTCAAGCAAGGCACGGATCCGGATATCGCGACGGTGAACGTGCAGAACCGTGTATCGCAGGCCTCGCCGCTTCTGCCGAGTGACGTGCTGAAAGTAGGTGTGACGACAACGAAACGTCAGAACAGTATTCTGCAGATCGCCGGACTCAAATCGACGGACGGCAAGTACGACGCAGACTTCATATCGAACTATATCGACATCAACGTCAAGCCCCGTCTGCTGCGTGTGACGGGCGTGGGTAACGTCATGAACTTAGGTAACACCTACGCGCTGCGTGTATGGCTCAAACCGGAAGCAATGGCGCAGTACGGTCTGGAGCCGAGCGATGTAGCCGCTGCTATTGATGCACAGAGTTTCGTGACGGCGACCGGTACATTAGGCCAGCAATCCGAGAACGCGTTCCAATACCCGATGGAGTACAAAGGAACGCTGAAGAGTATCGAGGAGTTTGAGAATATCGTGCTCCGTACGCAGGATAACAGTACCATCCTGTACCTGAAGGATGTAGCAACGGTGGAGATCGGCGCGAAGACCTACACCATGACTTCTGTCATGGACGGTGTGCCGGGTGTGTTCTTCCTCATCAACCAGTCGCCGGGTGCCAATGCTACCCAGGTGAACCAGAAGATCGACGAGCTCTACAAAGAGTTAGCGCCGACCTTACCGGCAGGCTTGGAGTTCGTCACCCTGCAAACGAGTAATGACTTCCTTTTCGCCGCTATTCATAACGTGGTGGAGACGCTGGTGATCGCGATCATCTTGGTGGTTCTCGTCGTTTATTTCTTCCTGCAGAATTTCAAAGCAACCCTGATCCCGTCTATCTCGATCATCGTCTCGTTGCTCGGTACGTTCACGATCGTGCAGATGGCCGGTTTCTCGCTGAATATCCTTACGCTCTTCGCCTTGGTGCTCGCCATCGGAACTGTCGTAGATGACGCGATCGTCGTCGTCGAGGCCGTGATGGCGAAATTAGAGAGCGGCAAGATGCAAGGCTCTCCCAAGGACCAAGCCATCCAGGCTACCCGCGAGGCGATGAGCGAAGTGTCGGTAGCCGTTATCTCGTGTACGCTGGTCTTCATGGCGGTGTTCATCCCTGTGACGTTCATGAGCGGTACTTCGGGTACGTTCTTCACGCAGTTCGGTATCACGATCGCCGGCTCGGTAGGTCTGTCCTGTATCAGCGCGCTGGTGCTGTGTCCGGCCTTATGCGCGCTGATGATGCGTCCGAACGACGAGAAGAGCGAAGCCGGCAAGGGATGGAAAGGTCTGGACTATTACACCAAGATCGCCTATGAGGCCAGCTTCAATGCGATCCTAAGCAAGTACCAGAGCGCGGTACAGAAATACCTCAAACGCCCATGGATATCGTTTGCTCTTCTCGCCGGCACGATCGTACTGATGGTGCTGTTCATGAAGATCCTGCCTTCGGGCCTGGTGCCGCAGGAGGACCAGGGTGTGATCATTTGCGAGGTACGTATGCCGGAAGGATCGACCCTGCATGAGAACACGGAGATCATGAAGCAGGTCGAGGAGAAGATCAAAGCCATCCCGGAGATGGAGAGTTATGGTCTGTGTAGCGGTTATGGTATGCTCTCGTCCAACGGTTCGAGTTATGCTACGCTCATCATCCGTCTTAAGAACTGGAGCGAGCGTCCGGGCTTTGAGCATTACATCGACGCCGTCATCTATCGTTTCTACCTGGATTGCCAGAGTATCAAGAACGCGCAGGTGATCCCGTTCCAGATGCCGCAGATACCGGGTTACGGTAACTCCAGTAACATCGACCTCCAGGTACAAGATAGGAGCGACGGTAACATGACCGAGTTCTGCAACTATACGGATAATTTCCTTGCCAAGCTGCAGGAGAGACCGGAGATCGCGAGTGCGATGTCCACGTACTCGGAGCGTTTCCCGAAATTCAAAGTGCATGTTGACCCGATCCAATGCGAGCGTGCGGGAACGAGTGCCAAGGCGGTTCTCAACACCCTCGGTGCGTACTGCGGCGGTTCGTATGTCGGTAACTTCAACCAGTACGGCAAGGTCTATCAGATCTGGGTCAGTGCGGCGCAGGAATACCGCTTGGATCCCTCGGCACTCAATAACATGTTCATCCGGGTAGCCGACGGCAAGATGGCACCGCTGTCGCAGTTCGTCCGCCTCGAGGAGATCGTAGGATCATCTTCGCTGAACCACTTCAACCTCTTCCAGACCATCTCCTGCTCCGTAGGAACAGCGAACGGTTACTCGGAGGGTGAGGCGCAGCAGGCGATAGCCGAGGTCTTCAAAGAGACGATGCCCTCCTACTGCTCGTACGAGTACGGATCTATGTCGCGTGAGGTGGCGGAGAACGCAAAGAGCAACACCACCGTCCTCATTTATCTCATCTGTATCATCCTGATCTACCTGATCTTAGGTTCGCTCTATAACAGCTGGGTAACCCCGTTCGCGGTGTTGCTCTCCGTGCCGTTCGGACTGATGGGATCGTTCCTCTTCTCGTGGATCGGCAATAAGATCGGCCTGCCCGGTATGGATAATAACATCTACCTCCAGACGGGTGTGATCATGTTGATCGGTCTGTTGGCGAAGACAGCGATCCTGATTACCGAGTTTGCGAGCGAGCGCCGTAAGCAAGGCCTGTCGATCGTAGAGGCGGCGTTGGAGTCCTGTAGAGAGCGTCTGCGTCCGATCCTGATGACCGTCGTGACGATGATCGTCGGTATGATCCCGCTTATCATCGCGGGCGGCGCCGGTGCCAACGGTAACCGTGCCCTCGCGCTCGGCGTCGTTGGAGGTATGTCCATCGGTACACTCGCACTCGTGTTCGTTGTACCCGCGTTCTTCATCATCTTCCAGACTATCGAAGAGAAGATCAGCGGGAGTCCTGTAACCCCGGAAGGAAAGGAGGAAGAGAAATGAGAAAATGTATCTATATCGTACTGGCCGGGCTCCTGATGAGCAGTTGCGGCGTGTATAAGAAATATCAGTCGCAGAGCGATGCCCCCGCTGACCTATTCGGTAGCGGAGACTCGATCGCGCAGGTTGCCCTCGACAACGCCTCGATAGCCGAGCTCTCCTGGCGTGAGTTCTTCACGGATCCGTTGCTGCAGCAGCTGATCGACTCGGCGCTCGTGCGCAACACCGATCTCGAGTCGGCACGGCTCGCGGTCGAGCAAGCCCAAGCTTCGCTCAAAGCGGCCAAGTTAGCCTACCTGCCCTCCCTGAGTCTCAACCCGCAGGCCAGTCTCTCGGGGCAGACGTTCGGCTCTGCCGGATCGGGCATCACACGGACCTATACCTACCATCTACCCTTGCAGCTGGATTGGAACATCGGCATATCGGGTTCGGTGACGGTCAATAAACGTAAGGCGAAAGCGGTGCTGGCGCAAGCCGAGGCACAACGTACCGCTGCGCAGGCGAACCTCATCTCCACCATGGCACAGGAGTATTTCCTGCTCTTGCTGCTCGATAAGGAGCTGAATATCCTCACGGAGACGGACAGCCTATGGAGCGAGTCGCTGGAGACGGAGCGTGCCCTCTGGGAGAACGGAAAAGCCTACTCGACGGCTGTCAACCAGATGGAGAGCTCCTGCATGGACGTGAAGACGCAGATCATCGATATCCGCCGTAAGATCCGGACTACGGAGAACGAAATATGCAAACTGCTGCGTATCACTCCCCGTGCAATCGAACGCACCGCCTGGGACTCGTATGAGCTGCCGGTTCGTTTCGGCACCGGCGTGCCTGCCGCCCTGCTGGAGAACAGACCGGATATCAAGGCTGCCGACCAAGCACTCGCAGAAGCGTTCTATAACACCGCAGCAGCCAAGGCGCAGTTCTACCCTTCCTTCAACCTGTCGGGACTGCTCGGATGGACCAACAACGGCGGACTGAGTGCTGACCCCGGAGCGCTGCTCATGCAGATAGCCGCGTCCGTCAGCCAGCCTATCTTCGCACAAGGTAAACTACAGGCTCAACTCAAGATCGCTAAGTACAACCAACAGGACAAACTGAACCGGTACGTACAGACGGTCATCGAGGCAGGTAACCAGGTGAACGAAGCCCTCGCGGACTGCCAGGTAGCCAAAGACAAAGATATCCTCTATAAACATCAGGTGGAGGTGCTCCATAACGCCTATAACGGCACCCACGAGCTGATGAACGCCGGCAAAGCAACCTATATCGAGGTGCTCACCGCACAGGAGTCGCTGCTCGCTGCCCAACTCAACGAAGCCACCAACCTCTACAACGGAGCCACCGCTATCATCGGACTCTACATAGCCCTCGGAGGCGGAGGCAAATAAATGAACATTATGCAAAACATTAGAAACATAGCTATCATTGCGCATGTGGACCACGGCAAAACAACGCTCGTGGACAAGATGCTGTACACCGCGAACGTAGTCAAACAACAGCAGTCTGAGTTCAGCGACCAGCCCAAAGAACTGATCCTGGACAACAACGACCTCGAGCGCGAACGCGGAATCACGATCCTCGCCAAGAACGTAGCCATCGACTACAAAGGGACGAAGATCAATATTATTGACACTCCGGGGCACGCGGATTTCGGCGGAGAAGTAGAACGTGTGCTCAACATGGCGGACGGCGTGCTGCTACTCGTCGATGCCTTCGAAGGAGCAATGCCGCAGACACGATTCGTCCTGCAGAAAGCACTCGAGTTAGGGCTCAAACCCATCGTGGTGATCAATAAAGTAGATAAACTCAACTGCCGGCCCGACGAGGTGCAGGAAGAGGTGTTCGACCTCATGTGTAACCTCAATGCAACGGACGACCAGCTCGATTTCCAGACCCTCTACGGCTCCGCCAAGCAAGGATGGATGTCCACCGACTGGAAGAAACCGACCAACGACCTGACCGACCTCATGGACGCTATCATCGAGTACATCCCCGCACCGGAAGACAATCCCGGAACGCCCCAGATGCTCGTGACCTCGCTGGACTACAACTCCTACGTAGGCCGTATCGCCATCGGACGTGTACACCGCGGGGAGTTCAAAGATGGGCAAGCAGTTACTCTCGCCAAGAAAGACGGCACGATGGTCAAGACGAAGATCAAGGAACTGCACACTTTCTCCGGCATGGGTCATGTGAAGACCGATGTAGTCAAGAACGGCGACATCTGTGCCATGATCGGTATAGACGGCTTTGAGATAGGTGACACCATCTGCGACGCAGAGAACCCCGAGGCACTCAAACCGATCGCTATCGACGAACCGACGATGTCCATGACTTTCTGCATCAACGACAGCCCCTTCTTCGGACAGGACGGTAAGTTCGTCACCAGCCGGCATATTCAGGATCGCCTCAATAAAGAGCTGGAGAAGAACCTCGCCTTGCGTGTGGAGAAAGGTGCCGAGGAGAGCAGCTGGCGTGTCTATGGACGAGGCGTGCTGCATCTGTCGGTACTCATCGAGACCATGCGTCGCGAGGGCTACGAGCTGCAGGTAGGGCAACCGCAAGTGATCATCAAAGAGATAGACGGCGTCAAGTGCGAACCGGTAGAGAGCCTGACGGTCAATACCCCCGAAGAGTGCAGCGGTAAGATCATCGAGTTCGTCTCCACCCACAAGGGCGAGATGACGAAGATGGAGATGGTGAATGACCGCGTACATCTGGAGTTCACCATCCCGAGCCGCGGCATCATGGGCATGCGTACGTACGTGATGAACGTGTCCGCCGGCGAGGCGATCATGGCACACCGCTTCCTCGAGTACCAGCCCTGGAAAGGCGAGATAGTGAAACGCAATAACGGTTCGCTCATCGCCATGGAGGCAGGAACCGCCTATGCCTATGCGCTGGACAAGTTGCAGGACCGCGGTAAGTTCTTCATCGACCCGCAGGAAGAGGTCTATGCCGGTCAGGTGGTAGGCGAGAACGCCAAAGAAGGCGATATCGTCATCAATGTGACGAAGTCGAAGAAACTGACCAACATGCGTTCGAAGAGTGCCGACGACAAGGCTGTCCTTCCGCCGCCCGTTCGTATGAGTCTTGAAGAAGCATTGGAGTATATCAAAGAGGACGAATACGTGGAGGTAACCCCGCACGCGATGCGTATCCGCAAGATTATCCTTGATGAACTCGAGCGCAAACGCGCAGGACGAGTATAGCCCCACCCGTAAGGTTCTATGACCGTCCACTGGACGCTCAATCGGGCAAAGCCCTTCACCCCATAGAGGGGAGGGAGAAAAGAAAACTAGTCAAACTAGATAAACTAGAAGAACTAGATAAACTAGACAATAAGAAAAAAAACAAAAACAACAATATTTATGAAAATTGAACAAAGTGAATTGAAAGATCTGAAGGCAGTCGTAACCCTCACTATCGAGCCGGCTGACTATCAGGAAGAAGTAAACAAACAGTTGAAAGAAGTGCGCCACAAAGCACAGATGCCGGGTTTCCGTCCGGGTATGGTACCCGCAGGGTTAGTGAAAAAAATGTACGGCAAGGGAATCCTCGCTGACGTGCTGAACAAACTCGTAGGCGAGAACCTGAACAAGCACATCGAGGACAACAAACTGCAGATCCTCGGTGAACCGCTGCCTAACGATGCAGAGACCAAGAACATCGACCTCGACCACGAGGACACCTTCACCTTCGCCTTCGACATCGCAGTAGCACCTGAGTTCGACGCCAAGCTCAACGGCAAGAACAAACTGCCGGAGTACACCATTCAGGTCACCGACGAGATGATCGACAAACAAGTAGAGGCGTACACCAACCGCTTCGGCGAATACATCCCCGAGGACAAAGAGAAAGGCACCAAAGCCGAAGTAAAACCCTGCAAGGTGGACGCTGAGTTGTTCGCCAAAGTGTACGGCAAAGAGGCTCCCAAGAACGAGAAAGAGTTCCGCGCACGCGTCAAAGAGGACATTGAGCGCAGCCTTGCCGAAGAGAGCAAGTACCGTTTCGGTGTGGACGCTAAAGCTGCTGTGCTCAAGAAAATGGAGAACATCGCTTTCCCCGAGGACTTCCTCAAGCGCTGGGTACTCGCTACCAACGAGAAAATGACGCAGGAGGAACTCGATAAGGACTTCCCGAAGATGATTGAGGAACTCAAATGGCACCTCGCGAAAGACCAGTACATGAAGGAGTACAAGATCGACGTCCAGAAAGAGGAAGTGGAAGCCTTTGCCAAGCGTGTCGCCAAAATGCAGTTCATGCAGTACGGTCTGATGAACGTAGAGGAAGACATGCTCACCAACTATGCACAGGAGATGCTCAAGCAGGATAACCAACTGCGTAACATCGTAGAGCGCGTGGCAGAGGATAAGGTCTTTGAGGTCATCAAAGGTATTGCGAAGATCGAACCGAAGACTATCTCACACGAAGATTTCGACAAACTGTTTAAATAACTAGTCTACTAGGTTACTAGTCAACTAGATTTTTATGAAACATCTTCATTTTATAGCTATCGGAGGAGCAGCGATGCATAACCTTGCACTCGCCGTCGCCTCCAAAGCCGGATACCAAGTGACCGGATCGGACGACGAGATCTTCGATCCTGCCCTCACCCATCTGCGTGACGCAGGTCTGCTGCCCGATGAGTTGGGTTGGCACCCCGAGCGCATCACGCGCGACATAGACGCGATTATATTAGGTATGCACGCACGCGAGGATAACCCCGAGCTCGTGCGCGCACGCGAGTTGGGCATCAAGATATACTCCTTCCCCGAGTACCTCTATGAGCAGACCAAGGATAAGATCCGTATCGTCGTAGGAGGCAGTCACGGTAAGACCACCACTACCTCCATGATCCTCTATGTGCTCAATCGCCTCGGTATAGAAGCCGATTACATGGTCGGAGCACAGATAGAAGGCTTCGAGCGGATGGTGCGGCTCTCCGATACCGCTAAGTACGCCGTCTTCGAAGGAGACGAGTACCTCACCTCGCCGCTCGACCTGCGGTCTAAGTTCCTCTGGTACCACCCACACGTAGCGATCCTCACCGGCATCGCTTGGGATCATATTAACGTCTTCCCTACCTTCCCGCAGTACGTGGACACCTTCCGCAAATTTGTGGATAGTTTTGAGCCAAACGGCAGTTTCATCTACTACCAAGGCGACGAGAACCTACAACAGATTGCAGAAGGAGCGCGAAAAGATATCACGTGCATTCCTTATGACGCGTACGAAGGTAATGTTCCCATGCAGGTCTTTGGACGGCATAACATGCAGAACCTTCAAGCCGCCATGCTCGCCTGCCATTGTATCGGCGTAGCGCCGGAGGATTTCTACCGCGAGATCAGTACCTTCACCGGAGCGTCGAACCGGCTGGAGAAGATCTGCGAGACGGAGAATTCCGTAGCCTACAAAGACTTCGCCCACTCGCCCTCCAAGCTGAAAGCGACCATCAATGCCGTACGGGAACGCTATCCGGAGAAGAAACTGGTAGCCTGTATGGAGCTGCACACCTTCAGCAGCCTGATGGCGGACTTCCTGCCGCAGTACAAGGGCTGTATGGCAGAGGCGGATATCGCGTACGTATATTTCAATCCGAAAGTGATCGAGCATAAACGGCTCACTCCGATCACCAAAGAAGAGGTACGCGATGCTTTTGGCACGAAAAATGTAGAGGTCTTTACGGAAAGCGAGGCCTTGCAGGAGCAATTGAAAGAACTCAATTATACCAATACAGCCCTGCTGATGATGTCGTCCGGCACATTCGATGGAATTGACGTAAAGGAATTTGCAACCCAATTACTACACCATAATGGATAAACAACAAAAACGCGACTATCTTTACATGCGCATGGCACGTACGTGGTCGGAGAACAGTTATTGTGTGCGCCGCAAAGTAGGCGCGCTACTGGTGAAAGACCAGATGATCATCTCTGATGGCTACAACGGTACTCCCTCCGGGTTTGAGAACATCTGCGAGGACGAAAACAATGTGTCCAAACCCTACGTGCTGCACGCTGAGGCGAACGCACTGACCAAAGTGGCACGCTCCAACAACAGTTCCGACGGAGCTACGCTCTACGTCACTGCCAGCCCGTGCCTGGAGTGCTCCAAGCTCATCATCCAATCCGGCATCAAACGCGTCGTGTACGGCGAGGAATACCGCATCATGGATGGAGTCGAGTTACTCAAGCGTGCAGGAATAGAGGTAGCGTTTCTACCGGACAAATAAGTGATGAACAAATGAAAGGGTGAAAAAATGAAGAAGTATATCTTACCTACATTGACCGTTTTAGGCGTAGCATTGGGTCTTATTATCGGCATGGCAGTCAGCCAGCAAGCAAACGCTCAACGCATTATCTTTCAGAACGGACAATGGCAATTAGAGCAAACGAAAGTGGACCAATTTCTCCAACTTATGGAGAACGCCTACGTTGACCCGATTAACGTAGATAGTATCACGGACGAGGTTATGACGGAGCTGGTACAGAAACTTGACCCGCACTCCGCCTATATCCCCAAAGAAGATCTTGAGATGGTCAATTCCGAACTGGCAGGATCTTTCTCCGGCATCGGTGTGCAGTTCACCATCCAGCAAGACACAGTGCGCATCGTAGCCGTCATTGCAGGCGGACCGAGTGAGGGCGTCGGAGTGCTTGCCGGAGATAAACTCATCACCGTGGATGATAGCACTTTTGTCGGAAAGAAAATGAATAACGAGAAAGTGATGAAGACCCTCCGGGGCCCCAAAGGAACGAAAGTAAAATTAGGTGTTTTGCGTGCCGGATCACCCGAAACACTCTATTTCACAATCACCCGAGGCGATATACCTGTCAACTCTGTGGATGCCAAATTCATCATTGAGAGCAAAGGGAAGAAACTCGGTTTCGTCCGCGTCAATAAGTTCAGTGAGACCACCTACAAGGAGTTCATCACTGCCTTAGCCGAACTCAAGGCCAAAGGTGCAACAGCCTATATCATTGACCTGCGTGAGAACTCAGGCGGCTACATGGATCAGGCCATCCGCATGGCGAACGAGTTCTTGCGCCGCGGCGAAAGAATAGTCTATTCCGAAGGCCGGGCATACCCGCGCTACGAAGCGAAAGCCGATGGCGGCGGACGCTTCAAGGACGTACCCCTCGTCGTCCTCATCGATGATTTCTCCGCCTCAGCCAGTGAGATCTTCTCAGGTGCCATGCAGGATAATGACCGCGCTACCATCATCGGGCGCCGCTCCTTCGGTAAGGGACTCGTACAGCAACAGATGCCTTTCGCTGACGGTAGTGCCGTGCGACTCACCGTAGCACGCTATTACACCCCTTCCGGACGATGCATCCAGAAACCCTATAAATTAGGAGAACAGCAAGATTATGAGAAAGAACTGATGGACCGCTTCGAGCACGGTGAGTTCTACTCCGCCGACAGCGTCCATCTGACCGACACTACCGTCTATCGCACCAAAGGCGGACGGATCGTTCATGGCGGAGGAGGCATCATGCCAGATATCTTCGTCGGGCGGGACACTACCCTCAACACCCCCTATTACAACAAAGTGGTGAACCTCGCCTTTACCTATCAGTTTGCCTACCAATACACGGATCAGCACCGCAAAGAACTGCAGAAACAGAAGGATTGGCAGAGCCTTGAGCAATACCTCAACAAGCAGAACATCCTCAAGGATTTCATCGCTTTTGCCGCAGAGAAAGACGTAGCGCCCAACGAGGAGCAGATACAAAAATCGCGCCCTCTACTGACGCGACTTCTCAATGCCTATATCGTCCGGAACATCCTGGGCGATGAAGGTTTCTTCCCGCTCTTCGAGCGTGACGACGAGATCACGAAGCGAGCGGTAGAAGAGTTGACGAAATAACTACCGGATCCGTACGCCGGTTACGTTGTACGTAGTGCCATCGGGAAGGGTCAGCACCAAGCGACCGTTCTCGATGGTCTTTTTTGCCCGTTCCTCATTGGCTCTTTGGTTATCGATAGCCTGTTTCTCACGTCCGTTAGCCCCCAAACAGAGCCCCACCAGACAAGCGTCATGGTCGGAGTAATTGTATTTGCTATAGGAGATATTCGGCGCGTTATTGATATGATAGACGTAGGCGCCGGTGATCTGGCTCGCCATGGTGCTATTCGCCATCACATGGTCAATCAATTGTTCCTTGGTGTGATGATAGACATACGAATAGGCGGTCGAATCAAAACGCAGTAACTGCTCTTCATAGCCGGCATTGACGATTTTCTGTATCGGCTCCTCACCAGGCATCGCATTCAAATCACCCATGATCAGGATATCCGGGTCGCTGTCCCACCATGACAAGCCGTTCACCAGAGTAGTAGCGTTCGTCATCCGGGTCGCCTCAGACGGGTCAGGAGTGGTGCCTTCCTTCGCCTTGAAATGGTTCATCGACAGCACGAAGACCTCATCCGTCGCGATCTCTTTGAACATCTGGATGCGCATCCGGGCTTTATAAATACTGCTTTTGTAGGGCGATCCGCTTCCACCTACCGTAGCGATCTTGTCGCTACGGTAGATATAGCCGGATTTGACAGGCATGTAACCCGAACTCGATTTGGATCCTTGCATGCCATCCGTCACGTACGTATAGACGTTCTTACCGAGGATCGTGTTCATCGCCGAGGTGATATAACCGAGTATCTGATCATCCTCCTGCACCTCGCACATGGCTATGATATCCGCCTCCAACGCAACGAACACGTTCGCCATCTTTTCTGTCTTCTTCTGGAAATCCGCCTCGGTCTTTGCATCCGCATTGGAGGCCGTTAGGTCGCTCAGATAATTACGGGCGTTCTGACCCACCACGCGGATCCGCGCTTCGCCTACATCGGGGATGATGATCGGACTGACCCAAGCGAAGACCTGCATGCTCATCAGCAGCAGGACAACGCTCAGGCCGGTCTTCATGAAGAATCGTTTCATCTTATAATGCTTTGAGTGCAGCCAGCACATATTGATAGAACTTCTGTACCGTCGCGATATTAACTCGCTCATCCGGACTGTGAGGATGCTCGATCGTCGGACCGAACGAGATCATCTCCATGCCCTCATACTTGGAACCGATGATGCCGCACTCCAGGCCCGCATGGATGGTTACGATTCGCGGCGATGCGCCGAACTCTTTCTCGTACGTCTCTTTCATCGTCTTGAGCAGCGTACTCTTGAAATTAGGCTGCCATCCGGGGTACGCACCGCTGAACGACACCTCTGCCCCGGCAAGCGAGAAAGCGGACTGAATAACCGATGCCAGTTCCTCCTTGCGGCTCTCTACGTTCGAGCGCGTCAGGCAGCATACCTGAACCGTATTATCTTTCGTCTCAATGATGGCGAGGTTATTACTCGTCTCTACGATATCCGGCATCTCCGGAATAAAGCGATAAACGCCGTGCGGACAGAGGGTGATGGCGTGGATCAGGAAATCCTGCACATCCTCCGGCATCTCGGTCTTCGGACATTCCACCTCCGTAGCCTTGAATGTCAGTTCGGGTTCTACCCCATCGTACTCTTTGAGCCATAGATCCTCGTAGCGATCCACGAGGTCTTGCAGGTCCTGGTAACTCTCTTCCGGTATCGTAATGACTGCGGAAGCCTCACGAGGAATCGAGTTTCGCAGCGAACCGCCCTCGACACATGCCAGACGCGCCTCGAAATTAGCCACTGCGTCCTTGAGGAAACGGAATAGCAGTTTGATGGCATTTGCGCGCTGCAGATGGATGTCGCAACCCGAGTGACCACCCTTGCAACCCTTCACCTCTACCTTCAGGGCTATATCGCCCTCTTCCGTCTCTACGGGTTCGTATGCGAACGTTGCATTTGCGTCAATACCTCCGGCGCAACCTACATAGAGTTCCCCTTCCGTCTCCGAATCGAGGTTCAGCAGGTACTTGCCTTTCAGCCAACCGCTCTTCAGGTCATTAGCGCCGTACATGCCCGTCTCTTCGTCAATCGTGAAGAAAGCCTCCAAAGGCGGATGCACGACGTTCTTGTCCGCCAGGATAGCCATCGCCGTAGCCACACCGATACCATTGTCGGCACCGAGGGTCGTACCGTCAGCCGTCACCCACTCGCCGTTATCCTCTACATAAGCTTGGATAGCATCTTTCTCAAAATCGAACACTTTGTCGCTGTTCTTTTGGGGTACCATGTCCATGTGTCCCTGCAGGATCACACCCGGATGGTTCTCATAGCCCGGAGAAGCCGGTTTACGGATCAGCACGTTGCCGATCTCGTCCTGAAGGGTCTCCAGGCCGAGACTCTTGCCGTAATTCACTAAAAACGCCGCGATCTCTTTGCGCTTCCCGCTCGGACGCGGAATTTGGGTAAGGCTGTAGAAACTTTCCCACAAGCCTTTGGGTTGTAAGTTTTTCATATAGTTATTTATAATTAATCTAGTATTCTAGTTATCTAGAAATTTAATCTACCGTCATTTCGCCGCATAAATCCTTTCCTAACAATTCTTTTGCCCTCTCCGGCATCTCTCCAAGCAGTAACATCATTTTTGTCAGCAGCGCCTCGGTCGTAATATCATGCCCGGAGAGCACGCCTGCTTTCATCAGATTGAGCGACACAGCGTACAATCCCATCTCCACCGATCCGGTGTTGCACTGCGTCTTGTTGACGATGATGATGCCCTTGTCCACCGCCGTCTTGAGTTCGCGGTACAGCCATTTGTCCGTCGGTGCATTGCCGGCTCCGAAGGTCTCTAATACCACTCCTTTTAGTCCACGCGTACGCAATAATGCACGCACAACGGGAGGTTGAATACCCGGGAATAATTTCAGCACTGCCACGTTGGTGTCGAACGTCGTATGCAGCACCAGAGGTTGCATCTGATCCGAGTAGTGAATGAGGTGCGGCTGATAGGTAATATGCACTCCGGCTTTGGCTAACGCAGGGTAGTTATAACTATTGAACGCCGAGAAATGCTCTGCATTGCGCTTGGTCGTCCTGTTTGCCCGGAACAGGCGGTCCTCGAAATAGATTGTCACTTCCGGCACGATGGCGTTTCCGTCTTCATCTTTCGCCGCAGCTATTTCTATCGCCGTCAGCAGGTTCTCCTTGGCATCGCTCCGCAGTACACCCACCGGCAGTTGACTGCCCGTGAAGACCACCGGCTTGCCTAAGTTCTCCAACATAAACGACAGCGCCGAAGCCGAATAACTCATCGTGTCCGTCCCGTGCAGGATCACAAATCCGTCGTACTCCTCGTAGCGGTCATACACTATCCTCGCCATCTTTTCCCAACTGTCCGGACCAATATCCGACGAGTCGATAAGCGGCGAGAAAGCCTCTATTTCCACCTCTACGCTGCCGGCGAACAACTCCGGCATAAACGCCTTGAACGTCTCCATTTCAGCCGGCACTAATGCACCCGATGCCTTGTCACGAACCATCGTGATAGTGCCGCCAGTTGATATCAAAAGTACTTTACTCATCCTTTTTTTATCCTTTCTGCGTGCAAAATTACACTTTTTTTTGCATATGTGCAAATTTTTTAGTACTTTTGCAGCGTTTTTAAAAAATATGGCCACAAAAATACTCATCATAGACAGCGATATCAGCCTCTCGACCGTGCTGCGGGACTATCTGGAGAGTCGCGGATACGAAGCGGCTACCGTTCCGGACGGCAAGGCGGGATTGAACGCCTTGAGCAACGGTTCATGGGACGTGTTGCTCATGGAACTGCAGGGTATAGGCATCAACGGCTATGAACTGCTGAAAAACATCCGGCACCGTCTGCCTCAACTGCCCCTTATCATCCTCACGACGCGCAGCGACCGCGCCGACCAGATGAGGGCGTTTGAGTTAGGCGCAGATGACTACCAGACGAAGCCTTTCTCCATGGACATCCTCATCTGTCGTATCGAAGCAATCCTCCGACGCATTAGAGCCTTCACGGAGAGCAAGCAGCGCGTCTTTGACCTGAACGGACACACCTTCGATGCCACCCACCAGACTTTCGACGGCAGGCATATATCTTCGCGCGAGAGCGACCTGCTGTTGATGCTTTGCCGCAACGAAGGCGAGACCGTCGATAAGCACCGAATTCTCAGCGCTTTATGGAAAGAAGATAATGCCTTTACCGCACGTTCATTAGGGGTCTTCATCAACCATCTGAGAGGCTACCTGACGCCTGTCGGGTACCAGATCATCGCCGTGCGATACAAAGGATACAGGCTCGTTAAAAACGAGCATTTATGATTTGTGATTTGTAATTTGATAATATAGATATGAAACTTATCGCTCCTTCGGTTTTGTCTGCCGACTTTGCACACCTGGCAGATGACTTAGAGATGATTAACCGCAGTGACGCCGACTGGCTGCACGTGGACGTAATGGACGGTACGTTTGTGCCGAATATATCGTTTGGTTTTCCGCTGATGAAACCCTTCAAACAGTACTGCACCAAACCGCTGGACGTGCATCTGATGATCGTTCATCCGGAGAAATACGTAGAGCGTTTCTGCGATGCCGGTGCCTGGTCGGTGGGCTTCCATCTGGAGGCGGTCGAAGACCCGCTGCCTATCCTCGATCTGATCAAAGCGAAGGGCGTTCGTACCTGCCTCACGATCAATCCCGACATTGACGTCAAGCGTTTGGTGCCCTATCTCGACAAAGTGGACATGATCCTACTTATGTCCGTCTTTGCAGGTTTCGGAGGGCAGAAATTCATTCCCGAGACGATGGATAAGATCCGCTTCATCAAAACCGAGATCAACCGCCGGGGGCTGAACACCCTCATCGAGATCGACGGCGGAGTCAACACCGGGAACGCGGCCGAACTCTTCGCTGCCGGTGCCGATGTGCTGGTAGCAGGCAGTGCCGTTTTTGGGGCAGCCGACCCCGAAGAAGCAATCCGCAAGATGAAATCTGACATCTGATATCTGACTTCTGAAATCTGAATGCTTTCTCACATCCGGGCATATCCGATGGTTGTATTGCTGCTACCTCTCATAGCAGCAATACTTGTTTGTGGGCATTTCTATCCGTTGCGCAGGCCTTACCATAAGGCCCCTCCGAATGCCGTTCAGACCCGGCTCTACACGCGTCTGCAGGCCGCCGGACTGAACGGCGACGAACTGGCTACTGTCGGGGCACTGACCTTGGGTTACAAACAGGATCTCACGCCCGAACTGCGTCGTCTCTTCGCTGCCTCCGGTGCCGCGCATGTCTTGGCGGTAAGCGGCCTGCACACCGGCATCATATACGCTTTTCTGGTCGGGTTGCTGACCCTCGGCGGACGGTACCGTCCCATGCACGAGAACCGACTCGCCCGACGCACGATAAGCCTCGTCATCATCGCTGCTATGTGGGGCTATGCCTGGCTGACTGGCATGACACCCAGCGTCGTCCGTGCCGTGCTGATGGTGACGATCTTCGAGGTCGGACGGATGTGCTACAAACGGGCTTTCTCGCTCAATACGGTCGCCGCTGCAGCGGTACTCATCCTCCTCGTCCGGCCTTCCGATCTATGGAGCCTGAGTTTCCAACTCAGTTTTGCAGCGACGGCAGCAATAGTAATCAGTGTACCGAGCCTTCAGCAACCCGACTTACAGATTATCCGGAAAAGCTATGTTCTGCCTTATATATGGGGTATGATCATCGTCTCCCTCGCCGCACAATTAGGCACCTTGGGCATCACCTCTTATTGCTTCAAGCAGATGAGCACCTATTTTCTCCTCACCAACCTCATGGTACTTCCCGTCGCCTCTTTTTTGGTGCCCTGCGGCCTGCTCACCATCGCCCTCGGAGGCTCCTCCGTCGGCCTTTTTGCCGGCAAAATCACCTACGGCATGGCATGGCTCCTCAACCACGCCGTCGGATGGGTTGAACATCTGCCGGGCAGTACCGTTCCGGCACAAGTGAACGGAGAGATGGTAGTACTTTATTATATAATTTTAGTGCTATTTTTCGTATTTGCGGCAAAAAAAACACATTAACCTTGCATATATGCAAAATTTTTCGTACCTTTGCACGCAATTTTGGATAGAAGCCCTTGAAAACATTTCGATACATACTGCTGCTTTGCCTCTTGCTGCTCGTTCCGGGCTTGATTGCCGGTACTCCGATGGAGAGCAAGAACCCGAACTGGCTCGGTGGTACGGAGGCGTTTAGCACGACCGAGGGTAATGATTTCTGGCTCACTTTCATCAACAATAATAATTTCGACCCCGGCAAGCCGGAAAACCAGATGGTCAAGTTTGAGATGAAGGTAGCTATTGCAGCACGCGAGGAGGTGGACGTAACGGTTGCCTACGGCACTACTGTCTTGACAACGCTTCACGTAGCGGCAGGTACGACGCAGGTGTATGAGATCCCTCGCGCCAACGCCGCACAGATATACCTTTTCGAGAGCGAGCAGAACGGAAAGAGCGGCGTGCATGTATATGCGTCGCCTACTTCCCCGGAGAACAAGAAGAAAGTCTTCTCCTGCTTCCTTTACTCCCGCACCAATGACTCGCCTATTACTTCCCGTGACGCATCTCTGGTCCTTCCTACGCGCTTCTTAGGCAAGGAATACATCATCCAGACCTACCCCGAGGACGTGTATTCTTCGGAGTTTGGTATTGTGGCTACCAAGGACCGGACGACCGTCACCATCAATCCCGCTTATGAGACCGAAGGCGGTCATGCCATAGGTACTCCTTTCGAGGTGACACTGAATAAAGGTCAGGCTTACCTCATCGCCACCAAGAGACGCGAGGAGGGAGCGAAGAATTTCAATGCCGACTTCAGCGGAACGACGATCTGTGCCGATCAGCCGATCGCAGTCTTTGCCGGAAACCAACAGACCGGTATTCCGAATAAAGAGGGTTACTCGCAGGATTTCATGGTAGAGCAGACGCTGCCTGTCTCCCAGTTCGGTACGAAGTTTTACCTGACGGGGCTGACGAATACAAAATCCAACTATGCGGATATTGTGGCGCTTTATGACGGAACGGAGGTAACCATCACCACGTATGACAAAAGTACGGGTCAGGTCGTTACCTATCCCCCTGTCACCTTAAATCGTGGCGGCACCCTGCAGAAAATACCTCCCGATAGTGCAATGCTTAACCTCCAGGACGAGATGAATAATGAGGTGATCATCAGTACATCCGCTCCTGTCAGCTGTTTCAGTTATACCTCCACCGCTGCGGAAAACAAAGTCTGCACGACGATAGGATGGTCACAGAAATGTTATATCTACGGTGATCCTTCGTCCGCCATCATGCCTCATTGGGGGCTGCGCACCGACTCGATGACGTTCTTCACGGAGAAACTCGACCCGTTTGGGAGCACTACTATTCCGCAACATTTCTACGCATATATAGTGACGGATGCGAGTGATGTGAACACCTTCACCCTCAACGGCACTGCCGTCCCTGCGTCGGAGTTCCAGACTTTCCATGCAGATAACACGAAGGCGTACGCGCATTTGGAGTTGCCCGAAGCCGCCACTTCGCCGTATAACTTCCTCAAGACCACCGGCGGAGGTTTCGTGGGTATGGTCTATGGTCTGACGGAGGCGCAAGGCTATTACTACACCCTCGGTTTCAAGCCGGAGGCGCACCCCGATTCGCTCTACGTAACCAACACGGCTGAGGTCGTCATGTCTCACGCCTCATACGATCTCGACAGTATAGCCGGTCATGGTTGGTACCAGCGCCAATGGAGTGAATGGATGGAGGAGCATGAGCAACTGGATACGGCAGTCGTCTGCGACAGCTCGTCCGTCAATTGGGCGATTGAGACATCCCTGGAGCGCCCGGCTACACAGATCGAGTGGATGCTCTTCGACGTGACGGATCATAAAAAACCGGGCGGCACACCGGAGGCGTCATTGGTCATCAACCCCGCATCTACGGACACCAAACACACCTGGTCGCACGAGTTCATCCTGCCCGAGGAGGAGATGGACAACCGGCATCAGTATTTCGAATATGAGTTACAAACCGTTCTCCATCGTGAGCGCTTGATGTGCGAGGGCGAGGATATTGATACACTCAAGACCACCGTCCGCGTGACGAGGATCTTCAATGATACCCTCTACCGCGTCGTCTGCGTCGGAGACACGCTGCGTTTCTTCTACGACAGCCTCTATAACCAATCCGATCTCTCGCTTCATCGTTCCGACTCGGCGGCAACGAAGTTCGTCGGCGTCAAGAAAGGACAAGGAGACAAGTACCTCCAACCATGGGTATATCAGGTGGAGGTGGGTAAGTACGATACCCTCTCGCGCCATTATCTCTCGCAGGCAGGCTGCGACTCAATGATGACCCTTGTGCTCTTCGTCTGCGACACCTTCCAGTATTTCGACACCATCCACCTGTGCTCCAATCAGGACACGCTCTATCATGGCAAGCGTTACCGCGCCAGCGACTACTGGAAACCCCATTCGAACCCCTCTATCCCAATCAAAGAGGACACTATCGATCTCAAGCTGTCCTTTACCACCAAGGCCTGCGAGTGCCAACTGGATCCGTCTATCAGTAAGTTCCGCGACAAGCGCGGCAGACCCTTCAACGGGTGCGACTCCACGTATTTCCTCCATCTGATCCTGCACCCCGCGTACCTGATTCAGATGTACGACACTGTGTGTCTGGACAAGGACGGCAAAGGCTCTTGTACATGGCCTGTCCATTATGATAGAGAGACCCGCGTCGTGACTCAGGACGAGGCAGTGTACAGCAAGTCATTCGGCGCCAAAGCGCATGCTTTCGTCGATTCGATGTACACCCATTCCTGCCCGGAATGTAATCATGGCGTGCTGGGCTGCGACTCGTTCATCGTCAAGACCACCCTCTTCCCTGCATCCTATCATTTCGAAGAAGACACTGTCAAATGGTGCAAACTCAAATACGATCCCGTGAAGCAGGATACCGTCCATCGTTATTTCGAGTGGACAGGTCACCTTGACGAGCACGGCAAAGTACGTGTCTTGCGGGAGACAGGAGACTACTATGACAGTTGTTCCACCAAGCGGTACGGATGCGATTCGATCTATCATATCCGCGTAGAGTACCAAACCACTACCGAGCTCTATCTCTTCACCGACACTACCGTCTGCCAGAACCCCAAAGACACAGTCTATTGGATCGGTCTTCAGAACGACACCCTTGGCACCTTCCCTGCCGATGCACCGGGCACGATCCGCCGGTATGACGACAGCCGGTGCGACACAGTCTATGCCCTGCGTGTGCGCGTGCTGCCGAGCTATACGTTTACCGACCATGCGAAGATGTCCGAAGAGATGTCGTACCTCTGGACAGCCGGCGATACGATCTTCTTCTACGGTACCAAATATACCGGACCGATGACGCAATACGAGAATCGTCTGGTGGAGTGCGGTATTATCAAAGACACAGCGTACATGAAGACCAAAGCGGTGGATGGCTATGAGTGCGATAGTATCCGCGATCTGGTGCTGGAGGTAGGTAGCGTCTATCGTTTTGTGACGAATGATTTCCTCTGTGCCACCCAGTACTCTTATCGCTGGAAAGGTTACGACAAGGACGGCAATGAGTTCACCCGTAAGGTCATCACCGAGAGCGAACTGCCTGCGCCTAACTACCATCTGACCTACGAGCAGGCATACAAGACCACTCTGGGCTACGACTCGGTCTATGTGCTCGATCTCTTCCGCGCACCTTCTTATAGGATCGACACCCTTATCAATGTGTGTCAGGTGGACGGCGGTACTTTCGAGTGGGACGACCGCGAAGGACGTACGATCTACAACGAGCAAACGGGAGAGAGCGTCTCCTCGCTCGCTATTCCTATTGAGACGGCGGGGGATTTCTATTTCCTCGATTACCTCCACACCGACTCTTTCGGGTGCGATAGTACCTGGCGGCTGCACCTGCATATCTATCCTTATTATCATAAGGATACAGCCATGACCATCTGCCAGTTTGAGGACTTCGTCTGGCCGAACAATAACCAAGACTCTATCCACGACGACCAAGACCGCCGGATCGCAACCGTGCCGACCGATCATACCGGGGATTATACCTATACCGTCTATCTCCATTCGATCTACGGCTGTGACTCGATCTACCGCCTCAGCCTGCATATCGATACAGTCTATCTCACGCCAGTGGACACTACCCAACGCACGATGTGCGACAATGACACGATTCATTTCTACGAGCACATTATCTACGGTGCCAAATACAAGGACAAACCGGCAGGCGTTCCCGGCATCAGTATTCCGGGCGATGCACCCTATTTCAGTTTTGACACAACTTATATTGACAAGACCATCGATGGTTGCGACAGTACTGTCGTGCACCGGATCACGATGTACCGCACTTATGAGTTCACCGAAGACAGTGCTACCTGCCAAACCGCGGGTGACCGACCCGAGCCCTACTATACATGGAAGGGACACATGCGTGTATGGGATGTGCAGCGCCAGCGTTATATCATGGGCAATGAGATCCCGACCAAGGGTGTCGGCAACAAGACCTACATCTATATCGATTCGCTCAAGACGCAGCAATGCGCCGTGCAGGACCGTTACGGAGAGTGCGGTTGCGACTCCGTGCACATCCTACGTCTGAGACTGGATTCGTCGTATTATTTCTACAACCCGATTAAGATATGCGATTATGATTCCATCACGTGGCAAGGCAAGCATTACGCCGGACCGAAAGTGAAGAATCCGTTGCCGGGTTATCAGGTGCTCAAGGCGGACACTACTTATCGGGACACGCTCATGCACAACACCATCCATGACTGCGACTCGATCTATTACCTCACCCTGCGTGTCGCTCCGAGTTATAACGATACCATCACGTTTAACGTCTGCGACAACGACTCGAGCGAACAGGCACACGTGTATATCTTCCGCGATGCGCATGGTAACTATTTCCGCGATTCCATCGAGTTCAACCCCACGCCGACCTATTGGGGGATCGAGAAGCACGACATCATCATCGATACAACGCACCTGTTGCTGACGGCCGAAGGATGCGACTCGCTCGTCACCTATCACATCCTCATCCATCCTACTTATCATTTCATCGAGGCGGATAAGGGCTGTTCGGGCTATGCGATCGAGTGGCGCGGACAGATCATCAACGGTACCGGTACTTATTTCGACTACCAGCATACAGCCGCCGGATGCGACTCGGTCTTCGAGCTCGATTTCTACGTCAAGCCCTTTAAGGTCGTGCCCGTCTATGATTATGTTTGCGATAACCATAGTTACTACCATCGCGATACCATCGGCGCTACGATCTTCGAAGAGGAAGTGTGGCACCCGGGAGCACCGATGCCTGATCCGGACAAGAGACCATTCATCAGTGTGAACTTCAAGGGAGCGGACGGTTGTGACTCGATCGTGTACCAGTACCATCTCACCGTTTGTAAGACCTATGAGTTCGAGACCGATACCAACGGCCTCTGTCTGGGCAAACCGTTCGAATACACTTTTGATCCGGAAGGTCGTGCCGTCACCCATACATGGCTCACGACGGCGATCGAGTACGACGTGAACACCTTCGTACAGCCGTTCGATACTACCTTCATCGATTCGCTCTTTACCACGATGGGCTGCGACTCGGTCTTTATCCTCAATGCACACGTTTTCCCGTCCTACCGGCATATCGAGTACGACACGATCTGTGCGAACGAGACCTACACCTGGGCATCTCGCGATCAGCGACCCGACAGCCTCGTCAGCGGACTCACTCCGGGACTCTATTTCTTACGGGATAGTTTCCTGACCGTCGATGGATGCGACTCTATCTACGAGACCCAGCTGCGCGTACATCCGAACTACACCTCCACGGAACACCTCACCCTCTGCGCCGATGAGACGTTGCAGTGGCGCGGACATTTCTATGAGCACATGGCTCCGGGTGAGTATTACGAAGCAGACCAACTCGCATCCATGTATGGCTGCGACTCGATCTTCGAGCTGTACCTCACCGTTCTTGATACGACCTACGAGATCAACTACGACTCTATCTGTATCGGCGACACGCTCTTCGTCGGCGGGCATATGTACACCCAAGCGGGTAACTATAAAGACACGACGACCAACGACGACGGATGCCATCATTTCATCTACACCCGTCTGGCTGTCATTCCGCCTACTGTACCTACCGTCTGGGCAGAAGACGCGATGTGCCGCAGCGAGCATGCGTTCGACCTCTATTACACTTATACGAGCCATAAACCCGTCTCCTACTCGCTCTATTTCGACAGCGTAGGTCTGGAGATGGGCTTTGAGGACCACGTTGATGTGCCGATCACAAGCTACACCGATCCGATGGTCATCACCGTGCCCATTCCCTACCGCGGAGATGATCCTACGCAGTACCCCAAACCCGATAACTACTCCGTTCGTCTGGTACTCGATAATGGTATATGCCGTCATAAGGAGACCGACTGCTTCAAGGATTCGACCTTCGTCATGAGTTATCCTAAATGGCTCACGGAGCAGCGTTTCGGAGACGTCATTGCGCTCCTCAACGAGAACCTCAACGGAGGCTATACCTGGACGCAGTACCAGTGGTACGAGGGCGACACCAAACTGGTAGGTCAGACCCAGCCGTACCTCTATATACCTACCGGACTCACCGCAGGAGCCGAGTATCACGTTGAGCTCACGCGCGACGGCGAGAAAGAAGCTTTCCCCACCTGTCCGATCGTAGCGGTACCGAACCCCATCGTCAACGACAAGGCGCCGACCATGGGCTACCTCTCCGTCGTGCCGACCTGCATCGTCGTGGGTCATCCGCATTTTAACATCCTCTCTCGTAAGGATGGAACTTATCGCGTCACCACCTCGGATGGCGTCATGGTACAGGAAGGTACGTTCCGCGCCGATGTCACCGAGGTTCAGATTCCTCCTACAGCCGGGATGTACGTCGTTCAGCTATGGTCGTACGACACCGAAGAAGAACCCTATAGAGCGATTAAAATCATCGTAAGAGAACAATGTCCAAACTGCGCTACATCCTTCTGATCCTGCTGCTTTGCCCGATGATGGGCCGGGCACAAAGGCGACTCTCCGCTGACCAGCAGGAGATAGACCTGCATCGCCAAAGCGGTTTCTCCGCTCGCGAAGTGGAGAACAAGACCGATGCGCTCTTTGGTCTGCATGCCTCGCTCTATTCCGGTACCCATCATCTGATCGGTCTCTCCGTCGATGGAGGCTGGTCTTCCTTCATCAATAATATGCCGGCAGCGAAGAACACCCCCGGAGGCGGGTCTATCGGACTGCATTTCCTCTATGAGTACCAGTATAGCGGCCTCATCATCCAGACCGGCATCGGCATCGCCTACCAGCGCGTCTTCACCGATCTCCTGGACACAACCATGTACCATTATAACATGGACGATGCCTGGTCGGGTATCAGCACGCGTAAGTTCGATCTCCGCCATACTTTCTTCGACCGCCGCGACCAGGCGCAGCAGTTATACGGACGCATCCCTCTGTATGTAGGCCATTATATCTTCGGCGGGCAGGGCATCGCTTATTTCCTCGCCGGTTTCCATGCCCAGTACGCTTTCTGGGGCAATACGAAACAGCGGCTGACGGGTTCGACCGCCGGTAAGTATCATGATTTCGTCGGCGTGTGGGACGAGATGGATAATCATGGGTTCCGGAAGAACGTGCCTATCGAGCGCAAAGGCGACCAACTCAAGCTCAAGTTCGACCTCATGGCGCATGCCGAGGTGGGTTACGAGTATAACACCCAGCAGGCGGCGAAGGACTACCGCGTACGCCCGAGTGACCGCATCGACTGCCGCTTGCGTTTTGCCGCGTACCTCGATTTCGGTATCCTCAATATATGTCCTGAGACCAAGAAAGAGCTGTATGGCGTACCGGAGGCGACGATCTATGATTTCCCCACCTATCGGATGGATCATGTTTTCTCCACCTCCGACGCCGCGCGTTACTGGATGCGCAACCTGTCGGTGGGTATCCGCTTCACCGTCCTCTTCGGTTTCCGTCCCGCTGAACGTTGTATCCTCTGCGACCCATGGAAACACTAAGCCGTACTCCTCTCACCCTCTCCGAACTATGCGCCCGTATCGGAGAGGCACTCGACGACGGACTCGCGCCCTCTTATTGGGTCAAAGCCGAAGTGAGTAGTCTCAGCCGCAAAGGCGGTCATCTATATTTGGAGCTCATCGATTCGCCTAACGCCAAAAACAACGCCAACGCCAAGATGCGGGCTACTTGTTGGTCAGGCACACAAGAACTGCTCACGGCGTATTTCGAATCCGAGACAGGTCAACCCCTTCAGGCAGGCATGGCTGTCCTTGTGGAGGTGGAGGTACAGTGGCACGCGGTCTATGGACTGAGCCTCTCTATCATTGGCATTGATCCCTCTTATACCATCGGCGATATCGCCCGCCTGCGCCAACAGACGATTGCGCAACTCCGGGCGGACGGACTGCTCGACGCGCAACAACTGCTTCCGCTCCCTACACTCATCCGGCGCATCGCCGTCATCTCATCGCCCCAAGCCGCCGGATACGAAGATTTCATCCACCAGCTCACCCATTCGCCTTACCCCTTCCATACGCAGCTCTTTGGCGCAACGATGCAAGGCGACTCAGCCGCCAAATCCATCCTCGCCGCCCTGGAAGAGATCTCCAACGAAATACACCCCTCCTTTCAGGGAGGGGCTGGGGGTAGGCTTATTCCTTTCGACTGTGTCGTCATCATAAGAGGCGGCGGTGCTACGACCGACCTCTCCTGCTTCGACGACTACACCCTCTGCGCCGTCTGTGCGCAGTTCGAGCTCCCGATCCTCACCGGCATCGGACACACACGCGACATCGCCATCCTCGATCTCGTCGCCCATGAGGCGCTCAAGACGCCTACCGCCGTTGCCGAATGGCTCATCCACCGCATGCAGGAGCAGGAGAACCGCATCACAGAACTGCTCACACGGCTCCAACGCACAGCGGAACGGCAGATACTCATCCGCCGTCATCGCATCGAGCTTCTGGAGCAACGGCTCGCCGCCTGCAACCCCGAGCGCATCTATCGCATGGGCTATAGTCTCCTGACCAAGGACGGCCATCCCGTCCGCTCCGTCCATGACCTCCTGCCCGGCGACCGCATCACTACGCACCTCGCCGACGGCTCCGTCGAGAGTATTGTACAGGGAAAATAAGTAAATGCGAACATGTTAAATTGTTTTTTAGGTTTATGTCTTTTGAAGGCTTTGACTCGATAGAGTGAGGATTTGGAGGAACGGAGTTACTACAAATTTATTTGTAGGTAAGTACGTTCAAACAAAGACTCTAAATACTGAAAGTATGAAAGCATTCAAAAGGGTTTTTATGTTTTTTTCTAACCATGGTATTAGCTAAAGAACAACGTCGCGCAGCCGCCCTACTCTTTGCCCTTGCTCTCATCGGATGGATCGTCTATGCCGCCTGGCCTTCCCGCCAACCACTAACCCCTAACCCACGAACCACTAAACGTCCCTGGTCGGAACGCAAGGACTCTATCCGCCGCGCCGACTCACTCCGTTTCGTGCAATGGAAAGCCGAACGGGAAGCGCGTTACGACTCTTTCTTCGTCGCCGACTCGCTCCGCCATGAGGCATGGAAGATCGAGCGGCAGGCTCGCTGGGACTCCATGCGGATAGCCGACTCCCTCTGGCGCGACTCCATGGGCATCTATTTTGCCCCGAGACCCAAGCGGGACACCATTCTCGACCTCAACCGTTGTGACACAGCGGAGCTGCAACTCATCCGGGGCATCGGGCGTTATACGGCGGTTCAGATCGTGCAGTACCGGGATCGCCTGGGCGGGTTCTATAGTCCCGCACAACTGACGGATCCGGTGTTCGCCAAACTCCATCTGGACACCTTGCTGCACCATTTCACCGCCTCGTCGCAGGACGTCCGCCTAATACCGGTCAATACCACCTCTATTGAGAGGCTCCAGCGCCACCCGTACCTCAGTCACGATCAAGCCAAAGCGATCTATCATCTCCGCCGCAAGCAAGTCAGGATCAGTTCTATGGACGATCTCCGTTCCCTGCCCGAACTGCCGGACTCCACGCTCCTCCGCCTCGCGCCATACCTGACTTTCGAATAAAATTTAGAAAAATGACTTGTAAATTTGCATATATCAAAAATTCTTCGTACCTTTGCACTCGCAAAGGTTTTGAATTTTAATCCTGAATAAGTAGTCAATGATGACCAACCATCCTGTTAAGAAAATATTCTTACTTCTCACGCTGGTATTCAGCGTAGTGAGCGTCCATGTATTGGGTCAGAAGAAGGGTGAACCGATTGATACTCTGCTGGAGCGGTTTGACCATAAGCCGGGGCTGAAAACAGCTCAGGCATTCTTTGCGTACATGGACCGGGAGGAGTTCATGGACGAGCCGGTAGTCTTCACCTCCGCTACTCCGCTGGATACAATGAAAGCGCTGGTATGGTATTGGGCGGGCGAATGGTATTATGACGAGCAGGAATATGCGCTGGCGGAGAAGAACCTGCTTCGCGCGCTGGAGTTGATGGAATATGCGGATGAGAAATCGATCTCGGATAATCTGGCGATGTTGGGGTTGACGTATATGCGTCAGTCCAAATACGACGAGGCACTGCATTATATGCGTCGTTGCTACCAGTTGGATAGCAAGAGCGGCGACCCGGATCGCATCAGTTCGTCGCTGAATACGATAGCCGGCACTCTGCTGGCGGCGGGTAATCCCAAGGAGGCGGAGGGGTATATCCTCAAAGCCATCACATATGCCAAGCAGGTCAATAACCCGTCTCGCATGGCGGTGATCTACGGCATGGCGAGTGAGATAGAGACCCAGTTGGACAAGAGCGAACAGGGGCTGCTTTATGCCGATAGTGCATGCATGGTAGAGGCGACGACGGGTAACCAATACAAGATGATCGTCCGCCAAACGCAGAAGGCGTCTATCCTCGTCGGGCTGGAACGTTACGAGGAAGCAGAGCGCATCTTAGCGGAGGTGATTCCCTATTTCCGCCAGATAGGCGACCAATTGTCGCTGGCTATCGCGCTCAACAAACGCGGTCGGGCTGCGCGGGGCATGAAGCAGACGGACAAAGCGGTGGAATACCTGAATGAAGCGATCGCTATATGCCAACGCATCGGTAATCCTTATAATGAAGCGTACGCGCGACGCGCGATATACGAGATCATGTATAAGTCCAATCCGGAGGCGGCGCATGTCCATCTGGAGCGCTACCATCAGATCAAGGATTCGCTCTATAGCCATGCCACCTCGGAGCAGTTGGCGCGGTTCAATGCCGAGTTCGGACGCGATGAACTGGAGAAAGAGAAAGAGCAATTGACCCGGCGCAACCATCGGCTGATTGCCTTCGGTGTTATCGGTGGCATGGTCGCACTGATCATCATCACGGCAGCTATTATATGGTTCCGAAAGCGACAAAGCAAGACCAACGAACTACTAAATAATATGATGACGGAGCTCAACGAAGCGCGCCATTCGCCATCCGGCGCGGAAGAATCGGCTCCGACAGAAGAACCCGAGGAATATCTGACGCAAGAGGACAAGCAATTCCTCAAAAAACTCATTCTTTCTGTCACACAGATGATGGATCATCAGGCGGTCACGGTCACGCAGATAGCCGATAAGATGTGTATGTCGCCCAAGACGCTTAATCGCAGAGTGAAGTACCTCACGGGCGAGGGAGCGAAGCGTTATATCATGCGCATACAGTTGGAGCAGGCGCGTATAATGTTGCTCCAGGATCTGGATATTCCGATTGTAGAGGTAGGTAACTGCTGCGGATTTGAGGATCATAGTTCGTTCACCAGAACCTTCACTCAGAACGTTGGAATGTCTCCTTCGGACTACCGAATGAGCCGCGGACAGGCCTAAAAACGTTAGTTTGTCCAATTCTGTCAAATTTTTGTCCGCTTTTGTAAAAGCCGTTTCGTAAAAATTTGCTACCTTTGCACCCGAATTTGAACGGGTGCTTTTTTATGCTACCCCAATGGGTATGGAAACCAAGAAAAACGACAATCTGGCAGAGCAGGAATCAGCGGAAGTCTCGCAGCTTCGTCATGAGGCAGCGAAGGATTACACGAAGGAGTTGATAGAGGAGTTGCTATCTTCTTGTCCTTCCAAATAAAAAAATTGCACGCGCGCACGCTTACCGAAGACGCACACCCTTACAGCAAATAACAAACAATCTTACTAACAATATTAACCAAAAACTCAATTATTATGGGAAAATTTACATTATTCAGCCGCTTGGCAGCACTCCTGCTAACGGCAATCATGACTCTTCCGCTGCAAACCTTTGCGGAAGACATTCAGCTCAACTTGAAAGTTGGAGAAATCTATAGTGGCGATTTGTCCGAAAGAATTTTTAAAGGACCGAGTGCACGACCTTTCTTGGACGGTTCGTCCGATGGTAACGTTTACATTTTTCCGGTTGATTTAGGTACGGATGAGTTTGGGCACAACCAGTATAAGATTGGAAATATTTACGCTCAGAGAGAAGGTACCTCCTATATCAAAATTCAACCAGAAACGGTATATGATGAAAATGGTTACGCGACTGCTTGGCCTACTCACACCATTACCGTGAATGTTAGCGGTAATTATGTAACTGCAGCCGCTTCTTCTGATGAAAATCTTAACTATCCGTATGAACCGGATCCTGCTGTATTGCATGACCTTACGCTTGCTCCGGGTGCTTCTGCATATAACTGGATGAAATTAGTCTATGTAGGGAGCGCAAGCTTCATGTTTGGTCAACCGCAGTCACCCGAGACTTTTATTCGTAACTGGATGGCAGTACCGAAAGAGTACGTTACGATTACCTCCAGCAATCCGAGCATAGTAGAAGTTTCAAACGGTCAGTTCATAGCCCGTGGTACGGCTGGTCAATCCGCAACGATTACCATGAGTTGTGCGCCAGATGTTAATAATAGTGAAGTCCCCACTGGAAGCGTATCGTTTACGGTGAATATTGAAGAGGGTAGCAGCACTCCTAAGCAAGATATCGACATGTATTTCCAGGATTATGACTATAACACCGATCAAAACGTTCGTATCTCAGAGTTTGAGATGATTATGGATGAGACGGGTTACTATGAATCACATACTATCGAATTCAAATGGTCATTACCGGGTGTACCTAATGTTACCTTCGCTTCCAACGACGATGAATTGTTGGAGGTTGGTGCACAAGCTGATGCCATAGGAAATGACAGGTATGTAGTAAGTTTCTATCCACATAGTCATGGAAATTTCACCGTTACGGCTACTTTTGATGGTGACGCGCTGTACAATCCGGCTACCGCTACGCTGGACGTATCTGTAATTAATAGCAGATACTCTTTCGCTAAAGACTTGGTTTTCAAAGAGCAATCGGATCCTTCTTCCCCTTACAATCCGTACAATGTGATAGTTGATCATTTAGAAATGACGGAAGGAGAAACTGTCAAGCTGCCTGAATTATGTCATAGATACGAGCAGTTCCGTGCTTATCATACCCTCCAATCGCAGAGCACTGCCCGTGGTCACTTCGTTGCCCCGTGGGCTGATCCTTCATGTCAAAATGTAGAATGTGAAGTAGATGCCGAGCATATCACAGCCGTTGCAGCAGGTAGAGATACGTTGGTAGCGAAATATCGCTTCTACAGCGACGAACCTTGGGAGACCGTTAAGTTGCCTATCCGCATTTTGCCGTTGGTTCAACCGATAGCTAATAATACGGCTACCTCTTTCGATTTTGGTTATGATGACCCGAGTTCAGAGGATGCCTTGATTTTCCAGACTACGGCTTCTGACAAAATCAACGATGGTAAATTGGAAATCTCGACTACACTCAATCCGTCGCAGGTAGAAACATTTATCAACCGCAACGCTGCCGGAACCGCAGAATGGCTTAATACGCTGCATGGTGCATTGACGCTCAATCTTCCGGCAGGTCAAGGTAAATTGGAAATCGAGTGCTACGCAGATCCGGGTGTTGAGTTCAAACTAAAGATCCGTGGAAAAGCAGTTGTTACTATCCATCAAACCAGTATGGAAACAGCAGAAGTGAACTATGATCTGGTTGAGCCGACCGCAGTCATCATCTATCTGGCTGCTACTGGCGGTGGTTCTCCTGCTCCCAAACGCGCGTTGGCTGCAACGATGGACACTCCGAAAGGCTATATTAAGTCCATCTCTATCTCTCCGAGAGTAGATATTGCAGCTAAACAAGATCCGGACAATGCTGGCTTATACTATTCGACTTTCTTTGACAGCGCAAGAAAATTTGCCCTGCCGAACAATGGTACGAAGGCATTTGTAGCTAAGATTGAAGGAACCGATATGACCATGACCCAGATTGCCAGCGGCGCTCAGATTATTCCTGCTAACACAGCCGTTATCCTGCAATCCCCGACGGGTTCGTTCTCGCTTACTCCGTCTGACGAAAGTGCCGTAACATTCGACTTGGCAGCTAACCAACTCCAAGGTTATGATGAGGCAACTGCTGCTCCGGCTAACTGCTACGTGCTCTCCGGGCGTTCGGCAGATGGCAACACCACCGGTGTTGGTTTCTATGAGTTCTCCGGCACACTCGCTGCACACAAGGCTTATCTTATCTATGGTGGAGCCGGTGCACCGCAACGAATGCGCTTCATCTTCAATAACGAGCAGCAGGCAACCGGTCTGGACAACACCAATAGTGCCGTTAAGAGCGAGAAACGCATCGAGGACGGACAACTTATCATCATCAAGAACGGCGTGCGCTATAACGCACAAGGTCAGATTGTAAAATGATTAATCAGGAGGACAAAACTATGACTAAAAAATTCTATAATCAACCCGAAGTGCAAATAGCATCTATCCGCTTAAGTGCAACCGTTCTTACCGTAAGTACCACCGGTGGCACAGGTGCCGGTAAATTAAACTCTGGAGTCGAGACCGACGACCAGTGGTAATTCCAACCTATTCATTTTTTCAAAGAGAGCGGCCGCAAGACCGCTCTCTTGTTTTTCTCCCTCTTCTCTGTGCATTTTTCGCGCATCCTTGCGCGAACCCGGTCCATCAACAGGCCCTCGCATTCGCGGGTGCCTGTTTGGTTTCTCTCCCCCTTCACGGAGGAGGGCTACACACCCCACACCCCGCATGGATTTTCGTCATTTTCGGAAGCGCAGCGCATTTTTGATTTACTAAAAACACACCATACACTGTACACCGTACACTGTACACTTTCCCTCCCCTCTATGGGGTGAAGGGCTTTGCCCGATTGAGCGTCCAGTGGACGGTCATAGAACCTTACGGGTGGGGCTTTCGTATGTCCATTCCCCGGCATTCTATGCCGGATTACCGGGTGACGGGTGACACCCTCTTTAATAATACTCACACACACGCGTGGGTGTGTATATTTTACAGAAAGGGTGTCACCCTGTCACCCCCTTCCTTCTATATTTCTATTGGCATTCACTTCCTCTAATCCGCTTGCTTTGGTAGCCGGCTTGCTGGAGCACCATCCCCAAGCGGCTGAGGGGCATCGGCTTCTTGATATTGCCCCACGTGACGAGCTTGTCGGAGGTCTCGGCAGTGGTGGTTAGCCGTCATTTACGTTACCACATCGTTACCACTACGGCACGTCCGGCTACTATTCGAAACATCTTTCCCTTTTGTCGCATTACTGCGCTAATTGCGCCTCTACGTTTTTCCCTTTTGTCGCATCATTGCGACAACCGCGCATCGCCCCTCGTACCCATCTGCGCACTCCGTACCTATCTTCTGCTTAGTAAACCGAAGGATTACCCAATCATTACCGAAGGATTACCGAAGGATAAACCCTCCTTTTTGTACTTTTCACGCTTCTACTGTATATATACATAGTATATATACACTTTTCCATCCTTTATACACCCTACACACCGTACACCTTTATTTTTGTTTATCGCTTTTGAAGGGCTGTTTATTTTCTACCCACACCCGCTACCTCTCCGTCCATTTCTCCGGAATTTTATTCCGGCACCCCGCACCCCGCATGGATTTTCCTCATTTTCGATTTATAAACGACTAACGACTAACGACCAAGCACCAGAAAAAGCGCAAAATTTAAGTCGAAATTAAAAAGACTATAGACAAAAAATAAAAAAATATGCGCGCGCACTTGCATATGTCAAAAAAAAGCAGTAAATTTGCAGCCGCAAAAGATTTATAATACAAATAACAACACATAAAGATCACAACACTATGGCTGTCATCACACTTAACTACAACAAACATGACGCGGCTTCGCGCCGCTTGCTAAACAACCTGTTAGCAACCGGTTTGTTCGTCAACCAAGAGACGCTGGATGAGCATCGACGTATGAGAGACGCTGCTGTATATACCTCCCAACGTAACATGGCCTCTTTTGTTGCGAAATATATCTAGTTATTATGATTTATACTCAGCGCGATGTTATTCGTAAGTTTGGTGTTGTGCGCCAACCGTATTTTGATGAAATAGTAGATAAGATTATCGGATCCATCTTCTAAAAAATATATAGTAAAAAAATGAAGCGTAAGATTGCTATTATTGCCGGAGGGGACAGCAGCGAGCACGATGTGTCGCTTCGTTCGGCGGCGGGACTGTATTCGTTCATGGACAAAGAGCGGTACGAGGTGACTATCGTTGTCTTGGACGGCAAGGAATGGGTAGCCTACCCCCAGCCCCTCCCTGAAGGGATGGGAGTTGAGGAGTATTTCGCTAATAGCGAATCCTGCCCTATTGACAAGAATGATTTTTCTTTTACGCGCGAGGGCGTGAAGCACACGTTCGATTTCGCGTATATCACGATCCACGGCACGCCGGGCGAGAACGGTATATTGCAGGGCTATCTGGACATGATCGGCATGCCGTACTCCTGCTGCGGAGTACTGGCCGCTGCGCTCACGTTCAATAAGTACGCCTGCAACCATTACCTCTCTTATTTCGGATTCCACATTGCCAACAGTATGATTCTTCGCGCCGGACAGAAATGGCCGAACGCGCCGAAGATCGCAGCAACACTCGGTCTGCCCTGTTTCATCAAATCGAACGTAGGCGGTTCCTCTTTCGGATGCACCAAGGTCAAGACCGTGGAGGAGATCTATCCCGCTATTGAGCGGGCTTTCCAGGAGGGCAATGAGGTCATCTGCGAGTCGTTCATGCAGGGTACCGAAGTGACCTGCGGCGTCTATAAGACCAAGGACAAAGCGGTGGCTTTCCCGATTACCGAAGTGGTCACCCATAATGAGTTCTTCGACTATAACGCCAAGTACAAAGGTGAGGTGGACGAGATCACGCCTGCCCGTATCCCCGACGAACTGCGCGATAAGATACATGCTGAGACCCTCCGTCTGTACGACATCATCGGCGCGAATGGCATCATCCGCGTGGATTGGATCATTACGAAGGTACCAAGCGACAAAGGACAAAGTACCAAGGACGGTGCGCAGCTCAACCTCCTCGAGGTCAACACCACGCCGGGCATGACGCCTACCTCCTTCATCCCGCAGCAGGTGCGCGCCGCCGGACTGGAGATGAGGGATGTGCTGAGCGATATTATTGAGAACAAGTTTAACAATTAACAATGAATAATTAACAATTAACAAAGCGTCCTAGAGGCTTTGGTACTAACTCAATAGAAAGTACGGATCTTCTAAACTTTGTACCAAGCGCCAAGAGCCCTTTGTAAATTGTACATTGTAAATTACGAATAGAATGCTTGATATTAACCACGCCATAGAGTCCCTGGATTGGGGTAAGGAGCCGGAAGGGCTGTACGCACCCATCGCTTATGCCTTGGCCTCGGGCGGCAAACGGATCCGTCCGACCCTGGCGCTCATCGCCTCGGAGATGTTCGGCGGCAAAGAGGAGGAGGTGCTACCGGCGGCATTGGCGCTGGAGGTCTTCCATAACTTCACCCTCCTGCACGACGACGTGATGGATCGTGCTTCGGTGCGCCGCGGACGACCTACCGTCCATGTGCAATGGGATGACAACACGGCGATCCTCTCAGGTGACCAGATGCTCATCGAGGCATACAAACTGATTGCCAAGGTACCAAGTGACAAAGTACAAAGGACTTTGGAGATGTTCAACGAGATGGCGACCGGCATATGCGAGGGACAGCAGTACGACGTCGATTTTGAGCGCAGGGACGATGTGCGCATCGAGGAATATATGAAGATGATTGAGCTCAAGACCTCCGTGCTGCTCGCTAACGCCCTCCGTACAGGCGGTTACATCGCCGGCGCTAACGAAGCGCAACAGGAAGCGCTCTATCAGTACGGCCTGCATATCGGTCTCGCTTTCCAGATACAGGATGATATACTCGATGTCTATGGCGACCCGAAGACTTTCGGCAAAGCGATCGGAGGAGATATATGCTGCAACAAAAAGACCTTCCTTCTGCTGACCGCCCTGCATACAGCCGACGCGACCAGCCAAGCCGAACTGAACGAATGGCTGCGTATCTCCGACCGTAACGAAGAGAAGATAGCCGCTGTCACGGCGATCTATGACCGCCTTGGCGTACGCAAAGCCGGCGAGCAAGCGATGGAGGAACATACGTCCTTCGCTCTGCAGCAGCTGAACCAACTGCCGCAGAACCAAGCCACGGACAGATTACGTGCACTCGCAGAGAAACTTGCCACCAGAAATAAATAACATTAGCTGTTAGCCGTTAGCCATTAGCTAATAGCCAATAGCCAAAAGCTAAAGTAAATATATGCCTTATAGAAGATTACCCAACACGGATTTAGCACGGCTCCACGCGCTGCAGAACGCAATCCAGCGCGCACAGGGAGCGGACTATACCGAGCAGGTTATTCCGTACAAAGTGCTGAGCGAAGCACAACGGTTCTTAGTATCGTTTGAGAACGTAGTGATGCAATCCAAAGATAACTATGCCTCCACTGTTAATGCCAATAAGCAGTACCGGCATATCGTGCAGAACGCACGTATGTATATCTCCCATTTCATCCAGGTACTCAACCTCGCCGTCATCCGCGGAGAGATCAAGAAAGAGCAGAAGTTGCTGTACGGTCTTGACCCGCACCAGCACGTTGTGCCCGACCTGACGACCGAGGAAAACCTGCTCGAATGGGGAAAGAAGATCATCGAGGGCGAGCAGAAACGTATGGCGAACGGCGGGTTCCCGATCTATAACCCTGCCATCAACAAAGTGAAGGTACACTACGACATCTTCTGCGAGCACCAACGCCAGCATACGTTCCACCTCCAGAACACCGAACGTGTACACGACAACCTGGAGCCGTTGCGCGCACAGGCGGATGAGATCATCCTCAATATCTGGAACCTTGTGGAGAACTACTATAAAGACCAGCTGCCGTACGCCAAACTGATGAAATGCCAGCTATACGGACTCATCTATTACTACCGTAAGGGCGAAAGAAAACTTACGGCCGAGGGCGACCGTAAGTTGCAAGAGATAAGGGACAGCCAACCGACTATCCAATGGTCTTTTGAGGAGTGACGATGCGATCGACCTTGCGGTCACGGATGAAATGCGGGATCTCGTGCTTCTTGAGTTGGAAATCATAGCATACGCCGATCTTCTTCGTACTCGTGTGCTTCGATAAGAACTTATCATAGTACCCACCTCCGCGGCCGATCCGGTGGCACTGATGATCAAACACCACACCGGGCACAAGAATCAAGTCAATCCGTCCCTTGTACGTCTCCGTTTGAGGCTCCGGGACACCCAGACGACCCTTGCGCATCATGTCCTCTCCGTCGTACGGACGAACCTCCATCGAGTGGCGATGGGTAACAGGTAAAAGAAATGTTTTTTGGCCTTCGTATTTAGCGAGCAGCGGACGCAAATCCACCTCGTTATGCACAGGATAATAGAGCATTACCACACGCGCCTCGCGAAAAACGGACATCTGCTCGATCTGCGCAATAATACGCGCCGAAGCCTCAGCGACCTCCTCTTTCGTCAATATACGACGACGTTGCTCAACAATAGCACGCATGGCCGCCTGCTCGCGACGGATGCGCACCCACGGCAGCCAAGACAATAAATCATGAATTTGAGACTCAAATAACATAAGCTTTTTATTTTCGGACACAAAGGTACTGCTTTTTTCCGAAATATGCAAGTAAAAAAGAAAAATAATATAGAATGAAGCGTTTTTTATACATACTAAGCCTACTGGCGGTCGTTTTAGCCTCCTGTAAGACCCGAACGAACACCTCGACGGTCGATCGGTCAGTGGCGCAATTGAAGTCCTTCTATTTTGCCAAGAACGACTCGATGCCGGGACTGGCAAAAGCCGTCTTCACCATCGAGGAGCGGAACGACACAGGTCTTGTCTGGAACAAGGACTCCATGCTATACGGCACCAGTATTAAACGCGTCGTACCGCGTTTCATCTTCGCTGCCACTCCGTCTGCCGCCTATCTCACGATGGCGGACTCGATCGTGCAGCTGACCGGTTATGACACGCTTGATTTCACCAAGACGCCGATCTACCTCACCATCCGTTCTGCCGACAAATCCAATACGAAGATATACCGGATGAACGTCACGGTACACCATGCGGACCCGGACCTCTATACTTGGACAGAGTTGTCCTCAGGCGTACTGGGCTATAGCGATTGCGACCAGCGCGTCGTAGAGGTAGGCGACGATTTTATCATGCTCATGTCCACCGGCTACTCCATGCGCGCTTACCGTTCGGCCGACGGCACGATGTGGAGTGATCTGGGTGCCATGAACGGCCTGCCCAAGGGCACCCGCGTACGCCAGATCATCAGCGACGGGTCCAAGCTCTACTACGCCCAGGATAGTTCGGTCTATACCTCGACGGACATCATCAACTGGACGGAGACCAAGATGAACCGACCCGTACACACGATGCTCCTCTACTGGAACAAACAGGCATGGGCACTCGTCACCAACGACGATAACATGTACGAACTGGCTTATACCGACGGCCAGGAACTGACCCTCTCTGGCCTCGTGCCGGGTTCGGAATTCCCCATCAGCGATTTTGCCACCGTTTGTTTCCTCAGCTCCAGCCTGCGCGAGCGGGCCATGATCCTCGGCGGCTTTGCCGAGAACGGCCGGGCACTCAACTGCCGGTGGAACTTGGAGTACTCCACGCATATCAAGGAGAACAACGGCTACCGGCTGCAGGACTACTCGCAGGACCGACAGGACTTCAAGGGGTTCACGGGTATCTCCGTCGTCTATTACAACAACTCACTGCTGCTATTCGGCGGCGTGGATGACAAAGCGAAATATCTGGGACGGGATATCTTCGTCTCCACCAACGAAGGCATCACCTGGACCAAAGCCGACAGTACCAAGAACCGCCTGCCCGAGTCTTATCAGGCACGCCAGAAACTGAGTGCCATCGTGCGCGACAACAATATTTATATCTTCGGCGGAGAAGACAGCGAGCAGACCTATAGCGACGCCTACAAGGGCCGCCTCAACTCCATCGATTGGTAAAAAAAACAGTCTACTAGTTTACTAGTTTACTAGTCAACCAGCCAACAAACTAACTAAATAAAACAAATACTATTATGAACATTTCAGATTACAAATTCGCCGGTAAGAAGGCGATCGTTCGTGTGGACTTCAATGTGCCCCTGGACGAGAACGGAAAGATCACAGACGACACCCGCATCCGCGGTGCCCTGCCCACCCTCAAGCACATCCTCGATGAAGGCGGTGCGCTGATCATCATGAGCCACATGGGCAAACCCAAAGGCAAAGTACAGCCTAAGATGAGCCTCGGTCAGATCAAAGACGCTGTAGCAGCTGCATTAGGTTGCCCGGTTCAGTTCGCCGAGGACTGCGCCAAGGCACAGGCTCAGGCTGCCGCACTCAAACCGGGTGAGGTACTGCTGCTCGAGAACCTGCGTTTCTATCCCGAGGAGGAAGGCAAACCCGTAGGTATTGAGAAAGAAGATCCCGCATACGAGGCAGCCAAGAAAGAGATGAAGGCTCGTCAGAAAGAGTTCGCCAAGACCCTCGCTTCGTACGCTGATTGCTACGTGATGGACGCCTTCGGTACCGCACACCGCAAACATGCATCGACCGCTGTTATCGCAGATTATTTCGATGCAGACAACAAGATGCTCGGCTTCCTCATGGAGAAAGAAGTGCAGGCGGTAGATAACGTGCTGTCCAATATCAAACGTCCGTTCGTAGCTATCATGGGCGGCTCGAAAGTAAGCTCGAAGATCGGTATTATCGAGAACCTGCTCGGCAAGGTGGACAAACTGATCCTCTGCGGAGGTATGACCTATACGTTCGCCAAGGCACACGGTGGCGAGATCGGCGGTTCGATCGTAGAGCTCGACAAACTCGATGTAGCGCTGGGTGTTGAGGAACTCGCCAAGAAGAACGGCGTAGAGCTCGTGCTCGCTCCGGATGCCATCTGCGCTGACAGCTTCAGCAACGATGCGAACCGGAAAATCTTCCCGTCCAACGCTATTCCCGAGGGTTGGGAAGGTCTCGACGCAGGTCCCAAGGCACAGGAGAACTTCCGCAATGCCATCAAGGGTGCCAAGACCATCCTCTGGAACGGTCCTGCAGGCGTATTCGAGTTCGATAATTTCTGCGATGGCAGCCGCGCTATCGGTGAGGCGATTGCAGAGGCTACAGCGAACGGTGCTTTCTCCCTCATCGGAGGCGGCGACTCTGTAGCTTGCGTCAACAAATTCGGCCTCGCAGACAAAGTATCTTATATCTCCACCGGTGGAGGTGCCCTCCTCGAAGCCATCGAAGGAAAGATTCTCCCGGGTGTAGCAGCTATCAAAGGCGAGTGAGTTTAAAGTTTAGAGTTTAAAGTTTAGAGTTTAAAGAAATGGAAGTTGTAGGTAAAATCATACAAGTACTGCCTGCCCAAGAAGGCATCGGCCGTAACGGCAACCCGTGGAAAGTACAGCCGTACGTATTGGAGACGCTCGACCAGTACCCCCGTAAGGTACATTTCGAGGTCTTCGGTGAGGATCGCATCAAACAGAACCCCTGTGAGATCGACCAATTGGTCACCGTTAGTTTCGATATCGAGAGCCGTGAGTTCAACGGCCGTTGGTACACCTCTATCCGTGCCTGGAAGATCCAGCAGGGTGATACAACCCAGGCTCCGGTAGCCGGTGCAGCTCCTGCTGCCGCTCCGGTAGCCGCAGCGCCGGCTCAGGCTGCCCCCGCAGCAGCACCGATGGAGGCTCCGCAGGTAAACGTTGATCCGTTTGACGCATCGGCCGGAGACGGCACAAGTGATCTGCCCTTCTGATGCGTAGGTGGATTAAAATACTCATCCCAACCCTTCTGTTAGCGGGTGGCGTCGTTCTATGCGTCATCCGCTGGCAGGTGTGGTTCGGTATGCCGGCTGAACCCCAGTGGACCGGAGACACACTCGATTACGTCTTCTCGCCGCTCATCACGGACTCCACTCCGCAGGCCTTGGATCTCGTCGTGCTCGGCGATATACATAACCGTCTCTCGCGAGCCGATTACGACACTCTCGCCGCACGTGTGCCCCAAGCGGACGCACTGGTGCAGGTAGGCGACTGGATGCAACGCGGACAGAACTACTACTACCAGTTGCTGCTGCGCGAATGGACCAACAGTGAGATCTTCGGCATGCCCGTCATGGCTTGCCCGGGAAACCATGAGTACTCCAAGGGTATTCATAAGACGCTCTCTCCGGTATGGGATTATGCGTTCTCCCGTCCTCATAACGGTCCTTTAGGCGTTCCGGGCGCCAGCTATTATATCGACTACCCTTCGCTGCGCCTCATCGCTATCGACACCAACCCGCTTATCCGGATGGTCTATCTGACCCGCACGCTCACCTGGCTGCGCACGGCGATGGAAACAGCCGAAGGCAGATATGTGGTGGTGATCATGCATCATCCTGTTTTCTCGGCTGCCAAGGGACGTTTTAACAGCCTGATCTATCTCGCTTTCCGGCGTGCTTTGGGTGAGGCGGATCTGGTGCTGTCCGGGCATGACCATAGTTATATGCGCCGCACGCCGTTCATCGTGCTCAACACCTCCGGACCGCTCAAACCGCAACGCTTTCATTATAAGCCGGAAGTGACAGACACGGTACAGGTGTACGGGGTGCTCTCGATCGGACATGACTCAACGGACCAACACGCCGTTCCGATGATCTTCCGCGTCTATCGGCTCAGTGACGGACAAGCTATCGACAGCCTTTATGTTGAGCACAACTGACGCGATCGTTCTCTCACTCCAACCCCATTCGGACAAAGCGCACCTCCTGCACGCCTACACACGCGCGGGCGGGCGTATTAATTATATGGTATATGGTCTGGGGCGCAAGAACGCCGCCGGCAAGTACAGCCCGCTCTCGATCGTCCAACTGACGACGGATGAACGGTCCGTCCGTACCGCCCAACTGAACTACGTACCGCGTACGCTCACGACCGATCCCTACAAACGTACTATCGCTATCTTCATCAGCGAAGTGCTGTACCATGTACTGCGCCACCCGATGGCGGACGAACCGATGTACGATTTCATCGCGCAAGCGGTCGAACAACTCGACCGGACCGATGAACCGCAGAATTTCCATCTTGCTTTCCTCGTCGGCCTTGCCTCCAAATTAGGCTTCGCCATCCCGGAAGACTCCCCCCTCTACACCCTACACCGTACACCCTACACCGTACACCCTACACCGTACACCAGAAAGCAACGCCAAGAAGCGCTTCGTGCTCTCTGCCATTATTTCGAAGAACACGTCGAAACATGGCAAAATCCGAAATCATTAGACGTTCTAATGGAGGTTTTTGACTAAAAATGCAGTCAAAAGCAAAAAAAATGCGAAAAAATTTGGTCAATTCAAAAAAAAGCAGTAATTTTGCAGGCTTTTTAACGTATAAACCCGTCCTCGTGAGAGGACTCAAATACTAATAAAACAATGAAACGTACATTCCAACCATCCCAACGCAAGCGTCGTAACAAACACGGCTTCTTGGAGAGAATGGCTACCGCAAATGGTCGCCGCGTATTGGCTGCACGTCGTGCAAAAGGTCGTAAGAAATTGACGGTTGCCGACGAGGGTCGCCACAAATTTTAATGGAGTCGACTAGACAACACAAGATCGCTCGTCTGATCCAAAAAGACATGAGCGACATTTTGCTGCGTTACGCGCGCACGCTGCACGGAACATTGATTTCGGTGAGCGAAGTGCGCGTAACGCCTGATCTTTCTATTGCGCATATCTACCTATCTATCTTCCCGCAGGACAAGGTAGCTTCGACGATGGCGCTTATAGAGGAAAACACCCACCACCTGCGCGGTGAACTCGGCACCTTAGAGCGCCACCAACTGCGCATTATTCCGGAAATCATCTTCCATCTTGACGAGACTATCGATCGCATGGAGCGAATCGATGAGTTGTTAAAAAGCTAATGGCTAATAGCTCATAGCCAATGGCTTCTTTCGAATCAAATATAGCCTGGCGGTACCTTTTCTCCAAGAAAGGGCATAATGCCATTAATATTGTCTCGGGCATCAGTTCCGCTGCGGTCGCTGTGGTCACAGCGGCAATGATCTGCGTGCTATCGGTCATGAACGGGTTCGGCGAGTTGGTCGAACGCATGTTCTCCGAGTTCGATCCGGAGCTGATGGTAGTGCCGGCGGAAGGCCAGACCCTTCGTACCGACACCCTTCCCGTCATTTCTTTGTACGCGCGCGAGGATGTAGAGGCGGTTTCCATGCAACTGGAGCAGACGGCGCTCGTCCGTTATAAGGACCACCAGATGCCGGCCCGCGTCATGGGCGTGGACTCGCTCTTCACCCGTACGGCACATATCGACTCTATCATCACCGACGGGTTCTACTCCGTCTGGGACGGCGCTTTCGACCGTGCGGTCTTAGGCCGTGGGCTGGCGGCGCAACTGGGTACCAATGCGCATTTCACGGGTGCCCTGCACCTGTACGCTCCCAAGCGCACGGGACGGATCAACCTCCTGCGACCCGACCAGTCGCTCCTGCACGAGCATGCTTTCATCGCCGGCACGTTCGCCGTCAACCAGATAGAATATGACGACCAGCTCATGCTCGTCTCCCTGCCGCTTGCCCAACGGCTCTTCGAATATGACGAACACACGGCTACGGCATTGAGAATACAATTAAAAGAAGGAAAGCCAATAGCGAACAGCCAAAAGCTAATAGCTAAAACCTTGGGTCCCGGCTACAAAGTACTAAACCGCTACGAGCAGCAGGCGGATTTCTTCCGGATCTTACGGATCGAGAAACTGCTGACCGTTGTGCTGCTGGTCTTCATCCTGCTCATCGCCAGCTTTAATATCATCGGGTCGCTTTCCATGTTGATCATCGACAAGACAGAAGATATACGCATCCTCTCGCACATGGGAGCCGATGAGCCTATGATCCGCCGCATCTTCCTCCTGGAGGGATGGCTGATCTCGATGCTCGGTACCGTCACCGGCCTTGTTATCGGCGTGCTGCTCTGCCTCGGCCAACAGCACTACGGATGGCTCCGTCTCGGTTCAGGCATGCAATATATCATCTCCGCATACCCGGTACAGGTACAGACAGGCGACGTCGTGATGGTGGCGCTGATCGTCTTGGCGCTCGGTTTTGTTGCCGCGTGGTACCCGGCGAGGAAAATGAAGGTGTAATATGAAAGGGAAATATATACAAATCATGGTGTGTTGGGTGATGGCCGTCATGGCTGTTGCATGCAAACCCATCAAGGTACAGAACAGGACGATCTTCCCCGAGAAATACGAAACAGGCTGGGAAGAGCGGTACGGCCGGTGTTACGACTCGGTGCCGTATTCGGTAGTCGCACTCGATCTCTATTCCGAGGGTCTGTCTCTGGACTCCGCTCATCGGATGCAGGGCACGGGGTATAACCTCTACCTCTCGGATATCTTTGTTGCCACAGGCTCGGACTCGTTGCTTGCCGGTACGTATCGGTCGGACACCACAGCCCTGCCCTATACCTGCCTGCCCGGACGCGACTATGAAGGCACCCCCGGAGGTCTCTATCTGCTCTACGTCGAGAACGGGAAGATGCAGTATTACCGGACGATGGACAGTTGCACCTTCGTGGTACGCGACACGACGAACCACCTCAAGGACCTGCAACTCACCTTGTACTACCGCAACGAATACAACGCTAACGTCACCTATGAGACGCATTTCCAAGGCGTATTACAACCATGGGTAAAGAAATAACATCGGACGAGGCTCTTCTCAAGGAGTATCATACCTGGCTGCGTTTGGAGCGCGGCTATTCGCTCAACACGGTGGAAGGGTACGAAATGGATCTGGAGAAACTGCGCACGTATGCCGGGGAGCACGGCGTGGATTTCGTCAGGATGGATTTTGACGCCCTGCAGGATTTCATTTTCGAGACCTTCAAAGATATCCGGTCGGAAGCGACGCAGGCACGTGTCCTCGCCGGCATTCACTCCTGGTTCCGTTTTCTCTTGTACAAGGATTATATTGACCAGGATCCTTCGGAGTTGCTCGAAGGTCCTCGCAAATCCAAGCATCTGCCTACCGTCCTCTCGCTGGATGAGATCAACCGGATGATGGCGGCGATCGACCTCAGTTCGAACGAAGGTCACCGTAACCGTGCCATGATGGAGATCCTGTACGGCAGCGGACTGCGCGTGAGTGAGTTGGTTAACCTGCGTCTGAGTCAGATATACCTCAACGAGCATTATATGCTGATCGACGGAAAAGGTTCGAAGCAGCGCCTTGTGCCGCTCTCTCCGGTTGCAGAAGAGTGGTTCGGCTACTGGATGCAGGATCGCGCTACGTGGCCTCTCAAACCGGAATCGAAAGATACAGCTTTCGTGAACCGTTACGGCCGCCCCATGACCCGCGCGATGGTCTTCACGATCGTCCGCCGCCTCTGCTCCGAAGCAGGCATCACCAAGACTGTCAGCCCCCACACCCTCCGGCATTCATTCGCCACCCATCTGCTGCAGAACGGCGCCGACCTGCGTATCATCCAGCAACTGCTCGGACACGAAGATCTCGCTACAACCGAGATATACACGCATGTCAACGTACAGGACCTGCGCAATGCGATACTCAAATGTCATCCCGCCAATCAAAAATAGTAGCCTTTGTACTTTGTACTTTGTTCCTTTGTACCTTTCGTTGCCTTGCAACGGAGACGATCATCGTCGGCGAAGTGGTCAATGAGGCGACAGGCGAAGCGATCCCGAACGTCAATATTCATTTCCGGGGCACGAAGATCGGAACGACCTCCGATGCAAGCGGAGCGTACGCCTTGCGGGTCGATATGACGGATAAGGCGCAACTCGTCTTCTCCGCCGTCGGTTATTACACCCAGCGGTTTGAGATCACACCCGGTGCCATGGCAGGACTGCAGGTCTCCATGCGGGAGAAAGCGGCACTGTTGACCGAAGTGGTGGTCGCGCCGAACGAGAACCCGGCTCTGGAGCTCTTGCGCAAAGTCCGGGAACACCGTGCCAAGAACGACCGTACGCTGCATAAAGACCGGAGTTTTGAAGCGAAACGCGAACAGACGCTCTACGTCTCGCATATCAACAAAAGGCATCTTCGCCGGGCCCTCTGGCGCAGCTTGCAAGCAGGAATGATTGCCCAAGAAGACTCCACGTATATCCTACCGCTATACCGCCAGACCCAGTCGTTCCGGCTCTCCGGCACAGACATGATCCCCGCCAACGATCAGCAGAGCCGGACACTCATCCTCAGCGATGCCGACTACTCATCGTACTTAGGTAGCGAAGGCAACCTCAATTTCTACGCCAACTCGGTCTCTATCATGGGGCACGCTTTCCTCTCGCCCCTCGCCGCCGGAGGTAACCTCTACTACCGCTATTATCTCGTAGGAGCTGACACTATTCATTTCCGCACCCGTAATCCGTTCTACGCCACCTTCAACGGCGAAATGGTCATTGACACCATCACTTTTGCCCTCCGCTCGATCCATGCGTACGTGCCGGCGGAAGTGGCGGTCAATTATATCAACACGGTGCATGTCTCGCAGGTCCTTGCGGCCGACGGATCGATCGCTGACGAGCAGCTCTCCGCGATCCTTGACGTCTCCATCAAAGCGGAGCGTGCTGGCACGGTCTTCCCGTCCTTACTCATCACCACCTCCCTTACAAATCCTACCGCGCAACAGTCTGTCAGTCCGCAGGACGGTCTGTCAGCGGAGCGGTCTGTCAGTCCGCAGGACGGTCTTACCCCCACCGACTCCGCTTTCCAGGCGCTGGACTCCTTGCCTGTCATCCGCGCCGCCAAATGGTTTGCTACCATCGCCACCACCGGTTATATCCCCACCGGCACCCCTGTCGATATAGGGCATATCGAAGAGATCTTGCAGATCAACCGCCACGAAGGCGTACACGTCGGTCTGCCTTTCCGTACGAATGAGAAGTTCTCGAAAGTGATATCACTCGAGGCGGCGGTCGGTTATGGGTTCAAGGACCGCCGGGCAAAAGGACTGGGACGTATATCCATCAACCTGCCTACCCTGCGCCGGAATATCCTGCAACTCGAGTACAGCGACCGGTACGCATGGTCGGAGGTCGATGATTTCGACCGCCTCTTACGGGAGAACTCGATGGGTTGGGGTAATTTTGATTTTACTTCCTATGCGTTCGAAGCGCTGTACCGCGATAAACAGTGCGTCAACACGGCGTTGCGTCGCCGGCAGGTGCAGTTACATTGGTTCGCCGACTGGATGGATCGTCTCGACACACGTTTAGGTCATTCGTTTGCCGTAGAGACGCACGCTTATGTCCGCGCAGGCTGGCAAGCCGGAGACATCAGCGATCAGACATCAGATGTCAGTTATCAGTCCCTCTCGCTCATCGGGCGTCTCTCTTGGGGCGAAAAAAAATACGACGGCTATTTCCTCCGTCGTTACGCTTATTCGTCCAAGTACCCGGTGCTCTACCTCGGCCTCGAAGCCGGTCATTGGGCCAACAGCCAACAGCCAATAGCCAATAGCCGACTCTACGCCCATCTTCGTATCATGCTAACCCAGCACGCCAATCTCGGGATGGGAGGTACGCTGAACTACGCTTTCCGCATGGGGGCTATCTTCGGCCATCTGCCGCAGACCCTTCTATGGCAGGCGAACGGCAACCAGGGTTATGCCTATGACCCGTACCGCTTCACCCTGTTGCACGGCTACGAGCTGCTCGCCGATAAGTACGTGACGCTCCAGGCCGAGTGGAACGGGCACGGTATTCTCTTTAATACGATTCCGGGAATACGGTGGTTACACCTCCGCGAGCTCGTCGAAACCAAACTCGCCTATGGCTATCTGTCAGCCAATAGCCAACAGCTAACAGCCAATAGCACATTCTACGCCGAGCTCGGCGTCGGTATCGGAAATATTCTCCGTGTGTGCGATCTCTACTCCGTCTGGTCCCTCTCGCCCTCTATCCGATGGGCGATGCGTTTCCGTATTCACTTAGGGTTGTAAGGCCTTCGTCACAGCGTGCAGAATAGGCTCCACAGACGGCGCAGCACCTACGGCCTGCACCATCCATTCTTTCGGAGTCAGACGTCCCAAACGATAGATACGCATGTACTCCAGCGCAAAATCGCGCGGTTCGGTGTATTGCGACAGGTGCTCTTCTATCTGGAACTGAACGATGTGCCCTAACGGGTAGTTCGGCAGGTACATCGGTACATCCACCATGTGGCTGTAGATACCCAACAGCACGCAGTCATGTTCGCCCAAGACCGGCTCGTAGTACGTGTTCCACACCTCCTGTGCGATAGCGATCGTCGCTTCGCATAGCTGCTTGGGTGTCGCCTTCGGGTGATCGTATATCCAGCGCCAGACCGACATATCCACGAGGCTCACCCCCATGATCTCGTACATCGACCAGAACTGGTCAAACACCGCCTCCTTGGTCATCGCGCCGGAGAGTGGTTCGGTGTTACCCGGCAGCAGTTTGAGGTCGCGTTGCTGCCATAGGAAAGCGCTCGCTTCCGTGTAAGCCGTGTTCGGTACGCCCGAGAGCATATAATAGTCGATGTAGTACATGTCGAGGATCTGCTCCACGCAATGACCGAACTCATGGACGGCGATATTATAGCCTTTGTAATCCATCCCGCTTGGTGCGATGCGGGTCCGCAGGCGGGCATCTTCTTTGCGCCCCAGGCAGGGCCATGCGTGTCCCGAACCGCGGGCGGGCTCCACGGCAATGCGATGGGCAATATTCCGTGCGTCCTCGCTATAGAAACCCATCCGGGTCATCAGCCGCCACATATCCGCTGCAAAAGCGTTCGCATCGGGATAGAGCTGGCGGGTCTTGGCGCTCAAATCGTCCTCATTGAGCGACGCACGGGCCTTGAATCCGTCGTACCATATATCGTACGGACGCAGGTCGCGGCCTAAACGATCACGGATGACCGAAGCCACTTGTTGCACTTGCTCCGACCCTAACAGGGCGCGGAAGAGGCTGTCTAACTCCTCCGCCGGGATCTCCATGCCTTCCTCGAAATTGCGCTGGATAGCCGTCGGCGCGGCAGGACAGTACGGGTCTTCGGCGAAATAGGCTTTGGCGGTCTTCAAGATATGCGCGTAACGGGTATAAGGTTCTCTCGCTCCCTCATTCACTCCTTCATAAGGTCTCCAGATAAAATCGGGGTTATTGATCGCCGCTTGGGGAATCTCCTGGCGCACGATACGTTGCATCACCTGGTAGATCATCTCCTGCTTCTCTACATTTTCCTTTGTCCCTTGTACTTGGTCACTTTGTACCTTATATTGGGCTTTGAGTTCGTCGCGTAAGTTCCAGTGGCTGAGCAGGATCTTGTCCTCCGGCCATAACTGACGGCCGTCTTCCGTGCGCAGGTTACCCATGTAGATATTATAATCAGCGATGTAGTTCTCCGCCTCGGCGTGCGCCTGTGCCACTTGTGCCTTGACGGTCCCCGGCACACGGGTGGTGAACACATCGCCCATGCGCGCGAACGCCCATTCCCGGCGCGTCCAGCTACGGCCCAGGCTGTTCTTCTCCTCCAGCGTATAGTGCGGGAAATTGAGAATCGTGAGAAACGCCATTTTGTTGGCGAACATGTCATCCGTGAAATGCGCCATAGGACTATACCCCGACATGATCCAGTCGGGTGTCGCCGGCTCGCCGGCGTTCGTCAACTGGGTCGGCCGCAGCAGCTCCACCGTCAGCATATCCGCCGACTCATTGCATTTCTCCATGATCCGGCTCAGCGACTCAAAGAGCACCAGTCGCTCGCTGTCACTCTTGCAGAGGTTCTCTTCCACGAACGCACGGAACTCCTCCGCGCTCCCGTCGGCCTCCGTCCATAACGCCGCCGCCTGCTCTACGCCGCGCATCTGTGCCGCGCTCAGCGACGCCTCCAAACCCTGCGTCAGAACTTCGCTATCCGAAACTTGTGTACAACTGTTCATCATAAGCATCATCGCTACTCCGACGGCCATCACCGTCCATTGCATTGTTTGTTTCATATTCAATCTGTTTGTTGCCGCAAAATTACTACAATTTCGCGACATACGCAAGAAATCACTCGTTTTTTTTGCACATTTCAAAAAAAAGCAGTACCTTTGCAGCGCAAGGAAGATATATGCTATACCAATGGATCATATCGCTGCCGATGATGCTCTGTTTTTTCTGGAGCATTTTCTTCATTGCGCGTCTTCATCGCGGCAGTGACGAGCCGAGGGTGACGGGTACGATCCTGCTTTTCTACATCGCTGCCACAATTCTTTACACAGACCATTGGCTCTATTTCTCGGGGCTTCAGAGTTTCTGGGGAGAGTATAGTTACAGCATAGCAAACCTCTGCGTATATCCTTTATATTACGCGTACCTGCGCGCTCTCACGCGTACGAAGATCACCTACGAAGTGCCGCTTTTGCTCCTTCCGGCGGCGGTTGTGGCGATTGTTTTTCCGCTGAACGTGCGCTTTCATTGGGGAGGTGAATATCTCATTCATCTGATAGCCCGTCTTTGCTTTGCAGTACAGATCGTTTGGGTGTTGATTCGCGGGTACCATCTGATCCGAAATACTCAGCGGCGGTTGGATAATAACTATACCGACGACCGCAGTTACATCTTGCAACCGACCCACACGCTCCTCCTTTTCGTCGGCTTCACCGCTTTCGTATCTATGTTACTCAACCTCCTCGGGCGGGATTCGTTTGACGGCTTGGTACTCGTCTCCATCCCCGCGGTGTTGATGTCGATTCTCTTGTACGGATTGGGCTACGTAGCGGCGCATACCTTCATGCCGGAAGAGACCATCGCGCAAGTGGAGGCAGAGGAAGAAGAGAAAGCCCGTCGAGCGACGATGGAGGAGACGGATGAACTATTCAATAAAATCATCACCGCCTTGCGCGAAGAACAACTCTTCACGAACCCGAACCTCACTATTCAAGACCTCGCTGCGGCTGTGGGATCCAACCGCACGTACGTCTCCGCTTGTATCAATAGGCGCACGAATTTCAGTTTCTCGCAACTCGTAGCACAATACCGGGTAGAGAATGCAAAGTCTATCCTTTCGGACCCGCAATACGGTACAGATCATGACGCCATCTCCGATGCCATCGCACTCAGCGGCTTCACTTCAGACCAGACCTTCTACCGCATCTTCAAAGAGTTGACGGGACAAACACCACTCCAATACCGCCATAAAAACCTACAATAATCACTTTTTTTGCCCAAACCCCTGATGGCGTTTATTTCGGTAACCCCTCTCGCAAGAATTGAAAGAGGCCCATATAGGAAATGCCTTTTTCATCAGTCCATGGGGCAATGTCATCGCCGACGATGACTATTTTGCGGAAACTATCATCTATACGTTTGAGCGAATTGAGTTCCTGCTCTCGCTTGGCTTCATCATCCATTCGATAAGCCGATTGGATATAGTATTTCTCTTGCCCGTTAGTAGCAATAAAATCGACCTCATACTGCACTTTCTGCTGCTTTCCATCCCTCATCTCACGTGCTTCTACCACACCCACATCTACCAAATACCCGAAAATACGCAGATGGTTATACACGATATTTTCCATGATGTGAGTTGGCTCTTGCTGTCGGAAATTAAGCCGTGCATTACGTAAACCGATATCCACGGAATAGTATTTTTTTATGGACTCAAAATAGCGTTTCCCCTTGATGTCATATCGTTTAGCTGATTCGAACAAAAATGCGTCTTCCAGATACCCGATATACTTATCAACGGTCTCTCGATCTGCTTTCATTTGCTTGACAGACAGAATAGTATTAGCCAACTTGGTTGGGTTGTTTAATGAACCTACTGCCGAACAAAGCACATCCGCCAAATTCTCCAACAACTCGGTATTCCGAATATTGTGCCGCTCTATCACATCTGCCAAATAGGTCTTTTTCCATAAGCGCTGCAAATAGTTCACTTTCTGCTCCGCTGACGCATGATTCCTTAATCCCGGAAGCCCTCCGTAAGTATAATACTCCTTCCAAAGCTCGTTGAACGGCTCGGTTCTGTCGATACAGAACTCCCCGAACGAAAGCGGATACACATGCACCTCATCGCCTCGTCCACGGAACAGCGTATTAATATCCGAACTCAGCAAATGGCTATTACTTCCGGTGACATATACATCTACGTTCGGCTTTGCATTCAGACCATTAATCAAACGCTCAAAGCCCTCTACTTCTTGGATCTCGTCCAACATGAGATAGTAATTGCCTTCGTCTTGAATCCGCCCGTACAGGTATGTCTTCAGCGCTTTTACATCCAACAAATCATCTTGCATATTCTCATCGTCTTGATCAAAAGACAACGCGATAATATGGTCTGCCGGAACTCCTTGTTCTAATAAATAGTCCATGTACACGTGCGACAACATCCAAGACTTGCCGCTTCGTCTTGGTCCGGTTATCACTTTCACTTCGCCATTATCCCGACGAGCTATCAATTTGTTGAGATAGATCTCACGTTTGATGTAGTTCATACCTGCATATTTTAAAATTCGCTGCAAAGTTAGTACATTTTTTTGAATTGTGCAAATATTTATCCGTATTTTTATACTAATTTGCACTAAAATGCGGTTAGAAACATCATTTATCCGCACTTTTGTACTAAATTGCACTAAATTACGGATAAGTTCAGCAACGATGACGAAAGCGACACGCAAGTATACCTCGTCTTCAATGCCATGCTCAGCAAATAATCCGGACGGTAAAAGGAATAACTGTACCATGGAGTAACCAAAACACAAACAATCTCTTTTTACCGCTGCACTCCTCACGGGGTGCAGCTTTTTATATACACCGAAACGTCATCGGCATGGTCACGAAACAACCTTGGATCGGTCCAATCCCGACGGTCAACCGGCAGTCAAGGCTTACGTCACTCCCGAATCTTGTTGTGTAGAAATTCTGATAGTATTGTTGCCGGGTCGTTCTCGGAAGATGATCCCGTGATGGTAAGGCGGATGGTAGCACACGACCATCACGGGACCATGTTCCGGGAACGACCTGATGAAGGCCGAAGGACAGCCTAAAAAAATCTTCTAAAAAATAGTCCGACCGACCGCCATGCCGCTTTAGCGGCGTCTCCACGCGCGTACGCGCAGTATCACCACCTTTATTTTAAAGGTGGTAGACTACCACCTACGGTGGTCGGACGGGGGTCGGACTTTCTTTTTTATTATTCTTTTGGTTCTTTTCTTTTTCTTTTTTCTTTCTCCAGGGGGAAAGGCTCCAAACCGCCGCAAATTTAAGAAAATCGCAATAAAATTTGCATATCTCGCAAAAAAGCAGTACCTTTGCACCCGCTTTTAAAAAAATACTGAATCGATGACTAAAAATTTCGTAGAAGAACTGCGTTGGAGAGGCATGCTCCAAGATATCATGCCGGGTACGGAAGAACAGTTAATGAAAGAGATGACGACCGCCTACGTGGGTATCGACCCGACAGCGGACAGCCTGCATATAGGGCACCTCTGCGGCATCATGATGCTCCGCCATCTGCAGGCTTGCGGACACAAGCCTATCGCCCTCCTCGGCGGGGCAACGGGCATGATCGGCGATCCGAGCGGCAAGAGCGCAGAACGTAACCTCCTGACCGAGGAGACCCTGCGTCACAACGTAGCCTGCATCCGCGAGCAACTGGAGCATTTCCTGGATTTCAACAGCAACGAGCCGAACGCAGCGGAGTTGGTCAATAACTACGATTGGATGAAGGACTATACCTTCCTCGATTTCGCGCGTAACATCGGCAAACTGATCACCGTCAATTATATGATGGCGAAGGACAGCGTGAAGAAGCGTTTCAACGGCGAGTTCGCGCAAGGTATGTCGTTCACCGAGTTCACCTACCAACTCCTGCAAGGCTACGATTTTGTCTATCTGAACGAGCATAAGAACTGCCTGATGCAGATGGGCGGTTCTGACCAATGGGGCAACATCACCACCGGTATCGAACTGATGCGCAAGATGAACGGCAAGACGGCTTTCGCCCTCACCTGCCCGCTCATCACCAAAGCCGACGGAGGCAAGTTCGGCAAAACCGAGAGCGGTAATATCTGGCTTAGCAAGAAATACACGAGCCCGTATAAGTTCTACCAGTTCTGGATGAACGTGAGCGACGACGACGCAAAGCGTTATATCAAGATCTTCACCAGCCTCAGCCGCGAAGAGATCGAAGCGTTGATTAAGGAGCACGAAGAGGCGCCGCATATGCGTACGCTGCAGAAACGCCTCGCCAAAGAGGTGACCTGCATGGTTCACTCCGAGGCGGACTATAACGCTGCCGTAGAGGCAAGCAATATATTATTCGGAAACGCGACCGCGGACGCGTTGCGCGCGTTAGACGAAGCTACTTTCCTTGATGTATTCAACGGCGTAGAGACCTACGAGATCGCGCTCGACGAACTCAAAGCCGGTATCGGTCCGTTGGATCTGCTGGCCGAGAAAACGGCTATCTTCCCGAGCAAAGGTGAGGCACGTAAGATGATTCAGGCGAACGGCTTCTCAATGAACAAGGAGAAACTGACCGATCCCGCCACTCCGATCACCGACGGGGCACTGCTCAACGGCAAGTACCTGCTCTTCCAAAAAGGCAAAAAGAACTACTATTTGGTAGTGGCAAAATAGCCATCAGCATTCAGCTGTCAGAAGTCAGAAAGCAGAAGTCAGCCGTCAGAAGTCAGAAAGCAGAGCACGCGCTCTGCTTTTTTGTGAAAAATACTTATTTTTCTTGCACATATCAAAAAATTGTAGTACCTTTGCAACTGAATTTATTGGAAAAACGGACAAAATCCGACAAATAGATGTTGGAAAAACGGACAAAATGGTGCGTTTCCGTATTAGAAAAACGGACAAATAATATTATCTAGGAAGATGGCAATATCCTATACGCTCCGATCTATATGACCATGTTTCTGCAGCATCATCCGGCGGTGACGCCGCTCATCTATCATCCGGAATTGCCATAAGGCAAGAAAAACTACTATTTGGTAGTGACCAAGCAGAACTCAGCTATCAGAAGTCAGAAGCATCCACCGACTGATGAGCGGGAGAAGACCGGGAGATGACCGAGACAAAAACTCTCCATGAGTCGGACAAAAAACGAAGAAAAATGATATACGCCCTTGCGTATGTCGTTTTTTTTGTGTACCTTTGCACCCGAAATCGTTTATACAAACAATAGTATTAGTATATGGACCTGAATCACAACTCCAAAGAAGCACCGATTACCACCGAGGTGTCGAGTGCCGGCAATGTGCAGAAGAAGTACTATACGGCAGAAGAAGCTATCGCCTTCCTTGAGCCGCGTATCCGTGCTATGTTCCAATGAAAGAAGTCGTTTACACGCAGCAGGCTCTTTTGCAATTTGAAGAAAGTGTGAAAGTGTTGGTGGAACAGGGATATTTCGGCGAGGAAGACTATGCCGTCATGTATATGCGTGATATATTCAGGTATTTTGCGCTTAATTTGCAAAACTCTCTTTCAGTAGATGCGCCTGAGTATTTTACACGTTATTGCGTTGACGGGAAAAATCTTCATTTTGTCCGTTACCGTAAAAATGCGCATACTACATGGTATGCATTTTATGAAGAGTTAGAGAACGTATATAGTATTGTTTACTTAGCAAATAATAAATTAATAGGTCATTTATTGGACATTAGTTTATAACCCTCGTCACTCACTGACGTTAAACAGGAGGACATAAAAAAAGGCGTTTATTGACGTTGTTTGCGACTCTACAGAATCTTCGCAACATTCACAAACTAGTCCAGACAGCAACAATGAATGTCCTCGTGGGTATGTATAATCCCTGTTCGCGCCCCTCACAGGGCGGGAGGGTTGTATATATCGGGCGTGGACTTCGGTTGTTTTTCTACTAGTTTGGGGATTGCGAAGCCCTTGTAGAGCGTGAAGAACAGACGGACTTCACGCTTTTTCGTGTATATATATGTGTACGTGCGATCATTAATTAAACTAATAAAATGGAGAAAGCCGAAAAGCCACAAGTGAGTAGGCGAATATAAATTAAATTATCAACATCATGAAAAAGATCATGTTACTCGCTACGGTAGTAGCAATGTCATTGGCAGTAGCCATGCCGGTAAATGCGCAAAGTCGCAAAGAAAAGAAAGCCGCCGCCAAAGCGCAGTGGGAAATGGAGCAGAAACAAAAAGCAGAAGAGGCTGCTCTGCTTCACCAAATGAGAATGGATAGTATCAAACGGGCCAATGAGGAAAGAGCAGAAGCAGAAGAGCGTGCAAGAGACCGCAAAAGACGTCGTGAGAACCAACGGGACGCCATGGAGCAGGTATTAGAAGGCGGAGTACAACTCATCTATACGCCGTGTATGGATGAATTTCTTGCTTTGAATAAAGTGCCGGAACAGATGGCAGCACAAGGAATTGGAACTGGTCAGCAAACGCAAGAGTTGGCACAGAAAGTAGCTAATGAAAGAGCCTTAGATGATATAGGCAGTCGCTTTGCCGGAGTAGTAAAGAATGCCATGGAAAGTTACAACAAGGACACCAGCACGCCTAAAGGGGATCGTGTGACCGAGGGATCTTTAGAGGGGATGGTTCTTTCTGTAGGAGAAAAGGCTATAAACGAATTCTATATAGTGGACTGCCGTCAGTTTGCCAAAGACAGATATAATCAGTGGATTTGCTACGAAGCATTATACGTTCCGATGAACAAAGTTATGGATGCCATCATGAATGAGGTTAAAGACGTGGATGTTGACAAAGCCATGTTCCGCAAACGTATGCAAGCCGAGTTGGATGCCAATGCGGCTAAAGAGAACGCATCATTACAGCAGCAACGCGCTGAAATTGAGGAATAAGGAAGGCCAAGTGTCGGATGCAATCAACGTACAAAAACAGTACATGGAGATCCCGATTAACAAAGTATGTGATTATTGGGAAGAGTTTCGTCCTGTAGCTTCCGCTAAACAGGTTCGTCTGTATGTATTATGGCAGATAGCCGATGACGGGCGTTTTGAACCAAGATTTGAAGATTTTACGAATTGTCAATAAAATAGATTTAGTATGCGCAAGTATCTTTTTGTGCTTTATGCACTTTTAGTCATCGGGATCCTGTGTCCGGATGTAGTTGCCCAGAACAGAAAAAGACCGCCGTTGCCGGATTGGGTGTTTGAGAAGCCGGAACGCAGCAACAGAACTTTCTACTATCATGTAGAGCGAGCAACAGGCGAGACGGAGACCGAAGCCCGCAATAATGCTTATACGCAGGCATTCATGCAAGTGGCTTTGAAATTAGGTATTCCATTGAATACCGAGGATATCAGTGAGGCTGTGGCCAGTGGAACGAATGTGCGCTTGCTTTCGCAGCGTTTCACTATCCCTATGAATGTGGCGTGTTATTGTTCCCGTCCGAATGACGAGTTCGGAGGCTGGACTTATTGGCTGTTGTGCCAAATCCCGGAAGTGGGCTATGCCGATAATGCTCGGTTTGATGATTTTAACGAGTGTTACAAGCATGAGCGTTATGACCAAAGGCAAAGGGATTCTAACACTCGCGCAATAGTAGCTTCTACGTTTATTCCCGGCCTTGGTCAGATGTTGAAGGGACATGGCGGTTCCGGTACGGCATTTCTGTTAAGCGAAATAGTTCTGTTTGGTGGAGGAACAGCATGTTATTTTATGGGACAGGAGCAAGTAAAGACGATGAAGGCTGTTGGTACATCCTATGAAGATTATAAATCTGCCAAAAATATGAAAATTACCTATGATATTGCAATGTACACTGCATTCGGACTTGGAGCAGTTCTGCATATCGGCAACATGGTACATGCCTGGGTGGTAAAGGATAAGCACTTGCCACAAAACATATCTTTTGCACCGGCAATTATTCCTACGAACGAACTTCTACAACCCTCGTACGCTTATGGTGCAGGCGTGCAAATTAAATTCTAACAAACAATAACAATGAAAGCAAGATTCACATGGTTTGGCCTCGTAGCCACCTTGTTAGTAACGATTAGTACATTCTTCATCGCTTGTAATAAAGACGATATGAATGATGTAGTCAATTACCGTGGTCAAGTGGTGTATATCAATACCACCACACCTTTTTCGGACTTGACGGTCAAAGTAACGAACGGGAAGGATACTCATTGCCAGACTCAGACGGATGGGGGAGGTAATTTCTCTCTGAAGGTACGTGTCAATGAGATAGACGGCAGTTATTATCTATTAGCAGGAGACGAGACCTGCGTACCGAAGAAAGTGTCTTTGGGAGGTTATGGTCAAGCCGAAGTGGATCTTGGAGTCATAGAGGTGGAAGGCCCGGCATTGCCGACTATAAAGACAACGCCATTAACAGAAGTAACAGCAGATGGCGCTACTTTAGGCGGTGAGGTAATGACGGATGGTCGTATGGCTGTTACTGCTCGCGGTATATGTTATGGTACGGAGCAGCAACCAACCGTAGATGGAACGCACACCACAGACGGTGGTGGATTAGGAACTTTCACTACTACCTTGAAAAATCTGGAACATAATACCATTTATTATGCACGCGCGTATGCTACCAATAAGAAAGGTACAGCCTATGGCGATCAAGTGAAGTTTACTACGGAGCTTGGTGTACCTATTGTGATTAGTGATTCGGTTTATCGGATTACTGCTCATAGTGCAAAATGCAAAGGCCATGTAGAAAGTGACGGCGGTTATGCCGTAACGAAGAAAGGAACCTGTTGGAGTCGTCAACCGGATCCTACGATAGATGACGAGTGTACGAATGACGGCTCGGGGAAAGGTGAGTTTACCAGTACGCTGAGTAGCTTATTAGAAAACACCACCTATTATGTACGTACCTATGCTACGAATAGCACTGCTACGGTGTATGGCGAACAGATTATAATAACGACTCTGGATGGTTTAGCTGTAGTAAAGACGGATTCAGTAAATAATGTGACAGCCACTGGTTTTACTGCTTTTGGAACGGTTGTCTCCGATTGCGATATACCAGTAACTGCACGAGGATTCTGCTATTCCACATCTCAGTATCCGACTATTGAGGATGAGCATACGACGGTAGGTAAAGGATTAGGTTCTTTCCAGGGAAATATTAGGAATCTTTCTATCGGTATGACCTATTATATACGTGCATATGCTACCAATGAAACGGGTACATCATACGGACAACAAATAAGCATCACTACAAGAGACGGACTGCCAGTGGTTGAAACAAAGGAAGCCACAAGTACGGCAACAACTATTGCTGTAACGGGAGAAGTAACAGAAACATGGGGATATAATGTCACGGAACGAGGATTTGTTTATAGCCAACAAAACACGCAACCGACTACGGATGACTCGAAGATAACCACTGGCAAAGGAATAGGTGTGTTTAATTCCACCATTCATAATCTAGAGCCAGAAAGCCAATATTACGTCAGGGCTTATGCTGTCAATGAAAATGGAACATCCTATGGCAAAACTATTAATGTCGTAACAAAAGATGGGAAAGCAATAGTTACGCTTGGAACTATTACTGACATAACCGCACAATCAGCATCTTCTCTTATATCTGTAACCAATTTAGGAGGGGCTTCTCAACTACAATCTTGTGGATTATGTTGGTCAACAGACGCAAATCCGACAATAACTGATAGCATAGTTGAGGCAAACGGGAAGCAATTGAATACCAATTATGCATGTATAATGACTAAGTTAGTTCCTAATACAACTTATTACGTCCGTGCATATGCCACTACAGATGTTTCTACAAGTTACAGTACACAGAAATCATATAAAACAAAAGATGGATTGCCAATGGTAGAAACATTGGATGTAGGAGAGAATTTAACGCAAACATCTGCAATTTCTGGCGGAAACATAACAGATGATGGAGGCTTTCCTATCACAAAACGAGGTGTTTGCTGGAGTACGTATCCATACCCAACAATTAGCGATAATATAACTTCTGATGGTACAGGAAGTGGGTATTATTCTAGTACGATAACAGGGATTAATCTTCAATCTTCTACATACTATATTCGAGCCTATGCCACTAATATAAATGGGACAGTATATGGGAATCAAGTGGTAATAACAACAGAATTTTATGCTTATACAACGCTACCTAAATTATATTATGGAGGATACACATACCGTATATATCCTGACATGGGGGCGATGTCATTTGGAAATGCCAAATCCGCCTGCGAGAATTTGGTATATGGTGGATTTAGTGATTGGTGTTTACCGACGAGAGAAGAACTCATATATATTATGACGTACCTTAAAACAGGTTGGTATAATGAAGATGGAAGCATTTTTATGTTTTATACTAAGGCAGGTGCAAAAAAATCTGGTGTGGAACAAAGTGCATTGTATTGGACAAGTGATGGAAATGCATGTTATTACCCGAGGGTTTATTATACGAAACAAAATTCTATAACGCATGTTAATGAAACGTTGTGGTATAATGAGAACCCTGTCTTTAGTTATACAGCGGGAAGTTCTGTACGCGTCCGTCCGATCCGTAGATATTTAACTAATCAATAATCACCTGATAATTTTAGAACCTCGCGATGTATAGGTTAATCGCTATATTTTTATGATTGTAAAAACATTAACCCATGCCCAGAAGGCAATTTCTCGATTAGTCATTCATAAATTACAACCTCTCGCATATGGACTTCCCTGGGGCGAATATGCCGATTATAATGATTATAATGATATGAGTAAATATTACGATGTAGACACTTATTAATTTTTGTTTATATGAAAGCAAATGATCAAACTTATGCGAAAGATATTATTAGAAATAAAATCGCATCGAAAAATTATGAAGTAGTTTCATACTTTGCAGACCATCAATATGATTATAGTGATTATCATAGTGATTATGCAGATTATGATTATTAATGGATAAAATAGATTGATATATGCAAACAACAATAATAATTGGTGTTGTCAGCGGACTGATATCTTCATGGTTATTTTGGTCGCTACTAAATTATGTTTTGGTGCCAACAATCAGTTCCGATAAAAAAATTCAGCATGGGAAGTATAAGAAATATATCAGAATATATAATGAAAATGTATTATTTGATGCATATGAGGTAATTTGTTACATTGAATATATTTATCACGATGCAAATAATAAAATTCAAAGATTGTATAGAACATCATTAACTCTTCCTGTCCTTAAACACTCAGGAGGAGAACACAATGTTCATTTGAACGGTTCCAAGGAGACTGAGCAAGTTTTTAATGATCCCAATGCTTGCTTAAATATTACTATTACTTATCAAAATAAATTAGGAGTGAAGAAAACTATTCCTATATTAAACATGAAAAACAATGAAGAATAGGTAAAAAAATGACATTCATCATCAAACCCACATATTCTTGCAATCTACGGTGCAAGTATTGCTATTTGAGCAATGAGACGAAAAGGCAGTCGAGATTGTTTGATTTGGAATTTGCCAAGCGCATTATTGACCAAATCAAACTATTGTTGCAAGCAAAGCCGCGTAAGAAAATTGCCATCATCTGGCATGGCGGAGAGCCGATGCTGTGGGGTATAGACAACTATCGTGCTATTTTTGCTTATATGCAGCAAGAGTTGGCTAGTTACGAAGTGCAGAACTCTATGCAGACCAATCTTTCGCTTGTCAATGACGAGTGGATAGACCTCTTTCTGCAATATAATGTGCGGGTTGGGTTTTCATTGGACGGCACGGCAGACATTCATAATCAGCAGCGGGTAGGTGTACATGGCGAGCCGACTTTTGAGCGTATTATTGCCAATTATCGCCGATGTAAGGGGCGCGGAATGCGGATAGGGTGCATTGTAGTGGGAAGCAAGAAACATATCGGGCATATTCCTGAGCTCTACCGCTTTATGCGTGACGAAGGAATCAGCTTCAAGTTTAATCCGCTGTTCTGTTCCGGCGAGGCGCAGAACAACATAGACGAGTACGGTATTACGCCGGATGAATATGCACAGATGGCGATAGAGTTGTTCGACCTTTGGTATAACGACCAAGAAGGCGAGATTACCGAATCCAACTTCGTGGAGATAGCCAGTAATATTGCCACAGGCAAACCATCCGGGTGTATGTTCTCGCCCAACTGCCAAGATAACTTTATGGCGATTGCCCCGACAGGCGATGTGATGCCTTGCGGACGGTTCTGCGACAATGACCTGCTGCAGTACTCATACGGCAATCTGCATGATGAACCACTGGCAGAAATTATGCAACGTGTCAAGCAAACGGAGACTTATAAACGCGCAGAATACATAGCTCAAAGCGGTTGCTCCAAATGCAAATGGTATCATATCTGCCACGGCGGTTGTTTGCATGACGGGTTTCTTGCATCGGGAGACTTTAAGCACAAGACATTCCTTTGTCCGGCATACAAGAAAATTTTTGCACATATAGAGAAACGGATACAGGAAGACAATCTAAAAGAACAGATACCCGAATGATATTCGGGCTAATGGACAACTTAAAAGCCGGCATTCAGAGAAATGGACAATGTAAAAGAATGGGAAACCGGCATAGCATGCCGGAGATATCTCTTTGCGCGCTGAGATTTTTTATTTTCGAAGATTACACTATACAAAAAATAAAAAACTTGCATTTTTTTGCAAAATTATTTGCATATATGAAAAAATTGTAGTAATTTTGCACGCTTTTTCGTCGAAAGGCGAATGCGATGTCCACTCGTATATCGGTATTACACCGGATTTTGGTTCCGAGAAGCGAGGTTCGACTCCTCGGTGGACAACAAAAGGGGAAGCCTACCCCAAGCCCCTCCCTAAAAGGAGGGGTGTATTGTGAAAAAAGGCAAGTGTGATGGGATACGGGCAGCGTCACAAAAGAATTTAACTGCCCCATATTGAGTAACACAAATTTATTTAACAATGAAAGAATTTGCATTAGTAGGTACTCCGCGTAGCGAGTACGGAAAGAAAGCCGCAAAGGCTCTTCGCGCAGAGGAATTGATTCCTTGCAACATTTATGGTTGTGGCATCAACGCTACTTTCACGGTAGCAGCCGGTGATGTACGTAAGCTCATCTACAGCCCGGACACCCAGATCGTTGACCTGACGGTAGGTGACACCAAGACCAAAGCCATTGTAAAGGAGCTTCAGTTCCACCCGATCGACGGAAAGACCCTGCATATTGACTTCCTCGCAGTAGATGAGAAGAAGCCGGTAGTAGTAGAGATCCCCGTTCTGCTGAACGGTCTTGCAGAAGGTGTTAAAGCCGGTGGTAAGTTGGTTCAGAACATGCGCAAACTCAAAGCTTGTGGTATCTACACCGCATTCCCTGATCGCATCAACGTCGACGTTACCGAGCTGGGTCTTGGTAAGAAGATCGCTGTTGCTGACGTGAAGGTAGAAGGCCTGACGTTCGTTAACCCGGCTGACGCTTGCGTCGCTGAGGTCAAGGCTACACGCCAGAGCAAACAGGCTTAATGAGACCGCGGCATAGCCGCTGAAAGACAATGGACCGCTGCGCTAAAGGATTAAGGACAGAAATGCCCCGACCGATAGTAAATCAGTCCATTGTCTTTTGTCTTTTAGTGAAACGGTCTTTATTCCAAATATGAAATACTTAATAGTCGGACTTGGCAATATCGGCGATGAGTACGCCGGTACACGGCATAACATCGGTTTCATGATGATCGATGCGTTTGCTGCGTCGGTTAACGCCCAGTGGGAGGACAAGCGTTACGGGTTCGTAGCCAAATGTCGCGTGAAGAACGCCGAAATGGTGCTGCTCAAACCCTCCACGTATATGAACCTCTCCGGCAACGCCGTGCGTTACTGGCTGCAACAGGAGAAGATACCCGTGGAGAACATGCTCGTGCTGGTCGATGACCTGAACCTGCCGTTCGGTACCATCCGGATCCGCAAACAAGGCTCGAACGGCGGCCACAACGGACTGGGGAACATCCAATCCGTCATCGGTACCGACGCCTACGCACGCGTGCGTTTCGGTATAGGAAACGAGTACACGCGCGGGACACAGATCAATTTTGTGCTGGGCGAATGGACGGACGAGGAGAAGAAGATGATCGACGAACGGCTCAAAGTGACGACCCAGATCATCCCCTCCTTCTGCCTCCAAGGCATTGACCGAACCATGAATCAGTTCAACAATAAGTAGACAATGGACAATAGACAATGGACAATAGACATGAAATGGTTTTGGAATCATCCATGGGTTTGTGCGGCGTGTAACCTGCTGCTCGTGATGGCGGCTTATACGCTGTCACGGCTTTTTTTCTTCATCACCAGTCCGGATCTGTTTCCCGACGTGACGGCGGCGCATCTATGGGAGATGTTACTTGGAGGAATGCGCTTTGACCTGACCGCCATCCTCTATCTGAGTTCGGTCTATCTGCTCTTGGCGCTGTTCCCGCTGCCGATGAGATGGCGTCAGAACGGCGTGTATCAGTCCGTCGCCAAATGGTTCTTTCTGGTGCCCAACCTGATCGGTCTCGCGGTCAACTGCGCCGACACCGTGTATGTGCGGTTCACCGACCGACGCACGACCATCACGTTCTTCGATGAGTTCCAGAACGACGGAAACCTGCTCTCTGTTTTTCTACAAGGCGCCGCACAGTACTGGTACGTTACCCTCTTTGCGTTACTGCTCATGGCCGCGGTGGTGTGGTTGTATCGAAAATTGCAATGGACAATGGACAATGGACAATGGACAAAGTGTCCATGGCGCTATTACCCCGTGGAGACCTTGCTGTTCGTCGTGAGTGTCTATTTTATTGTGATCGGCATCCGTGGCGGGTTCGGCAAATACACACGCCCTATTACGCTCAGCAATGCCCTGCAATATACCGATCGGCCGCAGGAAACGCTGCTCGTGCTCAATACGCCGTTCAGTATTATGCGTTCGACCGAAGGCAGCACGTATACCGAACCCCATTATTTCGCCGAGGACGAGGTGGCGCAGATCATGACGCCATGGCATGAGCAAGAGCCAAGGGATGAGAGTCAAGAGCCAAGAGAGAAAGTGAATGTGGTGGTCTTTATCTTGGAGTCGTTTGCGGCGGAGCATATCGGGTTCTACAATGACGGCGTAGGCTACACACCTTTCCTGGATTCACTCTTAGCGCAGAGTGTGACCTGGCCGTACTCGTTCGCTTCCGGCCGTAAGTCAATCGACGCGATGCCTTCGGTGCTCTCGTCGATCCCGATGTTGATCGATCCGTACGTCGTCACTCCCTACTCCACCAACGCGGTCTCGTCTATCGCGGACTGCCTGGGTAACGAAGGGTACACAACGGCATTCTTCCACGGTGCGCCGAACGGTTCGATGGGCTTCCAGGCCTACGCCCGCAGTGCCGGTTTTGACCGATACTACGGCATGGACGAATATCCGGACGCGAAGCGTGATTTTGACGGCACCTGGGCGATATGGGACGAGGAGTTCCTGCAGTTCTACGCCCGGACGATGAGCGAGATGAGCGAACCCTTCATGACGGCAGTCTTTACCGCTTCGAGCCATCATCCCTTCAAAGTGCCCGAACGCTACGAAGGCGTCTTCCCGCAAGGCAGCCAGCCGCTCCATCAGTGCATCGGCTACAGCGACCATGCCATCCGCCGTTTCTTTGAATATGCCCGGACGCAGCCCTGGTATGAGAACACGTTGTTCGTCATCACCGCCGACCATACCAACCAGCTCTGCACACCGGCGTACACCAACGCCCTCGGTAAGTATCGTGTGCCCATCGCATTCTTCTGTCCGGCTCACCTACCGGCGGAGCAACGCACCGACATCGTCAGTCAGACAGATATCATGCCGTCTGTACTGGGTTTCACGGGTTACCCCAAACCTTATTTCGCCTTCGGCGAGGATGCTCTCACCACCCATAAGCAACATAACTACGCCGTTTGCTACTATAATCCGCTGTTCCAGATCATGAGCGACAGCCTGCTCATGCAGTTTGACGGCAAAGAGGTGACGGCGCTCTATGCCTACCGGACGGACACATTGCTGGCGCATCCGCTGCCCGTGGAACAAACGCCAGCCGAGATGACCGATTACCTGAAGGCGTATATCCAGCAGTATATCCATCGAATGATCACCAACCAACTGACGCATGAGTGAAGTTCGCGTAGATAAATACCTGTGGGCGATGCGCATCTACAAGACGCGTTCTATCGCCGCCGACGCCTGTAAGAACGGGCGGATCACCATGGTACAATCGTGCCCCGATGGGGCTAAGAACGGCGTGCAGCTCAAACCCAGCCGTACGTTCCATGTAGGCGACACTTTTAACGTCCGCAAAGGACCGATCACCTACACCTATCGTGTGCTCCAGTTGACCGAGAACCGCCTGGGCGCCAAGCTCGTACCCGAGTACCTGCGGGATTGTACCTCGCCGGAACAATTGGAGATCCTCGAACTCGCACGCATGGCGGGCAACGGTGTACGCGACAGAGGTTTGGGACGCCCGACCAAGAAAGACCGGCGAGACATTGAGACCTTCATGAGCGATAACTATTTAGATGAAATAGACGATTGGGAAGATGAAGAGTAAAAAGGATAATATAGCCGAATATATCCTCTATCTATGGCAGATGGAGGATTACCTGCGTGCCTTTCCGCAGAACGCGGAGGCGACGGAGGAGTTACACGAACTCAACGAGATGATGCACCGCGAGGGTATTATGGAGGGCGGACACCTGGCGTTAGCGAACAACGCGCTAAATGAGTTGATCGACCTGCATGCTCAACTCCTGGACGAGGACGCTATGTACCGCGCCGCTGTGATTCGTCTGCAGCCGTCCCTGAACGTACTGAAGGCCAAAACGGATCGCCCGACGATGAGCGACATAGAGGCATGCCTGGTTCTCCTATACCAGATTATGCTCCTTCGCCTCCAGAAACGCCCGATCAGCCCCGAGACGGCAAGCGTACAGGAACAAGCGACAAAATTACTGAAGTTCCTAAGCGGAGCTTATCGAAGCCTAACCCAAACCCTTCCCTAAAAGGAAGGGCTTATGAAATGAAAACAGCTGATAGATTCCAACATATTCTCGCGTGGTTTGAAGCTAACATGCCGGTAGCGGAGAGCGAGTTGCATTTTGCCAACCCGTTCCAGTGCCTGGTGGCGGTAATGCTCTCGGCGCAATGCACCGACAAACGGGTGAACATGGTCACGCCGGCTCTTTTTGCCGCCTACCCCACGCCGGAATCCCTCGCCGCAGCGACCAGCGATGAGGTCTTCGAATACGTCAAGTCGGTCAGTTACCCCCGCTCCAAAGCCGAACACCTCGTTCAGATGGCGCAACGCCTGACGGAGGTCTATCACGGCGAAGTGCCGGACACAATAGAGGAGTTGCAAACGCTCCAAGGCGTAGGACGCAAGACCGCGAACGTCGTGTGCGCCGTCATCTGGAACCAACCGACGATGGCAGTTGATACGCATATCTTCCGCGTCAGCGAACGCCTCGGGCTGACCACGAATAGCAAGAACCCGCTGCAGACCGAGAAACAGCTCGTCCGATACATCCCCGCGGAGGTCATCCCCAAAGCCCATCACTGGCTGCTGCTGCATGGCCGCTACATCTGCCAGGCACGCAAACCCAAATGCGAACAATGCGGATTAAAAGAATTTTGCAGATTTTTCGAAAAAAAATGACATAACTATTGCATATGTCGTTTTTTTTATATACCTTTGCAGCGTCTTTATAGAAGACATCGACTTACTTATTTAAACACTCACAAACCCGAAGAGGCGATGGGATATAACCGCCGCTATGCCGTATGAAAAAGACATTTTTATTACTCGGCCTTGCACTTTGCTCAATCGTGCTGATGGCTCAAAACATGTTCACAGGAACAACCATTATGCGCCAAACGATGCATTATGAGAACAATTTTGACGTTATCGTAGAGAATGTCAAGGCCTTCATTGACAAGGATACTACGATGGATGCGGGCACCAAGGGAATGGCCAAGATGATGGCTAAAACCATCGCTAAAAATCAAATGAAAATGATGGAGATTCAGAAGTACATCACTGCGCTTCCGGAAGGCGAGTTTACGACGTATGAGAAATGGGACGGCGTAAACAACCGCGCGATGATTTTCACCCCGGAGTTGGGTCGTGTTGTTGTTCTGGACGGCAATGAAGGAACTCTGATTGTAGCGTATATGAACCTCAAAACGGCGTTGAAGGTAACGGATCCGGCGTATAAGACTAACCAATTCCGTATGTCCTGCGCCTATATCGCGCCTGCTGCAGACGAAGAGGTGACCGAGATCAACGGTTTCCGCGCCATCCCGAACTACGGTTTGGCTGAACTTGCAAAAGTAGGAGGCGACAAGAGTGAGGCTATCAACATCGACGGCAAGGACTATGTAAAAGTACCGGCTCCCGGGTACAAATTAGAGTACTACGGCATTCTGGTACAACAGACCTCCACCACCGAGTATTACACGATGGAGCAGACGCTGACCGATTGCAAACAAGGTCCGGTAGATGCAGCTAATTTCAGTCTGCCGAATGATTACAAGGTAGTGAACAAAGCAGACGCTCTGGTTAAGAGCCTCAAGAAAGCTATTAAGAACAACGGCTTGGCTGTCAATTACGACGTGAAGCAAATGCCTGAAGTTATATGGAGCATCCAATAAAATCCATCTTTTTGATACTGATTGTTTCCTTTTTGGTCGGCGGACCTGTGTTCGCCGATCAGAAGGGGAATGTCTATTGGGAGCAAAACGACCAAAATAAATACCGCCTCATGTCTCCCGACGGCGTTGCGCTGACCGACTACCGATACGACAAAGTGTATGAGTTCTCTCACGGTGTCGCGAATGTGATGATCGGCGAGACCATCGGGCTGCTGAAGGATAACGGGAAAGAGATTGCCAAGCCGATATACACCTTCGCGCCGCTCCATTTCGGCGAGACACCTATCCGTCCTTCTTTCCGCGGGAAAGAGTGGTTTGCCGGCTGTCTATACCATGCTAACCTTGGCGGCGCTACATGGTGGGATGAAAATGGCAAAGTGCTTCAGACCGGTACAAAAATGCTATTCACCATTAACGACAAGATCCCTGAAGGACTATGGGATTATTAACCTGACCCACTATGAAAAAACTACTTTACTTCCTATTGATTCTATGGTTCTCCAGCCCAGTCGCCGCACAGGATTTAGAGCGTTATAACCGGGCATCCATCTATCCTGTTTACATGTTGCACCCGGGTGCTCGCATGTATGACGAGATTTATACCACATGCCTTGCGATGCCAGTACCCGACAAATACAACGACCACCGTCTGAGCGTGCGCATCGTGCAGGGCTTGTCCACCAAAGCCAAAGAGAAAGACGTACGTGCGGCGGCTATCAGTTTCGTAGAGAAGAACCAAATCGCCAAACGAATGGTAGCCAAATGGTTCGAGCGAGACAAGAAGACCGGCGAATGTATGACAGATCTCATCGTTAACCGCGCCGCCTATTCCGTTTCTATCCGAGAAAAGATGGCCGCCAACTATACCCTATCCGGCAAGCCGGTACTCCCGGACGCAGACACGGAGTTGATCCCCAATACATTTGTGCTCATCAGTGATATCTCGTATATCGACAAGGAAGAAAAAGCACAAATGGCGACCGCCGTATTCGGCATGATCGGTCAAGCAGCCCAGATAGCCGGCGGTGCAGCAGGTATTGCCGGTGCCGGTAATAACATGGGCGATTTAGGCAACTCCATAGCCCAATTAGGTTCGTCCATCTCGGATATGGTATCCGGTTTCACGGTAGACATCACAACCTACCTATTCCAGCTCAAATGGAACGAAGATATCGCCAATGAGTTCTACTTGCGGTATTATTGCGACTCAACCTCTATTTCTCCGGAAAAGGCGAAAGCGTTTGACGCAGACAAGAGTTTGTTCCAATTGGAATTACTCGGTTCCTACACCGCCCGAAGCGACAAGACCGTGATGCGAGGCATCAACAAACCCGAAGATGTGTTCCGTAAAGTGTTAACGCGTGCGCAGGACAAAAATATCGTAGAACTGCAACGCAAATATCCGCAATTCAAAGTGACGGATGTTGTATCCGCCATATTGCCGGACAAACAAGTGGAGGTGCAGATCGGGTTGAAAGAAGGTGTGAACGAGAAATCCAAATACGAGGTACTGGAACGCGTCTTCACCAAAGAAGGCAAGATCCATTATAACCGCAAGGCCGTGCTAAAAGCAGACCCGAAGAATATATGGGACAACCGCTGCATGGCGGCTGAAGAAGAAGCGGTAAATGCAGAATTGGGCGCTACGCGCTTTAATATCATCTCCGGCGACAAGTCATCTATCTATCCGGGTATGTTAGTGCGCGAGATGCGATAAGCAAAGCAGACAAATCAAAAACAAAAATATATTATGGCAGAGAAACAAGCTCCATCGGCGGATAAGCTCAAAGCGTTGCAGGCTGCGATGGCAAAGATTGACAAAGAATATGGCAAAGGTGCCATCATGAAATTAGGCGACGAGAATATCGAGAACGTGCCGGTGATCCCGACCGGAAGTCTGGGATTGAACTACGCGTTAGGGGTAGGCGGTTATCCGAAAGGCAGGATTATTGAGATTTACGGTCCGGAGTCATCCGGTAAGACGACCCTTGCTATCCACGCGATGGCGGAGGTGCAGAAAGCAGGTGGCATTGCCGCCATCATTGATGCCGAGCACGCGTTCGACCGTTTCTACGCAGAGAAACTCGGCGTGAACATCACGGAGTTACTGATCGCTCAGCCGGACAGCGGCGAGCAGGCACTCGATATAGCAGACGAACTGATCCGTTCAGCAGCGGTCGATCTGATTGTCATTGACTCCGTAGCCGCCTTGACTCCGAAAGCAGAGATTGCCGGTGACATGGGCGATAACAAAGTGGGTCTGCAGGCTCGTTTGATGTCTCAGGCGCTGCGTAAGATGACCGCCTCGGTGAACAAGACCGGTACTACCGTCATCTTCATCAACCAGCTCCGCGAGAAGATCGGCGTGATGTTCGGCAACCCCGAGACGACCACCGGCGGTAACGCCCTCAAGTTCTACGCTTCGGTACGTCTCGACATCCGCAAGACGGGTCAGATCAAGGACGGCGAGCAGATCAAAGGTAACCAAGTGCGCGTCAAAGTGGTGAAGAACAAAGTGGCGCCTCCATTCAAGAAAGCCGAGTTTGACCTGATGTTCAACGAGGGCATCTCGAAGATCGGTGAGATTCTGGATTTCGCCGTAGCAACCGATGTCATCAAGAAGAGCGGTTCGTTCTTCTCATACGGCGATACCAAACTGGGTCAGGGTCGCGACAATGTCAAAGCAGTTCTGAATGACAACCCCGACCTATGCGAAGAACTCGAGGCTAAGATCGGCGAGAAGATCAAAGAACTCGGTCTGGAAGCCGTTATGGCGAAGATGGGTAAATGACGCCCCACCCCAACCCTCCCATACAGGGGAGAGAATAAGTAAGTGGACACAAAGCAATACATATTATCTCCGAAGGAGGCACACGAAGCCGAACAGAAATGGCGGGTAGTGAAACGTTCAGTGGATGCACGTCAGCGAGAGCTGAAGGTGCATCTTACTGTCTTGACGGACGACGAAGGGAAGCCTATAAACCTCTCCCCGACCCTCTCCTCAAGAGAGGGAGGTTTGCTATATGAGCCACCGGTTTTTCAAGATGTGCATAATGCGGAGAGGCAGGTTATCATCATCGGAGCAGGGCCGGCGGGACTGTTTGCCGCGCTGACTCTACTGGAGCACGGCATCAAACCCATCATCTATGAGCGGGGCAAGGAAGTGAGCGAACGCAAGAAAGATATAGCGTTGCTGAACAGGAACGAAGGCTTGAACGAAGAGTCCAACTACTGCTTCGGCGAAGGCGGCGCGGGTACGTTCTCCGACGGCAAACTCTTCTCCCGCTCGAAAAAAAGAGGCAACATGCAGCGGGTGATGGAGATTTTCCATTATTTCGGAGCGCCGGACTCGGTACTCTATGAAGCCCACGCACATATCGGCAGCGACAAACTGCCGGGCATCATCAAGAAGATGCGCGAGTGCATCATAGAGCACGGCGGAGAAATCCATTTTGAGACTTGCGTGACAAGTCTCAAGGATGTACAAAGGGACAATGTACAAGGTACAAAGGACTCCAGACCTGTGATATTGGCTATCGGGCATTCGGCGCATGATACCTATCGGATGTTGGCGTCAGAAGGCGTAGCGATGGAGACGAAAGGTTTTGCAATGGGCGTCCGCGCCGAACATCCACAGGAGCTGGTTAACAGGCTGATGTACCATCTGGATGAGAAGAAAAACCGCGCCGCTCAAAGACAAAAGACCTTGCTCGATTCGGACGGCCACCGGCAGTCCTCCGTGCTCAAAGACAAAAACGCACAGTTGATTGAATATATCGGCAATGCCTCCTACTCGATGGTGACGCAAGTCGATGGGCGAGGGGTCTATTCGTTCTGTATGTGTCCGGGCGGACATATCGTGCCGGCGGGCAGCAGCGCCGGGACATGCGTGGTGAACGGCATGAGTGCCAGCCATCGGAACTCGCCCTATGCCAACTCCGGCATGGTTGTACAGATCAATCCGGAGGATATCCCCGGCGATGATCCGCTGCGCGGACTCGAATACCAGGAAGCCCTCGAACGCGAAGCATTCAGGCAAGTGCAAGCCCAACCAGCCCCCCTTTTTCCCCCCATGAAGGGGGGAAAAAGTAGTGCCCCGGCACAGCGGATGAAGGATTTTGTGGAAGGAAAAGCAAGCAAAGATCTGCCGCCATGCAGTTACTTGCCGGGGATCGTACCGAGCCGTTTGGATCAGTGGCTACCGGCGCATATCGGCAAAAGACTGCAACAAGGATTCCGGGATTTTGACCGTAAGTATCCGGGATTTCTGACGAACGAAGCCGTGATCGTAGGTGTGGAGAGCCGCAGCAGTAGCGCCGTGCGGATCATCCGTGATCCGGAGACCCTGCAATCCGTTTCCACACCGGGGCTCTATCCCTGCGGCGAAGGAGCCGGCTATGCCGGAGGAATTACCTCCTCCGCCCTTGACGGCATTAACGCGGCCCTCAAAATTGCCGATTTGGCACAATAATTGTACGGACCGGGGTAGAACGTTGCGTAGTGGTAACAATAAGGTACCATAAACGACAGTTGATGAACTAAATAAGAACCAAAGAAGAACTAAATAAGAACTAAAGATTTAACCGTAATCAGTATGAAAAAACAACTCTTTTCAGCCCTATTTTTGGGTGCGGCGCTGAGTGTCGGGAGTATGAGTACTCCGGCGAATGCGCAAAGCAAGTATGACCATTATTATGAGGGTCTACCTATTCAAATCGAGCGCGTACAGGAAGTGAAATTCCCTGCGACGTCGGTCAACATCGCTCAGTATGGGGCAGTGCCGGACGGCAAAACGGATTGTACGGAGGCGTTTAACAACGCCATCAAAGAGCTGTCCAAACAAGGCGGCGGACACGTTATTGTGCCGAGAGGCGTTTGGAAAACCGGATCTATCCAGATGCGCAGTAACATTGACCTGCATTTGAGCAAAGGCTCTACTATCCTCTTCAGCGAAAACAAGGAACTATATGTCCAGAAAGACGACAGTCTGCGCGACGGAAGCAAGAAATGCTACGCTCTCATCCGTGGTTCCAAACTGGAGAACGTCGGTATTACCGGAAAGGGTGTGATTGACGGTCAGGGCTTTATCTGGCGACCTATCAAAGAGAAGAAAGTGGTTCGCGACGGCAAACTGCCGGAGGTATGGGAAGAGGCACAGGCATTAGGAGGCACCCTTCGTCAGGACGACAAGACTTACCGTCTCTGGTATCCGTTCAACCTGAATAAAGAATTGGGTATTCCGAATATCGCCGCCACTCCTGAGATTCAAGAGAAGATGCGTCCGAACCTCATAAATATCACCGATTCGAAGAACGTCATCATTGAGGGCGTAACGGTTCGCAACAGTCCGAAATTCCACATTGTACCTACTCGCGTGCAGAACCTGATTATAGAAAACGTGACGGTAGATTGCCCGTGGTGGGCACAGAACGGCGACGCGATGGACCCGGGTAATGTACAAGTGGCTCTGATAGCCGGATGTCATATTAACTGCGGCGACGACGGCATCTGTATGAAAGGCGGCGCAGGACAGAAAGGCGTAGAGGCAGGTCCACAACGCGATTTCCTGATCACCAACGATACCGTCTATCGTGCGCACGGCGGCTTTGTGATCGGTTCAGAGTTCTGCGGCGGTATGCAGCGTTTGATTGTCAAGGATTGCATGTTCGACGGCACGGATATCGGTTGCCGTTTCAAATCGGCTCCGGGTCGTGGCGGTTGGTGCCAAGACATCTACTGCTATAACATCACGATGAAGGATATCCGTGAGGCGGCTTTCTTCTTCGAGTCGGGTTATGCCGACCGCGCAGCAGGTGGCCGTGGTGCAACGGACACGGATGACAAGAGCAAGTTCTATCCGGAGTGGAGCAACTTCACGTTCCGCAACATTACCAGTGTAAACGCCAAGAAAGCGGTAGATATCACGGGTCTGAAGGGTCTTCCGGTACATGACCTGCTCTTCGACGGCGTAAACTGGTATGGCACGCGTGAGGGCATGGAGATCGAATATGCCGAAAAAGTAACCTTCATGAATTGCGTGATGACCCCGCAGCGTGAGAACAAGATCAAGCATTGCAAGAACATCACGTGGAATGGTAGTTCGTTAGAGAACGATTAAGAGACTAAAGACCATACAAACAAAAATGGCTCGCGCGTGCGAGCCATTTTTGCTTTATAATCTAATGTGAATTAGAATTTAGCGCCGAGAGCGTTGTACTTAACACCATTCTTGATGATAACGAGTTGACCGTTCTCAAAGGTCTTAACAGCCTTAGCAGCAGCGTCAACGTTCTCTACACCTTGAGCTGTAGCAGGAAGGATAACGCCCAGTTTGAACTTAGCTGCAGTAGGAGTCTCTGCACGGTCATCAGACCAAAGTACAATCTCAGTACCAGTAGCGGTCAGCGTATTGAGTACATCTTTGTCTGTACCCCATCCATTGAAGCTAATGCTTGCTCCTTCAGATGCACCTTCTACAGCACAAGTAACTGCATCTTGAACACCGATCAGAACTTTTTCACCAGCAACGGTCGGAATAGTTACAGAACGTCTAGCACCATTCGGCTGAATGTAGGTGTTATAGGTTTTGTAAATGTCTTTTTTTGCATTTGCGTCAGAACCGAAGAAAAGAACGCCTCCCAGTGTAAACGACATGTCACCTGCGTCAGTATTCTGGATAGAATACTTACCTGTCGATGTCTCTACAAGAGTAACATTGTTTTCATCTGCGAGCAAACCACTTGCAATCTGAGCACCCAGATCTCCGCCACGACCATCAAAACCAGTGAACGATGCTGCGTTAACTGTCATAGCTGCAACAACAGCAGCTGCAAAAAGGAAAATTTTCTTCATAATGTTTTTGTTTTAGAGTTAATATTAAATGTTAATTGGGTTGTGTTTCAAAATCTGCCGCAAAGTTACTACAATTTTTGGATATAAACAAGTATTTATTGTCAAAAAATGTAGATTTTTTGTCATTGTGTACCAATTAGTACAAATGCGAGACCTTGTGACACATATAGACATCCAGATTGGTATGTCCCGTGACGAGTGTTTTTTTCTTGGCGTCAGAGGCATCCTTTGGATTTAATCCGTATTTCTCTTCCCATTCATCGGGCATACCGTCGTAGTCCGAATCGGCAGGAGCAGTACCTTCTTTGAGTTCCGGCCATCCGCCCACATCCGTATGCGAATCGATGAGTCCATTTTTTGAGCCATTCGAGCCCTGATAGGTATATTTTCCCTCGCGCACCTCGCTTATAATACGCGTATCCACGGCGTCGCGTACGTGCGAACAACCGGCCTTCGCCAGAACGGTCTCATAGGCTTCATCTGCCCGCTGTTCGTTCTTGAGCGGCGTTAGACCAGCCGTCCAACGGTTATCCGCTTTACAGAGGTCTTTTTTGGATGCATCATCCGGGAAAACACCATTCCAGTTGTTGTTGGTGACATCCGTGGAGCCGTACATGATGTTGCCGGTGAGATAGAATTTACCGGGTTCAACCGTTCCGCCGGGCTTGTTTGCACAATTACCACATTTGGTAGTAGGACCGACCAGACGGGTTTTCACGCCGGATTTCGTTGCCGGACCGGGCTTGTAGTAATTGTTGACAAAATTGATATGTCTTCCTCCGGCACCTTGGTTGGTTCCCTCGCCTCCATACGCCGAGTTGCCGCCCCAGTTATAGACGACATTATTGACGTAGTCAATCGGTCCGGCAGATTTCGAATCCACATAATCATGATCGAACCGCGGGTTGCGGCTGTCATTATGGGCGAGCAGGTTATGATGGAAGGTAGCATTTCTACCACCCCAAATACCGCCATAGCCATGCGGGTCATCCGGAGTAGCTGTCTTGGAATGTTTGGAAATACGGAGTGCCTCTGTTGCTAAGCAATACTGCATGGTGAAATTCTCATTGCCATAACAACTTATGCACTCGTCAATAGACCAAGAACAAGAGAGGTGATCCAATACTACCCCATTCGATTCATTAACAGAAACGGCATCGTTATCTCCTACGTAGGTATCGCCCAAACGGACTCGGATAAACCGCACGATGACATTATTGGCATTGATGATAAGCGGGTAGTCCGCAATACATATTCCGTCTCCGGGAGCCGATTGACCATCAATCGTAAGATTATGATTCTTGATACGCAGTTCGCTATTCAAGTGAATCGTACCAGCAACGGAGAATAGTACTCGCCGTGCGCCTAACTGCGAAACCGCATAACGGAGCGTACCGTTCATCGGTTTACCGGTATTGGGATTGAGCGCATCGTCCAGGCGGCTTACCCAGTAAACCGTACCGCCGTCACCTCCTGTCACCGCAGCACCGCCACCCTCTATATGCTGACAAGCCGCCACCAACTCCGGATGGGAGTCGATGGTCGGTTCGTCAGGTTGATTCTCGCTCTTCTTGCACGCTGTAACAACGAGCGCAAGCAGGCAGAGCAGATATGTCTTATTAATGAGCGACATAGTCGTAGTCATTCCAGAGCGTTCCGTTCGACTGACCTATATTCACAGAGAAGATTGGCCAGAACTGGCGTCCGTTAAGGCGCTCCGGGAAATCGCGGTCGAAGAGCATATAGTTATCCGGAGCTAACTCTGCGCCGGAGTCACCACGATACAGGTTACCCTTGAGCCAACCCGATCCGTAGGTAGGAGGAGGGCCAACTTGGTTCTTATCATATCCATAGACAGAGTCAACTACATAACCCTTAATGCCGGAAGAAAGACTTAATTCATCGCCAATATATTTATACTTGATATAAACGGTATCAGGAAGACCCGAGAATTCATCCGTATGGCTATCCATGTTCACGAGACGTTCATGTGCATGGATCAAGGTCTCTTTGAGGATACCCCAACGCATCAGGTCGAACTTACGCAGGTACTCACCTGCGAACTCTAACTTACGCTCCTCCTGAATATCCTTGATATCACTCAGGGTCTTAGCGCTCGCGTGTGCACGTGCACGTACCTTATTGTAACATGCGTTACCGTCAATACCATAGGTGTTCGTCGGCATATTGCCTCCGATACCACCGATCGAAGCCTCAGCTGCCATCAAGAGTACGTCGGCATAACGGATAATCGGGAAGTTAATACCATCGTCACTTCCGGTACGATCGCGGTTCATCCACTCTACACGGTACTTATTGCCGTACCAACTGCCAATCTTGGCATTCTTCTGATAGAGGAATTTCTCGTTGTTGTCCACATCCACTTCCGGGAAAGCCGCCTTCACTTTTTCCGGATCTTTGTTGAACTCCGTACCATTATCATACACCCAGATGTAACGAGCCATCGTCACGTCACGACGTACATCGCTCGTCTCAAAATCGTAATAGAGAGTTGGAACAATACACAGGGACGAGTTACTCGAACCGCCGACGTTATGCTTCAAACCGCCAACAGCTTTATCCATCTTTGTACAGTTATACTGCAGCACCTGGCCACGTGAACCATCTGCGAACGGGATCTCCCAGAACACCTCAGAGTTGTAGTAGTTGGTCTCGTCGGCGCAGATCTTCTTGAAAATACGCTCGTATCCTGATCCATCCGTATCATCTTCCTGGAACTTAGATGCCTCTTCTCCATTATTAAGGATTTGTGCGCAAGCCCACATTACCTCTGTATTGAGTTCCGTACGAAGCGAAGCGTCCACCAGAAACTCCGGACCGTTCTGCCAGGTAGCGGGGCGAACGCCCTTACCGGCGTAGTACAGATCAAGACGTGCGAGCAGCGCATAAGCGGCACCTTTGCTCGGACGGCAAGTCGAGTTCTTCGCATTACCCGGACAATCCTTGGACCACGGCATGAGATCCGCCGCTTTCTTGAGGTCTTCACGCAACTGAACGAGGACATCCGTACGATCGGATTTCTTAATATCAAGACCTTTCGGGTCCTTTGCAAGCGATACAAAACGTGCGGGAACATCACCCCATAGTTTTACCATCTCAAAGTAGCAGAAGGAGCGGAGGAAATACGCCTCGCCCAGGAGGTATTTCATTTTCGCATTTTCCATATTACCGAACTCCTCGATACCCTCAATGATGTTGTTACATTTCTCGATAGCCGAGTTGAGGTACCCCCAAGGATCCTTACCATTAGCGGTGGAGAGGTCACCGCTGGTCGGAGTCATGGCATAGATATTCCAGTCCGCACGACCGGAGTTCTTGGAACCATACTCGATATCAGTATTCATACCCATATAGCCACATGCCAAACGGTTACGGTAGGATTTATCCATACCGAACTGCTCGTACACGCCGGCAATCACTTGCTCTGTCGAATTCTCATTGGAGAACACCGACGCAGCATCCATAGCCGAGGGTGATTTCGAATCGAAGAAATCACAGCCCGCGAATGCTACAGCCACTGCTGCAATTACTATAAACTTATATGCTTTCATAATGTTGATAATTTTTCGTGATTAGTGATTTCTACTCTTAGAACGACAAGTTCATACCGAAGTTAAACGCGCGGCTCTTGGGGAATGCGGAGAAGTCCACACCGGTAGCCAGCGGGTTGATCTTCGAGCGGGTGTCCACTTCCGGGTCTGCGCCGCTATACTTGGTTGCGCAGAAGAGGTTCGAACCCGAGAAGAAGATACGCAGCTTCTGGATATACGCTTTCTTGAGCCAGCGATCCGGGAGCGAGTAACCGACCGTCAGGGACGACATACGCAGGTAGGAACCATCCTCTACATATTTATCCGTGAGTGCGATATTGGTACTGATCGGGTTAGCGGTCTTCGCATTGGAGTTATGGCTATTGATAGCCGCAGCCATCATATCATACTGCGCGCCCGAAATACGACCGGAAGCGTCCGCTGAGAAGCCATCCGGAATAAACGTACCATCGGCATTGAAGAGCGTATAACGGGAACCGTACGCTACGTCAGCGGTGTTGTTACGCAGTTTCGATTTGTCGAAGATCGTTCCGTAGTCCAGCGCCGAGAGGTTGAGCACCTTGTTACCGATGCTATAGGTGAACTGGGTACTAACATCGAATTTACCCCAAGCGTCACCGCCGATATTGAAGGTCAGACCAAAACCGCCTTGTACCACCGCCTGGGTATTACCCAAGATCATGCGGTCCGCGTCGTTGATCTTACCGTCACCGTTCTGGTCCACGATCTTCACCATACCCGGGCGAGCCTCGCCGAGGATCGTGCTGACAGCCTTGCCGTTTGCATCGTACCAACGGTTATTGCTCGGTTGGAACGAAGCGAAGTCTTCCGGCGTATAATAGCCTGCCGTCTGATAACCCCAGATATTACCTACCTTGTCGCCCGGACGAAGTTTGAACTCATAGTCCGTGTTGTTATAGTTCGAGGAGAAGCACTGCGATGAAACCAGATATTCCTCCATTCCACCGAGGTTCTTAACCTTGTTCACGTTGTGCGAGATATTGGCATTCAGCGTCAAGCCATAGCTCAATTCTTTCGAACGCTTGTCGAGAACAACACCGGTTACGGAGAACTCAACACCCTTGTTATCGGTAGAACCGATATTGCGGTACTGGAAGTTATAACCGCCCAAGCCACCCAACGCATACTTGAGGATCAGGTCCTTCGTGCTATTCCAATAGAGATCCACAGTAGCGGTCAAACGCTCGTTGAAGAAACCGAGGTCGAGACCGAGATCACGGGTGATGGTAGTCTCCCATTTGAGCTTGCTGTTCGCAGCAATAACATCGGATCCACCATCTGCCAACTTGGTATCAAACAAGCCGCTATAGGCAATCGGCGATGGCAGATACTCCGGACGGAGGTAACCCAGATCGACATTATTGTTACCAACCGAGCCATAAGATACACGGAGTTTGAAGTTAGACATCACGTCCTGAGCCGGCTCCATCCAAGACTCGTCGATGATACGCCAAGCGATAGCAGCAGAGGGGAAGAAGCCCCACTGGTTACCCTTTGTAAAACGCGTCGAAGCATCCGCACGGAAGGTACCGGTGATATAGTAGCGGTTGAACAGGATATAGTTCGCACGGAGGAAGAAAGACAACATGTTATCCGTCGGGTTGACATACGACTTAGCGGTGTATGCCTTAGCCGAACCGATATAGTTGAATACCTTGTCGCCCGTCAGCGAAGGATCGAAGCCAAAACCGTTGGTCGTACGGAGTTCGCCCTTCATGATCTGCAACTCCTGACCAACCAAGATATTGAGGTCGTGGTTGTTATTCCAATTGCGCTTGAACTCAAACGTGTTGGTATTTTTGAAACGGCTGGATTTCTCATCCGTGCAAACGGTATGACCGAAGCCTACTCCACCTGCATATGTATAACCGTCACCGGCACGCGAGTAATACGTCGTCGGGCCATAGTAACGATCCTGACTCTGGTCGCGTCCTTCGTAGCCTAACTCCGCCTTGATGGTGAACCATTTGGCGAACTTATAACTGATATAACCCTGGAAGGTATATTTATTATCTGTTTTCTTACGATAGTTATGATCGATTGTGGTGATCGGGTCATAGAGCGAACCGAAAGATTCATAATCATCCAAACCAGCCACATTATCCTTCGCGAACAACTCGATGGGCGAATAAGCGATGGCGTTACGAACGCGGCTCTCGGTCTTCGAACCGGCATCCTGTGCCGTATTGGTACCTGCGCCCCATACCACGGTATTGGAATAACGCGCCGTGAAGCTGATGGTGAGGTCTTTCAAGGGTTTGAACTTCGACTTGAAGGACAGGTTGTTACGGTCATAATCCGAGCCGTACATGATACCCTTGTCGTCAATACGGGAATAAGAAAGCGAGAAGGTAGCCAACTTGTTACCACCGCTGAGTGTGAAACTATGATTGCTATTCAAACCGCGGCGGCCGAAGGTCTCATCCTGCCAATCCGTCACTTTCTGGGTATGCCAATAATCCTGGATTTCGGGAATTGTCATCACCTGCGTCTTGTCTTGCGTTTTAGCATAGCGCGGGTCGAAATACTGGTTGTAATTGGACGGGATATTATCCTTATTGCCATTTGTTTTGAAGTGAGCGTACTCATACTGCATCAGCACGAAATCATCCACATCCAACATTTTGTATTTCTTCGCCATCTCTTTCCAACCAATATAACCGGTATAGTCAAAATGGATTTGGAATTTATCCTCCTCACCGACACTTGCGTCCTTGGTGGTGATGATAATAACACCGTTCGCACCCTGAGCACCGTAGATTGCGGTAGCCGCAGCGTCTTTCAATACATCCATGGAAGCGATATCGTTCGGCGAGATATCCGAGATACTGCTTACCTGGAATCCATCCACGATGTAGAGCGGGTCGCTCGACTGGGTCAGAGAGGTACCGCCGCGGACACGGATTTTCACATCTGCATCAGGGCTACCCTCGGTAGTCACAACGCTTACACCGGAGAGTTTACCTTGGAGCGCCTCAGCTGCACTGGAAACAGGCACATCCTTGATCTGGTCGGCACTTACAGAAGCAACCGAGGTAACGAGGTCACGTTTCTTGGTCGTACCGTAACCGGTTACCACCACTTCGTCCAGCACCTCACTGTTCTCCGACAGCACTACGTTCATCACATCGCCTGTGATGTTCAACTCCTGCGTCTTCATACCGATGTAGGAGAAAACAAGCACTTTAGCGTCATCCGGAACATCAATCGTATAGTTACCGTCGAAATCAGTAACCGTACCGATCGTTGTACCCTTCACTACCACCGAAGCCGAGATAATGGTCTCGCCTGTCGGATCCTTAACTGTTCCGCTAATCACACGAGCCTCAGCAGCCAAGCCGACAAACAGCAGAGCCGATAGCATCATGGTACGGAATAAACTGGAATTCAGTTTCATAAAGAGAATTTGTTTGTGTTGATATTAATTGATTTGGTTATTATTTTTCCTTATTATTACGCATATACGCGATAAAATCGGCTGCAAAAGTACACAAAAAACGTCAATCTTTTGTGGAAAAATTGACGGAAATAATACACATTTTCATTTTTTTGCTAAGTTGAGTTAACAAAAAGAATGTTTTTCTTAAAATGGCTCCGCATATGTACATCCTTCCCGCCATCTAGAACATCCGTATCGTGTATTACCACGAATGATGAGTCCCTGACGGCAGACAGGACAAAGCATACCGGCTTTGTTTGATTTGACATCCCGAACTACGCCGGACGTCATCTCTTTGAGTTCTACCAGAAAATCCTGCGCCTTATACTCCCCGCGCTCTATCTCGCGCAGTTTTTTCTCCCATAGGCCGGTTAACTCCGCCGATTTCAGCAGCGGGGAGATGATCAAATGAATGAGGTTGATACCGGTATCGGTGGCACGAAGCGATTTGCCTTGTTTGACGATATACTTGCGCTGATATAGTTTCTCGATGATGGCAGCGCGGGTAGAAGGACGACCGATTCCGTTCTCCTTCATGGCGTCACGCAGTTCCTCGTCCTCCACGGTCTTACCCGCCGTTTCCATGGCGCGCAACAAGGTCGCTTCGGTATAGTATTTCGGAGGAGTGGTTGTTTTTTCCTTCAATACCGGTTCGTGAGGTCCGGATTCACCTTTCGTAAACGACGGCAAGGTCTTGTTTTCCTCCGAATTATCGGAGTTCTCGGCATCATCGGAATTCTCCTTTGTGCTTTGCGCATTGTCCCCTTGCCCTTTTTCGAATACGGCTCTCCAGCCCGGTTTGATCACCTCTCGGCCGGTTACTTTGAAGTCCATCTCTCCGGCTTTTGCGAGCACCGTTGTGTTGCTTACCTCACATTCCGGATAGAACGCCGCAATGAAATGCAGCGCCACGAGGTCGAATACTTTCTTCTCATCCGCCGTCAGTCCTTCCGGCCGCTGTCCGGTCGGGATGATGGCATGGTGATCGGTCACTTTCTTGTTATCGAAGACTCTCTTGGACTTCGGCAGCTTCGTGCCAATAAGCGGCGCTGCCTGCGGGTAATGATCCTTGATACCATTCAGCGTAGCGGGGATCTTAGGATAGATATCATCGCTCAGATAGGTAGTATCCACACGCGGATAGGTTGTCACGCGTTTCTCGTAGAGGGACTGAATGAGCTGAAGTGTCTGCTCGGCAGAGAACGAATATTTCTTATTGCAATCGACCTGCAGGGATGTCAGGTCATATAGTTTCGGTGCGTACTCGAGACCTTTCTTTTTCTCGACGGAAGTGATTACCAGCGGTTCATCCTTGATGCTGTCCACCAAAGCCTGTCCTTGCTCTTCCGACGTAATGGCATATTCGCCCTCTTCTACCGGAATTTGTGCGCTGAACAGGGTATCGCGGTAGTTCGTTTTCAGTTCCCAATAGGTCTTCGGCACGAAGTTCTCTATCTCCGCCTGGCGTTTAACGACCAGTGCCAGTGTCGGTGTCTGGACGCGTCCGACGGAGAGCACCTGACGATCTTTTCCTGTCCCGCGCGCGTACCTTATAGTATATGCGCGCGTAGCGTTCATGCCGAGCAGCCAATCGCCTATCGCACGCATCATTCCCGCTTCATACAGATGTTGGTACTCCGATTGATCTTTGAGTTCCGCAAACCCTTCGCGTATCGCCTCTTCCGTCAGCGAACTGACCCACAGACGCTTCACCGGACATTTGCAGCCTGCCTGCTGATAGACCCAGCGCTGGATGAGTTCTCCCTCCTGGCCGGCATCACCGCAGTTAATCACCTCGTCCGCCTGGTTAATCAGACTCTTAATAACATTGAACTGCTTGTGTACCCCTTCGTCTCCGGATACCTTAATTGAGAAACGCGCAGGGATCATCGGCAGCGAACTCAGGTTCCAACTCTTCCACTGATCCGTATATTCCTGCGGGTCCAATAGCGCGCAGAGATGTCCGAAGGTCCAGGTCACTTGGTACCCGTTGCCTTCGAAATAGCCGTTCTTGCGCTGGTTGGCACCCAGCACACGGGCGATATATTCACCCACCGATGGTTTCTCTGCTACACAAACGATCATTGTTGTTGTCCTCCGTATCCGTATCCTGCGCGGGCACCTTTCACGCCATTCAGCACGCAAGCGATATTATGCATTCTTTTTTGCTCGATGATCCGGTTGATATAATCCACCATCTCCGACGGCGTGTATTTATATCGGCAAACGAAAATAGTCAGGTCTGCTATACGATCCAGCAGGTAGGTATCGCTCACTAACGCAACAGGTGCCGTATCGACGATGATATAGTCATAGCGTTTACGCAATTCCATGAACAATTCGTCCAGACGCGTAGTCTGCAGCAGTTCCGACGGGTTCGGCGGGATCGCTCCGCAAGGGATCACATCCAGATTCTCATGTTCGCCGCTCGGGATGATGATATCATCTACCTTCACATCCGATTCCGACAGATAAGCCGTCAGGCAACCGCGACTTGGCAACTGGAAATAGTCGGCCAACATCGGTTTGCGGATATCCAGACCCACCAATGCTACTTTCTTACCAAGCATTGCCAGTGACAGCGCCGTATTACTCGACACGTACGATTTGCCTTCGCCGTTGATGCACGAGCTCACCAGCACTACCGGCGATTGGACATCTACCGGCAGTACGAAGCGTAAGTTGGTTCGTATCAACCGGAACAGTTCCGCCGAGACGGTCGATTCGCCTTCGCGGATTGCTATTCTCGCGTGGCGGGAGTTCTCCACCAGTTGCCCTAACAGCGGCGCCTTGATACGGCGCTCGAACTCCTTCTCGTCATCTATCTTGTCATTGAAAAGGATGAGCAGGTACAGAATAATCGCCGGGATCACCACTCCTGCCAGACCGCTCAGTACGACGACATATTTCAGTTTCGGCCGGCGGCTTTCGGCATCACGTTGCGGCACATTGACGATTTTTGCCGGCATTGAGGTAGCCGCAAGCATCAGTGCGTTCTCTTCGCGTTTCTCATACAGGAAGAGGTAGAGTTGCTCTTTTATCTTTTGATCGCGTACGACGCGCACATACTCGCGCTCGAGTTCCGGCGCCTCTTTGAGTTGGCGATTGTATTTACTATCCTGCGCTTGCAGACTCGCCAAGCGGATCTGCAAACTCTCGCGTACGGAACTGATGGTCGCCATGATATTCTGGCGCATCGTAGCCAACTGCGAATCCATCTGCTCAATCACCGGGTTCGTCTCCGTCGCTGTGCGTTGGATACGCATTTTTTGCAGCAGGATGGCGTTATACTGCGCCAAGCCGGATCCCAGCGATGCGTCCGTGATACCTATATTGGACGGGATTAGGCTGTTGCGTTTGGATTCGTCGCGAAGGAAAGCATCCACATAATCCACCAAACTGAGTTGTGTCTCGATGCCCAAGATAGCATTCTGCTCTGCGCTATTCTTCTCCAAAAGAATGCGTGCCTGCGTTTCGATATCCGCTATGTTATTCTGTTTCTTGTAGGAGGCGACGGTCTTCTCCGATTCAATCAACTCCGATTCGATCTTATTCATTCGCTCGTTGATGAACGTAGCGGTATTGGATGCAATCATATTCCGATCCACAATCGCATTGAGGTTGTATTGCTCGATCAACTGGTTCAGCAGCGCTTTGTCGCGTTCGGGCACCGCAGAAGTGATCACCATATTGATGATGTTCGATTCTTTTTTATGCTGCGTAATCTTCACCATCCGGCAGTACTCCGCCACTTTCAATTCCGGAAGCATCCTTTGTGCACGGTAAACGGAGTCACGACTCAGCTCCCGGTTCGGGTGCAGGCGAAGCGTACCCACTATAGTCTGAATCGGTTCATCCAGAGTCTTCACGCGCGTCGTGGATCTTCTCCATCGTCCCATCTGCGTCTTCACTTTATACCCCGACCGCGTCGGCTTTACCGTTACGAAAAAGGTTGCATTCTTCGCCTTACGGGTGAGTTCAATGCACTCGATAGAGAACGCGTGTGCGCGGAACTCCTCCTGCCAGCGCAGACCTTTCCTGACATAAGAAGTCTCGTACAAACCCTGCGCTTCCAACGCTTGCGCCATCAGTCCGCGCGAGGACATCACCACCACTTCATCGTCCGTAGCCGAATTGTCGGACATACCGAGCATGGCTAACGGGTCCAGTTTGTTTCCCGACATCTCTTCCAGACGCAGTACCACACTCGCGTCCGTCGTCCACTGCTCCGGCGTACGGAAATAATGCAGCAAACCCAGTGCCACAAAGAGCACCATACCGATAGCGAACCACCACCAGTGCTCCAGGACGATTCGTACCACCTTGCGTATATCTATCTCTTGATTATTTCTCTGCTCCATACCCATTTATTTTACTACGGTTATAATCACGGTAGCTGCACTCAGCGCCGTGGAAACAACACTCAACCATAAACCCGAGTTGGTACTGGCCACCACACGCACTTTGTTCGGCGACACATAAATAACATCGTTCTGCTGCACGTAGAAATACGGCGATGTGAAAAGATCCGTGCTGCGCAGGTTGAGGCGCGCGATCTCGATCTTACCATCCACTTCACGCGTCAGCAGCACATTGTCACGACGGCCGTAAGGCGTCAGATCCCCGGCGGCAGCCAATGCCTCCAATATCGTCATGCGACCGCTCGTCAACGGCACTTGACCCGGCTTCGCCACCTCGCCCATAACCGATACTTTTGCGTTTATCAGGTTCACATGCACCAGCGGATTGAGCACCTGCGGCTCCAACTGTTTCTTCATGAAAGTCTCTACCTCGTTGCGGCGCATTCCCGCGATGTGCAACTTTCCCAAGACCGGAAAATCGATGTTGCCCTCTTCGTCCACAATATAGTACTGCAACGACGGCGTGGTTGATATCTGCTGCTCACCGGGACGGGCATAGACTACCATCGGCAGGTTAAACGGCGTCACTGCCTCCTGATCCAGCGCCGACACAAAAATCGTCAGCGCATCGCCGGGACGAATCACCATCTCCGATTGAGGAACAAAGGAGGCATTGATAGAGTCCGCTGACTCCGGACGCGCATTGGATAAGTACGTCATCTGTTTTTGCGTAACACAGCCTACCGCCAACAGGGACAGCAGCGTCAACGCAAAGATTTTTCGAAGGATCTTATTCATATTTTTTTCATCTAATTCTAAAATAAGCGTGCAAAGATACTACAAAAAAATCAAATACGCAAGTTTTTCTACTTTTTTAACAAAAATATTTGCATATATGCAAATTTTGTAGTACTTTTGCATGCCATTTTGGCAGTTGAGTATGACACAACAGGATTTATTAGCTATCAAACAGCGATTCGGCATCATCGGCCAAAGTCCGTTGCTCAATCGCGATATCGAAATAGCCGTGCAGGTTGCCCGCACGGATTTGAGCGTACTGGTCACCGGCGAATCCGGTGTCGGAAAAGAGCATTTCCCGAAAATCATTCACGCTTTCTCGGCCCGCAAACACGGTGCTTATTTCGCCGTCAACTGCGGTGCCATACCGGAGGGTACTATTGACAGCGAGCTCTTCGGACATGAGAAAGGAGCGTTTACGGACGCCAAAAACGAACACAAAGGGTATTTCGAAATAGCCGACGGAGGAACACTTTTCCTCGATGAGGTCGGTGAACTGCCGCTGCAAACCCAAGTGCGTTTGCTCCGTGTGCTGGAAACGGGTGAGTTCCTCCGAATGGGCTCCAGCCAGGTTCGCAAAACGAACGTACGCGTCGTTGCGGCCACCAACCTCAACATGCGTCAAGCTATCGACGACGGACGTTTCCGCGAGGACCTCTATTACCGCCTCAACACGGTTGAGATACGTGTTCCAGCTCTGCGCGAACGCAAAGAGGATATCCCGTTGCTCTTCCGTAAGTTCGCCGTTGATTTCTGTAACCGCTACCAGATGCCCGCGCTCTCGCTGAACGATGAGGCTACGCGTCTATTGCAAAACTCCTATTGGAGGGGAAATATCCGCCAGCTCAAGAACCTTGCAGAGCAGATTGCCGTCATCGAAATTGACCATCAGATCAATGCCGAGACTCTCCGCAAATACCTGCCGCAAGAAGAGAACAGGCAGGAGATTGTCCTACGGACACCCTCCCAACAAACCGGTAAAGATTATTCCCACGAAATCGGCATCCTGTATAATCTGGTGATGCAAAACAAGAAAGATCTCGAGGAACTCAAAGCGCATCTGGAGAACAATCGCCATTTAGAGATCTCCACACCCCGTCATCTAGAAGAAGCGCCCGTACAGAACCTTGAGGTAGCACACGAACGCGAAACGGAAGATATTCTGCCGATCGAAGAGGACAACCTCCGAATCGAGGAAGGCGAGAAAGAACGTATTCGCAAAGCACTCGAGTTATCCGGCGGCAACCGCAAAGTGGCCGCTTTGAAAGTCGGCCTGTCCGAAAGAACCCTCTATCGCAAAATCAAAGAATATGGACTATAACAGACAAAAGACCGCTATGCTAAAAGACCGTTTCACTAAAAGACGAAAGACGAACATGACTCGACTGTTTGTATTGAGTCTTTTGTCCGTTGTCCTTTGTCTATCGTCCTCGTGCAGCGTCAGTTTCAAGATGAACGGCGCGAACATCAACTACCAAACCACCCACTCCATCTCCATCGCCGATTTCCCCAATAATGCGCCGATGGTCAACCCCTCCCTTTCCAATAATCTGACGGAAGCGGTACGCGATCTCTTCCAGCGCCAGACGCGGCTTCAGATCCTGCGTAAAGGTGGCGATTTGGAGTTGGACGGAGCCATCATCGGTTATGATCTCACACAGGGCGCCATCTCCGTGGACAGTTATGCGTCCGAGAGCAAACTAACTATTCGCGTACAGGTACATTTTACGAATAATGTGAATCCCGAAGACTCATTTGACAAGGTTTATTCGGCGTGGAGAACCTTCGACGCCAACCTTATGTTATCCGACGTCCAGGATGAATTATGTAATGCCATTTGTACCGATATCGCCGAGTCAATTTACAATGATACCGTCGCAAAATGGTAGTCTTTAGACTTTTGTCTTTCGACTTTCGACTAAAAATTTGCGATTTTCCTTGCATAATTCAAAAAAAAGCAGTACCTTTGCAGCCGATTTGGCAATTTATAATAAACTGCACATCGTAAATGTTTAAATCGTAAATAGTTTTATGTACATCTTTTTAACAATTTTAATCTTTATTGCCGCTATCCTTCTGACGCTTCTCGTGTTGGTGCAAAATAGCAAAGGCGGCGGTTTGGCTGCCGGATTTGCAAGCGGCAACCAGGTAATGGGTGCTCCGCGTACCGCGGATTTCCTGGAGAAAGCTACATGGACGCTTGTTGCGCTCATCGTCCTTTTCAGTATCTTTGCTGTTGGTTTCAACAAAGGTCAGCAAGTCATGACGGAAGACCAGTCTGCTATCGTAGTGGACGAGGTTCCTGCCGCTCCTGCTGCGCCTGCTGCTGAAATGCCGGCAGAGGAAAGTGCGGAATAAAAAGCGCACAACAGTGGACAAAAATAAAGGCAGCTCATACGGCTGCCTTTGTTTTAGACAAAAAAATATATACACACCATAGATTATGAAAAATGAAATCAATGCCTTGATCATGGAGGCAATGAAAAACCATGATGCCGTGCGCACAGAGACACTGCGCGCTATCAAAAGCGCATTCCTTAACTGGCAGACCGGCAAGGAAAATGCAGGCAAAGAGATGACCGAAGCGGACGAAATCCAGATCATCAAAAAGATGGTGAAACAGCGTCAGGAGTCCGTTGAGCAGTATGTCGCTGCCGGACGTCAAGAGTTAGCGGATGCCGAACAGGCGCAGATAAACGTGCTGGAGACCTTCCTGCCCAAGGCTGCTTCAGAGGAAGATATCGTACGCGCTTTCAACCAAGCCAAAGAGGCTAATGGATGGGATGCCGAAAAGAAGAACATGGGACTCTTTGTGAAAGCCATCAAAGCCGCGCTGCCGAATGCCGACGGCAAGATGGTAGCACAAGTGGTACAAAGCCAATTGGCGTAATACCCTCTTACAGAAGACTCAGGAAGAAGGATATAATGCCGGCGTTGAAGAGGTCGGTAAACATGGAGCCGATGATCGGCACGATGATGAAAGGCTTCGCGGTATAGTGGTATTTATAGCAAATAGCACTCATATTCGCCATCGCGTTGGGAGTAGCGCCTAACCCGAATCCGCATAATCCGGCGCATAGCACAGCGGCGTCGTAGTTGCGTCCCAACATCGGAAACGCTACGAAATAGACGTACCCTACCATCATCACTACCTGCAATCCTAATATGATTATCAGCGGAAGTGCCAGACTGTGTAACTCCCATAATTTCAGGGAAATCATAGCCATGCCGAGGAAGATAGACAGGCATATATTGCCTACGCTGATGATGCGGTCCATATCGAGCAGCGTGTCGGCTTTTACCCTCTTGCCGTTTTCCTTGTAGGGCATCACTCCTAAGATATTACGCACTATGGCGGCTAATATCAAAGAGCCGAAATAAGGAGGAAACTTGATGTTTGTCTTGGCGAATAGCCAACTCAACAAAGTTCCGCCGCCCATGACCAGCAGAATCAAATAAACCGCTTTCGCGTATTGCTGGAATTCCTGCTCGTTCGTGCTGATGCGTTGGGTACGGCCTTCAGGAGAGGCTTCGTCGCTCTCGATACCCGCCATAGCCGGATCGATGGCCTCGCTTTGGGGCTGCATATGCTCTTGCTTCAGCCGCATACGGATAATCCAGTCCGCCAACGGACCGCCTACCATCGAACCGGCAATCAGACCAAACGTAGCAGCGGCCATTCCTATGGTATCTGCGCCCTGAAGACCCATTTCCGTTAGGACATCCGCAAAACCTGCGGCGGTCCCGTGTCCGCCTGTCATGGATACACTGCCGGCTACGATGCCGATTAAGGGATTTACTTTCATCAGCCGAGTGATACCCAGCGGCATCAGGTTCTGAAGCGTGATCATGAGTACCAACAAGACCAGCATGATGGCTAACGGTTTACCACCTTTCTTTAGCACTTTCAGATCACATTGAAATCCCACGCACGTGAAGAAAGCCAGCATGAAGATATCCATCAGCGTGTCGTCAAACGACAGCGCTATATGTCCCCAGCCGTATAGGGCTAATGCGAGTAATGAGAAGAGGAAGCCGCCGGTCACAGGAGAGGGCACACAGAATTTCTGAAGAAACCCTACTCGCCGTGTCAATACCATGCCTACCATAAGCGCCAGAGCACCTATTCCGGCGGTTTGTAACATATCCAGTTCGATGGTGGTCATAAGCATTATTCCGTTTTCGCCGGCAAATTTAATCAAAAAAATTGAAATACACAAATTTTTGGTAAGAAAATAGCATCTTTTCTTGCATATTCCGGATATTTTTACTACCTTTGCACCCAGAATTGTTTATACATATGTTACAGAAACTATTCGGGTTTGACCCTGCGCAACATAGTCTGCGTACAGAGATTTTTGCAGGTATCACTACCTTTTTCACCATGGCATATATTCTGGCTGTGAACCCCGGTATCTTTAGCGCCCTGGAGCCGCAGGGAATGCCTACCGGTGCGGTCTTTACCGCTACTATCTTGGCTTCCGCTATCGGTACATTGGTGATGGCTTTTTATGCTAAAAAACCATTCGGCCTGGCTCCGGGAATGGGTATCAACGCCTTTTTCGTCTTTGGCGTCTGTCTCGGCATGGGGCATACTTGGCAATTTGCACTCACCGCTGTCTTTATCGAAGGTATTATCTTCATTCTCCTCTCGTTATTCAAAATCCGGGAAATGATTGCGCATGCTATACCCGATAGTATCAAATCGGCTATCGGTGCCGGTATCGGACTCTTCATCGCGTTTATCGGACTCCAGCACTGCGGTATCATCATTGCCAATGAGAGCACCCTGGTCACGCTCACTACCTTCAATTCGCCTACGGTCATTCTCTCTATCATCGGTATCATCATCTGCGGACTGATGACGGTACGAGGGATTCCGGGCGGACTGCTTTGGGGCATTCTGCTTACTGCGCTCATCGGCATCCCGATGGGGGTCACACAATGGGAAAAACTCGTCTCTACGCCGCCGTCAATAGGGCCTATCTTTATGCAATTCCAATGGAGGGAAATTCTCTCTTGGGACATGCTCATTGTGGTCTTCACATTCCTCTTTATTGATATCTTTGACACTATCGGAACCGTGATTGCGGTCTGCATGAAGGCGAAAATGGTCGATAAAGACGGCAAGATTGAGGGCATCGGACGAATGATGATGGCGGACGCTATTGCTACTACGGCAGGTGCCTGTCTTGGTGCTTCTACTACCACTACATATGTCGAGAGCGCAGCGGGAGTGACTGTCGGAGGACGTACCGGACTCACGGCTTTCGTCGTGGCGGTATGCTTCCTATTGGCGCTTTTCTTCGGACCTCTTTTCCTCGCCATACCGGCTGCTGCTACCGGACCCGCGCTCATTATCGTGGGAGTAATGATGATATCCAACACTGCAAACATCAACTGGGAGGACCATTCCGAAGCCATTCCGGCTTTCGTCACAATACTCCTCACGCCGCTCAGTTACAGCATCAGCGATGGTATCATGTTAGGCGTTATCATGTATGTCCTGATGAAACTCGCTAAGGGCAAAACCGGCATCAGACAGATTACTCCCACCGTCTGGGTCCTCTTCGTCATCTTCATCCTCCGATACGTCCAAAAGAGTTTCCGCAAGAACTCACACTTAGTAGCTATTTGACACCCGTAATCTGAAAGAGTGAAAAAATTTATTACCTTCATACTATGCTTGTTCGGACTTCTTGCCATGGCGCAGGAGGACAACAGCCATCGTTTTCCGCTGTGGCTGCAAGAGTTACAGAACCGGAACGTGGGGATGATTGACTCTGTCATCGGTTATCCCGCCGATGCGGCAGCGCCGGACTATCGATCATACATGATTTATTACAACCAGCCTTTGCTGCACGCCAATCCGGAGGACAACCGCTTCCATATGCGGGCGCTTGTCACCGTCAACATACAGAACGATATCACCACGGCGGTCAATCATGTGTATTTCTCCGGCTACTCGCTGAGCAGCGAATATCTTGCCAAACCCGACTCGGTCTTCCGCCATGTCATAAATCGCAAGAACGAAATCGCACACCGGTATAATGCTAACTTTATCCAATTGGAGCACCGCTATTTCCAATACTCGGCGCCGGATGAATGTTGGACTTATCTGGACCCGCTGACGGCGGAGGAAGCCGCTGCGGATTTCCACAACCTGATCACGGCTATGAAGAAAGTGCTGAAAGGCAAATGGGCTCTTTCCGGAGTCAGCAAAGGAGGCATTACTACCCTGCTGCAGCACACCTTCTACCCCGAGGATGCAGATATCTTTGTCCCGTATTCCGCACCGTTCTTCGTTTCTGACCGCGATACCGCGATGCAGACCTATTGGTACTCTTCCGGACTGACCAAAGAGTACAACGACTTTTTTATGACACTGCGGAAAGCCGGTTTGGACGAAAATCCGGACCAAACAAAGGCTACCAATCCCATCTGGTCTATCTATGCAAAGATGAGTGCAAAGCGTAATACGCCGCAGCATATGGATTCTGTCTTCGGCAGGTATCTGAATACCGTCGCAGAAGTCGGTTTCATGGAGCATGCCTACGAAGATTCTGCCTCTATCCGGGCGATGCTGGTGAAGAACGATAGTATTCTGCGTGCCCACCATTGGACGGGCTACAACGATACGGCTATAGCCTATATCTACTGGGCGGATGGGATTCGGTTGGACGGAATCGACGAATGGCTGGACGCGCTGCGCAATAAGCGGCATCCGCAAGCCCCCATGAGACATAGCCATATGCCGTTCGGGGTGACGGAAAAAGAATGGTGGGAACAGGACAAGGAGCATCCGGAAGTAGGCAGCGCATATGAGTACCAGTCCAAACGCGAGTTGGGGTATTATGACCACCGTTTTGATTTGATAGCCGCCACTACGGAGGCGGCAGACGCATACAATGCCTACTGGAAAGAAAAAGTAGGTTGTGCGCGGAATCTCTCCGAGCCTTATTTTGCCGATCTGCCCTTCTCGCCGAACCTGTATAACAGCGCGATGGAAACTACCCGGAATGCCTCCAAACCTATTGTTTTGTTGTACGGACAGGATGACACTTGGACGGGCGCTGCCGTTAAGGATGAGTTCGTCAACGGCACGAATGTACGGAAATTCATTCTGCCGGAGCAAAACCACTGGCTGCGGTTCAGCTCAAATACGGATCTCACGCAATGCAATGCCATTCGTGATATTCTGGACAAGGTCTTGGGTTCGCCCCAAGGGATAGCGCCTGTCTGCAATCAACCGGAGCAGAACCGCACCGGAACAAGGAAAGTGCTGCGCAATGGACAACTCTATCTGAACTATAACGGGCATCTCTACGATGTCCGCGGAACCCGCCTGCAATAAAAAACGGCAGCCTTCCGGTTGCCGTTCTTTCTACTTTCTACTTTGAAACTTTAGAACTTTAAACTTCTCTAAACTCTAAACTTTCAAGATTTTCGCTTGTCGAAAATAATCGTTCAAGCAAAGCGAGATAAGAACTCTCAACTTTATTTGATCTCAATCTGTTTCGTCGCCTTGCCTACTACTTTCTGTAGTTTCGGCAGTTCGATAGTCAGAATACCGTCTTCTACCCTGGCATTGATTTCTTCTTCGTTCACATCATCCGGCAGACTGTATTTCTGCTCGTAGTTGGTGTACGAGAACTCGCGGCGCAGATAGTGCGAGTGTTTGTCTTCCTCTTTGTGTTCGAACTTGTTCTCGATGGCGACGCAGAGGTTGTGATCCTCATCGACATGAATGCGACAGTACTCTTTCTTTACGCCCGGCGCTGCCAGTTCAACGATATACGCTTTCTCGGTTTCTTTGACATTAACCGACGGAGCGGTTGTACTTACGGTGTTCATCAGATCCGAGTTCAGAAACTCATCAAATACTGTTGGGAACCAACTGTTTCTACGATACATTGCAGGTGTCATAATTCAATCTCCTAAATTTGCGGGCTTCGTCATCTTGTTTGATTCCGAAAACCCAAGTTAAACAATCTTTCGTTGTTTGCGATCTGTAGGAGTAGTTGCTGCTTTGCAGTAGTCTGCTTGTTTTAGCAGGTCGCTTTTAAACGTTTTCACCTTGAATACTGCAATCTCCGTGCCACCCCCTCCATCCCTGCCAAATTGTCCACTTTCGTGCCAAAATGTCCATCTTTCTCTTGCATATATCAAAAAAAAATTGTACCTTTGCACCCGCAAAGGTTTTTTATCAAACCTAACATAAATACAGCGCATAGCGCAACAGGCATATACTTATGACAAACCGTTATTTCTACCAAGAAGATATAGCCACATTCCTCGCGGAAGATACAGACACTATCTTCGGCAAGATGTCTCGTGCCGATGAGATGGATACTGCATCCACTCAGAAGTTCGCTTGGGAGCAAGAAATAACGATTATGAAGAACTTGCTTGCGCCCTATTCCAACGAGCCCGCACAAATCATCTTCGAATATACCATTCCGCGTTTAGGCAAACGCATTGATGTGGTGGTTCTTCTTCGTGAACGTGTTTTTGTAGTGGAATTCAAAGCCGGTGAAGAAGAATTCAAGCACCAAGACGTAGATCAGGTACTCGACTATGCCTTAGACCTCAAGAATTTCCATCAAGGAAGCGCCGACCGATGGATCATCCCTATTTTGGTTGCGACCGAAGAAACAGCCTTTTCGACTCTCTGCCGACCCTCGCATTATGACGATGGTATCTACGAGCCTCTATTAACCAATGCAGCTCATCTAAAAGATGTCTTTGAGTTGGTATTATCGCAACCATTAGAACCGAAACACTATGCCGTTTCCTTGGAAAATTGGTCTCGTAGCCGTTATGCCCCGACACCCACTATCATTGAAGCAGCACGGTCGCTTTATCTCAATCATAGCGTAGAGAACATCACCAAAAGCGAAGCGGAAGGCGCCCAGTTAGAGACCACCACGCGCTATGTACGCCAAGTCATCCGCGACACCAAAGCCTGTGGAGGCAAAAGTATCTGTTTCGTCACAGGCGTTCCGGGCGCAGGTAAGACTTTAGTGGGGTTGAATGTAGCCGTACAACAGGAGAAACAAGACTTAGCTGTTTATCTCTCCGGAAACGGACCTTTGGTGCAAGTGCTGACAGAAGCCCTGACGCGCGACAAACAGGCACAGGAGAAGGAGAATGGAAAGAAGATCACCAAGAAAGAAGCAGAACGCGAAGTAAAGCGTTTTATACAAATCATCCACCGCTATCGCGATAATATGCTCAACAAGGTAAAAGTAGTGAATGGTACTCTGGAGATTGACCCCACAAAGGAATTAAAAGACCAAGAAGCCGGCTATGGTGAGGTTGAGAATATCGCTATTTTCGATGAAGCACAGCGTTCATGGGACAAAGAACACATCGCGAATTGGCTGAGCCGTAAGAAAGGTTTCGCAAACTTCCCCATGTCGGAAGGTGAGTTCCTTATTTGGTCTTTGGATCAGCGACCCGATTGGGCGGTTATTGTTTGCCTCGTTGGTGGCGGTCAGGAGATTAACACAGGCGAAGCCGGCATCGGCGAGTGGATACGCGCCCTCAATGAGACCTTTCCCAATTGGAAAGTTTATATATCCTCGCAACTCACCGCTAAAGAATACGCTGAGGGGAAAGTTTCTGAACTTCTGGAAAACAACCCCAATAAGACTTTTTCTGACGACCTGCATTTGGCGGTTTCGATGCGTTCGTTCCGTGCAGAGAGTTTGTCCAATATGGTGCATTATCTACTCGACGGAGACGCAGAAAACGTCCGCAAGATATATACAGACATCGCCGACCGCTACCCAATTGCTTTGACGCGTGATCTGAACAAGGCCAAAGAATGGCTGCATTCCCATGCGCGAGGAAACGAGCGCTACGGTCTGTTAGTTTCCTCTAAAGCATATCGCCTCAAACCGCTTGCTATTGATGTCCGCTGCAAGCCGGACACGGTGCATTGGTTCTTGGATGATATCAACGATGTTCGTTCGTCGCTTTTCTTGGAAGATGCCGCCTCGGAGTTTGATGTACAAGGCTTAGAGTTAGATTGGACTTGCGTGGTTTGGGATGGTGATTTGCGCTATACGCCAAACGGATGGAATTTCTTCGAATTCAACGGTGGTAATAAGTGGAATAATATCAAGAAATCTGACCGTCAAGCATACCTTATTAACGCATACCGTGTCCTTCTCACTCGCGCCCGTCAAGGAATGATAATCTGTGTCCCCGAAGGCTCACCCGACGACCACACCCGCCTTCCAGAATATTACGACAGCACATACAACTATCTTAAGAGTTTAGGGATTGAAGAAATTTGAAAAAAAGTTGTAAATATACCCATTCGGATTATAAAATAAATACATATGAAAAAACTATTTATCTTTTTGGCTACGGCTTTAATGCTAATAGGGTGCGGAACTACGACAAACACAGTACCGACCGCGAAAATTTCAGGAGATTTGAGCCGTTATCAATATGTATTTGTCGTTCCGACCAGTGGAGTAACTTCAGGTGGCGGAGTATATTCCACGGGATATGGTGTTTATGGAGGAGACACACACACTGTTAATCCTTCTGAATTGATAACTGGCTACCTCATGAAATTGGGATATTCTGCATTGCCTTCAATAGTTCCAGATTTAGCCGAGCATACTATAGTTGTGACATATGGAAATACTGGAACTTCGTCTGTTTTAGTTGCAAAAAGTGGTGTTATCATTCAAGTTAGAGATGCTAAAACTCATCAATTGATTGCAACGAGCGAAGCAGAAGGCACTTCGTTAGAGGACGAAACATATGCTGTCAAGCGGGCAATTTATAGAGCGTTGGATAATATCTTTGTGACAAATCAATAAGGAATAGTCATGCACCTATACATCGCATCCTCGTGGAGGAACACATTTTATCCCGAAGTGGTTGCTGCCTTGCGAGAGGCGGGGTATGAGGTGTATGACTTTCGCAATCCCCCAACCGGTGATCCCGGCTTCCATTGGACCGATGTCGATCCGAACTATATGGAGTGGAGTCCAACGGAGTATCAAGCCAACTTATCACATCCATTGGCAGAGCGTCAATTCAAGAACGATATAGATGCCATGACTGCTTGTGACGCGTGCGTGTTGGTGTTGCCGTGTGGGAGATCTGCACACACTGAAGCCGGGTGGTTTGCAGGGCAAGGAAAGAAAGTATATGCTTACATCCCCGACAAAGACAGTTTTGAACCCGAGCTGATGTACAAACTCTTCACCAAGGTATGCATTTCTTTGGAAGAGATAGTAGGAGTTTTAAGGTATAAATAGATTAAGATTAGCAGAATCCTCTATATTTTTGATTGTATATGTGTTATGAACAACTAATGTTTTTGGCTACAGTTGCAAGCCCTATTATAGGGGCCATTGCAATCATAGTGGCGTTGTGGGTATCGCATTTTTCATCTCAAGATGCTCAAAAGCAAATAGATGAAATCAGGAAATCCACCACGCAGCAAATAAATGCTCTTAAAGATATTATTGCACACCAAGGAAATATCGAATGGGGACATCTTCAGCATTACTATATGATGAACCTATTTGAGCAAACGGACGAACAAAACAGACTGAATTTTTTACAAAAAAAGATACACGAATTTGAAAAGGCAGGCACTCATTCTAAATTGGAAATGGATGAGTTACGTATGCATGAACAATTATTATCAACCAGAATAAAAAACAGAGAAATTACAAATGGTAATTACAAAAAACTACTGCAGAAATTAGATATATCCACTACATCTATTCTTTTTGAAAAGACAAATCCAAAGCAATGAGCACGAAACCGTCTCTCTCATCAAGCAGCGCGACGAACTGCTGCCTTTATTAATGAACGGTCAAGCTACAGTAGAATGATAAAATACAATTATACATATTTCCATAAAGTACTTTTGCGCTTGAAAAGTTTGAACTTTGAGCGTTACCAGCATATTTCGGAAAAAGATTTGCTGATACAGGAGTTAAATGGAGAGGAGATAACCGATTACAGCGAGATTGATTGGCAATGGATTAAAAGAGATTTGTACGGACGAGAAGGAATTGTAATGGCTGATAATACAAGGAGTTTCAATGTCAATAACGAATTAGAAGATTTCATTAGCCATATCGTTCCTCGTACAGAGCGTGTGAGGATTCTTACATTTTTGCGTGATAATTGCAGAACGTGTTTGTTTAACGAGTATTATGATAATAATTGCATTTGCAAATTTGAAACAGAATGTGCTCGATTGATCTCAAAGGAAATAGAAGAAAGTAAACGTGATGAATATCATGGTGATTTTGCAGAGTGGCCAATACCCAACTTAAAAGAAATTGCATTACCACCACAGCAACAAGCAGAATTCTCCATCTTAGAGACAGCGATATTGAATGCGATCCCTAAATTTCCTCATGGCAGAAATGTTATAACCAAAGATGTATTATTACGTGTGGCGTATGAGTTCATTGAGTATTTTCGTTCAACTGTAAAAGCGTATGAAGAAAAGGGCATGGATGTACTGCATATGCCAATAATGAACTATAAAGAACATGAAAAAAAGATATATAACCAGATTATAAAGCGCGCCAATCGGTACTTATTTTGGGACAACACACCGGTGTATAAAGTCTATTTTATCTTAGGTTGTTTAATGAAATTACCAGATAACCGTCGTTCCACGTATGAGGAGAAGTTTGCAGATGGTATTGGTGATTATTTGGAGACCACTACTAAAGTAAAATGCAAAGAGAAAATCCAGAACGTGATAGACGGAATACTGACGCTTAGCAAATACCAGATGGATTTTGACATGGGCAATATTGAAAAAGCGATGAAGGAACAAAAGGAGCTGCAAGAAACCGCCACACCCAATAAAAAAGAAGATATAGAGAAACGCCCAAAAGTCTTTATCTCCTATTCCTGGGATGATAAAGAACATGAAGAATGGGTGTTGAAACTGGCTAAAGAATTGAGAAGCAATAATGGTATAGATGTTATTCTTGATAAGTGGGATATGAAATTAGGAAAACCTCTCACGCATTTTATGGCTCATGCAGTTACAGATTCAGATAGAGTAATATGTGTCATGACTCCTAATTATAAGAAGAAAACGGAGAACTTGGATGGCGGTGTTGGTGTCGAGTATTCAATTATTACTGCGGAGATTCAAAAAAATATCCAAACTGAGAAATTTATTCCTTTATTTAGGAGCGGTGAAGATGTTCCTACTTTCTTAGCCGGGCGTGACTACATAGACATGAGGAATGATAGCAAATATAATGACGCAATAGAAGAACTGGTAAGAGACATTTTCGGCAAACCCAAATACAAAAAGCCCGAATTAGGTGCAATCCCCAAATTGGATTAACCATCCCGTCCGCACGAAACCAAAAAAATGAAAAAAAGTTGCTTTTAAGGTGATAGATTTCTTATCCCCAAGGGAACGATCACTACGTGTGCAGGTCTTTTTTGACCTATTTTAATAGAGAAGTATATAAAAACATCATAAGCTTATGTCCTGTTTACAAGTTCTATTAGCTGTTATCTTTCCGCCGTTGGCGGTGATTGACCGCGGATGCGGATCGGTACTGATTGTCTTTCTCCTCACCTGCCTCGGATGGGTGCCGGGAGTGATTGGCGCATTAATCATTTTGAATAAGAATGAAAACCATTGAAGTTGTCGCAGCCATCATTTTTGACGAGCAAGGACGAATTTTTACCACGCAACGAGGATATGGTGAATGGAAGGATTGGTGGGAGTTTCCGGGAGGTAAGATGGAAGCCGGAGAAACGCCACAGCAAGCCCTACGCCGGGAAATACACGAAGAACTGGATGCCGAAATCGAAATAGGCCCGCTCCTTCGGACCATCGACTATGACTACCCTGATTTCCACCTGACGATGCATTGTTTCCGCTGCACCCTCGCTACAGACCGTCTCACGCTTCTTGAGCATGAAGCCGCTAAATGGCTTGCGCCGTCTGAACTACACTCCGTCCGCTGGCTTCCCGCTGATGAGCAAATCATTGATATCTTAAGTACTTATGGATACAACCACTAACCGGATCAAACGCTATTTTATGAAAAAAATACTATCCATTATGATAGTCGTATTGCTGTGCAGCATCACATTCACATCCTCCGCTCAACAAACACGAACCGATGCTTTCCATGACGCTTATGCTTTGCAGCAAGTAGTGGTTCTCAGCCGGCATAATATCCGCTCGCCTCTCTCCGGACCGGACTCTGCCTTAGGACGGATTACCCCGCATAAATGGTTCCAATGGTCATCGGCGCCTTCCGAGTTATCGCTACGAGGAGGTGTGCTTGAAACCATGATGGGCCAGTTTTTCCGGCTCTGGGCGGAGCGCGAAGGACTCTTCGCGCATAACGCACAGCCCGATGAGACAGAGGTGCGCTTCTATGCCAACTCCATGCAACGTACCATCGCCACGGCTCGGTATTTCTCCTCCGGTATGTTTCCTGTAGGGAATCTGCCCGTCGAGCACCATTACCCGGTAGGCACCATGGATCCGGTCTTCACACCTCAGATCACTACCCTCTCTGCGGATTATTCTGCACGCGCTATCAGCCAGATAGCCAACCTCTTTGGCGGCGGTTCGTTGGAGGGAATAGGTCAGAAAGTGGATTCCAACATCCTGCTGGCAGAGCGGGTGATAGATATCGCGCAGAGTGTTGCATGCACGCAGGGTGACACATGCCGTTTTAACACGGATGACACCAATATACTGCTTCAACTCAATGAAGAACCCGCAATGACGGGAGGACTCAAACTGGCGTGCTCCGTCTCCGATGCTTTGGTGCTACAGTACTACGAGCAACCTAACGACTCCGCCGCTGCTTTCGGGCATTCGATCACTATGGAGGACTGGCGCCGGCTATCCGCTATCAAAGATTGGTACGGAGATGTGCTCTTTACAGCCCCGCTTGTGGCGATTAACGTAGCACACCCGCTGCTGCAGGAGATGCTGTACGAACTGCGCTCCACCAGACGCTTCTCGTTCCTCTGTGGACACGATTCGAATATCGGCAGCGTCCTGGCGGCACTCGGACCGAACGATTACGATCTACTGGGAACCATCGAGCACAAGACCCCCATCGGTTCCAAATTGGTCATCGAGAAATGGCTCGGTACCGACGGAATCTATTATGCCTCGCTCAACCTCTGCTACCAGACACCTGCCCAACTCCGCTATCAGTCGCTTCTCGATCTGGACAACCCGCCGATGGTCTATCCTATCCTCCTGAAAGAACTGACTCCTAATGCCGACGGGCTCTATCTACTGACTGATCTGGAAGCACTCATAGAGGATCGCATCGCGCAGTACGATGATCTGCTGAACGAGACCCAATCCATCCAGGCAGAACACACCGCAGTGCCTTCCTCTCAAACCACATACACGGTGTTGGGGCAACCCGTTCAGCCCGGCACCAGGCACACACTCCTTGTCCGCCCCGGACAAACTTTTTACCGGCAATAAATGAGAACCTATTGCATCTACGGCGCACTGATTTATCTCGCGGTAATCAATATCATTGCTTTCTTTCTCTATGGCATTGACAAATGGAAGGCGCGGCATGACAAATGGCGTGTCACGGAGGCGCGCTTGCTCTGGATAGCCGTTGCCGGCGGCAGCATCGGTGCTCTGCTCGGTATGAAAATATGGCACCATAAGACCAAGCACAACAAATTCCGCTTCGGTCTCCCTGCCATCCTCATTCTTCAAATAGCCGCCATCCTTGCCGCACTATACTGTTATTACTTTGTAAATTAGCATATTCTATGGCAGAAGCACAATATACATATTCTGACATAGAGCGGCACCCGTTGCAGCCGTTTCTACCGTCCAATGCGCAGATACTGATGCTGGGCAGTTTCCCGCCACCCAAAGAACGGTGGTGCATGGATTTCTTCTACCCCAACCCGCAGAACGACATGTGGCGGATCATCGGACTGGTTTTCTTTGACGACAAGACGCGTTTTGAAGTACAAAGGGACTTTTTGAAGGTACAAAGTAACCAAGTACAAAGTACAAAGGCAGGTAAGAAGGTTTTCAACCGCGACGAAATCGTCTCTTTCTGCGAAGCGAAAGGCATTGCTATCTTCGACACGGCGCAGGCGGTCATCCGGTTGCAAGGCAATGCGGCGGACGAACACTTGGAGATAGTCGAGCAGACCGACATCGCTGCCCTGCTGCAACAGATACCGTCCTGCCACAACCTCTGCTGCACGGGCGGCAAAGCCGCGCAGACACTGGCGGAGATACTGCATTGCGCCATTCCCAAAGTCGGCGAATATATCGAGACACACTTTGCCGGCAGAACCATCCGTTTCTGGCGGATGCCTTCTTCCTCACGCGCCTACCCGCTATCCCTTGACAAGAAAACCGCATCCTACCGCCGTATGTTTGAAGCTATCAACCTACTATGAATCACTATACCGCCGCATATAACTCGCCCGTGGGACCTATCGTCATAGAGAGCGACGGAGAAGCACTAACCGGCCTGCGGTTCGGGGAAGAGAAAACGCCTGCAACCCTTCCCGTCTTCGATGAAGTAATCCGATGGCTGGACGATTATTTTGCGGGCAGGCAGACGGAGAATGCCGTTATGGACGGAAAGACAGATGGTCGGATTACAGCAAAACCGAAAGGCACAGCATTTCAACAACGCGTCTGGCAGGCTCTTTTGAGCATTCCGTACGGCGAGACGGTCAGTTACGGAGAGTTAGCCCGGATGGTCGGTTGCAAATCCGCACAAGCGGTCGGACAAGCCGTCGGAGCCAACCCCATTGCATTGCTCATCCCTTGCCACCGTGTCATCGCCGCGCACGGCAAATTAGGCGGCTACGCATACGGACAAGAGATAAAAAAACAACTGTTAAATATAGAGCAACCATGATAACCATTCAACACAACGAGACCGAGAAGAACGGCATTTTCGAGGCGTGGCTGCAAGCCACCGAAGAAGGTGCATGCACGGAACCGGTACAGGTCGGCGAGATGACCTACGTACGCCCCACGCCCGAACGGATGATTATTGACCATACGCGGGTGTTTGAGGGCTTTGAGGGCAAAGGGATAGCCCGCCAGATGGTTCTTGCCGCCGTGGACTTCGCACGCGCCTACAGCCGCAAGATTATCCCTGTCTGCTCCTACGCGCAGAAAGTGCTGACCCGCACCGACGAATACCAAGATGTATTGGGGTAAAGTGTAAAAATAAATAAATGGGCAAATACCTTTATATGCCATTCAGATTTACCTCGCGGCAATCAATATCGTCGCGTTTTTCCTGTACGGTATTGACAAATGGAAGGCGCGCCAAATTCCGCTTCGGACGACCGACTATTCTGATCCTACAAATAGCAGCAATCATGGCAGCGGCGTATTATTATTTCGACAAATAAAACGTCAAATAATGCCACTCACTCCAGTTTCTTTATAAAAAATTTGCATATATTGAAAAAAAGTTGTACCTTTGCGTCAAATTACTATAATGGAACAACCGACACTTTATACTGTAGGGCACTCGAATCAAACATTTGAGGATTTGCTCGGGATGTTGCAAGCGCAACACATCAACGTGATTGTGGATGTGAGGAGCGTTCCTGCCAGTAAGTATACGCCGCAGTTCAATCAAAAACCATTAAAAGCAGCTTTGCAGCGAGAAGGTGTTCATTATCTGCATTTTGGTAATGAATTTGGAGCACGGCGCACAGATGCTTTGGATGCAGACAACAAGGTGGATTTTGAAAAAGCGGTTCAGACTCCGGCTTTTCAAGAGGGCGTCAAACGGCTGATGGACGGATTGCATAAAGGCTATCACATATCGCTCATGTGTTCAGAAGCGAATCCGTTGGAATGTCATCGTTTCGCGATGGTGTCGCGGTATTTCTTCGAACACGGCATGGATGTGCAGCATATCGTGCATGACGAGAATGGAGCAGTGATAACCATTCCTCACCAACAATTACAAGACGAAATGGTGAAGGAATATGTGCGCAAAAAGAAGATTCCCGAAGTGCAGCCACCGGATATGTTTGGCGAAAACGAATGTACCAAAGAGCAGCAAGTTGTGCTTGCTTATCGTCAGAAAAACAAAGAGATAGCATACCAACAAGAGATAGAGGAATATTACGTATGATCACACTTTATACCATCGGTTTTACTAAGAAATCTGCCGAGCATTTTTTTGAATTGCTCAAGAAGAGCCATGTGCAAACGCTTGTGGATGTAAGGATTAACAATAGTAGCCAGTTGGCAGGATTTGCAAAGGGTAGCGACCTGATCTATTTTCTCAAGCAGATAGGAAATATTGGTTATCGCCATGTGACGGATTTTGCCCCTACGAAAGAACTGCTGAGCGATTACCGTGCCGGAAAGGTGGATTGGCCGGAGTATGAACGTGTTTTTGCAGACCTAATGACCAAGCGTCGCATCAACCAGCGATACAAAGTAGCTGATTTTGACAACTGCTGTTTTCTTTGCTCCGAAGAGACACCAGAACAATGTCATCGCCGCCTTTTAGCCGAACATCTTCGTCAACAAGATCCTGACAATGTAAGGATTGTGCATTTGATTTAACCTAACGATCAACGCTGAATAACATGGGAAAGCACCTCTTTATCTGTTTGGCAAACTCGTACAAGTACGGAGGTAGATGTATTGCCGGAGTAGAGATTCAGTTGAGCGCAGATGAGAAGTCTTTTCGTGTAGTGACAGAGAAAGGTGAGCCGAAATGGATTCGCCCGGTTCAGCGAGGTGCGGAACATGAGGAGATTGCCGAAGAAACGGCTCGTAATATACGTATTTTGGATGTGATTGAGTTGGATACGATGGATTCTTGTGGGGCTGATTGTCAATGCGAGAACGTCTATTTCAATCGTATGCGGATTGTTAAAAGTCTGCCATTTTCTCCTAAAGTTTTACAAGCTTTATTGTCCAAACGCGAGACCGTTCTGCATTCAGATGAACGGTTTCTTACGCGCGATGAATATCGCGTAAATCGTGGCTCGCTGATGTTGATTGAACCGGAGGAACCGGAGATTATTCGTGAATTAAAAATCACTGATGAAGGGAGGCGTGTACCCAAATATAAAACACGTTTTTTGTACAAGGGCACGGAGTATTTGTTGCCGGTAACGGATCCGCGGTATTTAGAGCGCATGGAAGGGTTCTCGAATGTCCCGTTAGTGGGCAAGTTTGATACCGGTACGTTCTTTTTCACGATTTCCATGACTGCAGAACCATGGAATGACAAGCATTACAAACTCTTAGCCGGAATCATTGACACTCGTTCGATAGAGGCAGATGCGCAGCAAGATGCACGAAATGAATCCTTGCCGTACTATCTGGCGGAGGAGTTCGCGATGCATACCAACCGGCCACTGTTCATCACCGGCAAGGCGGGAACGGGAAAGACGACGTTCCTGCGGAAACTGCGCGAACAGACGCCGAAGCACATGGCAGTCGTGGCACCAACCGGTGTGGCAGCCATCAATGCCGGCGGAATGACCATTCATTCGTTCTTTCAGTTGCCCGTCCGGACACTCATTCCCACCCCGCAGTCGTACAAGCAACTGTTTGCAGAACAGCGACTTACACAGCGCAAACGCAACCTCATTTATCATCTGGAGATGCTGGTGATTGACGAGATCAGTATGGTTCGTGCGGACGTGCTGGACGCGATTGACGCCGTGCTGCGGCGGTACAAATACCGCAAAGACCAGCCGTTCGGAGGCGTGCAAGTGGTGATGATCGGCGACCTCTTTCAGCTCTCGCCGGTGGTGACGCGCGGAGAGGACGAAGAGGCGATGAAGAAGTACTACGACGGACCGTATTTCTTCCAAGCGAAAGTGATGCAGGAGCTGCAACCGGTTTACGTGGAGCTCGATCATGTGTTCCGGCAACAGGACCGGACTTTCGTGCAACTGCTGAACGAAGTGCGTGAGAATCAGCTGACTGCGCAAGGCCGTGCGTTACTCAGTGCACGGTACAATCCGCGGTTCAGGAACACGAACGAGGACTTCCATATCACCCTCACGACCCACAACCGCTTGGCGGACGAACTGAACGAGCGCGAGTTAGCCAAACTGCCGGACGCGCCGCGTGTTTTCACCGCAGAAATCAAGAAAGATTTTCCGGTCAACATCTACCCGACGGACGAAGAACTGACGCTCAAAACCGGTGCGCGGGTGATGTTCGTGCGCAACGACGACCAGAAGCCGCGGCGGTTCTACAACGGCAAGATAGGCGTGATCACGGATATTGACAGCGACAAGATCATCGTGCGCTGCGAGGACGGCGACATCGAGGTGACGCGCATGGTGTGGGAGAATATCCGCTACCGCGAGGACGAGAAAACGGGCAAGATCGACGAGGAGATTTTAGGCACTTTCACCCAGTATCCGCTCAGGCTCGCGTGGGCGGTGACGATCCACAAAAGCCAGGGTCTGACCTTCGACAAAGTGATCATCGACGCGGCACGTGCTTTTGCCGCCGGACAGGTGTATGTGGCGCTTTCCCGTTGCCGGACGCTCGAAGGCATCGTGCTCTCTTCGCCGCTCGATTATGTGGAGCTGGACAACGACCCTTCCGTGCTGCGTTATACCGACAGCCAGCCGTCCGTAGAGACTATCAATCAGGCACTTCCGACGGCGCGCAAGGAATACGAGATACAGTTGTTCAGCGCGCTTTTTGATTTCCATCGGACGCTCTCTTTGATAGACCAGATGCGCAAGATGGCGGCATCCAAAGTATCGTTCAACGCCGAGACGCTGCCGTTCTTGGAGGGTCTGCAACCCGTTTTCACCGAATGGCAGGGCATCGCCGATAAGTTCCGGCCGCAGTTGACCAAACTGCTGCTTTCCGCCGACAAGACGCGTTTGCGCGAGCGTCTTCATGCCGCGTGCGGATATTTCGTGCCGCTGATGGAGCCTGTTGCCCAAAAGATAGCCGGCCATCCCTGCCGAAGCAAGAACAAAGCCGATGTGTCGGATTTCGAGCCGTTGCTGAGTGACTTGTTCTTAGTCCTGCACGAGAAGATGCATCTGATGCAATCGCTGCTCCAAACGGACCTTCCTTCCTCTGAATCGCTGCTCCAAGCCCGCAATACGTTCGTAGCTCCGATGGACGATTTGCAGCCGCTCATGGAAAAGCCGAAGAAAGTGACTAAGGGACAAAGTACCAAAGACAAGGGGACAAAGCAGCCAAAAACTCCTGCCAAGAACGAATACAAAGGCAGTGCGTTGGACGACATGGCGGTGGAAGCCATGATTCACGACATGTTGAAGGAAGGCAAGCCTTCGTCTTATCTCTTGGATTTCATCAAAATGATGCGCAAGAAGCCCGCGCAGGACAAGCCTGCTGCCTCTCAAGCCGGTGAGCGTTGGATGGCAGAAGATGACTTGCGTCTGCGTGAACTGTTCCAAGAAGGCACACCCATCGCACAATTAGCCAGGGATTTCAACCGCACGTACGGTGCCATCCGTGCCCGCCTCAAGAAATTAGGCTTGATTGAATAAGTCTTAATCGACTAATATCCTTCTTCCCTTTTCGGCGCAGACCTCCGGCTCGTCTTTTTTGTGCTCATTAATTCGTTCACTAGTGAATTCGTTAACTCGTTATTATACCCTCCCCCATTCTCCCACTTTTCCACCGACCGATGACCGACTCACAACCGAGACAAGACCGAGACACAAAAACCGCCATCCGGACCAAAAATCTCCGATTTTTTCTTGCATATATCAAAAATTTTTAGTACCTTTGCACGCAAATTTAATACAACGGTCAAATTACAAACAACTGATCAACAAGATGAACAATAGGGAACGTATATTGCTGACTATTCAAGATGAAGTCTTGAAAGGCGGTATTTGCGTACAAGATTGGACGACTTTCCAATTGGAAAACGCCTATATTTCATATTGTGCAGGAGCAAATTTGTCATGTATTATTATGTGCCAAGCTGCGATTGAGTCCTTTATGCGAGATGATGAACAATTATCCTGCCGAAGTTTTTACGATCTTATTGAGAATTGTTCATATAACTTAGAAATGAAAAAGAAACTTCACCAACTTCGAGATTATAGAAACAAGTGGATTCACATCAACGAACAAGATAATGAATTTATTATTAACGAAGAAGAGCTTAATAATATGGCCTTATTTTCCTATAGGTTAGCGTTAGAAGTGTTTCACTATTATCCTTTTATCTAATTTCATATGGATAACACATATTTTATACTGTCAAATAAAGCCATAGTGATTGATCGGCTTCATATCTGTACGTGGGATTTTATCGGCGAAAATGCAGCATTGGAATTAGGTTTTGAATTTATGCCAAATCCTTATGCCGAAGATATTGAGATCATATTATCTTTACCTTTTCTGAGACAAACCGATAAAGTAACTTGCCTCATGGACGCATTAATACGAGATGATGATAATAGCAAGTTTATTTTTAATGATACAATTAATGCAAATAAAGCGATTAATGGAGATAAAAGAAATGGTGCCATATTAGAATTTAAATCTCGTGATAACCTATCGGTACTGCCGATAAAGAACATAATGATTGAGGATGGTGTATGTTCTTTTGCAATTAATCGGATTAACCAGACCATAAAAAATTATGTTAGATTATACATTCAAACTAGTGCCAAAAATCTTGCGATTGTAAATAAAGGGATTGCCAAAACGGCATACATATATAATATTAAAATAAATGAAAATCGAAACCTTCCTAACCATATATACGATTTGTTAAATAAGGGCTATTTCTTATGCAATGAGGTCAAGTCTTGTTTCTGTTTTCATGTCATCCCAAGTCAATATAGCATCTCATACTTGAATACTAGCAAACTGAGAAATATAAGAGTATTAGAATCTGAGGGATTTAATCACTATTTGCCAAATACGCGGAAGATACGACCTAACGAATTTTTGATAATTTTTAATAAGAGCGAAAAAAGTACAGATGGTAGTTATACTTTCTTCTCCGAATTTGAAGAAGAGACTATTGGCAATAAACAAATCATGCTGGCAATCGCAACAAATCTAATCTGCAGTTTACTCTTTGGCATCTCTTCTTTAAGGAGTTGGCACATGGGAGTTGAGTGGTATAACAAATTACCATGGGAATTTTGGACCGCGATTATACTACTTTTATCGTTTGTAGCTTATCTATTTATTCCTCGGCAGGAAATAGTTATTAGGATTAAAAATAAATTTAAGAAATGAAAGCACTATTAGACACCAATATTATCATCCACCGCGAGGCGAATAAAGTTGTTTCGCAGGATATCGGCATTTTATACCGTTGGTTGGATCGAGGAAAATACACGAAATGCGTTCATTCTGTTACTATCGAAGAAATCAAGAAGAACCCGAACCAAGAAACAGTATCGGCCTTCATGACAAAATTGCAAAGTTATGAGATAATTGACATCCCGTCTCCCTTGCAACATGAAGTTCTCCAAGTTTCTGAGAGAATGGATGCTAACGACAACGACCGGAATGATACGATTTTGTTGAATGAAGTGTATGTCGGTCGTGTAGATATTTTAATAACGGAAGATAAGAAAATCCACAAAAAAGCGGAAGTACTAAATATTGCGGATAAAGTATATACCATTGATTCCTTCCTTGAGAAAGTTTTTGCAGAGCACCCGGATTTGGTCGATTATAAAGTGCTCAATGTTCAAAAGCTTAAATTCGGCAAAATCAATCTTGACGATCCATTCTTTGACAGTCTTAAAGAAGATTACCCCGGATTCGACAAATGGTTTATTAAAAAATATGATGATGAAGCATATATCACCATTAACTCCAATAATGGGATGCTGTTGTCCTTCTTGTATTTGAAAGTAGAAGGAACAGAAGAAGACTATTCGAATGTCGCGCCTGTATTGCCCCCGAAGAAGCGACTTAAAATCGGAACTTTTAAGGTCATCAACAATGGATTCCGTCTGGGAGAGCGTTTCTTGAAAATCATATTTGACAATGCACTAAAAAAACATGTGGAAGAAATATATGTCACTATCTTTGATAAACGCGATGAACAACGCCGTTTGATAGCCTTATTGGAACAATGGGGGTTTGTGTATTGGGGCATGAAAGGTGGAGAAATGGTTTATGTACGGGATTTTCATCCGAATACAGATATAAGAAGCAATTTGCGATTTACTTATCCGTTCGTTGAGGCTTCCCGAAATGCATATTTGGTCCCGATCTATCCCGATTACCATACTGAACTGCTTCCGGACTCGATTCTTAATACTGAGTCTCCGGAGGAATTTGTTGAGGATTTCCCACATCGAAACGGAATAGGAAAAGTGTATGTGTCGCGTGCTTTTGAACCGCATCCGAACAAAGGAGATTTATTGATTTTCTACCGCACGGGAGGCTATTACAAGAGTGTTGTCACTACCATTGGAATAGTGGAGGAACTTAAAAAAGATTTTGCGACAGAAGACGAGTTTATCAAATACTGCAGAAAAGGCAGCGTCTTTCCTGAAAAAGAACTGCAAGAGATGTGGAGATACAGAAGCGATAAACCATTTGTTGTTAAGTTCCTCTATCTCTACTCCTTCCCACATCGAATCAACATGAAAGAATTGATTGATCTTGGAGTTTTATTAGGGGTGAATGACGCGCCTCGTGGCTTTAAACCGATTACAACAGAACAATTTAAAACAATCATAAAAGAAACAAAAAGCGATGACAGTTTTATTATCTATTAAACCTGAGTTTGCCGAAAAGATATTCGATGGAACTAAGAAGTTCGAGTTCCGCAAGAGTATCTTTAAGAACACGGATGTGCAAACGGTTATTGTCTATGCTTCTTCGCCTGTACAACAAGTTATTGGCGAATTTACTATTGATAGCATCTTAAATGATGATGTTGATACGATATGGGAGCAAACTGCACGATATGCAGGCATCACACGTGACTTTTATCTGTCATACTTTGCCAATAAGGAAAAGGCATATGCCATTAAGATTAGGAATACCAAACGATACGCAAAGGCACGCCGCCTGAGCGATTATAATCTCCAGGTGGCACCACAGTCATTTGCATATGTACAATGATTTATTGATCAAAAACACCAATCATAATTGTAATACAATATGAATAACTAAGATATGGCAACCACTATCTATACCTATCTACACAATGATGATTTGAACGGCTCGCGTATCGTGAGCATGGATGATTGTATGTGCAAGTTATACAATATCAAGCGCAACGACTCTGCCTTCATGCATGATTTCAACGGCGATTTACAGAAACCTGCTTTGTACATACTTCTAAACAGAGATACACGCAAGGCTTATATAGGCGAAACAGACGATTTCGTAAAACGCATTGCGCAGCACATGATCAAGAAAGATTTCTGGGATGAAGTGCTCGTGTTTTTAGGTAGCAACGAGGATACGCTCAGCAAGACGGAAGTGCAATATCTGGAATATCTCGCTTACAATAAAGCACTGGATCTTCAGCGTTTTGATTTCTCTGAGAACACGCAAAGTCCCAAGCAACCGCACATGAATGTGATGTTGAAAGGTAAAACTGATAAGTTCTTCCGTTATGTAGAAACGCTTGCGCAGTTTATCGGTTGCGACATCTTCTGTCAAAAGCAAACAAAAGCAAGAGTAGCAAAAGAGAAGCATCTGTTCTATTGCAAGCGAGCCGGAAGCGATGCCGTTGGTTATCTGTGCGAGAGTGAAGAGTTTGTTGTATTAGCAGGTAGTGAACTTCGTTTAGGCGAATGTAATTCGCTCAAACCCAATTCACAGGAGAAAAGAAAATCTTTTATCAAAACGTATTGCTCCACATCAAAAGGTAAGATTACTCTCAAAGCAGATTATACTTTTCCATCTCCTTCCGCAGCCGCAGCAATGATTGTCGGTGGCAGTTCCAACGGTTGGACAAGATGGAAAGATGCCGACGGCAAGACCTTGGATCAAGTATATAGAAAGAAATAAGCAAAAATATACCATTATGGCACATAGCATAGAAGAGCAAGTAGAATTAACTGCCAAACAGCAACTACAACAGGCAGGTGTTGATTTCAAGTTCAAGACGGATAATGTCAATGACGAGATCGAAGCCGCGCTTTCGAAAGCGGAATCCAAATCTGGAGGAAAAGGCAAGAATATTCCGGATATAAAGATTCTGCTTCAAATGCCCGATCATTCTTTTATGCCGGTAATGATAGAAGTGAAAGGCACAAAAGGCAAACTGGAGAAACGAACGGACTCTGGGACATTGTCGCTATATACTGATAGAGGTGTCAAAGATTACGCTTCCATCAAAAATTTTGCTGTAAACGGTGCTCTTCACTATGCCGAGAGTATAATCAAATATACCAAATCATACAAAGAGGTAATAGCTATTGGTTATAATGGCTACTCTTCTGCGGACGGGAAACTACATACTGAATTAGGCGTGTACTTTGTATCGCAAGAGAACATGCTTATTCCTAAAAAGATTGGTGAGTATTCTGACCTTTCGTTTTTTGCCAAAGAACATTTGCCTCAACTTGCAACTGCAATCCATAACTTGCAGTTATCCGAAGAGGAGCAGGAACTGCAAACGGTTGATTTTGAGAATCAGATTGTCAAAGTTCTCAAAGATCTGAACCAACAAATGCACGACAACCTTAACATCAAAGCAGAAAACCGTGTGCAGTTGGTATGTGGTATGATTATGGCAGGGTTGGGGGCAGAAAATGTTGCCCCTCTCCGCGTAGAAGAATTGAACGGTGATAGTGGAACATACTCAAATGACGGAGTAAAAATGCTCAATAAGATAAAAGAATTTCTTGAGCACAAACAACTTCCTGAAGAGAAGAAACACACTATTAATCAACTCTTTGAGCAGATTATCCGGGACAAGAACATGTACACTCCCATTAAAGGTGCAAGCCCCATTAAATCGGTGTACATGTGCGTTGTGGATGATATTATGCCCATCTTCCAATCTGCGAAACATCTTGATTTTACAGGTGCCATGTTTAATGAATTCTACTCATGGCTTCCTTTCAGACCTGGCGATGATAAGAACGATGTAGTGCTAACGCCTCGATATGTCACAGAGTTTATGGCTCGTCTTTGCCGCGTAAATATGGACTCTTACGTTTGGGACTATACCGCAGGATCGGGAGGCTTCCTCGTTGCGGCTATGAAATTAATGATTCAAGACGCAAGAGAACAAATCAAGAGTCCGAAAGAATTAAGGCTGAAAGAAGATCAAATCAAACTCTTCCAATTATTAGGTATCGAATTGCGCCCGGATATCTATATGTTGGCTGTTCTGAATATGATTCTCATGGGCGATGGTTCTTCGCACATTCTTAATGAAGATTCACTCCAATACAACGGCAAATATAACCAAGCCATTAAAGACGAGAAGGACAAAGACTTCCCTGCAAATGTTTTCCTCCTTAATCCGCCATACTCTGCTCCCGGTAGCGGACTCATCTTTGTAGAAAAGGCGCTAGACAAAATGAGTTCTGGATATGCTGCTGTGCTTATCCGAGAAAATGCAGGTGCGGGACAAGCAAAAGATTACGCCCAACGTATTCTGAAACATAGCACACTGCTTGCGTCTATACACATGACGGAAAAATTATTTATTGGTAAAGCATCGGTACAAACGGCCATATACCTTTTCGAAGTAGGACATCCACACAATGTTCAGCAAAAAGTGAAGTTTATAAATTTCGCTGAAGATGGATACAAAAGAGCCAATCGCAAAAAGGCAAGCAATAGTGTCAATCTCAGCGACAATGACCATGCCAAAGAGAGATATGACGAAGTCGTCAACCTTATTCTTAATCGGGCTGTAACACAATCATACCTCAAACCGGAAGATTATATCGAAGACACTATCACTTTGAATGGGGACGATTGGACATTCAGTAAACATAAAAAGATAGATACTTGCCCTACTATTGATGATTTCCGTTGTACCGTAGCAGATTATCTTGCGTGGGAAGTTTCAAACCTCCTGAAACACAAAAAGGAGGAGGACAGCCTGGGAAAATTTTAGCCCCACTTGACCTTCAGCTTCGCAAAGTCAAGTGGGGCGAGTATAGCGTTTCGAACCTTTTTAAGATTCAGAAAATTTCTCGGATGTTATCAAAAGAACAAACTTTCACTAAGGCAGAATTCCCTGTTTATTCTTCTGAATCAACTAATGGAGGCGTTATTGGCTATACAGACAACCCAGATTTTATATGTGACTATCAACATCCTATTTATATAACTTTTGGAGACCATACGCGTACTTTCAACGTTGTTCAAAAAAGTTTCTCTGTACTTGACAATGTAAAGGTGCTCTTACCATGTACAGACAATGTTAATTGTTTACTATTTTTCATTGCTGTATGGCAAAAACAAATACCAAACCTTGGATATGCTCGACATTGGAAAGTTGCTAAAGATTGTATTATTCAATTACCTGAAAAGTCCAAAGGAAAAATAGATTTTGAATTTATAGTGCGCGAACTCGAGAGGGCGCGCTTGCGCGAACTCGAGAGGGCGCGCTTGCGCGAACTCGAGGCTTATCTCGTGGCTACCGGCTTGAACAACTACGAACTGACTTCTGCCGACAAAACCGCACTAGATCGACTCTCTGCCCTTCATTGGAAGCCTTTCCCTATAACAGAAGTTTTCTCCATACGCAATACACATAACATCCTGGCTTCCAATATAAAACTTGGTTCGGGAACCACTCCATATCTCTGTGCAAGTGCAGAGAATAATGGTATCTGTGGCTATATATCGCATAACAAAGATTTGCTAGAACAAGGTAATTGTGTATTTATTGGTGGTAAAACATTCGTGGTTAGCTACCAAAAGGATGATTTCTTCTCCAATGATAGCCACAATATTGCATTATACCTCAAAGACTACACCCCTACAAGACTCAATCTATTATCCCTTGTAACATGCGTAAAGAAAAGTCTTGGTCACAAGTACACCTGGGGAGATAGTGTCAGCAAAACAAAGATCAACAAAGACACTATCATGCTTCCCGTTTGTGCTGATGGGAAAACTCCAGACCTTGCTTCTATGGAGCAAATTATTGCAGCAGTACAAAAAATTGTTATAGCCGACGTCGCCAAATACACCGCGCGCAATCTCGAAGCTACCCAACAAGTCATTGAAGCAGAAGAGGAACAACAAGTTGAGCAAAAGATTACCCTTATCCACCCCGAATACCAACCCGGATTTATACCTCTTTATACGCTCCGCGCTGCTTGTGGATATTTCGAAGATGGTCAACTGCCGGAAGAGGAAGGATGGATAGATGCTTCCGAATTAGGATTTACTCCTGACCCCAAACGCCATTTTGCGATTCATGCAAAGGGCGATTCCATGCTACCCAAAATCAAAGATGGCGATATTTGTATCTTCGAGTGGTACAATGCCGGTTCACGTAATGGTGAGATTGTTCTCACGCAAAGTAGTGAGTACGATGATGCCTATGGTGGTCGCTATACCATCAAACGCTACCATAGTGAGAAATCAAATACAGAAGACAGTTGGCAACATTCCAAAGTAGAACTTCTTCCTCTCAATCCTGATTTTGAACCAATCGAATTAGATGAGTTTGGCGACTACAAAACAATAGGCATCTTTAAGTGCGTGTTATAAGAGATGGATAAGAAATATCAAATATTTGTAAGTTCCACATTTGTTGACTTAAAAGAGGAACGTCAAGCGGTTTTAACTGCAGTACAAGAGTCTGAACATATTCCATCAGGAATGGAGATGTTTCCTGCTACGGATGAGGAACAATTTAACTTTATTAAACGCATCATTGACAACTGCGATTATTACGTTGTGATTGTAGCGGGCAGATATGGCTCTTTGGCTCCTGACGGCATTAGTTATACCGAAAAGGAATATGATTATGCCGTTAGCAAAGGTATTCGGGTTCTGGCTTTTGTTCGTAATGAGAATGCAATAGAAGAAAATAATAAAGATACTGATTTTACAAAACTTCAAAAACTATCTCTCTTCAAAGCTAAGGTACAAAATGGAAGGCTTGTTCGCCAGTGGGACAATAAGCAAGATTTGGTTTCTTCAGTCATTATAAGTCTAAACAAAGAAATGCGTGAACACCCTGCAATTGGATGGGTGCGCGCCAATCAGGTTCTTTCCAGTGAGAATCTCGTTGAACTAAGCCAATTACGCAAAGAAGTTGCTGAGTTAAGAGAATACAAAAGAAAACATGGGGAGTACAAACCATATAGTGATATTGCTGGTATTGACGAAAAAGTACGTATTCGAGGGACAAAAACTCATATTTGGAGACAAGAAGTGACATCGCAAAATTGGGAATGCGAGGTCACATGGAAACAGTTGTTCATGAGCATTGCACCTTATCTGTTAGACTGTCCGAATGATCAAAGGGTTGAATCCTTATTAAAAAGTATAGCATATAGTTATGTAGGGAAGCCTACGAGCGATACATTATATATGAATAGCCAAGATTTTCAAACTATAAAAATACAATTTATGGCTCTTGGCTTAATAAATGTTACCTATTCGCAAACCACGAAAGGAGATATGGCTTTATTTTGGAATTTAACAGAAAGAGGAACGCAACTGATGATGCAATTGCGCACCATAAAGACAAATAAAACAAGTAATAACCCATTAAAACGAGCTAATCAAGACGATAATCATTAACTATTGTGACTAACAACTAAATAACATTATCATTAAATCTGGAAAATAAAATTAACGAAACACTATGGCTGTATATTCTGATATTATTACATGGTCAAATAATAAAGCTCCTTTTATCAAGGATGCAATTAGGCGCATTTTACATTGTACTGTATTGACCGCGCAAGATATTCAAGAGATCAAAGAATTATTGAAGAAAGAACACGGATTTGAAGGGATAACATTAGTACCATCTCCTGCTACAAATGCAGATATTCCGCCGATCATAACATCTACTAATCAAGTTCGATTAAAGCAAATTTCTTCCCCGCACAACATATCAGCTCTTTATGAATCAACCGCGTTAAATTTCTCGCTGGATAGTTTGACAATTGTATATGGAAAAAACGGCTCAGGAAAATCAAGTTTCTCTAAAATATTAAAAAAATTGTGTTGGAGTCGTGATAATGGAGTCGTATTGAAGAAAAATGTATATACTGCTAGTACTGAGGTTCAATCCGTTTCTATTAAATATACGAAAGGAAATGTCGAAACTAATTTTGTGTGGCAAGAAGGGCAACCAACAGACGAGAACCTTAATTCAGTATATATATTTGATACAAAGTGTGCTGGTATATATTTAAATCAAGATAATCCCGCCGAATACAAACCAGCCGGAATAGAAGTGTTGGAACGTTTATTACAACTTTATGAAAAACTATCATGTCTAATAAATAAAGATGCATCATTACTCGTCAAAGAGAAAGATGAACTTCCTGAAAAATATAGAAATACAGAAACTTACAGATGGTATCAAAATTTAGAAACACTCAACCGGGCTGACATTGAGGCAAAACTTTCACTTACTACAGAACAAATTAATCATAAGCTTTCATTAGAGACGTCATTAAAAGACGCTAATCCGGCAGAGACTAATAAGAATTTGGTACACAAATTGAATAGGTATAACTCTTTATTAGTAAAGATTAATGAGTGGAACAAACTATTCGATATTGAAAATCTCCAAAATATTGCCACTTTAATTCATGACTTATTAACAAAAGAAGCGGCAAACAAAATTGCAAGAGAGTCATATGAAGAAGGACTTGTTTTCTCTATAGAGAGTCAAGCATGGAAGAGTTTATGGGAAGCTGCGAGGAATTATGCAATTTCCGAAATACATACAGATCACCCTATCGGTTCTAAAGATGGCGTAGAGTTTTGTATGTTGTGTCAACAACCATTATCCACTGATGCAAAAACTAGATTACAAAAATTTGAGTCTTACATTCAAGACACTACAAGCACTGCATTGGATTTGGCAAAAGGGAAGTTGGAACAAGAGCGCAAGAGATATGATAATATTCCGAATGAATTGATTACAAAAGAATTAATAAATGAGTTAGTTGAAGATAATCCTATTTTTCGTACAACCATCTCCGAATATATTGAACAACTTATTAATGCTAAGGATAATGTTTTAAACCTTATTGATAATAAAGACGAAGATATTACTTCATGTGCTGTTACTCCTAGTTTATCGGCATTGTTACTAGAAGAAATAAAAAAAATTAGCCAACGGATTAAAACGAACGAAGAAGTTTTAGCGAATCGCTCAAAAATAGAAAAAGAGTATCTTGAATTAGAAGCACTAAATCTTCTAGTACAAAAGCGGGATTCGATTCTAAAATACTATGATGAATATACGTTAAAAAAGAAATATGGTGAATGTTTATCAGCTCTTAATACACGTAGTATTTCTACGAAAATGGGAGAGTTACTGGAAACAAATGCCATAGAAGCTCAACAAACATTATTCTTGCAGTATTTGAATATAATGAACCCTCAAATAGCTACAAAAATGGGATTGAAGAAAACGCGTACTACATCTGGGATAACTTATCAAAAATGCGGTTTCAATTCCATTTCAGAAAATATAACTGAAGTGTTTAGCGAAGGAGAACAGAAGATTGTTGCAATTGCAAATTTCTTAGCAGAGAGTAATGTTGATAATTCTAATAACACGATAGTTTTTGACGATCCAATTAATTCACTTGATATGGATTATAGAGAAGCTGTCGCAAAAATAATAGTACACCTCTCCGTCAACCAACAAGTTATTGTTTTTACGCATGATTTATACTTCTTAAGAATATTAAAGGATGCCTATAAGAAAGAACACTCTTGCGAATGTTATGTTACATGTTTAAATTCAGTAGAAAATCATTGCGGTATTGTATCAGATGAAATACCTTACTTAGTAAAGAATGTGCAAGAACGGATAGATACAATAATGTCGGGACTTAATGAAATAAAAAGCCTAAACATTACACAAATAGACAAAAAGAATAGTATCATAAATGATTTGAAAGATAAGATGCGACAATTACTGGAACGAACTGTAGAAGATATTCTTGTCAATAATGCTATTTCGCGTTTTAGCAAAAATATTAGTTTCAAAAGGAGTGATTTAGCGAATATGATTCTTGTCTCTAAAACTGATATTGATTACTTATTAGGTTTATATAGCAAATATTCTGAAGTAATTCATGATGGTTCTCCTGAAACGGTTTCCAAAACTTTAACAGAAACTGATATACATAATGATATTACGAGTTATAAAACGTGGAAAGATGATTTTGTTCAAAATGCTAAGAATTGGAAAAAAGCCAATGGCTATGAATAAAGAAGAGAGCATAACAATAGCATGACAAAAATATAAAAAAGCAATGGATGAAGAAAAAACGCAACAAAAACTAAGAAGGAAAGATATCCTTAAAGATTGGAAACATTATCCTTCCGAAGATGATGAGGGGAATCCTATAATAGAAGATTTTACAGAACTTCGTGAAGAATGGTTACACGAAGATTGTGATTGTAATGAATATTCTCTAGCTACCAGAGAAAAGTGCATCCGCTACTACTCTTTCGACTATTATGAAGACAAATTCAAGTTGTGGATGCAGCAACAAGGCTATACTGAAAATACCATAGCATATTGGGGGCTGGAAAAAATGTTTGACGATGGGTGGATTAAGTCTCCTGCTTTTGTTGACTGGTCTGACTTTAAGGTATTTTATAATATAAAAGCTCTTAAGACCTTTATAGAGAGTATTAGCGATCCTGAAATGCGAGTTGACATTCTATCACATCTCATTAAAAACGCTGATTATATTTATGGAGGAGGTAAAAAACAAGTGCTCCCGACATTGAAACTTCTTCGTGACTCGCATAAAGCTGCTATTGAAGTCCATAAAAAGGAATTAGCCAAGCAGAAGGCTGAACAACGGAAGTTAGCTAAAAAAGAAAAAATAGAGTTCGTACTTTCGTTGGAAGAGATTATCGAATATGTCACAACAAAAAGCCCGAAAAGTGCATCTGTAATACGTTCAATGCTCTATGACATGATGCTACACAAAGAAGGATGGAATACACCGGCTACGTTGAAGAAGATAGATGCAATGGGTACTAAAATTGTACACAATGGAGATACTATATATGGAGACAAACATGTTGGGACCCAGATTGATAGTGTCGCGTCGAAAGCTATAGGAGTGCAAGAAATACATGAGTAACCGAACCGCACATAGGGAAGTTCCTGAAGAACTGAATATTCTTCGTGCAATCAATCGAGACGAAACTCGATTAGAAACGGTGGATTGGAAACCATATCTCTCCGACATCGTCAAGATGATTGGGCTGATGAATCCACCTATCTCTTATATTGGCTGCGCGTGGGCGTTGCTTAACGAAATAGATGATTTCTCCAGACGAGCCGACATACTCAGCAAATGGCAAGACCTTGCGCCGCAATGCTTTCCTACTAAAGAAGCAAGCGATTCCTTTTATGCAGACGCAGAGTGCCTCATAATGGTCAATATTCATCTGCGCGGATTAGTGCTAATGCAGGGCGCACAGATGCCACACACATACGATGATGTAAATGGAGGAAAAGGTCTTAATGAAATGGCACTGCTCTGGTCTGATAAATACGTAGAAGGCAAAGATCTTGTAGCGTTAGCCTCGGAAATCCATAAAACGGTTAGCAACGGGAAAAAAGACCCTGTAATTGAGTATTTCCTCTATTGCAACCGCAATTACAACCAACTACCGTTCGATAACATCTATGATTTTAGCCGCAACCTATTCCTTGCAGAGAGTTTCCGGCAGTACTTAGTCACTGGTAAGATGAACACATCTGCTCCATTAGCATTTACTGATATCAAACGTAAGTTGCGTAATGCATGCTATGAGGAATATATTCGCTTGCGCATCGCGCAAATAGAAGTAGAGATGGAAGAAGACAACTCGCTACTACTTGACCCTACGATTGATGACTTATATCAGGAATTGTATAATCAAGAAAGTAGCGTGGTTAATAGGGAACTTATGTTTGAAGATTTTCGTGGCTCACAAGCATACCATGATCGATGGTACAGAGGCAGACCTGAAGTACTGCGTATGATACAATATTTCATGGATTATTTAAAATGGAAAATGGACAATCTCCATTCCTCTGCTTCGTCATTAAACAGTACCACATATAGCGTCCAAGGCGATTACATCGCCGGAGACAAGCATGTCGGTGCCCATATAGACAATGTCTCCCCCGGAGCCATCGGCGCACAAACAACCCAAGATTAAAACTATGGCAACAAAAAAGAAAACACAGGAAATAACTATCCGTTCTTCCGCAGCGGAGTATCTCACTTTCGCCAGCTCTATAGGTGACCAACCGGACAGCGTGGAATTACGCTACCAAGATGAAAACCTCTGGCTTACACAACGCCTAATGGCGGAATTATATAGTGTAGATGTACGCACAATAAATGAGCATATTCAAAAGATATACAGCGACAATGAGTTATCCGAAGAGGCAACCATCCGGAATTTCCGGATAGTTCAAACGGAAGGTAATCGGCAGGTTGCACGCGATGTTAAGCACTATAACCTGCAAATGATTATCGCTGTGGGCTTTAAGGTAAATAACGAGCGCGCTGTACAATTCCGAAAATGGGCTAACGCCATTGTGAAAGACTACACAATCCAGGGATGGGTGATGGACTCCGAACGATTGAAAAATGGTGGAACAATCCTCACCAAAGACTACTTCGAGAAACAATTGGAGAAGGTACGTGAGATACGCATCTCCGAACGGCGTTTCTACCAAAAAATCACAGACATATACGCTACAAGCATTGACTATGACCCTATAGCAACAGCTACACAACGCTTCTTCGCTGCGGTGCAAAACAAAATGCATTATTCCATTCACCAACACACGGCTGCGGAACTGATCTACGAGAGGGCTGATGCGGAAAAAGAACACATGGGCTTGACATCTTGGGAAGGTGCTCCTAACGGTAAAATTCATAAATACGATGTTTCTATCGCCAAAAATTATCTTACCGAGGATGAACTCCAACAATTGGAACGTATTGTATCTGCATATCTGGACTTTGCAGAATTACAAGCAATGAGACACATCCCCATGACAATGGCAGATTGGGAAGAAAGACTGAATAGTTTCCTGAAACTATGGGATAGAGAGATCCTGCAAGACTCAGGAAAGATTTCAGCTGAACTGGCACAAATGAAAGCGGAAACAGAATTTGAAAAATACCGTGTCGTACAAGACGCACTCTACCAATCAGACTTCGATCGTTTCGTCCTGCCTACAATACCTTTTGAGGATAACAAGCAATAATATTATGGAAGACAACGCTAAAACCATCATCAATGTCGCCGGTGACTACGTGCAATCAAAGCACGTAGACTACGAGATTAACAATGTCGAAGCCGGCGGCATTGGCATCCAGTTCGTCAACGGCAAACAGACAACCATAAAACCGTTCGCCTCCTCTACGAGAAAGCACGATACTTCTATCCCATATACTATCCGCTATATTAACGCGAATGACCAATCGCGAATACAACGCTTGCAACTCTTAATGCGATGTCTGCAAAACTTGAAATGGATAGAGGAACCCAAAAGTGCAGATGATTTCATAGACCTCTTCGATGGCAAACCTCGCGAGTGCAATATCAAATGGACGGACACGCTCAACCAAGCCACTGTCTATTACTTTCTCCAGCAACTGTTGGCACAACCCTACATAGAAAAAGTCACAAGCTGTTCTGCACGCTCACTTATGATGAATCAATTTCATTTCTCTAATCCGAGAGCGGATGAGAAGCGCATAACAGATGACAACAAAAGAATCATTAACCGGCTACTTCTAATAATCAATCCGCAAAAGCAACTCCCTACTAAAACAGAGGATTTCACTAACGATGTAGCCGATATGAGCAACACCTATTGGAACTATCTGGAGGATGGACTCCATGCTACAAAAGACATCAATAGTCGCACCAAATAGCCTCTAAAACTATCCCTGTTGTCACACGTGTTGTCAACAAGATAATTTTCTATTACTTTTTTCATCTTATCTGTATAGTCGGAACGTACTAAAATAAGTGCGCTCCGATTTTTCTATATACTTATTCCTACCCTCTCTCACCTTCTTGTTGTCATTTCTTTCTAATTTGACAACAGAAACAGACTTTTTCTCCCTTCTTATGAAAACGCGTCCCAAAAAGGAGCAGACATAGAAATCAATCTTTCTTCGTCTATTGCGTCGAAATTGAATTCCGACATCGGTCATCAGACCGACAAGTAGATTCTTCTTTGTCAATTAGGTCGGATGCCATCCGACAATGGTCACCAGACCATCCAGACATAGTAAACGAATTTGTTTTATATGTTTATTGCTTTTGTGTGCTTTAGTCCCTTGGGACATGGGATTAGATGCAAAAATCTATCTGGGAGTTTACTCACAAGGAGATTTTGGCAACTAAGCACAGTCAGAACGCAGCTCAAAAGCACACAAAAGGGTTTTATAGGTTTTTGTTTAACTAAAATAATATTAAAAGTATGAAGAATAAGAATTTTGTCAAAATCACCATCCGCTGCCAATCAGCAGAAGAGATGCAGAAAGCCAAAGAGGCTGTTCTCTATCACTTGGAGACCCTCAATCCTGAGTTTCAAGCAACCAACAACACCTTAACCGTCTCAGTTCCACCGTTGGACCCGAAACTCTTCCTTCCGGACGAAGCCTGTTCTATCATCCGTCAGACTCTCGCCCAGTCCCTCACCTTCATCCACGATTGGACGTGCACACTCCATACTGAAAGTTGAGATTTTTTATGTTTATTGCTGTTTGACAGTCCGTTCCGTTAGAAGAATATAGATTTTTATACAGACGGACTATAGGAAACTTGTTTACAATAGTTTGGCTGTATAAATATATAATAGCATTCATGCTATGGACTGTCAAACAGTGTTTTATATGTTTTTGTTTAATTTTAAAAAAAATAAAGTTATGAGTAAGTACAATTTGGAAGCTCCCTTCACCGCCTTCAGTGGCAAAGTCTGCAAGCACTCCAAGATCATCTTCAAGAAAGTGCGTCAGACCAACTTTACTTCGCAGATCTGCAATCCGCGCACCAAACCCTTCACGGAAGCCGAACTGGCACGCCAGAACAAGTTCCGTCAGGCGGCTGCTGCCACTAAGACTGCCTTAGCAGACCCCACCACCCGTGCCTCTTACGAAGCCGATTTCAAATCCCAAACCAAGTACCAAACCCTCTATGGTTTCGTCCTTGCCAAGGAATATGCCAAACTCGCATAACCCAATCGGGGTCCCCAGAGTAAACCGAAGCCGTAGGCTGTTTCCTATGGGGAGAGGAGGAAGTGCGGCAACTCCCTTGAGGAACATGGTTTCTCAACATGTTGCAAGCCACTTCCGACGAGGCGTCTATGCCTTGCACATCCTTGTATTGACCATGCATGGGCAATCAGAAAATTTGTTTTGTATGTTTATTGCCTTAGGTGGTTGTTATAACGTAGTTATGTGGATTTGTATGGAAAACAACCATGTAAACTTGTTTATGTTGGCTGGCTTTCATACAAAGACACAAAGTCCATGGGGCAACAACCAACTGAGGTGTTTATCTATGTTTTTTATTAACTAAAATAACTAACGCGAATGGGAAAAGTAACATTTGAAGACCCAGTGCATCATATATCGGGCAAAATCAGTAAGAAGTACCGCACGTGCTACAACCACAAACGCATCAACGGACTGAACTTCACCAGTGTACACGGTGAGCGTACTACGCCGGTGAGTGCCGAGGAGAAAGCACGACAAGAGCGGTTCAAGGTGGTGCGTCTGGCGGCACGGAGCCGTGCGATGGACCTGAGCAGGCTGACCTGGACGAAGAGGACCGCGTGCCGAAAGGCTCGGCGTTCAAGTACACGACCTACCAGGGTTGGCTATTCGGCAAGGCATGGAAATGCTACGACGAGAGCACGGGACAAGTGAACATGCCGGAGCGGTTGAATACCGTAGGGTAAAAAAGACCGTCTAACGACTGACAGACCGCGTTGCAGACAGACCTTTTGCACTGTCAGACCGACCTGCGGCCTGTTAGACGGAATTAGCTCCAAATGACCAAAATTGTCGGATAGTATCCGACATAAAAGAAGAAAGAAGAAAGGAGAAACATGAGAAAAATAGTAATCATCGGCATAGTGGCGATAGCCGCCACGGCCTGCAACGTGACAAGAACTATCACCACCCGAAGCGAAGCATGGCAGAAAGGCGACACCTCGATAATCATCCAGACCAAAACGGTGGAGACCTACGATGCGTCGAAGAAGCTGTAGAAAATCCGCCAAACTTGGCGGATACATTGTAAGGCGGAGAGAGTAAGGGAGACGGCACAAACAAAGAGCCCCTCATCGGATTGATGAAGGGCTCTGAAAGTGGCGGCTACCTACTCTCCCACAACGCAGTGCAGTACCATCGGCGATGCTGTCTCTCTGCTCTGTGCTCTCTCTCTGCTGCCCTCGCCTCTCTCCGCTCCGCTGTCTCCCGCCTCTGCCCGCTCCGCTGCTCTCC
>ONND01000027.1 GCA_900319105.1 uncultured Bacteroidales bacterium | reverse complement strand
AACGCTACACACAGTAATAAAAGTTTCTTCATCATATTTCTTGTTTAAGTTGATTTGAGCTTCGATAGCCCCCAATCCAAATGGGGAGACGAGAACACATCCGGTGGAGTGTTGCGGTTTGGTACCGAGATGGAAGCGGATGCCGGTGCGGTCAGGTACGTCACAGATCTCGGGTCTCATCTTGCCGAACTTAGGCGAATAGGTCATCCGAAGCGGGTAACGACCTTCTGGAATGAGTGTTTCGGCGTTCTCCAGCGTTCCGACGTCGTATGAGTCCCGCTCACCATCCAAATGGATAGAGCCGTATACGCCGCCTTCCGCGGTCTCTTTCCTAATCAGTTTTAGTTCCATTGTTGTTAAATCGGTTTTTATAGTGATAGTCAATGCCCTCGTCGGAATCGTCGATCAATGACTTCCTTACTTCGTAACTCGTGTAATTGTCGCGCTTCCTCCTCTCCCCAAAAATTAAAATTTTCGGGGACCCCTTCGTTTGTAATAGTAATCTATTCCAAACAGACTGCCTGCAAAAGTGGCGGCTTCACCGAAGGCTACAAGGACGGTCTCGTGGATTTCTCCTTTCGGGTCGATAGAGACCCCGATATAAAGGAGTACCATACCTCCGAGCACCACCAGAGCGGCGATAATCAATTGGGCAATATTTTCGGGTGCTTTATTCATAAATGCAATGGTGTATTTCTAAATGGTGAGCGCGCTTCGCGCTAATGGTGAAATTTTGAAATCCGGTGCAAAGGTAGTACAAAAAAACGAACCCACCAAGAAAGTGAGTTCGCGCACCTCATGAAAAATGATTTTTTCTCAATCATGGGTCAGATCATAGCCGGCATATCGAGAGAAAGACATCAATTCTCCCATCGTGAGGTAGGGTTCGCCGTCCTCGACAGAGCGATTATAGAAAGTGTAATCATCGATGAGATGGAACTTCACTTTCCAGCCATAGAGAAGGATCCTCAGTCCTTTCATGCCGACGTCAGCATGTATGGCTCGCTCCAAACGAGCGGCGATCGTTGTTAGTAAGATAGCATCTTTTTTCATAAAATAGGTATTTATAGGTAGAACTAGGTATAAATAGGTAGAACTAGGATTAAGCCGGATTAGGCAGGTAGTTCTTAAAATCAAGTACTTCACGAGCGTTATAGATTTGTTCAGCATCGGCTTTCACTAACCTATCGCCGTACAATAAACGTGCTTCATTGAAAGCCAAACGCAACTCTTTGGCAGAGACGCGGATGTCGGCGATGTGCAGTTTCATTTGTGCGAGTTCGGCACAGGTGAGGATGAAGCGTAGGTGTCCGTTGGCAGGTACTTCGCCTCTTGATTGTCTCACGCCCCAAAATCGGATTTTTCCGTCGGGGTCGGTACGTCTCTGAATATGGTAGCCAAAGCCTTTTCCGAGCGATCCGCAAAGGAACTTGCATTGTTTAGATAAGAAGATTTCCATACGTGTCATTTAATTAAATCGGGAACACATGTTTATCAGTCGATTATCAGTCGATTATCAGTCGATTAGCAGTCGTTAGTCCTTCAACCGCTCGTCGACGGGATGTCCGGCATAATAATGCGCGACGATATATCCGCGAAGGGTAGCGTATTTCTTGCCGTTAAACATGTACTTGTCGCGTTTCCAAGCCTTGGCGTACATCTCGCGTTGTTCGTTTGAGAGAGTTTGGAAGTAGAGCGTAGCCTTGGCGAAGCGTTGTCTAACGGCAAGCTCTTTTTCGGATGGCGGTGTGGAGCGTTCGCGTTTTGGCATGAAATAGGCGCGTGTTTCGGTTTCGCCGGGTTTGCGTCCGACGGCGGGCTTGGTGAAGGTTCTGAACACGAGGAGTGAACCGTTACGTTGTTTGACAGAGCCGGAGATGGATTTAATACCGGCAGCTAATGTTACTTTCATAAAAAAATCGGGTTTTTAGTGCGGCACTTACGCCGCTGTTAAACATTAAAAATTATCGTTTGTGGCAATTTGCGGAGGGAGAGCACCGCAGGTAAACAGCCAAATCAATTACCAATCGCGGACCCATTCAAGTCCGAAAAGCTCCATAGTGGCACGGGTGCAAAGCTTGTAAGCACCGTTGTAGCGGACTTGGACGATGTCGCCGGTTTCGTCTCCGCGTAGGAAGACGGGCTGGGGTTCGTCGTGATTGTTGAGATAAAAGAACGGATTTCGCTCTTCGGTAAGCGTCGGCGGCAGGCATTCTCTCGATTTAACATTTCTTTCGGAGCGGAAAACAAGAACCAAAAATCCATAAAATCCAAATTTTCCTCCGTCTTCTTTTCTTCTGCACGCGCGTCCTGCGCGGGAGAAGATAGTTGATTTTCGTTCATATTATTAATTATAGGGGGGTTGTTAGGGGGGAGCACATTTTGTGCATCGCTTGTCACATTTTGTGTCGGATCTGTCACATTTTGTGCATCGTCTGTCACAATTTGTGTCACGGCGAATAACTTTTCCTCTCTCCTCTCTATCAGCCCCAAGTTCAACAATTTTTGCACGGCTCTACGTGCGGTTTCATGTGACATGACGAAAGGCATAGCGGCGGCGAGTTCGCGATAATTGCCGTACCATCCTCGTCCTGCACGTGTGCATTTGAGGATAGCGGCAAAGATGCAGGCCTCGTTGGCATTGAGGTAGCAGCCGTGGTGTTGCTTATCGTCGAGAAGGAGTTTCATAATTCATAACCATGGATCATCGTCAAGAATAATTGCATCTATTCCATCTTTTAATGTAACAGACTTGATATACTGTTTGTCAAGATACACTTGATGACTATCCGTCCATACACCATCAAGGTCTCCTTCTACTTTTGCTTTTGCAACCATCACCGGTTTGTCTGGAGCCTTTAGAAGAATCTCAGCAAGTTCTTTACATGTCATTGGCTTATTAACGGTTTCCATAAGGCGTTACTTTTGAGAGTTATTAAATCTCCAGACCCTATCTAGACTGTTGAAATTAAGGACGTCGAAGGATCGCCACTCATTTTTCTCGAGGTCGAAATAAGGGATGGCTTTGACTATATCCTCCCGCTCCTCATTATCCTGTGGGCATTTGGGCAGTTTATCGGTCGGAATAAGAACAGACGAACGCGTACCAAGGGCGGTGCGGGTCGTACCATCTTTCTTGTAGTAGGTAAAGCGCGCGAAGCCGTTAGCGAGGGCGTCACGGAAGGACTCGAACCACCAAGCTTGTTTAAGGGCGATGGATTGCCCGAATTTGTGGTCATCATCTCCTTTTTGCAGGACATGAGCGGTGCGCATCAGACGGCGCAGTTTGTTGATATCGTTTGGCATAATGGTAGGGGTTTTGTTCGCGCAAGGATGCGCGAAAATTGCACAATGTTAACACTCCTGATGACTGGAGATTTCGCGATCCATCTGGGCTTCGGGATCGACGAGGCGGTATTTACGGAAGATGGCTTGCAGTTCGCCGCGGGTCATCTGCTTGGGGTCGCGGCCGTTGCGACGTAGTTCACGCAGCAGGACTGCACGCTTGCGGTTCTCGGCAGGTGTGACTTCTTCGAGGTTATCGAGCGACCAGTTCATCTTATCGCCGTTGAGGTGGTCGATCTCCATGCCGGGCGTACGCGTTCCGACCCAAGTCTCCCAAATGAGAGTGTGGCAAGTACGGTTACCGAAATGGCGCATACTAGGATAAGCTGAGTGCATATTCGGGCGAGATTTTTGCTTAGCCGGATTAAAACTGGGTTTGAGTTCGTGCATGATACATCCCTCGTCGGTGATCAGCATGTTATGGACGGAGATAGCAGTTGGGGATTTGTGCGCCTGTGATGCAGGCGAGGATGAAACAAAGTACCGCGATAGCGGCGAGAACGATAACGTGCTGGTAGCAGAGCCAATTGAGGGGCATGTTCTTGTGCATAAGTTCAAAGAAGCCCATCATGGCGAGAGTGCCCACTACGAGAAAGAGGGCGATGAAGATTGAAGATAAAAACGTATAAATCATAATGCTCGGCGTTTGCCGAGCAGACCGCTTCGCTGAAAGACCGTTTCACTGAAAGACCGTTTCACTGAAAGACCGGCCTTCGGCCTGAAAGACTGCTGCTCGAACCCCTACGCCGAGAGGGGAAAAAGTTAGTGTTTAGGTGCCTGCAAGCAGCAAAAGCACCACCCTCCGATTTTCGAAAGGCGGTGCAAAGGTAGGTATAAAAAAAACGAGCCTCGAATTTCGGGACTCGTTCGGGATTTTCGGGATTACTTCGGGATTTTTGGGACTAAATCGGGACTAAATCGGGACTAATATCTGGTGTTGTTGTAATGCTTTTTGAAGACCTCATATCCAAACGGAAGGCGCATGATTTTTTGCAATTCATCGTACATAACTTGCGCATTATAGTTCGGATCTATATATTCGTCCTTTTGCCAATATTGTAGTTCCTTCACCAGGGCGCGCGTCTTGTCGTTTCTGCCGACGAGGGATTTTTGGAGGGCTTGGACGATGGCGGGGATTTTGTTTTCCTGTTTGGCTTTTTTTGTGAAGATGATCGAATCGGAGATGTCCGAATTAAATTCGGACGTAATTGACGAAGAAAGGGGCTGGATGTCCTCGGTTTGGCAGGCACGGATGATAGCGGAAAGGTCTTTCCCTCTCGCGTCTATATTGTATTCGGTACTATTGTCGTGGTAAACGACTTTGGAGTTGATGAAAGTAGGTTTACTCATGGTGATAATTCGTGAGGTTATGTCGGATAGCATCCGACCTAATGGACAAAATATATATGTCGGATAGCATCCGACCTAATGGACAAAATATATATATGTCGGATAGCATCCAACGCAACGGACAAAATACTTTTAGATGCAGTCGTTTTCTTAAAATGCGGGATTGTGGGACAACGAACGCGGTCAGCGAAACCTTGAACAATGCCCCACGCACCCACACGAGGTGATGGGACATATTCTTTTTTGTTCGTAAAATTTCGCTGATTCGTTCGTAAAGGAATATGCCGTCTAAATAGCTATGTTCTCCAGTTATAGTCGGGAGTTTATGACTAAATCGGGTGCAAAGGTACTGCTTTTTTGCGAAATATGCAAATAAAAAATGCTAAAAATGCAAATTAGCTATTTCCTCTGCCATTCCGTTCATGGCGACGCACTCGGAGCGGGAGACTCGCTTTTTTTGTGGATCGTATGGCCAAGGAGAGAGGATGAGGACGTTACCGGCAGCCACTGAATCAAAGAGTCCGGCGGAGGGTTTGTAATAGTCTCGGAATCCGTTGTCGGCAAGAAGGATGATGGGATGTTCTTCGGCGAGAAGTACGGTTTGTATCTCTTTCTCCTTCTCGGATATAAAGGGTGAGACCATAACGGCGCCTTTTCGTGCGGCTATGATGCAGCCATTCATATAGTTTCGGAGAGGGTGGTCATTGCCGGTAGCAGCGAGATTGAGTAGTTCGTGCCGTACGTGAACCGTCTCAAAGCGGTCAGACAGTAGAAGTTTGGTGTTACCGACGGCGGAGTACCGCCGTCCGGCTATCTCGATGTTCTCTTGTACCCGGAAGAAGCCGTGCATGAGGTGTTTGGTAGCAAGCCGTTGGGGGTTCATCCGGACATAATCATACATCGTTTGCAACTGCCCGCTTCGAGATAGCGGTCGGATGAAAGGTATCTCGGTGAAGATAGGAGAAGGAGTATTTTGTTCGTTATTCCGAATGTCATTCGGGCTAATTGACAAAATATATTCACGCCCTGCCTTTTTAGCCGCTTGCCAGAAGCCGCGGATAGCTGCTTTGATGCTATATGGCATCTGTTGTTGTACATGGACGATAAAATGCACATGGTCAGGCATGAGGCAATACTGAAGCAGTCGAATCTGCGGACGATAATTAGGGATAGACCCGATGAGATATACTATCTCTTTTCCCAGATCGGTGCGCTCTACAAATGCTTGTTTAGGATCGTTGTCGGGGATTTGCAGAGTACCCAATAATGGTTCGCGAGAAGGTACTGTCATGGTAACATGGTATATACCAACCCCTTTCCAAACCGTTCCGGGTTCTTGCCACTTCCATTGATTGCTTGCCATACACAGAATACTAATTCGGGTACAAAATTAGTATATTTTCCTGATATATGCAAGAGTTGACTTCACTTTTTTATCGTATAATTGGTGCTATAGTCGTTAAACGTGACGTTTCCACCGATGATTTTGAGTTCTTGGGGTTTATTTTGGGCATGGAGTTGGTTCTCGAGGTCGTGGAGTTTTTGCTTAAGGTCCGCCACTTGCGCAGCAGGATCGTCGATGGTTTTCATGATTCGCGCAGTCTCTATGAGAACGGCTATAATCTTACGGTAATGCTCGATATCGTCGTAAGAGAGGGTGCGTCCTTTGCGGTCCTTGAGCCATTTTTGTGCCGGTTGGTAGCCGCCGATAAAGAAGTCCCATGCCTCAGTTGGTACGTTGGCGAAGTATTGTGAGGCGTTGACATATACACGACCCGAATGGCATTCGGGTACAACGGACAAAATATATTCCACTTTCTCAACAAGCATAGAGCCTGTTTCAGGGAATTCCACTTCGCTTTCGGGAACGGAATGCATGAGGTGGAGTTCGCGGAGTTGGTAGCCGCAGGAGCGGAAATGTTCGAACTCATCGGTGTTCTTGGGGAACGGGATGCGGGGGAAATCGACCTTTAGGAACTCCTTGTATTTCTCGCGATAGAGCGGAGAATGAAGCACGCCGTAGATATAATCGAAAATGTCTTCCGGAGTGGCTTCTTTGCCGATAGCAGTATTGATTTGTGCCCAGATTTTCTCATCCAAATTCGGTCTGCGGGAGGTGTCGAGAGAGCCGGTTTCGGGGTAGAGGTAGAGAGGGAAGACGGAGGTTAGAAAACGATCAGACAATCTAGCATCTGCGATGCAATTAGCAACAAACGGTGTGGGATAAAATTTCTCTTTATTAATTTTTATACAAGTTAAAGCAACATTTTCTTGTATTAAATGGCGCATTATCTTTTCCCTTGAACGCTCAACTTTATTTACATCATAGTAAATTAGTTGTGTGTCAAAAGGTCTATAAGCAATTTTTTGCACTAACTCTATGTCAGGATGCATTCCATACTTGTTCTCAACATTTAGCATTAATTCTTTTTCATTCATGTTGATAAGAATGGCGTCATTCGCAGTAACTACACCTGCGGCTCCTATTGACATTATTTCATTTATCCCAAATCCTGCTCTGTACTCAATATATCCATCCGTATCTTTAGGTACAAAGAAATAGAATGGATCAATATAATTAACGTTATGAAAATCAACAGAACTTAATGTGTGTTCATTTAAAAATTTGTATTTCTTTTCTCGCAAACCGTGTAAATCAGTATAATATACCTCTGCTAAGTCTCCCTTCTTCTTTTTACCTGTTTTAATAAAGATATTAATGGATGTACCGACCATTATATCGAAGACGTTTTCATCTTTGCCTCCTTCTGGTGTGGTCTCTTTCTTAAGGGAGTTTCCATGTAAATTAACAATATAGATCTTGTCGAAACTATGAAGCAAGTTCCATCGCATTCCGCGGAAGGTGGGATTATCGAGGAAACCATTGTTGCAGATATAGGCAAGAACACCTTCTTTATTGCGATCTACGTAATACTGACCTAAACGAATGAATTTGCAGTAATCATCATTGATCCACTTGGGATTACGCTCTTTAAGAGGAGAAACACCTCCGGGTTCTTTCTTGTAATCCTCCATGAGTTTTAATATCCATTCTCCTTTGTTTTGGCTTTCACCTGAATAGGGCGGGTTTCCCATGACGATCATGACGGGTGCGGATTGTTTGATATGAGAGGCTTCGTTGGCTTCTTGGGCAAGGTAATTACCAAAGAGCGTACCGGCTTCTTGGTTGGCCTCCTCCAAGGAGTTGGTCAGGAAGACTTTGAGGCGTTGCTGAGCGGGAATATTGATTTCCAAATCCAGTTTGAGATGGGCGATGGTATAAGGTGCCATCATCAGTTCGAAGCCGTGCAGACGAGGCAGCAGATGTTCGGGGACATAACTATCCCACGCGCCCATCTGACCTCCGAGATCTCGCTTGATCTGTCGAACGGTCTCTACCAAGAACGTACCCGTTCCGGTAGCGGGATCAAGGACTTGCACACGATGTTTTTGCACTTTTTCTTTCCTATGCTTGAGGTCTTGCTCGATCTCTTGTTCCACCTCCATTTTGGAGGTGTCCGCCAAGCCCATAGGCAGGTGGAACTCCGTACGGAGTATATCATCGACGGCGCGTACGATAAACTCGACCACAGGCTGGGGCGTGTAATAGACACCGCATTGTTTCTTGGCAGCAGGGTCGTATTGGAAAAGGAAATCCTCGTAGAAATGTAGCATGGGGTCGGTCTGTTGGGTGCTTTTTCCGAAACCCTGCATGATCTTTTCTATATCGGTTGCTGCGAACGCAGAGACGAGGTCGTCCACTATCCAGGCAATACGTTCGTCGAGGTCGTAGCCGGCTATCTGTTGAAATACTTTCCGCAGGAAGGGGTTCGATTTGGGGATGAGGTTTGCTGCCTCGGCACGTGTAAAATCCTCGGGTGTCTCGTCATGCAATCGAGCGGCAAACATACCATAGGCGATGGTCTGGGCATAGATGTCCGCAAAGGTTTTCGGTGTAATATCGTGGATAAGAACCTGTTGGAAGGCCTGCATGTATCCTTGTAGTTCGGTCGTTCGTCCCTCCCGGTCACCGGCTGCTCCGTCTTGGATGAGCGCCTGCTCGATGACGTCACGCAGCAGGCGCGCTTTACCTGCCATGATCTGCGCAAGTTTGCTTGCGGAAGTGATGCGTTGCACATTCGCATCACGAATATGCTCGATGAGGGCTACAAAACGATCGGCATCGGAGAGACGGATCTTATTACCCTGTATCTCTGCCAGTCGTACAGACTGAATCCACTCGCCATGCTCGTAGAGGTGAAAATCCAGATAGTCGGTGAAGATGATGGTGTCTAACGAGGCTTTGTAACGATCAAATTGCTCTTTGTTCTTCTTGCGTCCATCGAGATCACCGTCTTCGAGATCCTTGGATTCGATATATGCTACGGCGAGGTTCTTGCGCAGGATCGTCATATCCGGTGCTCCGCAGTCAATGTGGCTTTGCTCGTTGACGACGCGAAGTTGCGTACAGTCCTCGATGAGTTGTTTTAGGGCAGGGCGAAAAGAATGCTCAGTAGTTATACCAGTTAGAAACTGGTGGTTTAGGTCTTGAATATATGCCTTTATTGCAGAATAAATGGCATCCTTGCCATTTACAACATTTCTCTTGTGGGGGGGTAAAATTAAACATCGTATTATTGACTATTTCTTTATTCACTATTTACCATTTATTAAATCCGCCGCAAAGTGAGGTGACCCCAAAAAGTTGGACGGATTATTAAATCTATTTGATTTGATCTTGAAAGTGAGTTCGGTATAGTACTGGGCTCATTTTCAATTTTAGTTT
>ONND01000004.1 GCA_900319105.1 uncultured Bacteroidales bacterium | reverse complement strand
AACTAAAATTGAAAATGAGCCCGGTACAATACCGAACTCACTTTCAAGATCAAATCAAATAGATTTAATAATCCGTCCAACTTTTTGGGGTCACCTCATCGAGGTGGCCTTTGTTTTATTGGTGTTGCTCGCGGAGGAGGTCGTTGACGGTCTTAACGGGATTGAAGGTGGAGACAGGCACTTCTACGAAGATCGTGTTCCACTTCGCCATCGCACCGTTCCAGAGGCCCGGTAACTCGAGCGCCAGCAGTTCCTTGCCGTCCTTCGATTTATTAGAAATAAATCCCGTTTGCGGATCGACGTAGTCCGGCAGGTTGAAGGGTTTGCCTTCGTGGTCGCGTATAGCGCAGACGAGGTCCACCGGATTGAAGTGGGTGGATTGCGCCATGAGAGCCGGATCGCTTATCTGTGTCGATTCGAGGATCTGGCAGGAGATCGAGCCATCCGCCTCGCGTACGAGGAACGGTCCACCGCCGGGTTCGCCGGTATTCTTCACGACGCCGCAGACACGAATGGGTCGATTCAGTTTGGCGCGCTCTTCGTCGGAGAGGTTCGGATCTTTCAGCGCCTCGAAGACACGTTTCTGCTCGGTAACCAAGACGCCTGCGAGGATCTGCTTGTAACGGATCGTATCTTTCTTGAGGCGGTCCGGCACCACATTATCGATATTCTTAATAAAAACGATGTCGGCATCCTGCTGGTTGAGGTTCTCGATGAGCGCTCCGTGTCCGCCCGGACGGAAGAGCAGCTTGCCGTCTTTCGTACGGAAAGGCGTACCATCGGGGTTCGCCGCAAGGGTATCGGTACTCGGCATCTGCTCCGAGAAAGTGACATCAAAACGCACCTCGTATTTCTCCTCGAATTTCTTGAGGTTATCCGCTATATGCTGGCGGAAGAGGGGGAGGTGGTCATGGCTGACGGTAAAATGGAGATAGACGGTCGGTTTTTCTCCGTTCTTCGCGGGAGCAACGCAGTACTGCGCACCTTCAACGAGATGCTCCAACGCGGGCGTACGCGCGCCATCGCGATATTTATGGAATAGGAGCAAGCCTTTCGGCAGCTCGCCGTAGTGCATGTCGTTCAACAGATAGCGGACGGCATCCTGGCCTTCCTTACCCGCCAACTGGGGACCAAAAGCAAACTTATCCTTGTTGGTCAGGAACTCCGTGATAAACGGCGTCTCTATACCATCCTCGAGGTACTGGAACAGATTCTTGAACATACGGCTGGCGGCACCGGAAGCGGGAACGAACTTGAGGATCTTATGTCCCTCCGCCAAGTACTGCTTCCAAGCCTCAATATAGGTCTCCTGCTCGGCACGCTTCGGGGCTAAAATCCCCTTCTTCGTTGATGCCGGTGCCACAATATCCAACTCAGGAAAACCATTGCGGAAACAAGCTAATTGTGCCTCCGCTTTCTCCACAGAAATGCCATGAGCCTGTAGTTGCTCAAGGTCTTGCGCACTAAATTGAGTCATTATTTTAGAATTAAGATATTAAATATCAGATTATTCGATGATCTTATTCAGACGGATAGCGATCTCGTCCATGTACTTATTACCGGTCTCGGGATTGATGGGCAGGGCACCGAAATCGATGGTCACGAAAGGATTCATACTATTGGACGTAACGAGCTTGAGGTCCTTACGTCCCGGGCGTACCTCCATAATCTCCGAGAACTTGAGCACTACGCCCTGGGCATACAAGAGCCCCTCCTCCATATTCGCCAGCACATTGCGTCCGACGAGTATATCGTGCTGGTACCAAGTCTCGTAGTTATCGCCGAGCGTCTCCTTGATATACGCCTCCGCCTTTGGGTTCAGCTCAGGCGCCTGACGACGCCATTCGTCGCGGACGCGAGCACGCTCTTCAGCCGCCTCACGCACGTGCTCCTCGTTCGCCGTGACATACTCATCCACACTATTGAGGCAAACATGCGCACGGGCACGCAAGCCCATAAGGATCAGTACATCCGCGATGATCACCACGCCCGAATAGGTGAGCGTACCGTAGTACTCGCCCAAGAGGAATGGGAAGATGATAAAGATGATCGCGATAGCCAGACCGATCAGCACCAGATTCCGGCAACGCCTCCAACTATGATGAATAGCATGAATCGTCTGCTCGCGCGTCACCTCACGAACGACCTTCAGCCGATCACCGGCGTCAAACCATTGCCAGATCAAAAACAAGGAAACCAAAGTCCATCCGATAAGGATGAAAAGAATCGCGTAAAGCGTAAATTCCACGATGTTCATAATACTAAAAATTTAAGGGTGCAATAATGCATGTTTGTTTTCTGCTGCAAAGTTACAACTTTTTTACGACATATACAATAGTTTGTATATTTTTTTTCAAGATTTTTTTTATTTTGTTTGGATATATACGATTTTTTCAGTACCTTTGTCCCAAATTTTAATCTAAAACAACTATTATTATGACAACACAAGAGATGCAAATTGCGTTTGAACAAGCGTACGGCCGCAAGGCAGAGAAGATGTTTTTTTCCCCGGGACGAGTAAATCTTATAGGCGAGCACACCGATTATAACGGCGGTTGTGTATTCCCCTGCGCGTTGAGTTTCGGCGCATGGTTGCTGATTGCAAAAAACGAAGAGGGCGTGTTGCGTTTTCATTCGCTGAACATGCCGCAGACTTATACTATTCCTATTTCCGAGATCAAGCCTCAGGCAGATCGCGCGTGGTGCAACTACGCGTTAGGATGTATTGATATCATCTCTCGCCGTCATCCGGAGGCTAAGTTAGAGAGCGGTTATGACCTGCTGTATTACGGCAATGTGCCGGCGGGTGCCGGTCTGAGCAGCAGTGCGGCGATGGAGGTAGTGACGGCAAGAGCGTTCACAGAGGAGATGGCGGTCAGCGACCGAGGCGGATACCCATGCGGCTACACAGACGAAAAGGCGTACCGCACAGAGTTGGCGCTTATCGGTCAGGCTTGCGAGCATGAGTACGCAGGAGTGATGTGCGGTGTGATGGATCAGTTTGCTTCTGCGCAGGGTAAGAAAGATCATGCCATCTATTTGAACTGCGACACCTTGGAGTTCGAGCATGTACCGGTTAAGCTGGACGGCATCAAGGTAGTTATCTCCAACACCCATAGTCCGCACCATCTGGACAGCGGCGCGTACAACGACCGCGTTCGTCAATGCCACACGGCGGTAGAGCAGATCTCGAAAGTGAAGCCGATCAAGTTCCTTGCCGAGCTGACGCCGGAGGACTGGGAGAAAGTGGAAGGTGCTATCACCGACCCGATCGCCAAGAAACGTGCGCGCCACGTGGTAGGCGAAGTAGCCCGTACCGCCGAGGCAGTAGAGGCTCTCAAGAAAGGCGACATCAAGCGTTTTGGCGAGCTGATGACCGCGAGCCATGTATCGCTGCGCAATGACTACGAAGTGACCGGTAAAGAGTTGGACAGCCTCGCCGAAGCGGCATGGCAGGTAGAAGGCGTGCTCGGCAGCCGTATGACCGGAGGCGGTTTTGGCGGATGTACCGTGAGCCTCGTCAAGGACGAAGCGATCGACGAGTTCAAGCGTTTCGTGGGTGCCGAGTACGAGAAGAAGACCGGCATCAAGGCTGATTTCTATGTAGCAGAGATCGGAGATGGGGTGGCACGACTTATTTAAAGAAAATAAACATAGATAAACACTGATTATTGATTTTAGTACTACGTACTATAGAATCTTTGCTTTAACCGGCTTGCTTGAAAATAAATTTTCAGAAATCCGCTTAAATCAAATCTTCTTATCCTATGGATTAAAATCAATAATCAGCGATAAACATAAATAAATTTCGTTCCATGAAACCGATTCAGTTTTATACAATAAAGAGTTCGGGGGGATTGAAAGTGGAGGTGAGTAACCTCGGGGCAAAGATCACCAAACTACTCGTAGCCAACCGCAAGGGCGAAGTGAAGGATATTGTGCTGGGCTTCAAGACCGCGGACGAATGGCGGACGAAGGAGACCTATTTCAACGCCATCTGCGGACGTGTGGCGAACCGCATCAAGGGAGGCGTATTCAGTCTTCAGAATCCAGCCATCAGTGCTCAGCCCGTAGAATACCATCTGCCCATTAACAACGGTCCTAACAGTCTGCACGGCGGTATTGAGGGTTTCAATGCCAAGATCTGGGAGGTAGTGGAGCAGAGTATCTACGAGATCAAGCTGCACTACCGCTCGAAGGACGGCGAAGAGGGTTATCCGGGCAACCTGGATGTATGGGTGACGTACACGGCGACGAAAGATAACCGCCTCGTTATTCACTACGAAGCGAAGACCGACGCGCCCACTATCGTTGCGATGACCAACCATGCGTACTTCAACCTCGCGGGCGAAAGCAGCGGCACGGTGGACGACCATGTGCTGCAGATCTTCGCAGACAAGTTCACGCCGTACGATGAGTTTACCTGCCCGACCGGCGAGATCAAGGATGTAGAGGGCACTCCGATGGATTTCCGTCAACCTGTTCGTTTGGGCGACCGGATGCACGATAAGTTCTTTGAGGTATGGCGAGGTATTGACAACAATTGGTGTCTCTGCGCCGGCGATGCGCCGAAGGAGCTGCGTCATGCCTGCACCTTACAGGCGGACGGACGGACGATGGAGTGCTGGACGACGATGAAGGGACTGCAGGTCTATACCGGTAACTGGATTGAGAAGAACGAAGGAAAGAGCGGTACGCTATACGACGAGCAACACGCCGTATGTCTGGAGGCGCAACAGTGGCCAGACAGCGTACACCATGAGGATTTCCCCAATGTAGTGCTGCTCCCGGGCGAGCGGTTAGACGAAACGACGGAGTACAGGTTCGTGTAAAGTTGAAAGATAAAAGATGAAAGTTCCATTCAATATCATGTACACCATGCTGCTGATTGGCAGCATGGTCTTTTGTGGCTGTTCCACGAAACAATCAGTGCGTACTGACACGTTGCTTCGTGCGTGGCAGTTTACCCAAGACACGACTGAAAATCCTGTTTGGCAGGACGTTACTATCCCTCACGACTGGGCTATCAGCGGTCCATTCGACCGCTCGAACGACCTGCAGGAGGTCATCGTTGTTCAGAACGGAGAGAAAGAGCCGAGTTGGAAAACCGGACGCAGCGGAGGCCTGCCATGGATGGGCAAAGGGCACTACCGTACGCGCGTCAAAGTGAACAAGGACAAGTTCTATACCCTTGTTTTCGATGGTGCGATGAGTCATGCCGATGTCTATATCAACGGCGAAGAGGTGGTTTATTGGCCGTACGGGTACAACACGTTTGATTGCTACATCCTGCCGCAAGCGATGGAGAATTCAGATGTCAGCGATCAGTATTCAGAGGTGACCATTGATGTCTTTCTGGAGAACAAACCCCAGCAGAGCCGTTGGTATCCGGGCGCAGGATTGTACCGCAATGTGCATCTGGTAGAGACCAACCCTATCCATATACCCACTTTCGGTGTGCTGGTTCGGACACCCAAAGTGAGCAAAGAATTTGCCCAAGTGACGGTAGAGGTGGAACTGCAGGACGGCGTTGAGGAGTTAACGAGTGAACGAATGAACGAGTTAACGAATGAAGGGCTCAGTATTCAGACCGATATACTCTATAAAGGAAAGGTCGTAGCGACGGCAGAGGGACAGCAAGGTGTAGCCGAGGTGCTAAACCCACAATTATGGAGCCCCGAGACGCCGGAGCTCTATACCGCGCGGACGAGGGTGTATAAGACACAGGACAAAGGACAAAGGACAAAGGACGAAATAGTAGATGAGGTAGAGACGCGGTTTGGTATCCGGTCGATCAGTTATACACCGGAGGGTGGTTTTCAACTGAATGGCGAGACGCGTAAGTTCAAGGGTGTATGTCTTCACCACGACTTAGGTCCGTTGGGTGCAGCGGTGCATAAAGATGCGCTGCGTCATCAGATCACGATGCTCAAAGAGATGGGCTGCGACGCCATCCGCACGAGCCATAACATGCCTGCGCCGGAACTCGTGGAGTTATGCGACGAGATGGGAATGATGATGATGATCGAGCCTTTCGATGTATGGAACCACGGTAAGACAGAGAACGACTACAGCGTGGAGTTCGACGACTGGTGGAAATGGGATATCACGAATATGGTAAAGCACTATCGGAATAACGCCTGTGTGATGCTCTGGTCCAGCGGCAACGAGGTATGGAACCAAGTGCTGCCGGATGGTATAGAGATCGTAACTAAGTTACAGGACCTCTTCCATCAGCTCGACCCCACCCGTCCGGTGACGAACGGAATGGATCAGGCGATGCACGTCATCCATAACGGGTTCGGCGCAGCGGTGGAGATCCCGGGCTTCAACTACCGTACGGGACGCTATATAGAAGGTTACGAAAATTTGCCACAGAAGATGATCTTAGGCAGCGAAACGGCTTCTACCGTTTCGAGCCGCGGCGTGTATAAGATCCCTGCCGTTATTCAGCCCGATGCGAAGTACGAAGACAATCAGAGTAGCGGCTACGACTTGGAGTATTGCGCATGGTCGGGACTGCCGGAGCAGGATTTTCAGCTGCAGGACGACTATAACTGGACGCTCGGTCAGTTCGTATGGACGGGCTTCGACTACTTAGGCGAGCCTTCGCCGTACGATACGGACGCATGGCCGAGCCATAGCAGTTATTTCGGCATTATTGACTTGGCATCGCTGCCCAAAGACCGTTATTGGCTCTATCGCAGCCAATGGAACAAAGAGGAGGCGACTTTGCATCTGTTGCCGCACTGGAACTGGAACGAGGGTGACACTGTGCCTGTCTTCTGCTATACCACCTACCCCAGCGCCGAGCTTTTCGTCAACGGCAAGAGTTACGGCAAGTTGCGTTTTGCGACGAAAGAAGAGAGCCTCACCCCGACCCTCTCCCAAGGAGAGGGAGAAAAGACGGCGAAAGTGAGTGAGATGCCGAAGGTGGGTACGTTTGAGATTCCTGTTTGGGGCTCTGCGCCGAGACCGGAGTTACTGCCGCGGTATAGACTGATGTGGTTCGACGTGCCGTTTGAGAAAGGCGAGATAGAAGTGGTGGCGTATGATGCAGAGGGCAAAGAGGCAGCGCGTGAGACCATCCGCACCGCCGGTGAGCCTGACCATTTAGAGGTAGTTTGGGCCAACGAGAAAGAGAACCCGGAGGAGTTATGCTACTACACCGTGCGCGTGGTAGATAAGGAAGGCAACCTCTGTCCGAAGGCAAACAACCTGATCTGCTACGAAGGCGAAGGGTTTATAGCGGCGGCTAATGGCGATGCAGCTTGTCTGGATAGTTTCGTAGAACCGCAGATGCACGCTTTTGCCGGGCAATGTACGTTTATTATTCGGAAAGGAGCGAAAGGCACTTTCCGAATGACCGTTGCACTGTAAGACCGCGATGCTGTAAGACCGGCGCAAGCGCCTGTAAGAGAAAAGAGACAAAAGCTAAAAAACAAAAAATAGCCCGGGGGAGCCCGAGCTATTTTTTTTATGAGACTACCTCAGTCCCTCCCATGAAGGGAAGGGCTGAAGTAAAGCATGTTCATTAACGAACTTGAGTACCTTGTACGTTGAACATCTTGTTGTCACGGATGATGTACATTACACCGTCCACCATTACCTTGTGAGCCTTCTCGGTCAGGGTTACATTCTCAATACCTTGCTCGATAGCTTTCCAACGATATTTTTCACCGCTGAAGTCGAGAGTAATAGTTTTGCAAGGCTCACCAGAGCAGGTACCATCTTGCCAGAGTTGGCTGAATACGAGTTCGTTATCCTGAATAGTACTCCAATTGTCATCATCACGATACACCTCAATTTCAGTACCACCTGCATCCGGCCAAGCACCAGCGGAACGGAACTTGAAGAACTGCGAAGGTTTCGCAGCGAACTCAGCAGTGAAGTAGCCTGTAGAAGCGTTGAAAGCCAAAGCAGTACCTTGCCATTCATCAAAGCCGCCGATTACCTCAACAGCCTCCGGGCAGTTCTCTGCAGGGAGTTTAACTTGCAATCCAACCAGTTCTTCCGGCTCAGCAGGAGCGCAACGAGCCCAACGGATTGTGTCAAGACGGAGGTCATAAACTACAGAAACCTCTGTACCCAGTTTGGAGTTACTCGGCTCATAACGCTCCCAAACATCGTCAACGAGAATCTGGAGATAAGAAGCATCATTCCAACCCGGTTGAGCAGTTGAGTCAATCTTTCCGGTTTGCGGATCTCTCAAACCGCTGAGCAATTGATACTCAGTACCTTCAGCTGCTTTGAAATTGAGGTAATAAACCGGAACTTTCAACTCTTGCGTTTTTGCAACATCAATCTGCATCTCTTGAGCATTCCAGTTGTTCATACCACCAATGATGAACGGAACTGCCAAGTTGTCACAACCAGTACTAATAACCTGCACGTTGTAGTTGTGATAAACAGCGGTACACGGGTTTTGTTTCCAAGCATCAACGGTGTACACATTCGGAGCGTCCTTACCATAGGTCTTCAGGTCAATTTCACCTGCAACACCACCGGCTACAACGGTTACACCACCACGGATAATCGTAGCAGCACCTACCTGATAAGCCCAGTTAAATTTGCCATCCACATCCAACATAACAGGCTTTCCTTCCGGACTCTCAGACTCATCATCTACAGCTACAGCATACCAACCATCATAGCCTTCGATAGCCTCGAATTTCTTGCAATTAGCTGCATCTTCTACCGTACCTTCGCCTTTGCCCCAGTTGTTGTAAGTACCAACGAAGACAACATCAAAACAAGCCATGTCAGCGGGCACGAAAATACTTACTACTACTTGGCCTACCTCACCGCCACATGCATCCATGATAGTTGCGTCCGACGGAACGACGTCTTTTGCTGCAAATACGCTAACGCTCATCAGCGCAGCAGCCAAAAAAGCATAAAATTTACGCATAATTTTAAAAATTTAGTTAATAATGTTAATTGAGTTGTTTATTTTCGATAAATCGATTTCTCGACACGTCGATGTCTCGATATTTATCTTCTTTATTAATATGCATATCCATCACCGCCTTTCGCAGCATAGATATTATTCGGGTCGCCCTCTACGTCTTTCGCGAAGTTCGGGTTCGAACGTTTATCCTCAGACGGGATCGGGAACCAGTTCATATAATCCTCTGTACCGGTAACGTACGGCTTACTATCCGTGTTACCCATACGGCCTTCCCAATGATAGCGATACTGGTCAGCCTCCTTACCGAAGAAACGTCCAAAGCGGACGAGGTCAATACGACGGCGTCCCTCGTACCAGAACTCACGACTCCACTCGTCCAGCATCGTTTCTTCGTCCATTGAGGCCAGAAGAGGAGCGTTTGCACGGTCACGGAGAACATTCACGTCTGCAATTGCGTCATTCCAGTTACCAGACTTACGTGCTTTAGCTTCTCCTCGAATCATGTATGCTTCCGCGATACGGAGCAGCGGGATGTCCGTATCAGGCCAATCTTTGCTCTGACGTGGCGAGTACTTCGGTAGCGAAGCCGTTGAATAAACGCCCGTGAACTTGAGTCCTGCCCAACAATCAAACAAGTATTTGGTATCGCCAAGCTCCATAGGACCACTGAGACTGAACTGCTTTCCTGTATTCAAGCCATCGGAGCAGAAGATAGCACGGTCGTCTTTCAACTGTGCGGGCATATGGTACTCATCGTAACGCATAGCTTTTGCGGTCTCACGGTCGATATTCTGGATATTCTTCACTTTGAGGAACTTATCAATCAAGGTTGGCGATGTACGCATTGAGTGCCACTCCGATTCAATACCCCATGGGATCATTCCTTGGATACGGTTAGCACCAATGAGCATCATAGAGGTAGCGTAACTTTGCGCATACAAACCATCCTGATAAATTTGCAGGAGCGATTCCTTTACTACGTCCTCACGGTCGTTGTCGCCCATGAAGAGGCGTTGATATGCAGTATATACGAAACCGGAGTCTGATACTATCGGAGCAGTAACCAGCCCATGCTGTCCATCATCGCTGATAGCCGCATCTGCGTACTTAATGGCATTGTCAAGTGCACTTTTTTCCGTCCACGATTTATTGTATTTGTTGTACACATCGGCATTGAGGTAAACACGCGCCAACAGGAGTTTAGCAGCGGCTTTACCCACACGGTACTTGTTCAAACGATGGTCAGGCAGAACTATTGTTAAATCGCGAAGTTCTTCTACAAGCCATTGATAAATCTCATGACGCGGTTTAAAATGGGGGAATTCATTGGAATCCTCCGTTAAAAACGGCGCATAGAGGTACATATCCAAAAGGTAGAAGTAATGGAGAGCACGAATGAAGCGTACCTCTGCCTTACGATATTTATCCTCGTCTGTATCTTCCGAAGCATAAGTCAGATAGTGGTTGCAATACTTGATATCCAGCACGAGACGGGTATAGATAGCCCGAATCATAGTATTGGTACCATTCCAGTTGGTTGAATTTAGCTGCACAGCCTCCTTATCGTCCCAAATCCACCAAGCCTCATCGGAGGAGAGCTCGTTGCAATACCAAATGGTACGATAGAAACCGGAAGTACCAGCATCGATATCCTCTACATCGGAATCTTCTTTGGGACTGGACTGACCGATGAGCGCCAAGCAGGAATAGCACTTGGTGAACATACGTTCCTGGTTAAAGGACGTAGATGAGTTCGGGTCAATAGGTTTGGTATTGAGGTCTTTCACACACGCCGTCAAGCCTGCTACTGCCATTACCAGAACCGCTATTTTCAATAAATTTTTCATAATATTATTTGTTTTCAGTTATCAGAATTAGAATTGGAGGTTAATACCGAGTACGGTAGTCATGGAACGCGGATAGATGGAGTTATCTACACCACCCAGACCGATTTCCGGATCAAGTCCCGAATACTTGGTAACAATGAACGGGTTCGAAACGGTACAGAACGCACGACCGGACACTTTATTCTTGGTGAAGGAGTAACCGAGTGTGATGTTATCACAACGAAGGAAAGAAGCATTCTCCAAGAAACGATCTGTAATATCATAATCAGCATCTTTGAGTTCTGCGCTACCATCAGCATTGTAGATTTTCGTATTGTAACCATCTACATAGTAGGTATCGAACACATCAATAGGCAGATTCTTATAATAATTATCACGCGTCAAGTTTCCTGCCGGAACATTCTGAAGACGAGTAGCAATGACGTTGTTGAATACATAGTTGCCGATATTTGCACGGAAGGACATACCGAGGTCGAAGTTATAGAACTGGAACTTCATCTGGAATCCCATAGTAACCGGAGCAACCGGGCTGTGCTTGAATACTTTATCCTGCTCGTTAATACTGCCATCATTATTCTGATCCACGATGGTCCAATACTGCGAACCATCCTCACGCGTGCATTTCTGAGCCTCATAGAGGTAGAAGACGTTGGTCGGCTTGTCAACCGCATATTTGGTAATGGATTTACCAGCAAGACCAACACCTGCGTAACCGCTACCGTCAATCATGGTCTCTTCGCCATTAATCTTAGTAATACGGTTTTCATTCCAGGTTACGTTATAACCCAGATCCCATTTGAACTTCTTGCCGTAATCGAGGATGACAGCGTTGATCGCAAACTCGACACCTTGGTTACGGAGCGAACCGACGTTGGACATCACGCGCTTACGGAAGTTGGTACCCATCGCTACGTTGACATTATTGAGCAGGTCAGTTGTCTTACGATAGTAGTAATCAATAGAACCGGAAATACGGTTATTGAGGAATGCAAAGTCCAAACCGGCATTGTAGGTTGTTGTCTTCTCCCAAGTAAGGTCGGGGTTGTAACCATTCGGACGATCGGAGATATACAAGGTATCGCCATTAATATCCGTCACAGCTTCTACGATATTCACATCGTTATTCTCCGTAGCATAGTTGGTGCCACCGACCGGATAATACGATGTATGGCCTGTCGTCTGGGTATAAGACGGCATATAGGAGTAGTCGCCGATACCCTCCTGCTGACCGGTAATACCATAACCGAGACGGAGTTTGAGATCATTGAGCCAGTGTACATCCTTCATGAAGGACTCCTTAATCTTCCAACCTACCGCAACAGATGGGAAGACACCCCAGCGGTGGTTCTTAGAGAAACGAGACGAACCATCACCACGGACGGTAGCAGTAACCATGATTTGGTTCCAACCAATCCAGTTCAAACGACCGAAGAAAGAAACGAGGTAGTTCTCTCCCTTACCGGTTGACTTGGATGCATAAGCGGGCTGTCCGGCCTTCGTAACGTCTAAGTAAGTAAGCGGATACATACCGTTACCTTCGCTATTATATTCATTATAGAAGTGCTGCCACTCATAACCGGCCATGATGTCGAAGTGCTGCTGAGCCTGCTCCCAATCGTGTCCATACTGTGCGAAGCAGTTGAACTGGAGATTGTATTTCATTTTCTTCTCCCAACCGTCCCAGCCGGTATAGTGGTTAGCCGTACCATAAGGGCTGTTTTTATTAGTTTTCTTAGCAAAAGAGTAATCTGCACCGAAATTAGCATGCAGAACCAAGTCTTCAAAGCCATGAATCTTATAGTTCGCCTCCATGTTTCCAACGAACTGGCCTGCATTGGATTTATTGGACTGATGCTTGAGCATAGCCAGCGGGTTCGCCTGCGATTTGAGGCTATACATCCATGTGGTATCCTCATACGGGCCATGCGCATTATCTGAAATACCCAGCGGCTGGAAGAATCCGTCCCAGTGGGTATCAAGCTCCTCTTTGGTTACATAATAATCTTTTCCGTTAGCAGAACCAGCGAGAATCAGGTTGCCATCAATGTTGGTCAAGTCACCGGTCGAGTAAATCGGTTGGGTCGGGTCCTTATCCAAGTATGCACCAGCAATACCCGGCTCGTACTCGTTGTAGATGTACATACCCTTCGCATTGATATTGAAGGAAAGGTGGTTATCCAAGAAGGAGGGGTTGAGATTCAACGCAGCTGTTACACGTTGCATCTGCGAGCCCTTAACAGCACCGTTATTGAGGGTATAGCCCACCGACGCACGGTAAGGCATGTCCACATTCTTATCCTTGAAACCTCCGGTGAGCGAGATATTATGGTCTGTAGAAATCGCGGTACGATAGATTTGCTTGAACCAATCTACGTCGTCATTCATGAGGTACTGGTTAGCTTGCGTGCTCTGACCAGAAGCGGTTGCGTACGCACGAAGTTCATCTCCGTTCAAGACACCGAGGTGCTTTACCACGGTACCGAAGGAAACGTTACCATCGTAGGTCACTTTCATTTTTTGTCCTGCTTTACCTTTCTTGGTGGTAATGAGGATGACACCGTTGGAAGCACGGGAACCGTAGATAGCGGTAGCGGAAGCATCCTTGAGGACGGTAAAGGTCTCAATATCATTCGGGTTGACCAGCGAGAGCGGGTTCGATACACCGAGAATACCATTGTTATCCATTGCCAGACCATCGATGACGATCAACGGGTCGTTGGATGCATTCAGAGACGAACCACCACGGATACGAATCGTAGCGCCGCCACCCGGGGTACCGCCGTCGGTAGATACATTCACACCGGCGATCTTACCCTGGATCATGTCTTGGGCGTTGGTCTGAAGACCCTTATTCATCTCATCCGGTTTGATAGCCGTAACCGAACCGGTAGCATCGTTCTTCTTAACAACACCGTAACCAACGACTACGACTTCGTCGAGCACCTCGGTGTCTTCACCCATACTTACTTTCATGGACGAGGTAGCTGCCAATTCCTGAGTCTTATAACCCATATAGGAAATCGACAACTTGGCGCCGGGTTGTACATTGAGTGTAAAATTACCATCAAAATCGGTGATTGTACCGTTGGTCGTACCTACCTCAAGGATAGACGCACCAATAATCGGTTCACCGTTTGCCTGATCGATAACCGTACCTTGTACGGTCAGTTGCGCAAAAGCAACAACAGAGCTCATCATGAGCATCAGCGCGATGGAAAATATACGAAACATATTTAACTTTTTCATTGTTGCAAGTGATTTATGGTACATGATTCAGAAATTAAGGTTGGGGACGATAGAACATGGCACCGCGGCAAAGGAACTCGCTTGCGACACCCAAAGAATCCGTTTTATATTTAGAGATATCCAATTGATCGCCCTTTTGTCCATCTGTCTTACTCTCAAGATTAATCGAAAACTTTGCATCAGATGAAACATCCGAGAAGTACCAATCGAAGTCATACTCTTTTACGTAAGAACTAATGGTATCTGCAGTCTTCGTATCACGATTATATTTCGTGCGAGCACTCTTCATATAGAAATGACCCGTGTTTTTACAAGCAGCATCGCGATTTACTGTCAATTTGTAAAATACCGTTGTATCCGAACTGAGTGTATCCATTTTACCGGTGAAAATCTTAATCGTATCAACGATAAACGTCATCGGAGGAATATAGGTTGTACGAATAGAATCGCGGAAGATACTATCCAATACATATTTATCTCTATAAGTTCCATCCCAATTGGTATTGGGGAATGTTGCAATTGTCTTTTCCCATTTCTCGACACGCGCGGTATTATCCGTACCTTCGCCGCCTATGGCGCGTCCATCTGGCATGACAAATGCGTTGCCACGATACCACATGGTATACGGAGCTGAGGTAGAAGGAGTGATGTAGAGAGAGTACGACGTGTAGTCGCTATTCCATTCTCCGTACTGGTAAACCAGATTCTCCTCCTTCTTTGTCTTGGGAGTACCATTACCAAAAGAGACTTCGCGATACACCATACGATTGTCGTTCACATCCGCGCTTGCGAATTCGAGCTCTGAGATAGTGAGCGTCTGACCTGCCAGTTGCACAAGGCTGCGAGGATACTTGTGCATCGTGATCTTCACGAGATCACTATTCACGTCCAACACATCAGACTTGTTTTTGCAAGCCGTGAAAGCAAACGCCACCACTGCCGCAAACAGAGTTACAAGTAATTTGTTTTTCATAATAATTAGTTATTTTGTTAATTTAGTTTTTCGTTGGGCTACTAGTTTACTAGTATTCTAGTCTACTAGTATACTAGGGGATTTATTCTTTCTCTTTGATCAAGAAGACCGATGCGGCGCCGAAGAGCAAGAGAGCACCGGCTACGACGAGCATACCGGCTTGTACGTGCGCGCATATATATTTAAGGAGTAAACCTCCGCAGAGAGCTGCAACGATTTGCGGAACACAGATTGTACAATTGAATAGCCCCAGGTAATAGCCCATGTTTCCGCCCTTGATTGCGTTCGTCACGATCGTAAACGGAAGTGCCAGCATAGCGGCCCAAGCGGCGCCGATGAGCGCGTAGCTGAGGAAGAGCACGTACGGGTTCGTCACATACCAAATCGAGATAAATCCGATAGCGCCCACAACCAACGAAATGGCGTAAGCACCCTTGTTGCCGAACCATTTCTCCAGAGCCGGAATGAATGCCGCCCAAACAAGCGAACCGACCGCCTGGATAGCGAATACCACTCCGACCCAGTTACCGGCAGTCTGGAAAGCCGCATCTGCCGCATTCGCGCCATCCCATCCATAGCAGTTGGAGGCGATAGCTCCGTTCGAATAGGTCCACATATACATAAAGGCCGCCCAGCAGAAGAACTGCACGAGGCCTACCGTCCAGAAAGCGGAGGGGGCGTTGCGGAGCAAGGTGATGAGACCTTCCTCCGGCTCTTGGCTTTTAGCTGTTGGCTGTTGGCTTATTCCGTGGAATTCAGCGTATTCCTGTGGGTTCAGCTCCTTGACGGTTGCGAAGGTGTAAAGCGAGCATAATATAAGAATCAGTGCGCCCGCGTAGAAGGACCATTTGACAGAATCGGGAATGACGCCCTCGGGAGCCGTGTTCGCAATACCGATCCAGGTAAAGAAGATCGGGAAGACGTAGCCAACCAGCGAACCGGCGTTACAGAGAGCCGATTGGATGGCATAGGCGGTACCTTTCTGCTCTTCGTTTACCATGTCGCCCACCATCATCTTGAAGGGCTGCATCGCGATATTGATCGACGTATCGAGGAACATGAGCGAGAAGAGTCCGAACCACATCGCCGCATTGAGGCCCAGGAAGAGGGATTGCGTGAAGGTAAAGTTACCGGCATTAGGCAGGAGTAACATCACCGCGACCGCGATAAGCGCGCCCACGAGCAGGTAGGGTTTACGACGTCCCAGACGCGTCCAGGTCTTGTCACTATATTTACCAACGAGGGGCTGTACGATCATACCCATCAGCGGGGGGAGGATCCAGAAGAAACTCAGCGTGTGGGGGTCAGCGCCCAAGGTAGCAAAAATACGGGAGATGTTAGCGCTCTGAAGAGCGTAGGCAATTTGTACTCCGAAGAAACCGAAACTCAGATTGAAGAGTTGCGCAAAGGATAAATTCCGTTTCTGCATGGTGTGTTTTCTATTAAACTTAAGTTGTGATTATCAAAATCGGGTACAAAATTACTATATTTTTTTCATATATGCAAGAGGGAAGTGCATTTTTTTGCATTTTTTTGCTGTTTTGCATATTTATGTTCTTTTTTTTAAAAGAAATTAAACATAGATAAATACATTGCGGATTAGGGGTTTAGGGGTTAGGGGTTAGGGGTTTAGGGGGATAACAGACGGATGTTTTGAGGCTCTAAAGCCTATGGCTGATGTATTTGCGATGGTGTCGTATGCGTAATAGTGTCGTATGCTGCTCCGCAAAAAACGTGGTGCCCCCCACTCATGCTTTTGCGCTCCCCATCCGCAAAAGAATGTTTTTGCCGGAGCACATACGACAAGGCGGGTGTTGGAGGCGGATGCTTCGATGCAGGTGGAGCAGAGAATGCCTGCATTCGATGCAGGCGCAATGGACAAAGTCCCAAGCTCCGGCGGTATTCAGAAATGAACAGAGATAGTGAAAAAGTGTATATATACATAGTATATATACAGTAAAAGCGCGAAATTTCACGTTTTGGCGTGTTATCCTTGGGTAATCCTTCGGTAATGGTTGGGTAATCCTTCGGTGCGATAAGCAGACAGAGTAACAAATACCCGAGAACGGGGTAAGAAAGAGCCCATAAAAGGTTCGTAGAGGATCAATAAAGAAGCGGGAAAGGAGCAGGAGAAGCGCAGGAAAGAAATAGGAAAAATAAAGAAAAGTTCAGAAAAATTTGCGTATATAAAATATATTTCGTATCTTTGCAGCCAAATTAAGAAATCGAGGAAAGATATAGAACATGAATGTAACACATGAGGAATTAGTGAAGGCGCTGCAAACCTACTTCGGGTTTGACGTATTCAAAGGTAATCAGGAAGCAATCATCCGTAATGTGATGGAAGGCAATGACACGTTTGTGCTGATGCCTACGGGAGGTGGCAAGAGTCTTTGCTACCAGTTACCGTCGTTGATCATGGACGGCGTGGCGATTGTCATTTCGCCGCTTATTGCTCTGATGAAGAACCAGGTGGATGCGATGCGCAACTATTCGGAAGAAGAAGGCGTAGCGCATTTCATCAACTCGAGTCTGAGCCGTGGTGACATCAACGCCGTCAAGGAGGATGTGCTGGCAGGCAAGACGAAACTCCTGTACTTAGCACCGGAGAGTTTGCAGAAGACGGAGAACGTGGACTTCCTGAAAGGCGTTAAGATCTCTTTCTACGCGGTTGACGAGGCCCATTGTATCTCGGAGTGGGGTCATGATTTCCGTCCGGAGTACAGCCAGATACGCAGTATGGTTCAACGAATCGGCAAGGCGCCGATCATTGCGTTGACGGCTACAGCAACGCCGAAAGTGCAGAAAGATATTCAGAAGAACCTTGGTATGCCGGATGCGACTGTTTTCAAGAGTAGTTTCAACCGCCCGAACCTGTACTACGAAGTACGTCCAAAGACGGCCGACGTAGATAAGGATCTGGTGCGTTTTATCCGTAGCATGGAGGGTAAGTCGGGTATCGTTTATTGTCTGGCGCGCAAGGAAGTGGAGGATTTAGCGGAGGTACTGCATGTGAATGGTATCTCGGCTCGCGCTTACCACGCCGGCATGGATGCGGCTACCCGTACCGCCAACCAGGACGCGTTCCTTATGGAGGAGTGTCAGGTGATTGTTGCTACTATCGCTTTCGGCATGGGCATTGACAAGCCAGATGTGCGATTCGTGGTGCATTACGATATTCCGAAGAGTCTGGAAGGCTACTATCAGGAGACAGGCCGGGCAGGACGAGACGGAGGCGAAGGAATATGTCTGTGTTTCTACAGCCCGGACGATATCGAGCGTCTGAGACGATTCCAGAAAGACAAGACCCCAAAGGAAATAGGCATAGGCAACCAGTTACTGTTTGAGACGCAGAGTTATGCGGAGAGTACGATCTGCCGGCGTAAGCTGCTGCTCCACTATTTCGGCGAGGAATATACCGAAGAGAAATGCGGTAACTGCGATAACTGCCGTAAGACGTACAAGCAGATCGACGCGAGCGAGTTGCTCCAATTGGCGTTAGAGACCATCCAGCAGGTGAACGAACACCACAAAGCCGAGCACATCGTCGATATTCTGCATGGCAACCAGACCGCGGAGGTAATGAGTTACCACCACGACGAGCTGGAGAACTTCGGTGCCGCGAGTGACGAAGAAGAGAGCACGTTGCATGCCATCCTGCGTCAGGCGCTGCTCGTGGGAATGATCACCAAAGATGTAGATACGTACGGTGATCTGAAGTTGACCAAAGAAGGAATCAAGTTCATCCGCAAGCCGGGTAAATTCGAAGTGCCGATCGAGGTGCAGGACGAGGATGATTTGCTGATGGACGGCGCAGGTGCGACTTGCGCGGCAGCCGATGAGGTGCTCTTCTCCATCCTCAAAGATATCCGCCGCAAAGTGGCGAAAAAGAACGACGTACCGCCGTTCGTCATCTTCCAAGACCCGAGCCTCGAAGCGATGGCAACGACCTACCCCATTACGATGGACGAGTTGCTGCTTATCCCGGGCGTGGGTATCGCCAAAGCCAAACGGTACGGCGACGAGTTCCTGCGTATCATCAAGGAGTACGTTGACGAGAACGAGATCATCCGTCCCGACGACATGCGTATCCGTACGGTAGCCAAGAAATCGACCCGTAAGAAACAGATCATACAGGCTATCGACCGCCGTGTTGATCTGGACGACCTCGCAGAGAGTTGCGGTATGTCCATGGACGAGATGATGGACGAGTTGGAGGCGATTGTTTTCTCCGGCACCAAGATCAACATCAACTATTTCATCCAAGAGGTAGTGGATCCCGACGAGGAGGAAGAGATATACGATTACTTCAAGAACGCCGAGAACGATAACATCAAACTGGCGATGGAGAAATTAGGCGAGGACGACTACGACGAGATGCACGTGCGGCTTGTGCGGCTGAAGTTCCACTGCGATTTGGGAAACTAAAGCCCCACCCGACCTCCCCATGAAGGGGAGGAGAAAGGACATCTATGCAAAAAGGCGTAATAGATTTTATCACATTAGGCTGCTCGAAGAACCTGGTGGATGCAGAGCGGGTCATGCGACAGTTAGAAGCTGGCGGATGGCGTTGCGTGCATGACCCGGAAGAGCCGAAAGGAGAGATCTGCGTCATCAATACCTGCGGATTCATCGGTGACGCCAAAGAGGAGAGTATTAACATGATTCTCCAGATGGCAGAGCGCAAGAAAGCCGGCAAGCTGAAGCAACTGATCGTCATGGGATGCCTGAGCGAGCGCTACCGGGCTGAGTTGGAAGAGGAGTTGCCGGAGGTGGATGCTTATTACGGGAAGTTTGATTTCGAGAAGATGGTAGAAGGAGTAGGAAACCCCACCCCTACCCCCTCCCAAAAGGGAGGGGAAGCCGGATGCCATCCGGCACAATTGACGAAAGAAGCAAACGGCTGCGCTTCGTTTGAGCGGAAGCTGACGACACCGAAACATTATGCGTATTTGAAGATCTCGGAGGGCTGCAACCGGATGTGTTCGTACTGCGCTATTCCGTTGATCACGGGACGGCATACCAGCCGGCCGATGGAGGAGATATTGGACGAAGTGAGATGGCTGGTGGGGCAAGGCGTCAAGGAGTTTAACGTCATTGCTCAGGATTTAAGCAGTTATGGGCTGGACCTCAATAAGGGACAAAGGGACAAAGGACAAAGGACAAAGGAACATTTACTGCCGGAACTGATTGACAAGATGGCAGAGATAGAGGGGGTTGAATGGATCCGGCTGCACTACGCCTACCCGACGGATTTTCCGGAGGGATTGCTGGATGTCATGGCCAAACATACCAATGTATGCAAGTACCTCGACATCGCTTTGCAGCATTGCACGGATCATATGTTAGGGCTGATGAGACGGCATATAACGAGAGCGGAACAGGATGCCTTGATTCGGAAGATCCGCGAGAAAGTGCCGGGCATTTGTATCCGCACCACCCTGTTAGTAGGGCATCCGGGTGAAACAGAAGAAGATTTTGAGGAGCTGAAAGAATGGGTGAAGGAGATGCGTTTCGACCGGATGGGCTGTTTCGCCTACTCGGACGAGGAAGGTACTTATGCCAACAAACACTATAAAGACGACATCCCGCAGGAAGTCAAAGATGCCCGCGCGGCAGAACTGATGGCTATCCAGCAGGGAATAAGTGCCGCACTGATGGCTCGATTCGTGGGAACTACCCAACGCGTCATCATCGACCGGGAAGAAGGGGAATACCTCATCGGCAGAACCCAATACGACAGCCCCGAAGTGGATTGCGAAGTGTTGATAAGTACAAAGGGACAAAGGACAATGTACAAAGGACTAATCGGGGAATTCGTGGAGGTGAAGATCACCAAGGCGGAGGAGTTCGATTTATACGGAGAAATACAATAACCAACACTATATGCTAACGAAAAATCTAATCGGCCTGATTGCAGACGCAACAGGAATGAGCAAAAAGAAAGTGGAAGAACTGCTGAGCACGAGCAACGCCATCATCCGTGAGACTTTGATGAGCGGCAAAGCCGTACAACTACAGGGCCTCGGAACGCTGGAGGTGAAAGAGAAAAAAGAGCGCGTGATCGTGCTCCCTAATTCCGGCGAACGGAAGATCGTTCCCAGCAAGAACCAGTTGGTATTCCGCCCGGTGACAAACGTAAAAGATGAACTTAAAAATATCTAAGCCATGGCAGAGAACAAACTCAGTTGGACCGAACTCCGCCGTGCGTTAGCTACACGCGCAGGGGTCAGCGAGAAAGAAGCAAATACGTTTCTGAATGCCTTTAACGAGCAGTTAGTAGAGGCCTTAAAGCAAGACAAGCAAGTGAAAATCAACGGTTTGGGTATCTTTAAGTTACAAGCCGTCGCGCCGCGTAAGAGCGTGAATGTAACCACCGGCGAAGAGATCATGATCGAGGGTTACAACAAGGTTGCGTTCGTGCCCGAAGCCGGCGTCAAAGAGTTGATTGAGAAAACCGGCGTGGTCGGCGCCACTGCACAAGCTTTGGAACTGGCCGATGACCCGATTCAGAAACTCGGTGCGCAGGCAGACGAGATCGTCGGCATCTTAGGCGAGTTGGGTCAAAGCCCGAAAGAAGAGCCGGAGGCTACAGAACCGAAGGTTGTAGAGCCAGAGGCTACAGAACCGAAGGTTGAAGAACCGAAGGTTGTAGAGCCGAAGGTTGTAGAGCCGGAGGCTACAGAACCGAAGGTTGTAGAGCCAGAGGCTACAGAGCCGAAGGTTGAAGAACCGGAGGCTACAGAGCCGAAGGTTGTAGAGCCAGAGGCTATAGAACCGGAACCAATGCCAGCGCCGAAGCCCAAGAAACGCTACCATTTCGTGCGCGATACCCTTATATGCGTGATCATCCTACTCCTGTTATTGCTCGTCGGCTATTTCTTCCTGCGTGAACAGATAGGCGGATGGATTGAGGAATGGATGCAACCCAAACCGCAGACCGAACAAGTGGAACAAACAGCCGAACCGGTTGCTACGGACACCATTAGCATTGCACAAGAGGCGGAAGCCGTTGAGTTGAGCGGTGAAGCATCCAATGCCAACGGAGAGTATATCTCCGACGAGCAGATCTTAGCTGAGTTCCTGCAGGCCTCCGAAGAGGACGATGTGCAACTGGAACCGACCAACGAGTACCCGCGTCTGATCACCACAGAGCGTATCCGCGAAGGAAGCCGTCTGGCATGGATCTCCAAACGCTATTACGGCGCGAAGATCTACTGGCCCTACCTCTATGATGCCAACAAAGATCATCTGGATGACCCGAATCAGATTGATGTAGGTACGCCGATCCGTATCCCGAAATTAACCAAGACTCAATTGGACACCACCAATACAGCCACAATCGCGACGCTTGAGCGCTTGCGCGAGAAGGCAGAGGCAGCGATGAAGTGATTGATGATTGATGATTGATGATTTTATTCGCATAGAGGGCGCCAATACGCACAACCTCAAGAATGTGTCGGTAACCATCCCGCGCAACAAACTGGTTGTAGTGACAGGTGTGAGCGGCAGCGGCAAAAGTTCGCTGGCGTTCGACACACTCTATGCGGAAGGTCAACGACGCTACGTAGAGAGCCTCAGCGCTTATGCCCGCCAGTTCATGGGCAGGATGCAGAAACCGGATGTCGAGAAGATAGAAGGTATCCCGCCGGCTATCGCGATCCAGCAGAAAGTGACCAGTCGCAATCCCCGTTCTACCGTAGGTACGGTGACGGAGATCTATGACTATTTGAAATTATTGTACGCGCGCGTAGGCAGGACGTACTCGCCCGTGAGCGGGGAGGAAGTGAAAAAGAATACCATCCGTGACGTCGTCTCCTACATGGAACAGCAGGTACAAGGCACACGTCTCTACCTGCTTAGTCCGATTGTGCTGCCGGAGGGCCGTACCCTGAAGGAGCAGTTGGCGCTCTGGCAGAGCCAGGGTTTCAGCCGTTTGTTCATAGACGGCGACACAGTGCGTCTGGACGACACTACCTGGCAGGCAGCAGAGGGACACGAGGCCTATCTGCTCGTCGATCGTATTATCGTCGATCATGAGCAAGCGACCAGCAACCGCTTCGCCGACAGTGTACAGACTGCTTTCTTTGAAGGGCAGGGAGAATGCCAGATTAGTGTACAAAGTGACAAAGGTCCAAGGACAAAGGTGTTCTCGGAGCGGTTTGAGGCGGATGGTATCCAGTTCATCGAACCCAGCGAACACCTCTTTGATTTCAACAACCCGATAGGAGCCTGCCCCGAGTGCAAGGGTGTGGGAGTCGTCACCGGCATCGACGAAGACCTCGTAGTACCGGACAAATCGAAATCCATCTACGAACAGGCGATCGCGTGCTGGCAGAGCGAGAAGATGCAACCCTGGCTGGATGCGCTTATCTATAATGCCGCCAAGTTCGATTTTCCTATTCATACGCCTTATTACGCCCTGACGCAGGAACAGAAACACCTGCTATGGACCGGAAACGAATGGTTCAAGGGGCTGAACGAGTTCTTCAAGGAAGTAGAGAGCCAGCAATACAACAGGCTGCAATACAAAGTGATCTTAGCCCGTTATAAAGGCAAGACCACCTGCCCTGTTTGTCATGGCATGCACCTGCGCAAAGAGGCAGAATACGTGCGTATTAACGGCAAGAACATACAGGACCTTTGCGCTATGCCGCTTTCGGATCTGAAAGAGTGGTTTGCGCATATCGAGTTAAGCGAAACCGAGCAGCAGACAGCGGAAATGCTCTTGCATGAGATCAACAGCCGCATCCAGTTCATGCACGATGTAGGATTGAGTTACCTGACCTTGAACCGGCAGAGCACTACCCTCTCCGGCGGCGAGAGTCAACGTATCTCCCTTGCCAAGTCGTTGGGAAGTAGCCTCGTAGGCTCGCTTTATGTGCTGGACGAACCGTCCATCGGTCTGCATCCCCGCGACACAGAGCGGCTGATCCGTGTACTCAAAGAGCTGCGTGACCTCGGGAACACCATCGTGGTGGTAGAACACGACGAGGACATCATTGCGGCAGCCGATCATATTATCGAAGTAGGTCCGGATGCCGGCAGGCACGGCGGCGAGATCGTCTATGAGGGCGTGCCGCGACCGGAACTGTTTAAGTTCCACATTCCTGCTCAACGCAGGCATTGGAACAACTATATCGAGGTGGAAGGAGCTTGCGAGAACAACCTCAAGAACGTGACCGTCCGTTTCCCGTTGCACGTCATGACCGTCGTAACAGGCGTTAGTGGCAGCGGCAAATCCAGTCTGGTGAGCCGCGTTCTCTACCCGGCGCTCAAGAAACACTACGGAGGTGTTTTTGCCGAGCACACCGGCGATTTCGGTCACTTACGCGGCAGTCTGCCTCTGATGAGAGATGTAGAGTTTGTCGATCAGAACCCGCTCAGCCGTTCCAGCCGCAGCAACCCTGTGACTTACCTCAAGGCCTACGACGAGATCCGTCGGCTCTACGCCGAGCAACCGCTTGCCAAACAGTTGGGGTTCACCCCTGCGCATTTCTCGTTCAACACGCCGGGCGGACGATGCGAGACCTGCCAGGGAGAAGGAACGATCACCATAGAGATGCAGTTCATGGCGGATCTTGTACTTGAGTGCGAACAATGCCACGGACGACGCTTCAAGCAGGACATCCTGGACGTTCATTACCGCGGTAAGTCGATCTACGACATCCTCTGTATGACGGTGAACCAGGCTGTAGATTTCTTCAGCGAAGACCCCGAGTGCGACAAGATCGTACGGAGGCTCAAACCGCTGCAGGACGTCGGCATCGGCTATGTGCAGTTAGGGCAAAGCAGCAGCACCCTCTCCGGCGGAGAGAGTCAGCGTGTCAAGTTAGCTTCTTTCCTCGCTCAGGAGACGACGCAACCGACCATCTTCATTTTTGACGAGCCTACGACAGGTCTCCATCACCGCGATATCGAGGTGCTGCTCAAAGCGCTGAACCAACTGATCAGCAAAGGGCACACCGTGATCATCATCGAGCATAACCCTGCGGTGATCGTAGCGGCCGACCATGTGATTGACTTGGGTCCCGAAGGAGGCAAAGAGGGCGGATATATAGTGGCTACCGGTACGCCGGAAGAGATAGCACAATGCAAAGAGAGTTATACAGGCAAGTACATTGCCAAAATCATAGAAGAGAATGAAACAAAGTAAACTGAAAGAATTGTACCATTCGGACATTTTTTCGCATCTGCCGCAGATGAATTATTTGCCCCGCTGGGGGGTTTTGTTGTTGGATCTGCTGCTTTGCTCTGTCGCTTATTGGTTGAGTGTGTGGGTAGGAAGCGGCATCTTCGATTATGTAGCCTTTGCGGAACAGAGAGTTCCTATCGGCGTTCAGTTCATGATTGTAATGGGAATCCAATTGATCGCGTTCTGGGTTTTTCACACCTATTCGGGAATCATCCGCTATTCTACTTTCATAGACACGATCAAACTGTTGCTTGCGACGCTTACTACGGGTCTCATGCTTCTCGTCATCAATACGATAATGGATTATAGCGCCGGTTATCACCCTGTGCTGAACACCGTGATCATCGTCTATGTCTTTATCTCGTTTGTTATGCTTTTCGTGCTGCGTGTGGGCGTCAAGACGCTTGCCGAAACGATGCAGCGCAACTCCGGCAGCCCGCGTGTAATGATTTACGGTACGCAGTCTGCTGGTCTCGCGATTGCCAAAATGCTGCGTTCGTCGGAGAATGCCCCTTTCCGTCCGGTAGGGTTCATCTGCGAAGAAGGCCAGCACTACGGTTATGACTTAGCCGGTCTGCGCGTGCGACCGCTCAACAACAAGCTCTTCGAATGGATGGAGATGCGAGACATACACCATGTGATTGTGTCGCCCATTAAGATGAAGGAGATCAATCCCAGTAAGGACCTGCAGGTCTTCATCGACCATAATATTCATATCCTCACTACGCCTTATTTCACCCAGTTCGACACGACGGATGAGATTGATGCGCAGCGAATCGGACGGATTGATGCCATTAAGATCGAGGACCTCCTGGAGCGCCCTCAGATAGAGATCAGCACGGAGAACGTGCGGCAGATCTTACACAACAAAGTGGTACTGGTCAGCGGAGCCGCCGGCAGTATTGGTAGCGAATTAGTGCGTCAGGTACAGCAATACGAGCCTCGCGTGACCATCCTCCTGGAGATGGCCGAGTCGCCGCTGCACGACCTTGTATTAGAGCTTACCCAGCAGTTCCCCAACGCGCGCTTTATTCCTATTATCGCCGATGTGCGCAACCGCGAGCGCGTTGAGCAGATCATGAGTGAGTTGCGACCGGACATCGTCTATCACGCCGCCGCCTACAAACATGTGCCGCTCATGGAGAGTTTCCCGAACGAGGCCATCCAAGCGAACGTATTAGGCACCAAGAACATGGCGGACATGTCGGTCCAATACAAAGTAGAGCGCTTCGTTATGATCTCGACCGACAAAGCGGTGAACCCCACTAACATCATGGGCGCCAGCAAGCGTATTGCGGAGATCTACGTGCAATCGCTCTTCCGCAGCCTGCAGGCCAAGAACCCGGATTGCACCAAGTTCATTACCACCCGTTTCGGCAATGTGCTTGGCAGCAACGGCTCGGTCATTCCGTATTTCCGCAAGCAGATCGCCGCCGGAGGTCCTCTAACTGTGACCCACCCCGACATCATCCGCTATTTCATGACGATCCCCGAAGCCTGCTGCCTGGTGATGGAAGCCAGCACCTTAGGCAACGGAGGAGAGATCTTCGTCTTCAACATGGGCAAACCGGTGAAGATATTAGACCTGGCGAAAAACATGATCCGCCTCGCCGGTTACACGCCGGATAAAGATATTCAGATCGAGTTCACCGGTCTGCGTCCGGGCGAGAAACTATACGAAGAACTGCTGAACCAGAAAGAAACAACCCTGCCGACCACCAACGAGAAGATCATGGTCGCTAAGGTACGTGAGTTCGACTTTGAGCAGGTAAGCGCCCGAGTGGACGAACTGATTGATATCAGCCGCAAGTCCAAACCGTTCACTACCGTCAAACTAATGAAACAACTGGTGCCGGAATACAAGAGTAATAATTCCATCTACGAGCAATTAGATCCACAATGATACAGACTTTTTTTATTGAGCATAGTTACCTGATCGGACTTATCAGTTTTATTATCGGTTTCCTTGGGATGCCTGTCATCGTCCGTATCGCCAAGGCGAAAGGCTTTGTTGTGCGACCCAACAAACGAATGAGTCACACCGGTGAAGTGCCGAATATCGGCGGTCTGAATATCTGTTTCAGTTATATGCTGACCTACCTGCTGTTCGAGTATAACTCGCTCGATCAGAACCAGTTCTTCCTCATCGGTATGTTTGCTATCATGGCGATCGGTTTCATCGACGATGTGCTGGTGCTCACACCGATGGCCAAGCTGTTCGGCGAGACCCTGGCCGGCATCGCATTGATCGGTTTTGCGGACATCCGCATCACCCATCTTCATGGCCTTCTCGGCATCACGGAAATAGGGATTATACCCAGTTACCTGATCTCGCTTTTCATCCTCATCGCCATCATCAACGCAGTCAACCTCATTGACGGTATTGACGGTCTGGCCAGCGGTTTGGGTATCCTCTACTGTCTGTTCTTCGCCGTCTATTTCGGTCTGGCAGGAGAGTTGAGCTGGTCCATCGGCAGTATTTGCATGATCGGCGCATTAGCCGTGTTCTTCATCTATAACGTGTTCGGTAGCCGCGAGAAGATCTTCATGGGCGACTCCGGAAGTCTGCTCTTGGGCTATCTGCTGACGGCGTTCGTCTTCCGTTTCTGCGAGATCAACGCCTACCATGAGGTGCCCGAGTGGCTGCATATGAACGCCGCTCCGGCGGTCGCTATCTGTGTACTCACGGTACCTATCTTCGATACCATCCGGGTCAGTCTGACGCGTATCAAGAAGCACCGCTCGCCGTTCCAGCCGGATAAGAACCATATTCACCACCTGCTCTTACGGACAGGACTCAATCATATTCAGACCACCTGCGTTCTGCTGAGCGTCAGCCTTCTCTTCGTCGGACTGGGCATCCTCGGACGCAACTGGAATATGTGGGTACTGGCAATCACGGATTTTGCTATCGCTACCTGCCTGACTATCGTTTTATGGCGGATTATAAATAGAAAAATGGCTAACGACCAAACGGCTAAAGAATAGATGCTGACCATTGATCATGTAAGTATGGAGTTCTCGTCCCGGCCTGTGCTGGACGACATTACGTTCCTTATCAATCGGAAGGAGCGTATTGCGCTCGTGGGCAAGAACGGCGCCGGCAAAACGACCTTGCTGCGTCTTATTGCCGGCGAGTATCAGCCTACGTCGGGACGCATTGCCAAGGACTCCGAAATGACCATCGGCTATTTGCCGCAGGTGATGCTTTTCCAGGACGACCGCACGCTCCGAGAGGAAGTGATGTCTGTGTTCTGTCAGCGGAGCGGTCTGTACTCTGTTAGCGAAGCGGTCTTTATCGCGGAGATGGACCGCACGATCATCGGTCTGGGCTTCGAGCGGAAAGATTTCGACAGACCCTGCTCCGAGTTCTCCGGCGGATGGAGGATGCGTATCGAGTTGGCGAAGATCCTGCTCCGGCATCCCGACCTGCTCTTGCTCGACGAGCCTACCAACCACCTGGATATCGAGTCCATCCAGTGGCTCGAAGAGTTCCTCAAGACCAGCCCTTCGGCGGTTTTGATGGTCAGCCACGACCGCGCGTTTATTGATAATGTGTGCAGCCGCACGATTGAGATCACCCTCGGCCGCATCTACGATTATAACGTCAACTACAGCCGGTTCGTCGAACTGCGCAAAGAACGGCACGAGCAACAGGTTCGCGCATATCAGAACCAGCAGAAGATGATCGCTGATACCGAAGAGTTCATCGAGCGTTTCCGATACAAAGCGACCAAGGCCGTACAGGTCCAGAGCCGCATCAAACAGCTCGAGAAACTAGAGCGCCTGGAAGTGGACTTGGAGGACACCAGCCGGCTCAACCTTCGTTTCCCGCCGGCTCCGAGAAGCGGTGACTTCCCACTTATCATCGAAGATCTGCGCAAGGATTTTGGCGAACATAACGTCTTCCACGACGTGACCTTTACCATCCGCAGAGGGGAGAAAGTGGCGTTCGTCGGCAAGAACGGCGAAGGCAAAACGACGCTCGTCAAGTGTATCATGGGGCAACTCGATTATCTCGGAAACCTCAAGATAGGCCATAACGTCAAGATCGGCTATTTCGCGCAGAACCAAGCGGCTCTCCTGGACGGAGAAAAAACGGTCTTTGAGACCATCGACTACGTCGCGGTAGGAGATATACGTACCAAGATACGTGACATCCTCGGCGCGTTCATGTTCGGCGGAGAAGCGTCCGAGAAGAAAGTCAAAGTGCTCTCCGGAGGCGAAAGAAGCCGTCTCGCGATGATCAGACTCCTGCTCGAACCCTGCAACCTGCTCATTCTCGATGAGCCTACCAACCATCTGGATATGCAATCCAAAGATGTGCTCAAAGCCGCCCTGCAGGATTTCAACGGCACCCTCATCTGCGTCAGCCACGACCGAGACTTCCTCAACGGGCTGGTCTCCAAAGTGTATGAGTTCGGCGGTGGGCACGTCAAAGAGCACCTCGGAGGCATCTACGATTTCCTCCGCGCCAAGAAGATTGACTCGCTCCAAGAGCTGGAGAAAAAATCTAACACTCCGAAGGACGGTTTGACAGCAAAGCAGGCTGACAGCGAAGCGCCCCAACAGCGAAGCGGTCTTTTGGACTACGCGGCTCAGAAAGCCGCCGCAGCGGAGAAACGCAAGAAGGAGAAACAGATCGCCGAAGTGGAAGCCGCCATCGCAGCTCTCGAAGAGGAGCAGGCACAGATAGAGCAGATGCTCGCCCTGCCCGAGAACCAGACCCAAGAGAACTTCCAGAAATACGAAACGGTCAAACATAAGATCGAGCAGAAGATGTACGAATGGGAAATCCTGAGTGAATGAGTGAATGAATGAACGAGTGAACGTATGAAAGAGATTATTGATTATATCATCTCGTGGCTGTGCTATGGGGATGAAGAAGCCGCAGCCCGCGTAGCGTACACGGCAGACGAAACGGCATTGGACAAGTACGATGTGATCATCGTGCCCAACGGCCTTTTAGGCAAGGAGTTAGTACTTCCGGAGTTAAAGAAACCGGTGGTGGAACAGCCGGCGAAGGGCAAAGCCATCATCCGTACGGACATCGTGTATAGCACGTTCTTCTTTACATCGCGCGCGGAAGAGCTCATCAACCCCAAACGGGACGAGCACGGACGTTTTGCCGCGCGTTTCTCGGCCCTCTCCTATAAGAGTCGTCTGCAGATCCCGCGGCTGGACGAGTACGCCCGTCTGGTACTCAAGCAACTCGACCTGCCCCTACCCGAGCCCGGCTTCGGACATATTTACCTCACCCACGACATCGACGCCATCACTCGCTATCGCCATCTGCGCGGAGCGTTAGGAGGAATATTCCGCGGCGAAGGAAAACAGGTCTTCGCTTCACTACAGAACATCCACAAAGACCCCATCTATACCTTCCCTTGGATCTTAGAGCAGGATAAGAAAATAGCTGACGCAGAGACGATCTATTTCGTCAAGCGGACCCAGGGCAAAGGTTACGACTACCCGCAGTACCACTTATGGGGACGCGACTACAAAAGGCTCAAGCATATGCTCCGCCATAACAACGCGTACATAGGCGTTCACGGGAGTTATTATGGAGACATACCGACGATCGAATACAGCCGGATGTTCCGTGCGCACTACCTGAGATGCGACATCGACCGGATGCAGCAGTTGGCCGACGCCGGCTATACGGATGATTTCACGATGGGTTTTGCGGACCAGGCTGGTTTCCGTCTCCAGACATCCCGTGCGGTGAGATGGATAAACCCGAAAACAATGAAGCTCACCCCGCTCACGCTCCATCCGCTGATGATCATGGACAACACGCTCAGCCAGGCGAACTACATGAACCTGAGCGAAGACGAGGCCTATTTCCTTTGCGAGCGGCTGATAGACAAGGTACGTCTCCATCACGGCGACCTCTGCCTCCTATGGCATAACTCGATCTTCACCGACGATACGTACCACCGCTCGTTATACCCCAAAGTGCTGTCCCTGATCGCATAATCCTATGCCCCGACGCATTCTTATATTGACCGATAGTATCGCGCCTCCTGCTTTTGCGCCGCGTATCGTTAGTCTCTGCCGCCATCTGAGCGACAGCGGGATTGAATGTGTCGTGTTCAGCGACCGCGAACAAGGAGTAGCACCTTTCTCTATGCCGTTCGGCAAATGGTACCAGACGGCCTATTACCAATCGGGCAACAAGACCTGCCGGTACTGGATGGACAAACTCTTCGACGCACGCGAACGGCAGTTCGAAGCGTTCATCGAGGCGCAAGCGGAGGTATCGACATTCGACGCGATCTTCTGCAGCACTTGCTACTATTTCCCGCTACAAACGACTTACCGTCTGGCGAAGAAATACCATAAGCCCTATATCATCGACATCCGCGACGTAGCGGAACAATGGGGGAATATCTCCTATAACACCTATTCGGTAGCCTCGTCCCGCGTGACCAAGGGCCTGCATCACCTCTTCACGGCTTGGAACATACGCAAACGCAACCGGGTGCTTGCCGCCGCCAACGAGGTGATCACCATTTCGCCTTGGCACCAACAACTGCTGAGCCGCTATAACTCCCGCACGCACCTTATTTATAATGGGTTTGACGAACAGGAGTTCTATCCGAAGGATGTTCCCACGGATACATTCTTGATCTCCTATGCCGGCAAGATATACAACCTCTTTTTCCGTGACCCGCGTTTGCTCTTCGGGGCGTTACAAGAGCTGTTGCGCGACATACCGGGCATGCAAAAGGATCTACACCTGCTCTTCCACGTTGATCAGAACTCTATCGAACCGCTTCGCCGCTTAGCGGCGGAATACGGCTTGGGGGCGTATTGCGAGATCCACGGGTACATCCCCAAAAACGAATTATTACCTTTGCTGCATCGCTCTTCTGTTCTGTTGGTACTGACCTGCCAAAGCACGCCGGAAGGGGCGCATGGAATCATGGGAACGAAGTTCTACGAAGCGTTAGGTGTCGAGAAGCCCGTCCTCTGCGTGCAGAGCGACAAAGAATGTCTGGCGCAAGTGATCGAAGAGACCCAAGCCGGACTCGCCGGTTCGGACGTAGAAAGCGTGAAGCGTTTTATCGCAGAGCAGTATTGCGAATGGCAGCAGAACGGGTTCACCCGCCGGAAAGTGGCCCACAAAGATCGTTTCTCCCGCGCGGCACAAAGCGCACAAATAGAACAACTCTTACGCGGCTTATGATCAGTATTATTGTTCCCATATATAACGCCGAGGAGTATTTGAAGGCGTGCATCGAGAGCCTTATCCGACAGACGGAGAAGGATCTGCAACTCATTCTGGTGAACGACGGCAGTACGGACGAGAGCCTGGCCATCGCCCGATCGTACGCTGCGCAGGATGCACGTATCGAAATCTATTCGCAACCCCATGCAGGGCAGTCCGCTGCACGGAACAACGGACTGAAACACGCGAAAGGCGAGTATATCGCTTTCGTGGACGCAGACGATGCCTTGGAACCCGACTGGTGTGAACGGCATTTAGCGGCTATCGACGGCGTGGACTACGTCCAGAGCGGGTATAAGAGATGTCAGATGTCAGAGGTCAGCAATCAGCAATCAGCAATCATCAATCAAAAGATACCTTCGCATCCTTACCAGTTCACCTCGCCGTGTATGCGTCTCTATCGCCGTGCGGCTATCGGGCACTTGTCTTTCGCCGAAGGGTACATCTACGAAGACGTCCTTTTCTCGGCGGACTTATGGCTGAGCGGCGCGCACTGCCGCATCATTGATTATACCGGATATCTATACACCTTGAACCCCAAAAGCACCACTTCGCGTCCGCACCACGAGGCACGCAAGCGCGTTTTGCAGGCCCTGCGCAACAAAGCGCACGGAGCCTCACTGCGGGGGAAAAGTATTATCTGGTACACCATTATACGTCTATCATCTTATTTTATACGGTCATGAAAAAAATTCTATCCATCTTGGTGCTAAGCGCCTTATGTCTTGGAGCTTTTGCTACTACTTACTATGCCTCGCCGGAAGGAACCGGAGAGGGTTCGTTTGACGATCCGTGTTCGTTCAAGGCGGGTCTGGGCAAACTCAGTGCCCCGGGCGACACCTTGTACCTGTTCAGCGGCCAGTACGACTTGCCCAACACGCCGGTACAGAACCTGATGGGTTCGGCTTCGAAACGTATCGTCATCTCCGGCTACGAAGGGATCACACGAGGCGGCACGTATGCGGCAGTACTGGATTTCCGATCCACGCCGTACGGCACCCGTGGACTCCAGATCAAGAACTCGTGTATGTACCTGCATGTCAAGAACCTGACTCTCCGCTATTCCGGGAAGAACAACCTCTATAACGAAGGCAGTTACAACCTCTTCGAGAACCTCGATATATACGGTTCTGCGGACACAGGATGCCAGATGAAGAACGGAGGCAATAACACGATCCTCAATGTGGACAGCCATGATAATTTCGACTACGAGACGATGAGTGGCAGTACCGCTAATTTCGGAGGCAATGCAGATGGTTTCGCGGACAAGCAGTTCTCCGGCGCAGGAAACCACTACATCGGTTGCCGCGCATGGAATAACTCCGACGACGGATGGGATTTCTTCCAGCGCGTGAGCACCTCCAATACGGTTATCGAGAACTGCGTCTGCTATGCGAACGGGCCTGCTTATTACGACATGTCCCGGAACCCGCGTGCTACAGGTGTGGACAAGGCTTGGTTTGACTCCAAGGTGGGCACTCAGATGACCGACCGCTACGGCAATACTATCACCATTACCCTTGCTCAATTCCCATGTCAGGGAAACGGTAACGGATTCAAGATGGGAGGGCAATATACGAACCATAAGATCCTTATTCACCATAGCCTCGCGGTCGCTAATAGAGAGCGCGGCTTTGACCAGAACAACAACGGCGGCACCATGTGGGTCTATAACAACACCGCCTATGCCAACGGCTACAATTTCGGTTTCACCACCGCTTATGGCACCAATTATATGCAAAACAACGTGAGTCTCGGCGGCAAGAATGCCGACCAGCCCAAATCGCAGAATAATGCCGCTAACGATCATAATACATGGAATAGCAGTTTTGTTTGCTCTGCCTCGGATTTTCAGTCGCTGGATACCACACAGGTGCTTATATACCGCCGGTCGGACGGTTCGCTTAGCGAAACGCCACTGCTGCGTCCGGCCGCCCAATCCGCCCTCATCGATGGCGGTATTGACGTGAACCTCGGTTATAACGGAGCAGCGCCGGACTTAGGCTGCTTCGAGGCTCCGGGCGAGCGCCATGAACCGACCCCCGACGACACCATTCCCGAGGTGCAGCCCGAAGGCACGCATGCCATTGCTTTTGTTACCCTGCCGGGTGCAGCGGAAGACAAAGCCTTGCTCCATTACCTGCGGCAGAACGATAGCCTGTGGGTAGTAGAGACCGACGCCACCAACGCCGAAGTCGATTACAGTACCTACGAAGTGATCGTATTAGGTTCCAAGCCCAACAGTGGCGCTGCAGGTTTTCGTGTCCTCAAGGGCTACGACAAACCGATGGTGCTGCTCAAGCCGTTTCTGCTCAAGTCCGGCGTATGGGACTGGGGCACTGCAGCAAACACCCAGGACCTCGGGATCAGCGTTAGCAATCCGGAGCACGCTCTCTTCAGCGGACTGACCATAACGGACGGCATCTTGCCGCTCTTCTCCGCCTGCAACACCAACGCCGTAACGGCTATCTCGGTGTGGAATAATACCGACGGTTTTGCCGTTCTCGGTGCGCCTCTTTCGCAATCCGGCTACACCACCGTCGCGGACTTTCCCGCCGGCACGAACTGCAACGGAACGATCCTGCCTCAGCGGCTGATTATGATCGGCGTCAGCGAATACTCTACCGCGAACCTGACTGCGGAAGGCAAGAAACTCATCGAGAATGCTATCTGCCTCCTATTAGGTATCACTAATAAGCACCCGCAGGGCATCGAAACCAATCCCCATTATTCATCGTCAAATCGTAAATTCTTATATAATGGTCAACTATTTATCCAAACGGGCGACGTTGTGTATTCTATTGATGGTCGCCGTGTTATCCGGTAAAGCCGAAGATGCTCAGTACCAGGATGTCTTCTATTCGATCGACGCCATCCATCTGACGGCGGAAGTAACGTCTAACCCCAAAGCCACCGGCGAACTGCTCATCCCCGAGACGATCGTCGCGGGGCAGAACACCTACACCGTAACGGCTATCGGCGACAAAGCGTTCAAGGGATGTAAGAACCTCACGGCTATCGTGCTGCCCAAGACGATCGAGCGCGTCTATCGTTCGGCTTTTGACGGCACCGGTATTATGCTCAACAAAGCCAATTGGGCGGATGGATGTCTATGGATCGACTCCATCCTCATCGCTACGGACAAGACCATCAAGCCGCGGTACGTCGTGCCGGAGGGAACAAGGCTCATTGCCGCAGGGGCTTTTCAGGGCAATAAGACGATCCAGCGCGTCGAGCTGCCGGCGTGCATCACCCGCATCGACCATGAGACTTTCCGCGATTGCAAGAACCTGCAGAAAGTGGTCATCCCGGCTACCGTCACTTCGATCGGCGAAGACGCGTTCCTCGGGTGCGGCATCTACCAGAACGAGAAGAAATGGAAGAAAGGTGCGCTCATCATCGACGATTGTGTCATCGCGACGAACAATGACCTGCCTGCCAAGTATATCTTCAAGAACAAGATTCCTATCCGTCTTATCGCAGAGCGGGCTTTCGCGGGCCGTAAGAGCCTGCGTTCGGTCACGATCCCCGAGACCGTTACGGCTATTCCTACCGCGGCTTTCTATGGATGCGAGAACCTGATGGAAGTGATCATTCCGGCTACGGTACGTACGGTCGGCAATTTTGCGTTCTATAACTGCGGTAGTCTCAAGACGGCTACGCTGCCGAAAGACCTGAAGGCTCTCGGCGCGGGTGTTTTCTATGGCTGCGTGAACCTCCGCGAGCAGGTCCTGAGCGACCAAATCGAGGTGCTGGAACCGGCGACGTTCTTCCTCTGCCGCGCGATCAAGCATATTACCTTGCCGGCGCATCTCAAGCGTCTCGATGCCGGGGTCTTTGCCGGCTGCGCGAACCTCGAAGAGATCACCTTGCCGCCTACCCTCACTTTCCTGGGCGAACAAGCTTTTGCCGGCTGCGCGGTACTGCGTAAGGTGGTGATCCCCGCCGGTATCAACTCGCTGCCAAAACAGGCTTTCCAGGGTTGCACACGTCTGTACCGTCTGGATCTGCCGGACGGCTTGTATGCCATCGGCGACGAAGCGCTCGACGGATGTCTAGCGCTGGAGAAGATCAATATCCCGTTATCCACGTTCCGCATCGGCGTACGCGCTTTCCGTAACTGCCAGCAGCTGCGCGGCATCGCCCTCGTCGATCATATTCAGCTCATCGAAGAAGGGGCGTTCATGGAATGTAAGATGTTAGAGGAAGTCAGTCTGCCACCAGCCCTGCAGACCGTCGAGCGCAGCACTTTCGCGCAGTGTATCAACCTGCAGAAAGTCCAACTTAACGCTTCTCTCAAAGCGATCGGCGATGGTGCGTTCTTCAACTGCCGGAGCCTGCGCGAGGTACAATGGAACGACAGCCTGCGTACGATCGGAGCGGACGCTTTCACCGACTGCAAATACCTCCGCACACCGCTCTTCGCGCCCGAGGTGACGGTCGGCAAGAACGCGTTCAAGGGATGTAAGTGATGGTGTACGGTGTACGGTGGAGTTATAATCGAACGATTGTCAGTCCGGCGCCACCGTGATTGGGGTCGCCGTCTCCGAAATCAAAAGTGGCCGAACCACGTTTGCGGCGAAGTCGGTTCAGGTCGTTGAGGTAATCGCGTGTGAGCTGCTTGAGCGCCCCCGTGCCGGTGCCATGCAGGATAGTTACTTCGCCTGCTCCTACCATGAGGGCATCGTCCATGTAGGCGATGAGCGTTTCGAGGGCTTCGTCCGCCCGATAACCGCGGAGATCGAGCGTGCGGTTGAACGCCACCGTACGGCTATGCACGACCGCAGATGAACCGCTGACGGGACGCTTGGAGGAAGGACTGCTCTCGGTGGCAGAAGACAGATCGCCTTTTAGTTTCTTCAATTCCGAGAAATCGCGCATCACGCCTTTCCCTCCCCCTTTCACGGGGGGACTAAGAGGGGCTATTTTCTCCTTCATCTTCTCTACTTTCTCGCGTGCGGCTTTGGTGCGCTGTTTGTCCGCCTTGGCTTCTTTGATCTCTCGGATCGTGCGTTCGATGGTCGCGTTGGATTGTTGGAGCAACTGTTCCGCCTGCTGGCGGGCTTCTTCCAACATCTCGCGTTTCTTGGCTTTGATGCCGCTCATCTGCTCGTTGTAGCGGGCTATGCGCTCTTCGAGCGCTTTCTCTTTCTGACGGATAGCCTGGCGTTTGTTCTCCCAGTAGCGTTTGTCGCGGGCTATGTCCTGCAACTGGCGGTCATAGTCTATATGCTCCTCGCCCACCATCTCGGAGGCATACCGGATGATGGATTCGCCGAGTCCGGTCTGTCGTGCTATCTCGATAGCGAACGAGCTGCCCGCCTGTCCGATAGAGAGTTGGAAGAGCGGTTTCATCGCGCCGCGGTCGTAGAGCATTGCCCCGTTAATGACGCCGGGCGTGATCTCCGCAAAATGCTTGAGGTTGGTATAATGGGTAGTGATGAGTCCGAAGACGCGTCGCTGCACCAGTTCGCGCAGGATCGCCTCCGCGATGGCACCGCCTATGAGCGGTTCGGTACCCGATCCCATCTCATCGATCAGGATGAGCGTCCGTTCGTCTGCCTGACGCAGGAAGGCCTTCATGTTCCGCAGGTGGGACGAATAGGTCGATAACTCGTCCTGGATAGACTGCTCATCGCCGATATCGATCATGAGTTGGTCGAAGAGCCCTGCCCTGCTCTGCTCGGCTACGGGAACCAACAGTCCGCATTGGAGCATGTACTGGAGCAGCGCGACGGTCTTGAGGCAGACGGACTTACCTCCTGCGTTGGGACCGGAGATGACGAGCATATGATTCGTCTGCGCAGAGAGACGGATAGAGAGCGGCACGACGGTCTTGCCCTGCGGCGCATAATGGAGCCATAGCACAGGGTGACGGGCGTCGGACCACTCTAAAAGGGGTTCGTTAACCAGTTCCGGACGGATGGCGTTGAGCGTATTGGCAAGCGAGACCTTGGCGCTCAGGAAATCCACCTCTGCGAGCATCCGCTGGCTGTCTAAGATAAGATCCGTGTTCGGCCTCAGTCGGCTCGTTATTTCTGTTAGAATACGGATTCGTTCGCGACGCTCTGCGCCTTCCAGTTCACGAATATGATTATTGGCATCGACCACCTGTTGGGGTTCTATAAAGACGGTCTTACCGGTAGCCGATTCGTCATGAACGATACCGCCTATCTTCCGCTTGAAAGCGGGCGGCACAGGGATGACGAGTCGTCCTTCGCGTAGCGTCGGAGCGGCATCGGCTTCTACGAGCCCATCGGTCTTGGCTTGGCGTAAGATAGACGCGAGCGCCCGTCCAACGGATCCTTGGAGGTTGACCAACTCGCGACGGATACGTGCCAACTCCGGCGAAGCATGGTCGGCAAGTCGGCCGTACTTGTCCAACACCCCGTCTATCAAGCGCACGATGGACGGAAGACCGCAGGCGGACCGCCCTTCGGGCTGACAGGCCGTTTCACGGTCAGAATACAGACCGGCTTCGCCTGACAGATTCTTCAGCAGCGGGTAGCGCTGCTCGTCGAGGGAAGCAAAGAACGCCTCTAATTCCGCCGCGAAAGCGAGCGATTTACGCAGTTGGTCCAGTTCTGCTTCATCGAGGAAGAGTCCTTCTATACGGATGCGTGCGATCGCTTCGCGCAGGTCGTGGATGTCTCCACTCGGGAAAGTGAGCATCGGATCGGCTTGTGCGAGCCGCATCTGGTCGGTTAGCATCAGACGGTGCAGCACCGTCTCATAATCCGTCTCCATCTGCATCTCGTCCACGCGCTCCCGCCCGAGCGACGAAGCACAACGGCGACGCAGTTCGTCGCGAAGGACGACGAAATCAATCTTCTCTTCTATGTTATTCGGATAAAACATGCTACCCCAAAATCCGGCAATCCCTAAGCGCGGGTGCACCGACGGCTTCATTGAGTTTACGCACCAGTTCGAATCGGTTCTCGAAGAGCTGTGCTTTGAGAGCGGCAGAGTTGACACGTACGATCAGCACGCCGTCTCTTACCTCCACGCTGCGCGTTAGTTTCCGCACCGTCTCCCCCATCACTTTGGGCCATACTTCCTCTATCTGCACGTCCAGCACAGACTGCTCCAATCCGCTCTCGCGGATGAAGGAGATGAGTGCTTCGCCGATAGAGACCGAATTAGCGGACATTCTCGTCTTTCGTTTTCTTGAGATAGATCTTCTGTCGCGTACGGAAAGTACGTACAGCGGGGTCGAGTTCGTTGTATTTCTGTATCGCCTCTATATGTACGCCTTCCTCCTGGCTGAGTTGCCAGAGGGATTGTCCGGTATGGGTCCATACATACTCGTTAGCGCCGATATTCTTCTTATCGGAGAGATAGATGCGGTCGCCTTTCTGTAGTTCTCGTCCGAGGGCGTCATTATCCTCGCGCAGGTCACGCTCGCGTACGTTCAAACGGAACGCCACATTGGAATAGGTATCCTCCTCGCGGGCGATGACATAGACAATGCCGTTGCATTTTTTCTTGGGGTGCATCAGTAGGAAACTATCGCGTTCCTCACGTGCTGTCAGCGGCTCTACGTAAGGCGGTTCGGGATCATTATTGATGACCATGATCGGTTCCGATTTCTTCACGACCGTTGCCTTGAGCGGCCTTTTAGGCTGGTCATACGCAACCGGCGCAGGTACAACCCCTTCGCGCTTGGGGACGGGCACTCCGACGCCTAAGGTATCCAGGCGGTAGTCCTTGATCAGTTTGATCAGTTTGGCGGGATAGAGGGGATCGGTTGCATAGCCGCACTGACGCAGACGGTAAGCCCATCCTTCGAAATCCTCGACCGCTATCTCAAAGCAAGTAGCATAACGCGGACGCTGCAGGAAAAGAGAGTGGTCCTTGAAACTCTCCGCCGCGTCGGCGTACTGACGGAAACACTCACCCTTACTATCGTCATCATGGTAATACACGCCACCGAACCACTCGCTGGTACACTTGATGCCGAAATGGTTCTTGGCATTGACTGCCAGCTCACTCTTTCCTGCGCCGGACTCCAGCAGCGCCTGCGCCATGGTGATCGAAGCAGGGATACCATAATCCGCCTGCTGCTGAATAGCGGTTTCTTTCCACTCATTGATATAGGCGAGATACACGGGATTCAGGACCTGGGCATGCAGGGCCATCGAGAGCCCTAATGCGGCAATAAAGACAAAACATTTACGCATAATTCGTTCGTTTTTTATGAAATATGGCGCAAAGGTAGTACTTTTTTTTGAATTGTGCAAGAAAAAGTGCACGAAAATGTGCTTTTTCTTGGTCGTTAGCCGTTGGTCGATGGTCCATGCGAGGGCTGTCGATGGTCGTTAGCCACTGTACACCATACACCGTACACCTTCCCTCCCCTTGAGGGGGAGCCGGAGGGGGGCGACCAAAAAAATCTTCGATTTTCCTTGCGTATATGAAAAAAAAGCAGTACCTTTGCAGCCAAATTTGTAATTGCTATGAGAAAATACATTTTTATTGGTTTATTGGCGCTTGTCATGGCGGCTTTGACGGGCTGCAAAGAGGATGCACCTAAATGCAAGTTCCACACGGAGACTTTGGACCTGACGGTAGTGTCAGCCGACTGGCAGTTTGACGACAATGCGTTGCAGTTCTACTACCATTTCGACCTGCCGGAGATCACCAGAAGTGTCTATGACTACGGCAACTGGACGATCTGCCGCGAGTTCAACAAAGGCAATAAGAACGCCTACCAAGTGGCGCTCCCGATGAGCTGTTTCATGACGGACACGCTGACCTCCGGAGAGGTGGCGTACTATACCCAGCACATTGATTATCGTCTGGGCGAAGGATACGTGGAGGTACAGTTGACCAACTCGGATTATATGTACGTCTATGACAAAGGTAAGATCGTCAACCCGGAAGATATGTTCTTCCGTTTGCAGCTGATGTATTAGAGGATTAGAGGATTAGGGGGTTAGTGGTTTAGTGGTTAGTGGGCAGATTTACATAGTAGGTCCGTGTGCGGCGGAGAGCCGTGAGCAGGTATTAGAGACCGCACGCCAGATAATCGGCGTGCTGAGAGACCGGCTGCGCCTGACAGAACAAAGACCGGCTGCGCCTGACAGACTTATCTTTCGCGCGGGCGTATGGAAGCCGCGGACGAGTCCCGACACGTTTCAGGGTATCGGAGCAGAGGCGCTGGAGTGGTTGGCAGAGGTGAAGGAGACCTACCATATACCGGTAGCGACGGAAGTGGCGACGGCAGAGCACGTGGAAGCAGCTCTTCGTGCGGGAATTGATTACCTATGGATAGGAGCCAGGTCGTCAGCCACGCCGATTGTTGTGCAATCGTTGGCAGACTCCATTTGTGATTTGAGATTTGAGACTTCAGATTTAAAAGGGATACTGATTAAGAATCCGGTGAACAAAGATGCGGCGTTATGGTTAGGCAATATAGAGCGGTTGGAGAAGAGCGGCGTTCCGGTGATAGCCGTTCATCGCGGTTGCGGTCATGAGCCATGCTGGTCAATGGCGCACCAGGTACGTTTAGCCCGTCCGGACATCCCCATGCTGTTAGATCCGAGTCATATGAGCGGGGACGCAGCGCAAGTACCGGTCTTGATGGAGAAGATAGCGGAGTTAGGCTTGGACGGCGCGATGATAGAGGTACATAACCATCCGGCAGAAGCCCTCTCAGATGCCAAGCAGCAGATCACGCCGGAGGAGTTGAGCGCTGCGCTGACGGAACAAAGACCGGCTTCGCCTGACAGAACAAAGACCGCTAACGCTGACAGACTTGAGCTCAATTGGCTGCGGGCAGAGATAGATGAGTTAGACGAACATCTATGGGACACGATCGCAGCGCGTATGGAGGTCAGCCAACGTATCGGCGCATGGAAAAAATCGCACGGCGTAGCGCCTCTCCAGCCGGAACGGTACCAGATGATCGTGGAGAAGATTAAAGACCGCTCAGCTGACAGAACACAGACTGATTTTGCATTGCGGCTATACGACCTGATTCATGAGGAAAGTCTGCGGCAGCAGATTTGAGATTTGAGATTTGACATTTGACATGAGATATATAAAGTACATATTCTTTTTCTTGTGCATTGCAGGGATGGTAATGGCGCAGGAAGTGAAGACGAGCATCACCGGTACGGTGGTGGACGGCGACACAGGTGAGACCTTGCCGTTCGTACAGATATACTTCCTCAAATCGACGACCAACCAAGGTATGATCCCGTCCGAGATAGGTACGACCTCCGATATAGACGGTAATTTCAGCATTAGTAACACAGCGGGGTATAACACGCTGAATTTCCAGATGTTAGGCTATAAGACGGAAATGCTGACGCTGCGCAAAGGACAGAGCCGCAAGGATGTGAAAATCAAGATGAGCCCCGACGTCTATGGATTGCAGGATATCGTGGTTACTCCCAAGAACCGCAAACGGGACTACAAACGCAAAGGTAATCCGGCCGTAGAACTGATCAAGAACGTGATTGCCAACAAAGAGCAACACTGCGTCACCACCTCCGACCAATACACCGCCAAGACCTACAGCCGTATGTCCTTCGCGCTGGATAACATCAAGATGAATTTCAAGAAAGGGTTCTGGAAGAATTTCGCGTTCGTGGAGAAATATATCGATACGACGGGTGTCTATCCGAATCTGACGGTAAGCATCCGCGAGCACTTAGGCGAAGAGTACTACCAGCGTAAGCCTCACCGCGAGAAGAAAGTACTCCAGAAGAAACGTATCTTCGGTATAGAAGATATTCTTGCGTCGGGTACCTTCAAGCAAGCGACGGACGCTATCTTCAAGGATATAGATATCAACGACAACAGCATGAACCTGCTGTTTAACCGCTTTGTCTCGCCGCTCTCCTCCACCCTTGCCGTCACTTTCTACCAGTATTATATCATGGATACCATCATGGTGGACGGCTATCCTTGTATCGACCTTGCGTTCGTGCCGGTTAACTCGGAGAGTTACGGTTTCACGGGTCACCTCTATATCGTCAATGACTCGACCTACCGCATCAAGCGATACGCGATCAACGTACCGCCGGATATCAACCTCAATTTCGTAAGTAACTACTCGTTAGAGGGCAGTTACAAACAGTTAGAGAACGGTCTATGGGCTCCGGATCGGACGACAACCTACGGTAAGTTCTATATCATCAGCAACAAACGTGGTATGTTAGCCCGGCAGACGAAGATATACACGGGCTTTGATTTAGAGACGCCTCTTTCCAAAGAGACTTTCTCCGCCAAGGGTGTGGAATCCGAGAACAACGATTCGTCGGCCGTGCGTGTCGGTTCGCGCAAATGGGATGCGCTGCGTCCCGAGCCGCTGAGCTGGTACGAGAGTTCGGTAGTGGATCTGGTGAACGAGTTTACCAACACGCCTAAGTTCAACAGCCTGGCGTTGTTAGCGAACGCCATCATGACCGAATATGTGCCGACGACGCCCGCCAAGTACATGCACGACAGTAAGTTCGATATCGGTCCTATCTATAGTTTCGTCAGTTGGAACATGCTGGAGGGTGTGCGTCTGCGTTTCGGCGGCATGAGCACAGCCGACCTGCATCCGAACGTCTATTTCCGTACGTACGCGGCGTTCGGCACCAAGGACTTGCGTCCGAAAGGTGAGTTCACCCTCTTCTACACCTTCGACAAGCATAAGAAACATCCTTACGACGGCCTGCGTCACCACTTGCGTTGGACTGGTATGTACGAGGTAGAAGAACCCGGTAAATCGGAAGACATGATCGCTCGCGACCACATCTTCAACTCCATCCCGACGAGCAAACCGACGATGGGTTTCTACCAGTATATTGCCCGCGCCAAGATGGAGTATATGAAGGAATGGGAGAACAACGTGAGCATCCGTACGTCGTTCGATTTCACGCGTAATGAGGCGGCGGGTTCGCTGCGCTACGACCGCGTGCAATACACAATGAATGCGGACTCTACCTGGAGCCGTACGTACACCGATATCGGTCACTACCGCGACTACGAGGGAATGGTTGAGTTGCAGTACTCGCCGGGCGTGCGTCCGTACCTCGACCGTCAGGGCAAAGCCAGTCCCTTCGGCGTAGAGAAAGATGCGCCTATCCTGCGTCTGACGCATTACGTGGGCTACCTGGATGACCGCTATCGCGGCGGTAACGGATTCGTCTATAACCGTACGGAGTTTCTCTTCGAGAAACGGTTCTGGTTCTCCGCCTTCGGTCACCTTGACCTGCGTGTACAGAGTGGTATGGTTTGGCAGAAAGTGCCGTTCACCAAGCTGCATATACCCTCGACCTCGACGAGTATCTTCCTCTCGCTGCGCGGGTTCAACCTCATGAAACCGATGGAGTTCATTACGGACCAGTACGCCAGCCTGCAGGCTACCTACTATTTCAAGGGCTGGCTTCTGAACCGTATACCCGGTATCAACAAACTGAAGCTGCGCGGCGTAGTCAGTTTCTCGCTGCTCTACGGCGGTCTGAGCAAGAAGAACAACCCTTATCTGGAGACCGGAACCGGCCTGTATGACCTGCCGCACACGCCGTGGAAAGACGGAAACGTGGAGAACGCGTTCGATAATAGCGGGTATATCTTAAAAGGCTTCAACACGACCTCGCCGATCGGCAAACTGCCGTACATGGAGTTGACGGCGGGATTCGAGAACATCTTGAAGTTTATCCGTATCGACTATGTACGTCGATTGACGTATAACGACTACGAGTTGCCCTATATGATCCAGAAACGCGATGGCGCCGGTCTGCCGATGGTGGACGAGAACGGCGATCCGATCATGATTCACGGCCGCAAGAAAATACCCGGATGGGGACGTAACGGCGTCAAGATCACCGTAAGGATTGCGTTATAAAGAGCCCCCTCCGGCTCCCCCCTGTAGGGAGAGAGAAAGTTGAAAGTTGAAAGAAGAAAGATTATGAAAAAGATCTTTTTGATAGTAGTAATAGGATGTATGGCGCTGCGGATGAGTGCGCAGACGCAAGTAGAGAACGACAGCACGAATGTGGTTCGATTGAGTGCGGCAGAAGCTATTACGCAATGGAACACCGAAACAATGCTGGATTCGTTGGACCAGGAGAAACTACCCCGCAAGGTGACCAGCGGTATTCTGGCCGGCGCGAACCTCAATAACTTCGTCATCACGCGTGACCACCATACGATGCACTCGCATATGCGTATCGGTGCCGAGTTAGGCGGATTCGTGGATTTCAGCATCGTGCCGCATTTCTCTATCCAGCCGCAAGTACTGCTCACGGCGCAGCAGAACCATTTCTCCGTTTCGGACACACTCAATATATCCGCCTCGGACACAACGAACCACCTCTGGTCCTTCGGTATCGATATACCGATCTATTTCTTAGGTCGGTTCGGAAACATGAAGCAGGGTTATGTTCAGTTCGGCGGCGGTATATTCACCCATTTCACCTTTGCCTCCAACACCGGTAAGTACAAACCGGTGGACAATCCTCTACCCTCCTCCTCTCCGGCACGCATGACCGCCAAGACATCCGAGAAAGTGCTGCCGCAACGCTACGACTACAGCCGTCTCTACACGCTGCATAACAACCATTTCGGTCTGTGTTTCCTCGTCGGGTATGAGTTCGCCTTCGGCATGCAGATCAACCTGCACTACAAGATAAGCCTGTCGGATATAGCAGGCTTCTACAGTGAGATGAAGGGTCAGGACATCGCGAATGCGCTAATTCTGCCGCAGACCTTCTCCCTCACCATCGGCTATCGATTCAAGAAATAGTTATTCCTGATCAGACGATCAGAAAGCGTATACGCCTCGTCCTCCCGGATGGGGCGTTTTTGGATCAGCTCCGGAGCCGAGCAGCTATCCGGCGTTGCGAGCAAGTTGATACCGAAGCCCTGCCAGCGATAGGATCCCGCGCCGAGGAGCGAGAGACAGGTAGGATAGATATCCATCTGGTACGCGTCCTCCGTATAATGCGGATTGCCGGTGATCTTAGGCGAATAGATGACCAGCGGAAGACGATTGTCCGATGGACGAAGATCTCCTATCCACGCCATCCCGCGATCAGCGGATTGATACATATCGGCATAACGCTGCATCTTCTCCCGTATTTCATAATGCAGAATACGGTGGTCACCGGTGAGGACAATCGTGTATTTCTGCAGCGCGGTATCGGTCTCGATCTTACGGATGAACAGCCCCAGTCCCTCATCGAGGGCGTTGAAGCCACGGATATAATTATGCATCACCCACGGCATATCTTCCGGCACCTCAAGCGAAGAGTATTTCTCATTGAGGAAAGGCGAGTGAGTGGACTGCGTCAGACATTGTACAAACTGCGCACCGGAATCGATGAGATGGTTGAGTTTGGCGAAAAGGAGCGTGTCGATATCGCAATAGGCGATCGTGGTATCATAGCCGTACGCAGGCGACATCGATTCCTGATTCCACACTTTCTCGCTGTGTGGCAGGAGGCAGAAAGTGGTGTCGGTAGCGAACTTCATGATACCGGGATAGGTATTCTGCGGGAAATGCAGGCATGTACCTCCGGCGCTGATCGGCAGCAGTCCGGTATTGATGATCATCTGTCCGTCCGCCGAAGGGGCACCGATGATCTGCGTATGGATCTTATCGGCATAGAGCGCATGGTCATTATGCGCCAGGCGATAGAGGTTCGGCATGATCTGCGGCGTCACCACCCAGTTCTCCAAGCTCTCCAGGAGGACGATAATAAACGGTCCGTCCAGGGTAGCAGAATCGGCTCCTTGATCCAGACGCTGCATATACTGCTTGTCCTGCTCGGTCAGCGGTCGGGAAGGCTGGCTACCGGTGATCATCAGATAGATATCCGGCACCACGTACAGAGGCGTATAGAGGATCGATGTATGGGCTGCCGTAGTAGGGAAATGAATGCCATAGACCGGTTCGCGTTGCTCACGCATGAACGGCCATAGACGGAACGCAGCCTGCTCGCCCTGCTGATGCCTATCGGCGATATACATCCCTTCCGCCCCCAGACGCATGGCAGCAGAGATCACAAGGATCAGCAGACCGATCTTCCAATTACGCGGGGAGCGGTTCGTGAAGAGAAAAGCCAGGCAGAAAAGGAGCCATCCGACGACGAAGATAATATCTATAGCCGGCTCGAAATAGATGAGCACAGAAAGGGAATAGCCCTTCAGGTTGCTCGACATATTAAAAGCCTCCGCGTCAATGAGACGATGGTTATTGCGCATGTACAGCAGGTTCGCTATCATCCATGCCGAGGCGAAGGAAGCGAAGAAGATCATCCATCGTTTATCGCGCAGGAAGAAGACGATCGAGCCGCCTAACATCGCCGCCGCCAGTTTTGACACGATCATCGACAAACGCTCCAGGACCGTTGTCTGCATGTTCCACTCCCGGAAAGCGAAATGGTCAAAGATCAAAGAGAGTGTGAAGACGATGAAGGTGAAAAGCAGGAAGATAAACCAACCGGCACGATTATCCGTTTGAAGCCACTGACGAAATGCTTTCATATACTCTGAATTAAGGGATTATTTCTTTTGACGGAACACCAGCTTCTCATTCATGAAGAAATTCAGTATTCCGGATACACAGAGGGCCGCTACGTTACACCATAGCACATCCCATCCGAAGAGCCGCTCGAAGAGAAGCAGCGCCGCCATCTTCACAAAGAAAGCCCCGGTACAGGAGAGGTTATACCCGCCATAATGGCGCAGGAAAGAACGGAACGTATAGTTCGACACCCGATCCCGCCATACACCGTAATATGCAACGATGAAATTCGCCAACACCGCGCACTCGAAAGAGATGAAAGGCGAGAGTATATACTCCCGCCAGTAACTGCCGTCAAATAAGTAATGGGCACAGAGCCACAATACCAACATATCTACCGCCGTCCCCACAAGCGTCGATGAAGCAAACTTGAGGTAACGAACGATCAGATATGTAACACGGCCTTTCTCCATTAGTGCTTAGGCAGCGGATCTTTCTCTGCGAACCAGCGCAGATCCTTGAAGAAGCTAACAAAATAGATGATGATCAGGATGACGAGGATCACCAAGCCGATCCAATCGAGCGTACGGAGAACGAAGAGCCTGTCGCATAACTCCACCTCCGTGCTATAGGTAGCCAAGCCCGGAACATACATCAGGATGATATTCGCGATCGCAATGATGACGCGGAACTCCGTCGGACCTAACTTACCGTAAGTCAGTTTGAACTCCGACTTAATATGCGCATTGATGCTCACATAGACGGTCATCGCCAGGTATGCAGCGAAAATAGCCAAGGCGATACTCATATGCATGAGCGGCGACAGACCGGCTCCGATAAACATAAAGCCCTCGGTAACAACATCGATATTATGATCCAGATAATAGCCGTAGAGAGGGCGCTGCTGATTATGAACGCGGGCAATCGTACCATCGAGCGAATCGCCGAACCAGTGGATAAAAAGACCACCTACAGACAACCAAAGCCAATAGATGTTAAAATAGGTCAGCACGAATCCGAGGCCCACCAGGAAGGCGCCAAAAACGCCGAACCACGTCATCATATCACTGCTCACCCAAGCCGGAAGATGGTTGGCCAACCAGATCAAGGCTTTCTTCTCTACACCGTTCAGCAACGAGGTCTGAATACGTGTTGATTGTTTTACTTCACTCATATAAATAATACATTTTTTTCAATACAGGGCGCAAAGGTACAAAAAAAATCCCACATACGCAAATATATGTGGGATTTTTTGAAATTTTGTCCTATTTTTAAGGCATAACCATAATCTTTCCGGACTTAATCTTCTTTCTACCGGACTCAACGAAGTTGTACATGTATATCTGTCCGGGTATCACGTCGATGATCAAACCGGAGTTCGGATTCACATCCACGTTGAGGAGTACATCCTTATCCTCCGAGTCGAGCCCTACAATGACATCATTTGGCTCGGCATCCGGTACCACGCTATAGTAAACACGGCGGCCGGTATGATCATACATGATGAAGGTTACGTCCTTACGGATAGTAGCGACGAAGAGCTGATAAGCACCCTTGACGCGGCGGAGGAAGACATCATTAGCCGTCGGCTTCAAGGCGTCGTTGATGCTCGACTCCTGGAAGAAGATCCGATAGATGCGCTCGGTACCGTCCTGTGCCACACAGTAGATATTCAGCGTATCGTTAACGGTTCCTACCTTCGGATCGTCCTCGGTAGCGTCCACCTCTGCGTTCTCCGACATCGGAACACCGAATACGGCAGGCGTGGTAGAAGCACCGTTCTTGAGGATATAGGTGTAGAAGGTGTTCTCCGGATCGAAGCCCTTGAGCGAGTCACCGTCGAGGTAAAGCATCTTAATCGTATTGACGGTATCTTTACCAATTACCTGCTGGATCGAATAGGTGTTCTGCGACTTGCCGTCCTGTGCCGTAACGGTAATGATGATAGATGCATCGTCAGCGACAAAGATCTCATCCGTAGCCTTCGGATCGGACTTGACGATCGTGATCGCCTCGCGTACGTTCTTATTCGTAATAAAGGCGGAGCTATCCGAACCGTACGGATAAACGTACTTGTAGTCGAGGGTCGTCGGCTTGAAGTTCTGCAGCGATACTTCGTGTACCTGAATATCCGTCAGGTTCGCGTCGTTATTGCGAGCGAATTGGAAGAGCAGTTTATACTCCGCCTCATCCTCTCCGTTCGGCGCTACAACGAGAACGGTACGTACCTTCTCCGTCGGCTTGATTACCTCATCCGAGATAGTAACGATCTGGAGCGAATCCATTTTCTCGATGGTTATATCCGGCAGCGCATAAGTGGAATCGCCCGGAACGTACGGCATTTCAATCGTATAGTCGTACTGCTCTGACTTGAACGCGAACTGGTCATACGGAAGTTGTTTTCCCTTCTCATCGAGGAGAATAATATTCCGCAAGGTCGTTACATCCGACTTCCGACGCTCGAAGACAATGGTATAGATATTCTGTACGGATTCCAGCTCTGCGGTAACAATGATCTCTACTGTATCGCCGTGCTGGTTATGTCTTACCGTCTGGAAGTCCTTAGTAGCCTCTGTTACGTTCGGCACAGGCACACCGTAATCGAGTTCGATCTTGTAGCTATTCCGCTCTGCATCGAAGTTAGCCAGCGGGCTCTCGTCGATGAAGATCATCTGCAGTGTAGCATCGTCAGACAGTTCACGCGGGTAATGAACGGTATAGGTACGCGAGTTACCGGCCGCAGCGGTCACCGTCACGACGTGCTTGTAGCCAATCGTCTTCACGCCGTAGTTATCACGAACCGGAAGGGTCTCGATCTTCTGCGTGCCTTCCTCACCCGGTATCGGGTCGATCTCCGGCATTTCGCCATCGAGAGCCACTACCTCGGCAGCCGTCAGTTTATACTCATACTCCATCGTTTTTGCATTGAAGTTCGGCATCGGCTTGCTACCGATGAAGATCATTTGCAGCGTGTCCACATCGGACTTGCGGATAGTATACGCGATCGTATAGGTATTGGATACCGTTGTATCCTCCGCCGTTACCTTAATCTGACGAACGAGCTTCTGCGCAATCGAGTCGTACTCGACTGTATCAATCGGCGCTACAACCGGATAGGTATCGGGATCTTGCCAACTGAGGTCCGGGAAGTTCTCTTTTGCATCCAACTCGTACGCATAGTAGAACGTCGTCGGTTTGAAGCCCGGCAGCGAATCACGACCTTGATAGATCATATCCAAGGTAGCGACATCGGATTTCTTGACGTTCACAGCGATGGTATAAGTCGATTTATGGTTCTTATCCAACGCATAATCCTGTGCATAGACGGTGATGGTAATACGTCCCTCATGAGAGTAATCCGGCTCATCGTACGTAGCGGCCTCGTCTGCGGTCTCCACCGTGATACGCGGCATCGGCTCACCGGACTTCATATCATACGCATAGAAATAGGTATTGGGTTCGAAGTTCTCAATCGGCTCGTTGTTGATCTCGATGAGGCTCAACTGCGAGTTCGTGGACATCGGGCGTATGAAACGAAGTACGTATGTATTCTTCGTAATACTATCCACTGCTGTTACAGTCAGCATGATCGAGTCGATATTCATATGCTCGTCACGTCTATGCTCGATCTCCACGTGCTGGCCATCCATCTTCAACTGCGCATTTACCTCCGGCATCTTGGTCGTAGCCGGCAGCTTGATCTCATAGTTATTGTCACCACCATCGAAGATGATATCACTATTATAGAGCGGCTCAAACTTATCCATCGACTTGCCGTTGAGCAGGATGTTCGCCAACTGTGCGTCGTTCGACTGATTCTCGATATAGACATCGATGATATAGTCGGATTCGGTTACGCCATCTTCTGCTATAACATGAAGCGTGTCGCGGTACTGGTGACCATCTTTCACAATGCCGATCTTGGTCTGAACAGTCTGGAAGCGGTCATCCGAAGTATAATTGATATCCACCTCGTCCGTCTTGAGCGAAACAGAGTAATAATGACGTCCCGGCTCGAAGTGATCGAGTGCTTCTCCGTTGACGGTAATACCCGTCAGGTCAGCGCAAGAGCTCTTCTGAGCAAGGATGGTAATAGTATATTCATTATTGGCCTCACCATCTTCACTGACCACAGCAATCGTTGTACCGTCTCCGTTCAGTTCGCCCGGTGTGACAGTGATCTTCTGTCCCTTTTGTCCTGCGATGTAGGTGATGTTCGGCATCTTCGGCTGTGCGATCTTAGCCCCTGCAGCGATAGGCAAGGTAACTGTATAGACGGTCTTATCCGGTGCAAAGCCCTCGATGAGCATCGTATCAAGGTAGATGGCTTCCAGGGTAGCACTACTACCCAGCGGACGCGTAGCCCGTACCGTGTAGGTTTTGTATGCTCCGTTCTGCGCTTTAACAGTCGTTGTATAGAGGACGCCACCTGCCACTGAGTCGAAGGTCGAGGTGAGTGTCTGTACCTCTTCTGCCGGCTTAGCCTCGATGACGATTGTAGAATCGGAGGTCAGGGCGTAGTTCAACTCGTCCGGAGTAAACTCACTGTAGTCCACGCCGTTCACCGTAATCATCTTCAGGTTTGTATTCGCGGACTCATCGGTCGGATAGGTCCAAGCGTAGATCTTAGAGGTCTCAGGAACCGCCCAAGTCATCTTATCCGGAGCCTGTACGAAGATCACTGAGTCGGTAGCTTGTGCGCGAGTGAAGGTGATATAGTCCGTCGGTTTGGCAGCCTCTTTCTCGTACGTAGCGCCACCGAAGTCAGTGAGTACATTACCTTTCTGCTCAAACTCGGAGATCGTTCCGCTCGGTGTGATGACCGGATCGAGACGGTTGATCGTATAAGTACCTACAGTACCATCCTCAGCCGTTACCGTCAGTACGCCGTTGTTGAGAACGACGGTCTGCAGGTCGCTCTGCTTCTCGAAGGCGATCAGCGGCAGACGTTCAGCGGTGATATCATACGTCTTCTGCTCCGGATCGTAGGTAATACCTTCGGCAGTGAGAGACTTCAGAGTTACATCGTTACTGAGGGCAGTTACAAACTTAACGGTATATACTTTCACAGCACCCTTCTCCGGCGTGACAGTAATGGTCATGGTGGAGTCGGTCTCGTTATAAACGGAAGTAACAGTCTGGAGTGACGAACCCGGGATCGGTTGCAGGTCAGGGAGGTTACGTTGCGACGACGGGATTGTGATCGTATAGTTCGTAGTCGCCGGATTGAAGGTATTCATCGTGTCACCGGCAGCAAGAAGTGTGCTCAGCACATTCACCTCATCCAACGGACGTTTAACGGTCAGGGTATAGTTGCTAAAGTCCACCCCGTTCTCCGCCCAGTTACGGATGTCTGCGGTGCGGATCTCGAAGTCCGCATCCTTGGTCGGTGCAGCCCATACGACCTCCCGTGCTTGGTCAGCCACTTCACCCGTGAAGGAGAGGATCGGTTTCTCGATATACTCGGAGTTATCCAACGTTACCTCGAACGCATTGCCGGATTTGGTAGCCGCCAAACCATTTGCCTTCATCGAAGTCAAGGTATGGTTGAAGGCAAGCTTCATCCAATCCACATACATCTTGGCTTCACCACCTGCGGTTCCGTTTTTACCGGACTCGGAGTCAAAGGAGTTAAAGGTAATATTCAACTGTGTCGGCTCATCCGCAATGTTATTGGCTTCTGTCAGATTCATTGTACGTGTTACATAGCCGGAGGTCTTCGCCTCTTCGTGCACCAAAGTGGTGTCTCCACCGCTACCATTGAGTTTATAGAGGACACGAGCGTTATTATTCACCTTATCCACCTTGATGCGATAGGACATTTCATCCGGCGTGTTACGGAAGGTTATACCACCTGTGACAGAGAAGGAACTACTACCCCACCGCTGATAGTGGTACTCCATCTCTCCAAGCGTCATATAACCCGGTACGTAGCCTGCAAGAGGAGCACTATTATATTGCGTATGCAGATATGCCACACTATTGGATCCATCTTGTTTTACTTCATCGCCGGGGGTGAAAGTAATTAATGCATACGTATAAGACGGTGCGAAATCTGCCAATACGTGCCACCCCGTCGGTTTCTTTGCGGATGTCGTGGTGCTTGCGTTAGACCATTGTGCAAAATCCATATTCGGCACGACGTCATTCTCGTAGTAGTACCAAACTTCGTAGGTGTTGGTACGCGCGCCGTAGGTCACTTCCGCTTTCCAGTGCTTGGATGTCTGATCCAGGATATTGATTTCGGCGCCCTTGTTGAGGGTATAGCGGAGAATCGGCTTGTCCGTCACTTTTACGATATAGGAGAATTGTTCGCGTTCAAAGCCGGCGATGGTCACGCCGTTCACTTTGATATCCGTGAGGACAGCGGGGTCGGCAGTCGGGACAGACGGAATAATACGATAGACCTCATCGGCAATCGAATCGTTATTCGCCTTGACGGTAATGATCGTCGGCGTTTTGAGGCCACCCGGCTGGATGAAGACGGTTTGCTCAGGGTACATCTTTTCGTACTCTACCGTGAGCGAACGGGAACCAAACGGCATCTCTACATTGAAATCGCGTTGGTCTTTATTCTTCAGGCTCAGTTCCTGATCCAGTTCTACGATACGGATCATAGAAAGGAGATTGCGGGTCTTGAGCACCTCGCGCTTAAATATAATATTGTACGTGCGCGCGCTACCGTTCTCAGCCGTTACGATGATCTTACTGGTATCCCCGATAGAACGAGAGATAACATCAATCCGCTGTTCGGGTTCTGCTTTCTCGTAAACCATCTTCGGACACGCGGTAGCCTCGTACGGGAGGATGACCTCGTAGTCCGTAGTAGCAGGTTTAAACTTAATCTCTGCGTCCTCGGAATCGAGATAGAGGTCGCCCAAGAGCGAATTATTCGACTTACGCATCGGGAAAGCAATCGAGTAATCCTTGTACGTACCATCTTGCGCTACTACGTGGATACGTGTCACGCCGTTCGGACGGCTGAAGTAGGTTGTGATAGTCTGGTTAGACAACTGACCTATCGGGAAGACGTTCGGCACTACCTGCGTATGACGATCCAGGGAGTCAGTGTAGTTCTCTTTAGTCGGTTCGAAGCCCTCAAGACTGTCGCCATTAATAAGAATATTCGCCAACAACGCATTGCTACTCGGCTTACGTGTATAGTTAACTGTATATATCTTATTTGCGCCGCTTTCCGCAAAGACAATCACTTGCTGCAAGGTATCGCTGGCGTTGTTTTGGAGGATCGTCTGTCCCGGACGGGTTTCTACCGTCAGTTTGGGCAGTTCAGCACCTTCGTCAATCGTAACCGAGTATTCAAACGTATTCGAGTCAAAGGCCGGAGTTAAGGCAAAACCAGCCAACTCCATATTCACCAGCGTAGCATCGTTGTACTTGGCGATGTTGTACTGCACGGTGTAGGTCTGTTTCTCATCGTTCTCTGCACTAACGATGACAGCCCATTTGCCGTCTGCGACCTGACCGAAGAAGACTACTTCTGCACTCTTAGCCACCTCATAGGTCAACGTCGGATAGGTGCTTCCTGCAGGCAGATCGTAGGTGTAGTTCAGTTGGGTCTTTACGAATCCGTCAATGAGGACGCCATCCGCATAAATACCTTGGAGGCTATTATCGCCGGACAGTTCACGGGTAAAGGCCACAGAGTAAATCACTTTGTTGCCGATCGTGTCTTGTACATTCAAGAAAGCGGTATCCCCTTTCCAGCGTAGCTCCACGGTTGCATTCGAAACGACGCCCTCCACTTTGGGCAACTGGTCTTGATAGGTCAAGCCTGCGTAGTTCAGCTGGGTCGGTTTGAAGTCCTTCAGAGGCTTGTTATCAATCAGAATAGCGTTCAACTGCACCGTCTCAGCCGGAGCCTTGACAAAATCAATGGTGTATTGCGATGTACCTTCATCCATCTTAACGATGATGGTAGCTATACCTGCGGCATAAGGAGCAGTAAGTGTTACCTGCTGATCCTCAACCGCCTTAATAGTAATAATCTTCGGGCAAGTCTCGGTGCTCAGCGGATAAGTATATTCATATACATCCTTCTTGAAGCCAGGCAAGTTGATGGTATCGTTGTTCTCCACGAGCTGAATATTACTCAGTTGCGTGCTGGCAGCGGACGGAACGATGAACTTAATCTTATAGGTTCGTTTAGCGCCACTCTCTGCCACAACGGAGATACGAACGACACGTTTGTTATCCTTATCCCAAGTGGTAGTCACTACCTGCGAAGCCTCGGAACGATCAAAGAGCACCTCCGGCATCACGATAGCACCTGTGTCAAGCGTGAAGGTGTAATCGATCTTATCCGGTGCAAAGCCCGGAAGAGCAACGGTGTCCTGCTTAATAGGATCCGCGATGTAGATCATCTTGAGCGCCACATTATCCGATTTGCGATAAACGAACTGAATCGTATATGTACGGCTCAGACCATTACGCGGACGAACGGTGATCTTATACTTACCGTTGGAAGAGGTAGGATAGATCACCACTGTATCCTGGAACTCGACACTCTGCAGTTCATACTGAACCGTAGGCAGGGAGTCTTTCTCCAACTTCACGTAGTAGTCATTGCGGAGCGGGTCGAACGTGATGGGATTGAAGTTCTCGTCCTGCAAGGAGTAGTACGGGCCGACGCTCAGACTCTTGAGCGTATTATCGTCATATTTCTTAACAGAGAAAGCGATATAATAATTGGTGGTATTACCATTACCGGCGGTAACAGAGATACGGGTCTTACCGTTCAGTCCGCCCGTGGTAATACTGATCGTCTGGAACTCGTCGTGCGCAATCGGGTTGATTACCGGCAAGGTAGTCGTACCGATCGGCAGTTCGTAGCTGTAATTGGTAACATCGGGCGAGAAGCCAGCAAGCGGTTTGCCATCGATTTCTATACCTGAGAGGGTTGAGATCTCAGACTTCTCGGTAGAGAAAACGAGTTTATACACCGTTTGGTCGGACTTATTACCTGCCAGTACGGTAATACGGGTCGTTCCGTCAATACCGGCATCCTCGCGGGTAATAGTCTGGAACTCATCACCCGGCGTGTAGAGGATGTTGGGCAACTCGCTTGTACCCATCTTGAGGTTGACATAATAAGTCGTTACCTCGGGATCGAAAGCGATCTGCGTCGAGTCTCCTTGTTTAGACGGGTTCGTGAATGCCACTTGCTCCCCATCGATTTGCAAATCAGCGAGATAGGAATAGGACGACTCCTCAATCTTGAAGTTCAGTTTATATACTTTCTCGCTGGTAGCCGCCGGAGCGGAAACACGGATCTGCGCTTGTGCGTTTCCGGCTTTGATCTGATCGATAGTAGGCGTAGTGATGGTGATCGTCTGAGCCCCCTTGTCGTACGCCGAAACGGCCTCGATGGTCGGAGCCGCAGTAGTCGATGTAGGCAGTGAGACCTTATATACAGCCTGTGCCGGCGAGAAGCCCGGGATGGACTTTCCGTTCACCTTTATATCCTTCAGGGTGACGTCGCTCAGTTGAGCCACCTTGAAATTGAAGGTATAAGTCTTCTTGGTGGTGCCATCAGCAGCGGTCACGGTGATCGTGGCGGTACCTGTCGGCGAGGTAGCCTGGTTCACCGCTACGGTCTGTGCATCCTCTGCCGGGGTATAAGTCAGTACCGGCGCTGCTGTCGTTCCGTACGGCAGTTCTACGGTGTAGTTGGTCTGCGCGGGACGGAAATCCGCCAGAGAAATACCGTTTACGAACACCTCAGCAAGGGTAGCGTTGGTACTCGGCGCACGCTGGAACTGAATCTTATATACCATCTGGGACTTACCATCCTCGGATTTGACCGTGATGGTCGTCGGTTTGTTCTCCAAGTCACCATAAACGATCTGCATCTCCTTGCCGGCACCCTCCTCCAAGAGACGACCCTTGAAGGCAACCGTAGTACCTCTTGCGTTCGTAAGTGAACCGGCACCGCGGCGAGCGAAGATAGCAGGGATAGAAGTAGCTGTCTCTCCTAACGAATAAGTCTGGATCTCCTCCGTATTAGGGTCAAAACCTTTCCATTCCTTATCCTTGTCGCCGATATAAAGTTTCTGGATCTTCGCCGAATAAATCATCTCTACGTCATCGACGTAAAGGGAGTTACCGGCATACAGACCACTGTTGGCGCGGAAGTTAGGATAGTTGGAGGCCGAGAAGATGATATTCATCTTCGTCGGTTTGTCATCGTTGAAATAGAAGATAGGCACGGTGATCTTGGTCCAGTTGGAATAGGTCTTTTTCTCACGCCACATACCTTCGGCAATCTGGTTCGCCTTGGTAGCCGTACCACACTCGTTGTAGTTCAGCGCGAGACGAACGTCGGACTCCTCATCGGTCTTGGTAACCGAGGTACAGTTACCGTTCTTACCTTTGAACTTATTACCCACGGCTGTACCCGACCATGCGTAATAGAGAAGATAGAAATCCTCTTTGTCGTTGTTACTACCCGTACGACGAATCCAGACGGACATCGAATCCGGACGGTATTTCCAGGACACACCACCGGCGGTACCTGCGGTAGCCTGACTGATCTTGGTAATACTCTCGAGGTACACCCAAGGCTGGCCGAGTGAGAAATAACCCGGCGAGGTCTCGGTGATACCTGCAGCACCGACGTCTTGGTCCTGTACCATCATACTATAGTTACCGGTGTGTCCGGCTTCCTGGTGAGCAAAGTTAAACTTAAAGCCCACTTGCTCTACGTTCGAGGCATGCCAACTTGCGGGCTGGATCTTACCGTCGAACTTCTCACCGCTCCAGTCTTCGAAACTCGGGTTCGGTAACTGTTGCGCGGTCATCGTCCAAGGAAGCAAAATGATTGCTCCTAAGACTGAAAGACGTTGAAAAAATTTACTCATATTAATATTTATATTAAATTTATTACGATTTTAGGGTTCAAAAAAGCCCATTTTTTATCGAGTGCAAAATTACAGCTTTTTTGTCAAGTACACAAGAGCAAATCTTATGAAAAAGCATACGATTATTAAGCCTCACTCTAAAGAGTGTTGCTAAATAGAGTTTGCAAAATGGTCTATTTTTAAGATTTCGGGAAAAAGAGAAAGGAGAAAGAAGGGTAAGCGGCGGATACAATCCGCCTGCAATAGACAAAAGACGAAAGGCAATAGACAAAAGTCGAAAGACGATAGACAAAAGACGATAGAAAGAGAAGTTTGGCACAGTTTTTGCATAAGGATTAACAGAAAATTTATAATTACATTATACTATGCAAAATCCAGTAGATATTCGCGAACTGCAAGAGCGCGTAGAGCGCGAGAGTTCATTTGTAGATGCATTGACCTTGGGAATGAATCAGATCATTGTGGGTCAGAAGCATCTGGTAGAGAGTTTGCTTATTGGTCTGTTGAGCGATGGGCACATTTTGTTGGAAGGCGTGCCGGGTTTGGCAAAAACCCTCGCCATCAAGACCTTAAGCGATCTCATCAAAGCTAATTTCAGTCGTATTCAGTTTACTCCGGATCTGCTGCCGGCCGATGTGATCGGTACGCAGATCTACAGCCAGAAGAGCGAAGAATTCAAGATCAAACGCGGTCCTATCTTCGCTAATTTCGTGCTGGCCGATGAGATCAACCGTGCTCCGGCGAAAGTACAGAGTGCATTGTTAGAGGCGATGCAGGAGCGTCAAGTGACAATCGGCGAACAGACCTTCAAGCTCGACGATCCGTTCCTGGTATTGGCGACGCAGAACCCGATTGAGCAGGAAGGTACGTATCCTCTGCCGGAAGCACAGACCGACCGTTTCATGCTGAAGGTAGTGATCGGTTATCCGAAGAAAGAGGAGGAGCAGGCTATCATCCGTCAGAATATCGCCAGCGAGAAAAAGACCGTGCTGCCGATTCTTTCGACCGCCGATATCATCAAGGCACGCAAGATCGTGGAGGAGGTTTATCTGGACGAGAAGATCGAGAAATATATCGTCGATATCGTGTTTGCGACCCGCGAGCCGGAAGCGTACGGACTGAAAGACCAGAAACAGATGATTGCTTTCGGCGGTAGTCCTCGTGCGTCGATCAACCTCGCGAAGGCAGCGCGTGCGTACGCGTTTATTCATAGGAGAGGCTACGTGACGCCGGAAGATGTGCGTGCCGTTTGCTACGACGTACTGCGTCACCGAATCGGTCTGACGTATGAAGCGGAGGCAAATAATATCACGACGGAGGATATTATTACGGAAGTTTTGAACGCGGTACAAGTGCCCTAAGGTTTTTGTTTTTTCGTGGAGTCTATGGCTTTTCGGTTCGGTCATTATGGACCCCATAACTCCCTCACCGGAAAAACCAAATCCTCTCACGAAAAATTCAAAAACGAAGAATACACTAGAACTCTAGAATCCTAGAAATCTAGATTATTATGACATCAGAAGAATTATTACAAAAGGTTCGGAAGATAGAGATCAAGACTCACGGGTTGAGCAAGAATATCTTCGCAGGCGAATACCACAGCCAGTTCAAAGGTCGTGGTATGGCGTTCAGCGAGGTGCGCGAGTACCAACCCGGCGACGATGTACGGTCGATAGACTGGAACGTGACGGCAAGGATGAACCGCCCGTACATCAAGATCTATGAAGAAGAGCGAGAACTAACGGTGATGTTGCTCGTCGATGTCAGCGGCAGCCGGAACTTTGGAACGGTTAGCCAGATGAAACGCGACACGACGGCCGAAGTAGCCGCCACCCTCGCCTTCTCAACGATCGAGAACAACGACAAGGTGGGTGTAATCTTCTTCTCCGACCAGGTAGAGAAATTCATCCCTCCCAAGAAAGGAAAGAGCCACGTGCTGCACATCATCCGCGAGTTGCTTTCTTTTGAACCCGAGCATAACGGCACTGATATCAATGCCGCCCTGCAATTCCTGACGAACGCCCAGAAACGGAGGTGCACGGCGTTTATCATTTCGGATTTTATAGGAGCCTACCCCCAGCCCCTCCCTAAAGGGAAGGGAGTAACCGACCCAATAACCATCGCGAGCCGGAAGCACGACCTGAACGCGATACAGATCTACGACCGTCGTGACACAGAGCTGCCGGATGTAGGGTTACTCAAGGTGCGCGATCCGGAGACCGGTGCACGTGTATGGACAGACACCAGCCTTCGTTCGGTACGTGAGGCCTATGCCCAAGCATGGAACAAGCAGCAAGAGGCATTGACAGAGATGTACAACAAAACCGGCATGAACCATGTTTCCATCCGTACGGATGAGGACTATGTGAAAAAGCTCATGATGCTTTTTAAAAATTAACAATTAATAATTAACAATTAACAAAGCTTTCTAAAAGTTTTGTACAAAAATATTTGTCCGTACAGGTCTTAAAAGTCAGTACTAAACTCTGCAAACCCTTTGTGAATTGTACATTGTGAATTATTCATTGTATGTTAAGTATTTTATTAGCGATAGTAGTCAGCGCGAGTATCGACTCGACGAGTCTGATGATCGGCGACCAGACAGACCTCCATCTGCAAGTGACGCAAGAAAAGTCAGAGCGTGTGGAGATGCCTGTTTTCGGCGAGACGCTGCAGGACGGGATTGAGATTGTCGATAAGACGATCGTCGATACCCTGCCGCTGAGCGACGGACGAATCCAACTCAACCAATACCTGACGCTGACCAGTTTTAAGGACAGTTTATTCTCCATCAACCCGATCACAGTGGTATGCGGTCAAGACACTTTCCGGACCGAACCGATGGCGCTGAATATCGTGCAGCCTTTCGAGGTCGATACCACGCTCGCTATTACCGATATCAAAGATATCGAGAAAGCGCCGATCTGGTGGTGGGGCATTTTCCGATGGGTGCTGTTGGCTATCGTCCTGTTGCTATTAGCTGTTGGCGGATGGTATCTGTGGCGCTGGTATCAGAAGAACCGCAAGCCGGAGGAAGAGCCGATTGATCCGGAGCTGTTGCGTCCGGCTGACGAAGTGGCGCTGGAGAAACTCGATGAGATCAAGGCACAGAAGATCTGGAAAGACGGTAAGGTCAAAGAATACCAGACCGAACTGACCGATGTCGTGCGCGAGTATATCAGCCGCCGGTTTGACGTACAGAGTACGGAAAAGACCTCTGACGAGACCTTGCGTGAATTGAAACCAATTCTCTTAAATGGTGAATTGATTAATGGTGACGCTTCGCTTAATGATGGGAAAGCGCTCTACGAGAAACTCCGTAAGATGCTACAATTGGCTGACCTTGTGAAGTTTGCCAAATGGCACACGACGCCGGACGAGAACGAAATGGCGTTGACGACGGCGTATGAGTTTGTCCAAGAGACGAGGCCTACCCCCGACCCCTCCCTAAAAGGAGGGGAGGAAGAGGCACCCCAAGCATAAATGACCAAATGGTAAATGACAAAATAGTAAATGATTATGACATTTGCAAACCCAGGATATTTATTTCTGCTGTTTCTGCTGATTCCGATCATCGGCTGGTATCTCTACGAGCTGCGTAAATCGGATGCAAGTGTACAGATCTCGGACACACGCGTATTGGCAGCGCAGCCTAAGAGCCTGAGAATATGGCTATTACATGTGCCGTTCATTTTGCGTGTGGCGGTTGTTATCTTGCTTAGTTTGGCATTGGCGCGACCGCAGTTGACCAATAAATGGTCATCGGAGAGCACCGAAGGCATCGACATCATGATGGCGCTCGATATCTCCGGAACGATGTTGGCGGAGGACCTGCGTCCGAACCGTCTGGAGGCCGCCAAACAGGTAGCATCTGACTTCGTGATCGCCCGCCCGAACGACCAGATCGGATTAGTGGTGTTTGCCGGCGAGAGTTTTACGCAATGCCCGCTGACGACAGACCACGCCGTGCTCGTCAACCTCTTCAAATCCGTCGAATACGGCATGATTGAAGATGGAACCGCCATCGGTTTGGGTCTTGCTAACGCGGTCAACCGGATGAAAGACAGCCAGACGAAATCGAAAGTGGTGATCTTGTTGACCGATGGTAGCAATAACCGCGGTGACATCGACCCGCAGACAGCCGCCGAGATTGCCAAGACTTTTGGTATCCGCGTTTATACGGTAGGCGTCGGCAGTTACGGTCAGACCCGCGTTCCGGTTCATACGCCAATTGGCGTACAGTACGTGACGATGGATTCGGAGTTCGATGAGGGCACCTTACGGCGCATCGCCGAGACGACCGGAGGACAGTATTTCCGCGCCACCGACAACACCAGCCTCAAGCGTATCTACGAGCAGATCGACCAACTGGAGAAAACCAAACTGCGCGTACGCGAGTACAGCAAGCACACGGAGAACTTCGCGCCGTTCCTTATGGCGGCACTCATCTGCCTGCTGCTCGAAGTGGTAATACGGTATTTTGTGATTAGAACGATCAGTAATTAAGACCGCTGCGCTCAAAGACAAAGGACAAAAGATAAAAGATAAAAGACGATGTTTAGATTTGCAAATATAGAAGTATTAGGCCTGCTGCCGGTGGTTTTGGTTTTCATCGCAGCCTATTGGGTCTATTCCATACGGAAAAGAAAGCAGTTGGAGGCGTTCGGCGATCCGGAGCTGATGGAGCAGTTGATGCCGAACGCGAGCCGCGTACGTCCGACGGTTAAGTTTGCCATCGTGATGGTTGCTCTGACGCTGCTTATCATCGCTGCCGCCCGGCCGCAGTTCGGTCAATCAGAGCGCACGGAGAAACGGCAGGGTATAGAGGCGATTGTGGCACTCGACATCTCCAATTCGATGCTCGCCGAAGATGTCGCGCCGAACCGTTTGGATCGCGCCAAACAGATGTTGAGCAAACTGATGGATAACATGGTGAACGACAAAGTGGGTCTGGTGGTTTTCGCCGGCGACGCGTTCGTTCAGTTGCCGATCACCTGCGACTATGTATCGGCGAAGATGTTCCTCAACTCCATCAAGCCGGAACTCATCAAGACACAGGGAACGGCCATCGGTCAAGCGTTGAGTACATCCATCCGTTGCTTCGGTCAGAAGAGTGACGCCAGCCGTGCGATCATCCTGATCACCGATGGCGAGAACCACGAAGATGATGCCGTAGCCGTTGCCAAACGTGCCAAAGAGGAAGGCATCCAAGTGATAGTTGTAGGTATCGGTAAACCCGAAGGAAGTCCTATTCCGCTGCCCGGGACGAATAACTTCATCAAGGATCGTCAGGGCAATGTGGTTGTCAGCCGTTTGAACGAAGAGATGTGCCGTGAGATAGCGCAGGCCGGCGGAGGTATGTACGTCCGTTGCGACAACACCAATACCGCCACCAAAGCCATCCAGAAAGAACTGGACAAACTATCGACACAGGAGATTGAAACACAGGTCTATACGGACTACAACGAGCAGTTCCAAAGCTTTGCTTTGATCGCATTGCTGCTGCTCGTCATCGATTTCTTCATCTTCAATCGTAAGAACAAAGCAATCACCCGATTAGATATATTCGGGGAGAAAGAAGTTGAAAGTTGAAAGTTTAGAGAAGTTATGAAGTTAAAAGTTAATAGTATATTAGTAATATTGTTGCTCTCCTTTAGCTCTGCGGCTTTCGCCCAGCAGGAGTCGGGTGACGTACGTCGCGGCAACAAGCAATACCGCAAGCAGAACTACACCGAGGCGGAGGTTCACTACCGTCGCGGCCTGGATAAGAACAAGAACGGCTACGAGGCACATTATAACCTCGGCGACGCGTTGTTCAAGCAAGACAAATACGCCGATGCACAGGCTGAGTTCGAGACGGCAGCGAAGATGCTGGACCGCAAGGAGAGCCCGGAGCGTTACGCCAAGGCGATGCATAACATCGGTAACTGCGCTTTTGCGCAACAGCAGTACGACAAGGCGGTGGGGGCTTATCAGGCATCCCTGCGCGCAAATCCGAAAGACAACGATACGCGCTATAACTTAGTCAAGGCGATGGAGATGTTGCAGCAACAACAGCAACAGCAGCAACAACAGCAGCAGAACCAAGACAAGCAAGACCAGAAACAGGATCAGCAGGAGCAGCAACAGCAACAACAGCAAGAACAGCAACAAGATCAGCAGCAACAAGACCAGCAACAGCAGGAACAGAACGAAGACCAGATGGACAAAGAGACGGCAGAACAGATCCTGCAGGCTTTGGAGCAAGACGAGCAAGACACGCAAGAGAAGATGCAACGTCAGCAAGGTAAAAAACGTCGCGTTGAAAAAGAGTGGTAAAAACCAAATCTTCTCAAGAACAATGCAAATTTGATGAATAACAGTTTATGAGAAAGATATTAACTATATTATTATCGTTAATCGCCTTATCGGCTTGGGCCGATGAGGTGGTTTTCAGGGCACAGGCACCCAAACAAGTGGTGGTCGGTAAGCCCTTCCAGGTGACGTACACCGTTAACCAGCGTAGCCGCGATCTGCGTGCGCCGGAGTTCACGGATTTTGATGTATTGAGCGGTCCGTACACTTCGACCAGCAGCAGTACGTCTTTTGTCAACGGACGACGCACCTCGTCATTCGAGCAGACCTACACGTACATGCTCATGGCGCAGCGTGCCGGTACCTTCACCATCGGTCCTGCGACCGTCAAAGTGGATGGCGATCCTGTTCAGTCGAACGGCGTTCGTATTGAGGTTCTGCCGGAAGATCAGCAGGCAACCTCTTCCCAACCCAACACGCAAGGGAGGGGGCAGAGTGCTCGGACAGATCAGGCAGGTCAGACCTCGTCGGAGAACCTCTTCGTGCGCACGATCGCTTCCAAGACCCGCGTACATGAGCAAGAAGCACTCATGATCACCTACAAGCTCTATTTCGCGAACGTCGATGTGGCGCAGTTGACCAACAACACCAAGTTGCCGGAGTTCACCGGATTCCTCAAACAGGACCTCGAACAGGGCGAGATACAGACGGAGCTTGAGCACTACAACGGCCGCAATTATCAGACGGCGGTGCTCTATCGCACGATCCTCTACCCGCAGCACTCGGGCGACATCCAGATTGATCCAGCGCATTTTGAGGCGGTCCTGCGTGTCCAGACCCAGCAACGCCCGCGCTCTATTTTCGACGATTTCTTCGGGACCTATACCAACGTCACCAAGATGCTAACCGCCCCGGGGGTGACCATCCATGCGGCGGCGTTGCCGGGTGGCAAACCGGCAGGGTTCTCGGGAGGCGTCGGCAAATTCAATATGGTGCCGTCGATCTCGCAGACCGAGCTGCAAGCCAACGAAGCGGTCACTATCAAGATAGACATCACCGGTGCAGGTAACATGAAACTACTCAAGACGCCGGCTATCGACTGGCCCGAAGGCTTTGAGCCATACGACCCCAAGGTGACGAATAATTTCAAGACCAGCACGTCCGGTGTCAGCGGCACCAAGTCGATTGAGTATCTGGCTATCCCGCGTAGTGCAGGCGAATACACGATCCCGCCCGTCAAGTTCAGCTATTTCGACATCGACGACAAGGCCTACAAGACCCTCTCGACGCCCGAATACACTATTCACGTCAAGAGAGGCGCAGGAGAAAACCTCTCCCCGACCCTCTCCTCCGGCGAGGGAACTATGATTTCTTATGCTCATAAGGAGGACATCAAACAGCTTGGCACGGACATCCGTTACATCGATACCAAGCCGCTCAAGACTTCAGGTATCAGGCATCAGAAATCAGAGATCAGACATGCGTGGATGTACTACGTCCTGCCGCTTATTATCGCGATCGTCCTGCTCATCGTGCTGCGCAAGCAGATCAAGGAGAACGCCGATATCTCACGCGTACGTTACAAGCGTGCCAACAAGGTGGCGCAGAAACGCCTCAAAGCAGCGGCAGCGGCACTGAAAGCAGCGAACAAAGACCTCTTCTACGAGGAGATCGAACGGGCCGCATGGACCTACCTGAGCGATCGTCTGTCTATCCCGACGGCGGATCTCAATAAGGAAAACATCGCTTCGCTGCTGCATCAGAAAGGCGTTAGCGACAGCTTGATCGCTGAGGTGAAGAACGTGCTCTCCACGGCAGAGTTCGCCCGCTATGCACCGAGTACCGATCATGCGATGGACGACCTATACACCGCTACAACGAATTTGATTAATAACCTCGAAGACCAGAAAATATGATGATAAAGTTGAAAGTTGAAAGTTTAAAGTTGAAAGGACTTTGCCTGGCGGCAATACTCTTTTTTAATCTCAACGCCTTCGCTCAAACGACGTTTGAGCAGGCAAATGCTGCCTATGCGGACGGACGCTACGAAGATGCAGCGGCCGGTTATGAGGCGTTGCTGGCAGAAGCTCCGGACGCAACACTCTATTATAATTTAGGTAACGCGCGTTATAAACAAGGCGAGTTGGCGCAAGCTATCCTCAATTACGAGCGTGCGCTACGACTGCGACCGAGTTACAAGGACGCGCAGTACAACCTCAAGTTCGCGCAGAGTAAGATTACGGATAACATCGTCGAGCAGGATTTCTTCCTGTCCACATGGATTCGTGCCCTGCGTAACAGCCTGAAGGAGCGTACCTGGTTCCACCTCTCCGTATGTCTCTTCATCCTCGGTCTGACGGGTATTCTGGTCTTCCTCTTGAGTCGTGAGATCTGGCTGCGCAAGACCGCTTTCCACATCGCGTGGATCGCCCTACTCTTCTCGCTTATCGCGGGTCTGAACGCCGGATCGCTGCATAATAGAGACACCCTGCGCAATGAAGCTATCATCACACAGGGTGTTGTCAATGCCAAATCGTCTCCGGACCGCTCCGGAACAGACCTCTTCACGCTTCACGAAGGTACCAAAGTGACTATCCGGGAAGCGCTTGGCGATTGGGTTAACGTCCGCGTTGGGTCGAACGAGGGCTGGATTCGCGCGTCGTTCCTTGAGAGGATCTGACGGAACTGCTACTCGTTCTACTACTGCTTCTGGTCGTACTCGACGTGCGTTGCACGGTTTGGGTACGACCATTTTCGTCGGTTGTCTTTATCGTCGTGCGGGTCGTACCGCTCTTATTGACACGGGTATCTACGCTGGTAGAGGCCTGGCGGGGAGCAGACTGACTTGAAGAGGATTGACGGGTAGTAGTTGTTGTCTGGCGGGGAGTTGAATCGGATGATTGTCTCGACGATGCAGAACTGCCGGAAGTGGTAGTACGGCTGGTAGAACCTGTTTCGGCAGCTGCCTGGCGCGACACTTCGGTACGCAGTTGGCCGGCATTACGCACAGTCACTCCGGAACCGTTTGCCGTTAACTGATGAGTCACGCGCTGCTCAAACGACTCGTTAGGGTGACTCGTTGCATAGTCATTATGCGAATCAGCCTGCGTCATCTGTACATAACCTTTGTAGAAAGGCTGCGACGGATAGTCGCATCGATGACAGTAATGATGGTTCGTCAGATAGGTGTTTACATAAGCCTGATAGTGGTTCAGATAAACGGGTTTCGGCTTTTTGTAATAATTAGGCCAATATCCGTAATAGTAGGGAGAAGACCATACCGCATAAGCCGGACGGCCGAAGACATCCCACAACGGCGGACGCTTGACAAAGACCGGACGGACAATATAACTCGGTCCGTACAGCCATCGGTCACCCACCACCTCTACATACAATGCCTCAGGACGGTGTTCTGCCACCAAAGTAGCCACATCCTGATAGACGGAAGGAGCCAAACAAGCCTGGATAAGGAAGGTGTGATAGACTCCGCGGTGCGTCTCTATAACGCGCAGATAATCGATCCAACCGTCGCGGTTTAAATCCAGATTATTGATCATATAACGGCTGGAGTTCAGTAACTGCTCGAACTCTGCTACCGTGCGCGATTCCGCAAAAGCGGCAGCTACGGCGTTCAGATCCAGATAGAAACACGGATCTGTCGAGTAATTCGTTACGGTAAACGTAGTGACGGTCGTCACTTTCGGCGAAGGCGTTATTACCTTCGTCGTATAGACCGTTGTTACCGGAGCCACAGGCTCTTTCGTGGGAACAACGGTCCATATACGCGCCGTCCAGCAGCCTGTCATTAGCACGCCTAATACGGCTAAGGACAATATACGAAGATACTTGTTCATGATTTATAATGTTTTCGCTACTTCGATCTCTTCGAAGGCCTCGAGTATATCGCCCTCCTTCAGATCGTCGTACGCCTTGAGACTCAGACCGCACTCGGTGTTCACACCGGCTTCCTTGATATCATCCTTCACGTGCTTGAGCGATGCCAACTCAACGGTCTTGATCACAATACCGTCGCGGATGACACGCACTTTGTTGCCACGTTTGATCTTACCTTCACGGACAATACAGCCGGCGATGGTACCCACTTTCGATATATGGAAGGTCTGCAGCACTTCGAGCGTAGCCGTCACTTCTTCCTTCACCTCCGGTGCCAGCATACCTGCCATAGCGTCCTTGAGCTCGTTGATCGCATCGTAGATGATGGAGTAGATACGGATATCGACCTCCTCCTGCTCTGCCATCTTGCGGGCGGTACCGGTCGGACGTACGTTGAAGCCGACGATGACCGCATCGGAAGCCGCAGCAAGCATCACATCGCTGTCGCTGATAGCACCGACTGCGCCGTGGATGACGTTGACTTGGATATTCTCCGTGGAGAGTTTGATCAAGCTGTCCTTAAGTGCCTCCACAGAACCGTCCACATCGGCCTTGATGATGATATTCAGTTCCTTGAAATCGCCGATAGCCATACGACGGCCGATTTCCTCCAGACCGATATGTTTCTTCGTGCGGATCGATTGCTCGCGTTGCAGTTGCTCACGTTTGCCGGCGATCTCGCGCGCCTCCTGCTCGGTCGGCAGCACATTGAACTCATCACCTGCCTGCGGAGCTCCGTTCAGACCGAGGATCGAACAGGGTTCACCCGGACGTACCTCCGTAATCTTCTGTCCGCGCTCGTTGAACATCGCTTTAATACGGCCGTGGAACGTACCGGCAAGCACGATGTCGCCCATGTGAAGCGTACCGTCCTGTACCAGCAGCGTAGCTACATAGCCGCGACCCTTGTCGAGCGACGACTCGATAACCGAACCTTTCGCACGACGTTTGGGATTAGCCTTCAGGTCGAGCATCTCTGCCTCTAACAGCACTTTCTCCAACAGCTCATACACGCCGTCACCTTTCTTCGCCGAGATCTCCTGGCACTGGTATTTACCACCCCAGTCCTCCACGAGGATGTTCATATTCGAGAGCTGCTCACGGATCTTATCGGGGTTAGCACCGGGCTTATCGACCTTGTTGATGGCGAATACCATCGGTACGCCGGCAGCCTGCGCGTGGTTGATGGCCTCGATCGTCTGAGGCATGACCGCATCGTCGGCAGCGATGATGATGATCGCTATATCCGTCACTTTGGCTCCGCGGGCACGCATAGCGGTAAACGCCGCGTGACCCGGGGTATCGAGGAACGTGATGTGCTGACCGTTCTTGAGTTTGACGTTGTACGCACCGATATGCTGGGTGATACCACCCGCCTCACCGGCGATCACGTTCGCGTTACGGATGTGGTCGAGCAAGGAGGTCTTACCGTGATCGACGTGTCCCATGACGGTGATCACCGGACAGCGCGGCTCGATATCTTCGTCGTTCACTACCTCGTCGGCATTGATCTCCTCCACCACTTTGGCGGAAACGTACTCGGTTGTGAAACCGAACTCCTCGGCTACGAGGTTGATCGTCTCGGCATCCAGACGCTGGTTGATCGAGACGAACAGACCCAGACTCATACAGGTACCGATGATCTTGTTCACCGGCACGTTCATCATCACTGCCAGGTCGTTCGCCGTTACGAACTCCGTCAATTTCAGCACTTTGGATTGCTCCTGTGCCTCCATCATTTCGAGTTCGTGCTTCTCGCGTTCCTGCTCACGACGCTCGCGTTTGTATTTGGAGGTATTGCTCTTGTTCTGCTTCTGCTGCAAGCGGTTCAGCGTCTCTTTCAGAGCCTTATCCACCTCTTCCTGCGTAGCTTCGCGAGGCTGGTTCTTCTTGTTCTTCTTACCGGCCTGATTACGCTTGTCGTTCGGATCCACCTTGGCAGCGTTGTTCTTAATACGCTCGCGTTTGCGTTTCTCCGCCGCAGCTTGTTGCTGAGCCTGTTGTGCCTGCTGACGCTCCTCACGCTCTTTGCGTTTCTGCTCCTTGGTCTTCTTCGCAGGACGGGTCGAAGTGTCTATCGAATCGAGGTCGATCTTACCCAGCACTTTCGGCGCGTTCTTCAACTGCGGTTTGCCGAGAGTAAAGATCTCCTGTTTCGGTTTCTTCGGCTCTTCCGGTTCCGGTGCAGGAGCCGGTTTGGCAGCGACTTCCGCTTTGGCGGTAGCCTCTTTAGCGGCTTTGGCTGCCGCCTCTGCCTCTGCTTTGGCCTTAGCCTCAGCGGCAGCTTTCTGAGCCTCTTCCTCTGCTTTCTGAGCGGCGATACGCGCTGCTTCACGCTTGGCTGTTTCGGCGGCCTGACGAGCCGCTTCCTCTGCCTCTTTGATGCGTTTCGCCTCTTCGGCGGCCTGACGCTCCGCGTCCTCGCGAGCCTGACGAGCCGCTGCAAGACGGTCCGCCTCTATCTTCGTCGCCATGTCTTTGTTGAACTCCTTGGCCAGAAGCAGATACAGATCATCGTCGATACGCACATTCGGATCAGACTCAATGGGATGACCGTTCTTCTCGCACCACGCGGTCAGAGTAGCCATTCCTATATTCAATTCTTTACATGCTTTAATTAACTTTATTGCCATAAATTTACAATTTATAATTTACAATTTACAAAGCGTTCTAAACGTTTGGTACAATCTGATTTGTCCGTACAGGTCTTACGGGTCAGTACCAAATTCCGTAAGCCCTTTGTTAATTGTACATTGTGAATTGTACTTATTCCTCGAACTCAGCACTCAGGATTCGGAGCACATCGTCAATCGTCTCCTCCTCCAGGTCGGTCTTCGCCAGCAACTCTTCCTTGCTGGTACCCAGTACATCCTTGGCGGTGTCCAGACCGATAGCCTTGAAGGCATCGAGTACCCACTGGTCGATCTCGTCGTTGAACTCGTCCAGATAGATATCATCCATGTCTTGTTCGCTCATCTCGCGGTAAACATCGATCTCGTAGCCTGTCAGCATTGATGCCAGTTTGATGTTATAACCGCCCTTACCGATAGCGAGGCTCACCTCCTCCGGCTGCAGATATACTTTTGCGCTCTTGTTCTCCTCATCAATCTCCATGCTCGAGATCTTAGCCGGCGCCAGAGCACGCTGGATATACAGGTTGATGTTCGGTGTGTAGTTGATCACGTCGATGTTCTCGTTGCGCAACTCGCGAACGATTCCATGAATACGCGCACCCTTCACACCGACGCAAGCACCAACCGGATCGATACGGTCGTCGAAAGTCTCAACCGCCACTTTGGCACGCTCACCCGGGATGCGGGCGATCTTCTTAATCGCAATCAGACCTTCCTTCACCTCCGGCACTTCCTGCTCGAACAGGCGTTGCAGGAACAGCGGGCTCGTACGGCTCAGGATGATCTTCGGGTTCTGGTTCTTGTTGTCCACTTGGATCACTACCGCGCGAACCATCTCGCCCTTACGGTAATAATCGGTCGGGATCTGGTTCTGTTTCGGCAGGTACATCTCGTTGCCCTCTTCGTCGAGCAACAACATCTCTTTCTTCCAAACCTGGTACAACTCGCCGGTTACTACCTGACCCATCATCTCCGAATACTTAAGATACAGGTTCTCTTTCTGCAGCTCTAAGATCTTCGAGGCGAGCGTCTGACGCAGGTTCAAGATCATACGGCGACCGAACGACTGCATATCTACCTTGTCCGTGAAGTCCTCACCCACTTCGATCTCCGGGTCGGTCTCACGGGCATCGCTCAACGCGATCTGCGTCTCCGGGTTTGCTACGTCGTCATCTTCCATCACCAGACGGTTACGATAGATCTCCAAGTCACCCTTGTCCGGGTTGATGATCACGTCGTAGTTGGCGTCCGTGCCGTACATTTTTGCAATAACGTTGCGGAACGAATCCTCCAGTACGTTGATAAACGTCTGTTTGTCAATCCGCTTGAAGTCCTTGAACTCCGAGAAAATGTCAATCAGATTGATTGTCTCTTGGTTTTTTGTTGCCATTTTTGTATTTAGAATTTTAAATCATATTTTACGTATTTCGGTTCGTCGTACCGCCATGTATGCGTCACGATTTGCGTCTCTTTGCGTTTCTTGCCTTCCACGGCAACCTTCTCCGCTACATCAACCGAGAAGGTCTCTTCATCCACCGACACAAGCTGTCCTTTGTACTTGGTACTTTGTCCCTTTGTACTTATCATGACCTCCACATCGTGCCCGAGGTTCTTCTCAAACTGCATCTTCGTCTTGAACGGATCGGTCAGACTCACACTTCCCACTTCGAGCGAATAATCTAATTCAGTCTGTGTTCCGTCAGCAAAGCGGTCTTCTATCTTCTCCACCAGAAAACGGTTCAGCTCTGCGCAGAAATCCACATCCACACCTGCCAGACGGTCCACTTCCACGAGTATATCGTTCCCCGCAGACACGTTCAGCGTGATCAACTCATAATCGGTACCCTTCAGGTACTCCTCGATCCATTCTTTTAGTTGTTCTTTCAAATTCATAACTATTCCTATTGGGGCTTTTTTATGCAAGCGAGGAGACCTTTTCGGGTCCCCTCGTTCAAAATCTGCTGCAAAGGTACTGCTTTTTTTTCAAATATACAAATATTTGGGCAAAAAAAATCAGTTTGTCTGCATTTTTATGTTCGTCCCTTATTGCCCTTCCTTTTTTGTGTGCGACGATTTCTACTCACTCACAGACTCGCAACTCTCTCCTTTTCAGCCATTTACATCTCCTTTCGCACAATTTTATGTGATAAAGCACCTTTTCCCCTCTTGTGTACTTCATTTTTTTGTTGTACCTTTGCACTCGATTTCAAAATAAACGCACCATTATGTTTAGTAATCTTTTTAGCGAAGTGGACATCATCGTGGTAGTCAACATGGTTGTTTGGATTACCGTCGGATTTGTTATCGAGCGTATTATGTATCTCAAGCGCGAAATTAAGGACATGCACATACGCCTTAGCGCACACCAGCGAGAAGAGGAAATGCGCTACCAGTTGCTCATCAACCAAATCAAGCAGCAGAACAAACCTTCCGCGCTCAGCGACCTGCAAGTCCTGTTTGCAGACAAGATCAACCACATTAAGCGTCTCTATCCGGCGCTCACGGACACCGACATCCAAGTCCTAACACTCATCGGACTAGGCGTAGAAAATGCCGATATCCTGCAGTTTACCGACATGTCCAAACGTACGTATTACAAGCGCCGCCAACTCATCGCACAACGCATGGACACCTCCGCCGCACAACTCGACGAACTCGCCAAACAACTATTCACCTCAAAATAATCATTCCTATGAAACGTAAAGTTCTCTTTTTTGTCTTTTTTATTATTGATATTTTGGCCATGGGCATTTTCTATGGCTACATTAATACATTGGACTCATGGCTGCATACGATTTTATATCTTCTCATGCTGGCTATTATCGCCATTCCGGGTTGGTATATTCCCTTCCATAAAAAACGGCTGACCCTGACCGACGATGAGTTGCAATCCCCTCTCATCGAGCATCAGGATTTCAGCAACAGCAATGCGTGGTCTAACTATGTGTCTGTTTTGATACTTTTGGGACTACTTCCTGCTTGGATCTTTGTGGCACGCACAACAGAAATGTGGCTGGAAGGCGAATCGTGGGATGCTATTTGGGCGTTCCATGCACGGGTGACAAAAGCCATTTGCACTTCGCCCACATGGTGGCTAATCGTACTTATGATGGTTACCATTTGGCTGAGAACCATGATGCGAACCGCCAAAAACAAGTATATCATCGACGGCGACACGCTCATTATTCAGGAAAACTTCATCTTTAAAACCGAAGATGAAATCCGTATTCCGATTGCATGTATTGATGAAGTGTACACCTCGTGCAAATGGGCTCCGAATCCCTATCTATGGATTAAAGTGAATGGTGTGACCCGCCGCTGCTACTCTTTCCCCCATTCTCTCGAACTTGGCAAAGCCATCCTCCGCCATAAGCACGCCATCACCCCGAGCTAATCCTATCCTCTTTGTAGGGTAATCCCGTTATCGGACCGAAGGATTACCCAATCATCACCGAAGGATTACCCAAGGATAAAGGCACAAAATCCGCATTTTTGTGCCTTTTACTATATATATACGTAGTATATATATACTTTTTGTGAACAAAAATAAATTTGCGTATGTCGAAAAAAAGCAGTACCTTTGTACCCGATTTGGAGAGTGCTACTGTTTTTCCACTCTCTATGAACAATTAAAACTGAAAACACGGCTTAGAGCCGAACATCTTATGCGAACAGAAAATGAATTGCAGGGGGTTACCCTCCTGGGAAACCAACACGTCCAATACTCGGACAACTACAACCCCGAGGTGCTGGAAACCTTCCCGAACAAACATCCCGAAAACGAGTACCTCGTTACGTTCAACTGCCCGGAGTTCACCACGCTCTGTCCCAAAACAGGACAACCGGACTTCGGACACATCTACATCTCTTATATCCCGCGTGAGAGGATGGTGGAGAGCAAATCGCTCAAGTTGTACCTCTTCTCCTTCCGCAACCATGGTGATTTTCACGAAGATTGCGTCAACATCATCATGAAAGATCTGGTCAAACTCATGGACCCCAAATACCTTGAGGTCACCGGCTATTTCATGCCCCGCGGCGGTATTAGCATCTATCCTTTCGCCAACTACGCCGATGATGCTCATCAGGAGCTTAAAGCACAGCGCTTGATGGAGCAGTTAAAATGTGCTAACGCACGTTAAATAGTTAAAATGGTTTTGATTATATCAAAACGTTAAATCGTTATGAAAGATTCATTGATAGTTTTATCCGGTGGGCTGGACTCCACCACTATGCTTTACGAGTACCAATACCGCATCAGCTTGGCGCTCTCCTTCCATTACGGCAGCAATCATAACGACCGCGAACTCGAGTTCGCCAAACTGCATTGCCAGCGGCTCGGTATTCCGCACCAGGTTATCCGCCTGCCTTTCATCAAGCAGTTCTTCAAATCCTCATTGTTACAAGGCGCAGACGCCATCCCCGAGGGCAACTACGATGAGGAAAACATGAAATCGACTGTCGTTCCCTTCAGGAATGGCATCATGCTCTCTATTGCGGCAGGTATTGCGGAAAACAATCATTTCCAGTACGTCATGCTGGCGAACCATGCCGGCGATCATACTATCTATCCCGACTGCCGCCCGGAGTTCGTCGAAGCGATGAATAATGCCATCCATTTCGGTACGTGGAACGGAGTGCAGCTCCTCACGCCTTATACCCGTCTCACCAAGGCGGAGATAGCCTCCAAAGGAAAAGACCTCAACATCGACTACGCCGAGACATGGAGTTGCTACAAAGGCGGCGAACACCACTGCGGAGTATGCGGCACCTGCCGCGAACGCAAAGAAGCCCTCGCACAAGCCGGCATTGAGGATAACACGGTGTATGATAATTAAGAATTAAAAATTAATAATTAATAAAGCGTTCTGGTGGCTTTGGTACGGACTCGATAGAAAGTACGGATTTTAAAAGTCAGTACCACCGCCAAGAGCCCTTTATTCATTATTCATTATTCATTATTCATTAAAAATGTATTACGTAGAAAAGAGAATAGAGATTTCCGCGGCGCATAATCTCATGCTTTCATACGAGAGCAAATGCGAGAACCTGCACGGACATAACTGGATCATCGTCGTCTATTGCCGTGCAGCCGAGCTCAACGCAGACGGCATGGTGACGGATTTCACTCATATTAAGAAAGTGGTCAAGGATACCTTCGACCATAAGTATATCAACGAAGTGCTGGACGTTAATCCGTCGGCGGAGAACATCGCCAAGTGGATCTGCGACCATGTGGAGAACTGCTACAAAGTCTCCGTCCAGGAATCCGAAGGCAACGTAGCGATCTATGAGAGAGACTAAATAATTAACAATTACCAAATCACAATTAACAATTTACAAAGCGTCCTGGTGTTTTTGGTACAAACTCAGAAGTCCGTACGGATCTTAAAAACGTTGTACCAAACCCCGTAAGCCCTTTGTACATTGTGAATTATACATTGTGAATTATACATTGTAAATTGTATCGCGTTAACGAAATATTCTATACCTTGCAAGGTGAAGGAGCCCATTCCGGCATCCCTGCGGTCTTTATCCGTTTCAGCGGATGCAATCTCCGCTGCCCTTGGTGCGACACGGATTTCTCCGAATATACAGAGATGACGGCAGAGCAGATCGTATCCGAAGCCATCGACCTCTACGACATACCTAACGAGCGTCGTAAGATGGTGGTTCTCACCGGAGGTGAACCGTCCCTGCAGGTGGACAAACCGCTCATCGACGCCCTCCATGCCGCAGGGTTCTATATCTGCATCGAGACCAACGGCACACGTCCGCTTCCCGAAGGCATCGACTGGATCACCTGCTCGCCGAAGATGGTAGCCTACCTCCACCCCTCCCTAAAAGGAGGGGAGAAGAAAAAGTCCTTCCCTTCAGGGGAGGATTTAGGAGAGGCTCGTTTGGCTCTCCACAAGGTGAACGAAGTGAAAGTGGTGTTTACGGGTACGTATGATCCCGAGATCTGGCGTCAACAGCTCCAAGCCGAACACTGGCTTCTTCAGCCGCTACGTTTTACCGGTGAATGGCTCATCGAGAACGTGGATTCCGGAGAAGACGACCGTAACGATAACCTCGACGACACCGTCCGTTACATCCTCTCCCACCCTTTCTGGCGCCTCAGCGTTCAGTTACATAAAATAGCGGGACTTCGATAGCCCCGCTATTTTTTTTTGCCATTAGCCGTTAGCTATTAGCCCTTCACCGCCTTAAAGCTCATATCCAGGCTCTTGTAGCTATGCGTGAGAGCGCCGACGGAGACGAAGTCCACGCCTTGCTCTGCGTACGAACGGATGGTGTCGATGGTGATGCCGCCCGAAGACTCGATCTCCATGTGACGGCCGGCAGTCTTCTCCCAGGCACGTATAATGTCCACCGCCTCTTTGGTTTTCTCCGGCGTGAAGTTATCGAGCATAATCCGGTCAGGAATACCGGTCGCGAGGGCTTCGTTGATCTCATCGAAATTACGGACCTCTATCTCGATCTTCATGTTGAGGAAGCGTTCGCTCTGTCCCTCTGCAGCTTTATTCCTTAAATAATCGCGTGCCCGTGTGAGCGCGTTGGTAATACCTCCGGCAAAATCTACATGGTTATCCTTGAGAAGGATCATATCGAAGAGCCCTATACGATGGTTCATGCCGCCGCCGAGAGCTACTGCCTCTTTCTCCAAGTACCGCAATCCGGGCGTCGTCTTACGCGTATCCAGCACATGACAGCCTGTGTCTTCTATCAGCCTTTGATACTTATGTGCGGTCGTCGCTACGCCTGACATGCGTTGCATGATATTGAGCATCGTACGCTCGATCTGCAACAGACTCAACTCCTTGCCGTACACCTTGAACGCTACATCGCCCGGCTTCACATGGTCGCCGTCGTGCAGGAACTGCTCAAAGCGGCACTCGGGGTCAAAATAATTGATGATCTCTTTCGCCACCTCGACACCGGCAAGCACGCCTGTATCTTTAATAATCAACTGCTGGCAACCCATTTGGGTGGGAGGAATACAACTGAGGGAAGTATGGTCGCCGTCGCGTATATCTTCCTCAAACCAAATAGCAATAAGTTTACGAAGTTCTTGTTTGTCCATAATCTGTAAAATTTGGCACAAAATTACAAAAATATTTTGATATATGCAAAAAAAAGTGTAATTTTGCAGCGTGAAAGAGAAAATATATATCCTTTTATGCCTTCTTTGTCTCTCCGCCGGAACTTTTGCTGAGGATAAATGGGCATATTTGAACATACGGCACGAGGTGCGTATCGGATGGGGCGATCAGATGTTTGAGAGCCTTATTTGGCATAATCCCGTCTATCGTGTCCGTACCATGCCGGAATCGTATCGTCAGCTCTACCACGAGAACTACCACCACGACCAGCATATATGGGCAGAATATCAATACCGCACGAAAGGATGGTTCTCTTTCGGTGGTATGGCGGACATCAGTTTTGTGCATTGGGATGACGTCATTCGTAATGGCCGGGGCGAAGAAATCTCCCGCGACAAAGGGCATTATTTCTATAATTTCGTCATCATGCCGACCATCCGCTTCACCTATTTCCACCATCCTTATGTCAACCTCTACTCGGGCCTTGGAGCCGGTATGGATATCAACGGCGGCACGGAAGTGGACGGCAAAGGTCGTCACACGGTAGTGGGTTTTGCCGTCAACCTCACGCTCTTCGGCATTAGCGCCAACTACGAGCGCTGGTTCTGGACCGTGGATCTGGGTTCGATGTTCGCCATGCAGAACGCCAACACCATCTTCATGGCCGGTTCACGTATTATCAATGTGGGATTTGGAGCAAGATTTTAATATGGATCGTTCGTTATACTCACCAAAGGAGCCAAGACCGCTCGTTTCACTCGCTGAAAGAATAAAGACTAAATGGATTCGACGGATCGTTTTAGTCCTTTGTCCTTTGCCCTTTATCCTATGTCTCTCTTCCTGCCGCTTCAAGGAACAGGAGTTCGTAGATTTCATGAATAATGAAGCCGCCAAGCATACTCCCTTCCGTGTATATGCCCAGCACGAGACAGACCTCACGAACGGTCTTCCCTATAACTGTTACCTGCCCGATGGAACGCCTGTATCCGAATACGCCGGTGACACCGAGACGGATGAACAGGGACGCATCATCCGCCGGACGAATAGTACCACGGCTTCCAACGTACTGCAGGAACTGATGCGCTACTACAACCAGAACACTGTAATCGAAGTAGCCGGAACATACCCCAGCATAGACACCAACTGGGACTCCATCCGCTTGTCCGGCAAGGTAATGCTGCCCAAGAAACGCAAGCCGAAACGGATGATCCTTCTGAGCCATTACACCGTTTGTGCGGACGCCGAGGCACCCAGTAACTGCTTCGCGCTCGAAGGAGTATTGGTAAAGCAGGGCTATGGCCTCATCATTCCGGATTATTTAGGTTATGGCGTGACGTCTTCCCAAGTGCATCCCTACCTGGTGATGGACTTAACCGCTCGCAACGTCTATGACATGTACCTTGCTGTCCGTCCATGGCTCAAAGCTGTGGACATGGAGCCGGAGAAAGACGGACTCATCCTAATGGGTTATAGTCAAGGCGGCGCGACCACGATGGCCGTTGAACGCCTTATCGAGACCGAATATTCCTACCCGGGCGAACCCGGCTTCGTCAAGATCCACCGCGTCTTCGCCGGAGGCGGTCCGTATGACGTCAAAGCGACCTACGAGCGTTTTGTGACCACTGACACCGCCAGTTATCCTGTCGCTGTACCGCTCGTGCTGCAGGGGATGATTCTCGGTAACAAACTGAATATCCAGATGACCGACCTCATGCAGGAATGGCTCTATAACAAGATGGACGAATGGATCAACAGCAAGCGCTTCTCTTCCGGCCTGATCAACAAACTGATCGGTACCCGCGTGACGCATAAGTTGCTGACAGACGAGGCGATGAACCAGAAATCCGATAAAGTAGCGGAACTATACAAAGCCATGACCATCAATTCGATCACGTCCTATGACTGGGTACCACTGGCTCCGGTGTATATGATGCACTCCATGGACGACGAAACAGTTCCCTACGCGAACGCTTCGAGCGCCAAGTCCAAATGGCGCAGCGCCAATATAACCTATAATTTCGGACACTACGGCGGACACGTCGAGACTTGTCTGCGCTTCATCTCGTCCGTTCAGAAACTCCTCGAACGAGAAGAGAAAGAAGATAAAATATATGAATAGAGACCGCTATGCTAATAGACCGCTTCGTTAATAGACAAAAGACCGCTACGCTGAAAGACAATAGACGGTTTACTATCGACAGGATCATTTCTGTCCTTTGTCCTTTGTCCTTTATCCTATGTCTCTCTTCGTGCAACCCAGAGGCGCCATGGACGACGAAGAACGTCGAGATCAAGATGGCGATACAGACCGTCTCCGCCGGATTCATCGAGTGTGAGTTCTCAACGAACAAAAACGCCTATTATTTCGTCAATGCAGAACCGGCAAGGAAATACTACAATCCTCTGGATCATCAGAAACAATTTATGGCCCTCACGCTCGATTCCGCTAACTTGGAATACCTGACCTGGCGACATCAATTGCTCGAAGAAGGCACTACCAACGTAGCCCCATTTGCCAGTCATTCACTCCAGTACGGCAACATACATCATTTCTTCACAGCCCTTGAACCGGGTACGGATTATTGGGTGTATGCCTTCGTCGTCAATCCCGACAAACTGGAACCAACGGGCAAACTCTATCTCACGAGCGTCAAGACCGCAGACTCCACGGTGCTCGATGTGCATTTTGAGTACCGCGTTTTGGGTTCATGGGACTACGTCTATCCGGTTGACTCTACGGGAAATATTTACCAACGTTTCCCCTATCTCGCAGCTACTGAGGATAGTGCCAAAATCGCCCAAAGTGATAGTGCGGCCATAGAGTATTTCAACGAGTATTTCATGAATATCATGGACCGCAAACAGACGAAATATATTCTCTATGGTGTCAAAGCCTCGCATAATGACGGAGAGGACGCAAACGTCGAGTTTGAAGAAGGGCATACTTACTACACTGCCATTGCAGGCTGGGACGGTCTCATCGGCAGGAATGTCATCTATAAGTTCACCTGGACAGGCGAGCATTTCGAAGCCTATTTCAAAGATGCAGATTCAATTGTTAGTGACGGGGAAGACGACTGATTCCCGCATCGCCGCGCTCATCGATGAGTACCGCGAACGGCTCAGACATTATATCCCTTTTGAGTTCGCCGTCATTCCTGATCTCAAGAACGCAAAAGCGCTGAGCGAGGAACAGATCAAGCTCGCCGAAGGCGAAGCGATCCTTTCGCGTCTCACTCCCGCCATGGATGTCATCCTCTTAGACGAACACGGACGCGAGTTCCGCTCCATTGAGTATGCCGATTGGCTCCAGAAGAAGATGAACGCCGGCCGTGATCTGACGCTCGTCATCGGAGGTGCGTACGGTTTCAGTCCTGCGGTTTATCAACGCGCCAACGGCAAGATATCCCTCTCCCAGATGACGTTCTCACACCAGATGATACGAATAATGGCCATCGAGCAGATCTACCGCGCAATGACCATCCTTCGGGGTGAGCCCTATCACCATGAATAAACGCGGCTGTTCACCGCGTTTATTCTATTTACCTCACTCTTAATCTTTGTCCTATTTGAAGGACCTTCGTCTCTTTGATCTTATTCAACCGGCAAAGTGCACGTACGCTCGTACCGTATTTGCGTGCTATGCCGGAGAGGGTGTCGCCGGAACGTACCTTGTGGTATTTCATGGCGGCTTGCTCGGCACGCACTTGCTTCATCGCTTTGACGCCGATGACGTATTCCTCTTTGTTGCGCAGCTCACCTGTCGCAAAATTGATAAGGTTCTCGGGATTGATTGCTTCGCCCAGGTAGCGTATTTCGAGGTGCAAGTGGCTTCCGGTGGAGCGTCCTGTGTTACCTCCCAGACCGATGACGTAACCTGCCGGCACTTTCTCGTACTCGTCCACCAACGGACGGCTCAGATGGCCGTAAACGGTCTCCAGGCCGTTGTCATGACGCATCACTACGAAATAGCCGTAGCCTCTGGGGTCCCAGCCTACGATACGCACTTGTCCGCCCCATGCCGCACGGATGGAATCGCCTACCTGCACTTTGATGTCGGTGCCTTTGTGCATCCGGTACCGGCGCCAGCCGAACTGACTGGTCACGTACCCCGGAGCCGGCAGACGGAAACCTGCCATCGGAATATGAATATCCTCTTTCAGGCTGTCGAACATTGTCCCGTAGGGATTGACACGTTCGTCCGTCCAGATGAAATGATAGGCGCTGTCGGCGGGGTGGTGGTTCATCAGCGTAGTGTCGCCTAACATGTAGCGCGGAGCTATTTTATAGACGATGTCGGCGTTATTGGTGTGTACCACCAGTTTATGGGGCAGTGCCTCGTAATCGCACGCGATATATAAGGTGTCGTTGGAGAAATGGCTTGTCAGCCACTCCGGAATACCGGAGGTATGCACCTCTATATCGTCCAACTCCTCCAGTTCGTCCCCCTCGCTGTCCACCGCGGTGCTGTCCAGAGGAAGCTGGCTGGCGGGAACTGCCGGCACATTCTGGGCGAGAAGACTGATTACGGACAACTGAAGAATGAAGAATAACAGTAGCTTTTTCATTCCGCCACCTCACCTTCTGCTTCTGCGGCTACGCTCTCCTCCGCTTCCGCGGTAGGAACGACGTTCTCACCGGCTTCCGTTACCTGCTCGATCTGAGCGTCACTGACCTTTTCACGGGTGATGTATTTGTAGATACCCCATCCGCCTAAGCCAAGTATGATAGCGATAGTGATGACCAGCAAGGTAGAGAGCCAGGGATTCATACCTTTTCTAAGCGGATCCTTGGTGATCGGGAATTTCACTTGCTCCGTCAGGGTACGACCGAACAGCACAGAGATGATAGCATCCGAGTTAACCGCCCAACCGTTGGCGTTGAGTACCGGTGCCAGATTACGACGGCGCAGCTTGAGCCATGCCATCACCATGCTCGGACCGCTGATGAGCAGCAGAATACCGAAGAAGACGAGAATCTGTTGCCACCAGGCAAGCGTCACCCATCCTTTCGCTACGCTCACTAACATCGTGCCTATCATGCCTAATGCCATGCCGATGGCGGCGAAAATACCGGCGAACTTAGCGATGTCGAAGGCGGGTTTCTGGGCCTCTGCCGGAGCACCGTCCACTTTGGCGGTCTCCACCTTCGCCGTCATGTCGTCAAATGCTTTCGCGTCTTTCTCGGCTGCGGACTTGTTAATCTTGTCCTCTACCCATTTGCCGAACTTGCGGTACGGCGTCCAGAACGCCTGACGGATTGAAATCGGGTTATCGATAATCTTCGTCACCGTAGCATCGTAATCCAGACCGTCGTTGTCGTAGAATACGGCATTCTTGCCGATACTCAGGTTCTTCACCTCGCCTTGCGTCATAGCGGCTACTATCTGCAAGGTCTTGCCTGTTTTCTGGTTGATGCAGTTGCAGTACAGCAGGTAAATACCGCTCAGCGGGGCCTGTGCGTCATGTTTTGCAGGATCATTAACGCGGATACAAAGTTTGCATGCGCGCTGGTCAATAATGAGCGTACCTGCCTCGAAAGAAGCGATTGTCTTGTCATTATTATCGTAGAAATCCTCCAAGGTAACGTAGTTACGCAGCAAACGATAGAAATCACGATGCAACAGCAGCAATTCGCGCAAGGGTGTATAGACCGCTTTCGCAGCCGCTAAGGCGTCCGCGTTCGCCGTCTCAGCTGCCGTCTTGGCTGCCTCCCACTCGGCTATCTGAGCCCCCATCTCGGCGAATTTCTTCTCCGTCATTCCGGGTTTCGGAGTGTCCTCGGGAATAACTGCCAAACCGAGTTTCTGCAGTTTCTCTTGCTCGAAGTAAGCGGCATACTCCGCCTGTTTCGCTTTATAAGCGGCAATCACATCTGCCTCCAGCGGAGCCGCAGGAACAGCCTGCTCTTCGATGGTCACGCCGGCAAGCGCTGCATCCACATCCGCGAGCGTCACCAACTCCTTGTCGCCGGCTACTTTCTTCGCTACTTCGGCAATCGCCTCATCCGCGATATTGGCAATCGCTATCTCATCCTTCTGCGTGAAGAGGGTCTCGGGATCTTTGAGCGTGTTGCAAAGCCGCTCAGCCGCTGCCACTACTTCCTTCACACGCAACTTGCCGTCGCCATCCAGATCCATCGCCTTCAGCGATTCCTCGCTGATCTCCAGACCCGCAACAGGACAACTCAGTACGGTCCACATTTTCTTGTCCAACTCACCGAGATGACGGAGATCATCCGCTGTCTCTATACGCACGCGGGTGGTGCCACCTACGTTCGCAAAACTCCATTTGTACTTAGCCATAATTGTATTTACGATTTAGTCATTTACCATTTACGATTTGCTTTTTACACAAATTCGGCACAAAATTAGCGAAAAATTTCTAATTATACAAATAATTGCGATTATTTTTCAAAAAATTTTGCACATATCAAAATATTTTTGTAATTTTGCACGCTTTTTTCGCGCGGACTATAAAAAGAGTATCGGCTAAAAGGCGAAATGTTTAACCCTTTAACGGGAATCCTAGAAGAATAGTCCACTAGTAGACTAGACGACTAGTTCCCACAAATTCAATTCTACCACAATGGCAGAAAATCTTTCTCTCCAGAACTTCGACTGGGATGCCTATGAAGCACAAAAGCAAGGCACAAAAAACGAAGAAGAAATCCAAAAGTATAATGACACCCTGAGCGCCATCAAGGACAACGAAGTCGTTGAGGGTACTGTCATCAGCATCAACAAACGTGAAGTAGTAGTAAACGTAGGCTACAAATCGGACGGTATCGTTCCGGCAGCTGAGTTCCGCTACAACCCTGAGCTCAAAGTAGGCGACAAAGTAGAAGTTTACATCAAGAGCCAGGAGGACAAGAAGGGTCAGCTCGTACTGTCTCACAACGAGGCACGTACCGCTCGCGCTTGGGATCGCGTTAATGAGGCTTACAACGCAGGTGAGATCGTTACCGGTTACATCAAATGGCGTTCGAAAGGCGGCATGATCGTTGACGTTCTCGGTATGGAGGCATTCTTGCCGGGTAGCCAGATCGACGTTAAGCCGGTTCGCGACTACGACATCCTCGTTGGTAAGACGATGGAATTCAAGATTGTTAAGCTCAATCCGGAGTTCCGTAATGTTGTTGTTTCTCACAAAGCTCTCATCGAGGCTGAACTCGAGGCTCAAAAGGCTGAGATCGTCGGCAAGCTCGAGAAGGGTCAGGTACTTGAGGGTACCGTTAAGAACATCACCAACTACGGTGTATTCATCGACCTCGGTGGTGTTGACGGTCTTATCCACATTACCGACCTCAGCTGGGGTCGCGTTAACGATCCGCACGAGTTGCTGCAACTCGACCAGAAGATCAACGTGGTTATCCTCGACTTCGATGAGGAGAAGAAGCGTATCGCTCTCGGTCTGAAGCAGTTGACTCCGCATCCGTGGGATGCTCTTGATCCTAACCTGAAAGTAGGCGACAAGGTTCACGGTAAGGTAGTCGTAATGGCTGACTACGGAGCATTCGTTGAGATCGCAGAAGGCGTAGAGGGTCTTGTTCACGTAAGCGAGATGAGCTGGAGCCAGCACCTCCGTTCCGCTAACGACTTCTTGAAAGTTGGCGACGAAGTAGATGCAGTCATCCTGACTCTCGACCGCGCTGAGCGTAAGATGAGCCTCGGTATCAAGCAACTCAAGGCTGATCCGTGGGCTAACGTAGAGACCAAGTACGCTGTTGGTACCCGTCACTGGGCTAAGGTTCGCAACTTTACCAACTTCGGTGTCTTCGTTGAGATCGAGGAAGGCGTTGACGGTCTGATCCACATCAGCGACCTGAGCTGGACCAAGAAGATCAAACACCCGAACGAGTTCACCCAGATCGGTGCTCAGATCGAGGTTGTTGTTCTTGACATCGACGTAGCTAACCGCCGTCTGAGCCTTGGTCACAAGCAGCTCGAGGAGAATCCTTGGGAGGAGCTTGAGGCTAAGTTCGGTGTTGACACCGTTGTGAACGGTAAGGTAGTAGAAATCACCGACAAGGGCGCTGTTGTTTCGCTCGAGGAAGGCGTAGAGGGCTTCTGCACCACTCGTCACCTCCAGAAGGAAGACAAGAGCCCGGTAGCTGTTGGCGACGAACTGCCGTTCAAGGTGATCGAGTTCAACCGCGACGCTAAGCGTATTCTGGTAAGCCACCTCCGCACATGGGAGGAGCGCAAAGAGGCTCCGGCAAAAGCAGCTAAGAAAGCCGCTAAAGCAGAAGAGCCGCAGGTAGAAATGCCGAAGGTTGAGAAGACTACTCTCGGTGACCTGAGCGTATTGGCAGACCTCAAGGCTTCTATGGAGCAGGCAGAGGAGAAACCCGCCAAGAAAGCTGCTGCTAAGAAAGCTACCAAGAAAGACGCTGAGTAAACCGGTTTAGAACCGGAGCCAATATCCATTTGGATAGCTCTTTCAAAAAAAGTCCTGCATACACTTGTGTATGTGGGATTTTTTTTGTACCTTTGCGCTCGATATGCAATCACCATTCATCTTACCGCCGAGTCCGGAGGCGCAGAAAGCGGCTGCGGAAGTCATCGAAAAAGTACATGCGTACATGCACTCGCACCCGGAGAGCGAGCTGCATCGTTGCGGTAAGATGTTCGGAGTGCTGGTTTATAATGGTGAATTGATGAATGGTGACGCTTCGCTTAATGGTAAAAGCTATCTCGCGGCTTTCTCGGCCAAGTTAGACGGTTCGTACCACCACGAAGGATTTGTTCCGCCTGTCTATGAGATGGCGGAAGAACCGGTCGGTACCAGTAGAGAGGAGTCAAGACGATTGCAGCAGCTGCTGTTCGCCAATTATCGTTTCGTGAACGGAAAAGGAGAACAGAAGAACTTGCTTGAGATCTTCCAAGACGAAAAGATCATCAGCGCGGAAGAATGGTTTAATAAATCCGGGAACACAACTCACAAACCGTTCATCCTGCCTCCTTCAGGCGCCGGAGAATGTTGCGCACCCAAGCTATTGCAATACGCGTTGACCCACGGTCTGCAACCGGTTGCCATGGCCGAGTTCTGGGTGGGCGCGCCGTCGAAGACGGAGATTCGGCAGGAAGGAGCGTTCTATGCCCCTTGTTCCGGCAAATGTGTTCCTATCCTTAGGCATGTGCTGCAAGGTCTGGATATCATCAGCCCACAGCCTTCCCGCGTCAGTTATTCTATTGAGACGCTTTATGAGGATGCTTTTCTGATAGTGGTCAATAAACCGGCGGGCTTATTATCCGTACCGGGCAAAGGCGAGGAGCCTTCCGTAGAAAGCTATTTGAGATTGAAACTTGAAGATTTAAGATTTCTCAAAGCAGTACACCGGTTGGATCAGGACACCAGCGGACTGTTGGTTCTGGCGAAGACTCCCGAAGTATATAAGGAGTTGCAAAGCTATTTCCAACGCCGTGACATTCTCAAGCGTTACGAGGCCGTGATAGAGCCTAATGACCGGAAGAGTGCAGCTGCGTTGCCGGATGAGGGAACGATCACCCTACCCCTTTTGCCGAATCCGTACGACCGTCCGCGACAGATGGTGAACCTTGAGCATGGCAAAGTGGCTATCACTCGGTATGCCATACGAGAGCGACGGAAGGATGGAACGATCCTCGTCGATCTCTACCCGCTCACGGGCAGAACACACCAGCTACGCGTGCATGCCGCTCACCCGGACGGACTCCATGCGCCAATCCTTGGCGACCGCCTCTACTCCGCTAACCGCTCAACGCTAACCACTAACCGTTTATTGCTCCATGCCGCCGAGATCCGATTCGTGCATCCGATAACAAAAGAAGAGATGCATTTCTATTGTAATTGGCGAGAGAAAAACCTGGCATCTGCAGAAAAATGACTATTTTTTGAAAAAAGTTGCTAAAAAATTTGGTCATGTCAAAAAAAAGCAGTACCTTTGCACCCGCTTTTGAGATTTAGGTCTCCCTAGCTCAGTTGGTAGAGCAACTGACTCTTAATCAGTGGGTCGAGAGTTCGAGCCTCTCGGGGGACACAAGCAGAGCAGCAAAACGCTCTGCTTTTTCTATTTCATCTATTTTGCCGACATCCATCATTTTGTAGCCTTTCGGCATAAAGGCCTGTAAAGGTGTGCGGTTTGAGTCGCAGAGGTGCAGATAGAAATCAATCATGGAGAATTTGGATTCCTCCATCTCGTCCAGACAACTCAACACTTCCGGCGTGAGGATCTGCATGCCGGAGAAGGCTAATAATTGGAGATTGGAGATTGGAGATTGAAGATTTGCCGGTTTGACCTCGCCGGTAGAGATATTCGTCCATCCGCGGAGCATATTTTCCTCATCAAAGAGCAGATAGCGTTGGGTCTTTCGATCGCTGACCACCAGTTGGGAGAGGCCTGTCTGCTCATACCGGTCTATCAGCGCCGGGATGTTAATATTGGAAAGGATATCAACGTTGCAAGCGAGAATGGGTTCATTCTTTCCCAGCAGTCCATCTCTGAAAACTTTTCTCAAACCACCTCCGGTATCGAGCAGTTGATCGCGTTCGTCGGAGACCGTAATATGGCATCCCCAGCCGTTGTTGCGACGGATAGCATCAATGATCATATCCGGAAAATGATGCACATTGACGATAATATCGGTTATTCCGGCATCACGCAGTTTTTCTACCTGCCATTGCAGCAGCGGTTTGCCTGCAAGCGGCACAAGTGCCTTGGGCATCGTATCGGTAAGCGGTTTGAGGCGTGTGCCCAGTCCCGCAGAGAAAATCAAGCCTTTCATTAAAATGTTTTCGTTATACCCCGTTCGCGGTGGATGAGATGGATAGTCACACCGTATTTATCCTTCAGATGGTTAGCTACATGCTCGGCGCAATAGACAGAACGGTGTTGCCCGCCCGTACAGCCGAAGGCCACCTGCAAGTGGGTAAAACCTCGTTCGAGGAAACGCTCCACATGATGGTCTATCAGTTTATCCACCGAATCCAGGAAAGTCAATATCTCTCCGTCTTTCTCCAGAAAATCAATTACCGGCTGATCCAGCCCGGTCAAGGTCTTGTACTCCTCGTACTTACCGGGGTTATGGGTCGAGCGGCAGTCAAAGACGTACCCGCCTCCGTTACCGGACTCATCGGCCGGTATTCCGCGTTTGAAGGAGAAAGAATAGATGGTCACAACAAGATCCTTACAGAGGCTTTGACTGTCGTTCGACCGTCGTTCGACCGTCGGGATTGACAATTGATTAGAGAGTGCAAAAATCGTCGAATATTCTTGTTGCAATTCCGGGTTTTGCGAGAAGAGTTCTTTCAAGTTTTTGAGGGCTTGCGGAATAGACTCCAAGAAATGGGGTTTGCGTTCAAAATAGCCTCTGTAGCCGTACGCGCCGAGCACCTGCAGCGTTCTGAACAGCACAAAATGCGGCAAGGCGGCGCGCCAGGCGTTTTCAGCCATGCAGGGCTGAAGCTTCTTGAGTTCGTCCAAATAGATGTCAATCAGTTCATCGCGAAGGTCCTGCGGGAAGTTCGCTTTGGCCTGCCATAGAAACGAAGCCACATCGTACTGTGTCGGTCCGCGACGACCGCCTTGGAAATCAATGAAGTACGGCTTACCGTCTTTGATCATCACATTACGGCTCTGGAAATCGCGGTACAAGAAAGTTGAAAGACCGCTGGCGCTGACAGAAGACAGACCGCCTGCGGCTGACAGAGCACAGACTAATTTATCAAAATCATCCTCTAAATCCGGTTCGGAGAACTCGATCTTGGTGCCTTTGAGGAAGCAGTATTTGAAATAATTGAGGTCCCATCGGATGGAACGCTCGTCCATGGCGGGCACCGGAAAACAGACGCTCCAGTCAAAATCACGCGCTCCCTCTACCTGTACGTGTGCGAGCGCGCGCAACGTGCGTTCTAATAAGGTGCGCTCGTCGCCGGAGAAGACGCCGGTCTCGCGTCCCTGCCTGATAGCATCGAAGAGGATGGTATCCCCCAGATCTTCCTGGGTGTAACTCATCTCATCATCACTCACCCAATACAGTTCGGGTACCGGCAGCCCGAGCGCATGGAAATGACGCGCCATATAAATGAAGGCGCGATTCTCGTCGCGGTTAGTGCCCGCGACACGGATGACGGAACGACCGTTCTCTTCGGTCTCCCGGGTATAAATTCTATTGGAACCTTGTTGCTTGATCATAAGTCTTGAATTATCAACATTTGAACTGAAGGGCATGATGGATGCAGGTCACTTGGCACGGGCCGATGATATTCTCCAGAATACCGTCCGCCTCAAAGAGGATATGCTTGCGGTAACTGATCTCTATCTCTTTGCCGCATATCGGATAGACAAACGGCAGTTCGGTCAAACGTCCGTTGAACAAGTTCGGAAGCGCTTTGAGGATCTGCATGAATGTCGGTTTGCGGACGAACATCGCATGGAAGAGCCCGTCCGTTGGATCCGCCTCGGGGTTCTGGCGTATTCCTCCGCCGGAGAAGGGTCCGTTACCGATATTCATCGTGAAGAGCAGGTCATTCACCGTCTCTTTGCCATCCACGGTCAGGACCATATGCTGCGCTTTATGCTCCATGACTGCCGCAATGAGACCGAGGACGTAGTTCACATGATGCGAACCGACATAAAGCTTGAGAGTCTCCGCTTTCCGGCAGCAGAGCGGATCCACGCCAAAACCGACCGAATTGATGAAATAGCGATGATGCTCGATGCCGTTGCGCCAGTAGGTGACGCAACCGATGTCTATGGGATGCCCCGTTCCCTCGAAGAACCGGCGCAGCGACTCTTTATGGTTCTTGGTAAGCCGCCAATACCGCCCCCAATCGTTTCCCGTTCCTCGCGGCATGAGACCTATTTGTATATTCGCGCGTTGCGCAGGTGTGAGCGTAGCACGCATGATACCGTTCACCGCCTCCGAGAGTGTTCCATCGCCCCCTAAGACAAGAATCTCATTATATCCCTTCTCTACCAATTCTCGCGCTAACTCAATCGCATGTCCGGCATATTTGGTCACGCGGTACGCAAAAGGCATATGACGCTTCCGCAGCAGTTTCCATAGATAGATACGCTGCGCGCGAAAGGCTTTCTTGCCGGATTTGGGATTGATGATGATGCCTAACATCTCAGAACTGCATGGCTACAGACATACCTCCCTGGTTATTGAGCGCGAGCACCCAACGGAGGTCAGGCCGGTGAGCTTTCTCTATATTATAGAGGTTGACGGACTTATGCATTCGCGTATAGCCCACACTCAGACACACGATACCTACCGTAGTAAGACCTGATCCAAGAGAGGATAAAGACGATCCGAATTCGTAAACAAGATCCGTATCATCTTTTTCGCTATTATAATATTTGCGCAGCAGAGCGCCTCCAATGGAGTTGATCACCAGTCCTGAGCCCAAACAAGACCAGCCTGCGATGGAGAGTTTATAACCGTTATTGAATAGTTCAAAGGCCTCGGGGCAAGCGTTCTTCAGATAGCCTCTGTACTCCTTTTTGGTCATCATATGACCATCCATCATGTACTTATCTCCCACACGGAAAACAGGAGACTGAGCCATTGCGCCCACAGCAAAGACGCTCACGAGCAAAACAGTTAAAAACTTCTTCATAATGATAGTTGTTTAATCGGTTAATACTATTTTCGGCGCAAAGGTATAAAAAAAAATCGACATACGCAAATGTATATCGATTTTTTTCATGAAAAACTTCTTTGCTCTTTTAGAGCTCCATTACTTGAAGTACTCGTTCACCTTCTCGTTCAGAACGATCTCCTCCTGGAAGATGTAAGCACCGGTCTTAGGCGACTTAACCATCTTGATGCACTTAGAGTGCGCGCGTCCGGAGTTACCGGTTTGCAGTGTTGCGACCGCTTTCTTTGCCATAGTTCTAAGCCTTTCTAATTACGGGTTAATTACTTAATCTCCTTATGAAGGGTGTATTTCTTCAAATAGGGATTGTACTTCATCAGTTCCAAACGGTCCGGAGTGTTCTTACGGTTCTTGGTGGTGATGTAACGAGACATTCCCGGAACTCCGCTGGCTTTTTGCTCAGTGCACTCGAGGATAACCTGAACGCGTGCTTCTTTCGATTTCTTTGCCATTGTTCAACTCCTTTCGTTTAATAGAGATAGCCCTTCTCCGCAGCTTGTTTCAGCGCGTTGTCGAGGCCGATCTTGTTAATAGTTCTCAGACCTGCTGCACTCACGTTCAGCTCGATCCATACATCCTGTTCTACCCAGTAGAACTTGCGGCGGAAAAGGTTCACATCGAAGTTCCTCTTAGTGTGGCGCTTCGAGTGCGAGACGTTGCATCCGCCCATGGCTTTCTTGCCTGTAATTTGACAAATCTTTGACATTGTATTATATATTTTATATTTTTTTCAATCTTAGGTATTTTTCGCATAATTACACGTTACACGAAAAATCGCGCAAAGGTACTGCTTTTTTTTGACATACGCAAATATTTTTTGAAAAAAATGCCAAATTTCTTCATTTCTTCATAAATATATAGGATTATTGGAGTTCTTTTTTCTCTCTCATCTTGTTTTCATTCGTAAAAGAAACTTACGCATATATCATTGCAAAATCAAAACATTATTTGCTTATCTCGTGGCTAACGTGATACACAAACCGCCTCGCTAACTATGCGGGGCGGTTGGGTTTACTCCATCGGTTTGATTAGCGATGAGAAGAACGGAGAATTATTCGTTGCAACCTAGGAATGCGATTCGTTTGAGAGGGAGGCGGTTTTTGTCCTCATCCGTCATCTTATCATAGTATTCCTGCCACATGTCTATAAATAGTTCTCCATCTATTAGACGAATAAACTTATCATTCGTAGTTGCTGCATTGCGTGCATCAGCAGTATAAGTTCCGCTGGTGACAAACAAAGCAATATCACCTGTTTTCAATACGCCCGACAAGGCACGTACCTCCGCAGCGCCGATTGCGGTGTCCGGTTTGTGCTTCACTTGCACTTTTATACGTGGTGTCTGTGCTCCAAGAGGATCTAAGTAGGCGATAATATCAATGCCTCCATCCTTTCCTTTAGGTGCAATGAATGGAGTGTGGTATCCCATTGCCCGCAAAAGAGCGGCGACTAAATCCTGAAACTCATACGGGCTCTTGGAATTAATATAATGCTTTATGCCTTCCCGAGCATCCGACTCCAGCACATCAAGGCTCATGGAGTAATCTTTCTCCGCCGTCTCATCATTTAGTTCTTCCTCTGTGGGGATTTCAACGACTTGCGTTTTCTTCCACTCCTTATAAGCCGCACGCGCAATGTTCATTACCTCCTTTGGAGATTTCTTCAGCGCTTTTTCTCCCTCCGGCGTAATATACCATGAGCCGTTTTTCTTTACGATAAAACCAGCCTTCTGATAATCTATGGAATAGAATTGGAAACTATTCGTCCAGCGAATGTACTTCATTTTACCGGCAGGCTCTTTTTCCCAATCAGTAAGTTCTACATTACCCTCTACCCACGGATAAATCTCTTTTGCGGGCATACTCCCACCGCGACGAGACATTTCTTGCATTACTGCGTACAATGTTTTCGTAGCGCAGGCTTGCGTTCTGCTGAATTCTTCTTTAGCCATATTATTTGTTAGATTTCTTCAGGTTACACTCTATGCATGCCATACAGCAGTTATCTTCGATAGTTCTGCCTCCTTTCGACCAAGGTAATATATGGTCGGCATGCATTTTTTCTATCGGGAAAGGTTTGCCGCAATAGTAGCACTTACCTTCTTGTTTCTCATATACGGAGCGACGTGTGTTGTCATCAAATGTGCGAATACTTAGTACTTTTTCCTGTTTATCCGGATCGAGTACATATACATATATGCCTGATTTATTTGTTACATCGCTATCCTTCATCAAACGAGCTATTTCTTCTTCCAACTCGTTCACGTCCCATTGCTCATCTTTGTAGCGGTTGTATAATTCGCCCCAATTAACCCCTTTCATTTGTGTAGCACGCACTTTGGGAAAAGTAAGACCAATCCACTCTATAACTGCCTCAAAGTAGTCTTTCAAAGGTTGGGCATTTGCATCTTTGGCGTGGTCATCCATATATTCCTGAACCTTTCCGCCAGAAATCCATGAAAGAGCCGTTTCCAATATCTCTTGCCTGTTAGCTACTTTTCCGACATAGTTTTTGCTCATTTGTGCAGCAGGTCCGTTTGTTTTACTGAAATAACGTTTGGCATCTGTCAGCCATGCCCCATGATAAACTGCATTACGCAGTTCTTGCTGATTGAGCACTTTGCCTGCAATGTTAATGGTCTTGAACCAATCCAGTTTCTCGCTTTCTGTGCCACGACACACATATATAAATAGTTTGTAGTCCAAAATCTTCTCTTGTATGTCTTTAGTCAGATTGAAAAACTTGCGCGGCATACCATCTACAACAATACTAAACACGTTTGTCACGTATTGACAAATACTAATCGTGCGTTGCTGCCCATCTATTATTTCATACGTGCCATCCTCTCTATCAGCCCAGTACATAACATTAAGAGGAAAGTTTTTAAGCACGGTATCAATAACAGCGTCACGGTCTTTCTGATCATAGACGAACTCACGTTGATATGGAGGGCGAACATCCAGTTTTCCACCATAAGCAACTACGCCGCCTTCGTTATTGTCGGCATATTGTTCGCATAATTGGCGAACGGTTAATTCAAGAGGTTTGATTTCCATGATTATTTGATTTTGCGGATTAGTAATCTTTTGAATTCCGAATGAACCATACGTCCTTCATCATTCCTATAGTATGTCTTTTTTGTGCCTTTACCGAGAAGCACTGCATTTTCATTTGTTTTACCACCAGAAGCACCCGTTTCAACATCATTTATTGTAAGACATTCTTTATAATCATTATATCGACGTGTATCTGGCAATTTATCGTGACAGCCTATTTGTGTAAGTCCAAGAATTTCAAATTGGTTTGGGTTGTATTTGTCAAGGAAAGTAATAGGAACACCCATTGGACCTTCGTAATCTTTAGGAATCTCGTTTGTTACACAGACGTTTATGGCTTCGTAATTGTCGTATTTCGGATATTCCTCAGGATTGTATTTCTTGTACAACTCTAAATTTTCATGACGTTGCGGATAATCTAAATTGGTAAACCATCGCACACCAACCACTCTTACATATCGATTTCCCTTTTCATCAATTCGCAATGATTTTGACCGCACTTCATATGTGGGAGGAATCATAAATTCACGGTCTCCACTATGAATACTAGCACCGAGCCACACGCGATTATCCATGATAAGTTGGAAAGTCTCTTTAGACGAAACGGCATTTATATTGCCGATGATAAGAAATTGTTTATCAAATTTGATTAGCTGTGCCAAATACTCCCGAAATAGAGAAAATGGTGGGTTTGTAACAACAATGTCGGCTTCTTTGAGTAATTCGATGCATTCCTCCGAACGAAAATCACCATTGCCCTTTAGTTCGGACAGTACATTTTTTTTATTACGAATAAGCCACTCTACATCGGCAAGATCAATCGCACCATCACCATTGTTGTCTAGCACTTCTGTAATAACTATCTTGCGTGCTTTCTTGTCCGTTGTGTGTTCCTCTGGGAAAAGCAGGAGTTCACTATCCGCTACAGGCGAACCATTATAGCAGGTTGCAATGAGTTTTTTCAAACCAAGATAGTTGAAATTCATTGCGAAGTACTGGAAGAATTTGCTTTCGTAAGGGTCATCACAATTACAAAAGATCGTCTTACCACGAAAATGAGGTTCATAATACCGCATTTCCGCTTCTATATCTTGAAGTGACGTGTAAAACTCGTCTGCTTTCGCCACTTTTGCTTGACTTAAATCTGCATTTCCTGCCATAGAATGATAGTTGTTTTGTGCATAACTATCAATCCGAATGACAAGAAAAAGTGAGTTTCTTATCATGTCTAACCAAGGCACCACTGCAATAGGACCTTACTCATACACCTCTAAGAAACCCACAATATTGTGAGCATCTATTATCGAGGTATAGAGTAATCCTATACAATTACCCCATTCTTATTATTTCTGAGTCTTATCCTAAAAACGATTTGCAGTGGTTTCGGTTGACACGAAATAATAGATATGCTAATTAATAATATGTTATTGCGCAACGCTTTGCGCGGTTTTATGTCTTATTGTGACCGGTTTAACGTCATGGCGGACTATATGTGTATTTGTCTCCGAACTTTTTTACCGTACGTTTTCACTTAATAGTTTTACGCCCTTATCTGTCAGTACATATTTCTGGTTGGAACTGGTTGGCTTATCAGGGATAGTCATGGAAATAATTCCAGCCTGTATCAAAGGATTAATAAAAGTTTTCTTAAAATAATATGGATCGTTGTACCCTAATGCATTTAGGATTTCCTTTAACAAACGAGGCGATTTTAGTTGTTGCAAAAATGGTTCAATCTTATCCCAAGTTAACGCAGGGTCTAAAGAATATGTCTCAATTACTTGCTGCCAACTTACTGCCGACTTACTGACTACTTGCTGACTACTTACTGACTGACTTACTGAATCACTTACTGACTTTACGATATTTTGAGGTCTCGGGAAAGTCAAGATGACTTCGTTGGTGCCTATCGTATAGAATGGCTCAGGAGCATTGGCTTCCTTGCATAGTTCCATAATACGTCCGACACCGGAGCCCCATTTATCAAGGCCGTCAGAATTTGCATAGCGCAAGCGGAGTGCATACCATCTTGCAACTCTCCTGTGGTCTTCTTCAGCTCCAACGTGCGTGACTCTCCGTTCTTAATGAGGTTTTGAATATCTGCTATCGTCATCCTTGCACCAAATTTGGGTGCAAAGGTACAAAAATTTTTTGACATATACAAATTTTTGTGTGAGAATCGTTCACAGATTCACACATTCACACAAAATTTTGTGTTCCTATTTTGGTCATAATAAATATATAATATACAATATTATTATATTATTATGGGGATTTTTCCAACAGACACAGATGTGTGAATCTGTGAATCTGTGAATTTTGCTTCTGCTAAAATTCACTCCTATAGCCCCCTCCCCTCTCGGTGTCCTGTGCTCGGCACCTCCGTTGCCGAGTCCCCATAATTTTACATTTTTTTGATTTTTTTTGCAAAAAAATTTGCAAAAGGCAATTTCTTCATCGTATCTTTGCACCGTCTTTCGAAAGAAACACGATTCATCCTCGTTCGCACTACGTTCGCACCGCGTACGTGACCGCAAGATAACAACAAAAGAAACTATGCAGAGCCGAGGATTATTGATCTGATGATATACTTGAGGATTACTAATCCGTAACGATTTTTTTATCTATGTTTATCGCTGATTGTGCTTTGGGTGTTTACCTCCTTTGGAGGTGAGGTACGTACGCTAACGCGACGTGTCAAATTTATTTGTAAGCGGCGCGGTGGTGTGCGGAACTCATAGCGCGCCAAGCGCAAAACAACCAAAGAACAAGCAGGGTTTATCTTTGTTTATGTTCTAAAAAAACTACCAAAAAAAATACCCGAACGCTTGCATATGTGCAGAATTTGTAGTAATTTTGCAGCGCAAATTAGTGGAAATATGACAACGAATGAGAAAATCGCCGCGTTGCGGCAGGAAATGCGTGAAGCAGGTCTGGTAGCGTACGTAGTACCGGGGAATGACCCTCACGCGAGTGAGTATATGGCATCGCACTGGTGCGAGATGCAATGGCTGAGCGGTTTCAGCGGAGAAAGCGGCACGATGGTTGTGACCATGGATAAGGCACTACTCTGGACCGACAGCCGCTATTACCTGCAGGCCGGAATAGAGCTCAAGGAATCGGAGGTCGAACTCATGCGCGAGAGCGATGTGGACTGCCCGAGCATAGTAGAGTGGTTAGCAGCCCCAACCAAAGCCCCCATGGAGGGGAGGAGATTTATTGGTCTCAACCCGGAGATGTGGAGCGTAGATCAGTTCTCAGCCATCAGTCATCAGCTTTCAGAGGCAGGTATAGGCGTGAAGAGCATTGACCTGATCAAACCCATTTGGACGGAAGGCAGACCGGCCATTCCGACCGATAAACTCTATCCCTACTCTGCTGATTTTGCGGGAGAGACAGTGGAGAGCAAGTTGGCGAGGATGCGCGAGAAATTAGCCGCCATGCATGGCGACTCCTTGATCATCAGTGCCCTCGACGAGATAGCATGGCTGCTGAACATCCGCGGCAATGATGTCGAGTATAACCCGGTGGTAATCAGTTATGTAGTCCTCGAAGCCGACAAGTGTTCCCTCTTCGTTAATCCCGATAAGATTGACTCTGCCGCGCAGAACTATCTGGATTTCAACAACATCGACGTACAGCCCTACGAGGCGATATTCGGCTACATCGCAGGTCTGAAAGGAACGATTTGCTACGATGGCGCGAAAGTGAATGAGGCGCTGTACGAAGCTATTCAACAGAGTGCAATTGCCAAGAATATTCAATCCCCTATCCTCATCGACAAAGCCCAAAAGAACGCCGTAGAGTTAGAGGGCGAACGGATTGCCATGCGTCAAGATGCGGCGGCACTCACCCGGTTCTTCAAATGGCTGGAAGAAGAGGCTTTTAAAAAGAGCACAGACCGCTTCACTGACAGAACACAGACCGCTTCGCTGACAGAGTGGGACTTGATGGAGAAGCTGCATGAGTTCCGCGCCATGGGCGAAAACTTCATAGAAGAGTCTTTCGGCACAATAGCCGGCTATCAAGGTAACGGCGCCATCGTGCATTACGCCGCAACGAAAGAGAACTGCGCGGAGGTGAAACCGGAAGGAATGTTACTGCTGGATAGCGGAGGTCAATACCTCGATGGTACGACCGACATCACCCGTACCGTTTGGCTCGGAGGGCGTATTCCACAGCAAGCGAAACTGGACTATACCTATGTATTAAAAGGACACATCGCGCTACAGCGTGCACGCTTCCCGCGCGGCACGAGAGGCAATCAGTTAGACGCCCTCGCCAAGCAGTACATGTGGGAAGCAGGCATCACGTTCGGTCACGGCACAGGGCACGGCGTAGGGCATTTCTTAGGCTGCCATGAGGGACCTCAGAACGTACGTACGGATAATAACCCCACTCCTTTAGCGGTAGGTCATATCATCTCCGACGAGCCGGGTATCTATCGTACCGGCAAATGGGGTATCCGCACAGAGAACCTGATTACCGTCATTCCTGCCAAACAGACAAAGGCAACCACGACTGAAGACGAATGGCTGCAGTTCGAGACTCTGACGCTCTGCTTCTATGACACGAACCTCATCGAGATGAGTCTGATGACGGAAGATGAGATCGACTGGCTGAACGCCTATCACGTACGCGTGTATAAAGAAACAGCCCCGCTGCTGAATGCAGACGAGGCTGAATACTTAGCACGCAAGTGTGCCGCAATAGAGATTTGATTACTCTTCCTCTACCTTGATGCCTTGCAGGTTATAAACCCGTCCGTTCTTACGGATATACATCTGTCCATTGCGGAAGAACTTGTAAGGCTTGTTATCTACAGCGTCAGCGTTATCCAATGCTGTCGCTGTATTTTCTTTCGCTTTGACGGTCAGGTTGAGCGTATAGGTCGAATCACACCCGTGGACGGTGGTATAGATTACCACCAGGGTAGTATCTCCGGCAGGCAGGACGCTCAGGTCAATACCTTGCCATTCCTCCTCTGTACCTTCTTTAATCGTTTTGCTGAAACTGATGTTGTACTTGTTCGACGCCAATACCCAGAGCTCAACGATAGAGTCTCCGCCGAACTGATTCGGGGTGCTCAGAGTAACCGTTACCGGAGTTTTGCTCGGCTTGGTGTACTCTTTATTATCGTAGTAAGCCACTTCGCCTCTTCCGCAGATGTAGATGGAGTCCTTGCCATAGGTAGTGGGTCTCTTTTCTACGGTCAGATGCAGGATATACACCGAGTCACATCCGTAAACAGAACTATAAGCCGCTACGAGCGTAGTGTCACCTATCGGCAGTACACTCAGGTCAACACCCTGCCATGTGACCTCTTCACCAATACGCATCGTATCTGTCTGCTCCGTCTGATAAACGGGATTCACCGAGACTGCGAGAAGGACGATAGAGTCGCCGCCGTAGATATTCTTCTCCGGCATCATGACGCTATCTTCTGCAGCTGCGAAATACCATTTGCCGGCAAACTCAATAGAGTCACCCTCGCAGAAAGAAGCCTTATACTCGCCGTAAGTCGTCGGATTCGGCAGCACCGACAGATGGAGCGTGTAAGTAGAGTCACATCCATAAGCAGAACTATAAGCCGCTACGAGCGTAGTGTCGCCTAACGGAAGAAGGCTGAGGTCCACGCCTTGCCATTCGCCCGGTAAGCCGAGATAGTGATTGAAGGACTCCTCCGAGGCAAAGAGCGGATGTACATGCAAGGTCAAGCAGATGACCGAATCACCGCCATAGGCATTCGGTATCGTATCAGAATAGATACGCCCCTCGGTCAGAGCACCAAAATACGCATCGTTATACACCTCGCCCTCGCAGATAGAAGCTTCATAAGCGTTGTAGCTCACTGCCGGGAAGATCGTAAAGGTCTTGGACACGGATTCAGCTGCGTTATAGATCTCATTACCGCCTTGCGCCGCAGTAACGGTCACCTGACCATCACTAAGGATAGAGAAGACTCCGTCCGCAAAGGTCACAATGCCCTCCGGATTGAACGAATAAGCCACCTCCAGTTCAGAAGAAGCCGTCGCGGGCACGATGGTCTCATTGGAGAGGAAAGTTGTCTTCTCTTGATTCCAGGTAATCGACTGATTCAGTTTACGTCCGGTACCGGAAAGGGTAATAGTAGCCGTAGATACGCCATCGGTAAGCGTTATTTCACCCGTATAGGAACCGCCCTTTTTCGGGGTAAAATATACAGAGAAAGCGTAGTTGGCAATCTTACCGAGAGCCGAACCGGAAGCAGCATCAGCCGTTCCGTTCGCCGAGGCGCAAGCATTGGCACCTACCGCATAGACAATCGGATCTGTAGCTTCTGCCGAACCAATATGGAAGATTTCCGGATCGGAAGATGTCACCGTAATATTGCCCGCAGAAAGGAACGAACGGAGATTCACCTTATACGGCTCCGAGGTAGAGAGTACGTCCTGCTCGCCGAAGTCATAAGAGGCTGTAGCCGTACCATAGTCTCCAGAAGCGAGAAGAATATGTTTCGCAAGCGGGATGTCGATGTGATAGACATGTACCTTGTGGGTTGGCAATCCTGTACGGTTGAACTTAATCCAGTTAATATTCCTACCTACCGAGAAGGACTCGGTGGTATTACTATTCTTACCGGTGTTTTCCGCGAGTTTACCAACCTTGGTGGTATTATCGCCATTATCGGCCGAAGTCAAAACTTCGGTATCAATCTTTTTAGCAAAGCCGACCCAGTCCACCCACTCGTACCGCCATTGAACATTGAGTGTACCGGTCGTAGGCGCAAAAACACCTCCGGTCGCATAGTCACCCTGGGTATTCATCGTATGCGTGGCATCGTCATACAGAGAATACCAAACGCCGTTATGGTAGGTCTGCGCAGAGAGTGCGCAGCCTACCAATAACGGCAGTATAGAAAGAAATAAACGTTTCATTATTCTATAGATTTTTATTTAACGCGCAAACCGGCGGCATTGTACCATGCGTCGTTGCTGCGGATGAACAACTGACCGTTGATCAGCACTTTCTCGAAGCGTCCTTCGCGAGCTGCGGTATTCTCAATACCCTGGATGTAACCGCCTTCGCTATCCGTGAACTCTACGCGATAGATCGAATAAGCGCCGTTCTGCGCAAAATCATCGGCGATAACATATACATACGCACATTTATGAGCACCATCGTATGCTACGAAATACTGCGAAGAAACGCCATTCGTCAGACCGCTGAAGCTGGCGCAAGAATCGCAATAAGTGGTGTTAATAGCAAATTTCGAACCGTCCAAGTTGAGTACTTCGCTGCCCCAAACGAGCGTCGTCAGACGCTTGTTGTACACCAGCTCTACATCGTCCAGATAAACGGTATCCACCACATTGTCCGGATTAAATATGGTTCCTTTGTTGTAGGAAGAACCGCCGCCCGGAGTCATGTTAGTCGTGAAGGTGGTCAGGATATATGCCGGCTCTTTATCCAAGTTATTCGGATAGTACGCAAACGGCACAGAGATACGCTGCCAGCCCATTTCAGCTGTAGCGGAGTAGTTCATTACTGCAGCTGCAATCTTCACATCGCCGTACTTATCAGCATCCTCCGGATCCTGATAACGGGCATTGGTAGTAATGATGGCGCTTACACGTGCTTTGTTCTCCTCATTATTCGGGTTCTTGTCTGCAGGCATGTATTTTGCCCAGAAGACGATTGAGTCCGGACGACCTTGGAACGGCGTATTAAAGCCTGCGTTCTTGGGATCAGAAAAGTTAAAGTTACCGGTAACATCTTTGGGTGTCATCGAACCTGCGTTGATTTGACCGTTAGTACAGTTACCATTGGCTTTCTGATTAGCAATCATATCGGACGATATCAATGCGCTTTGCGCTCCTGTAGTTCCCGGACGAACATCGGTTGACGGCACGAACTGATAAGTATTGCCTTGCACCATAGAAGCTAAATCGCCTGTAGCGGTAGCGAAGGAATGCCAACCTGCCGGCTCGTTATTGGTCCATGAGCCCTCAAAACCGCCATTCACCAGCGCATAGTTATTGTTGCGGACTGCCTTACCACTAAAGAGAACATAAATCGGTTCAAGCAGCGAGGGAGCGGAGATGGACAGGACTACCATTGCATCGCTATTGGAAATAATAGAGTTATAGGTAGTTGTTCCGTCATCCAAATTATTCAGCACGTTGATGGTAGCGCGCTCGCTGATAGAGTCCAGATAGAGCGTAGCTCCCTCCAGCGTTAACTGACCGTTTGCGCTCATCGGGATATTCGCCAGAACGATGTTGCCTAATTTGCCTTTAGAGCCAAAGGTAAAATCCGGCAATACAAATGTCACGGCATTCTCTACAGTACCCGGCAGCAGGTACACCGACTTGTTCGGATACGGCATTCCGCCGATGTTCAAATCGCCGTCAAACTGACCGCATACATCATTTACAGTAACGGCCATTACTTGTGCCGACATCATCAAGCCGGCAACCAAAACAGTAAAAATTTTCTTCATCTTTTTTGTAATTTAGATTAATAATTAGTATTTTATATTATTGAATTTTGTTTCCTAATACATCATAGATGTGTTCATCCTTACGGATGATATAGAGTTTTCCATTGTATAGCACTTTGCGAGCTACGCGCTTCTCCGATTCGGTATTCGGGATCGCGGTACCTATCTGCTTAGGCTCGACGGTGAGGTGAAGTACGCGGATGGAATCGCAGAAATCATCGGACCAGTATTCCGCTTTCAGAGTGGTTGAACCAACGGGGAATTGGCTCAACTCATAGTATTCCCATTGAGCATCTGCACCGGCAACGATAGTCAGTTCTTCCTCAATAAAATAGGAAGGGAAGACGGTGATGGTCACATGGACGATGGAGTCTCCGCCATAGATATTCTTCTCGGATACACGCACATCGCCGTCATACGATGCCCTGTACTTCACGCCGTCGAAGAGGATATACTCACCCTCGCAACACTCGTTGGTGTAGCTGCCGTACGTGATAGGTATGTCAGACACATGCAAGATGAGCAGGTAAAGGGAGTCGCAACCATATTGGCTGGTCAACGAGTCGTAGATCATATACGGTTCTTCGCGTTTGGCCAGATCCTTGATCGTCTTTCCATGCCACACCAAGTCCGCCTCATTGACGAATTTTTCTTCTGAAAAAAGATAAACGGGGTGAACGCTCAGCTTCAGCACATACACGGAGTCTTGACCATAAACCGATTTCAGCGAGTCATATAACACATAGTCGCCCGCAGCGGTCGTGGGGAGTTGCTTGCCATGCCATTCCGTTTCTTCGTTAACACAAGCGCTCATTGCCTCTTCGTACCAATAACCGATTGACTCCACAGTCAGCTTCAGCGTATAAACGGAGTCGCAACCGGCTTGCGTTTGCAGCGAGTCCGAAAAGGTATATACGCCCGGAGTGAGATTCTGGTACGTCTTCTCGCGCCAAGTGTAACTCTCATTCATCTTCATCGTTGCCTCAGCGGGAAAAGCATAGGTCTTATTCACCGTCAGCGTCAGCGTAATCAGCGAGTCGCCGCCTCGCGTATTGGGGATGGTGGTCTTATACTCACCGGACTGGGTCAGGTTCTGAAACAGATTGTCAGAATACGGTTCGTTGTCGCAAGTCGTGGCTGAATAAGCGTATTCGGTATCCTTGATGGGTTCTGCCATCTGTAATGTATATAAGGAATACGCGCGCGCTTGCGAGTAGTTGTTGGCTACCACATAAATATACACGCGGTAGTTAGCGGCATCGTAGCCGATGAAGGTCTTGGCGGCTTTACCGTTCGATGTGGCAGTAAACGTATATTCGCTATCGCTATACACCTTATTGGTCTTCGCTTGACCGTTCTGGAACGAAATAGTCGAACCGTTCATTTTCAGCGAGGTCAGACTATGATTATAGATCATCTCCACATCGTCAAGATAGATCTTATCCGGATAAACGGTCTTATTTAAAAAACTTCCGGTTGAATAGGTGGAACCTCCTCCGGGGGTCTGGTTCGTGGTAAATGTGACTAACACATATGCTGCCGATGCCGGATTAACAGACGAATACACGAAAGGCACTGCGAGGCGTTGCCAACCCATGGAAGACGTAGCGGAATAGTTGATAGTTGCTTCCGCAACTTTCACGGAAGAATAGCTACTTGCCTCCGGATCCTGATAGCGAGCGTTGGTGGTGATGACCGTGTGCATGCGCGCTTTGTTGACGCTGTTCGACGGGTTCTTGTCGGCAGGGATATATTTTGCCCAGAAGACCATCGAATCCGGATTACCCACGAACGGCGTATTGTAGCCATTGTTAGACGGATCAGAGAAGTTATAGTTACCGGAGGCGTCATCGGCTGTCGTCGAACCGGCATTGATCTGGCCGTTCGTACAGTTACCGTTAGCCTTGACACCGACAATCATATTAGAGGCAATCAATACGCTATGAGAACCCGTTGAACCCGGACGCTTCTCCGTGGACTGTTTGAACTGATCGTCTCCGCCGGCCATCGAAGCTAAAGAGCCTGTAGCAGACGGGAACGAGTGCCAGCCGTTAGGCTCGCTATTCGACCAGCTGCCCTCGAAGCCTCCGTTGGTCAGGGCGTAGTTGCCACTGGTCTTCTGACCCGAGAAAAGCACAAAAATCGGTTCCTGCAGAGAAGGAGCTGCTATAGACAGCAACACCTGTGCGTCGTCGGCGGAGATAATGGAGTTATAGGTCACATTGCCATCTTTGAAACCGTTAAGCACAGTAATCGTTGCACGCTCGGAGATAGCCGACAGGTATAACGTGGCGCCCTCCAGCGTCAACTGACCGCTTGTGCTCATCGGGATATTGACCAATACAATATTGCCTAACGATGCCGCTCCGTACATGAAATCCGGAAGCACAAACGTAATCGTGTTATTCACCGTACCCGGCAGGATATAAACTTCTTTGTTCGGATAGTTTTGTCCTCCGATATTCAGCGCACCTTTAAAGGTACCGGCTACGTCGTTCACCGTCACCGCCATCGACGGAACTGCCAGCGAACAAACCATTAGTACTGCAATAAATATCTTTCTCATATCTTTTATCTTTTGTCTTTCTACTTTCTACTTAAAACGTCAGGTTCAACCGGCATACGAAAGTACGCGGAGCCGCGAGCGCCATCGGACGATAGCTATATTCCGTATTCAGCAGGTTATTCACCATGAATTGCACCTCTACATACTTCTTGAATTGGATGGCTGCGCGCAGGTCCATCGTGAACACACCCTTGTTATGATCCATCCAGTAGTCATGGAGCGATACGCCATCCGCATATCCGAAGATAAACTTACGGGCATAGTCCATCAGATCAGCCTGATCTTTCTCGCGCTCGTCCACCATGATATAATCCACCGCCAATACCTTGCTGCGGTACATCATGTTCACGCCAATCGAGAACCATTTATAGTGATAGTCAATCGAGGTCTTGAAGGAGTGTTTGTTGCGGTATTTCAGATACTTGGAGTCATTGGACTTGTTCTTCATCTGCAACGGGTCGGTATAGGTCTTCTCCTCCTCGATACGCTCCTTGTTATCCAGGTCTTCCGGCTGGGTGAAAGTATAACCGATCACATAATTCAGTCCCATATCTTTCGTAATATCTACCTTACCTGCCGTGCTGACTTCGGCGCCGTAGATACGCGCGTGGTTCACATTTACAAACTGCGCACCGATACCGATACCCGCATTGCTCAGCGATTTCGTCTGCTTGATATCTTCAATCATCTTCTCGCCTTCCTCAAGCACATCATCAATGGAGTTGATCATGCTGAAATCCGAGTTACGGAAGAGACCGAACTGGTACTCAATCATATTACGATATTCGGTGTAGAACGCCGCGGCATCCAGCGAACCGACGATCGGACCGAACTTATAGAGCTGCTTATAACCAATCTCGGCATTGAAACCCGACTCCGGCTTGATATCATGATTCGGATAGACGCCTACGCCACCAATATCCTTGCGGGCGAATTTCTCCGTGATAGACGGGTTGCGGTAACCCTGACCGAAGCTGGCGCGGAGGAATCCGGCTTTGTAAATCTCCCAGTTCAAACCGGCGCGGAAGACCGGACGCACAGGGCAGAGCCATTTGCCGATCTTGATATTCGCCTCCTTATACTGATCATCCATTCGATAGTACTCCAAACGCATTCCGGCGCTCAGAGAGAGCTTGTCTGCTATACGGTGGTCGTACTGGATATAAGCCGCTAAGTTATCCGTCTGGTGCGTACCGGTGATATTAGCGGTATTGGTGATGTGATTCCAGTTAATTCCCGTGGTCAGACGTACGCCGTTGTCCCATTGTTTGGCAAACTGATAGTCGATATAACCATTGTAGGTCAACTCCGGACGCGTAGGATCGTTGTTCGCCAGCAGATTCATCGCATAAGCTACAGCGTCCTGCATCTCAGCTACCGTGCCCGTATAACCTAAGCCTTTTTGTACGAAATCAATACCATGGGTAACGAGATCCAAAAAGTTCACAGGGTTCTTTTTCAGATCATTCATTATCGGTACTATCTCTGTCACATAGGTACTCAAAAAGGCATCCATGAAACTCGTGCCGTTGCCCATCTTATCTATCACGTCGCCGATTTTGTTCATATCAAAACTCTGCACACCCCATTTGGCCAACTCTTCCGTCGTCATGGTAGCAGACGGCGTGGTCAAGTTATCGGAAGTCATGTAGAAACGCGCACGGATTTTATGCGACGTACCATTATCAGCATTATCATAGTTGAAGAACGGATCGATATTGAAGTTATGCTCCTTACGACCCATATTCGTCAGCGGCGACGGACGAAGAGGATCTTTCGGGCTGCGCCAGATGAAGAAATCGCCGTAGTTATTGGCTACGTAGTTCAGGTTCGCACCCATGGTCATATACTGCCCCTCCGGCATCGGTTTATGGTAGGTCATATTACCGCCCAGACGGATACGCTCGTTAAAACTCTGCTGGCGATAGCCCTCGTCCTTGAAGGCACTGATAGCTGCAGATACGTCGAAATCGCCTACGCGGCGGGAGTGAGAAGCCTCTGCACCGTAGTACAGCGGCAGACGCGCACCCGTGTAGGCGTAATTCTTATAATTATCATATACGCCTACGTAACCGCTTACTTTCGTCTCCGGCGTCAAACCCGGACGCTGTGTGCGCACGTTGATCACACCATTCAGCGCCGACGAACCGTACAACACCGACGAGGCACCTTTGATCACCTCCACCTGCGCGATATTCTCCAGCGGCACATTATTCCAGTTGATCTCACCGGTCTTCGGGTTGAGGATGGTCATTCCGTCCATCAGCACCTGACAGCGGCTTCCTACGCTATACGTCCAACCGCCACCGCCACGGATACTCGGCTGCTTGTCGATAATCTCCACACCCGGAAGGGTCTGCAGCGATGATGTCAGATCGGTCGGCGCCTGATTACGGATCATCTGAGGCTTGATCACCTCCATCGAGACTGTCACATCCGTCGAGCGTTGCTCAAAACGGCCTGCGGTCACTACGATGTCATCGATCATCTCATTGTGCGTCAGCAACGGCACATTCAACGTCTTCGTGACTGCAGTAACCGAACGGAGCTCTGTGTCATAACCTACATAGGAGAAACTAAGCATCACCGGCTTTTTGGTATCCAAAAGGATGGAATAATGACCATCGATATCCGTTACTGTACCTACCGACGGGTTATTCTTGTCGCAGACCGTCACACCGATCAACGGCTCACGGGTCTGAAAATCTGTTACTACTCCCGACACTTCTGTCATGTGGGCAGAACCGGAGGCCTGTCCCCATACTTCAAACGCAATTACAAGGAGTAAACTTACTAGAGATAATTTGAAATAATTCATTCTGTTTTGTACCTTTAATTCAAAATCGGGTGCAAAGGTACTGCTTTATTTCCATATACACAATAACGATTTTTAATAAAAAGTGCTCATTTTTTCAATTTTTACTTAAATTCTTAATAATCGTATATTATTTTAAATAAAAAACACCCCTTCTCTTTGCTTAAAAATAAAAAAAGTGTGCCATTTTCCATGACACACTTTTTGGGATCGGCTTCCTGTCTCCTCCCCTTATGGGGAGGTCGGGAGGGGTTCTTACAACAACTCCACACTCCGGTTCACGAATTTCGCTAACGCTTCGCCTTTCAGTTGACCGGAAGCCAGAAGAGCAATATCAATCAGTTGTTTGATTCGCTCATCCTCACCCTCCAACTTGCAAACCGTCTTGATGACAGTCTCTTTTTTGGTTTCGTCGCCGTCTTTCTTCTCGACTTCTTCCTCTACCTGCTCGGAGGTCTCTTTATTAACGAGTTCCTGAATGAGCGGATGCGCGGTGTTGATAACAAGGTTATAGCTGTCCGGCAGGTTGCCGTAGAAATTCATTCCTTGCTGATGCGCGCTCATCTCTTTCATTCGGCGCATGAACTCGTTCTGAGTCAGGAAGACAGGTAGTGCATCTGCTGCGGCTGCTTCGCAGGTTACGGTGTAACGCAGTTTGTCGGCATCACTCGGCAGCTGTCCTTCAAACGCCTTCCGCAGGCCTTCTTTCTGCTCGTTGGAGTAGCTATCTTTGGCTGTCTCCTCTTTCCGGATCAGGTTCTCGATCGTGTCGCTATCAATACGCACGAAACGCAGTTTCTCGTGTTTCTGTTCGGCTTGACTCATGCAATGAACGTCCAGTTCGCCGTCCATCAGCAGCACGTCGTACCCTTTCGCTTTGGCGCGTTCGATATAGGTATAATGGGCATCCGGATCGTTGGTATAGAGGAGCACCAGATTGCCGTCCTTGTCGGTCTGAGCCTCTTTCACCTGAGCCTTGTATTCCTCCAGCGTCGCGTACTTGCCGTCGAGGTTCTTGTAGAGCGCAAAATCTTTCGCTTTCTCGTAGAACTTCTCGTCCGTCAGCATACCGAACTGGATAAACATCTTGATGTCGTCCCATTTCTTCGCAAACTCCTCTTTGTCAGCCTTGTACAGCTCTGCCAGCTTGTCGGCAACCTTCTTAGTGATATACCCGCTTATCTTCTTCACGTTATTGTCGCTCTGCAGGTAACTACGGCTCACGTTCAGAGGGATATCCGGACTGTCTATAACGCCGTGAAGCAGCGTCAGGTACTCCGGCACGATATTCTCCACCTCGTCCGTCACATACACTTGGTTGCAGTAGAGCTGTATCTTATTGCGATGAACATCCAAATTGCTCTTGATCTTCGGGAAATACAGGATTCCCGTCAGGTTGAACGGATAATCCACATTCAGGTGAATATGGAAAAGCGGTTCGTCCATCTGCGTCGGGTACAACTCGTGGTAGAATTTGTCGTAGTCCTCGTCCTTCAGCTCCGACGGTTTGCGGGTCCAGGCGGGGTTCACATCGTTGATGATGTTCTCTTCGTCCAGCTCTACCTCCTTGCCGTCTTTCCACTCTTTCTTTTTGCCGAAAGCAATCTCCACCGGCAGGAACTTGCAGTATTTCTTCAAGAGCCCTTCAATCGTCGCGTCCTCCAAATACTGACTGAACTCATCGTCGATATGCAGCACGATATCCGTTCCGCGCTCCGCTTTGATGGTCTCTTCCATCGTGTACTCCGGATCGCCTTCGCAACTCCAATGAACGGCTTTCGCGTCCTCCTTGTACGATTGCGAGAAGATTTCCACTTTCTTGCTTACCATGAATGCCGAGTAGAAACCCAGGCCGAAATGACCTATGATGGCTTCGGTTTTGTCTTTGTATTTGTTTACGAACTCTTCCGCGCCGCTGAACGCAATCTGGTTGATGTATTTGTCTACCTCCTCGGCAGTCATGCCTATTCCGTGGTCCGAAACCATCAGCGTCTTCTTGTTTTTATCTATGGACACGCGTACACGCAAATCACCCAAATCGCCTTTCACTTCGCCTACCGACGACAAGGTCTTCAACTTCTGCGTCGCATCCACGGCATTGGAAATCAACTCACGCAGAAAGATCTCATGATCCGAATACAAAAATTTCTTGATGACGGGGAATATATTATCACTCGTCACCCCAATATTACCTTTACTCATATCTTATTTTGTGTTTAAAAATTTCACCATTTCACCATTAAGCGGCTCTGCCGCGTCACCATTTCACCATTCTCAATTTCCGTGCCAAGCCCGCAATACTGCCATTTTGGCAGAAAATTTGCACATCTCGAAAAAAAGCAGTAAGAGGCAAGAGATTTCGTCGCTCAAGCAGACAAAAAATGAGCGTTTATGTCATTTTTCAAACACCTAAAATCGCAAATTGCTCAATATCAGTAGTTTGCGATTTTCATTTTTCAAACATATTTTCTTGCAGGGTTCAAAAAAAAGCAGTAATTTTGCACCGGATTTCAAAATTTGTGTGATTATGAAAAGAACTATGTTGACGTTTTGCAAAACATACATACCCTTCCTCCTGTCGGTGGGGATACTCTTACTCGTATCCTACACGAAGCGCGCAAACGACCAAGCCCGTACGTATTATGAGCAGGGCCGCGCGCTGCGCGAACAGGGCGAATTGACACAAGCGATGGAGGCTTTTATAAAAGCGGCTCAAAGCGGCACGAAGGATGAAGCGCTACTGGGACGCGTCTGTTCGAACATAGCGAATATGTGCCGACAGGCCAATGAGCACAGCAAAGCATTCTACGTTTATACCCTTTCTGCCGAACATTTTGCAGCGTCCGGAGACACGCTCTCTTATGCCTATGCGCTCAATAACATGGCGTGGGAACAAGCGGTAATGGGGCATAAAGACTCGGCGCTACTATATATCAACGCAGCTATCCAATGTTATCCGGCTTCTCCGTTAACGGAAAAAGTCATGGAGAGTCGCGCAGCTGCTTGTCTTTTTGCCAATGAATATGACTCCGTGCTGGTCTATACCGCTCCGCCGGCGAACGACTACCTGCTGATGCTACGGGCGCAGGCCTATTCGTTTCTGCATCTGCACGACTCAGCGGCTTATTATGCACAAATACTCCTTCCGCGCACGACAAACCTTACCTACCTCGATGATATCTATTATATTCTGACACACGATGATGCGACTGCGGACAAAGAGGCGATTCGTCTACTGTCCTCCGAGCGGATGGATGTACAGAAAGATATAGAGTTGCGACACGGCAAACTCACGCAAGCGATTCAGATCTTGGAGCAAGAGTGGAATCGTGAGTACAGCCCGTGGCTGATGATAGCCTATCTATGTGCCCTGCTTATCAGTATCGGACTCAGCGTGTGGGCAATTCTTATCCATCAACGTCATTGCCGCCTGCATCATGAGATGAACCAGCAGGAACAAACACGTCTTATGACGCTTCAACGCAACATACAGATCGTGCTGGATGCACAGGACCTGCGCAAGGAGCTACAATGGGACGATTATGCAGCCCTTTGCGCACAACTCGACAAGCGCTTTGACGGTTTGGCTATGCATCTCAAGAACCGGGGAATGAACGAACAAGACATACGTCTTTGCGTGTTGGTTCTGCTCGGACTGAGTCATAAAGAAGTAGCAGATTTGATCAACTGTTCCCCAAAAAGCGTCGGCAAACTCAAAGATCTCACTGCCCGTAAATTGGGCGTCTCCGGCGGCGAACTCGCACAGAGACTGCGCCTGCCGCTAACCCCTAACCCCTAACCCCTAACCCCTAACCATATAGCCTTCACCATCTCCGACTCCATATAACACCCGCACCGTAGGATCACCGTAGGATCACCGTAGGATAACCGAAGGATTACCATAGGATAAAACCTCTTTTTTGGCATTTCTGCCACATTTACTATATATACATAGTATATATACTTTTTGTTGTAAATTTTATATTTGCATATGTCAAAAAAAAGCAGTACCTTTGCAGCCGTTTTGCGGCTGAAAAGCAAGCGGAACAACGAAAGATACAACAAATGAACGAGTTTTTAGAGAAAGAAGAAGCAATACTGAAAATGCTCAAGACGGTCTTTGACCCCGAGATCCCCGTAAACGTCTATGATTTGGGATTGATTTACGGCATTGAGCTGAAGGATGACGGCGTTTGCGACATTACCATGACCCTTACCGCTCCGTCCTGTCCGGCGGGGGACTTCATCGTCGAGGACATCCGACAGAAAGTGGGCTCCATTGAGGGTATCAAGGATGTCAACGTAACCATCGTCTTCGAACCCGAATGGACCAAGGACATGATGTCCGAAGAAGCCAAACTGGAATTAGGATTCTTATGATTTATTTCTTAAGCGATGCACATTTAGGGAGCTTGGCTATCGAACGGGGCTGGGCGCACCAGAAAAAACTGATCGACCTCTTGGAGGAGATGAGTAAGGACGCTGTGTCCATTTATATGTTGGGAGACATGTTTGATTTCTGGATGGAGTATTTCATTCGGGACAAGAACAAACGCCAGTTCAATCCGTTCTTCAAGGAGATCCGCAAACTCATCCGACAGGGCATCCACGTGCATTTCTTCACGGGCAATCACGACCTGTGGACGTTCGGAGGAATCTCAGAATTGACCGGAGCGGAAGTGCACTACGAGCCCTGTACCATCCTCCGGTACGGCAAAGCCATCTATCTCGCACACGGCGACGGATTGCTGCCGGAGAATTGGCAGAAACTCTATCCGAAAAATATCCAAAAGAAGATTAAGCGCTTCATGCAACTGCGTGCCATCTTCCGCAACCCGACGATGCAATTCCTCTTCCGATGCCTGCCGCCGGCTTGGGGAAATAAGTTCGGCTATGGATGGGCTAAACGCAGCCGGCTCAAAGAGATCGCCAACCCCTGTCCTTACAAAGGCGAAGACAAAGAAGAACTGGTCCTTTTCGCCAAAGATCAGGAGAAGCAGCACAACCACCGCGACTACTATATCTTCGGTCATCGGCATATCGAATTGGACCTGCAGATCACCAATAACTCCCGTGTCATGATCCTCGGCGACTGTTTCAAACAATGGACGTACGCCAAACTGGATCACCACGGCAATCTAACGATGCATAACTATGAGCAGTAGAGAAGAACAACTCAAAGCCTTCGGAAGGCTTCTGGATATCATGGACGACCTTCGGGAGAAATGCCCGTGGGACCGCAAACAGACGTTTGACAGCCTGCGCCAGAACACCATCGAAGAGACCTTCGAATTAGCCACCGCTATCTCCCGCCATGACATGAACGAGATCAGCAAAGAACTCGGAGACGTACTGCTACACGTGGTCTTTTATGCCAAGATGGGCTCCGAAACCGGAGAATTCGACATAGCCGACGTCTGCAACCGCCTCTGCGATAAACTTATCTTCCGTCACCCCCATGTCTATGGCACCAATAGCCAAGAGCTAACAGCCAATAGCCCTGATGAAGTCAGCCATCTCTGGGAGCAGGTCAAACTCAAGGAGAAAGGCGGCAACAAAACCGTGCTAGGCGGCATTCCCGATTCCCTGCCTTCACTCGTCAAAGCGTACCGCATACAGGACAAAGTGGCGAACGTCGGATTCGATTGGGAGAAACGCGAAGACGTATGGGCTAAAGTGAAGGAAGAGATAGCCGAGTTCGAAGCCGAACTCCGCAACACTCCCTCGGATACGCCATCCGCCAAGATTGGCGGATCTGCCATAGAGGCGGAATTTGGTGACCTCCTCTTCTCCCTCATCAATGCCGCGCGGCTCTATAAAATCCGCCCGGATAATGCCCTCGAACGAACGAACCTCAAGTTCATCCGGCGATTCAATTATCTCGAAGCAAAAGCCAAAGAGCAGGGACGCGACCTCAAAGACATGACTCTCGCCGAGATGGACGCACTCTGGGAAGAAGCAAAAAAAATAGAAGACTAGAATACTAGTAAACTAGTAAAAAAACGAGCCCTCTCGGACCCGTTGTGCGGCATAAAAGACTCGAACTTTCACTCCTCGCGGAACCAGATCCTAAGTCTGGCGCGTCTACCAATTCCGCCAATGCCGCTCGCTTACGCTCTCCCCACAACAAACACTTCGTTGGTTTGTTCCGGGGGCCCCGAAGGAAAAAGCGTGCAAAGGTACGAAGAATTTTTGAATTATGCAAGAAAATTCGCAAACTTTTTATCATATTCTGCCAAATGGCGTCAAAATTGTCCACCGTTGGACTCCTTCACCCGTCGCATATGTAGGTGTGATGGTAGGGGCGGGTACACGCGACGAAGCACCCGAACAAAACGGAATGGCGCATTATATCGAGCATTGCGTCTTCAAAGGAACAACTCACCATTCCGCACGGCAGATCATCCATGCCATCGAAGGCATAGGAGGCGAGATTAACGCCTATACCACCAAAGAGGAAACTACTTTCTATGCCGCTATCCTCTGCGAACATGTCCAACTGACGCTACACCTCATCGCCGAAATGCTTCTGGAACCCGCCTTCAAGAAAGAAGAAACGGACAAAGAGCGGATGGTCATCCTTGATGAGATAGAGAGTTATAACGACAGTCCGTCCGAACTGATCTACGATGATTTCGAGAACCTCGTTTTCGCCGGAAGCCCTCTGGCGCAACCTATATTAGGCACCAAAAAGACTCTCCGGCATATTTCCTCCAAACCGGATTATGCCAAAGAATGGATGGCGCAGCACTATACGCCCGAACGAATGGTCGTTTTCTGCCAGGGCGACCTCAAACCCGAGAAGATCTTCCGCCTCGCCGAACGCGAGTTCGGACATCTGTCTTCTGTCAGCGCCAGCGGTCTGTCAGCGAAGCGGTCTGTCAGCGCCAGCGGTCTGTCAGCTCATGAACATGAGCGGTCTTTCAAAAAACACACCCACCAAGTCCACGCCATGTTGGGAGGAAGAGCCTACCCGCTCGGCCATGAGCACCAGTTAGCCATGTTTTTGCTCAATAATATCTTGGGCGGCGGCAGTCTCAACAGCCGGCTCAACCTCTCGCTACGTGAGTCAAAAGGGCTTGTCTATACCGTTGAATCGACCTATACACCGCTCAGCGACACCGGCTACTGGTGCATCTATTGGGCGTGCGATCCCGAGGATTATAACTACAGTCTGGAACTTGTACGGCAAGAGTTGGACAAGATGCGCGAAACACCCATGACAGAGGCGGCTTTGCGCAAAGCGATAGAGCAATTACGGGGTCAATTGGCCATCTCGGCGCAAAATCAGGAAAACAGCGCACTCGCCATGGCCAAGTCCATGTTGTACAGAGGAAATGCACCAAGTTGGCAGGAAACAATACAAAAAATTGCCAAAACGTCATCACAACAAATTTCCGAGATAGCAAACGAATTATTTTTGGCCGAAAATCGTTACATTTTGACATATGAATGAGGCAAAAAATAATTTTTTGCACTTTTTTCTTAAAAATATTTGGTCATATAAAAAAAAAGTAGTAACTTTGCACACTTTTTTATTTGTACGCACACGCGTATACCTTATTATATACATATATGCGTACGCGTGAGAACAAGGAAAATTATAAACAAACAATATTACTCAATGAAGCGAATTTACTTATTAGTAGTCTGTGCGTGCCTCCTTTCGGCGAGCCTTTGGGCGCAGCAGAAGATCACGGGTGTCGTGTTGGACGAGAACGGCGAAGGTGCCATCGGTGCGAACGTCGTTGTTTCCGGTACGACTGTGGGTACGGTTACGGACTTTGATGGTCAATTTGAGATTACCGTTCCGGATGGAAAGAAATCGCTGACCATCTCGTATTTGGGTTACAAGACTGTGACAGTTAATGCAAAACCCAACATGAAGGTAACGCTGGAGACCGAGTCACAGCAGATCCAGGAAGTAGTTGTACAAGGTATGGTTAAGCAGGACAAGCGTCTGTTTACCGGTGCCGCCACAAAATTGGAAGCAGAGGAGACGATGCTCTCCGGTGTGGCTGATATCAGCCGAAGCCTCGAAGGTAAGGCTGCCGGTGTGAGCGTGCAGAACGTCAGCGGTACCTTTGGTACTGCGCCGAAGATTCGCGTCCGCGGTGCTACTTCTATCTATGGCGCATCGAAGCCGCTGTGGGTGGTAGATGGTGTCGTACTGGAGGATGCTGTAGAGATGAGTGCCGATGATCTGTCGTCCGGTGATGCTAAGACGCTGATTGCCAGCGCTATTGCGGGTATCAACGCCGAGGATATCGAGAGCTTCCAGATTCTGAAGGATGGTTCCGCTACCTCTATCTACGGTGCGCGCGCCATGTCCGGTGTCATCGTCGTAACGACCAAAAAAGGTCAGGCCGGTAAATCCCGTCTGCAATATACAAGCGAGATTACCTATCGTACAATCCCTTCGTACATCGACTATAACATCTGTAACTCGCAGGAGCAAATGGGTATCTATCAGGAGCTGGAGCGTAAGGGATGGCTGGAGTACAGCGCCCTCAGTAGCGCCAAGAACAGTGGTATCTACGGATTGATGTACAAGCTGATTGACGAAGGAAAACTGGAGAATACAACGGCTGCCAAGAACGCATACCTGCGTGAGGGTGAGTTCCGCAATACCAACTGGTTCAAGCAACTCTTCAACCAGACCGTAATGCACAATCACTCCCTCTCCTACTCTGCCGGTACGGACCGTGCACGTGTATATGCCTCTCTCTCTGCTATGCATGATCCGGGATGGTACAAGTCCAGTTCGATTGCCCGCTTCACGGGTACAGCGAACGCCAACTTCGACCTTCTCCCCGGTAATAGCAAGCAGAAACTGACCGCGGGTATCAACTTCTTAGGTAGTTACCGTAAACAGAAAGCCCCCGGTACGATCTCTTCACAGACCGACCCGATTTCGGGCGCCGTAAGCCGTGAGTTCGATATCAACCCGTTCTCCTATGCGATGAACACCGCGCGTGTGATGGATCCGGATAGTTACTATCGTCGTAACTACTGCGATTTCAACATCAAAGATGAGTTAAAGAACAACTATATTGACGTAAAGGTAACCGACTTGAAATTCCAGGGCGACCTCAACTACAAGCCTATCCGCGGTTTGGAGATCAGTGCTCTGGGTGCTGTCCGCTACTATACCAGCCGTCAGGAGCATAATATCAAGGATAATGCCAACCAGGCACGTGCCTACCGCGCCGGTATAGACCCGGAGGATAATACCATTCGCGAGGCGAACTCGTTCCTCTACAAGGATCCTGATGATCCTACCTCGCTGCCGGAGACAGTGCTGCCGAAAGGCGGTATCTATAACCTGACCGAGTACTCGCTGCTGTCCGTGGATTTCCGCGCAACAGTCAGCTACAACCGTGACTTGGGCAAGAACGGAGACCATATTATCAGTCTCTTCGGCGGTACCGAGTTGAACTCAACCGACCGTCAGTACACGTTCTTCCGCGGCTGGGGATACCAGTATGAAAACGGCGGTGTACCCTACACGGACTACCGCATATTCAAACAGAGCCAGGAGGAGAACAGTAAATATTTCGCAAACGAGTTCTCTTACTATCGTAACTTGGCATTCTTCGCCATGGGTACCTACTCGTACAAAGACCGCTATACGATCAACGGAACGATCCGTTACGAGGGAACGAATAAATTAGGTAAGAGTACGAAAGCGCGTTGGCTGCCTACGTGGAACGTATCGGCGAAATGGAACGCACACGAGGAGAAATGGTGGGAACCGACCTTCGACAAATGGTGGACATACGCCAGCCTGAAGGCCAGCTATTCTCTGACCGCAGACCGTGGTCCGTTCTGGGTAACGAACTCGCTCGCAGTCTTCGAGAGTTTCAGTCCGTACCGTCCGAACACCAATGCTTCGGAGACCGGTATCCAGCTCTCTGACTTGGAGAACTCGGAGTTGACCTACGAGAAAAAACATGAGCTAAACATTGGTGTTGAATTCGGTTTCGTCAATAACCGCATCAACCTGGAGTTTGACTATTATCGCCGTAACAACTACGACCTGATTGGTCTGGTACAGACGATGGGTGTCGGCGGACAGGTAACAAAGTACGCCAACGACGCTACGATGCGTTCGCAGGGTGTCGAGTTCACGCTTTCTACAGTAAACGTCAAAGTAGGAGACTTCAAATGGACGACGGACTGGATCTTCGGCTGGGCTGAGAATAAGATCACGAAGTTGGATTCCCGTCCGCAGGTATATGAGTTGGTATCGGGTTCGATGATGAGCCGCAAGCAGGACTATCCTGTAGGTGCAATGTTCTCCTTCCCGTTTGCGGGTTTGACCGAGGAAGGTCTTCCTACCTTCTATATCAATAAAGAGCATACAGCGATCGCAGGTCCGGACAACTACGAGGAACTGAACTTCCAGGCATACTGGCCTGCTAATCCGTCGGAAGGAGAATCGGTACCGGACTACCTGAAGTATGAAGGTACGGTAGATCCGAAAATCACCGGTTCGTTCGGCAACACCTTCTCCTGGAAGGGTCTGAAGTTGAATATCTTCTTCACCTATAGCTTCGGCAACGTGCTCCGTTTGGATCCGCTCTGCTACGTATATAGCAGCCAGTACAGCGACCTGACGGCCAATATGAAGGAGATGAAGAACCGTTGGATGGTACCGGGCGACGAGCAGTTCACCACGATTCCGGTGATTGCCACGAAGCGTCAGTATCAGGACATCAACAACCTCTATTGGGGTTATTCCGCATACAACTACTCTACGGAGCGTGTAGCTAAGGGTGATTTCATTCGTTTGAAGGAGTTGTCGCTCAGTTACGACCTTCCGGCTAAGGTCTTTGAGGGTCAGAAAGCCGTTTCGAGCTTTGGCGTCAAAGTAACCGCAACTAACCTTTGGTTAGCCTATGCAGACAAGAAACTGAACGGTCGTGATCCGGAGTACTACAACACCGGTGGTGTTAGTTCTCCTGTTCCGCGCCAGTTCACGCTGACTCTTAAATTAGGATTCTAAACGATAAAACAAAGCAGATATGAAAAAGAACAATATACTCTATATCGCATTGCTGACGCTCGTATTGGGCGTTATGACGGGTTGTAACTTCCTGGATAAGAACCCGGATATGCGTGCGTCGATTGATACAAAAGAGAAAGTACAACTGCTGTTGGTATCGGCCTATACGGACGCAAATGCAGGTACTATTTGCGAGTTCAGTTCCGATAACGTGATTGATAACAACTCGCCGGATGAGTACGGTCACTGCAACAACTTGCTGCCGCTGAATAAGATGTATGATGAGATCTTCGGCTGGTATCCGGTTGTAAGTAGTATCCAACAGGATTCCCCATACAATATCTGGAATGGTTGCTATAGCGCTATCGCAGTTTGTAATCAGGCGTTGAAAGCGATTGAAGAGCTGGAGGCTAAAGGTATCAACATGAATGCGGAGAAGGGCGAGGCGCTGATGAGCCGCGCTTATCACCACTTCCTTCTGGCAACCGTTTTTTGCCATACATGGAAAGATGAGAACCAGAGTAAACTGGATTCGGGTATTTACTATATGACCGAGCCGGAGACGATGGTGGCTCCGACCTACTACCGCGGAACAGTATATGACACCTACAAGCATATCGAGGAGGATATTAATGCCGCTCTGCCGCTTATCAGCGATGAGTACTACTCTGTACCGCGCTACCACTTCAATGTGAAAGCCGCACACGCGTTTGCCGCTCGTTTCTACCTCTACACCCGCCAGTGGAGTAAAGTGCTTCACCACGCGAACCTGGTGCTGACTACGGATGACGCTACGACCCAGGCAATGCTTTTCGACGCAACATATGCAAAAGTGACATGTACAGATATCACGTCGGAGTTCAATGCTTGGACTGATGCTAAATCGCCGGCTAACCTCCTGATTTACACCACGAAGTCGTCGGCATCCTATACAGCATTTGCAAGTTACGGACGCTACGGTTTCAACCGCGATGCACGTAAGTACACGACCAGTAGCGAAGGTCCGTGCTGGAAGAGCCGTTGGCCCGGATACCATGTTTGGTCCGCCGACCAGCAATATGGTTCGCTCATCGCGTGGTTCTATTTTCTGTTCGAATATACCGACAAGGTAAACGGCTACGGTTTCATCCACGGCATAACGCGTGCGTTCACCACGAACGAGACCTTGCTCGCTCGCGCAGAGGCGAAAGCACAAATGAATGATTTGAACGGCGCGGTCAATGACCTGCGTATATGGGCGCAAGGCTATAATGTCAATAATTCCATGGATACCATTTCTGATGGAGTCGTTGACCTGACGCTGGGAAAAATTAAGAAATTCTATCACAAAGGCGCTAACGTGAACTGGGTACCGGTACTGCACAATACAGATATCTGCCCGAGTTGGGTATTGAGCGCTGATCAAGAAGCAGTGATCGATTGTGTGCTGCATTTCCGCCGCTTAGAGACCATCCATACAGGACTCCGCTGGCATGATATCAAGCGTTACGGTATTGAGATCACACACGCACAGGGAACGGATCCGGCACATAAGCTGATCTGGAATGATGACCGTCGTGCGATCCAGTTGCCGCAAGAGGTAATCTTAGCCGGCATGGCCGCAAACCCGCGTGTAATCGTAGGTGATAAGGTCAATACGGCAACTCAAGGTGGTAGTCTGCCCCTGCCCTCGCAGCCTGCGGTTTATTCTGCAGCGGAATCCATGGGATTGGGTGCACAACTAACCATTCAGGATAACGACTAATTAGGAGGACTAAGAATATGAAAAAAATATATCAAATAGCCCTATTGAGCGTATTGCTTTTAGGCTTCGCTTCATGCGAAAAGGATAAATTCAGCGAGTCTATCTTTATTGATCCGGTAGTAGATACGACGGGATACTCCTATCCATTTGATCAGTGGCTCCACAAGTACTACACCGTCCCGTATAACGTAGATTTCCGTTATCGTCTGGATGACAATGGTACGGATCCTAACTACAACGTAGTACCCGTGAGCTTGTCTAAGGCAGATACTGTAGCATGCTTAGCATTGTACCTCTGGTACGACGTATATGATTCGGTAGCCACCCCGGGCTTCCTCTATGAGAACGGTCCGCGTATCATCCAGCTCATCGGATCCGCGATGATCAATGCCTCGCAAGGAACTGAGAAAATCGGTCAGGCAGAAGGCGGTATCAAAATCACTCTGATGAAGATTAACGAGATGAAGACAAATGACATTGATCAGATGAATGAGTATATCTTCAAGACGATGCACCATGAGTTCTCTCATATCCTGCACCAGAAAAAGACCTATCCGAAGGAGTTTGAGCAGATTAGCGCAGCTGATTACAATCCGGACGGATGGCAATATACCTCTGACACTGTTGCATGGCAGACAGGATTTATATCTCCCTACGCCGGCAGTCAGGCTCGTGAGGATTTTGTAGAGACGATTGCCAACTATATTGTTAAAACAGACGCACAATGGCAGGGTATTCTTGAAGCAGCTAGTCTGGACGGCAAAAAAGGAGATCAGATTATTCTTCAGAAATTGGGAATTTGCCGTGATTGGTTGGCAGACAGATGGCAGTTGGATCTCGACCAACTCCACGCAGAAGTACAGAAACGCCAAGCTAATCTGGACTGGGACATGATCATGAGTCTCGGATTCCTTCACGAAAAAAAATAAAGGAGGATAAGATATGAAAGCAAAATATATTCTATTAGTGATTGCCCTTGCGAGCGTATTTGGCGCTTGTAGACGCGAGGAGAAAGATTTATTCGCTGATAGCGCAGCCGTACGTGCCCAGAAGGCATTGGATAATGCCAGGGATGTACTTACTGCTCCTGCGAACGGATGGGAGATGCTTTATTTTCCGAATCCCGAGAGCGGCGGATATAGTGTATTAATTAAATTTGATGAAAAGGGAAATGTTTTCGTAGCGTCACGCAATCCGCAAACGACAGCAAACAAGTACATGACGGACGGAAATAGCACCTGGGTTGTTGTTTCAGACTATGGTCCCATTTTGTCGTTTGACACCTATAACAATGTCATGCATAAATGGGCTGATCCAGATCCTAATCCCAACAGCAGAAATACTGACTACGAGCGAGGAGACGGATATCTGGGTGACTATGAATTTCTGATTCTGGAAGCCACTCCGGAGAAAGTGCGCCTCAAAGGTAAAAAACATGGAGCATACTGCATACTCTACCCGCTGAAAGTCGGCTTAGATTGGATTGAGTACTTCAACCAAGTGTATGTATATCGTGACTTACTCGTAACAGGCAATGATGGCACGGCATTCAAATATCTCACACCTGGAAGCGAGAAGAAAGTGGTATATAATGCAGGTCGTATGGATGAAGATTATGAGAGAGGTCTTATCTATCCTTTTGTGATTCGTCCAAATCTTGTCACTTTCTATAACACCGGTATGCCGGCACAAGGAGGCAACGCTATTAATTTCAAGATTAACAGTGAGATGACGGCGCTTGAGTGCGTAGATGCCGGAATTAGTGCCCGGTTTGAATCGGCAATGACTATCGCTGAGATTCTTAATGCAAAACTGGATAACCATATCCAGTGGACGGTAGACAAGAAAGATATGGGCGAGAGCAGCAAAGCTGCATACGACGTGATTGCCAATGCTCTTAAGAGTTCCGGAGGTAGTTTGCGTAAGATCACCATACAGCGTATAGATAGTACGTATAAAGATCCGGAAGCTGAAGGAGAACCGGAAGTGGTAACCAAAATAGATCGTATCAACATAGAATTCAACGGTAGTAATGGTTTAACCCAGGCGTTCTTCGTTATGGATTTCACGCTTAATGGCACCCAATTGTCGTATAGTTACAAATATCCGTCAGTAGAAGGCCAAAACCCGATGTATGCAAGTGAATTCTTGCAACGTGCAGGTGGCGGTGTTGGAAAAGAAGATGTCGGTTTGGAGCGTTTGAAAGCGCTTATCACAGGCGAATTTAATGTAGCCAGTGCTTCCGGTTCTACTTTGAATGCAAAACAACTCTATTTAATAGGTACAAATGATAGTAATAAGCGGATAAAGATTTCCGCCCAATAAAATTAATTATTAATTAAAAACAAACGCAAAAATGAAAAAAATTATTTCTCTTTTTAGTGTGGCTATGATGGCAAGTAGTATCTTTGCTGCCCCCACTACTGCAAGACAAATGCAGGTTGAAAATACTAACCTGCAAGTAAAAGAGCAAATTGCGAAAGATCATGAGCGTATCAGTTTTGACGCAAGCCAAAAGGCAGTTAAATCGTATACTCTTAAGACTGTCAGCGCAGAACAGAAGTCGCAAGCGCTCAAAAACGAGGCTGCCAAAATCAAAAATCCTCGTAAAGCCGTACAAGCCGATGGTCCTGTAGCTTCTTACTTCAAACCAGATGGTACTTTCTTTACCGGTATTGACAATGTCCTCGGCACAAGACTCTTCGAAGTATATCCGAGCGTAGTAGGTTCCTGGTTAAACGGTGTTGAGACATGGGTATGGCCGAACTACAGCAAGAACGCAACTGCTGTAGATTATACAACCTGCTATACCAAATACGGTCTGCAGGAGCGTGGCTGGAGTATCGATGCTGACGGTAATTTCGTTGACACTCTTGCTGCAGGGAAAGCAAATCTTGATTATCTCTATAGTTGGCATATGCCTCTCCAGAATGCCAGCAATACGGAGGGAAAAAACATGTTCCGCTTGATTGGCAATAAGACCTCCCGTCCTGACACAACGAAATTGGTAGACGTTATGACAGTTGGCGGTATTTTGGCGCCGTATGAGAGATATGAAATCGGTGAGGATGGTATGTGGCCTCTTACTAATGCAATCTTCTCCACTCCAAAATTTGGAAAGGGAAGAGGTTTTATCTATGATCTTGATAGTATTGATGAGAAGCAATATGATATCTCCTACATTTTCGGTAGTACTGCTGTAGTAGTACCGGGTCTGGATACTACTTCTCTCGACCCCGTTATTGTAGATACTATTTATGATACTATTCAGCCCGCAATGCTGTATACTTATTATGAGAAACCGATGTCTCCATTGTATATTAAAGACATCTCTATCGCTTTGGTTGCATTACAAAGCGATCTCGAATACACAGACCCTATCTTTGATTCCTTGCTGGTTGTTGTAGTGGATAAAAACAACAAGCCCATTATCAGTTCTATTGCCACGATCAATGATACCGCTTCAATGCTATCCTACCCAGGTAAGATGGTTACTTTCAAACTTCAGAAAAAGGATGCTTATGGCACAATTACTGAGGGTATCGTTGTAAATGACGAATTTAAGGTAATCGTAAATGGTTTGAATCGTGCCGGTAACAAGTTCGGTATCTGGGCTGCACGTAACCCATACACCGGTGGCCAGACGTTAGTTGTTGACAATGAGGGTAAAGCTCATCATTATGCTCCGTATGATCCGTTTATTATGTTGAACGGTGTTATGTACACATTTGAGCATGCCGCTCACAATCCGGAGATGTTTAATATGCCTAATGAATATACATCCGATACGATTAACGTGGTTGTAGAATATGATCCTGAATCCAGCGAATATTTTGCATACCATGCAGATGGTTTCTTCAAGGGCTATATTCCAACGGTTTGCGCAACAGAATTGTTATATGATACTATTTCGTACGCATACAACTTCAACATTCAGGCTCCGGACTGGGCTCAAGTTGATATGACCGGATATGACAGAATCATTCAGGAAGGCTATGATTATACCTATTGGAGCTATTTCGGTGCATACAACCTCTACATTTGGGGCGATGGATCAGATACAGACGTAGATCAACCTGAAGTAGGCGACGAAATCAAATTGTCACGTTATGGTCGTCAGTTAATCTTCAAGGTTGTTGAAACCCGCAATATGCCGCAAGGTATTGAGAATGTAAGCTTCCAGAACAACAACAAACTTTATAATGTACTTGGCCAAGAAGTTGGCGAGGACTATAAGGGTGTTGTTATCCGCAACGGCAAGAAGTTCCTCAAGTAATCCGCCTGTTTTAGTAAACAGTAAAATAACCTAATTTGCAAGTTTGATCTTGCATAGCAGCCTGCCTTTCGGCGGGCTGCTTTTTTTTAGAAAAATACATCATGAGAAGGCGTCTCTGGAGCAAAGAAAACAATATACCCCCACAAAGCCCCACTTTTTATTAAAATGTTAATAAGTCGCGTAAACTACTGAAAATGAGCAGATATATACGCTATCCAATCTGTCAATTTCCTGTTGACAAAACAATTGAAAAATTTTTTTGTGGGGAAATGTGGGTTATATCAAATATTTTTTGTACCTTTGCGGCGTGTTTTCAATTAATAATTAAAAATTAATAATGTACAATTCACAAAGGACGACAAGCACAATTTACAATTCACAATGTACAATTTACAAAGGGCAACAAGAATATGTACGGACTTGGGATATTAGGCGATAAAATAGAGGCTTTTACCAAACGCGTTGTGAAGGCCACAAAATATATTAAGGATCAAAAAGAGTATAGCCTCGCTGACCAATTTTTCAGAAGCGGGACATCTATTGGCGCCAATTGTAGCGAAGCGGTAAGCGCTGTATCAAAGGCTGACTTTGCCAACAAGCTAAGTATTGCCCTAAAAGAGGCTAATGAAACATGCCATTGGATAGAAGTCACTTATACTGCAGAACTGATTAACGAGGAAACATACAAATCCATGAAGGCAGATGCTATCGAAATATGTAAGATCCTTACAACAATCATAAAAAACACACGAATAAATATCGAAAACGAAAAACGGAATTTATAGAATCCGTACATATATAAAACTTTGCACAAAATTCACTAGGACGCTTTGTTAATTGTGAATTATAAATTGTAAATTATTAACATGCAGACTTTTGTAGGAAATATTGAAGGACGGTTGGACGAGAAGGGACGGATATTTGTTCCGGCGAGTTACCGTAAGATCTTAGCGGAGGCAGAGAGCAAACGGATCGTTATGCGTAGAGATACGGATAACGAGTGTCTGATGTTCTACCCCGAGCAGGTTTGGAACGAGAAGGTGGAGCAACTGCGTGCGGCACTGGACGAATGGGATCCGGAGGACCAGCTGATTCTGATGCAATTTATGGCGGATGCCGAATATATGGAGTTGGACGGTCAGGGACGTATATTGCTGCAGAAGAAGAACCTGGAGACCATCGGTGCACAGCAGGATGTACTCTTTGTAGGCATGCTGAACCGCTTTGCGTTGTGGGCGCCGGAGAACTTCGCGGCAAAACGCTTGAGTCAGACCGAGTTGGCGGCTCGATTACGGGCTAAGATGAAAAAGACGGAGGCTAAACAGTAGGTATTGGTCGGTAGATGGTCGGCGGAATCACCTACTAATCACCTACTAATCACCTACTAATTACCTACTGTTCAAAGACAATGGACAATGGACGATGGACAATAGATAATGGACGATGGACGATGGACAATGGACAATAGATAGAAGACAAATAAAAATGGAAGAGATATACCACATACCGGCGATGCTGAAAGAGACGATAGAGGGTTTGGCGATCAAGCCGAACGGGGTGTATGTGGATGTCACTTTCGGCGGAGGAGGACATTCGAGAGCTATTTTGGAAGCTCTCGAAAATTCACAAATAACAATTAACAATTTACAAAGGGCTTGTAAAAGTTCTGTACAAAATAAGGGACATCTGTACTCGTTTGACCAGGACATAGAGGCTTATATAAATGTACAAAGGGACAAGGGACAATGGACAATGGACAATGGACAATGGACAATGGATCCGAGATGGACGTTTGTGCATAGCAATTTCCGGTATTTGCGGAATTGGATGGACTATTACGGAGTGGAAGAGATAGACGGACTGCTGGCAGATTTAGGGGTAAGTTTTCATCATTTCGATTGCCCGGAGCGGGGATTCAGTTTCCGGTATAGCGCACCGCTGGACATGCGCATGAACCAGACGTCGAAACGGACCGCGGCGGATATTGTCAACGGGTACAGCGAGGAGGAATTAGCGAAGATTTTTTGGTTATACGGCGAATTAAAGAACGGGAGGGGCATCGCGAAGAATATATGCAAGGCCCGTTCTCAAAAGCCGATTTTGCGGACGGAGGAGCTCATTTCAGCCGTGCTTGGCCGCACGCCTGAGAAGGTACAAAGGGACAAAGGACAAAGTACAAAGGACATTGTAGAATTAGAGATTCCGGCGCAGTACAAGAAGGATTTAGCGCGGCTGTTTCAGGCGTTGCGGATAGAGGTGAATGATGAGTTAGGGGCATTGCGGGAGATGTTAGTTGCGGCGCGGGATCTACTGAAGCCCGGAGGACGAATCGCAATCTTGACGTATCATTCGTTAGAAGACCGATTAGTGAAGAATTTCTTCCGAAGCGGGAACTTAGAAGGGACTATCGAGAAGGATTTTTACGGCAATAACCTGAGTCCGTTTGAGGTAATCGAGAAAGGCCGCGAGGCGAGCGAAGAAGAAGTAGCACGAAACCCGCGTAGCCGGAGTGCCAAGTTGCGCGTCGCTATTAAAAAAGAAAAAACATAAAAATTATTATATCATGGCAGATACGCATGACATACAGAGTTGGCTGAACGGAGATAAGTTCCGCAGTAAGGGTTTTCGGGAACAATACCCGTTGATTGGTCTTATTGTGGCGCTGTTCTTTCTGTATATATTGGTGGGTTATCAGGCGGCAGAGCAACAGAAATACCTGACGGACACGAAGAAAGAGATGCTTGACGCCAAATTCCGGTACATGACGATCAGTGCGGAGTTAACGAACACGACGCGGCAGAGCCAGATCATCGAGGCGCTGCAGGAAAAAGGAAGCAACCTCAAAGAGAACAATGTGCCGCCGGTGAAGATAAAATAACATGTCTGACGAGCAAAGAAATACGGTATGGCGGTTTGCGATGATATTCATCGTCATTCTGTTGGGCTTTGTAGCCGTGCTGGGTAAGATCATTTACATCCAGGCGGTGGAACGTGAGGCATGGTTGAAAGTGGCGGAGAAACAAGTGCCGACGAACAAACCTATTCTGGCGACACGCGGGAATATACTCGATTGCAACGGTCGGCTGTTGGCAAGCAGCATGCCGCAATACTATATGTATATGGATACACGCGTGCCCGCGTTGCACGATAATAAAGGGGCACTTTTCACGCAACATATCGACTCGCTGGCGGCTGATTTAGCGACTATCGTGGGTGACAAGAGTCAGGCGGAATACAAAGCGCGTATCACGAACGCCTACCGGAGAGGCGAAAAGCGATTGAGGGTGTGCGACCACCGGATCAATTACCTGCAGCGGCAGGCATTGCTGCAGAACCAACTGATCAAGAAAGGCAAATACAAAAGCGGTATTTTCTTTGAGGACCAGCATCGCCGGATCAAGCCGTACGGTATTTTAGCGAGCCGTACGATAGGCGGTATCTACGGTGAAGGCGGCGGTGGCAACTCGGGTCTGGAGAAACGTTTTGACGAAGAGTTACGCGGCGAAGACGGCATGAGCAGTATTCAGAAGATAGGCGGCCGGTACGAGTCGGTGACGGTTGAAGAAGCGAAAGACGGCTTGGATATCGTGACGACTATCGACGCGAACCTGCAGGACATCGTGGAGCACACGTTGATCGCCAAGACGGCAGAGCGCAATGCCCAATGGGGATGTGCGATCCTCATGGAGACACAGACGGGTTACATCCGTGCGATCGCTAACATCGACCGCTCGGAAGACGGCGAGTACTACGAGGCGCAGAACCATGCCGTACAACGTGTAGAACCCGGTTCGACCTTCAAGACGATCGCTCTGGTAGCCGCTCTGGACGACGGCAAAATAGAGATTGACGACACCGTGAGCGTCAGCCGACAACCCTGGAAATACTTCACGGTCAAGCATACCGACGCCCACCCGATGGACACATTGCTGACGGTGAGAAGTGCGTTAGCGGTGTCCTCGAATATCGCATTAGCCAAACTGATCACGCGGAGTTATGAAGGATCGGCGAAGAAATTCGTTCGCAGAATAGAGAAAATGGGATTGATGGACAGTATCTACTGCGAGATCCCGGGCGCAGACAAAGCGCGAATCGACGTGCCGCGCGACACGGTGACGCTGAGTAAGATGAGTTACGGCTACTCGGTAGAGTTGAGTCCGATGCAGATACTGATGTTCTACAACGCTATCGCCAACAACGGGCGGATGGTACGTCCGATGTTAGTGACCGCTATCCAGCAGAACGGCGAGGTAGAGAAGAGTTTTCGGACGGAGACAGTCAAGTCGTCTATTTGCTCCAACCGCACGCTGCGCGACATCAAAGGGGCGCTGCATGACGTCGTTTGGGATGAGCATTTGGGCACTGCGGCGGCGAAGAAATGGAGTCGCAAGGCGCAATCGAAACTGGTGTCTATCGCCGGTAAAACCGGAACGGCCCAGCTGTTTGTGCGCGGGCATGGTTACTCCGCCAGACGACACCGTATCACGTTCGTCGGTTATTTCCCGGAGGAGAACCCGCGGTACACATGTATCTGCATGATCGAGGATCCGAAATTTCCGTACGACGCAGGTATGGATTGCGGCAGTGCCGTGAGGGTGATTGCCGAGAAAACGATGGCGTACACGGGATGTTATGTGTGGAAGGATGGAGAAAAACATTTGGAAAAGAGATAATATTTTACGAACATAAAAAAATTTAGCATGATACTCAGTGAATTATTGGAAGTAATTGAGCCGATTGAGGTGATCGGAAGTACAGAAAAGGAGATCAAGGGTCTGCATTTCGACAGCCGGAAAATAGGTCCGGGTGATCTGTTTGTTGCCCAGGTAGGCACAGCAGTAGATGGACACACGTTCATTGATGGTTGTGTCGCCAAAGGGGCAGCGGCGATAGTACTGAGTAAGAGAGAGTACCTAAGCCCCACCCAGCCTCCCCATGGAGGGGAGGAGATAAGTTCCACGTATATTCTCGTTGAGAACACAGATAAGGCGTTGGGATTGCTGGCGAGCAAATGGTTCGGCGAGCCGAGTAAGAAGCTGACGTTAGTCGGTGTGACGGGCACGAACGGAAAGACGACCATCGCGACCCTGCTATACAAACTTGTGCGGGCATTAGGTCACAAGGCGGGATTGCTCTCTACCGTGGTGAACTATATCGAGGACGAGGCCGTTCCTGCGACCCACACGACGCCGGACGCGATTGAGTTGAACGGCTTGCTGAGACGGATGGTGGATGCGGGTTGTGAGTACGCGTTCATGGAGGTGAGTTCGCACGCGATTGCGCAGGAACGTATCGCCGGCTTGGATTTCGATGGGGCTCTGTTCACCAACCTGACAAGGGATCATATCGACTACCATAAGACGTTTGACAACTACCGCGATACAAAGAAGCGGCTGTTTGACGGACTGAAGAAGAGTGCGTTCGCCGTGACGAACAAAGACGACAAGAACGGACTCGTCATGACGCAAAACTGCCAAGCAGAAGTGAAGACCTACTCCACCCGTTCGCTGGCGGACTATAAAGCGCAGATCTTGGAAGAGGGTTTTGAGGGAATGATGCTGAATATGAACGGCAAGGAGGTGTTCGTTCCGCTTGTAGGCCGATTCAACGTCAGCAACCTGCTGTGCATCTACGGCGCGGCGTTGTGTTTGGGATTTGAGGAGTTGGATGTACTGCGCGTGCTGAGCACGCTGAAACCCGTGAACGGCCGGTTTGAGACCATACAGAGCAAGAAAGGCTGGACGGCAATCGTTGATTATGCCCACACGCCGGACGCGGTTGATAATGTGATCCAGACGATACGGGAGATCTTGGACAATGGACAAAGGACAATGGACAATGGACAAAGGAAACTCATTACTGTTATCGGTTGCGGAGGAAATCGGGACAAGGGTAAACGGCCGATGATGGCGCAGATCGCGAAACGCGGCAGCGAGCAGTTGATCCTGACCTCGGACAACCCGCGTGACGAAGAGCCGGCAGACATCCTGAACGATATGAAAGCAGGTCTGACAGAAGAGGAACTGCGCAGCACGCTGGTTATCGAAGACCGTGCGACGGCGATACAGACCGCTTGCACTCTTGCGCAACAAGGCGATGTGATCTTAGTTGCCGGCAAGGGCCATGAGGACTATCAGATCATCAAAGGCGTCAAGCACCATTTTGACGACCATGAGGAGGTTCGCAAATATGCGAAGTAATTAACAATTAATAATTAACAATTAATAAAGGGCTCTTGGAGTTTTGTACAATGTTTTAAGACCCGTACGGACTCCTCAGTTTGTACAAAAGTCACTAGAATGCTTTAATAATTAATAATTGATAATTAAATTATGCTATACCACTTATTTGATTATTTGACGACGGCGTACGGGCATATGTCCGGCGCACGACTGTTGACGTACATCTCGTTCCGGGCGATCACGGCGGGTATCATCGGCCTGTTAGTGAGCATCTGGTTCGGGAACTGGTTCATCAACTACATGAAGCGTCATAACATCTCCGAGACCCAGCGCGACGAGAAAACCGATCCGTTCAACGTGGGCAAGAAAGGTGTGCCGACGATGGGCGGTCTGATTGTGATTGCAGCGATTCTGCTACCCTGCCTGCTGCTCGGCAAATTGACGAACGTCTATATGATTCTGATGCTCGTGACGACCGTTCTGATGGGTTCGTTAGGCTTCGCGGACGACTATATCAAGACGTTCAAGAAAAACAAAGACGGGCTGAACGGATGGGTGAAGATCGCAGGCCAAGTGACGCTGGGTCTGATCGTAGGTCTGACGCTGCGTTTCTGTCCGGCGGTGAGCATGAATGAGGTGGTGACGAGTCATATCGAGAACAATGTGGTGGTGGTTGAGAAGACGCCGGAGATCAAGTCCACACAGACCACTATTCCGTTTGTGAAGCATCATAACTTCAACTACGCGGACCTGTTCAGCTGGACCGGCGAGGCGAACAAGTACCGCTTCGGATGGATCTTCTTCGTGCTGCTGACGGTTTTTGTGGTAGCGGCAGTGAGCAACGGCGCGAACCTGAACGACGGCATGGACGGCATGTGTGCGGGTAACTCGGCGATCATGGCGATTGCTCTGTTGATACTGGCGTACACGAGCGGTAGTGTCGTCTGGGCGGAGTATTTCGACGTCATGTACATCCCCGGCAGCGAAGAGTTGGTTGTCTTCCTGGCTTCGTTCGTCGGTGCGTTGGTGGGTTATCTGTGGTTCAACGGGTTCCCCGCGCAGGTGTTCTTAGGCGACACGGGAAGTCTGACGGTAGGCGGTATCATCGGTGTATGCGCGATGGTGATTCATAAGGAACTGATGGTACCTGTCCTTTGCGGCGTATTCCTGATGGAGAGCGTGAGTGTGATCCTGCAGACGCAGGTATATAAATGGAACAAAGCGCGCGGGAAGCATGTGCGTGTATGGAAACGTACGCCGCTGCATGATCATTTCCGGACAAGCGTGGAGCAGGTGCTCAAGAACGATCCGACCTGTACGATCCTGTTCAAGGGCAGCAAGAACCTCCACCACGAGACGAAGATCGTGCTGCGCTTCTGCATCGTGACGCTGATATTAGCCGCTATAACATTGTTGACCCTCAAAATAAGATAAAAAATGAATAAGCGAATCGTTGTTTTAGGAGCGGGCGAAAGTGGTAGCGGAGCTGCTATACTCGCCAAAGAGAAAGGGTTTGATGTGTTCGTTTCCGACTGCGGGACGATCAGCGAACCGTATCGTGCGTTGTTGGACCAGAACGGAGTCCCATGGGAGGACGGAAAGCATAGCGAAGAATTGATTCTAAATGCCGACGAAGTAGTCAAATCGCCGGGTATTCCGTTAACAGCGCCGCTGATACAGAAGTTGCAAAAACAGGGCACTCATATCATCTCCGAGATCGAGTTTGCCGCCCGCTATACGAACGCAAAGATGATCTGTATCACCGGTTCGAACGGAAAGACAACCACTACTTCGCTCATCTATTATATCCTGAAGCAAGCGGGTCTGAACGTCGGTCTGGCGGGTAACATCGGCAATTCGTTAGCGCTACAAGTGGCGCATGAGGATCACGACTATTACGTCATTGAGTTGAGTTCTTTCCAGCTAGATAACATGTATGATTTCAAGGCAGACATCGCCATCTTGCTGAATATCACGCCGGATCACCTGGACCGCTACGACTTTAAGTTCCAGAACTATGTCGATGCCAAGTTCCGTATCACGCGCAACCAGACGAAAGAGGACAGTTTTATCTACTGGGCGGAAGATCCGGTTATTGATAGAGAGATGAAAAAAATCCAGTTAGGCGCAACCCTCTATCCGTACGGATTCACCTGTCCCAACCCGCTGCCTGTGGGCGAAGATGAGTTGGCACTGAAGGGCAAGCATAATGTGCTGAACTCGATGGCGGCTACTATTGCTGCGAACGTAGTGGGTATCAAGAAAGAGGTCATCCGCGAGAGTCTGAAGACTTTCCAAGGCGTAGAACACCGGCTACAATACGTAGCGACGGTCAAGGGCGTACGATGGATCAACGACAGCAAGGCAACGAATGTGAACAGTTGCTGGTACGCGTTAGAGTCCATGACGACGCCGACCGTGCTGATTTTAGGCGGTAAGGACAAGGGCAATGACTATAGTGAGATCGATGAGTTAGTCAAGCAGAAATGCCACACGCTCGTGTTCATGGGCCTGCACAATGAGAAACTAAGAGAGCATTTTGGCGGTTTTGGTCTGAATATTATTGATACGGACAACCTGCACGACGCTATTCAGGGCGCATACAAAGCGGCACACGAAGGCGACACCGTGCTGCTCAGCCCCTGCTGCGCCAGTTTTGATCTCTTCAAGAGTTACGAAGACCGCGGCGAACAATTCATGGCAGCTGTCAAGAACTTATGAAACCCAATCTGCAAAATATCGACAAGACCTTCTGGTGGTTATTTCTGACGCTGATCGTCGTGGCGGTGATCGCGCTCTTCTCGGCATCCAGCACACTCGTCTATATGCATCATTCGGCCTTGGGTCCGATTGGTCAGCAGATGTTCTTCATCGTGTTGGGTATCGCGGCGGCCTTCGGGATTCAGTATATCCCATCGTACTGGGTGCGTTTCGGCGGGTATGTCTTGCTGGTGGTCAGTACGCTGCTTGTCTATTCAACGATGATCCCCGGCAACCCGCTGGTGGTGACGATCAACGGCGCCGCGCGCTGGGTTCGTCTGGCTGGCATCACTTTCCAGCCGTCGGAACTTGCCAAACTGAGTCTTATCATTGTGGTGGCCGACCAGTTAGCGCGTATCCGTACGGAGGCGGATAAGAAGAAATATTTCCTCCGGACACTCCTTATCTCGGGCGTAGTGATGCTGCCGGTGATGGCGTCTAACCTCTCAACGGCGGTGTTGATCGGTCTGATTATATTCTGTCTATGGATTCTGGCACGCATCCCTTGGCAATACACGATGTCGGTGGTTGGGATTGCCGTCGTAGCACTGGTTTTGGGGTATTGTATCGTGGAGTTCGGTTTTGTGCGACCGGGACGTCAGATGCACGGTCCGTTCAAACGTGCGACTACTTGGGTGGGACGTATTGACCGCCATTTCGAGCACGACGACGGCTCCAAATATGTGCTGACGGATGATAATATCCAGGAGGTTTATTCAGCGGTGGCTATCGCGCGTGGCGGCGCCTCGCCTTTGGGTGTGCTGCCGGGCAACAGCAAGGAGCGGGATTACCTGCCGTTGGCTTTTGCGGACTATATCTTCGCGATCATCGTGGAGGAGAGCGGTGTCGTCGGGGCGTTCGGGCTGATTTTCCTCTATCTGGCTATTCTTTTCCGTGCATGCAATGTGTCAAGCCGCTATTCGGACATGCCGGCAATGCTGATGACGATGGGTCTGGCGCTGATGATCACCTGCCAGGCGCTGATCTCCATGCTTGTCGCCGTCGGTCTGGGACCTGTCACAGGCCAACCCTTGCCTTTGATCTCCAGAGGTGGTACATCGGTACTCATCACCTCTGTCTATTTCGGTATTATGATGGGTGTCAGCCGCGAACAGATGGCGCTCCGCGAGCGTGTTCAGGAGACCATCACCGAGAGCCAGGACGACGTACCTATCGTTACGTTGGAATAAAAGCCCAAAATGTACAAATCTGCATGCAAAGTGCAGATTTTTTTGCATACATCAAAAAAAAGCAGTATATTTGCAGTCGATTTTGAAAAACTGCTATGAAACGCGGAACACGTATCACACTACTCACATTAGCCGTGGTGCTAAGTATCGGAATCGTCGCAGAAGGCGGTCTGAATGCCGTATTGTCTAATATCGCCTCGCGGAGAGTGAATAAAGCCTTAGCTTCTATCCCGGATTGCGAGGCTTCCTGCGGACGTATACAGGTCGGTGTATTTACCGGCACGGTCGAGGTAGAAGATGTGCGATTTGTTTATCAAGGACAACAAGACAGCGCCCAAAAAGCCAAGGGCAAACAAGTACCGAGTTCGCAGATTACGGTCGATCGCATCAAGGCAGGCCGTGTCTTCCTCTTCAAACTGAAGAACAAAGAGGCGCTGGTACAATCGATTCAGATCGTGCGTCCGAAAGTGGAACTATGGATGGATGAGGACCATCCGGAATTGAGTTTCCCGAAGTTTGAAGTGGATACGACGATGCTTAAGCTTTTGCACCCCTTGAAGCGGGCAGAGCTGATGAACCTGCATATAGAGGAAGCTTGTTTCGCGCTGCATAGCACTCGCACGCCCTTGGATGTGAAGGTGGAGGATTGTTCGCTGTCGATGCATGATCTGGCGTACGACTCCGCTTTCCATTTCTGCGACACATTGTATAAGTTCTCGGTAGCCAAAGCGGCACTTAAGTTACCGGACGGCCGTACACGGATCAGCACGAACGATATCGCGCTGCAGGCATTAGGTACCTTGACCATCGGTGCGACGCATTATAGTAACACCACCAAGAAGAGCCGCGAGGCCAACGAACCGGGTGCAGACCTGAAGATCGCGAAGATGGAGATCGGTCCACTCTCGCATTCCAAGTTATGGGACATGCAGGCCGTGATTGACGCGGTGAAGATCTACAACCCGAATATCGAACTTTGGATCAACGAGACCAAGAAAAGCGATACAAACCAGTTGCTTGAGACCTTGAAGAGCAAGGAGTTGTCCGTTCCTCTTATCCGGGCAGAACTGAAAAAACTGCAGATCAAGAACGCGGCGGTTAAGGTGCATAGCACCGTGAGCGGTCTGGACGTAGCGGCCGAAGGTTGCAACATCGGTTTCAACCACATGGTCTATGAAGATCGGTTCACCTGCGATTCCATGTACCGGTTCTCGTTAGCCAAAGCGGCAGTCGTACTGCAGGACGGTCGCACATGCATCGAGGCGCAGGACATCGCGCATGCCGATAACGAGGGTCTCTCTATCGGTGCGACGCGCTTTGCATACCGGGCGACTAACGGCGTTGCAGGCAAAACGCCGGGCGCTGACATACAGGTCAAGCAGATTCAGATTGGTCCGTTGTCGTACGCCATGCTGCTGGAGAGACAAGTGCTCATGGGAACCATGCGCGTCGCGAACCCGCGCGTCGAACTATGGTTGGATGAGGACCATCCGGAATTGAGTTTCCCTAAGTTCGAGAAGAAAGAGAAGAACAAGAAACAAAAAGTGGCTACGCTCGTCGAGTTGGCCGAGTTGGGTCACTTGTACATAGATAACGCATCTTTGGCGCTGCATAGCGTGAAGACCCAACTGGACGTGGCGGTGGACAGTTGTTCGATGGAGATGCACCAACTGGCGTACGACCATTCGTTCTGCTTCTCCGATTCGCTCTACCGCTTTGCCTTGGGTCATGCCGCAGTCACCCTGCCCGACGGTATGTTGCGTATCGAGACGAACGCTATCGAGAACACCAACGGCGGACCGCTCACCATCGGCGCCACACGCGTAGCCCACACGATGGGACGCATGGAACTGGGTAAGATCGTAGAGGAACCCACCACCTGGATCGACATGCAAATGGAGAGTCTCCACACCTCGCCGCTCAATCCGATTCGGAAGATCATGGCGAAAGATTACACGCTCGATCATGCGGATGTCGTAGTGGATAAGATCGACCTCGTGCGCGACCTGCGCTTCCCGCCCAAGAAAGCGTTCATCATGGTGCAGGAGGCCTTCAAGGATATCAAAACGCCATTCATGATACACCGCGTAGATGCGATACTGAAGCATCTCAATGTGGACTTGACGAGCACCGATATCAATTGCGGTAATGTGCAGTTCAATAACATGCGGGCTACCGTGGATAATATCACCAACTACCGCAATGAGGCGGTGAAGATGAAGGGTATTTGTGCAGTAGGCGCAGGGAAAATGCAGATTGAGATGAATTTCTTTGCGAATAGTTTATGTGAATTCGAGACCCGCCTGCATGCCGAGCAAGTGGACGCTTCGTTCCTTAACTCGCTCGTTCGACCGCTCGTAGGCATTACTTGCGCGCTTTATATCGACACACTCGACACCAGGTATCGCGGTAACAAATACAAAGCCAGCGGTAATTTCCGCATGCTCTATCACGGCCTCAAAGTGCGGGTGCATAAAGAGGATGACATACCCTATAAGATCGTGACGCGCCATGCAGGGGCTATCAATGTGGCCTCGTACATGCTGCTCCCGAAGAGCAACCCGTTGACGCCGCATACCAAAGCCAAAGCGTACACCGTCGATTGGCAACGCAACGAATGGAAACCGACCGAGTTATACTTGTTCGGACCCTGTATAGACGGAATAAAAAAGACCCTTCTGCCCGGTTTGTTCATCAAAGACCGGACGAAGATCATGGAGTGGTAAAAATAGAGAACTATGCGCTATTTGATTTCCGGAGGGGGAACCGGCGGACATATCTTCCCCGCAATAAGTATCGCGAATGCGCTCAAGGAATTAGATCCGGAGGCAGAGATCCTGTTTGTCGGTGCGTTAGGCCGGATGGAGATGGAGCGTGTCCCGCAGGCCGGCTACAAGATCGTGGGCTTGCCCGTGCGTGGCTTCAACCGATCCAAACCATGGAAGAACGTCTCTGTGCTGGTCGATTTAGCCAAGTCTATCCGACAGGTGAAGAAGATCATCCGGGAGTTCCGTCCGGACGTAGGAGTAGGCGTAGGAGGTTACGCCTCGGGAGCCGCTATGTGGGCGGCAGCGCAGATGGGAATCCCTATCCTGCTGCAAGAACAGAACGGTTTTGCCGGAGTGACCAATAAGATACTCAAGGACAAAGCGTCGAAGATCTGCGTCGCGTACGAAGGGATGGAGAAATTCTTCCCTGCCGACAAGATTATTCTGACCGGTAACCCTGTACGCCAGAACCTGACGGAGGGACGCAGGAATAATGCAGAAGGGGGACCAAAGAACCTTCTTATTATCGGCGGAAGTCTGGGCGCACGGACCATCAATGAGGCGATGACCGCAGCACTGCCGGAAATAGCCAAAAGCAAACTGCACGTAGTATGGCAAACGGGTAAGACCTATTATGCCCAATGCAAGGCTGCATGGGAAGCCGCAGGCAGTCCGGCGAACATCGAATGTCTGGATTTCCTCTCCGACATGCCCGACCGCTACGCTCAGGCGGATCTCGTGATCTCGCGTGCCGGGGCGAGCAGCATCAGTGAGTTGTGTCTGCTCGGCAAACCAGCCATCTTGGTTCCTTCGCCGAACGTAGCGGAAGACCATCAGACGCACAATGCGATGGCGTTGGTCAATAAAGAGGCGGCCGTGTTGGTACGTGACGCCGAGGCCGCGGACAAGTTGGTATCCACCGCCTTGGACTTGATCTGGGATGACAAGCGCTTAGAGACGCTGCATACCAATATACTGAAATTAGCACAAGCCGACTCCGCCAAGCGCATTGCTGAAGAAGTGATACGTTTAGCAAAACATTAAATCTATGAAAAAGGGAACTAAAATAACGCTGATCGTGTTAGCCTCCCTGCTGACGATCGGAGTGGCGTTCTTTATTGGCGCCGACGTGGTATTATCCCGTTTTGCGACACGGGAAGTGAACAAAGTGTTAGCCACCCTACCCTTCGACAGTGCGTCGTGCGGCGGTATCACGGTGCGTCTTTTTAGCGGAACTGCGGCGGTGGATGATATTCGTCTATCCTACCGCGGTAAGCCTGTCGTTCTCAAGAAAGACACGGTCTATCCGGGCGCGGAGATCTACGTGGACCGTATTGACGTAGGGCATCTCTTCTACTCGATGCTGCTGAACAAACAGTTGCTGATTCATAATATCCACGTGGTTCGCCCGCGGGTCGAGTTATGGATGGACGAGGAGCATCCCGAGTTATGTTTTCCCGAAATGCCGAAAGACACCACGCGCGATTCGGTGGCTTTTCCGTTTAAGAGTGCAGAGTTGTCGCATCTGCGGATCTTCTGCGCCTCGATGGCCTTGCATAGTATCCGCACGAAGCTGGATGTAGCAGTGGACAGTTGTTCGCTGGCGGTACATGAGCTGGTTTACGACTCCGCTTTCCACTACTGCGATTCGGTCTATCGGCTCCATCTGGCACACGCGAAGATCATTACGCCGGACGGATTAATGCGCATTGAAACACGCGAAGTAGCGCATAGCGACCAAGGTGCCTTGACCGTAGGCCGTACGCGGATTGCCAATAACTGCGCCAAGATGCACCTCGGTAACATCACCAAACAGCCGATGACGTGGATTGATATGACGATCCAACAAGTAACGACCTCGCCCTTCAATCCCATCCGCAAGGCGCTGGCACAAGACCTGACGCTGGACAAGATCGAAGCGGAAGTGAGCGAGATGCATGTCTTCCGCGACGAGCGATACGTTCCGAAAATCGTGTACGACATGCCTCAGAATATTATGCGGAAGATACCGATTGTCTTTGATATCAAGCATATTGAGGCAGGCATAGACAAACTCTTCATCGAGTTTGCCAGCACGGACAAGAGTATCGGCAAACTGGATGTCAAGGCGATCAAGGCACACGTGACTCATGCCACCAACCGCCGCGGCGCTACGATGGAGGCGAAGGGTAACTGCAAACTGGGGCTGGGTAAGGCTACGGCCGGTTTTGCCATGACGATGAATAAAGATTGTAACTGGAAATTAGAGATGCATGCCGAGGAGGTAAACACAAATGTGATGAACAGTTTTGTTCGTCCACTCGTCGGTATTACATCCGAGTGCATGATCGACAAACTGGACATTCGCTACGCAGGCAATTCCGTACAGGCAGACGGAGTGTTCCGAATGCTCTATCACGGCTTCAAAGTGGAGGTGCATAACGACAAAGATGTGCCCTACAAGATCATTACAAAGAACGCAAAGGCCTTCACTTCGATCGGAAACTCATTGCTGCCCAAATCCAATCCGAGTTCAGCCAAGGCCGCTCCGAGAGCCTATAAGATCACTTGGAAACGCAACGAGTACAAACCCGTTCCGCTCTATCTGTTCGGGCCGTGTATTGACGGTGTAAAGAAGACCATGCTCCCGGGATTGTATGTACATTTACAAACTAAAGATATATGAAACAACTAATCGAGAACGCTCAACATATCGTTATTTTTACCCACATGGCGCCGGACGGCGATGCCATGGGTTCCTCCTTGGCATTGTATCATTGGATCTCAAGTCTGTCAGGCGAAGGCCGGTCTCTTTCCGTCATTGTACCCAACGCTTTTCCCGCCTTCTTCAACTGGATGCCGGGAGCCAAGGATATTCTGATCTACGAGAAGAAACCGGAGGTATGCAACCGCTTGATTGCCGAAGCGGATCTGTTCATCTGTACCGATTTCAACGACCCGAAACGCATCGGTCCGATGGGCGAGAAAATGCTGCAGAATAGCTGTCCGAAGATTCTCATTGACCACCATCTGAAGGGACAAAAGGACGATGTACAAGGTACAAAGGAGGAAAGTATCTGGGCGGAGGAACATGTAGATTCCAAAGCCTCCTCATCCTGCGAAATCGTCTATAAACTTCTTTCAACTTTCAACTTTCAACTTTCAACTGAAATCGCCACCGCGATTTACACCGGCCTCATGACCGATACGGGTAATTTCAGTTACAACTCCAATAATCCGGAGATATATGAGATCATCGCCCATCTGATTCGTGCCGGTGTACAGAAAGACGAGATCTACAATGCCGTTTTCAATCAGTATTCGACGGACAGAGTGCGATTGACAGGCTATGCCCTGTATCGCAAGATGCGCATTTATCCGGAGTACCATTTGGCGTTGATCACGCTGAGCGCAGATGAGTTGGACCGCTACCATTATCAGGTGGGCGATACGGAAGGATTGGTGAACATGCCGCTCCAGATCTCCGATGTCTATTACTCGGTCTTCATGCGCGAGGAACGTCCCAAACCGGGGACACCGAAACCGCGGATCCGTATCTCTTTCCGCTCGCAAGGCGACCGCCCGGTCAATATATGGGCGGGCGAAGTCTTCCATGGCGGCGGTCATGCCAACGCTTCCGGAGGCGAACTCTTCGGCAAACTGGAGCAAGCCGTCCAACTCTTCGAAAAATCGTTCCCGTTATACGTGAAGAAATCATAAACATTTCCACTCCGTATTGACCAGTACTTGACCAGTACTTGCTCCCGTAACAATCCCGTTTCCGAAATACGACATTTCGGAAACATTTTTTTGTATAAAATTATACAAACCCTTGCATATGTCAAAAAAAAGCAGTAACTTTGCACGCTTTTTGTAGTGTAACTCTAAAAACAACATAAAATCAGTATGAAAAAAAGTTTCTTTTTAATGGCTTTTGCAGCAATGAGTATCGCTGCGATGGCGCAAGCTCCGCTCATGACCATCAACGGAAAACCCGTGAGCGCAGAAGAATTTTTGTACATCTATGAGAAGAACAACCAAGCCGGTGCTCTGGATCCCAAGACGATGGACGAGTATCTGGACATGTTCATCAATTTCAAACTCAAAGTGACGGAGGCCGAGGCACAAGGCATTGACACCACGGAGAGTTTCAAGAACGAGTTGAAGGGCTACCGTGCACAGGCTACGCCGAAATACCTGCAGGACGAGGCTGCTCTGGACAGCCTGATCGAGTTGAGCTGGAGGCACATGGCGAAAGACCGCCGCGCAGCGCATATCGCCATCCAATGTCCGATGAATGCAGACAGCGCAACCGAAGCGGCAGCGTGGGAGAAGATCAACCAAGCTTACAATCGCATAGTGATCGGACATCCGATCAAGGCACGCGGCAGCAAAGCCAAACGATACAAGAAAGATCCGTTTGCTATGGTAGCACGCGACCTGAGTACCGACCCGAACGTACAGGAGACAGGCGGTGAGTTAGGATGGATCACTCCGTTCCGTTACGTCTATCCCTTGGAGGAGGCGGTTTATAACACCCCGGTGGACAGCGTCAGCAAGCCCTTCCGCACGCAATACGGTTTTCATATCGTGCTGGTGGAAGAAGAGCGTGACCACCGCGACGTGCAAGCCAGTCATATCATGAAGATGGTTCCGGCTGATAGTCTCAATGATATCCAGAAAGCGAAGATCGACAGCATCGCTTTGATCGTGACGCCGGAGAACTTCGCCGAAGTAGCGAAAGCCGAATCGGATGACCGCGGCAGTAGTGTACGCGGCGGTGAGTTAGGATGGTTCGGACTCGGGATGATGGTCAAGCCGTTTGAGGAAGCCGCTTTTGGTCTGCAATCAGGCGAGATCAGCAAGCCTATTCGTACCAACTACGGATGGCATATCATCTACAAGCAAGGCGAACGCAGCATTCAGCCGCTGGACTCCATGCGTACGCAGATCGAGCGTCAGGTAAAACGCGACGAGCGCGCTAAAGAGATCGACAAGAGTTTTGCCCGTAAGACGCGTGCCGAGTACAACCTGCCGGAGTCAATGAGCGATGCCGACGCCAAGGCTTACGCCGACGCCCATCTGGAGGAGAAATATCCGGAGCTGAAGAACCTGGTTCAGGAATACCACGACGGTATTCTGCTCTTCGAGGTATCGCTCCGCGAGGTGTGGGACAAAGCAGCCAAAGATACCGCAGGCTTGGAAGCTTATTTCGCAGCCAACAAAGCTAAATATACCTGGGCAGCTCCGCGATGGAAAGGTTACCTGATTCAGGCGAAAGACAAGACCAGCGCGAAAGCAGCCAAGGCGATTATCAAGAGCGCTAACCCGGACTCCATCCAGAGCTATATCAAGCGTCGTATCAACTGCGATACGATTACCTATGTCAAAGTGCAGCACGGTCTCTGGGAAAAAGGCAAGAACGGCGCTATCGACAAGTTCGGTTTCAAGGACAAGAAAGTGGAGTTCACTCCGAAAGAGGAGCTGCCGGTGGTTGAATGTGTCGGCAAGACTCTGAAAGCACCGGAGAGCTGGATGGACGAGAAGAGCGCAGTCGTTACCGACTACCAGGATTGGCTGGAGGCAGAGTGGATCAAGAGCCTCCGCGCCAAATATCCGGTTGTGCTGAACGAGGAAGTTTGGGAGAAGATTAAGAAGTAATTACGAATTGAAAAAGTACGCACCGTACATATTCATTATAGGCTTGTTCCTTTGTCTCTACGGAGAACTGCAAGTCCGTCCTGTTCGTTGGGACTTGACGGACGACAAGCACTATAGCCTCAGCGACGCCAGCAAGGCTTTGCTCCAACAGACCGACGCGCCGATCAAGGTGACGCTCCTGTTAGGCGGCGACCTCAATGCCGGTTTCAAGCGGCTCAAGAAAGCAACGGAAGAGACCTTGGAGGAGCTGGATGTTTTCGCCGATGTACAAAAGTACAATGTACAAAGTACAAAGGCAGCCGATTCGTTAGGCCTCAGACCGATCGTGATCCACGAGCGCGAGCATGACGGCAAGACCGCACAGACCACCGTCTGGCCGTACGCGATCATGGAGTACAAAGGTCGCAAAGCCGTCGTGACGCTACTGAAGAACACCCGCGGACTAAGCGGCGAAGAGAACCTGAACGCGAGTATCGAGCAGTTGGAGTTCGCCTTCATGGAAGCGCTGCATCTGCTGCAGCAGACCGAGACGCCGAGGGTAGCTATCCTCGAGGGACACGGCGAACCCGACGAAGCGCACACCTACGATCTGATGAATGCCCTGAGTAAGTATTTCCAGGTCGATAGAGGCCAAATAGCGAATAGCCAAGAGCCAAGAGCTAACATCCACCTCCTGGACGGATACAAGGCAGTTATCATCGCCAGCCCGCAGACGGCGTTGAGCGATGCAGAGCGTTTCATCATCGACCAATATATCATGCGAGGAGGAACGGTGCTTTGGGCGATTGACGGCGTACGATTCAGCGAACAAGTGTTGCAGACCGACGGCTTCACGCCTATCGTAGCGTTGGATCTGGGGCTGACGGAGATGTTCTTCAAATACGGCGTACGTATCAACCCGGCTTTGGTACAAGATATCCAATGTCTGCCAATCCCCGTGAACGTAAGCAGCGATCCTGAGCAGCCGAATTTCCAACCGATGCCGTGGACCTTTGCTCCGCTGCTGCTGACGAGCCAAGGCAGTCCGATCACTCGAAGCATGGGGCAGATCATGAGTACGTTTGTCTGCCCGATTGATGCCGTGGGTGGCGAAGACGGGATCGAGAAACGAGTACTCTTGGCAACCAGTACGGCAAGCCGTGTGACCGCTACACCCGGAGAAGTGAATCTCAGCGACATGAATCCCGACCCGAACACGTTTGTTTATCAATATATCCCGGTTGCCGTGTCGCTGGAAGGCGCTTTCACCAGCGCATTTGCCCATCGGATGGTTCCGGAAGGCATCGAGACGGACGAGGCGATTCGTAAGACGAGCAAGAAAACCCGGCAAATAGTGATCGGCAGCGGAAGCATCGTCATGAACGAAGTGCAGAAAGGTCAGGCATTGCCGATGGGTTACGACCGATACAGCGGCATGCAGTTCAGCAACCGCGATTTTATCACGAACGCCATCCTATGGTTGACGGATAGCGAAGGACTGATCGGTCTGCGCGAGAAGAGTGTTGCCTTGCGCTTATTGAACGACAAGCGGGCACACGACGAGCGAACGAAAGTACAGATGATCAGTACCATCAGTCCGGTAGCGGTACTTGCCCTGATCGGTGCTTTAGTATGGGTTATACGAAAACGAAAATACGAAAAAAAATGAATAATGATTAATGGATATTTTTGCACAATGAAATCAATTATTCGAAGCATATTAGTCCTTTGTCTTTTGTCCTTTAGCGCAGCGGTCTTTTGTCCATTACAGGCACAGGAGTTGCTGAATTACCCGTTGGACACGGTGAATGGCATAGAAGTGTATCGCTACCAGGTGGAGAAGAGTATCGGTCTCTACCGGGTGGGCGTGAATTTTCATGTGACGCAAGAAGAGATCATCCGTTGGAACCCTCAGCTGGAGAACCGCGGTCTGCACTACGGCGAGACCCTTCTTCTTCCTACCGGCCGTCCTGTGGTCAAAGAGACGAAGCCGACCGTCATCGCAACGACGGCGAAAGAGACACCGATAGTACCCGAACGCCGACAACCGGAACCCGCACCGACAACCGTTGCCGCAGAGCCCACTACGGCAGAGACGATCCGAATGATCGTTGCATCTGCTCTTAACGATAGTATTTCAGTAGTGGAGAACCCGATGACCGCAGACAATACGAAGTTCATCCAGCCGGTTGAGTTAGCACTGATGCTGCCGTTCGAGAGCCAACAGACGAAACGAAGCGGAAATGCAGAGCGGATGTTAGAGTTCTACCAGGGTGCCCTGATTGCGCTGAATGAGATGCAGAACGACAGCGTTCACTTCCGCTTGCGGGTATTTGACACCGGACGAAGCGAACGTGTAGTGAATGAGTTATGCGACAGCACGGTCCTGGATCAAGTACAAGGCGTCTTAGGGCTGGTTTATCCGATTCAGATCGAGCGGATGGCCGCATGGAGCGCCGCACACCAAGTGTCGCTCTTAGTACCTTTCAGTGCAGAGGAAGAGATCGCGCAGAAGCCCTATGTGCTGCAGTTCAACTCGATGGACAAACAGCAAGCCGATAGTATCTGCGCATGGATCAAGACCCGCGACGCACATTGCGTAGCGTTGGAAGTACGTGCCGCCGATATGAGTGAGTATGCCCGCACGATGCGCAAGCAGATGCAGGCACACCAGATCAAGTACTCGGCGATGGCGTTGCGAGACCTCCTGAACGACTCCGTAGCTTATGCTTTAGACACCGAGAAAGAGAATATCATCCTGCTGCATAGCGACAAGTACCAGCATATCCGGATGTTATTGCCGCACTTGGAGAAACTGCAACAAGCGGGTTACCGGATCCGTATCATCGGTCAGTACTCATGGATCAAAGAGAACATAACAATCCCGCAAGTCTATACGTCCATGTTTACCGCAAAAGGCAACCGCGAAGCGTACGACGCGCTATGGAGTACCTATTTCAATACCGAGCACGCGAGTGACGCTCCCCGGTATGACCTCTTGGGCTATGACCTGATGAAAGCGTTAGTGGCATGGATTGACAACAAGAAAACATTTGAAGGTCTGCAATCCTCCATCCGCTGGACACAGATAGGTGAAGGCGGATGGCAAAACAACGCAGTAAGTATTGTAGAAAAGTGAAGATTGGAAGATACATATTAGTCCTTTGTCTTTTGTCCTTTAGCGCAGCGGCCTTTTGCCCATTACAGGCTCAGCCACGCTTACGGATGCCGAAATACTGGGTGGGCGTACATGGCGGTGTGAGTGCCAGCACGGTTGCTTTCTCGCCGCGTGTAGAGGGTACGTCCAATATCGTCAAGGCCAGTGTCTTAGGCGGTAACGGCGGTTTTGTATTCCGCTATGCGGGGCATAAGTACTGCGCGCTGCAGATGGAGTTGAACTATGTACACCGCGGCTGGGCGGAGCATATCGATACGATCGGTTCGTACAGCCGACGTCTTCATTACATTGAGATCCCGATGCTGATGCACCTCAATTTCGGTAGCGACAAGTGCCGCTGGTTCCTCAATGCAGGTCCGCAGATCGGTTATTGCATCAAGGACGAAGGCAACCACGGCACGCTGGTGAATGGCCAAGGAAAGACTGAATATGAACCGATCAAGAAACGCTTCGATTGGGGTGTATTGGTCGGAACCGGGTTCTACGTCATTACCAAGAAAGCAGGTATATACCAGTTCGACGTACGTTTTGACTACTCGTTCGGCGGTATCTACGGCACGAACCTGACAGATCATTTCTCGACAGCCAGCCCGATGGACCTGAGCATCAACTTAGGATGGCTCATGCCGGTTCGGAGTAGAAAGACAAAAGTAGAAGGACAAAAGACCAAAGCAGAACATCAAAAACTATAAGATATGAAAACGAATTATGAAGTACGGTACGCGTCGAACCCTATCGACGCAAAGAGTTATGACACCACTCGACTGAGAAAAGATTTTCTCATTGAGAACGTGTTTGTGAAGAACGAGGTGAACATGGTTTATTCCATGTACGACCGAATGATCGTCGGCGGCGCGATGCCTGTTGGCGAGACCTTGCTGCTCGAGGCGATTGATCCGCTCAAAGCACCGTATTTCCTGACCCGCCGCGAGATGGGTATCTTCAATGTGGGCGGCAAAGGCCGTGTGATTGCAGGCGATGAGGTTTTCGAGTTGGACTACAAAGAGGCGTTGTACCTGGGCCGTGGAGACCGCGAGGTGAAGTTCGAGAGCATCGATGCGAACCACCCTGCCCTCTTCTACTTCAATTCAACGACCGCTCATTGCGCATATCCGAACAAGAAAGTGACCAAAGCGGACGCTGTAGTAGCACATATGGGTAGCCTGGAGATGTCCAATGAACGTGATATCAACAAGATGCTCGTTAACCAAGTTCTGCCAACCTGCCAGCTGCAGATGGGTATGACCGAACTGGCTCCTGGTAGCGTTTGGAACACCATGCCGGCACACGTACATAGCCGTCGCATGGAGGCGTATTTCTATTTCGAGGTACCCGAAGAGCAAGCCGTTTGCCACTTCATGGGCGAAGTAGAAGAGACGCGCCACATCTGGATGAAAGGCAATCAGGCGGTTCTGTCGCCGGAGTGGTCTATCCATAGTGCCGCTGCTACCCATAACTACACCTTCATCTGGGGCATGGGAGGCGAGAATCTCGACTACGGAGACCAGGATTTTAGTAAAATCACTGATTTGAAATAATATGACAAATTTATTTTCTTTGGAAGGCAAGAACGCCTGGGTTACAGGGGCTTGCTACGGAATAGGTTTCGCTATTGCGAAAGCATTTGCTCAGGCAGGGGCAAAGACCATCATTTTCAATGCGCGTCATGAAGAAGCTGTCGCAAAGGCTATCGAAGATTACAAGGCGGCAGGCATTGAAAACGTCAAGGGATATGTATGCGATGTGACGGACGAGAAAGCCGTTAAGGCACTTGTTGACCGCATCCACCAAGAGGTGGGTCAGATTGACATTCTCGTAAACAATGCCGGTATCATCAAGCGCATCCCGATGCACGAGATGAAGCGGGAAGAGTTCCAGCAAGTGATCGATATTGACCTTGTGGCTCCTTATATCGTGAGTGCAGCCGTACTGCCGGAGATGATGGAGCGCCGCGAAGGAAAAATCATCAATATCTGCTCTATGATGTCGGAACTCGGACGCGAGACCGTAAGCGCTTACGCCGCAGCTAAGGGCGGATTGAAGATGCTGACCCGTAATATCTGCTCGGAATACGGCGAGTATAATATCCAGTGTAACGGTCTTGGTCCGGGCTATATCGCTACGCCGCAGACCGCTCCGTTGCGTGAGCCGCAAGCAGACGGCAGCAAACATCCGTTCGATGCCTTCATCTGCGCGAAGACTCCTGCCGGCCGTTGGTTAGAGCCAGATGAGTTAGGCGGCACTGCTGTGTTCCTCGCTTCACACGCTTCGGACGCTGTGAACGGTCAGATTATTTATGTCGATGGCGGAATCCTCGCGTATATAGGAAGACAACCCAAGTAATCACGTTATTACGGAATTACGGAATTACGTTATTATGAAAAAGATAGTATTTTTTGCATTGATGGTGCTCGCTCTGACCGCTTGTCAGAAAGAGGCAGTACAGCCGAAAGTGTACGGACGTTTTGTTCCGGAACGCAAGGATGACTTTGCGTGGGAGAACGAGTATGCTGCATTCCGTATGTACGGTCCGGCATTGAGACCGGAGAACCCGTCCAACGGCATCGATCTGTGGCTCAAGGCAAGTCCGGAACTGGTAGTGGATAGTTTCTACTACCGCGAGCATGTGTTAGGTCTGCCGTATCATATCAACTACGGAAAAGGTCTCGACTGCTACAAGGTCGGACACACCTGTGGAGCCGGCGGATTAGTTGTTATGTTAGACGAAGACACCACTGACCAGGTGTTTGTGGGCGGTGCTTATGACCGGTGGGAGATCATCGAACAGAAACCGGATAAATTCGTTTTCCGTCTGGAGTACGACAGTCTCAACGTGAACGGTCATATTCTGCAGGAGCAGATCACTATTACCGCCGAGGCGGGTAAGATCCTCAACAAAGCGGAGGTCGTACTGACCGGCGATAATAACTACGAAGGAATCATGTGGGTCGGCGGCGGCATCTATCTGCACGAGGGAGCCGAGAAAGAGTCTATCTTCGCCGATGACAATTCCGGTATCGTGACGTATGCCGAGGATGCACTGAGCGACAAGACCGCTGCGCAGATGAACTACGACTACAACGGTTCGACGACGCAAGGCCATGACTATCTGGCGTTGGTGGTACCGAACGGCGGAGCTTGCAGCACACAAGGCGACGTGCTTTATGCCGTGCGCGCGTATAACTTAGGAGATACTCTCACCTATTATTTCGGTGCTTGCTGGAGCGAATGGAAAGACGGCGATAAGTCCTTCCCGACGCAAGAAGCATGGACTAACGCCATTCAAGAGGAGGCAAGCAAATTATGACGTATCTGATCATTCGATTGGCGACTTTAGGCAATGTAGCTATGACTGTTCCTGTTGTAGCGTCCGTCAGTCGTCGCTACCCGGATGATCACTTCATCATCGCCAGCAAGAAAGAGCTGAGCGCTATGTTCGTCTCAATGCCGAACGTGGAGTTTTGCGAAGTAGATAACCGATTGGATTGGCAGGGCGTGTTTACACTTTGGAAGCGGCTGAAAGGCCGTGTGGATGCGGTCATCGACCTGCAGAACCTGCCCCGAACCCGCCTGTTGGATGGTTTGATGCGCCTGAGCGGCAAAAGAATAGCACGTGTGCATTACGGCAGAATTCGCAAGCATCTGATTACCGCGTTGGGTATCGGATACCAGCAACTGCCGTCGGAGTTTGACCGCTATAGAGCCGCCTTCCGCCGCGCAGGATTGGAGACCGACACGGATTTTGAGGCACTGCCTGTCAACAAATCCGCAGCTAAGGAGGTAAAGAGGATATACGGCGAGAAAGAAGGTAAGTGGATTGGCCTGGCGCCTTTTGCCAAATCCAAATCGAATATGCTACCCTATCGTGTGACGAAAGATATCATTGACCGGCTCAGCCGGAACGAGGACACGCATGTCTTCCTCTTTGGAGCGGGGGTGATCGAGAGCGAGATGCTACGTCAATGGGCGAGTGTTTTTCCCCGCACAACGAGCGTAGCCGGCAGTTTAACCCTGGCCCAAGAACTGGAATTGATGCGACAGCTGGACGTCATGATCTGCATGGATAGTGCGAATCAGCATTTATCCAGTCTCGTGGGACTCCGTGCGATAAGCGTCTGGTGTGCAACACATCCGATCATCGGTTTTATGGGATGGAAGCAAGACCCGAGAGATATTATCCAACGCAACGACCTGGCATGCCGGCCATGTACCTGCCATGGAACGAATCATTGCCGCTACGGCAATTATGCCTGCAAGGATATAGAAGCAGAAACAATAATACAACGAATATATGAGTAAAATCATTTCATTAGCAAACCAAAAAGGAGGCGTCGGCAAAACGACTACTTCGATCAATTTAGCGGCAGCATTAGCCACGTTAGGCAAACGCGTGTTGCTGATTGATGCAGACCCGCAAGCGAACAGTTCGTCGGGCCTGGGTGTGGAGATCCGCGAACTGGACAACACGATCTACGAATGTCTGGTGAACGGCGTGGATCCTCATTCGGCGGTCGTAGAGACGAGCACGAAGAACCTCAGCCTTATTCCGAGTCACATCGACTTGGTGGGAGCCGAGATTGAGATGTTGAACATGGAGCATCGGGAGCAATTACTCAAGAATATACTGACCCAAGTTCGCGACGAATATGACTACATTCTGATTGACTGCAGTCCGTCGCTTGGTCTGATTACGGTCAATGCCCTGACCGCCAGCGACAGTGTGATCATTCCGGTACAATGCGAGTTCTTTGCACTGGAAGGTATCGCCAAACTGCTGAACACGATCAAGATCATCAAATCGAAACTGAACCCGAGTCTGAAAGTAGAGGGATTCCTGCTGACGATGTTTGACAACCGTCTGCGTCTGAGCAACCAGGTTTATGAAGAAGTGAAACGTCATTTCGGCGACCTGGTTTTCAATACGGTCATCGCCCGTAACGTCCGCCTCAGCGAGGCGCCTTCACACGGCGTATCAGTATTGGAGTATGATCCGAGTTCAAAGGGCGCACAGAATTACACCTCATTAGCAAACGAATTGATAGCACGTAACAAATGAAAAAGACCGGATTAGGAAGAGGTTTAGATGCGCTCATCGACACCTCGCATGTAGATACCAACGGCGGCAGTTCGATCTCGGAGATAGCTCTGGATTCAATCGTAGCCAATCCCGATCAGCCGCGTCGTACCTTCGACGAAGAAGCGCTGCAAGAGTTAGCGGACTCGATCCGCGAGCATGGCGTCATCTCTCCGATCACCCTGCGCGACAACGGAGACGGTACGTATATGATCATCGCCGGCGAGCGGCGTTTCAGAGCCAGTAAGATCGCCGGTTTGGATCGTATTCCGGCCTATATCCGCACTGCGAAAGACGAGCAAGTGATGGAATGGGCTCTCATCGAGAATATCCAGCGTGAGGACTTGGATGCCATCGAGATCGCGTTAGCTTATCAACGGCTGATGGACGATTATAACCTGACTCAGGAGCGGATGTCGGAGCGTGTCGGCAAGAAACGTGCAACGGTAGCCAACTACTTGCGCTTGTTGAAACTGCCGGCAGAGATCCAGGTCGGTATCAAGGAGAAGAAGATCGACATGGGTCATGCCCGCGCTATATTGAGCACACCTTCGGCAGAACGTCAGTTGGAACTCTACCAACGCATCTTGCGCGAAGGACTCTCAGTCCGCAAAGTAGAGGCACTGGCACAAGAAGACAAGAAAGAGAGCAAGAAACCGAAGGACAAAACCGGTAATCCCTATGAGATGCTGGAGAAAGAGTTGAGTTCACGTCTGGGACAGAAAGTAGTCATCCGGGAGAACAAACTGGTCATCTCTTACTCGAACGAACAGGAATTGCTTCAAATAGTAGATAAATTAGGTTGAAAAACTGGCTTTACATAGTATTATTGCTGGTTCCCATGACGCTCCATGCCCATGAGGACACGATCTACGTGCATCATCCGGATACCACAACCACGGCGGAGGACGAGTATAAGTATTATATCGACCTCACCAAGCAACCGGACGCTATCAAGGCCGTTTGGCTTGGAGCTATCTTCCCGGGAGCCGGACAGATCTACAACAAATCGTATTGGAAGTTACCAATCGTTTATGGCGCTTTCATGGGATGCGGCTATGCGATCAGTTGGAATCAACACCGGTATAGCAATTATAAGACAGCCTATCTGGATCTATACAATGATATCCAGGCAGGAACCGTAAGCGAGGATGGAAGCAAAAGCTACATCGCCATCATTCCGGAGGGCTATGATCTGGAGCGAGTAGGCGGACAAGACACCTGGCTCAATACGCTGAAGAACCAGCAGACGACGTTCCGGCGTTACCGGGATCTGTCTATTTTGGCTACGGCTATCGTGTATGCGCTGAGTCTGATTGACGCGTACGTGGATGCACAACTCTTTGATTTCGATATCACTCCTGATTTATCCTTCAATTTAGAACCACAGATTATTATGGACCCACAGCGTCAACAGAGCGCTGAATTAAAATTAGCGATTAGATTTTGAGAAAGATTTTATGCTTAGCGACATGCCTCTTTTGCATGGTAAGTTACGCGCAAGAAGAGGTCAAACCGGATAGTTTGGCGGCCGATAGCAGTTCGGTCGAATCGCTTGAATTAGTACCTATGCAGGTTGATGACAGTTTAGGCGTCATCGATAGCGTGGCAGTCGATTCTATCATACCAATTATACCCTATTACACCCATTGGAATGAGAATGAGTTGAGCGACTTAGAGATGCGGGCGTTGGATTGGAGCCTGCAATGGATTGATACATCGGAGTGCGTGATTGCGCTCGATACCACTTCTCTGCCGGACTCGGTATATAAAGCACGTTTGCAGGCTCTTCCCTGTGTGATTGAGCTGCCGTACAATGAGCGAGTACGTGCGTTTATCCTGCGCTACGTCAAGCGAAATCCCAAGCAAGTATCCCGAATGATGCGGATGAGCGAGTATTACTTCCCTATCTTCGAAGAAGCTTTAGGCCGCTACGGATTGCCGTACGAACTCAAATACCTGCCAATCATCGAGTCGGCACTCAATCCGGTAGCACGCTCGTACGTCGGAGCTGCCGGTTTGTGGCAGTTCATGCCGGCTACAGGTAAACTCTTCGGATTAGAGATCAACTCGCTTGTGGACGAACGAATGGATCCGCTCAAGGCTACAGAAGCGGCTTGTCGTTTCCTAAGCAGCATGTACGCAGTATATCATGATTGGAACCTGGTCATTGCGGCGTACAACTGCGGTAGCGGTAACGTCAACAAGGCTATTCGTCGGGCCGGAGGCAAACGCGATTTCTGGTCTATCTATCCGTATCTCCCGCGCGAGACGCGCAACTATGTACCTATCTTCATCGCCGCCAATTATGCCATGAACTACGGAACGGAGCACGGTATTTGCAAAGCCCCTGCGGAAAAGGCGATGATGACCGATACGATCCGTACGAACAAGCGGTTGCACCTCCAGCAAGTGAGTGAGAACATAGGCGTGACGATGGACGAACTGCGCCGCTTGAACCCGCAGTACTCCCGCGATATATTGCCTGGAGGAAGTACTTATACCCTTGCCCTGCCGTCCGAGAAAGTCGGGCTGTATATTGATCTGCAGGACACCATTATGGCGTATAAAGCAGACAGTCTGATTAACAACCGTCGTGCAGAGATCGACATGGCGAAAGTGACGTCTATCACAGGCGCATACCGCGTCAACGGCGTGACTTACTATAAGATCAAACGAGGTGATACCTTAGGCGGTATTGCGAAGAAATTCCACTGCTCCGTGAAGCAAATCAAGCAATGGAACGGACTGAAGAATGATAACATCCGCGAAGGAAAGAAACTGAAGATTTGCAAATAGGGTGTACAGTGTAAAATGTACAGTGTATGGTGTAAAGTGTATGGCTGAGGGCGAAAAGATATATTACTCGTTGCGCGAGACGGAGACGGAGACCGGGATAGCGGCCTCTACCCTTCGTTATTGGGAAAAGCAATTTGAGCAACTCAATCCGCGCAAAGATGGCCATGGAAACCGCTACTATACGCGTGAAGATCAGGAACTTATCAAGCGCATCAAGTTCATCCGGGATGAACTGAAGATCACCCGTATTGAGGCCATCCGCAAGGAACTCAAGGAGAACACCAAGCGCTCCGACGAAAAACAATCGGCATTGGAGATTCTGCTCCGCGTACGCGAAGAGCTATGTGAAATCCGCAAAATGATTAAATGACAAGGACGCGCAATACATTATTGGATTGGTTAAGGGCATTGGCAATCGTCATGATTGTTACCGTGCATACATGGTCACTATCGCATATTGATAGTTCTGTTCATCCTATACTGGCTATGTGCTACAAACTATTCTATCAATGTGGTGTACCTTTGTTTGTGATACTCTCCGGTGCCCTTCAGTTATCCTCCCCTATTACCTCTTTCGGTCAATATTATAAGAAAAGATATATCCGAATCTTGGTGCCTTTCGTTTTTTGGAGCATTATAGTGTATATCCTTTCTTGTTTTATCGGGAAATACGAGGATGTTCACTCGCTTTGGGAGGGTCTAACCCATTACATCCCATTCCTATTAACAAATCGGATCAACGAAGCCTATTGGTTTATGGGATTGATTATTGTGCTGTATGGCATAACCCCTTTCCTGCAACGCGCATTAGCTCCTTGCAGCAGGAAAGAACTGATAATCATCTGTTTGGGTTGGCTTTGTTTTGTAATAACAAGAAAGTTCTTCCCGGGCTTATACCTGTTGGAATACACCTCTCGCCTCACCTATTTCTTAGGATTTTATATCTTGGGCTACTTGCTCTATCGCGAATATGGCGAGATTTGGCATCCGAGATCCAACATCGTAATAGAAACTATCAGCAATAGTAGTTTTATGACTTATCTGATGCACATGATTTTCATTACACCCCTGTATACAATCATCGGTTTCAATGGTGCACAGGCTCCCTTGTGGCAATGTGCATTGTTGCCCATTTCCGTGAGTTTGGTCGTTGTGACAATCTGTACCATTATGGCGGTAATAGGCAAAAGACTATTGCCCACAACACATACCTATTTAGGAATAAATTAGTACTTGATCGAGAACGGATATTGGAGGGCAATCAAGAAATGTGCCCACAACGTACGCGCTACTCCGAAATGAGTACACATGATATGAAAACGTTCCTTCCAGGCGCGTTTTCTCTGTTTTTTGCTCACACCTTCCGTCAGGAACTTGCACACATATTCATCCAGATACACATTCTTCCGCGATCGAGTGACCGCACGCACACACCAATCGTAGTCCGCACAGATGCGATAGTGCGTATCATAATTCGCAGCTATAGAACGGCGCACTAATATCGCCTGATGACTCACCACCAGACCGTTCAAGAAATGCTTGCGTTGTAAGTCCGGCGGTGTCACCTTATGATGCTCGCTCACTTTGACGCCTTCCGCATTGACGATACACGCCTTGCCATAGACAATATCCGTCTCCTCCGCAGCCGCAGCTACCACATGTGCCAATGTCTCTGGTGCATAGATCTCGTCGCCGGCATTGACAAACCAGAGGAAATCGCCTTTCGCACGCGCAATACCTTTATTCATCGCGTCATAGAGTCCCTTGTCCGGCTCTGATTTCCATGACAATCGTCCCTCAAACAGCGGTTCCAGACGTTTTACGATATCAATAGTACCATCTTTCGAACCGCCATCAACGATGATATATTCATAGTCCTTGCAACGCTGCGCAAGTACACTCAGCATCGTGCGTTCCAGCCATTTAGCCGCGTTATATGTAATGGTGATAATAGAAACTTTCATTGTTTCTCCTGTATTAATTCACTAAACACTTGTTTCCAGCATCGTACCACTTCATCAATAACGAAAGACTTGCTTCGCTCTACCGCATGACGAGACATCTTATGCCGCAATTCCTCATTCTGCATCATCTGTTTCATCGCCGCCACGAAAGCACTCATATCATTATTAGGCACAATACTTCCGTTCACACCATCTTCGATAATATCATGCAACGATCCGAACGAATCCATTGCCACTACCGGCACACCCATCTGCACTGCTTCCATCAATACCATTGGCCACCCTTCTGCGCAACTTGTCATCAGAAACATAGAGGCATTCCGGTAATATTCTTTCGGCTGTTGACGACCTGTGAACTCGACCCGCTGAAGATGCCATTGACGAACCAAATACTTGTAAAAAGCCATATCTCGTCCGTCACCCACTAACTGCAATTTCCATTCGCTCAGACGCGCATCCTGTTCTATTTCACGCCATGCTTTTAACATAATGGATATACGTTTGGTATCTTCGTCAAAACGAGCTACAACGAGTACTGTTTTGTGCTTTTGCTGGATATCTTGATCCGTCGCAAACTCATTAAAACGCAAGGCATTGCCGATAGCACTCATCTTTTCACTCTTTTCCAAACCGGCATAATACAAATACGTCGGGAAATAATATTTCGACAACACTACCACTTTGTCGCAACTATCATATGGTATCCTGTATTTGGACTGCAAAGCACGACGTGCTATCCCTCTCCATAGCCAACTTGTCGCTGTCAAAAGCCATTTCTTCGTCTCAGCAAATGCGTTATCATTATATTTCAATCCGTATTGAGCACGTAGCCAAGATCCATATGCATGAATCTGGAAACCGGGACACATATGAAACGCATAAATAACCTTTGCGCCACATTGATGAGCTATTTTATAAATCTGAGGAAGGGTTTTCAAATTCTCTTTCTTCAAGAAATTGACTTGTACGATATCTATCTTGTTGGATCTAAGAAAATCTGCGAAGCCCTGCTCGTCAAAATAGCGCGAAAGCAATATGCGTCCCTCAAATAGAGGAAGCGGCTCATAAATAGATGGAAGATTCTCAAAGAATCCTAAATAACAATGTATCCCCAGTTGCTCCGTGAAATAAGTAGTTAGCGTCACCGTAGTTTGGTTAACGCCACCCATAGCTTGCGCAGAGCAATTAAAACTATTGATTGTCAGCAGATTCATCTTTCTTTCGTTTGATACAATATACCAGCAACAGCAATACTACCAATACAATAACACAAGACGCAACAACAGACACTACCTGCGTTTTCTCCAACAGCTCATCCTGACATCTAAACTCTATGGTATGTTTGCCTGCCGGAACCTCTATCGCGCGTAAGATATAGTTCGCGCGCAAGACAGGCACTTCTTTTCCATCTACGAATGCTTTCCAAGTCTTGTAATAAACCTCCGAGAATACCGCCAGACCCTCCTCTGCACTCTCGCTCGCATAGAACAAGTTGCCCGGATTAGCATATTTCGTCAGTTCTATCTTCGCCGGCTGAGTCATTGTCAATGCACCTTGCACTTTGCTTTGCCAACAAGTATCGATAAACGCAACCTCCTGCAAATCAGCATCACCGATAGCCTCTATCTCCTCATTCGGTGTATTAACCCATTGTACGGATTTCACAAACCACGCATTGCCAAAAGCCTCAAAATTGCGTTGTACACCCTGCTGCGTTATTACATAACGAGTGTTCAACATATTCAGCACGTTCATATTTATCTTGCCGGAGAGGTAATAATCAATGATATCTTGATAGCGGCGCAACTTTGCCGGGCTGTAACCGCCTATCGTCTTGTGGAAATAACTGGTACGAGACTCATTAAACGTATTCGACGCCAGATTCAGCACTCGATAGTCCGGATCCTTATCCGCCAATATCTGTTTATCAGCAGCAGTCGGTGTGATTAGTTGCTGCTTCTTCGCCACAAAATGGCTATCGTTCAGATAATGCTTATCCACAGCCCATAGATCTCCTATAATAAGCGCACCGAGAATCACCACAATCACTATGCCTTTCATCTTTTCTGCCCGTAGGTAAACAACTATTCCCACTGCTGCTAATAAGACAAATACTATAGATCTCCATGCATCAGAAGTTAGCATATGCTGACGGTCTGCGATAATAGCGGATGTGAGCCATTCGGGCATTTGGGCATCTACCTGGGCAGAGAACGTGCCTGCCAAACTGGGGAAAAGTATGAACAGCAAGCATACTCCCACTGTGACGCCTCCGGCTATACCCACTTGCTTGAGCGTCACTTTGCGCTCCAGTACTTCTTTGAGCGCCAACATACCCATCATCGCCATTGCGGTAGTCGTCATCACAAGTGCCATACTCGGCGTACGGAACTTATTGTATAAAGGCAGATGGTCAAACAACCAGTTATTAAGCCCCGGAAGATTACGTCCCCATGACAACAAAATACCGATTACCGCAGCTGCCAACAGCCACCAACGCTCTTTCTGCGGCACCACCATCAAACCAAGGATAAAGAGGAAACAGATGATCGCACCCGCATAAACAGGTCCCGAAGTGAACGGCTGGTCGCCCCAATAGGTCGGAACGGCCTTCACAAACTGCTTTGCCTGCGATGTGCCGGCGTATTTCTTAATGGTCTTGTAGGTCTCGCTGTCTTCGCCCAATGCGTAATGGCTGCTGCCTCCATAGAAATTCGGAATCAGCAGCGTCATCGTCTCTGCCTTGCCATAACTCCACATGAACGCATAGTCCCTGTTCAATCCTGACTTACCCGCCTCACTGTCAGCTGCTCCGTGCAATACCGCACCTCCACGCATCGTCTCCTTCGAATAATCCCATGTCGTCACTAACTTATCAGCAGCAGGCACCACTGCCATAACGGCTGCTATCAGTAATATACATGATGCTACCCAGAAATGTTTCTGCTCTTTCTCACGTAACGAGTAAACAAAGTAACTTATCGCTAATGGAATCAGCATCAGCAGTGTATAATACGAAATTTGTTGATGATTCCAATACACGTTAAGACCTGTTGCCAAAACCGTTACTATAAATCCTGCAATATATTTCTTGCGATAGCATAGCAAACATCCACCTATGACAGCCGGAAGGGTTGCTAAAACCCACGCCTTGGTTACATGTCCGGCATCAATAATAATCAGGTTATAGGATCCAAACGCAAAAGCAATAGCTCCTACGATGCTCAACCATGGGCTACACCCCACAGCCAACATAAAAATATAAAATCCGATCAACAACAGCCATAGCACACCGCTGGTCAAACCGTTAAAACCGCATTTCACCCATTGGGCAACAGGACGAAAAACACTCTTCGAATCGACACCGGACGTAGCATTATACGGCATGCCGCCGAACATCGCGTTCGACCAATGACTCCATTCACCGGTTTGGTCGTGGTACACCTTTGCGTCATGACCCATACCGTACGAACTGATCATATCGCCCTGAGGTAACTGCTTACCCTCAAACACCTGAGGGGCAAAATACACCATCACCAGCACAACAAAAATACTCACCGCCACCAAATGCGGCCAACTCTGTTGCCAAATGGCTTTCCAATTGATTTTATTCATATTTAGATATTATTTTCCTATTGCTGTTTTTAAAATCTCAAATATCTTATCCGAAGGCATCACTCCGTCTTTCGGATAGAGGTATTGTTTGTAGAACTGTTCCCGTTCGGCTTTCTTCGGGTCCTTCCCTTCGATCACTACCTCGCGAATAAACTTCTCCGTCTCTTCTATATAATAAGCCAGATAGTGTTTATCCAGACACATCTGCCCGAATGTATTGAACTCCTCTTTCACTTTCTCGTCCCGAATCTGGAAAAGCACCGGTTTCTGCGCATACAAATACTCCACCGTAAACGAAGCACAATCATGTATCATCGCATCCGAGGTCTTGAACAAATCAATATAATCGCCTTGCTCTATCTGTCCGTTTTCCATTTCTTCCCACTGGTGATAATACGCCTCCGTTTTCTCTAATCCCCACAAGTTGATCAGTTTGAACTTCAGCACGGGGTGAGGTTTAAACGCAAATTGCACCTCGTCTTTGTACTCCTCTGCCAGCCGCAGCATATCCTCGCAATAATTGAGGAAGTTAGAGAAGTTAAACAAATAATCCACCGTGTGATGCGGAGCCCAGATAACACGTTTCTTTTTCTTTTCTTGCGGCTTCCACACATCTTTCGCCTCGTACTCCTCTTGCATCAGTTTCTCTTCCGCCAGAGCACCCACTATCTCCACATTATCCCCATGGCTCTTCTCATAAATCTCTGCATAATGCTTCTGAAACTCAGTCTCTACCAGAAACTTCCATAGCAATGATTGAAAAGGAAGCTCGTAATTATTGTGATACAGATGCATACAATTAATTCCGTACGGCACATATAATGTTAACACGTCTGTGTAGTGATAAATGTGGTATGCCGGCAATGTATCTTTATACGGTTTGGTAAAAAACACCACATCCGGACTACACATTTTCTTTATATCTCTCCATTGGCGTTTTTCCCAATTGTATGCGCTGATATATTGGTACCCTCTCTCTCTGGCAAAGTCTTCAGTTTGATGCATCACACGGAAACACTCTTGCATATCATAATTAAGATGCACATTATAGGGAGACACCACAATGAGCGGTTCAAAATACTCAGAACTTTCCAGTTTCCTATATAGACTATCATATTTCCACACAGATGGAGTCTGCAAAAAGAACAATACGCGGCATTTGTCTTGTTGCTGTAATTCTTTTATCTTTCGCTCCTGTATCTGCCTCACTTTGCGGACTTTCCGTAACAAGCAAGAAGGAAAGGCTGCAATAAAAAAGTCACGGAACGTTACTGCCTTGTACAAACTATCCACAAAGTTTATACCGACAAATTGTTTTACTTTTTCTTGTATCTTATCTAACATCTTTTAATCAATTTATTCCCCCACAACAACACTCTATCTATTACAGGTGTCTCTATTTGATGTGTTTGCGCCAAATCTTTTACGATCTGCAATCCATATGGAAAATCTTCCGTAAAGTACCGACTCTCAAAATCCGGCACAAAGCCTTTCTCGGTCTGTTTCATCGGCGCTTTGATCGTTTGAAAAGCTACAATAGAGCGTAACTTACGCGTCAAAGAGACCGCATCAGTACTTTCATAATAATCCAACACACTTGGTATTTTCACACCCACCTTGCAGCATAACTTCTGAAACTCTTCATCCATTGCAATATAAACCTCCGAACTCAATTCGTCCCATTGGGCATAAAAAAGCGTTTGGTCATTACACGTTTCTCCTTTCCAATCATGCCACATTCCATACAAACGAGCCGGATGAAGTAACGGATTACTATTACTTAGCGATGCCTCCAAATAATTCGACAGATGAGCAATAGGTGTTTGTAACCACTCCGCCCACATTGCCTCATAATCCCTTGGCAAATTCTCCGTCGCCATATATAATTGCTGTTTGTATCCTAACAAATCAGCACTATGACCGTATTCGCGTACGCGTGCTATATAAGGTACGCGTTGAAAGCCAAACAACGAAACCGAACTGGCGAATATCCGATGAGCCTGAAAGAAAAATCCAGTACTGCTCACGATACTGCCTATCGCCTGATTCGTAACAAATGGCGCTATCTGCCTCAAACTCTTCTCTATCAAAAATCCCGGCAGACAAAGCAAAACGATGTCGCTCTGAGGAATAACATCTACTGCTCTATCAGACACTCTCTCTAATTCCCCTTGATAGATTTTTCCTGCAGTATCAATAGCTTCGATTGATTTGCTCCATTGCTGCGGATGAGCCGTTAGCACACGTACTGCTACTTCGCGCGTATGAGACAACACACTCGCGACTACCAAACCTAATGCACCTCCGCCACAGATACAAACTGTTTTCATAATTGCTTGAGAGCCTCTATCAATCGGTTATTATCTTTCGTATCACGCACAGCCAAACGGATATAATTACCTTTGCATTTCTGCGAGCAATCTTTGATCAAAATGCCGTACTCTCGCAGTAAACGGACTGCCAATTCGCGAGGACTATAACGCTCCTTCACTTCGCATAAAACATAGTTTGCCTCGCTGGGCAAAACACGTAAATAAGATACACTTTCCAATGCCTTCACAAAATGGCTACGCTCCTCACGGAAAGCATCCATAGCCTGAGCATATACCTTCTCGTACTTGCCTATAATCTGCAAGAAAAACTCTCCGAAAGAATTGATGTTCCATATACTCATCTCTCGACGTAAGTTCAGCATCAGACCTTGATTGGAAGTTGCCAATACACCCAAACGCAGCCCCGGTACACCATACGATTTGGATATACTCTTCACAACTACCAAATGGTCGTTTTGAGCCAATATATCGTTCTTCAGGAAAGTAGGATGCTCGCTCGAGAAATCAATGAAACTCTCATCAATCACCAACACTATCTCGCGCTCTTGACACCATTGCGCCAAACGCAAACAATCATCATAAGGAATATAATTGCCGGTCGGATTATCAGGATTAATCAGCACTAATGACCATATCTGCTTGTCTTCAAAATACGCCATTAAATCATCCGCTGTATAGCGAAAATCCGGTCGTTGTGGTACGTACGCTACTACCTGTTCCTCCATCAACCGATTCGGGTATTCCTCAAAAGTCGGACGAACGATTCCGACTTTGCCTAACATCTGTGTCGTTAATGCCTTGATCAATTCAGCGGCTCCATTACCTACTAAAATATATTCCTGCTTAACGCCAAAATCTTTGGCTACCAACAGATTATTCACTTTCTGACCCGACGGATATTCTGTCAGCAAACGGTCGAAACTGGCAGCTAACTCATCTCTCAAACGTTGGTTCGGGAAATAGGGATTCACTAGATAGCAAAAATCCAACATATGAGGATACCGCCAGTAACCACCATAACGCGAACAAAGCAAATCATACTGCTTATCCGTAAAGATAGACTCTGCAATATCCAAATCCTGAATATCATCTATCTCGTACCATTGCTCACCTTCCAAAGGCAGCGCACGGAGCGGCGAGTTATCCAACATCGTAATTACACGCAACACCTGCTCGTAATATTCGTTATTGCCCAAAGCCGAACTATACGCCTCCAAGAACGGCACATACATATGCTCCGAAAAAGCCTGCGAGAACTTATAGATATTCACTGTCTTGTAATATTCTGGTATCTCTTCATAGCGGAATTGGCTGTTCGGGATAAAACGCTGAATGCGGTTTTCATCATCTATCGTCACTACCGTTCCGTCCATCCAACTCTCATATTTATCTACCAAAGCCAAATCGGGATAAGGATGATGCACCAACTTGCTCAATACGGCATCTTCTATGATTATATCCGACTCTAACAGCAAGGTATCTTGCTCACGCATATAATCCTTTGCCAAATACAAGGAATAGATATTATTCGTCTTGTCGTAGATGGGATTTTCAACAAACACCAGAGGTGTCTGAACGGATACATTAGCCAAGTACTCTTGCAACTCTGCGCCTTTGTAACCGATAACGATAATTATACGACTCAAATGAAGCGCGTCTAATTGCCGTAGCACGCGCTCTATCAGCGTCTCGCTGCCAACACGAATCATACATTTCGTATTTCCTTGCGTCAACTCTCCAAGGCGCTTTCCCATTCCCGCCGCTAAAATAATTGCTTGCATAATTTTTTGTTTTAATGATAAAACCTTGTGCCGGGGAGGCAGGAGAAGGAGTCGATGACGCCGACAACATGGTTGTTGTTATCGAGCACGATAAGGGAGTGGATCGAATAGTGGTTCATCGCCTCACCGGCATCTACAATCTTCGCGTTCTGATTGATGGTCTTTGGTTCGCGTGCCATGATATCAGTCACCGGTGTACTGAAGAAATCCTGCCCGAGGCGCAACATCGCACGACGTATATCTCCGTCCGTCACGATACCAAGAAGCTTATTGCGATCTACCACGATGCCGACGCCTAACTTACCTTTCGTCACAATCTCTATCGCTTCGTTCATCGAAGCGTCAGGCGAAATAAAGGGCAGGTTGTCCGTGAACATGACGTCTTCCACTTTCGCTAACAGTTTGCGTCCGAGGTCACCGCCGGGATGCAGCATAGCGAAGTCCGTCGGCTGGAAATGTGCCGCCTCAATGAGTGCGCAAGCGAGTGCATCGCCGAGCGCGAGCGTTACCGTCGTGGAGGAGGTCGGAACCAGGTTGAGCGGATCCGCTTCGCGCTCCACGGAGATATTCAGGTGCACATCGGAGTACTTGGCGAGTAACGAAGAGGGATTGCCGGACATGCCGATGATCGGGATATGCTTGTCCTGAATCAGCGGCAGGAAGCGCAACAACTCTTCCGTGGCACCGGAATAGGAGATCGCCAACAGTACGTCTCCCGTGGCCAGCATACCTAAGTCGCCATGGTAAGCATCAAGCGGGTTGAGGAAGAAAGCCGGCGTACCGGTTGAAGCCAGTGTAGCGGCTATCTTCGAGCCTATATGTCCGGACTTGCCGACTCCGGTTACAACAACCTTGCCTTGACATCCCTGAATCAGTTCTACCGCACGGATAAAATCTTCTCCAAGCCGAGGAATCAGGGCCGTGATAGCATTTGCCTCTTGTTTGAGGCATTCTTTTGCTTTAGTAATGACAGATTTTTCAATCATTGTTTCATTATTTTGGTAAATGCGCAGGTCATCTTAGACCATGCGTATTTGGTTTTCTCTTTCTGTAGATAGGCGGTATAAGCCGCTTGGCGATGCTGGGTATAATAATCCAATATATCGGTTGCTATCGCTTGTGCGTTCGGTTCGCAGGCATAGCCCATCTGATGGTCATGGACGATCTCCCCCAGTCCGCCGACGTTGGTGACGAGCATCGGTTTCTCGAAATGGAAAGCCACTTGGGTCACGCCGCTTTGCGTAGCGGTCTTATAGGGCTGCACAATCAGATCCGCCGCTCCGAAATACTTGCGCAGGTCGCCGTCGGGGATAAACTCATTACGAAGGATCACCCGTTCGGTCAAACCGTTTGCCGCTATCTGCGTGCGGTATTTGTCTTCGTGTTCATAGAACTCCCCGGCAATAATCAACTGCAAATCAGGCAGTTGGTCTTTAATGAACGCAAACGCATCGAGCAGCAGATCCAGTCCTTTGTACGCGCGTACGAGACCGAAGAAAAGCATATAGGATTTTCCCGGATCGATGTTCAGAGCTTGGCACGCCTCCTCTTTCGTCATCCGCTCGCCGTAATGATCGTAGATGGGATGAGGAGAAGATACCTTTGGTTTATTTGAGATTGGACATTTGAGATTTGAGATTTTTCGCTCTATATTATCTATATCCTTTACGACACTATCGGAGAGGGCAACAAAGCCGTCCTGGGATTTGACGAAATAGGGCGCGAAGAGTTTGTCGAGGATTGTGGGTTCATGCGGGATCATGTTATGGACAAGCGCAATACATTTCGTCTTTCCGTTCTTGCGCGCCATGCGGGAGATGAGTCCGTAGGAAGGAGCAAAGAAAGACATCCAGTAACAGCAAATGAGCAAGTCGGGAGCCGCTTTACGGATCGCCTTTCCCACACGCAACCAGTTGAACGGGTTGCAGGAATTGAGTTCACGCCGGATGACCAGATCGTCGGGAGCCGGTTCGGCGGTATATTGCGTCTTGCCGGGGAACAGGAAAGAGGGATATTGAAGAGTGAACGTCCATATTTCCACCTCATGTCCTTCCGCCACAAACTGGCGTGCGAGCCGTTCGTTGAACGTCGCAAGTCCGCCGCGGTAAGGCCACGACGTACCTAAAATCACTATTTTCATCTTCTCGCTCATCGGTTTGCCAGGTCTTCCTTGTACGTTATTTTCTTGTTGGTCTCGTCGCCTTCGACGATGAACACTTCCACTTCGGGGTTATACTTCATCAAAATGCCCACATCGTCCGTCGCCTCGATCTTTCCTTTTTCTATTGCGCGCATGTATGCAGGTCCGATAACCAAATAATGGAAAGCCTGCGGCGTTTGGGCGCGCATGTACTCCTTGCGATTCGGGATATGCTCCACTTTCGCATTATGTACGTGGTACAAGGTATCCGTAATCGGGACCGCCACCGTTACCGCCAGGTGCGTCTTGAGTGCCTCTGCTACGCGACGCAGGATATCCTGCGAGACGAAAGGCCGTGCCGCATCGTGGAACCAGTAGAACGTGTCCGGATCTTTCTTGTCGTCCTTGAGGAATAATGAGATGGCGTTCCAAGAGCTCTCCCATCGTTCGCTGCCTCCGGAGATGATCTGCTTCACTTTGCGCCACGAGTTGCGTGCCACGATAGCTTCCGCCTCCGGTATCCAGTCGGGGTGCATCACAATGACGATCTCATGGATCGGAACCGCCTGTTCAAAGGCATCGACCGAGTGCTCAAGTATCGTTCGTCCGTCGGGTAACGGCAAGAACTGCTTCGGCGTCTCTCCGCCCACTCTGCTTCCGGTTCCTCCGGCTAATATGATTGCAATATTTTTCATCCGTATTCTTTTAAGATATTGTCTGCTATCTCACGGATGGCACCTTGTCCGCCGGGGGTCTTTAGCACATGGATATTCGGTATCGCAAGCACCTCAGGTCGGGCATTGGGCGGGCAGCAAGGGAAACCAACCGCCGAGAGCAGGTCTATATCGTTGATGTCATCGCCTACATAGCAGACCTCATCGAGCGTGATCCCGAGTTGGGCGCATATCTCCGAAGCAGCCTGGAGTTTGGTCAGGCAATTCGGGTTGACCTTACTTCCGACGCCGAGGTAGAGGAACTGCAGTTTGAGTTTCTCCGCGCGGGCTTTTACCACAGGCGATTGTTCGGAGGTCAGGATGCCGCAAGGGATGCCGGCCTGCTGGAGGCAGACCATGCCCATTCCGTCATAGACACAGAAACGCTTCATCACTTCGCCTTCGGCGGAGTAATACATGCTGCCGTCCGTGAGGCAACCATCCACATCCGTGAGAAAAAGTTTAATCGAATGCATTCCAGCCTTGTGCTTTAAGGGTTAATTCTTCTCCGTTGCGACCGATGAGGTTGCAACCGTATTCGGGTTTGGTAATATGCCCGATGATATAGAGATCCTCGATAGGAATCAGTTTTTCGTAGTCGTCGAGCGAACAGGTGAAGAGCAGCTCATAGTCTTCTCCGCCGTTGAGGGCGCACGTAACGATATTGAGATTCATCTCCTCGGCTAAAGCCGCAGCCTCGTAGTCGATTGGCAGTTTATCCTCGTAGATGCAGCAACCGACGTTGGACTGCGAACAGATATGCATCAGTTCGGATGAGAGTCCGTCGGAGACATCCATCATCGCCGTTGGTTTGACTCCCGCTTTGCGCAGGGCTTCGAGGATGTCACGGCGCGCTTCGGGTTTGAGTTGGCGCTCCAAGAGGTATTCTTTGCCTGTAAAATCAGGCTGCTCCGCTCCGGCTAATCGCTCGCGTTCGAGGAGTTGGAGTCCCATATAGGCTGTTCCGAGATTGCCGGAGACGCAGATGAGATCGTTCAGTTTGGCTCCGTTACGATAGACGATATCCTTGGCTGACGCCGTTCCGAGGCAGGTGATGGAGATCGTGAGTCCGGTCATGGAAGCGCAGGTATCTCCACCGACGAGATCGACGTTGTAGCGCTCGCACGCCAGGCGAATACCGGAATAGAGTTCCTCTATATCCTCCACCGAGAAACGCTTGCTGATACCCAAACCGACTGTGATCTGGGTCGGCGTTCCGTTCATAGCGTAGATGTCCGAGAAATTGACCACGGCGGCTTTATAACCGAGGTGCTTGAGGGGCACGTACTCCAGGTTGAAATGGATGCCTTCAAGGAGCATGTCGGTCGTCATGAGCACACGTACGTCCTTTGTATGTACTTTGTCACTTGGTACTTTCCCGAAATCCATCACAGCACAATCGTCTCCGACGGATTTCATGGTCGAAGGCTGAACCGTTTTGAGGTCCTTCGTAAGATGTTTGATGAGTCCAAACTCACCGTATTTGGAGATTTCTGTCATATTACACACATAATGGGCATGCAAAGGTAATAAAAAAGGTACAATGTACAAAGGACAAAGTACAAAATTTCATAAAAAGCACTCTTTTTTATAAAAAAACACGCGCACGCTTGCGTATATCAAAAAAAAGTTGTACTTTTGCGGGCTTTTTGTGTGCAAGCGCCCCACCACGACCCTCCAAAGAAGGAGAGGACTGTTAAAAGTAACAAAGAAATTGAACAGACATGATCGAATATATCAAAGGTATATTAACTGAATTGAACCCGACGGAGGCCGTTATAGAGGCCGCCGGAATCGGATACGGAATAGCCATCACCCTGCCGACGTACTCGGCGTTAGTGGGAAGCGAAGAGAAAGAGGCGAAGCTCTTTATCACGGAGATCATCCGTGAGGACACCCATGAGATATACGGTTTTGCCACGAAGACCGAGCGTCAGCTGTTTGAGTTGCTGATGACGGTCAGCGGCATCGGTGCAGCCACGGCACGCATGATCCTCTCAGCCTTCACGGCGGAGGAGTTGCGTATGTTGATTGCGACAGGCAACGCGAAAGCGATGTCGAAAGTGAAAGGATTGGGCACGAAGACCGCCCAGCGTATTATCGTCGATCTCAAGGACAAGGCTATCAAACTGGATTTGGGCGGCGACCCGACGGAGATTCCGATGCTCGATGTAGAGGCGGACAGCGGCGTGAAAGCCGAGGCTGTGAGTGCCCTGACGATGCTTGGCTTCGCAGCAGCTGCGAGCGGTAAGGCCGTTGATAAGATACTCAAAGCACAGCCGGATATGAAGGTGGAAGCCGTCATTCGAGAAGCGTTGAAGATGCTTTAAGACAAAAGACAAAAGACTATATTGATTAAGCGAATAGTTTACATAGTAATTTTCGTTCTTCTGCTACCCTTCGTGGCGGAAGCACAAGAGCCTGCGCAACGTACGAAGCCGAAGACGCTCAAGGAGTTAGTGGCGGAAGAGAGAGCCGCTAAGGAAGCGGAGAAGGCGAAGAAAGCGGCGGAGAAGAAAGCAGAAGAGGAAGAGAAAGCGCGCAGAGAGGCCGAGAAAGCGGAGCGCGAAGCTGCGCGTAAGGCTCGTGCCGAGAAAATAGCTGCCGGCGAAGAACTGAAACCCGAAGATGTGGCGGATTTCGTCACCGAGACGGATAGTGCTTTCTGGGCTCCGACGAACGTGAAGCAACTCGGTGCGCAGAACTACGGCGAGTTAACCCGCCCTGCCTCGTCCATGGATCTACAGGATCCGGATAACATCACCACGACAGTTGAATACCAGCCGGAGTCGGGCACGTATGTCATCCGGACCAAGATGGGCGATACCGACATCACCACGCCGTACATGCTCACCCAAGAGGAATACAACCAGTACGCCGAGCGGCAGATCATGCACCGTTACTGGCAGCAGAAAATAGGCGAAGTAGAGCATAATAACGAGCGTAAGTTTGACATTACCGATATGAAATTCAATATCGGGCCTGCAGACAAAGTGTTCGGTCCCGGTGGTGTACAACTGAAGATGCAAGGAAGTGCGGAATTACTCTTCGGCTTCAAGCATCAGCATATCTCCAATCCGTCTCTGACGCCGCGGGCCCGCAACAATAACATCTTCGATTTTGACGAGAAGATCCAAGCCAGCGTGCAGGGTAAGGTCGGTACCCGCCTCAATTTCAACCTCAGCTACAATACCGAAGCTTCGTTCTCCTTTGACCAGCAGAACCTCAAACTGAACTACAAAGGCGAAGAGGATGATATTATCCAGTCCATCGAGGCAGGTAATGTATCGATGGATATTCCCAACTCGCTCATCCGGGGCAGTAAGGCGCTTTTCGGTATCAAGACGAACCTCAAGTTCGGTAAGTTCCGCATCCAGGCGTTGATCAGCCAGCAGAACAGCGAAGCGCAATCCGTCAGCAGTCAGGGAGGCGCACAGATGTCCAAGTTCGACATCGCCGGCGATAACTACGACGAGAACCGACATTTCTTCCTCAGCTATTTCTTCCGCGACAACTTCGAGAAAGCGATGTCCACCGTTCCTTATGTTTCCAGCGGCGCGACGATCAATAAGATCGAAGTATGGGTCACGAATAAACGCGGCACGTATGATCAGGCCCGTAACATCGTGGCATTCATGGATTTAGGAGAAACGAGCGACCACACGCACCTCAACTGGGGCGCGAACCAGAAAGCGGCTCCGGATAACAAGATGAACAGCCTCTATACGGACATCCAGCAAACGGATTTCCGCCGGATCGACCAGACGAGTGTGGCTTTGAACGGCCTCAACGGCATGGAAGGCGGTGTGGATTTCGAGAAGATCGAGTCGGCACGACTGCTGAACAGCAGCGAATATACGCTCAATAGCGCACTCGGATATATCTCTCTTAAAGCGGCTCTTAACCAGGACGAGGTGCTCGCCGTGGCTTACGAATATACGTATAACGGTCAGGTCTATCAGGTGGGTGAGTTCTCTACGGATGGAAGCGAAGAGCTGCGTGCGCCGAATGCCTTGGCCTTGAAAATGCTGAAAGCGAGCGATAACGCGCCGACCGTCAAAGGTCGCGGCACATGGGATCTGATGATGAAGAATATCTACTCCCTCGGCGCTACCAGCATCAATTCCGACCGTTTCGAATTGTACGTCACGTACCGCAACGACTCCATCGGAACCGACATGCAATACCTCCACGAAGGTGACATCAGCGGCAAACAACTCATCCGCGTACTGAACCTGGACCGCTTGGACCAGAAACATAACGCCAGCCCGGATGGACGATTCGACTTCCTCGACGGTATCACTATCCAGTCTTCGACAGGTAAGATCATCTTCCCTGTACTGGAGCCGTTCGGCGACTTCCTCGCCGGCAAATTAGGCGGTAAAGATTCGCCGCTCGCCAAGAAATACTGCTTCCCCGAGTTGTACGACTCCACCCTCGTCTCAGCTCAGGAGATCAGCGAGAAGAACAAGTTCCGCCTCGTCGGTAAATACAAGGGCACGAACAGCAGCGAGATCCGTTTGGGAGCGATGAACGTGCCCCGCGGAAGTGTGACGGTTACTGCCGGAGGTGCCACCCTTATCGAGAACGTCGATTATACAGTCGATTATACGATGGGAACGGTCACTATTCTCAACACCTCCATCATCGAGTCGGGTACGAATATCGACGTCAAGTTGGAGAACCAGAGCACGTTCTCCATGCAGCGTAAGTCACTCTTTGGCGCGCATCTCGAATATGAGTTTAACAAGGACCTCGTTGTCGGCGGAACGATCATGCACTTACGCGAACGTCCGTTGACCACGAAAGTTAATATGGGTTACGAACCGCTTGCTAACACCATCTGGGGTCTGAACGCCAGCTGGAAGACCGAGTTCCAGTGGCTCACGAATGCGATTGACAAGATCCCCTGGATAACCGCGACAGCCCCCTCCACTTTCTCTATCAACGCGGAGTTCGCACACCTCATCCCCGGTCACACCCGAGATGTGGGGCGCAAGGGAACGGCGTATATCGATGATTTCGAGACGACGACAACCAATATCGACATCCATTTCCCGAACTACTGGTTCCTGGCATCCACGCCACGCCGTATTATCGATGAAGAGGGAATCAATTTCACAACCGACACAGCGGCTTATAACCGCAGCCGTGCGCACTTGGCTTGGTACACCGTCGATCCTATCTTCGGTTACCCGCAGACCAACACGCCGGATCATATCCGTAATGATCTGGCGGCGATGAGCGACCATCGTACGCGTATCGTCTATCAGGACGAGATATACCCGAATCGTCAGGAAGCCAGCAACGTCGATACCAAGTTACCCGTCCTCAACCTCGCGTACTATCCCGAGGAGCGCGGACAGTATAACATCTCCGCCGATGAGATTGCGCCGGATGGTAAACTGACGAACCCGGCAAAGCGTTGGGGTGGTATGATGCGTAAATTGGATAATACCGATTTCGAGAAAGCCAATATCGAGTACATCCAGTTCTGGCTCATGGATCCCGCTCTGACCAACCCCGACCACCCGACCGATTATAATGGCGAGTTATACATCAACCTCGGTGATGTAAGCGAAGATATCTTACGGGACGGCAAGAAATCGTTTGAGAACGGGATGCCCGTTTCGGACGCCGACGAAGGCCGCGTCGAATCGACCTTCTGGGGACGCGTACCAAAGACGACCAGTACGGTCAATGCCTTCAGTAACGAGACCGGTTCGAGAGAGAGACAGGATCTCGGTTTGGATGGATTGAATGATGACCAGGAGAAAACATGGCCGGCGTACAAGACTTATGTGGAGACCCTGCGCGGCAAAGTTAATCCGGACGTCATCAGCCGCTGGTCGCGGGATCTCTTCTCGCCGCTGAATGACCCTGCCGGCGATAACTTCCATTTCTACCGCGGAACTGACTTCGATGATATGGAGGTACCTATCCTCGAGCGTTACAAGCACTACAACGGTACGCAAGGTAACTCTCCTGCTACCGAGCAGCAGACCGAACGATACGGAACCGCCGCCACCACTATTCCGGATGTGGAGGATATCAACCAGGATAACACCCTCAACGAGTACGAGAAATACTACGAGTATAAGATCATCCTCGCGCCTCATATGATGGAGGTGGGTAAGCAGCATATCGCGGAGAAGAAGATCCGCAAAGTGACGCTGCGTAACGGCGAGACGGTCGATGTAACATGGTATCAGTTCAAGATACCTTTGCGCGGGGATAGCGCAACGATGAAGCGTATCGGTACCATACGTAACTGGAAATCGATCCGTTTCATGCGTATGTACCTGACGGGCTTCCAGCATGAGACCTATCTGCGTTTTGCTACGATGGACCTCGTGCGCGGCGAATGGCGTCAGTACACCCGCGACCTCGCGCCGATCGGTACGCCGGAGACCGAGACGGGTGTGATTGATGTGCAGACCGTGAATATCGAGGAGAACAGTACACGTACGCCCATTAACTACGTGCTGCCTCCGGGTGTAAGCCGTCAGACCGACCCCGGTCAAGCGCAACTCATCGCCCAGAACGAACAAGCCATGGTACTCCGTGTGAATAATCTCGCGCCGCACGATGCCCGTGCGATGTATAAGAACACCACGTACGACATGCGCCAATACAAGAACCTGCAGATGTTCGTCCATGCCGAGCAATTGACCGATGCAGATCCGAACTTGCGGGACGACGATCTGACCTGCTTCATCCGCTTGGGTTCCGACTTGCGCAACAACTACTACGAATACGAGATACCGCTTAAACTGACGGCTCCCGGCATGTATAATAATGACAACGAGCAGGATCGAATGCGCGTATGGCCGGAAGATAACATGTTCGACTTCCCGCTGAGCGTGTTCACGGACGCCAAGACAGCGCGTAACAAGGCCAAGAGAGCCGGTAACAAGGGTGTGAGCAACACCATCCCATACGTCACGTACGACGATGCACACGACAAGCCGATGAATAAGATCACCGTGCTCGGTAACCCGACCCTTGAAGAAGTGGAGTCCATCATGATCGGTGTGCGTAACAACAGCCAGCATAAGGCGAGCGGTGAGATTTGGGTGAATGAGTTACGTCTGAGCCAGTTCAACGAGAAAGGCGGTGTGGCAGCCAAGGCGAACGCTTCGCTCGCTATCAGCGACATTGCCCAGCTTAACGTAGCCGGACACCTCGAGACCGCCGGATACGGTTCGATTGAGTCTAACGTCCTCGACAGGAATGTCGATAATTTCTACCAGATTGCCGTGAGTGCCGCCCTGGAAGCAGGACGTCTCTTCCCGGAGAAAGCGAAAATCCAACTGCCGCTCTATGTATCATACAGCAAGGAAGTCACCAGTCCTGAGTACGACCCGTTAGATACCGACGTCAAGCTCAAAGAATCGCTCTCCACGTACGAGACAAAGGCCGAGAGAGACTCCGTCAAGAAACTCGTCAACACCGTACATGAGTCCACATCTTTCTCCGTCAGCAATTTCAAGGTGGATATCCATTCGAAGAAGAAAGATATGTTCTACGACCCGGCGAACTTCTCTATCTCGGCGGCGTACAACAAACAGTCGGAACACTCGCCGGAGTTGGAGACCAACTACACCACCGACCATAAGGGGTCGTTCCAGTACGCCTATAGCTTCAATCCCAAGCCGTGGGAACCGTTCAGCAAGGTGGAGAAAGTGCAGAAAGTGAAGGCCCTCAAGGAGTTGAATTTCTACTACTTGCCGCAATCATGGGCGTTCAATACGAATATGCACCGTACGTTCAGCCATATGAAGATGCGCGACCTCGCCGGCGATGCGGCGTCGAACATGGACCTCACCTATAGCAAGGACTTCACTTGGGATCGGAACGTCGATATCAAGTACGACCTGACGAAGAACATGAAGTTTAGTTTCCAGTCCTCGTATAACGCCATCATCGACGAAGGTAAATATACGCCGGAGATCCTCAAGAGCCGCTATTTCGACGAGGAGTTCTGCCATGATAAGTACGAGGCATGGAAGGACACGATCAAGCGTTCGTTGGCGCGCTGGGGTAAACCTTATGCGTACCAGCAGATCTTTACCGCCAGCTGGAATGTGCCGCTCAACCGCATCCCTTATCTCGATGCTTTGACGCTCAATGGTACCTATAACGCCAACTATAACTGGACACGTACCGCCTCCACGATGGAGGGTGTTGACCGTGGTAATACCGTCAGTTCGTTGCAGACCTGGCAGGTCGATGGAGCTATCAATTTCGAGACTTGGTATGGTAAGTCCAAGTACTGGAAGAAGATTACGCAGATATACGGCGGACGTGGTTCCCGACGAGCCTTTAAGCCGAAGACATACACCCAGACTGTGACGCTCAAGAAAGGCGAGGCCCTCGAAGTGACCCACCGTCTCAACAGCGAGGCGCTACACGTCAGCGTGGCCGATTCGACGGGTAAGACGATTCCTGTCTCCTTCCGTCCTGCCGGTAATACCAAGATCAGCATCACGCCGAAAGCCGATTGCGCCAAAGCGACCATTACGGTCACCACGCGCGACCCGAACGACCGCACTCCGGCACAAGTAGCCGGCGATATGTTCACTTACCTCGGTACGATGATTCGTCGTCTGCAGATCACCTATCGCGAGACCAACTCCATGACCCTTCCGGGCTTCATGCCGGAGGCAGGCTTCATGGGACAGCGTAAGTTCAACGGAGCTTATGCGCCGGGCTTCGATTTCGCCTTCGGTTTCATTCCGAAGAATATGATGGAGCGCGCGATCAAGCATGAGTGGCTCTCGGGCGATACATCGATCGTACAGCCTGCTATTCGCGCACATACATCCGATATAGATATCAAACTGACGCTTGAACCCCTGCCGGGATTCAAAGTCCAACTGAGCGGTAAACGCTATATGGCTACTTCGACCTCGATCGTCTCTTCGTACGGCAGTCCGCAGGAGACCGTCACCGGCTCGTTCAACATCACCCAGGTGGCGATCGGAACGATCTTCAGCAAGGTCGGAAACCAGGAGTCGAACTTCCGTAATAGCACGTTCGACCGATTTATCGAGAACAGGCAGATCCTTTCCGAGCGCGTGCAGAACCAATATACAGGCGTTACCCTGCCCGATGCCGGCTTCCTCGCCGGAACACCGATGGCGGGTAAGAAATATGACCCGAGCAAACACGGACGTGTCAGCAATAACTCCGCCGATGTGCTTGTGCCTGCCTTCCTCGCCGCATATACAGGACGCAGCCCGCATAAGGTCGGACTCAATCCTTTCCTCGGTATCCTCAGCATCCTGCCGAACTGGTCTGTTACTTTCGACGGCTTAGGCAAACTGCCGTGGATGCGCGATCATTTCAAGGCTGTCACCCTCACACATGCTTATACCTGTAAGTACGCCATCGGTTCGTTCGGTAGCTACTCTACATGGGTCGGCGTGAATGAGAAGAGCAAACAAGTCGGTTTTGTTCGTGATGTGACTTCCGACATGCCCAGCCCGAGTGCTGCATATGACATCAGTTCTGTATCCCTCACCGAGTCGTTCTCGCCGCTTATCGGACTCAACCTGACGATGAAGAACTCACTCAGCGTCAAGGCCGAATACCGCAAGCAGCGTAATATTACGCTCAATGTGACCTCTGTCCAGCTGACGGAAGGACACACCAATGAGTTCGTCATCGGAGGTGGTTACACCATTAAGAACCTCAATTTCATCACCAAACGCCGTGACGGTAGCGAGAAGAAAGTAAGTAATGACCTCAAACTGCAGGTGGACTTCTCTTATAAGGACGCTCGAATGATCCTCCGTAAGATCGAAGAAGGTATCTCACAGGCTTCGTCCGGCAACCGTGTCTTTGCCGTGAAGATCTCTGCCGACTACGTGCTGAGTCAGAAGATCAACCTCCAGCTCTTCTATGACCACCAGGGTACTACGCCGCTTATCTCGTCCTCTTATCCGGTCAAGACGGATAATATCGGTCTCAACATCAAACTGATGCTTACCCGGTAATGTTCAAAGTAGCAATCATCGGCCCTGAGAGTAGCGGAAAGAGCACCCTTGCACGCTATCTCGCTAATCGGTATCAAGGCATTCTCGTGCCCGAATATGCCCGCGAATACGTCGAGCGAAAGGGCACTACCGACGTCACCTATGATGAACTATGCGAAATAGCCAAGCATCAGATTGAAGAATTGGAACTAATAGCCAATAGCCAACAGCCAACAGCTTTTTTCGACACCGAACTGATCGTGACCGAAGTATGGTTCGATTATGCTTTCGGCCGCGTGCCTGAATGGCTGAACGAGGCCATTAGACGCTTCCCGATGGATGTTTACCTGCTGACCAAGCCCGACCTGCCATGGGTGCCCGATCCGGCACGAAGCAATGGATCAGATGCTATTCGCCGCGAACTGTTCGATCGTTATGAAGCGGAGATTCAAGCGCTCAATATACCCTATTATATCATCGAACACATCTAAAAAAGCGAAAAAACACGCTTTATCTGCATTTTTTTGCCCAAAAATTTGCACATATCAGAAAAAAGCAGTACCTTTGCACCCGCTTTTGAAAAAACAGAAGCGTCTTGTGCCCCCTTCGAGGGACACGCGCCGCTGCTCAATGGTGTAATGGTAGCACTACAGATTCTGGTTCTGTCTGTCTGGGTTCGAGTCCTGGTTGAGCAACAAAGTCCGATAAATACTGGCCTCGCGAGGTATTGACGCAAAAAGGCCGTGTCAAAATCGGGTCAAAAAGTTTTCATGACTTAAAAAGTGCTGACATCAGTAATGGTGCCAGCGCTTTTTAAAAAACATGAAAAATCGTTTAGAAATTTTGGGTTACAAACCCGCGACACTGAAACACGACACCAATGGTTGGTACATTCTGTACTACGTGTATTCCCCAGTCACAAACAAGTTAGAACGTGTACGCACCAAATTAAATGGTGTACGCGAGAATTTTAAACGCCTTAACGACTTCCGTTCTTATGCGGATAAGATGGTGCAAGACATCAATCTTAAATTAGCCGGTGGTTGGACTCCGCTTATCGAGCAGCAGAATGCTTCCCTCTTTAAGCCGATGAACTTAGCTACCGAAGAGTTCATCAGTATCAAGAAACGCGAGTTACGTCAATCGACGATGGTAGCGTACAAATCAGTTCTTGGCATCCTTAACAACTGGATTGTTGAAGAACTGCATTCTCCCGACTGTCCGGCTTCGATGTTCAACCATGCTTTGGCGGTTCGCTTCATGGACTTCCTCTTTACGGAACCAACAGAGGAAGAGATCCGAAAGGCAAAGGCGCAAAAGAAACAGCCACGCAAAGCATTGTCTGCTAACGCTTGGAACACCTACCTCAAGAAGTATCGCGCCATCTTCAGTTGGTTCGAGGAACATTGCTACTGCAAAGAGAACCCGTTTGAGCGTATTAAAACCAAGCAGAAAGAAGAGAAACGCCGTGGTTTGATCCCGGCAGAAGTTCGTGGTCAGATCTTCGACTACTGCGAAGAAAACATGCCGAACTACATTCTCGTCTGCATGCTCATTTACTACTCGCTCATCCGACCGAAAGAGATTGCGCTTATTCAGCTACGTGACATCCATCTGGACGAAGGTTACATCCTTATTCCGGTAGAGAAAGCGAAGACGCATATTGAGCGTGCTGCGCCCCTATCACCTGAACTGATTGAACGTCTCAAAGCTATGCATTTGGAGAAGTATCCGCAGGATTATTACCTGTTAGGCACCGAGTATGTTCCGTCTGAGGCTCCGGCTTATCACGGCAAGTATAAGAAAGACTGGATGAAGATACGTGAAGCACTCCACCTGCCGCAAGAAATGCAACTCTATTCGTTCAAGGATGACGGAATTACCGAGATGATTGATGACCATAATATGAACATCCATCTGGTACAACAGGCAGCCGGTCACCAAGACGTCACAACGACCATGAAATATGCTCGTAAAATTGACCCGAATATGATAGAGAAAATACGTTCGTGCGGCACCAGTTTCCGCCCGGTAAAATAATAGCTTTTTTCCGGTCGAAAAGAAGCAGCGTTCAAGTACATGAATACTGCTTCTTTTTTTGTATATTCGTATCAAGTTAGGAACGCGCGCGTAGGGAGAAACTTCGTTCGTCCGTGTAAAAACACGAACACTTGCTAAAAAATTTGGCGTGTTCGTGCTAAAAGATTTTCATTTTATTCCGTTTTTCCGGTCTATAAAATCATAAATCGCTGTAAATAAGCCAGATAGCGACGAAAGATAGCAAAATCTTTCGTCTTTTCCCTCTGGAGAGCCCCAACCGCCCTGCTTAATTTGCCCAAAATCGGCTCTTCTTGAGCGGAATATGCAGTCAACACTTTCAACTTATTGCCGAAGTCCGCTCAAATCTTTAGGACGAAAGTCTCACTCTATTTCATACATCATAAGTCGTATTTTGCGAACAAAATTGATAGGTCTACACTATTCCAAAAAGACCTCAAAAGTCACCTCATTTTTCGCGTGTAAAAGTCCGCCATTTTTGAGTGTCGAAAGTCTTCTCTTTTTGCGAACTCAAAAGTCTCCATTTGCTCGCCAACCTCGCGAGTCTTCAACCGCCCTGCGCACCTCGAAAGTCCGCTTGCACTTGAGCGCCTATAAGGTCTTGCATAAACAAAACTACCGCACGTTTCATCACGAAAAGCGCGGTAGCGACGAAATGGGACACTCAAAAGTGATTTAGATAGTAAACGACAAACGCCTCACACCTCGTTTGTATATTATAGTTCAATTAACATCTTCTCTGCCAACGGTACATACCATGTGCGGACTTCATCAGCGGTGGGAGTATGTCCTCCGGGGAAATGGAATGAACGGTTGTAGTGCTCCAAGAAGAGCGGTTCAAAATGCGCTAAGGTATCTTGCTCTCCGAATAATCCCCATACTTGGTCGCGGAATTGAGGATTCCAGTTGTCGAATTGAGTAGCCTCCAGTGCAGCAAACTCTTTCACCAAGGCTTCATCAATAACGAATGACTGCTTGCCATCCTTGCGTGGCGAATTGTAATCGTGCTGCCCTATACGTTGGCTTAGGAACTCTGACATCCGGAAATGCGGATTGCCCAGCAGCGCAGGAATGGATTTTATTGGAGCTATCATTTGTGTATAGAAAGCGCCACAACTATTCCCGATTAGCAGATTGGGCTTTTCGCTATCTATCATATCAGAAATGAATTCAAGTGCGTTCTGCGGATGCATAGGCAGATCCGGTGTGAGCACCTCTGCTCTCTCTGCAAAAGCCTCTCGCAATGCCACAGCCGGAACACATTGCCCGCTTGCATAAAAGCCATGTAAAAATAGTATCTTTTTCATTTCACTCGAAAGGTCCTTAGCAAAGCCTTCTGCTCGTCCGTAATACGATAACTCTCAATAGCTTTTTGAATTGACTTATTGTGCGTCCATGGATGCAAGCGATGTTGCTCGATATAAGGCAGCGTGGCATCCCATTGTTTGGCGAAAGCCGTAGCAAAGAACCACGCTTGCATCATGCGGATGTAATACTCATCGCTCTTAATGGATTCAACCCATTCTAAGTATTCCGGTAGGAAAGCCTCGTCCAAGAAATACCGCATCAGCGTCCCTATGCCAAAGCGTTTCGTATAGGTGTGCTTGCTTCTCATCCACTTGCGAATAAGCGGTAATAGTTCTTGAGTATGCTTCTTAAAGCAACACGGCGATAGTTGGTCACATGTTGCCCAATTATCCACATACGGCAGGAACTGCTCCAGATATGCAATACAGGTGTTGAAATCTTTCTCTTCCGATAGGATAAACGCGTGCAGTTGGTTCTCGTCAAAATAGCGATGTGGCAAACTGTGCAAGAACTCTTGCGCAGCAGGAGTCTTGCAGATTTGCTTCGCCATTTTGCGTAAGTCCGGTGTCCGCACACCAATAACCGTCTCGCGTTTGACAGTCGGCAGCAACTTGCTTTGAAAGTCTGCGTATGCTTGGTCTTGTAAAGCAAAGAGTTGTGCGGTAATATCTACGCTATTTGTTTCCATTAAATCCAATCGGTAAAAACCGCCCTGTGCGACGGCAATAAGACTCGTATTCATCGCCAAAATCACGGCGGAGGCGTTTCTCCTCAGTCAGCACTTGTACGAACATGATAGCAAAGAAAATACACCACACCAACACTGCCTGCCACGTCCATAGCCAGACGATAAATGACGCGAGATAGACAAGCGTCCCGGTCAGCATCGGATTGCGGTTGAGACGATAAGGTCCATCTGTCATCAGATGTTGCGTGCGAGGAGCCACCTCATGTCCGAACGCATCCATCGGATTGCCTTTTCCACGACGCTTCATATAGACAATAGTCCACACACTGAGCGTTAGGCCGCCAAGCATCAACAGTCCTGTCAAAGATGCGCGCAACGCACCGATATGTACAGCCATGTCCGGCATTCCTGATGCCAGCCACATAATCGTCGGCAAAAGCACTACGAACATCACTCCGCCAAGCACATAGCCGGCTATGTTTTGAATGCTCTTTTTCATATTCTGTCATATTCTAAAACGTTCATTATTCGTTTGGCAACTTCATCGGGATGGTCGATAAGGAGTTGACCATGGTTCATTCCTTCGAAAATTTCTACATGTGCAGACGGGCATAGTTTCAACAAGTGCTCCACTTGCGGCTTGGCAACAAAGGCTTCTTTAGTGCCATACCAGAAGTGAATATCTGCGCCGTGGATGGACTCCAAGCGGTTGGTATAGACAGACTTGTAACCATCCAATACTGCCTGACTGCGACCGGACGGATAGACTTTGCGCACCTCATCCAGCAGCACATCGAAATAGTGCGAATGGAACACCCATCGCCAGAAACCTGTCCAGTGGTAGCACGTCCACACGTTAAACGCCTGATAATACCGCAAAGGGTCAACACTCCATTTCGGTAGCGGCAATAGAGGTGCCGCATCCATGATGGTATGGTCAATCACAATCTCATTGCGCTCCATCATTCGGGAGAGAATCTTGCCGCCTAACGATAAACCATAAGCCACATCCAGGTGTCCGCTTAACTCGTTCTTTACATATTGGATAGCTTGCGCCGCTTGGTCGTCCACTGATGTAAAGCGTGACGGCTTGCCTATGAGAAAACCATCCACGCCTGCAGCAACGATATAGAACTTATCCTGCAACCGTTCTATGAGCGGTAGGAAGATCTCGTGCGACACACCCAAACCGGGCAGGAGTAGCAACGTTGGTTGGCCTTGTGTTCCGTAAATGTGAAAGTCCATAACTATTGTTGTTTCTTCAAACCAATAATAGCCAATACGGCTTCTATCAAACCAAAGGCGAAATAGGTATTACAGATGGCATTGAAGCCCCAAATCCACCATTCGAGACTAATCCAAAGCATGAGAATGATGCCACAGGCAAGGACTGCCGGTTGCGCCCAACGATGGCTCTTAAAAAGCAGATAAGCTGCTATGAATTGCGTTATGCCGTTGACTACCAACAACACAAAACTGGAAGGAATAAAGTTGCGGAAGAAAATATCCGGCCACGGCATCTTTGCACGTAGCAATTCCAGCATCAGATCCATGCCCCACATGACTCCTGTCGGGTCAATCCACATCATCATTGCACCCCAAACGGCACCGAGACCAATGAACAATGTCCAGAATTTTTCTATACCGATAATCGTTTTCATAGGTTTATCACTTAATTATATGCGGGTCATGTGGTAGCCCATGCGTTTGAGTTGTACAGCAGCGCCAAAGAGGAACAACTGATGCAGACAAGCAACATAGCCAAGAAATGCTTCCTTGGTGCCCGGTTCTATATCTTGATGCATCAAGGTATTATGCACCCTCGAAGCACACTCGCTAACGAGTTCTTCAGTCGCCGTAAAGTCCTTGGGCGAGAGTTTGAGAAAATCTCGGCGGATATACTCATCCATAGCATCGTAGCCGCGTTTGTCTCGCAGATAGACATACAGGTCGTCTTTCGCTGCATAGTACTGCCAATCGTCATCCCACATCTTCGCCAGCGCCATGCCGATATACATCATCCACCCGAGCGACGCGAGCGGATAATTCTGAAACTCACGCACTCCGTCAGGGATATACGCATTCGCAATTGCCTCCCATTTGCCCTCCACATCGGGGCACTCCGGCATACGTTCGTCTACTTCATTCACACTCAGCAAATACTGCTGCAAGTCGCTATGTATCTGTTCTTCTAACTTCTCCATTATATTGTCTTTTGGTCATGCTTATCTCAATAGTTTGCTTATTTGTTTGTCGGTAGCGTGCGGCAGAATGGTGCGCAAGTGCTTGGCCATCAACTGATACGATTCCTCCGGCGAGCAATCAACAAAACACGAGTCCTTGCCATAAAGCCGTTCTGGAGTAGTGAGTAACGACCATCCCCAACCGTATTCACGATTATGCTTGTCACGCGGATAAACGAAATCTTCCGTCACCACGCGCGTTGCCATCTGAAGGCGCGTGACATAACCATCGAACTTACTCCGCATCTTCGGACCGGAGAAACCGCACGTGGCACGCAAGTCCCGATTGATGATACTATCTTGTTCGCAGAGCGTCTGGTAGATGATGCCTTCTATACTGCCATCCTCCGGCATGGGATAGAGGCTGCGACGCCAGTTGCAGAAATGCCGCCACCACGAGCGGCTGATAAAACCCGCCTTGCCGTTGAAAAACTTGCCATAGACACAATCACTCTCGTTGATGATGATACCTTTCCATTTCCACAACGGCCAGTCCCATCCACCGTCCGGAAAGACGACGTAACGACATTCCTCGTCCGCCATCTCTTCCGCCGAATAGCCGGAAATGCCGCTTGCTAAAAGCGGCAGGAATCCGAGCTGCTGGATGAGTTCCATCATCTGCTCGCAACTATGTATCTCATAGCGTGGCATTGTTAATCCGGTTGTTGACCATCATGGGCTTGCCGATGCAGTCGTACTCGGCTTTCAGTTCATCTATCCGGTTCCGGCTGACATTTAAGCGTGATGACGCTGAAATTGTCGCAGTCAAAGAACGAAAACATGTGACCATGCACATAGA